>CAVZFW010000011.1:0-42636 GCA_963774705.1 uncultured delta proteobacterium
TCGGGGCAATGTAAGGATTTTTCGATCAGCGAAGTTTGCGAAAAAACCCGCGATAGTTTTGCCGTCGCAAATATCGCGCGTAATTATTGGGTTTTTGCCCGCCGATGCGATCAACGGGCGTTGCTCTGATTCGTAAGTCAGGAATTGATCTAATGATTTAGGTGACTTGACAGATACGTACGAACGGATCTAAGATGGATCAGGTGAGAAAGGCAACGCGCAAATTATCCGAACTTGCGGCTGCTTTGTCCCGTGAGCGCTGGCGTCGGGTGTCGTCGAAAGAGCGATCCGAAATGGCCAGCGAGCTTTCGCGGATCAGGTGGGAACAGGCCACGGAAGAGGATCGAGAAGCTGCTCGCGAGCGACTGGCCGAAGCGCGTAAGAAGCGTTGGCCGAAAGGAGGAAAGGACGATGCCAAAAAGAAGGGGAAAAAATGAAGGAACGGTCTTTCAGAGGCAGGATCGGCGCTGGTGCGCGGTTATCGATCTCGGGTGGGAAAATGGCAAGCGGAAGCGCAAGAGCCTCTACGGTGCGACCCGCAAGGAAGTTGCTGAGCAGTTGAGTAGGGTTCTTGCGGAGAAAGCGAAAGGCCTACCCGTGGCGCTCCAACGTCAAACCGTCGCGCAATTCCTTAATAAATGGCTTATTGACTCAGTAAAATTCTCCGTTAGGCCACTCACATTTGAACAATATGCGCAGCACGTCAGGCTTTATATCGAACCCGCAATTGGAAACATCCAATTGACAAAATTAGCACCGCAACATGTGCAGGCAATGATCAATGCGAAATTGAAGGATGGTCTCAGTCCGCGCACTGTCCAGATCACTCTTTTCGTCACGCGCCGAGCATTGGCCCAGGCCGTAAGGTGGGATCTAGTTATACGGAATGCAGCGGAGTTCGTTGATTGCCCTAAGGTTATAAGTAAAGAGATCAGACCGCTCACAGGCGAGCAGGTTCAGGTGTTTCTGAGTGCGCTGAAGGGTGAGCGGATGGAAGCCGTCCTTACGGTTGGTCTCGCTCTTGGGCTGCGACGTGGCGAGGTGCTCGGGTTGCGATGGGAGGATGTTAATTTTGAGAATCGGGAAATTAATATCAATCAGGCCTTGCAGCGGAGCGGTGGGAGGTACGTGGACGGAAAGGGTTCGCGAAGCGCACTGCATTTCGTTCGTCCGAAAAGCGATCGGGGGATTAGGACAATCGCAATGCCAGAAATTGTTGCTACGGCGTTGCGTGGGCATCGTGCGCGACAGGCTGAGGAACGCTTGCTCGCTGGTTCGAGATGGACGGACTTCGGACTCGTCTTCACGGCCAAAAACGGAACTCCGATTGAACCGCGCCGCCTCGATACGGAGTTCAAGAAGCTTTTGAGAAAAGCTCAACTAACACAAACGATCAGGCTCCACGACTCGCGGCATTTCGCTGCGTCATTGTTGCTGCTGAAAGGCGTGCATCCGCGAACGGTGATGGAGATTCTTGGTCACAGCGATATCGGACTCACGATGAAAACCTATAGTCATGTCGTCCCGGATCTTATGCGTGAGGCTGCTGACAAAATCGATGCGGCTCTGGGAGCCAGCTAGGGCGAAGAATTCCCGTGGCTGTCAGACTGGCTGTCAAACAGTGGATCGTGTAGACTTTGCGGTTGAAAACTGCTTGATTTTATTGGGTTGCCCCCTTAGCTCAGATGGATAGAGCACAGGATTCCTAATCCTGGGGCCGTGGGTTCGAATCCCGCAGGGGGCGCCAGTTTCCATCGGCCGGCAAAGGCAAGATCCTACTCGGCGGAATGCTGGCCACGATGTGCGTCGAATCCCAGTTGCGCTAATTGCCTGAACACGGCCGTCGACCGCGCCGGAGCATCCAGATTGGATCTACCGCTTTACGTCCACGCTCATCAATTTGCTTACTTAGCTCACGCTGTGTGACCACCGATCAGCTCATTGAGGTAATTGCGCGCTAGTTTCGCCCATCGGGCCGCATGCACGCCGATCGCTTCAACGGAACTTTCTGACCGCCTCGCGGACCGCGCGGTATCGCGACGCGATCGCTAAGACTTTCTACAACCTACACGTTCCAACAAAAGACGCGATCTTCAAGGGTTAGCGATTGAAGAACCGCCGGGTGCGCGCCAGGCGCTCTGCGGATTCTCATCGTCGTCTGAAATAAATTGGTTCGTGCGTCGAAAGCGGCCCTATAGATTAACGGTGGTGGCAGTGTTACGAAAGGTCAAGACAACACCTATATCCAAAAAAGCGCGCTCGGGGCAAAATTAGGGAGAACCTTTGTGATCAAATTCGGCTATTTACTGTCATTCCGCAATCCACCCGAGCTATCCAAAATCAGTGATGCGGATTTCTATGCTTCAATGTTCGAGCAGATCGAGTATCTCGATCAAGCCGGTTTCGATTCCGTATGGACCACCGAGCATCACTTCGTTGATGACGGCTATCTCTCGTCAACGGTGCCCATGCTGGCCGCGATGGCGGCGCGCACGAGACGCCTGACGGTCGGCAGCTTCGTGCTGCTCGGACCATTCTATCATCCGCTTCGCCTCGCCGAGGATGCCGCCTTGATCGACGTCCTTTCGAATGGCCGGCTCCGCCTCGGCATTGGCGTCGGGTATCGCCGCGAAGAGTTTGACGTTTTCCAGGTACCGATCAAGGAGCGGCTCGGGCGAACGCTCGAGGGAATTGAAATCATGAAGCGCGCGTGGACCGGCGAGCGTTTCAGCTTTGCGGGTAAGTATTTCAACTTCAAGGACGCTCGCGTACTGCCGAGGCCGATCAGCCAAAAGGGGCCCGAGTTGTTATGGGGTGGGATGACCCCGGAATCGATCAAGCGTAGCGCGAAACTCGACTTGGGATTCGCCTGCAATCTCGGCGCCGCCGAAATCAGCAAGTATCACGAAGCGTTGCGCGAATTGGGCAAGATTCCGTCCGCTTACAGCGTCGTCAACACGCGCCAGGTGTATGTCTCCGATAGTGAGGATCAGGCGTGGGAAGAAATCGCACCCGGCTTGATGTACCAGATGAAGCTGTACGGAAAATGGCTCGGCGAAGGTGGTATCGGGAACGTTGGCGGTTATCGACCCGATGCTAAGGAGCTGCGAAGGAGCTCAATAATCGGTCCGCCGGAACGCGTGATCGACCAATTGAAAGAGCTGGTCGCAAAAACTCCAATGACCGAACTTGCGATGTTCATGCAGCAGCCGGGTCTGGATCCTAAGCTCGCGATGCGCTCGTTGAAGCGTTTCGCCACCGAAGTCCTGCCGGTACTGCGTAAAGGCTAGTGGTCTACTACGCAATCTGCGTTTTCAAACATTTGGTGCGACGAAGATGGAAGTAATCGCAACGCTTCACTCGGCATATTGCATCCAGGTTGAGTCGTGAAGCGATTCAATGATCTGGTCGTTGAGCGCCCAATGCTAATCATATTGGTCGCTGTTCTGATCACAATTTTTCTCGGCTATCACGCCGCGCACTTCCACATCAACAGTTCCGTCGAAAACCTTTACGACCAGAACGATCCCAACAAGCGATACTACGAAGAGGTACGAAAGCTTTTCGGCAGCGACGACACCGGCGTGATCGGACTGGTGGCCGACGACGTGTACACACCGGCCACGCTCGAAAAGATCAGACGAATCACGTCGGAGGTGCAGAAGGTCGACAGCGTGGAAAGCGTACAAAGTCTCACCAACGTGATCGACCCGATCACCGATGTCACCAATCCACCGTTGTTGATCGATCGAATCCCCACCGACCCAACGGTCCTTGCGGCGCTCAAGCATAAGGTGGCCGAGAATCCAATTTATCTGAATGTGGTTTCAAAAGACGGCAAGGGAGCGGCGATTCTCATCGTTTTCAAGTCGGGAAGTGCCAATGACGAATCCGCTCAGAATGCCCGGGATGATCGCCTTGAGGAGATTGCTGCGAAGGAGCAGGGACCGGAGAAAATCTATATCACCGGGATGCAACATATAACGGTCAACTCGCTCCGGCTGATGAAAAGAGATTTGCGAACGTTCACGCCCCTGAGCTTAACAGTGATCATGGTGGTTCTCGGCTTCTGCTTCCGCAACATTCGCGGAGTGATACTGCCACTCGTCTCCGTTCTATGCGGAGTGGTATGGACCATGGGCATCATGGTCCTCGTCGGTGAGTCCATCACCATTGGGACGCTCGTGCTGCCTTCTCTGTTAATCGTGATTGGCAGCACTTATTCGATTTATATCATCGCTCAATATGAAGATGAAGTTCAGAAAGGAGGAACCACCAGGGAGGTTGTCGAGAGGGCGCTCGCGCTTGTGACCGTCCCTGTTATAGTCGCCGCTCTGACGACGGTGGTTGGCTTCGCCGCATTGCTCGTCAGCCGTATCGCAACCATCCGCGCGCTCGGCCTCTATGCCGCCGTAGGCTTTGCGTGTCTGACAGTTGTAGTGCTCTCGTTGATGCCCGCCGTCCTTGTCCTCTTGCCCCTGCCTCGAAGTAAGTCCGCGCGCAAGGATGCTGGCGGCTTAGCCGAGTTGCTCGCAAGAGTGGGCCGGGTTGATCGTGAATACCGGGTTCCAATCATGTTGGTGGCCGCACTAATCGTTGTTCCCTGTCTATTTGGAATTTCTCGCATTCGTGCGGATGCCAATGTAATCCAATTCTTCAAGCCAAATTCACCCGTGCGCCTCGCCAATGAGACTATCGGTGAGAAGATCGGAGGTACCCAGAACTTCGACATAATAGTTAACGCCGGCAAAAAAGGCGGAGTGATGAATTTCGATCTGCTCCAGCGGATCAAAGGCCTGCAAACTTACCTTACCGGCTTGCCCGGCATCGATCAGACTTTGTCGATAGTTAACTACTGTGAACTACTAGACCGCTCGCTCCAAAGCGGTCAAGCGGGAACGGCAACTGGAGCGCCCGCAGCAGCAGCAACACTGGCGCCCAACACCGGCTCCTTGACAACCCTTTGGCAGCGTCCGGACCAGTTCGTTGGAGTGATGCAATTTATCGGCATGATCCAGCAACGGCAAGGTGCCTCAAATTCCTTTTCAAACGTCTTGAGCACCGATTCCTCGATCGCTCGTATAATAGTACGCACCCGTCTTGACAGTTCCAGTGATATAGTGCGCACCGCTGCCGCCGTTCGCACCTACGGTAAGTCGCACTTTCCCCCTGAAGTCACGGTCCGTCCCACCGGAAGCCTGATTATCCTCAACGAAGCTAGCGACGATATCATCCGCGGCCAAATCATCAGTCTGGGAATCGCTCTGGTAGTAATCTTCGTCGTTCTCTCGCTGTTGTTTCTCTCAGTGAAGGTGGGGCTACTCTCCCTGCTACCGAATATTCTGGCGATACTGATTCTCTTCGGTGTCATGGGTATGACAGGTATCACCTTGAATATGGGAACAAGCATCATCGCTTCGATCGCCATTGGGATCGCGGTGGAAGATGCCGTTCGCTACCTTGCTCGCCTCAGCGATGAAATCCGCACGACGCACGATCAGGAAAAGGCAATATTTCAGACTATCTCAACTGTTGGGAAGCCCATTATCTATGCATCTGCTGCACTAGGTCTTGGCTTTATGGTCCTGCTTTTCTCGAGCTTCGTGCCGATTCAGAAATTCGGCTTCCTCACTGCTCTTACCGTTGTTGTTGCATTCGTGAATGATCTCGTACTGCTGCCAGCGCTTTTGGCCACCACCCGAATCATCACCTTGTGGGATCTCCTTTACCTTAAGTTAGGCAAGGATCCGGATAAGACCATAGGACTCTTCGAAGGTCTCCGTCCTGCACAGGCGAAGATCGTGACTCTGATGGGTGAGCTTAAGGTATTTCCGAACGGACAGCCGATTGTGAGCCAGGGTGAACTCGGCAATGAGATGTTCGTGATCATCGGCGGCAAGGCCGAGGTTCGCGTTAGCGTCAATGGTCAGTCACGGGTGGTGCGGGAACTGGGTCGGGGTGACGTGTTCGGTGAGATGGGCCTGATTCGTCATCACGTGCGCACCGCCGACGTCGTTGCGGCCGAGGAAGTGGAGGTGCTGGTCGTAAACGAGCGCTTTCTTACTCGCATGCAGCGCCGCTACCCGCGTATCGGCGCCAAGATTTTCTTGAACGTCGCCAAGATCCTGAGCGACCGTCTCGAACGCGAGATCGCGCGCCCCTGAGTGGTCCCACCAGCTCTCGGGAACCTCTGCACAAGGTGCATTTTTGTCCCCCGAGCAGTCCAAAAAATCGAGTCAAGACTGACTGTTGGGCTGCTCGAAAGCTGCTGTAGCGAATGGGTCCCGCATCCGGAGAGTTTTTCCGGATCCCACGCCAGCTCAGAATGACACCCCCCGCTTCTGCCGAGGTTCCCTGACAGTTACGTAACGGCAACGGCCCTGGCACGCCGCCGTTACGTCTCGGCCGTTGCGAGGCTCCGCACTACTCCCGCGCATGCACCCGCGAGGCTGCACACCGCAACGCCCCTACGGCCTTCTCTCAAATCATTCCGGTCGTAGCCGTTCGTCAAATAGGAAAAGGAAATCCCGGTCGCCGGATCCGCCCATCCGATTTGCCCGCCAAAGCCCGGATGACCGAATGCTTCCGCTGAATTGGTTCGCCCGAAACCGCGCAGATTCGCCTTGCCGTCGCCGCCAGCGATCACAATTCCAAGAGCGCGATTCGCCGTGATGCCGCGCGCCGGATCGATCAAGCTGCCACTGCGGATGCGCTGCGCCTCTCGCAACATCTCCGATTGCCAGATGCGTGTGCCGTCGTGCGCCTTTCCGTCATTGAGCAGCGCCTGGTAGAACAGCGCAATATCGGCTGCCGTGGTCATCAACCCACCCGCTGGAAAATCTGTCTCGCGCATCGCTGGATCGTTCATTTCGAGCACCGCGTCTTCATTGATCGAGCCAAGACCGGCGCGCGGCGGCGTCACCCCGAGCTTCTGATACTCTTCGTCCTTAGCTGCTTCACCGACCCATGTTCACGTCGGCCATCCGCGGTTGAATCGCCCGCGGCAGCCCGAGCCGCAAATCGGGTATGCCGAGCGGCTCAGCGATTCGTTCACGCACAAACTGCCCGATCGATTTTCCCGTGATGCGCTCGATCGCCTCGGCGATCGGCCAGTAGTTGGCGTGGATATGATAGAAGAACTTCTCGCCCGGCGGATTTACCGGCCGCCATTGCGCGAAACGCTCGAGCCTCCGCTTGTGATCACCCCAGTCCTTGAACGACCCCGGCGCCGTTGGAATCCCCGCCGTATGAATCAACAACTGCTCGATCGTGGTCGCTTCCTTACCCTTAGTCCCATACTCCGGTACGTACTTGACGATCTTGTCGGCGGGACTGATTTTTCCTTCCTGGATGAGCAGCCACAATGCCGACGATGTGATCGCCTTGGTCGCCGACATCGCAACGAATACGGTGTCGTCAGTTGCCGGTTTTTCGGCGCCGCCTTGTACTGCGCTGCCAAAGGTCTTCATCGCCGCAATTTTGCCCTTGCGCGCGATCGCTACCTGACACGCCGGCAGCACACCCTCTCTTACTTCGCGCTCCGCGCGGTCCATCAGCGCCTGTACCTTGTCCGGATTGAGACCGACTTCGGCTGCGCTGTCAGCAAAGAATTTTTCCGCCGGCATTAGGTTGCTCCTTTGATTCTCTTGGTCGGAACTCTCGCCATAATCCGTCACATCGGTATCGACGTGCAACGCCCCGAGTGTAGCTTTGCTCGTCTTCCGATTTTTTATTTTCGAAATCATTCTCAATCTCTAGCCAGATTATTGCAACAGAACAGCTCTTTTGTCAGTCTTAACCGCAATTCGAGACACAATCTGGTTTCTATTTTCCAATACACAGGTGATCTATTCGTATGACGAATTCCCTGCGCCTTAGTGCTTTTCTATTTCGCCGATCCCTATCCAAGATTGCGTTGACGGTCCTGGCATTTATCGCCGCTGTCGCGGTTCCGAACTGTGTGCGCGCCGCCGATTGTACGACGACTGCGCTGACCGCCCTCTCAACCTGCCCGAAGGACGCCCAAGGCGACGTCACGATTGGTTCGGCCAGTTGCAAAAACGCGTATCTCGATCAGTCGCTGACCGGGCCCAAGGGGTTCCGCACAATAAAGATCGACGCTAACAGCGCGCTATGCGTACGCGACTCGGACTTCAATGGACAACCGATGTCGCTTGAAGCTGGCGCGATTATCGTCGTGGGATTGTTCGAAGCTGGCCGACCAGGGGCGGAAATTGGCAAAAGCGACCACAATAACCATTTGACGATTCTCTTCGATGACTCGATTCCGGCTAACCTCGGTCGCCCCCCATCGATGATGCCACCGTGCCCGGATCCCCATTTCGACAAGGGGATCGAGGTTTGCGGCAAGGGAAGTCTCAGGCTCTTTGGCTACGAGGGCGCACCCGCGGCCGGTTCTGCGCGCCACGACATGGTCCATGCGAGTTGGAGCTTCCTCAAGCAGTCAGCCGGCGATCCGAACGTCTTCAGCGCGGCCAACGGCGTGGCCAACCCAGTTACCGCCGCCGATGCCAAGACGCTCGACGTCGCCGATAGCGTTGATTGGAAGACTGGCGACTGGATCGTCGTCGGGACCACGAGCTTCAGCCCGTTCGAATCCGAGTTCGTCCAGCTCGCGAGCGATCCGCAGCCGGACGGCTCGGGCGGCAGCCTCCTGACGCTGTCCAATTCTCTCGCCTACTACCATTTTGGCGGCGCCGATCCGGGCGTTCCGTCATCCGCAAATTTCGGCGCGACCAAGGCAACCAACTGGGGCGTCGATGAACGCGCGGAAGTCGGACTCATCAGCCGCAATATCAAGCTCACCGCGGCGATCGACCAGAATAAGCTAAAGGAGATCCATCGGGGCGGCGAGATCATAATCCGCGAGAAATTTGTCGAGGCTTCAATCCAGGGCGTCGAGCTCGAAAAGTTCGGTAAGGATCAGTTGGGCAGTTACCCGATCCATTTCCACATGGATGGCGTGCTCGACTCGAATCAGATCGCTCTGATCAACGCCGACAGCATCCATCACAGTTTCAACAAGTGCGTAACGGTGCACGAGACGGCGGCCACTCCCAGTCGCAACCTCGTGATTCAGAATCTCGTGTGCGCGCGCGCCGTCGGACATCTCTTTTACGAGGAGACCGGCAACGAGGAAAACGTAACCTTCCAATACAACCTTGGGCTAGGCGCGATGAGTAACAGCTTCAACATCGACGGCTGGGACTCGAATCCTGCCCAGCGCGCTGCCGAACGCACACAATTGATCAACAACTACTGGTGGGTCGGCGACAACCTCGCCAGCACGATCGGCTACGACGGCTTAATGGTCCCCAATCGCGACAACCATGAGGCTCCTACTCACGGCTCATGCTTTGAGCCGGATCCGAATCTTCCGGGCTCGATCATTCTCAAGAACCCGCCGCCGTGTAAGCCCAAGCAGATCTATTTTGAACCGGCGAGCGGATTCTGGCTGACCAATCCCGCGACGCGATTGGTTGGTAACTCCATCGGTGGATGCCAGGGCGACGGCAAGGGCTATTGGTATGTTCCACCCGGTGCCGCGTTGCCTCGCTTGAAGAACAAGCAAAGTGATCCGAAACAGGACTACTGGGCGAAGCTCCAATCAGTGTCATTCAGCGACAACCGCGTGCATGGGTGCGAGTCCGGCGTTTATGGCGAGGGCGAATTCGGCATAGTCTCCGATCAACTTCTGCCGACTGTCGGCGGTCAGCTGGCCAAGGTCTCGGTGGTCTCGACTTTCGATGGCATCACGGCGACGCGCAATCGTAATCGCGGCCTATGGCTGCGGCCGAATTGGTTTTCGATCAAGAACGCGCGCTTCGCGATGAATCGCGACAGCGCCGCGCTGGTCACGGCGGGCGGCTTCGACGGCGCCTCACCCGGGGACTGGGGGCTGGTTTCCGGTTCGACCTTCGTTGGCATCAGTCTCAACAACGTCGACCGCTTCGGACCATGCCCATATCCGGGAGTCGCCGGCCCTGGCACCAAATACAACACTGGCGGCCGCTTCGGCTGCATCGATAACAACTCCGACGCCAACGACATTATCAATCAGGGCTATCCGCCGCCCGAGTGGAACATGGCCGGCTACTATACCTACGATGGGCCTGCGCGAATCTTCAACGACCGGTTCGTGAATTTTATCGCCAACCTCAATCGTCCGACTGCGCCTTATCTCACTGCCGCGGATCAAACCTATCTCAACTGGTATATCAGCAGCGGCCGGATGGGCCAGCACGCTAGTAAGTATGAAGGCGATGCCGCGATCGGATGGTTCAACTCGAATCAAAGCAGCTATCCGGTCTCGACTACGTTCGATCACCTGATATTCGAGAACGTCGATCTGCGTCATCAGATTTTTACCGACCTCGTCAATTTCGCGAAGTTCAACGACGGCGACAAGAACACCGCGATCGTGGATCGCGACGGCTCGCTCACCGGCTATTCGATTCTCGGTACTCCGCAGCCCGACGATATCTTTCCGGTATCGCTGAATGACCTGCCGTTCAACGCGGCGTCGAATGCTGTCGCCGAATGTCATTCGACCGGCGCCCAGAATCAGGCGCTCGAAGGCCGGCCCTCATCGCTGATCTCGCCCGGCGACATCGGCTCGCTGGAACTGGAGGCGCAATGGCCCTATCCGAAGCGAAAGAATCCGTTAGACCCAGCGTTTCACTTCCAATGGATCAAGTTCGCCAACGACGCAACCTTCAACAACGAGCATCAGACTGAATTCCTATACGGCCGCAATGGTTTGGGCATTTGGGAACCCAAGATTACCAGCGGCTATGGCTATACCATTTCGATACCCGCGAAAGCCCCTCCGGGTGCGGATCCCAATGATCCGCAGCCCAAGCAGGCGCCGGGCGATCCGCCTGCCTTAGCCGGCATCCCCCACATTGTCGACATCGGACTCACCGATGCGCGGGTTGCGCGCGTGCCCGGTAGCCATTCGCCGAAGCCGTTCTTTGTGCGCCTCGGAATCTGCTATGGGACCGCGGCCAACAACAAAGGCGCTACGCTCAAGGATACTGATTTCGAGGTCGAACGGGGCTACCGCTCCTGGGGCGGCGGCCTCGGTGGATCGACCTTGACCGATCCTGAATTGAACAAGTACTGGAACGTGAACAAGTGCCACAACCTCGACGAGCAGATTAATAAGGAACCGAACAAGGATTATATTCAGGCGTGTCCCTCCGGTGCGCTGGTGCCGCCGAATCCGTCCACCGGAATGTGCGATCCGGACGGCGTGCTGACCAATGGCATGTGCAAGTACGTTAAGAAGCCGCTGGAAGCAGTTGATTGCTCGGCACTTGCCGGTGCGGGTCCGACCGCCGACAAGTATTGCTACAACAAGGATACCGGATGGCTATATCTGTACCTCGCGCAAAAGACCTTCAACGCCGAAGGCCCGTCGCCGGTAGGTGATTGCGCGGCGTCCAACCATGTTGATTCATGCATGACCTCCTGTCCGGCCGGGCAATACCAGAGTCCCGCTGACTGTACCTGTTCGACCTTCAACCCGTGTCCCAATCCCGATCAGACCAAAGACGGTTTCGGCTTCGGGGAAACCTATTACAGTTGTCCGAACGAGGGATGCGGCGAGTACCGCGTGCGCGTGAAGCAGTCGGCGAATTACCATCCCGGACCCTCGACCTGCACCGACCCTTATCAGAATGCGGTGGTTCCGGCGCCGCAACCGACGCCGGCGGCCGAGAACATGCTTGCGGTCGGATCGACTGCGGTAGTCCCGACGATCAAGATCGGCACCGACAATATCCCCTATGCCGATCCGGTCCCGACTCCGGATTGCTCGGCGGGCCAACCTACGGGAAGCAATCCACCGTGGTCTGGCGTCGTGATCACGCCGAACCTCGCCAGCTTTCAGATCAATAACAATGGGATGAAGCCGGCGATGGTCAATATCACCAACCAGGTGGTGTATCCTGTTATCCAGGACATCCAGTTCGTCGCCGCGGGCCTGCCGATCGGTGGCACCTATATGCTGAATGCGACGCGTGCAGGAACGCCGTGCCAATCGACCTTTACGACCTCAGGCACGGCAGCGAGTCCGCAATACGCCGCATCTGCGATGAGTAACGGTTGCGGAATCGTACCGCTCAACGGAGGCGCGATAATCACTCTTCAGTAGACCTTCACGCCAGCGGGCGGCGTCGAGCCGATGATCGATCGCCGACGTCGGCCCTCGGCGCGTCCGAATGTCGATTGACCTTTGGCGCCAACGTCCGAAATCGATCGAGACCCGCGTGCTGTGAGGACAGTCGAAGCTCAGAGGCCAACTCGGCGCTGCGCACGGGCGGCCGCTGCATCTCATAGACGAGGCAGTTTCGCTTTTTAGGCGAAAATGTTTCACGTGAAACATCTTCGTCTACTTTTTGTGGGGAAACTTTTCGCCCTTGCGCGACTGCCCGGCAGTGCGACTATCGTGAGGGGGTCCCTCGGTCGACGCGATCAAGCTCTCGATATTTTCGTGATTTAAGGATGCGCCTATGTGCCTTTTGTACCTCTTGGTGCGAGGTGAATTTCGTGCCACCTTTCACGAAGCTGTTTTGGAGATACTGAATGATTCCCTTTGCCGGTAATCCCCTCAATCGAGCGAGCGAGCTGCGCACCGATGCGGCCTGGATTGAAGCCAGGCGGCGCGACCCGTCCTCGCTCATTCTTCCCTTCTGGCGGCTGCAACCGTTTCTCCATGATGCCGATGACGCGGATGCGGCGGCAGCGCTGAGCCTGCTGCAACCCGGCATCGCGGACGTGCTCGCGGCGGATGGTGCGCCGTGCATCTTTTTAGGCCTGGACGGAGATCGGGCGGTTTTCGCGCTCGATGTTTCTACCGCAGCCGATCCCGCAAAGGAAGGTCCGCTGGCCGGACTCGGGTATTTCCGCGAGGCGCGCGCGGCCGCGCAAACGGTGTCGGCCAAGGACGCGGCGATCATCGCGCAAGCCAAGGCGATGATCGATTGGCATCAACGGCACGGCTTCTGTCCGCGCTGCGGAACGCCGACGAAGCTGGTGGACGCAGGTTACAGGCGGCTCTGCGAGAACTGTAACTCAGAGCATTTCCCGCGGGTTGATCCAGTCGTAATCATGCTCGCGACCGACGGCGAGGCGTGCCTGATTGGACGCGGCAAGCAGTTTCCGCGCGGCATGTTCTCCGCACTGGCAGGCTTCGTCGAGCCCGGCGAAACGATCGAGGAGGCGGTACGGCGCGAGCTGACCGAGGAAGCCTCGGTCAAGGTTACAGATGTCACTTACTACGCCACACAGCCATGGCCTTTTCCGTCGTCTTTGATGATCGGGTGCTTCGCCAAGGCCGTGAGCCGCGAGGTCAAACCCGATGAAAATGAAATCGCCGAGCTGCGCTGGCTGGAGCGCGACGTCGCGCGCGAGTTGATCGCCGGCAAACGCAGGGACGGCATCCAGGTGCCGCCACCGATCGCAATCGCGCATCATCTGATCAAGGCATGGGCGCTCGGCGAGTACTGACGGCGACCAGATACTGGAAATTCGCCGGACGAGTCAGCACGCGAGGCGGCTGAGTGGTTGATTCGAAGGACGAATCAACCGCTCAGCGGGGCTCAACGAAATTTCGGCATTACCCGCGTTGCGAAGCGCTCCATCGAGGACAGCACTTCGCGCTGGGCGAGGCCGCCGAGGTCCATGTAAACCCAGAAGTGGGTAACGCCGTATTCCTCGGCGAGCAGGGCGACGCGCTCGACGCATTGCGACGGGTCTCCGCACAACACCTGATCCGGGTACATCTGATCGAACGATACTTTCTGCAGGGCGGCGGTCGATTGGCGCCATGATCCGTACTGCTTGTCCGAATACTCAGTCGGATTGACCAGTCCGCCGACGAAATGGAGATAGCGCATGTAATGGTCTTCCCACTTGCGGCGAGCCAGCGCGGGAGTCTCATCCACAAAGGTATGGTATCCCGCGACGATATCGACGCTGTCCAGGGAGAATCCCGACGCGCGCAGCGTATCCCGGTAGAGCTGGACATTCCTCTTGAGCCGTTCGCGCGATTGAAAAAAGGGCGCCAGCATAATCGAGTGGCCTTTCTTACCGGCGGCAACGAAAGACTCCTCGGATAGTGCGGCGGCCATGAAAATGGGCGGGCCGGATTTTTGCAGCGGGCGCGGCAGGATAGTCACATGATTGGCCTTGTAGAACTGCCCGTCATAGGAGAAATCCTCCTGCCGCCATGCGCCCTCGATCATCTCCAGGCATTCATTGAACCGCCCCCGACTTTCATCCATCGACTGGTTGAAGCCGTCGTAGGTGGCCTTGATAAATCCGCGTCCTACGCCAAAGTCCACGCGGCCGTCGCTCAAGAGGTCGACCAGAGCATAGTCCTCGGCGAGACGGATCGGATCGTGATGCGGCAGCAAGGCGATAGAGGTCCCGATGCGCATTTTCTTCGTGCGCTGCGCAACTGCCCCAGCGATGATCTGCGGCGCGGGACAGATGTAGCGGCAAAAGTGGTGCTCGCCGAGCCAGATCGAATCGAATCCCAGCTCTTCGGCGTAATTCACTTCCTCGAAGAAGTTTTTATAGTATTGCTGTTCGGAACAATCTTCGGGGTAGTGATCGAAGAGAGTTAATAGCCCAAACTTCACGATAGCGCCTCCCTATTCTCTGACCGCTGATAACTCAGTCGCCGCTTTCTCTTCTTCTAGCGATGGTCAATGTGGAATGCCACCGAATTGAATCGACTATTCGCTTGGCGAGGGCTCTTTAGTCGAGGACTTTTCGCGCGAGTTGTTCCAACTCGTCCATGATGCTTTTCAGGTCATGTCGCAGTAACCACAATATTACTCGATTGGCACCGGCCTGCTGCAGCGCTTTAAGTTCCGGCTTGGCGCGCCACTGCTGCTCCAAGGCGAACACGGTAAAGTCGAACCCATCGGGATTGCGTCGGGCCGCTTTGGCCAGCGCCTTGACCTCGGTCACACCAGCTGCGAATTGCTCGACGGTGCTTACCACTGGAATCCAGCCGTCGCCCCATTCGGCGACCCGCTTCAACGCATGGGGACTGCTGAAGCTGCCGATCAATACCGGCGGATGAGGTTTGCGGGCCGGCTTCGGGAAGCATTTGACCTGCGGGAAATCGACATAGCGGCCGTGATACTCGGAAAGCTCGTCCCGCCACAAGACTTTCATCGCGGCGACGTAGTCTTTGATCTGGCTCCAGCGATGATCGAAGTCGCCGCCGAGTATCGTCGATTCCTCACGGTTCCAGCCTGCGCCGATGCCGAACAAGAACCGACCGCCGCAGGCGTCATCGAGCGTCGCCACCTGCTTCGCGGTCAAGATCGGATTGCGCTCGGGCACGAGGCAGATACCGGTGCCCAGTTTGATCCGGCTGGTAGTCGCTCCGGCGCGAGCTAAAGCAATGAAGGGGTCGGGCAATTGCGATACATAAAACGGTTCCTCACCGTCGTGCTTGGCGCCCGGATACGGGAGGGTCGAATGCACCGGAACAATCGTATGATCACCAACCCAGTAGGATTCAAAGCCCAATTCTTCCGCGCGCCTGGCCACCTTGGCCGGATCGGCCGTACTATTCGGCGTGACATGCATCAGTCCGATGTCCATTTCGTTCTCCTATCCGTTTCCAAAAACGGTTTCTAATGCAGCGCAAGTTTACTCCCGGAATCGTCGATAGTGTTAGGGGAACTGGCGCTTGGACCCACGCGGTGTTAAGCAACGATGAATCGCGTGAGTGCCGACGGCCAACAGGAGAGTGAAATGGAAAAAGCGCGGATAAATGGTGTCGAGACGGCCTACGAACTGCGCGGCGCGGGCGTGCCGCTCGTCCTGATCCATGGCGCACAAGGCGATCAGTCGATGTTCAATGGTTTTGCGCCGTCGTTCGCGCGCGATTACCGGGTGCTAACTTTCGACCAGCGCGGGTCCGGGCTGAGCGAGAAGCCGCGCGGCGACTACAGCATCGCGCAACTTGCAGACGATACGGCGGCATTGATGGATCACGTCGGCTTCGAGTCCGCGCACATCGTGGGCGTTTCGATGGGCGGGATGATCGCGTTGGAATTTGCGCTGCGCCATCCAAAGCGAGTGCGCGCACTGGTGCTCGGATGTACCACCCCGGGCGGCTCGAAAGCGGTCAAAATCGGCGGTGACTCATTCACTGCCGCCTACTCCGCCAAGCCGATGTCGAGCGAGGATCGCGGCCGCGCGTTGGCCGAAGCCGCATTCACCAAGGGCTATCTGGATCGCCATCCGGAGATCGTTCCCGCGATGATCGAAGCGCGGCGTCAGCGGCCGCTCGATCCGGTCGCATTGGAAAGCCGTCTGAAGGCAGCGATGCGGCACGACGTCTTTGAGCGACTGGCGCAGATCAAGTGTCCTACGTTAGTGATCACGGGCAATGACGACGCGTTGATTTCGTGGAAAAACTCGCAACTGCTCGCGGATCAGATCGGCAATGCCAAACTGGTTTTGCTCGAACCGGCCGGACATTGCTTCTGGCTCGAGCAGCCCGAGGAGTCGTATCAGTCGATCGAAGGTTTTCTAAGCGGCTACTAGATTCTGTAACGCCGAGTTGAGCCACGCAGGCTCTCATCTCAATCTCGTGATGCACCAATCGACCATGACAGGGCGGAAGGCGAAGCGGGCTCGGCACTGAGGATCGTAACTGCCCTCAGCCCATCGGTGAAGTAAGGATCGCCGGTAAGGTTGCGACGCGGCATATTTGTCGGCGCGGCCTCCACTCCGGAGACGAAGCCAAGGCGGGCGACATGGCCGCTTAGCAGCAAATTATCGAGTACGTAATTGCGCGCTTCATCGACGTCCGGATCGATTTGATGCGTCGTGAGATTCCAGGTCTTCAGCGTCAAGCGCACGCCGATATCGCGACTCACTTGACCAATCCACACCGGCTGCCCTCCCATCCGCACGTTGGTACTCCATAAGCGCAAATGAAGGCGCTGATTAAGACTCAAGCGCGCGCGTTGCAATGCGACCTCCTGCTGACGTCCGCTGAGGTAGAGCGGACTCACCGGCGAGTAACGATATTGCGACTCCAGGAGAAAGGCCTTAGCCGTCTTCCATGCGGTGCCGACGGTTAGCGATTCGGTCTCGTCCCAAGCCTTAAGGGACTCCAGGATACTTGCACGGTCGCCAACTATAACAAGGTTGAGCGGATCACCCTCAATGGTGCCGCGCGCGTTACCGGTGGCGCGAGGTTGCCGTTCGAGCCAAGACTGGAACGACGCTTCGTCGAGTTCTTCCGCACTACTATCCGACGCGGTCTCAGTGGACGGATATGACACCTTCAGGCCGGGCACCTCTACGACAAATGGGAAGTCCAAGGGTCGAGTGCGGCCCAACAGGCGGATGTCGATTCGCTTCACTGCTTCATCCAAGGAGGTGAAGAGAAAGCCGCTCGCGCGGGCTCCGACCAGGATTATCCCAGTTGGGAAGCCCGCATCGTGGAAGAGTTCTTTCAGCTTTCGATTAGCGCTGCGCGCCCCCCAGAGCTTCAGCGGCAGAAGTGGCAGCAGTGGCAGAAAAAGCCATCCGAGCAGTCCGAAGGCCAGCAACCGTTTACCGATGGCGAAGCGTACCAGGTTAGCGATTTCCAGCGGAGTGAAGTAGTTGGGATCGACTAGAACCCGGTCCAGCCATAGTGGCTCGTCGCCGTTGTTCGCTACTTCGAGCCAAACCGCCTGCAAGCCGTGGCGCGCGAGTCGGACGCCGAAGATCGCTTCACTTTCACGATCGCTCGGGACTGCAACCGTAACCGCGACCTTTCGTTCTTCGCGCAGTTGTGCGCGCTGCAGAAACGAGCGCTCTTCCGGACGAGGCGAATAGTCAATCGTGAGCCATCGCAAAGGCCTCAACATGAGTGACTACTCAACGGCCGGTGAATTTCGGCTTGCGCCGTTCACGCCATGCGCGATGGCCTTCGCTTTTGTCCTCAGTAAGCTCCAGCGCCATGAAGCGATAGAGATCGGCATGAGCGGCATCGTTGAGCGGAACGTTGAGACCTGAATTGAGCGACTCCTTAGCGACGCGAGCGGCCAGCGGCGATAGCGATGCTATATGTTCAGCGACCTTCATCGCTTGCGGCATCAGATCGGAATGGGGAACGAGCCATTGCGCGAGGCCGATGCGATAGGCTTCTGAGGCGAGCAACGGAAACCCCAGCGTCAACCGCATCGCCATCCCCTTGCCGATCAGACGCGCGGCTCGCAAGGCCCCGGCCTGGGCCGGCATAATCCCGAGAGCGACCTGCGGCAGGCGCCATTCAGCAAGCTCCGATGCGACGATCAGA
The DNA here is from genome assembly GCA_963774705.1 of uncultured delta proteobacterium. Classification (GTDB taxonomy): domain Bacteria; phylum Desulfobacterota; class Binatia; order Binatales; family Binataceae; genus JADMIL01. The sequence continues at coordinate 18,350 of CAVZFW010000011.1, forward strand.
TCGCAGCAGAAAGTGGTGATACAGCCGATTCCCACCGCATAACCGTTGACTGCCGCGACGATCGGCTTGGCGAAATCCGCCAGCATGCTAATCGGGCTAAGGCGCCGACGGCTCGGAATCCCTTCGATAAAGTTCGCGATCGAGCTTTGCGTATGAGTCCGCGGATTTTTCAAATCGGCACCAGCGCTGAAGGCGTGACCGTTATCGTCACCGGTCAGGATCACGCAGCGGATGTCGCGGTCGTCTTCTAAATCCGGCAGGCGCTCCTGCAGACCTTCCGTGAATTCATTGCACCAGGCGTTGCGGGCTTCCGGCCGGCTCAAAGTCAAAATTCCGATGTGGTCCTGCTTCTCGTAGAGCAAAGGCATCGTAAGCTTCCTCCCTCGATGGCAGAGGCGTCGTGAATATACAGCTCGTTTTGTCGTCAGCCGAGTTGATCGGCAAAGGAGCCGAACCCCGGCGGATGAATATACACTTGGCGGACTGACTATTATGTCGATTACTCAGTAAGGATACGAGACGGCTTAATCCTCGAGCGCCTTGCTGATGCCGTACGCATCCATCTGACCCTGGAACTTTGCCACCTCGTGCGCGAGTATCAGCAGATCGTATTTGCGGCCTTCGCGATCTTTGACGTGGTCGCGCAATAATGCTTCGGGACGAAATCCCATACCCTGAAAAACCGAGATCGCACCTTTCTGATCGACCGTCATCTGCGCGATTATCTTTTCGATGCCGAGACCTAGTGCGATCGCGAACGCCTCCTGAGTGAGTACTCGACCGAGGCCCTTGCCGCGCATGTCGGCGGAGACCAATACACGTAGCTCGGCGACGTGCGGCGACCATGAGAGTTCGCCGCGATCGACCGTCGCATAGCCTTGGACGACGCCGTCGCGCTCAGCCAAAACGCTAGTGATGCGACCGCGCTCGATACCGCTCATCCACACGTCGATCGCTTCGGGTTGTGTGATATCGCGGCGCAGGAAAAGGATATCGTGCGCAGGCAGCGCGCGGGCGAAAGCGAGCGCCGCGGCCCGGTCGGCGGTAGTCATATAGCGTAGCGTCATCGCAGCGCCATCAAGGCGAACCTCGCGGGGATATTTGCGGAGTGCTTCACTTTTCATATCGATCGCTCCGAAAGCCAGCCGTCCAATTCGGGCCACAGGCGCCGGCTCGCATTTGGACCGGCTACCATGCTGACGTGACCGCCCTTGAGTACTATGTCGCGTTTGTCACTGCTGCCGACCAGGTTGACCAGATCCCTGGCCGATTCGTATGGAACGATATGATCGTGCTCGGCCATAACACTGAGGAAGGGGACCTTGATATTGGCGATCTCAACTCGCCGTCCGCCAAGCTCGAAATCGTTCTTGTAGAGTTTATTTTCCCACATCAATTCCTTGGTGGTTTGGCGAAAGCACTCGCCGGGAAACGGGATCTGGTCGTTGGCCCAGCGGTCGAACATGCGGTACGACTTCACGAAGTCGTCGTTCCACATGTTGTCCCATAGGCGGATTTGCTGAGCTATACGCGCCGCCGGCCGCAGCATTTCGAACGACGCCGAGATTATCTCGGGAGGTACATTACCCAAGGTATCGACGATTCGGTCGACGTCGAAGTAGCGCTTGTCGGTCCATTGACGAGTCAACCCCATGCCGTCGAAGTTTATCGGAGTGGTCAGGCAAATGAGGTTTTTCAATGGGAGATGTGGGTATAGAGCCGAATACATAATCGCCAGCATGCCGCCCATGCAATAGCCAATGAGAGAAAGGTCGGGCTCACCACTATCGGCGAGGATTCGCTCGATGCAGTCAGGCATGAAATCGAGTATGTAATCTTCGAGCCGCAGGACGCGATCCTCAGGGCGGGGAATGCCCCAATCGATTAGATACACGTCATAGCCTTGCTTCAGGAAAAACTCTATAAAGCTTTGACCTGGGGTCAGGTCGAGTATGTAGGATTTGCTCACCAGCGACATCACCAGAAGCACTGGCACGCGATACACTTCCTGGGCAAGCGCGCGGTAGTGATAAAGCTGAAGCGTACCCCTTTTGTAGATGATGTCCTTGGGTGTCAGGCCCATCGCAGGATCGCCGGAAAAGAGGTAATCCAATCCTTTGATGTTGCGCTGAATGGTTCGCTCGATTTCCGCTCGGACCCGCGATGCGATCGACGTATCGGTTGCAGCGGGCGTAGCGCTCATCGTCCGCTTCCCTTCGCCGACGAAGGCTTTCTGGTGCGCGGTGGCCGTGGGGCGGTGTGCAATCCGCCCGGTGAGGCGCCGCCTCCGGCAAGATGGCCAAGGATCGCTTCCATCGCGGTCAGGCGCGATTCAATCAGCGACAGGCGCTGGCCAAGCTCAACAACGTCACTACGGGTGGGAAGGCTGAGCGCAGAAAAATAACGCTCGAATGCCTCGCCGGAATTCTTCTGCATTGAAACGAGAACCTTGGTCAGCCCGCCAAGCACGCGCGTGTAACCGTCAGTTCCCATAACCTCATTGAGGATCTTGTTTACGTGGGCCTCGGACTGCGCAACCCAGTCGCGCCACGAGGTAAAAGCTTCGCTTGCGGAATTCTTTTGATCGGCCATCGCGAAGTCGCCTCCCGAGTATCAACCGGCGCAACCGAACTAACCTCGCACCGAAGGTGCGGCTCGATGCGGCCACGATACACCCAGCCGAAGGATAGGCGTCAACGGAATAACGGTCGGTCCGAAGGTCGTTACGCGAGCTTTGCCGCCGGTTCCACCCACTCGCGCGCAACCTGCTCGAGCGCTGCCGGGATTTGAGCGTCGTCACTCGGCAGGCGGACAAAGGGCACGAACTCGCTCACCCCGAGTTCACGGTAGGCTCGCAAATCGTCGAGCGTAATCTGATTGGCGTACGGCGAGATAATTATTTCGATCTGCTCGAGATCGCGGCCCTGCTCGTCGAGCAGCGACTTGAGTTTCGCAATCTTTACGGCTGCCTGATCCGGCTTCAAATTAACGCCGAACCATCCATTGCCATATTTCGCCACGCGCCGCAGGGCCGGAAGACTCTCGCCACCGAAGATCACCGGAACCTTTCCGGCCTGCGCCGGCTTTGGAAAACTGCGCACCTCATCGAAGTTCACGAATTCTCCGTGATAACTGGAGGTCGAATCCGCCCACAGCTTGCGCATCGCATCAATATATTCGCAGGTTCGCTGCGCCCGTCGCTCGAATGGAATACCCAGCGCCGCAAATTCTTCCGCCGCCCAGCCAATCCCGACGCCAAGTGCGAGGCGGCCGCCCGACAGATAATCGAGACTTGCGATAACCTTCGCGAGCACCAGCGGATTGTGTTCCGGCACGAGGCAGATACCAGTCGCCAGTCGCAACCGGTTGGTATATGCCGCCGCATAGGTCAAGCCGATAAAAGGATCGAGGAGGCTGATAGTGCTTCCCGCCAAAAAGCGTCCATCATCTGTATATGGGTATCTCGATACCGGATTATCGAAGAGCACAACGTGTTCCGGCGCCCACAACGTCGCGATATTCAACCGTTCAGCATGTTCCGCTACCATGCGAATCGTCCCGGGGCGGGCCGCTTTCCCAATACCTATTGCGGTGATTCCGATCTTCATCGTGATTTACCATTCAGATCGCCAATCCCAGACTTTGCTCCAGCGACAACCTCCGCACAGATGTCGAAAGTGACTATTCGTAGTCGCCGCCGCAATCATCAGAAGGTCGGCAGATGTTGTATATCTTTATATTTGTAGTATCCGGGACCGACGCCATACTCCATGATGCCGTAGCCAATCTCGCCGCCGCAATGCCATTCGATCAAATGGTCACTTAAAGTACTGGCTTCACGTAGTACCACCGGATCGCTCAAGTCCCAGACGTCGTGCTCGGAGTAATATTGACCGCGACTATCACCGTGATACCACCCGCGATATCCACCATAACCGCCGCCCTTTAGGTGCCATCGCGGCGGATGAGTAATAAATGAAACCTGGCGGCGCTCGCCGTTCTTGAAGAGCAGTTCGAGATCTCCGCCCTTCAGCGTCTGCACGGGCCCTGACGCATCCCAGCGAAATTCCTGTTCCGCTTTGTCCAGGATCCAGCCGGGGTCAAATTCTCGCCCGACCGGCCGCGTGAGTTCGCCGCTGAAGTAGCTGTATTGTCCCGCCGCTCGTTCGACAAAGCGCCAGTGTAGTGTGAAATCGCGAAACTGCGCGACCGACCAGCTGAAAAGAAAAGGTGCGAAAGTCGTTCGTTTGGAGTCCGTGGTGTCGGTGCGCAAGCGGCCGGCGCGTACCCCATGAACGATCGCGATGGGTCCACCAATCCTCTTCCTTCAGCGTGACCGATTTGCCCGGAATACTCAGTGTGCCGCGCGCGCGGCCTGCCTGATCGAAACGCGAGATATCCTGTACAACACGACCGTTGCTCTGGCGGAAATCGTGCTCCTCTTCGTGCGGATTCATCGCAGCCATCCAATCGATGTCAAATTTAATCCCCGACGGGTTATCCGCGAGCACCATTCGGAAACGCTTGAGGCCTTCGACCAGCTCGATTGAAAGCGGACCGATTTTGGTTTCGTGAGGATTGGGCCGAAGAGTGCGCGTGGCGCGAAAATTATACTGTTTGCCCTGATGCCAAACCGTCGCGAAGCCGTCCTGCACATTCTTATTCGGATACTGGCCGACGCCACAGCCGACGATCATATCCTTATGAGTTACATCGTAAAGACTAATATATATTCGCTCGGTCCACTCAGGATTGTCCGTATGAACGTGATCCATTGTGGTCGGAAGTTGATGGCACATTAGTTCGTCCCACGGCGTAAGCATTCATCGCCTCCTGATAATAACTTTGAACTGTAAGTTCGAAAACGTAGTTGCGATTCCGGTAGCGAAAGAACCCGAGTTCATCGTCTCGAATGGAATTCGTTGCAAATGCGAAAGCAAATGAGCAACGCCCTTCACGGACGATGCATAAAGCGATGGTCGATGCGCGCGACGACTTCGCCATTTTGATTTTTCAAGGTCGAGCCGATTACCATGAAGACCATCGCGCCCGTTCGCCCGGTCTTCTCATATACTTCCGTGATTCGCGACACCATCATAATCCGATCGCCGGCGCGGATCGGCGCGACGAAATCGACTTCCATCCCGGCCGCCAGGCGTCGAGAACCGTTCGGAAGCTTCTCAAACGTAAGTTCCGCGAGTCGGAAAATTCCAGCGAAAGCGGGCGGCGCCAGCAGTTCGTCCGACGACGCGATAGCTGCCGGATCGATGTCGCGCGGATAACCGATTGCAATGCGGAAGTTTGCAATCATTTCGGCGGTGACTTCGATTGGCGCAGCCGCTTCAAACTCGCGGCCGATCAAAGATCGGTCGAAATCGATCATAGTTCTTGCCGTGGTGCCCTCGACCACGGCTGCCATAGCTGTTCGAGGCAACCGGCGGTCGCGAGCCTCGCAGCATCACCATGATAGTCGCGAGACAACGTTTTAGGATTTCCGCAGCGCATCCAATGGCTACTAGCGCGGATACTGTGTGATGACAATCCTACGAGGCGAACCGGCACGAATTCCCAACGCAGATCCTCAGTCAGATACGCGATGAGAAATCGTGCGCAGGGCTTGAACGTTCGACGGCGCAAGTCGAGAATGTCGGAAGCCGAGCGGCGATATTTCCGACTCGTCGAGCGGTCGCGGATGTAGTAGTTTGAACCGCTCGACAGATGTCGCCATTGAATCCGTCGATGGGCGTAGCCGCGATGCATGGTCGAGGCGATCGCAACGAATATAGTACGCGGAGAGGTGGCCGAGTGGTCGAAGGCACCAGATTGCTAATCTGGCGTACTGGGTAACCGGTACCGAGGGTTCGAATCCCTCCCTCTCCGCCAACGAGTCTCAGGTTCGAGGCATTCCCGGGGGAGTGCGCAAACTAGGCGCGTGCAGTAGCGATGCGCGCAGCTCATCGGCACCGGAGAACGCTCAAACGGTGAGCCGCTGCGCGTCACTTCGATTTTCTCTCTGGGGGCGAGTAATTCGGTGCCGATGCCTGCTGTTGGCGAATGCAACGTCTGGGCAGGAGCCAGCGATAATCGCGAGCGATGCGACGAGCACCTCGAACTTTCGATGGGAGAAAGCGATGCCTAAGAATCGCCTTCTGAATGCAGGCGTCGCGCGCCAGTTGAGAATTACACGCGCAAGTACGAATGCTCCCGACTACTCAAGGTTCAGAGCGGTTCTTTGGGAGCACCATGAGAGTGGGAGCTCGATGCGTCGGGTGAGCGCTTCTGCGGTAAGGGTGGTCGGCTGCCGGCCCTCCACGATGGCCTCAACGATTTCCGGCGCCAGGAATGCCAGGCGGATCAGGCGGCCGACGTAGCGAACGGCTAGTCCCTCGCGCACAGCGATCGCAGCCAGAGATCTTGCCTTGCCGGTGCTCAGCTCGTCGAACCAGCGATGTGCCCGAGCCACCGCCTTCAATAGGTACAGATCGACGATGGCCGCCGAACGATTGTGATCGCCTACGATCAGCCGCAACTCGACTCCGCGCCGCTTCAGTTGCATCGGAAACCATCGTGCGATTGCGACCTGGTCCGGAAGCTGAGCCCGGGACTTTTCCAAATCTGTGATGGGCAGCTTAATCGACACCCTTATGCCGTCAGATTTGAGTTCCACACAATCCACCAACTCGGCAATCGTGGAGGTCTGTTCAGCCTCTGATTGAAGGCGGCTACGCCAGGTTCGCGCGGCGTGGAGTACGCAGTCCACCTGGCCGGAGTCGATGTCAGTTCTCTGAGCGGCCTCAAGCACTGCTGACTCGTCGCCGAGCATTTCCCCGACCGCGGCTGCGACTCGATCCTCGATTTCCCTTGCGGGCAACCGCCAGCCGACCCGCGACGGCGCAAGTCCTTGGGCCAGTGTGTTATGCGAGACGTAATAGCGGTACTTTCGCTCTCCTTTCCGTGCGTGACTGGGCGTAAGCCTATCGCCATTCTCGTCGACCAGGCGCCCGATGAGGGGACTCTTTTCGTGGCCTGCATCCTGGCGTTTGGCGCGAACGCAGTGCTCCTCGAGCTGTTGCTGGGTTCGCTCCCACACCGCTCGATCCACGATCGCCTGATGCTGCCCGGGATGCCGGAGGTTCTTGTGCCGGATCTCACCTATGTAAATCGGATTCGAGAGGAGCGCGTAGAGTGCCCCGCGGGAGAACGAGTGCCCGCCAGACTCGATTCCGGTCTTTGAGATTCGTCGCTTGGAGACAACACCGCGCCGGTCCAGATCTTCCTTGAGCAGCCGAACACAGCCGAGCTCCAGGTAGCGCCGGAAAATGTAGCGGACGGTCTCTGCCTCCCGCTCGTCAATCGCAATGCGCCGGTCGCAGACGTCGTAGCCGAGTGGAACGACACCGCCCATCCACATCCCTTTGCGTTGGAGGCGGCGATCTTGTCGCGGATCCGCTCGCCGGTCACCTCGCGCTCGAACTGGGCGAACGACAACAGGACGTTGAGCGTCAGACGTCCCATCGAGGTCGTCGTATTGAACTGCTGGGTGACCGCGACGAAGGAGACTCCGTGTGCGTCGAACACCTCGACCATCTTGGCGAAGTCGGCGAGCGAGCGGGTCAGCCGGTCGACTTTGTAGACCACCACGACATCGATCAGTCCCTGATTGATGTCAGCCAGCAGACGCTGCAGTGCCGGTCGTTCCATGGTTCCACCCGACAGACCGCCGTCGTCGTAGGCGGTCTTGACCAGACGCCATCCTTCGCCAGTCTGGCTCTTGATGAACGCTTCGCACGCCTCGCGCTGTGCGTGCAGCGAGTTGAAGTCCTGCTCCAGTCCTTCCTCGGAAGACTTGCGGGTGTAGATCGCGCAGCGCCGGCTTGAAGTTTTAGCGGCTTCCATGATTTTGCTCCCTGGCGGCATTTGAGGCCGAAGAACAGCGGTCCCGACCAGCGCGTGCCGGTGATGACGCGTGCCACCTCGGAAAGTGACTTGTATCGTTGGCTGCGAAAGAGGATGCCGTCTTCGAGCACCTTCGCCTGATGGGTGACCCCGCCCCAGTCACGTACCAACACGGTTCCGGCTCTGGGACGTACGCTCAGGTGATCCGGTGATGGTTGGGAGGTCGCCGGGTTGTTGGCGGCCCGCATTAGATGGCGGCGGACCGAAGATTTGAGTGCGCCTAGTGCATTCTCCTGCATTCGGTGGGCAACCGCCGCGATCAGGAGAGAGCGGTGAATTTTTTGAGGGGGCTTAGTGCCATAGAGGCTGCGCCAGCGGTCCTTCAGCTCGTCGTTGTCTCGCGTTTCCAAATCCTTCAATTTCTCTAAGAGCTTTTCGGATTTGGCGTTCGATATCATGCGCTTCATTGCCAATCGCTAACCCTCCGCACACACACATTGCTCGATTCGCGGCGGGTAGCCAGTCCTGCGAAGGGGGGCTCGTCTGATGCCGACTTCGCTGGTGCCATCCGCCTTCCAATTGCCACGATCGTGTAGATCGACGATCCGCGCCAATAGGCGGCTTCTCTCTCTTTCTTCGCGGATGACCCGCGAATGGAGGGGTAGGACGATCTTAAAATCCCGGCGAATCATCAAGCACTGTAAGTTCACTTGCCCTCGCAGGAACGCTGGGCGAAAATACCCAATCCCACTGGCATCCGAGTAAAATGCCCGGACAGTCGTATGAGGAACTGACAATGGCGCAGGAAACCAATTTTGTTGATGAAAAGAATTTGTGGCGCACCGAAACGCCTGGTCATGCGGGATGGGAACGGACGGCGCGCCCGAGCGACCCCAACAAGTACCTGATGATCTCGGCCGATTGCCATTGCAACGAGCCGGGCAATCTATGGTGGGAGCGGATCGACAAAAAATTTCAGCATCGCCTGCCGCATATCGAGGTCGACGAAAAGGGCGAGAAATGGATCATCGCGGAGGGCTACCAGAAATCGCGGTTGCGCGCGCGCAATATCGCGGACGCGCCGAAAGGCGGCGAGGACCGCCTGCGCGGCGAGGCGGGACGTACGCCTGAGGAACGGATCAGGGACCATCGGCGGGATGGCATCGACGCCGAGATTATTTTCCCGAACAAGGGCCTGACGATGTGGGCGACGCACGACGTCGAATTCGGCCACGCGCAATGCCGGGTCTGGAATGATTGGGCATGGGAGACTTTCGGCCAGTACAACGATTTCATGTCGCCGATCGCCGCGATTATGACCGCAGACGTCGAGGTGGCGACTGCCGAAATCCAGCGAACGGCCAAAATGGGCTTTCGCGGCGTCAATCTGCCCTGCAAGCCCGTCTGGGGCGCGCATGACGCGCGGCATCCGAACTATAACCTGCCGAGCTATGACCCGATGTGGGCAGCGATTCAGGATTGCGGCCTGCCGATTACCTTTCATATCGCGACCGGGATGGACCCCAGGGCGGCGCGGCATGACGGTGGCGCAGTGATCAATTACGTCTCGCATGCATGCACTACGGCGATCGAGCCGATGTCGAATCTATGCGCGTCGGGGGTGCTGGAGCGGTTTCCGAAGCTGCGCTTCGCGCTAATCGAATGTGGAATCGGATGGGTGCCGTGGGCGCTTGATGCGATGGATGAAGCCTATAAGAAACACCATTTGTGGGCCTACCCAAAATTGAAGCAGTTGCCCAGTGAATACTTCCGACAGCATGGGGCAGCGTCATTTCAAGAAGATTTCGCGGGGCTGAAATTGGCGAGGGAATTCAATCTAGTCGATAACTTCATGTGGGCGAATGACTATCCGCACGCGGAAGGATCGTGGCCTCATTCGGCGGAAGCGATCGAACGCGAAATGCGGTCCCTCAGTGATCAGGAGCGGACAAAGATTCTCGGGATGAATGTGGCGAAGGTGTTCAAATTCGACGAAGCGAAGCTGCTGGCGCGCCGCCAGCAAGCAAGCGAAGTGATTCACTAGATAGGGCGAAATGATTAAGGCGGCCGAGACGGGCAATCGTCGCAGCCGCTTTTATCGCGCGACGCGAATACTCAGATCGCTTATCACGTTGACTCGCCCCTCCGTCATCAAGGGCATGTTCTTCGTCGCCAACGGCCGGGTCGGCCTCGACTGTTTACGATCGATCGCCTGCTGTGGCTCTTGGCTCTACCGATTGTGACCACGCTGTCTGAAGACGATGGTGTTGGTCAAGCCGGCCCCCGTCGTCCAATGGTACCGTGGCGGCTTTCGCCCTGTTCTGACGCTGGCGTTCGAGATCCGGACGGCCGTCGGTGGATCGCGAAGCTCGGGATTTGATTCGGCAGATGAACGGCGGCCTTATCCACGGCCTGATATTCGCAATCGGCGTAATCGCCTGTGCTTAGTCAAAACCTTGTATCTGCGAATCGGCGTATTGAAGATAGTGGCGGGCGCGGCAGACCGTTAAAAAACCTGGGTTGGCAGAGACCGTGGTTTAGCGAGGATCGTCGCGTCCGCTAATTCAAGCGTCCACAACTCGAACAGTTGACAGGGCCGCGTCAAGACACGAGCCCGCATGTACAAGGACGGGTAGGATGCGGAGTGAGGAACAGGGTGATGGATGAGGATGTCTATGTTGGGATCGATGTGAGCAAGACCGAGCTGGTGGTGGCAGTGCGTCCCAGCGGCAAGAGCTTCACGTTGGCCTACCATCGGGCCGGGCTCAAACAGTTGGTGGGTCGTTTGGGCGAGCTTAAGCCCAAGCTGGTGGTGGTCGAAGCGACCGGCGGATTGCAACGACAGATGGTGGCGGCGCTGTGGACCGGCGGGATCGCGGTGGCAGCCGTCAATCCGAGCTGGGTGCGGAGTTATGCGCGGGGCAGCGGACTATTGGCTAAGACCGACCGCATCGATGCCAAGCTGCTCGCGCTGTTTGCGCAACGCGAGCAACCCGCGCCACGGCCGCCGTTGGATGCGGAGACTCAGGCACTGCAGGAATTGGCGACACGGCGTGACCAATTGCTCGAGATGCGCGTAGCGGAGCAACAGCGGCTGCAGCGCGCCAGTGCACAAGTCGGTAAAGAGTTGCGCCGGCATATCGCTTACTTGGAGGGTCGCATCACACAGGCCGACGATGAAATTGATAAGACCGTACGGCGCTCGGAGGCTTGGCGGCGCAAGAGCGAGGTGCTGCGCAGCTTTCCGGGGGTAGGCAAGGTGTTCTGCACCACCGTGCTGGCCAAGCTGCCGGAACTGGGAACGCTCAGCGGCAAGGCCGCCGCAGCTCTGGTCGGAATCGCCCCGTTCCCCGATGACAGCGGTGGCCGGCGCGGTCGCCGGGTCATCAGGGGTGGCCGCTATCCGGTCCGCAGCAAGCTTTACATGTGCGCGCTTAGCGCGATCCGCTGCAATCCGGTGCTCAAGCAATTTTATGAACGACTGCGCGCACGCGGCAAGCTCGAAAAAGTCGCGCTGGTAGCAGTGATGCGCAGGATCATTGTGATCCTCAACGCCATGCTCAAGACCAATGCTACCTGGCGGCAAGCATCCGCGGCTGCGCTCGAAGAAAACTAGCGCGTTGCCCACAAGTCCACAGGCGGGATGCTTAACTCGATCCCAGAGCCTGTGGACCCTGTGGGCAACGCGCCCGCCTCCACCTTCAACACAGTTGCTAAACCCTGACGTATTGATGATGCAGCCCGCCCAGAATTGAGATGCTTGCGATAGGGTGGCCAATCTTTTGCCGGTGCCGAAAGTCAGGTGCATTTTTGAATGATTGTAATAGGAAGCGTAATTCCTCAGAAGGCGACGCAACTGCGCCTTGTCGAACACGATGATGTGATCGAAGCTTTCGCGCCGGATCGATCCGATTAGCCGCTCAACGAGGCCGTTCTGCCAGGGCGGGCGCGGCGCGGTCGGATGGTCGCGGATCCTCATTGACCGGATGCGGCGAGTAAAGACCGGGCCGGGCCGAAGGCGCCATCTCGGTCGCGAAGCAAGTGACGCGGCGCTTCATCCCAAAGGGGAGGCGTCGATAACCTGACCCGCGATCCACTCGGCGGTCGGATTGTCCATGACTCTGATGCTCACCAATCGCCGGCGAGCGTGGCGCAGGATCGGGGCCGAGCTCATCAGAGAGGTCGGGCTCCGATTTTTATTTGAGCTTCGAGACTCGATCGAAGAATCAACTCCATCGATCTATCTGATACTGAGACCCCGGTGCTATGCGCTCCAGAGCGATGCAAGAGCGAGTCTCCGCGTGATCGTCTCGACGGTCAGATCGACCGGCTGGCGGCCCTCGGTGATCGTCTCGACAATCCGGGGCGCGAAAAACAAGCGGAATTTTCCGCCGCGCGGAGCGACCGACGAATCCTTCGGTACAAAGTTGCTCGCGCGGAGGCTGACCTTCGCGACTGAACTACTGCGCTTCAAATAAGTGCCATTCGCCGTGAACATCCTTCAGAGTGTGCATCCCGCGATCCATGAACTGGACCCGGGAGCCGGCGACCAGATCCTTCACGGTACTGGAAAGCAGTACCTCGCCTGGCTTGGCCAGGGATGCGACCTGCTCCGCGATACGTACTGCCAGCCCCGCGACGTAGTCGCCGATCGACTCGTATTCGCCGGTATGCAGTCCGGCGCGAATCTGAAGCCCTAACTGATGTGCTTTGCCACGCGCGGAACAGGCGAAGCGTATCGCCCGCGTGGGACCATCGAAGGTTGCAACCAGACCTTGGCGAGCGGTCTTGACCTCACGCCCGTGAAACGTAGCCAATTCCCCACGGAGCAGTGTCTGATAGGTGCCTAGCAGTTCGCGCCATCGCCGGTCGCCCAACTGAGCCGCGCGGTCAGTCGAGCCCACGATATCGGCGAACATAACAGTAGCGAGAACCCGATCCACCTCGGCGTGCTGTGGAACGCCGCGGATAAATTCCTCGATCTGGTCGGCGACGAGGTCCTGCGTCTCCTGGTCGAGAATCGTGTGGTCGTCGCCCGGAAGCTCGGTATATTTCGCGCCGGGTATGTGCTCGGCCAAATAGCGCCCTGCGGCGACCGGAACGAGCGCGTCGCCTGTGCGATGAAGTACCAGAGTAGGAATCGTAACCGCGGGCAGAATATGACGGACATCGAGTTCGTAGTTGGCCCTCATCAGGGCGACGATAGAACCGGGACTGGCCGATGCTCGCTCGAACTTTCCACACCATTGGAGGGCGGAGGGGTCGTTGCTCAAGCTTGGCGCGTTGACAGCGAGTAAGATTCCTTCGCCCCAGTGAGCCTCCCATTCTCTAAGCATCTCCTCCCATTGCTCGAGCGGTGCCGCCCACGGCTCGGCCTTGATCGACGCGAAAGTGCCGTACAGAACGAGAGCTATCGCACGCGATGGATAGGCGGCCGCGAACATCACCGACATCGGCCCACCTTCGGACCATCCGTAGATTGTGGCGCGCTCAGAGCCCGCCGCATCCATCACGGCACGCACATCGTCGATCCGCTCTTCAAGAGTTTGCTCGGCGACCACGCGGTCCGAAAGCCCCTGTCCGCGCTTGTCAAAGACAATGACCCGTGCGAAGGTGGCGAGTCTTTTCAACAGATGCGCGAGGGCAGGCGTCTCCCACAAGATTTCGAGATGCGAGAGCGTCCCCGGAATTAGTACAATGTCGTTCGGGCCGTCACCGAAAATCCGATAAGCAATGTGAACGTCCCCGCTCATAGCGTATCTAACCGGTGCCGTTGAAAGGTCGCTGCCCGCGAGCGCTTCCGGTGCTGAAGAGTCGGGCAACGAGGCGCCAGCCTCCAGCCGACCATCAAGGCTTGTCCTGGCATCGTGCGAAGTCTGTTCGTCGGTTTCTTGCACGACACCAGCGAAGCGATACCCCTTAGTGGGGACGGTTACGACGAATCGCGGATTCTCAGGGTCGTCGCCCAACGCGCGGCGAATTTTGCGCACCGCAGAGTTGATGGCATTATCGCTATCAAGGAAGACGTCCTTACCCCAGATGCGAATGAGTATTTCATCACGTGTAGTCAATTGACCGCGCCTATCTACCAGTAAGAACAGCAAGTCAAGCGGAATGCGTTCAAGCTTTAGTGCGCGGCCGTTGCGGCGGAGTTGGTAGGCGTTCTGATCGAGTTCGAATTCCGCAAAATGGTAGATTTTTGCAGACATTTCAGAATCTCCAGATCGTCAGCATGGGGATTGTGGCAGACCCGAAGTGCCAATACGCGCACTTCCGACAGGAAAAGTACAGAAAAACGACAGTCGTTCGTCATTGTCAGCGAACTAAATTGCATCGAGAATTCGCTCCACAATCCGACCGAACGGTCGGCAGGTTGCTGGCGACCAGGAGGAAACTGCGATGCAAGGCGATCTAGCTAACTATCCTGACTGTGCCGACACTCAGCTCTCCGGTATTGACCCGCTGGTAACGAAAACACGCCATCTCGGATTCAGTATCGGTATTTTGCTGATGTTCATTGGTCTCGTGATCGCGATGATCGCTCCGTCGGCGCAGAGCGCACCGCCACCCGCGGGAACCCCCAACGCCACGCTACTAGTTACGGGCCTGCAGGGGACCATCGGCAGCACGGTGGGTCCGGATGGTGCGCTATACGTCCCCGAGGGCGCCGTCGGCAGGATCACGAGGGTCGATCCGCAGACGGGAGCGCTCACGACATTCGCCAGTGGTCTGCCAAAGTCGATTCCGGCGGTCGGAATCGGCGGGGCAATGGACGTCGCGTTCATCGGCGAGACCGCGTATGTGCTGGTCACACTCGTCAGCCCTGACGTCGGTGGCAGCGACGTTGACGGCATTTACCGAATCGATAGCCCAGATAGTTTCACCATCGTTGCGGACATTGGGACCTTCAACGAGAGTAATCCACCGACCATTCCGTTCCCATTCTTCGTCCCGACGGGAGTCCAGTACGCTTTGCAAACCTACCGGGGCGGGTTCCTGGTCACCGATGGGCACCTTAACCGAGTACTGCGGGTCGGGCTCGACGGCGCGGTAAACGTGTTGATTGCGTTCGGCGACGTCGTCCCGACCGGGCTGACCGTGTCGGGCAATACGGTATACATGGCCGAGGCCGGCCCGGTCCCGCACCTGCCCCAGGACGGCAAGGTTGTGAAGTTCGGACCGAAGTCGCCATCGGCAACGGAAGTGGCCGCCGGCGCCAGCCTCATGGTGGACGTGAAATTTGGCCGTGGTCGCAGTCTCTACGGGCTCTCCCAGGGCCCCGGAGTGCCGGGCGCTCCGCCGGGTTCGCCAGCGCAGCCAAACAGCGGTTCGTTCGTGGAGGTCAACGCGGACGGCACCTTCGCGGTTATCGTGGATAAGCTGAACCTACCGACCTCGCTCGATTTCATCGGAACGACGGCGTACGTCGTCACGCTCACCGGCGAGATTTGGAAGATCGACGGTTTTGCGGCGCCGCCCTTTGGCAAGTCGCACTGAATAGGTGAGAGGCTGATGCATATCTCGGCCTCCACTTTTCTATGACGCTAATTTCCCCAAAAGATTTCGTTGAGCGAACTTGATGTGCCCACTTTATTTCGTTCAGACCTCAACGAGGTCTCAGACCTTCCATCATGTCTAGACGCTGCTTCTTTCGAGGGCTCGAAAGTCGCCTGAGAGTTCGAATTGACTGCGCTCCACCACCAAGTCCTTCATTTTCGGCACATCTCAGAGAATCGCGAGAAATCCGCGCGTCCACGCGCGATTTGCGATCGCCGATGGACCCGGAGAGCATCCATACGGATGCTTTTCGGCGAATTCGGCGGATTCCTATCCGAGGGCAATTTTCTCAGGTCCATCGGCGAGACGGGCGCCATCGAGCCCAATACGCCGCGCCTCGCCTCGGCAGCTCACCTTTTGTCCGCAGAATTATCGACCGCTTACACGAAGGTTCGCTTCCAACATCGCGGCGACAGAGCGATGTATGTTCACGACGGCAGGAGCACGAAGCCCTTGCCCGAGAAGGAGATTTCACGTGAACACCGATTATTCCAAAACCGTACCCGAAACGTCGGCTACTCAGGGTGGCAAATCCGTAGCGCCCAAAAAGAAGAAGACCGTCGGAACTACTTCGAAGGCCGCGCGTCCCGCGAAAGCTACGACCAACTCGCCGCGGTCATCGCGTTCGACGTCCAGCACGGAGAGGCTGGTCTGTCGTTATTGCGGCAGCGATGACTTGGCGCCCTCGTTCCGAAAGCGACGGGACGCCCGCTGCCGCGCTTGCTTCAAGAAGCGCTATACCTCGGCCCCGCAGAGCAAGAAACCCACTCGTCCTCGGAAGACTAAAGCTGCCAAGTAGTCTAGTCGAGAATCGAAAAGCGATCGGGGCCTGGCCTCATCAAAGTGCTCAGGCCCCGATCGCTCTTTGGGCCCTGGGATTCGATCATCGAATCATCACGCGGAATCTACTACATGCCGAGCAACTGGTGCTGCGCGCTCCAGAGCAATGGAAGATCGATTCGCCGGGTCAGCGCCTTAAGAGTCAAATCGACCGGCTGGCGACCGGTGGCGATCGCCTCGACGATCCGTGGCGCGAGGAAGCCGAGCGGGATAAGCCGCCGGACCGAGCGACGATCGAGTCCCTCTCGCTTGGCGAGTTCGTCGACGGACCGCACTTTTCCTGAAACGAGTTCGTGAGCCCAACGCCGGGCGCGAGCGACCGCCTTGAGTAACGGCAGGTCGACGGAGATGGAGGTGATGTCACTTTCAAGAACAAAGCGCATCTCGACTCCGCGCCGCTTCATCTGCATCGGTACGACCCTAGAGAGCCGCAGGCTGACCGGGCTCGCGCCTTCTGATTGTTCGGTGAGTGGGAGGCGCAGTTTTAGGTTGAGGCTTTCGCGGTTCAGTTCGACACGTTCGACGAGAGCCGCGAGCGCCGCCGCGGATTCGCTCGTCGACGCCAGCTGTACGATCCAAGCTTGAGCCGTCGTCAGGACAGAGGGCAACCGATTCAGATCGATGCACGACTGCTCAAGCGCGAGCGTGATTGCCGCGCGATCTCCCAGCACAGCTTGAGCTGCAGCGCAGACCCTTCGCTCGATCTCCCGCGCGGCTATTCGCCACCCCTGTTGTGCAATTTCCGATTCCCCTGTGACCAGGGCTTTAGAGACGTAGTAACGGTAGCGGCGCTCACCCTTGGCTGCCCCCTGCACGTACAGCGGTTCGCCGCTCTCATCGAACAGCTTGCCGGCCAGAGGATTTCTTGGCACCTCGGTCTTGCGACGCTCGACCAGTGCGCACTCCTCGATTTCGCAGCCGTTGTTGCACCTGATCCCAAAGCTCGCGGCTGACGATCGCCTCCTGCTGTCCGGGATAGCGTTCGTTCCTGTGCCTGATCTCACCGCGATAGATCGGGTTGGAAAGCAGGTAGTACAAGGCTCCGCGGGAGAGCTTCTTGCCGCCCCGCGCGTTGCCCTTCTTCGAGACTCTGGCGCTGGAAACAATCCCGCGCTGTCGCAGCTCGTTCGCTAGAAACCGAACGCTGCCGAGTTCGAGGTAGCGGTCAAAGATGTACCTCTGACGGTCTCGGCTTCTTCCTGTTGACGATCAGCTTGCGCTCGTGGACATCGTACCCGAATGGGCAGATTGCCACCCATCCAGATGCCCTTGCGCTTGGAGGCGGCGACCTTGTCGCGGATGCGTTCGCCGATCACTTCGCGCTCGAACTGGGCGAACGACAGCAGCACGTTGAGCGTCAGTCGGCCCATCGAGGTGGTGGTGTTGAACTGCTGGGTGACGGCGACGAAGGAGACGCCCTGTCGCGTCGAACACTTCGACCATTTTGGCGAAGTCGGTGAGCGAGCGGGTCAGCCGATCGACCTTGTAGACAACCACGTATCGACCAGGCCAGCGCGAATATCTTCAAGCAGCTGTTGCAGTCCCGGCCGCTCCATCGTCCGCCTGAGAACCCGCCATCGTCGTAGGCGGTCTTGACCAGCCGCCAGCCTTCGCCGGCCTGGCTTCTAATGAACGCTTCGCACGCCTCGCGTTGCGCATGCAGCGAGTTGATAGTCCTGCTCCAGTCCTTCCTCCGAGGATTTGCGGGTGTATATTGCGCAGCGTCTGGTAACATTAGCCATTGACGGCCTCCCGGGCGCGGCCCTTCAGACCAAAGAACAGCGGCCCCGACCAGCGCGAGCCGGTGATCGTGCGGGCGACTTCGGAGAGCGATTTGTAGCGACGCCCCTGGTAGACGACGTCGTTGTCGAGGACCGTGACCCGATGCCTGACGCCACGCCACTCCCGGATCAATACCGTCCCGGCACTCGCCCGCGGCTTCTGAATATCGAGCGGAGAGTCTTTTGACCGATTATCGGCTATCCGATCTAGTACCCGCTGGGCTGAGGGTTTGAGGCCGGCGAAAGCTTTCTCCTGAAGTCGGTACGCAATCGCTCGAATCAGCAACGCCCGCCCTAGGTTGGGCGACGGCTCGGAGCCGAAGAGCGCCGCCCATTTCTGCCTCAGGGCAGAGATGTCGAGATCTGGAAGACGAGCACTTTCCTGCGCTAATTGCCCCGAATCGCCCACTAACGTGGGCCTTTTTTGACCCCGCTTCGATGAGACTGTTTGCCCCACGGATGCCTCCGATAGGGTGTCCATGTACGCTCAATCCGCGTCGCAAAGCCAGTCGCATCGACCGCGTCTAAGTCCACGAAATGTTTGAAGAATTCGCCCCGCACACTGCGGTTTGCAGCGTTAACGGGGGATGCGCGTCAATCAATCCTCTCAAATGACGCAAACGGCGGTAGAAGGTGCGCTCTAGACGAGTCTTTAGGCTTCGGTGCGTCCGGGTCTTTCCGAATTTGTCGGGCGCGATCGCGAGCTCAGCGTAATGAAGGTTGCGACCGAAACGAGCAACGGTGTGCGGGCGAGATCTTCAGATTCGTAATCAGCAGGTCGTCGGTTCGAATCCGACGGGTGGCTCCAGAAAATCCAGCAAATATAAGGCTTAGAAGCTTCATCTCGGTGGCCATTCCGATCGCCGATTGTGCGAGAATTGTCCGAGTTTGTCAAGGAGGACGACACCATCGCGTCGGCTTCTGGTCGGTCGCGGCGATTCATCAGTGCGCTGCAGTCGTTCGAAGGGGCGTGGGCACAAGAATTTGAATGAGCGCGATTAACGCGTCGGGTTCTTCCGACTCTTCGGGCTCGTCGTTCGAGATTGTTGCGGTGTCGAGAGCCTGGCTCCAATACCGCGTAATGAATTCAGGGTTCTCAGAATCATCGGCACTCGGGACTGGCTGACTTCGTCGCCAGCTATATGTCCCGGCACGGCGTTAACAAATTCCGGATTGTGGAGCAGCCTTCCGACTTCCTTGCTGATATAGCGGCGGAGTTCGCGAGGAGAAGCCGCGACTTCGTCGACAACCGTGGGGCGACCGTCGAGGACAGTTATGATGTCTTCGAGGTCACTACTCGCATAGAAATCTCCCCTTCCTCTTCCGCGGAAGGCCTCTAATTTTATCCCGATAAAGTACGGAGTGGTCACCACCCTTAGCTGAAATCCGTCGAGTTCAACGAGGGCTGCCGCTTCGATAGCAGGCTTGTACCAGCGGTTCGAGAACCCAAGGATGGTTTCGTCCGTCGGCATGACATCAAGCTTCATCTGGTCGATCAGCCATCGGCAGATTGGGGCGCCCTCCGATGAGTCTTCAGAAAAGCCAAGGTTGCGAAGGCGCTTCGAGAAGCGCGCATATTCGGCGTAAGACGCGACCTCCACGATCACGTCAACATCGTCTGTTGCACGCACCGGAGAAGCGGCGGGATCGCTGATTAGGAGACTCGTCGTGCAGCCGCCGACGAAAACAATTTCCGGAAGCAATGACTTCAGCCTTGCCGCCATCGAGGCCAGAAGCTGTCGATTCGATTGGGAGCTCAATTTTTGAGTCTGACGGAGAGCTCACGTTTCGCCAGTTCGCGCTCTCTCGCGTTCCCATCGCGCAGCGCGTCTACCAGCGCAAGTAGCTGGTAGAGTTCTTGGTCTTTCAGGGCCGCTTGTGGCGCTTTTTTATAAAGCGGCAGAAACGCATAGCCCCGCTTGGAGCCTTGCTCAAACGGCCAGACCGGAACGGGCTCTTCCTGAGTCATCTTACGGCTTAGCGGCTCCGCCGCAGAAGCGGTGGGAATGCCGCGAGTGATTCCTCCTTTTTCCGGAGGAAAAGCATACCTGATCCCGTGGACGAGGAACTCCTCCAATGCCTTTGCGTTTACCCGGTCGCCGAGCTCGGGTCCGTGAATTAGTCTGGAGGCGCGAGCGCGGCGAATTGAAGCGTGAACCTCGGATGGGCTCATGTAGAGGTCGCCCGCCAACTGGGCATAGGTCGGCCGTTTGTCCCCTGCTTTGAGGAGCTTCAGCAAGACGACGATATCCTGAGACTTGAGCGTCATGGTGGTAGAAACCGTTCGCGATTCGCGATTCTAGAATAGCGAATACAGACTTTCAACCCCTTCGGTCGCTTCGACGCTCCTTTATGCCCCGGCATCGTGTCTACGCCACTCCGCACCCATCCGGGGTGGAGGGCTCCGATGCTTCTTCGTCGAAAACGCTGAGGGTCACTGCCGCTCGGAAGAAAAGCGGGAAGCCTGGGGCACTGAAAGCGTGATGACGAAGCGCGAAGGGCGATCAGGCGATGGACAGAATGGCTCCGTCGATTTTTGTTCCTGGCGATCCAAAAAACAGTCTCAAGTCGATCTGACGTATCGTCTTACGACCTCCTGTAGCGGAGCGCATCGACCAGTAAGGCGAAGCCGGGCGTTAGTTGGCGGCGACTCGGGTAATAGAGATGGTAGCCCGAAAACGGAGGGCACCAATCTTCCAGGACTCGCTCGAGACGACCTTTGACCTGCCCAAGAATCCAGTTCGTGCGCAGTCGTTCACGATGACATTCGGAAGGTTCACGTTTTCTATCCGGAAGCCAGCGAGACGCGATGCACCGTAGCACCTTGCTGGAGGTCGATCCGGTTAGGTTGGTGCATGTAACCCGCGAAGTTTGGTTCGAAGCCAGAAACAAGCAGCATCGCCCCGTCGGTTGGGCTCATGGACTACAGCGCCGCAACGGCTGGGGCGCCTTCGGATCTTTGGCGGCAATGCGCTTTGCCCATCGGACATCTAGAAGCTTCGCCATCGAAACCTCAACCGAAAATCTTTTTCCTCATCAGTCATTCGGTTCAGCATGACCGGACATGAGGCTAGCTTGTTTTGCTCGAAGCTCGTGGGCCGTCATGACGATTTGCAATTTGATCTTGCGACTCCCACCCGCCGCCCAGCGCTCGGAACACGCCCACGGCAGCTCTCGCAGCGCCCGCCCGGTTAGCGTCGAGTTCATCCTGCGCAACTAGCAGCTGACGGTCTGCATCGAGGACATCGGTGAGCGTGATTGAGCCCGCAAGATATGCCTGCTCGGCGAGGTCGCGGGCTTTGACCAGCGACTGCACCTCGTCCTGCAACTCGATTACGTCAGCCTCAGTTTGAGTGAGCCCAGACAGAGCGTTCTCGACATCTTCGGCTGCTCGGAGGACCGCCTCACGGTAAACTGCCAGCGCCTCGGCGTTAGCGCCGCGGGCTTGCGCAACTTCGGCAGCGACCTTTCCAAAGTCGAACAGTCGCCAACGCAAAGCGCCTCCCCCGACTGGTTGAAACGCCCCGGAGATGAAGAGGTGGCCGGCGCTCAAACTGTCGAACCCTAGTGCCCCGGACAGAGATATCTTGGGGTAGTAGTCCGAAATGGCCACGCCGATGCGCTCATTAGAGGCGGCAAGGCGTCGTTCGGCA
This sequence comes from uncultured delta proteobacterium, assembly GCA_963774705.1. Classification (GTDB taxonomy): domain Bacteria; phylum Desulfobacterota; class Binatia; order Binatales; family Binataceae; genus JADMIL01. The sequence goes on from CAVZFW010000011.1 coordinate 40,077, forward strand.
GCGATGACATCCGGTCGCCGGCGGAGCATATCGGTTGGCTGCTGGTCGCCGGAGATCGCGGGGATAGGCGGGATCTCGCGCGCTGTAGCGAGTTCATGCGCATAAGTCCCTGGCTGTACACCCATCAAGACGTCCAGGCGATTCAGCTGCTGCTCCAGAGCAAAGCGCAGCGAAGGGAGGGTCGCTCGAGCTTGCTTCAAAAGTGCCTCGGCCTGAGCGATCTCCCGCTCGGTCGCGGCGCCGGCCTGATAGCGGTCGTGCACTAGCTGAACGAGACGCTCGTCGGTCGAGATCTGGGTCTCTGCGACGACGATCCGGGCCTGATAGCCCCGGATCTGCAAGTACGCGTCGGCTGTCTCGGCAGTGACGATCACCCTGGTCCCCGCCTGATCAGCCTCCGCGGCTTGTGCTTCGTCGCGTGACGCAGCGGCTGCTCTGCGTAGTCCGCCGAAGAGATCGATCTCCCAGCTTGCTGCGGGACCGACCACATACTCGTGCGGGTTACGCACGAAGGTGGGCAAGCCACCAGCGATCGTTCCCAATAGTCCTCTAAGGCTTTGGTGCTCGAAAGTTGCCGAGCCGGCGAGATCGGCTGTCGGCAGAAGCTGGGCGCCCGCTCCCCGAGCCGCTGCCCGCGCCTGGCGCAATCGAGCTAGCGCCGCAGCGAGGTCGAGATTCTGGTCCAACGCACGCTGGACCAACGTCACCAGCACCGGGTCGTTGAAGCCGAGCCACCACCTATCAAGCGGCGTCGTCGATGGAGCCTTGGCCCCCGAGACATCGGCGAGGTTGTGAAATGGAACCAGCTCAGATTTCGGAGGCGTATAATTGGGACCGACTGCACAAGAAGCCAAGGTGATGCTGAACACTAGGCTGCTCACCTTCATCTTCGAGATCCGATCGCGAATGTAGTTCATACTGGCCTCTTGCTGCCGAGCTTGCGAATAAACGTATAGAACGCAGGCGTGAACAGGAGGCCGAAGGCGGTGACTCCGATCATCCCGAAAAGCACGGCCGTGCCGAGGGATTGGCGCATCTCCGAGCCCGCACCGGTGGCCACGGCGAGCGGGAACACGCCGAGGATGAAAGCGAAGGAGGTCATCAGGATTGGGCGGAGACGGATGCGGGCGGCGGCCGTCGCGGCCTCCTCAGGCTGGTCGCCGTCGTGATCCTGCCGCTGCCGCGCAAACTCCACGATCAGGATCGCGTTCTTTGCAGCCAGCCCCACCAGCACCACGAAGCCGATCTGGGCGAGGATGTCGATTGGCATTCCTCTGACGTCGAGGCCTGTGGCCGACGCCAACAGGCACATCGGCAGAATCAGCACGATCGCCAATGGCAGCTTCCAACTTTCGTACTGCGCCGCGAGCACGAGGAAGACGAAGAGCGCGGAGGCCGCGAAGATCGCGATGGTCGGGATGCCCTGCTGTTTCTGCTGATGGGACAGCTCGGTCCATTCCATTGTGAAGCCCGGCGGCAGCACCTGCTTGGCAAGCGCCTCCATGCGCGCCATGGCCGTGCCCGATGCGATCCCTGGTGCTGCAGCGCCCAGCACGTCGGCCGCGGGGTAGAGGTTGTAGCGCGGGATGCGATACGGAGCGGTTTCGTCATGGAAGCTGGTGACCGAACCAATCGGCACCATCTCGCCGCTGGCGTTACGGACCTTGAGGCGCGCGATTTGGTCCGTAGTCTGTCTGAAGGCTTCATCGCCCTCGGCAAGAACCTGGAAAGTGCGGCCCAGATAGTTGAAGTCGTTCACATACTGCGAGCCGAGATAAAGCTGCAGGGTGGAGAAGATGTCCGTCGGCGTCAGCCCGAGCTTCTCGACCTTCTCGCGGTCGATGTCGGCGTAAAGTGACGGCGAGCCGGCATTATAGAGGGTGAAGACACCGGCAAAGGTCGGGTCCTTGTTAGCCGCGGCAACTAGTGCCTTGGTCGCGTCGGCGAGGGCTTGGGGCCCGAGATTGTTGCGGTCCTCGACCATCAGCTTGAAGCCACCCGCCGAACCCAGCCCCTGGACCGCGGGTGGATTGATCACGAGGACGAAAGCATCCTTGATGCCGGCCAGGCGCCGACGCACGGCGGCCAGCATGGTCGCGGCATTCACCCCGCGAATGTGCTTGCCGTAAAGCGAGGGCAGGCCGAGGAAAATTGTGGCTGCGTTTGGTGCAACGGTGCCTGTCGTCACATCGAACCCTGTCACCGGGGAGGTGTGCTCGATGCCTGGCGTCTTCAGGATGATGTCGTTCACTTTCCGGACCACGGCATCGGTCCGAGCGAGACTTGAGCCCGCCGGCAGTTGGATGACGGTGACGAGGTAGCCAATGTCCTGGTCCGGAATGAAGCCGGTGGGCATCCGGGCGAACTGAAAGCCCGTGAGCGAGATCAGTCCGACATAGACGACAAGGATGAGGGCAGTCGCCCGCACAAAGCGGGCTGTCATCCTCGCGTATCTGGAAGACATCCACTCGAAACCGGCGTTGAAGCGAGAGACGCGCCCCGCACGATCCGATTCAGTCCCCGCGGTTCGGCATGGCCGTTGTGCGGCTTCAGTAGAACC
>CAVZFW010000012.1:0-40009 GCA_963774705.1 uncultured delta proteobacterium
ACGCATAAGTCACTAATGTTCTGAAATACGATTTAATCCTACAATAGTAAAGGCCGAACTATTGCGACCGAATCATCCTGATATTCAGCTTTTTCATGAAACTAGTGCGCTTTCCACCGATTCATGGCTAAGCCAGAGCGTGATCACCGCCGTTCCGGAGTAACTGGATTGAGTGACCGGACCCAGCACGGATATTCTCTCTTTGTTTTTTAGCGGGATAGGCGCTTGTAGGACGCCCCTACGCAATTCATCGTGTCGGAATCCTTCAGATAAGCGCACCAGCCTTTGCCATTATTGAGACTCAACGTTCCGTCGTAATATTTCGCAACAACTTCATGTTGCGGGTCTGCTAGGACGAATTTGTCTCCGTCCTTGCTGATAAGAAGCGTGTCGCCAGGATGGTCAACGTTTACCCATTTTCCCAGAAATTCACGGCCGTGCCGGTGGCCACAAGCGGACAGAATGAGAGATAAAAGCGCGATCAAGTAAACTAACAGGGACCTTTTCATTAAGACCTCCAATGGATGCGATTTGGCTGACGGTTTTTTCAGCTTCCTTGAATTCAATCATGGGAAGACTGCACTGCCTCATTTGGCTACGGGAAGTGAAAGCTGTTGAGTTCGGTTATGTATACGGTAGAAATCTCACTCGTTACCTCTTTCCTACCCTTCGACCTGGTCCCGCTCAGCGTGCGCGTCAGATTTAAGATATTTGGTCCAGCATTGGCGGGGGGCTATGTGGTAAACCTTGCCGTTTTCCATGCTGAAGGCTTCATTCCACAGAACCTTCTCTCCACAGACTGCGCATTGCCGATCTTCGTTAGCCATATAAACACCTTTATTCGCGTTTCGTTCAGGCTACCGGAATCTGTAGCAATTACCGCACCATTTCCTCTGGGCGTGAGGCCTTCGCGCGTGCGTTCTTTCCGGTGGTCCAGGAGATCGAAATGGGCCGTGCCAAAAGCAGAATCGGGATTTGCACCAAGGCGCTGGCTATCGGGCAGATCGAGCATTTATTTGCTTAGTTGGTCGAGCAACAACCTGGCGTCCTTCGGGTCGGCGGTGTCGAAGCCCTCGATCTCGGCGAGCATCGTGCGCGCTTCATCGGGTTGTTCCCGCTGCACAACCAGCCGCGCGAGACTCATCGTCGCGCGAAGTTCCAATGATTTCACGCCATGAATACGCGGAATCGCCATCGCACGCTCAAGGCATCTGCCCCAACAAGACCCACCCGGAAGACGTAATTTTCCTTTGCAGGACGCACCTATCCGGCGTATCGTCCGGACAGCCAATCAAGCTGAAAAAGGAGACGGGAAATGCTGTACGTCGCCTTCTTCAAGATTAAGCCGGGACTGACCGCAGGCAGCCCGGAGATAGTCGAAAAATCTTCGCAAATGGTGGGACCAGGGAGGAAAGCCCGCGGGTCTCAAGACCGTCGGTGTCTTCGGCTGCCTGGGCACCGACACCCGCGACGTGCTGATCTTCGAGGCCCAAATCATGATGACATTCGCGAGATGGTGAACTTCTGGAGGGACACCACCGACTTCGAAGTTCATCCGGCGGTGGACCTGGCGGTGACCTTCAAGCAGCAGGGAATGAAGGTCACGTGATCGTTAGGTAACCGCGCATCACAGCGAATCTTGTCCTACAGATCCCGCCGCTTCATTAGAGACTGACCCGCAAGCCGTTCGCCTCGTCAGCGATCGCGGGCACCTGCCTTTGCTCCTTTGGCGGACTGATTCGGACTCGCTTTAAGCTCTTCGTCAGGCCGAATCAGCCGGATTCGGCTGCGCGCTTTGAAGCGCTCAAATCCACGCGACAAAAAGCCGAAATAAACGATCGCAGATTCGATCAAATCAGACGGCACGTCTTCGATCGCTTCAGCGAGCACCTGCGTTGCCCGCTCGGCGACGGCGTCGAGAAACGCCCGGCCTTTGGGAGTCAGTACCACCAGTTTCTGCCGCCCCGATTTGGGATCTTCGATAATTTCAATCAGCTCAAGCGGCGGGCGCATCATGGCACGCAACGATCGGGTGACCGCCGCGCTTGTTACTTCGAACCAGCGCCGAACGTTGACTTCGATCTCCTTGCGGCTGATGCTGCGGCCGTCCTCACCTTGTGATCGAATTAGCCACAAGCTCGCAGCTTGCTGGCGCGAGAGCACGTCCGCCCGCACGGCGTCTTCGAGGGCAGTGCCGATCTCGTAATGCACCGGGTAGAAGAACTCCATCAATTCAGTCGCCGCTGCGCGCCGCGCCAACGCGGCATTTTCCGGCCTCTTTCGCTTGGCTACGGTTGCCATAATATTTTTACCTAATCTCAACTATTGACTTTAGTCAATAATCGCGCGACAAAAGCTGCAGAACGTTTGTCGGAGATCGAACAAATGGCTGAACCACATTTGCCAGGGCAATTCCCGGAGCTCGAGCCTTTTCTGAAGTGGGCTCTGGCTACCGAGCGCGAGCGCACCGCCAGCCGCCAAAGTTCAAGCATGAGCGAGATCAGAGCCTTCTATGATGCGATGGTTCCCCGGCTGGAAGAGATCTTGAATTTGCTGGCTAAGTATTCGCCGGAGGATCCGCCATCGGAGGTGCAGCGGCTCTTCCTTATGACGCTGTCGCTTGGCGAGATCGCTCCGGCGGTCGAAAACTTCGGTCAACCCGGAGTAATCGACGGCTTCGATTTCACCCGCTTCATCCCCGCGCAAGGGCAATAGGAGACACCCAATGACCGCTGCCGCATTGCAGACCCAAACAGCCAAGAAATGGCACGATAGCTATCCGGAACTGGGCACTGGTCCGATCCCGATAGAACCGTACGTCTCGCGCGAGTATTTCGAGAAGGAACGCGAGCTGATCTTTCGAAGAGTCTGGCTTAACGTCGGACGTGTCGAGCAGATGCCGAATCCTGGCGACTACATTGTCAGAGACTTGGGCGTGTTCGGCAGTTCGATCCTGATCGTGCGCGGCAAAGACAGCGTGATCCGAGCGTTTCATAACATGTGTGCTCATCGTGGGAACAAGCTTGTGCCGGATACCAGCGGAACCTGTAAGGGACTATTTACCTGCAAATTTCATGGATGGGCATACTCGAGCCAGGGATCACTAAGCCATATCGCGGACGAAGAGAGCTTTTTCAATCTCGATCGAGCCACTCTTGGGCTCACCCCAATAGCGCTGGATACTTGGCATGGGTTCATCTTTATAAACATGAATCCAAATCCGCTTGAGACGTTGCGCGAATACCTCGGCGAATGGGGCGAGGGTTTCGACGGCTACCCCTTTTCCGAACTGGCGGCCACGCAATTCGCGTGGTGTACCGAATTGCATGCAAATTGGAAGGTAATCAAAGACGCCTTCCAGGAGGTCTGGCATATCCCGACACTCCATCACCGAACGATTCCCAACGTCTTTGCCGATCCGCCAAATCGGTACGGTCACGCACTCTATTTCAAACTCTACGATCGACATGGCCAAATCTCTCTTCCAGGCAATTACGAACGGACGCCGACTACGGTTGAAAGTTTTTCGTTGCGCTACGGCACTGGCGCGACCGTCATCAAGAAATCGAGCGACAATCTACCCCCGCGGGTGAATCCGACGCGAGACCCCCGATGGTCGATCGATGGCAATTCGATATTTCCTAACTGTCTAATGTACGTTGCGGATCAGACTTTCCTCACCCACACTTTCTGGCCCTTATCGGAAGACCGCACCTTATGGGAAGCGCGCTTTTACTATCCGAAGGCGAATACCCTCGCGCAGCGCTTCAGCCAGGAATATGCGAAGGTTATCCTGCGCGACGTCAACATGGAGGACGGCAGCACGCTGGAGCGGACGCAGACAATGCTGGCCTCGCGCGCAAAAAAAGAAATTGTTCTACAGGATCAAGAGCTGCTCATCCGCCATCATCATTACGTGGCGGAATCCTATCTAAAGGATCCTCTTCCGACGCCGCTCGACTAATTAGCTCGCGGGCGGCGTGCAGGAACTTTCAATTGGATCGAGCAGCTGGCGCGCTTCGGCGGCAGACGACACCGGGGTCTTGCCACGCCTGACCACGTACTTCGGACCGCGGACCGAAGCCGCCGTTCAAACCTGGCTAGACAGCGATTCGCGCTTACTGAATGGCGGATCGCTCATCAAGACCCGGGCCCTATTTTTTTACTTCTTCCCGGCGACCTTGGCGGAGGCGGTTTTCGGCTTAGAAGCTGGTTGCTTCTTCGCCGCCGATGCCGGCGGGCTCGATCCAGGCGTCCAGATACCCGTCGAGGCTGTGATGGCAGGGCATCTCATCCCGCTTACCGCCTTTCTCATACAGCCGGAGCCCATGAGCGGCGCCCTGTTGGAGGTAATCCTCGACGCGCAGCGTCCCAGCTGCGCTGAGCGCGCGCAAAGGTGTAGCCATCACGACAATCAACGCGCGGTCGCGAAACCCGATTATCTCGCTCGTATCAATCGACTCCAGCAGTTGGCGCATCTCGTCGCCAGGAAGCATCGGCGTCTTGCCTCGCATAGTCACATTGGTCCATGCACCGAGCCAGCGGAATTCGACGGCAGGATGCCGCTGGTCACCAGATAGCCAAACAACTGAAGAATGGCGCCTAAATGCTGTTTCACCGACGACTTGGCCATTTCCGTGCCAAGCTGCTCGATATTATGCGGCGATCGCGATCGGCCCGATGGTTCAGGTCGACACGTTGGGGCTCCGGCGTTATGGCTCAATCGCGGGACTGCTCGGGGTCGCGTTTACCTTGGGCGCGACCACGAGCCCGCCGCTAGTCGGGCGATTCGCCGACGTCAGCGGCTCCTACACGGCGTCATTCCAGGTCTGCGCGCTGGTAGCACTGGTGGGTGCCGTCGCTTCATTCCTTTGTGAGGCGCCGTCGCGAGCACGGTTGGCGGGCTGGTCCGGGAGAAATAGAACCACTTCTACTAACCCGTGGTCCGCTCTGGGATAACCCTATTTACCCAAGAAGAGCGCACCAGAATTCCAACCGCCGAGTGTCAGCTTTCAATCGTGAATTCCGGCTACGAGTGCCGCTGCGCGGCCATGCATTCGATACTGGACCAAGGAGAATGCAGAGCACACGATCTAATAAATTGTTCAGGGGCAAGAGTCTCCCGTCTCCATGGTCGAATTCCTTTGGGCCTGTTATGCTCTGATTTGGGTCATTGTGGCGGAAGAATCACAACACTTTGATCGCTCTGCTCTGCGGGCCGTCGTTGCGGCCGCTGCGGAGGAGTTCGACGGCGAGATCCTGCTGCTGGTCCGAGATGGCAGCAAGATGAGGCTGGGCGCATCTGAGAGCGCCGGACTCAATGCGCGAGTGATCCTAGCGAAATGCCTGAGACGTCTGAATCAATTGGAAGAGCAAGTTCTCGATACGACAGTTCGAGCATTTATCCGCGTGGTGTCGGAAGACCTGAGGAATGATCAGGTGGTGTTGTTAATTGTACGCGGGCAGGACGACATTCGACTAGCGTCCGGCGCCGGAGCCCATGGGAAAGTGCGCGATATGCTGGATGATGCTCTGCAATCCATCGGCGGTGAACGCCGGCAGCGGTAGTCGATTCAAAGCCATATCGAACCGAGCTGCGCTGCTGATTTGTTGAGCCGAATAAGCCGATAGATCCATCAACTCGGCTACGACCCGCTGGCGCCGCTGGAAAGGCTGTCTAATAACGCGACACGATCTCCCGTCCGAGTCACTCGATTCTTCCGGCGGACTCCATCATTAGGTAGACAGCAGGAAATTTCACCATGCGTGCCGCTTCCAATTGTCTGATCCGTTTGATGCTGCGTTCTTCTCCGATCGGATCTGTCCGAAAGGCCGGTTGCGAGTCACAAACGCCATCCGAACACTGCGGCCCCCGACTCTGGGCGAGCACTACGAAATTGTTTTGCCCGACTATCGGAGATATTCAGCGGATCGTATCGCGTCTCTCGAAAGCGCTGGCGTGCCCCATCACGGTGAATGGTAATTCACGATTTAACTCATGTTGTGGCGCAAGCTGAACAGCGGCAGAATACCGGGACCGATTTGTTCGACTCGTGGAGGTCTAATGTTAAGAGCAATTCAGGTAGAAAAACTGGTACTTGGACTGTGCGTGGTCTTTGTCTGCGCGCTGTTTTGGAATTCACAAGCTATGTCTGCTACAAAAGTCACTACTCCTTCCGGACTGCATTACATGGATCTCACCGTCGGTAACGGCGATGTTGCGAAAGCCAGCGATCAGGTATCAGTTCATTACACCGGCTGGCTGCAAAAACCCGACGGAAGCAAGGGGCAGAAATTTGATTCCAGCAAAGACCGTGGCCAACCATTTCAATTTCCGCTTGGCGGAGGTCAGGTCATCAAAGGTTGGGATGAAGGTGTACAAGGGATGAAAGTCGGCGGCGTGCGCGAGTTGATCATCCCGCCGGCGCTCGGTTATGGCCAGCGCGGTGCGGGCGGCGTAATTCCACCGAACGCGACTCTAATTTTTGAAGTCGAGCTGCTCGGCGTCACGCATTAGATGACAGTCATCGTGAGGCACCCCAAGCTCCATAGACACCGATGAGACGTGTCGAGGCAAAGCTTTCGATGCCGGTCTCAACCAGATCCTTCCAGGTCGAATCGGGCAAGCGTCGCAATTGGTTGGTTTCGGCGGATCATCGGCGAAGCGTCGGCGCTAGGGCTTTCGCGCGCGTAGCCAGACTTTGAATTTCAGGCGTAGTGCTCGTCCGAGTTCCTCCGTCCCGATGCGAACGTGGAGACCGCGTCAGCGAAGGTACTCCCGATTGCGCCCCCCGCAAAGTATTTCAGAATGTCAGACGCTTAGTTGATCGAGCAGGGCCTTGGCGTCTTTCAGGTCGGCGGTGTCGAAGCCCTCGGTGAACCAGTTGTAGATGTCCGCCAGAATCGCGCGGGCTTCGTCGCGGCGTTTCAGCTCCGCTAGCAATCGAGCGAGGCTTACAGTCGCGCGTAGTTCGAACAGCTTGGCGCCTTGCTTCAGCGCAATCTCAATCGCCCGCTCGAAACATTTCTGCGCCTCGTCCACGTCGGGATCGGTCTGCTTGAGGAGCAGCTCGCCCTTGAGCCGATGGATCTCCGCCTCATGTTCGCGCTCGTCATGCTCGTTCGCGGCTGTCTGCGCTTCCTGCAAAACCCTCAGCCCCTGGCTCGTGCGGTCCGCGTCAATGCACCCCTCTGCCAACATGCTCAGAAAATACGGTCGCCATATTCCCGCGCCTTTAGCGCCCAGCGCCGCCAGGCTTGCCTCGATTTGTGCGATTCCCTCCTCGCGATTCCCCACTGCAGCCATTGCCCAGCCGCGCAAACAACCGGCCCAATCTAGCCAGTCGGTTATTCCATGATCCGCCGAACGCTTGACGAGGCTCTCCGTAGTTTCCAAAACCACATGCGCCTCACGCCTCAATTGTCGCAGAATGCTACCCCAAAGTTCGGCCTGAGCCAGGTTTAGGGGATGAGATAGTTTTTGCGCCAGGCTGAGCGCCTCATTGCTTCTCTTAAGTGCCTGATCGGGATAGCCGAGATGCCAATAGGTCGCGGACGCATAGCATAGGCACCACACGCCAGCGTCAAACCCGTAACGCAGGATGAGCGACCGATGGCGCTCGGTTTCATAAATCGAGATGCCCACCTCGAGATGTTCCAGCGCGGTGCTGAAATCACCCATGAAGTATGACGCAACGCCCCGCGCGATCCGCGAGTACAACACTATCGCCGAATCGTCCGTGTTATCGGCTCGCCGCATGAGCTGTTCGGCCAGCTCATTAGCGATCTGCACCTTTCCGCGCACCAGATACATCGCGTACATTCCGAAGAGCGCAGGAAAAAGTTCCGGTGAATCGCCCATTCGATCGCACAGCTCGCGCGCTCGAGTGTATGCGCGCTCGGTTTCTGGAGCTGCCCAGCCCTTGACCGCCAGCAAGGCGGGACCCAGGGCCAACTGCAGGTCGAGTTCACGACGATCCCGCTGGCTTTCTTCCGGCAATTCGCCGAGCAATTCGAGCGCTTCGGAGAAGTGGCGCTCGGCTTCGATCATCGCGGCGCGTGCGATCGCCCGCTGCCCGGCGAGCTGGAAGTACTGGGTTGCCTTCTGCTTGTCGTTGGCCCGGCGATAATGATTGGCGAGTTCGGTTGCAACTTCGGCCGCACGTTCCCCATATCCCGCCTCTTCGCGTGCTGCGATCCGTCGATGAAGCTGAACCTGATGTCCTACTGGAAGGCGGCCGTACAATACCTCCTGGTACAGCGCGTGATGAAAGCGGAAGCCGGCCGCAACGGTGCCGTCAGGCCAGATGATGGGCCCCTGCTCACTGACGAATTGCTCGCGTCGCGACAGCCGAGTGAAGTACTCCTCTATCTCGTACTGCGGCCGCTCGAGCGCCGCCGCGACCGCAGCGGCAGAGAATTCTGCGCCGGCCACACTGGCGCCCTCGAGCACTGCCTGCTCCTCTGGTCGCAGCCGTTCGAGATTGCGTTCGATCATGTGGCGGATGCTGCGAAGAGCGTCGAGCCGATGCACGCGAAGTCTCTCCGCCCACTCCGCTTCGCTCACTTCACGCGAGTTGACGACGAGCCCGGCGTCGTTCAACAGGTAATCGACCATATTGACGATAAATAATGGATTGCCGTCAGTCCGCGCGTGAATTACAGGCGCGAGCGTGCGGAACTGTCGCGAGCCGTTGCCGGCGAGGCGTCTCGCAAGATAGTCCACGACGTTTTCTTCACTCAGCGGCTTGAGTCGCAACTCCGCGCAATGGTCATGTAGTTCGAGTTCCTGCTTCATCGTGCGCAGCGGATGATCGGTGGCGAGTATCTCAACCGGCCGATAAGTCCCAACGATCATGATCCGCGCGGGTTCGCTCCGTCGTGCAATCGCGGAAATCAGCTCCAGCGTTGAGAAATCGCTCCAGTGTAAATCTTCCAGCAGCAGCACGATCGGCGTCTCAGCCGACAGCGCTTCGAGCGCCTGGGTCATCTCGCGTAACATTCGCTGTTGAGTGATGCCTTGCATCTCGCTTTGCAATCGCACTCGCTCTTCGCGTGTCAACAGTTCCGGCATTTGCGTGAGCCAGGTTGGCGCAAACCTATGGAGAACGTCGATTACTTGCTGGCCGCCATCTTCATGACTCAGCCGGCTCAGCGCTTCCAGCACCGGCATGTATGGCTCGCCGGACCCGTACTGTTCGACGCATTGGCCGCGCCCGACGCGTACCGTGCCATCATTCGCGATCGAATTAAGGAATTCTTCAATGAAAGTGGTCTTGCCGATGCCAGCTTCGCCGGTGACGAAGAGTATCAGCCGTTGGGCCTCGAGTACCTGAGCATACGAGTTTCGTAGTCGAGCCAGTTCCATTTCGCGGCCGACCATCGATCTTGGATTCCTCGGTGCTGGCGGAGACTTGAACTTCTTCTCACGGGATGTCGTGGTCGTCGTCACCTGGGCAATAAAACGATAGCCGCGCCGATGCACGGTCTCGATAATCCGCGGGGTTCTCGCGTCATCGTCCAGCGCCTTGCGCAACTCGGCAACGCAGGTCGCCGGCATCGAGTCGCTGACGACGACCCCCGGCCACACCGCATCGAGTATCATCGCCTTCGTCACCAGCTGTGCGGGATGGTCGACGAGGTACCTCAGTACCTCGAAAGTCTTGGGCCGTAGACTGATCTCGTCTTCGTCCCGCCAGAGTTGCTCGTTCTCCAGATCCAGGCGAAACGGAGGGAAAAGTCGATTTGTCGGCTGGCTCGGCACGTTATTTCAGCAGGCCGGATGCTTCGCGTCGATTGCACCAATCTTGGATAGAAATTGCATAGCACTTTTAAGACTAATCGCACCCATGAGTCTACCTTGCCGATTATCAAGCGAAGGAGGAGCGCCCATGGTCAACACATATGAAAGCGTCGGAGGACTGGAAGAGCGAAATCCAGCGGCCAGGCGTCGATCAGCCGCAAATAGAATTGCCGCCTTATCGATGCTATCATCATCTATAAATTATCGATACGTGTTATCAATCATAATTGCGTGCGTCATGGGGTCGTTGATCGCAACCATCGCATCATCCCAGGAACTGCCCTACGATGCCTCGACCGCCGGTGTCGCAGGATTTACGAATGGGTGGTGGTCGTCGAAACCGGAGCAAGCCCCACTGGCTCCTAAGCTTATGATCAGCATGACGGAACCAGCCGATTTCAACTCCTCACACTCACTTCGAACTCTCCCCGCCCAGATGAGCAGCGATCAGCCGACCGCATCCAGACCGACGACCGTGACCAGTTTGTCGAATTTCGGCCTGACCGATGTGACGCTCGCCGCGCCGAGGCTCTCGGCGGATAGCGTGCCGCTGCCTGCGCCAGATTCCTTCGCGTTTCTGCAATCCGAGAGCGCGTCGTGGCAGTCATTGCTTGCGGATTCTCATTCCCTCAACGACGCGAATGGGACATCGGTCCATCCGCTCCTGCAAGTCAATTACGCTGGCTGGCAGTTGCCCGTCACTCTCTACACCGCGACCCTCCGCGACGACCAGGTACGGTGACTGGCGATGCGACGAGTCGCTGCGAATTTGTACCTGACTCATCTCGCGCTAGCTCTCGCCTTGCTCCTGCAGTGCGCCAATTCGAGCTGGGCCGCGGAGTCGAATGACGAGATCTGCAACGCGGAGGCTGATTTTCCGCTCGGGCTCGAGGATTATCCCACTGCGATCGCACTGCATCGTAAGGTGTTGCTCGCTCACGACGATAATGCACTCGCCCATTATCACTTGGGCTTTGCCTACGGTATGACCGGGCGGTCAAGAGAAGAGGTCAGCGAGTATCTCGCCGCTGCAAGGCGCGGTCTTGACAAGTGGGATTTGTATTTGAACTTGGGTATCGCGTACCTCGACCAGCAGGATTGGCCAAAGGCGACCAAGGCGCTGCGAACTGCCGTGTCACTTGGACCCGAACATCCTGAGGCCCATTTCAATCTGGCGATTGCCTACGAGAGGGACCACGCCTTCGCAAAAGCGCTCCAGGAAGTCACGGTTTCGCTAAGCCTGGCACCGTCGGATGCGGATGCTGGCAATACCAAAGCAATTATCTGCGCCGAGCAGGGTGACCTCGTCTGCGCGCGGGATGAATGGACCCGTTTGGTTCAAGTATCACCCGAGTTCGCCCCAGCCCGCATCAATCTGGGTATTCTGGATAGCTTGCATCCGTCGTTAACCGCGGTCAGATCCCCGTCACTGGACCGCGCCGAGTTCGTCTTCGCCCGCTGAGTGGAGAATTGGATCTCGGTAGACTCGGAGACTGCGGAATTGTCGGTTAAACCGCGTTCTCAATCAGCCTCATCACTTGCGATTGGCGCTTTTGATACGGTCAGTCCTACTGGTGCGCGTCGCATGGGACGCGGCGATCAAAAGAGTAGAAAGTGTCTCGCCTGGGTTAGAAACGAAGCACGGCCTGCCCTGTTTTGAAGCCGAACCGGGCGCTGGTATTGTGCGAAGATACCTATCCTATAGTCAACAAAGGTTTACTCGCACCCTCGTCGGATTCATGGCGGACAAAGGCATGAGCATCGCTTGTTACGAAAGGAATACAGTCAGTTTCGGGACTCCGGTTCGAGCGCAATGGCGACTACATTGGTCAACGTGACCACGATTTTGTCTCCGACCTTCACGTGTTTGAGATTAGCCGGATTAGCGACGCTGACAGTCTCGACGCTACCGTCCGGACCCTCGATGACGACGGTCTTTTTGTCCTTGTCAATCGAATCGATACTTACGACCATCTGCGTCTGAGTGCCGGCGACCGCTCCGGGTGTCATGCCCGGAGCGGCACTAACGATACCCTCCGCCAGCGATGCAGCGGGCAACGACTCGCCAGGCAGCAGCTTTCGAATGGTTACGATTTCATAAAACTTTGCGATGAATGGCGCGCCGGCTTTCGCTGCCTCAAGATTGTACGGATTGTAAACGTGGATGGTCACCGGTTTGCCGCGTGGCCCCTCAAGCGTGACGAGTTTCATCGGCCGATTTACAGAGAGAATTTTCCCGTGAACGGTCACGACGGTCTCTGAACCCATCCCGATCAAATGTTCTTGCGAAGGCGGCGTAGCCATAGCAGGGGGCGGGTTGGCACTGACGATGGGCGGTGCATTCGACGGCGGCGGGGCTTGAGTTACAGCGCCCGGCGACGCGACTGAAGGAGCGGTAGATGAGCACGCCGACAACAGCACGATCGACAGGAAAGTGGTCAGCATCGCTGGCAGCCAGAGGAGAGAGTTATTTGTCGATTTGCAGATTCTGGATCTAGTCAAGTTGGACATCCTTTTGACAGTGATTAAATAAGTTCTGGCGCATCTTATACCTGACGCGGTTGGGGCGCACCGAGAATTTATTAGGTGGTTACCCAATCGGTTTGCGCGAAGTGATTCTGAGCGACTATCAGAATCTCCGGAATTCTCAGAATCGAGCGTCGAGGCACAGTACGCAGGCTCGCCGTTTTATGGCATCATCCGAGCCTCATCAATGTAGACACGCTCTTCGCTCAGCTTCCCGGCCTCATCGAAGCAACAGACGATGCACATGGGCACTTCCACTGGCTGCCCGTTCTGGTTTGTGAAATGCAGCACGTGTTCAGCGATCAGGCTGTCGGCACTGAAGTGACGTTGCTTCACTTCAAAGCGGAAATCAGGCAGAGTGTTGAGTCTAATCTCATAGGACCGGCGAATCTTCGCATGTCCCGTAGCCGGGATGCCATTGTACACAACGCTAGCCATGTCGCTGTCGCTGAAGGTACTCATCACGGCGTCCATTTCCCGAGCATTTTCTCCGCGGACGTGTTCCTCGACGGTCGCGAGTCGTGCCTGTTCTGATATGGCCATTGCCCAAACCTCCTATCCCGAATATGCGACCTTATGGCTCGACGATCTCTTTCTTTAGACCCTGCACGAAGGCGACCACCTCTCGCTGTTCCGCTTCGGGCACCTGGAACTTTCCCAAGGTCGCAGCGGCATGACCGAGGAACACGTTCCAGTCGCTCTCGCTGGTGCGCATGCCCCGGTGAGTGAGCACCATGTCCCTGCCGCGATAATACATCGATCCACCGGTGCTCGCGCAGAGGAAGTCGATCAGGAGTTGCTTCTCGCGCTTGACGCCGTCTTCACCGCGATGCGCCCAGAAGCAGCCGAGTTGGGGATCCGCGCTAAGCCGCGGCAGCAGATCATTCGCCACCGCGGTGATCACGCTTTCTCATCGGTATCTCCTCGGGTCCGTAAGACACACCAAACGGAAAGACTAACTCGGGATCGATCGCTTTAGCGTACCTGAATTGTACTCTTTTCACGCAGGTCATTTGCGATTGGTCGCGGCTTGCCAATCGTGTCGGTAAAATTCGGCCATACCCTGGTCGTCATCAATTCCAGGCTGCGCATTATGTCAGTCAACGGAATCGACTCGTTCTGCATGAATAGCCACAAGTATTCTACCGGCGCCTGACGCAGGATCGCCTCCATCTGCTTGCACACCGTCGAGGGCGACCCCAGAATCAGCATGCCTCGATCGATCAGTCCCTGCGCCGTAGTCGGGATAGCCTTGGGATCTTCGCCGTTCTGGGCGATCACCGCGTTGAATCCCCAGCGCGAAAACCAGTACAGCCATTCGAATACATAGTCCGACGCGAGTTCATGGGCTTTCGCGTCCGTGTCCGCAACCAGCACGTAGCGAATCATCCCGACGCCCTCACCCGGTCGCGTCGTACGCCCGTCCTGTGCGAATCCCTGCTGCGCCATCCGCAGGTATTGTTGTACCAGTCCGGGATCGGTGGCCGCGATTATCGGGACGGATCCACGCGCCGCGGCGACTTCGGCCTGTCGCGTCGAAATCGCGAACGGCTCAAAAAATTGCGGCACGCGATTGTTGTAGCAGCGAGGGGCGATACCTATTTCCACCAGTTGATTGTTCGCATCCAGACCGCGGCCGATCTCCCGCGTAACGGGCGCGCCGCTCCACTTGATCTGAGGAGCAGGTATCTCCCAATGCTTCCCCTTGAAACTGAAGGTCTCCGAGGTGAACGCTTTGCGAATGATCGTGATGCTTTCTTCGAACAGCTCCGCGCGCGCCTGCATGTGCGCGGGGAGGTCGGTCACGTTATCCGCCAGCGCCGGGGAAATATGTTGCCCAAACGTGTTGAGCCAGCGCTCCTGAATTCCGCGCACGAAGCCCGCGTACGCCCGTCCGCCTGACATCTGATCGAGCACAGCAATGTCCGAGGCCACTCGCAGCGGATCGTGCGCCGGGAGCACAAATCCCAATTCGCCCACATTTATCCGCTGGGTATGCAGCGCGATGTACAGATCGAGCATCGCCGGATTGTTGGATACCGTGATGCCCTCGATACTCAGGTGATGCTCGGAAAAGCCAAAGCCGTAGTATCCCGTCTCATCGACGTATCGCGCCTGCTCCAGGAGGTTCTTGAGCATGCGTTGATAGAGGTCGGTCCGCTGTCCCGCCATGCCCGCGAGAATCTCCTTGGACGAACCCATGAGCGGCGGATAGTGCAAGCCGATCTCCATACCGTATACCTCGTGCTGGTTTGACTTACGTTCTATTGGGCAACGTAGCCGCCGTCGACCGGCATCGGCAGCCCGGTCACAAATGACGACGCCTCGGAGCAGAGCCACAGCACCGCCTCGGCGATCTCCTCGGGCTTGCCCATTCGATGCATCGGCTCGGCCGCAAAAATCTGCTCCTCGCTGAGGCCTCCCTTATCGAGCATTCGCTCGACCATCGGCGTGCGAATAACTCCCGGACAAACCGCGTTGACACGAATTCCCTTTTGCGCGAATTCGAGTGCGGCGGCCTTCGTCAACCCGGCCACACCGTGCTTGGCGGCGACATAGGCGGGCGCCCCTATACCAGCCCGACCAGGCCCGCCGCCGATGCGGTGTTTACGATACAGCCGCCGCCGTGCTTCAGCATCAGCGGGATTTCGTACTTCATGCACAGGAACACGCCGGTCAGATTGATTGCGATCACCCGGTTCCAGTTCTCGAGCGTGCAGTCGGGCGTCACCGCTGCGTGGCCTTCGATGCCTGCGTTGTTGAACGCGCAATCGAGCCGCCCGTAAGTCTCGACGACCTTGTGCATCAGCCCGTCCACGTCCTGCGGGTTCGAGACGTCGGCCGCATGAAAGACCGCCGTACCGCCCGCCTCCTTGATCGTTTTGACCGTGCGCTCGCCACCTTCCGCGTTATAGTCGGCGACCAGCACCTTCGCGCCCTCGCGCCCGAACAGCAGCGCCGTGGCTCGTCCGATTCCCGAGCCTCCACCGGTTATCAGGGCGACCTTTGCCTTCGACTCGACCTGCCATGACGGACCTCCTCGCAATCAAGTGTGAACCCAATCGAGCTTATGACGCCTTCTCCTGGATCCTTCAAACAAGATGATGAACGGACTACGCGTGAGTCGACTGGCTGGATGGTTAACTTCTTTTTCTTGGATGCAACCGAATTCTAGCGGCGAGAATTAGGGGTAGATATGGGGGTATCTCAGCAGGCCCTCTGGGGATATAGCCTGTATTTGCGGGTCATTTTGGCCGAGTGTGAAAGCCCCCGCCTCCACCAAAGTTCTGAACGCCGACGGTAAATTGCAAGGCGACGAAGACCGTTAGAAGTTGCTTAACCAAGCAGCATCCTGTCACGATCCTTTCCCTGGAAAAACGAGAATCACGACTCGTCGATTAATACGCCGACCGCACGATGTACTGTTCTCGGCGACCCGCTTGCTCGAGGCTAGGAAACCACTTGTGATTTAGGAAATAACCGAATGGAGAAGCGACACTTTTATCGAGAAGCACGGCGGGATCTCACGGGACCATTGCAGGGAATCCGTGTACTCGAAGCGACCACCAGCTGGGCAGGTCCGATGTGCGGATGCATGTTCGCGGACCTTGGGGCGGACGTCATCAAAGTCGAGGCGACGGACGGGGAGGTTGGGCGGCGAGTTGGTCCTTTCGTGACAGGCGAAGGTAGCCGCGTCAGCTTCCTGCACGCGACAGTTAATCGCAACAAACGCAGCCTGACACTGGATCTGCGCACTCCGGCCGGTCGTCAACTTTTCCTGAGACTCGCTGCGCGATCGGATATCGTCGTGCAGAACTTCCGGCCGGGTACATTCGACAAGTGGGGTATCGGTTACGAAGATTGCCGGGCGGTCAAAGCGGATATCGTTTACGTGTCGATCAGCGGTTTCGGCCAATTCGGCAAAGACCACGATCGAGCCGGTTATGATCCGGTAGCCGAGGCGGCCTCGGGCTTCATGTCGCTCAACGGGTCGCCGGACGGCGGCCCGGTGCGCTGTGCGACCTATCTGGGCGACGACCTTGCCGGTTTGCACGGCGCGCTTGCCGCACTCGCGGCCTTGCGCCATCGCGACGCGACCGGCGAAGGGCAGCATATCGATGTGTCGCTGATGGATTCGATTCTGTTTCAATCGAATGGCTACCTCACACTCGGCGCGATTGGTCATCCGATGCCACGAATTGGGAATCGATCGTTGTTCAGCGCGCCGGTCGACGCGTTCGAATGCATCGACGGGCATGTCTTCGTCGCGGTACTGCTCGAACCGCATTGGCGCGCGCTCACGAAAATAATCGGGCGGCCCGACATGCTCGATGATCCGCGCTTCGCGACGATGGCGGCGCGCCATCAGCATCGCGACCAAACTGACGCGGCGGTGGCGGCATGGATGAAGACGCAATCCGTCGGTGACGTGGAACGCGAATTCGCAAGGGCGGGCATCCCGGCGGCTGCAGTACGCACCTACGCCGAAGCGGCAGCCAATCCCCATGTGGTCGAGCGCGATATGTTGCAGCCGATTGAGCAGGAAGACGGCAAGACGATCCCTCTAACCGGCCCGGCAGCAAAATTTTCACGAACGCCGATTCGGGTCCGCACGCGCGCGGCAAGGCTGGGCGAGCATACAGAAGAGATATTGGAGGAGTTGGGGATTGGCGCGGCGGAACGGAACAGCTTGCGGGCGACGAAGATCATTTAGGAAGCTGTGGTATCAATGGCAGAAGGAAATTGTTCTGGAGAAATAGTAGCCCTCCGAGTCGCGCACCCCGTGCGGCTCGATCTCTTTCGCATTTAGGCGATATAGAACTAGCCGGTTTCAATAGATTGCGACGCACCATTAGTTCATTGCCAGCGTCTGGGTGCCGCCTTGAGCCTTTGAACGCCGAGCTCATCGCACCAGCGCTCGAAGCGCTCGCGCGGAACACCAGGAAATCCTAGATTCTCGAGAGAATCTTCGAGCGGAATCGTCTCGACCAACGTCGCCAGCCTACGGTAAAGGAAGGCGTCGTCGCGCCGCTCGATCAACGTAGCCGCGAGCTGGGGCGCGCCGCGCGGCTTAACCTTCCACTCGAACGGATTCGTGGGAATCCCCTCAAGTTTTTCATATGCGCCCAGCAACAGTCCCGCGCTCTTCTTGCCGAAACCAGCGAGCCCAGGAATACCATCAGCGCGGTCTCCCGTAAGCGCCAGGAAATCCGGCATGCTGGCCGGCCCAAAGCCGCGCTCAGCGCGAAACGCCGGTTCGTTCGTTACTTTCTTCTGACGCCGGTCAACCTGGACCACCCGGTCGCCGCATAAACACTGGCCGAGATCCTTGTCCGGTGTGAGAATTCGCACCTGCTCGACTTGATCGCGAAACTGACGGGCACCGCTCGCGAGTCCATCGTCCGCCTCGTACTCGCGCATCGACCAGACCCTCACCCCGATCGAGCTAACAGCATGTTCCGCAGCATCGAATTGAGCCCGCAACTCGGGCGGAACACCTTCGTCACTCTTGTATGGCGGAAATAGGTCGTTGCGAAACGAGTGGATCGGATTGTCGAACGCTACTGCAATGTGGGTGACCGCTTCCTGCGGATCATGCAGCAGGGCCACCAGCGATTCGACAATCCCGACAGTCGCCTTGGCATCCATCCCTGATGGTTCGCGGTAATCGGGCCGCGGCGCATAGTGCGCCCGGTAGAGCTCGTACGTACCATCGACGAGATGCAGCCTCACACCAGGATAATAGCACTTGCGTGCTGCAAGCTCAGATGAAGGACACGCTCACTGCACTCTGCTGGCGCTATCTTAATGATGATCGAGTTCAACACTGCAAAAATTGTGGATCGACACTGTACCCCGATGCGACTTCGGGGATTGGTTCGCTTTAGTCATGGTAATAGCGTGGAAGTGTGCATCTTCCAGTGAACCCGCCGATACTCCCGATGCTGGCGAAGCGAATTGTTGAGTTACCCGCCGGACAAGATTGGATCTTCGAACCGAAATGGGACGGGTTTCGCACGTTGATCTTCCGCGACGGGGACGAAATCCTTATTCAGAGCCGCGATGCGAAATCGCTCAATCGATACTTTCCCGAGTTACTCGAAACGCTAAATGCACAGCTGCCCGCTCGATGCGTTCTCGATGGCGAAATCGTTGTCGCGAAGAACAATGGACTCGATTTCGAGGAGTTACAGCTTCGGATTCATCCAGCTGCCTCACGGGTGAAACTGCTTTCCCGGCAGAGTCCTGCATCGATCGTCTTTTTCGACCTGCTGTGCGAAGAGAACCGCGATTGGCGGAGCGAACCGTTCGAGCATCGGCGGGAAAAGCTGGAGTCGTTACTGGCCGATGCGGCGCCGCCAATTCATTTGACTCCGGCAACGCATGAACTGAATGTCGCCGCAGATTGGTTCAGCCGCTTTGAAGGCGCCGGCCTCGACGGGGTAATAGCCAAGCCGATTTCCGGCACCTACCAACACGACAAACGCGTGATGTTCAAGGTCAAGCATGAGCGCGATTGTGATTGTGTTGTGGCTGGCTTTCGATGGCACAAAGGCGGCGATGGCACGGCGATCGGTTCGCTCCTGCTCGGCCTGTATGACGAGTCGGGCGCGCTGCAACACGTCGGCGTATGTGCGAGCTTCACACAAGCTAAACGTCAGGAGCTGGTGAAATTTCTGACTCCCTATCGTCACAACGCACTCGTCGATCACCCGTGGAAGTCGTGGGCGGAGTCCAGTTCTAATGATGCAACGCGGCGGATGCCAGGAGGTCAGAGCCGTTGGAGCCACGGCAAGGATCTATCGTGGGAGCCGCTCAGCCCGGAGCTGGTGGCGGAAGTCGCCTACGAGCATATGCAGGGCACGCGCTTTCGTCATATGGCGCAGTTCCGCAAGTGGCGTACCGACAAGAAGCCACGCGATTGTACCTACGGACAGCTTGAAGTTGTTCCGCCGCACGAGCTCAAAGCCATTTTTGCCGCAGACAAGTGAACCCGTATGCCTCAAGTTTCTTTCTTCGACGCACGTAGCTTACGCCATTCGCGAGTTGGGTCGTCATCAGGATCCGGAGTTTCCTGAAGGGGCCGCAACTCTTCGGGCACGTGGCGCAGGTTTATTCGGATCCGGGTCCAAGTGGACGATCTGCCGCGCATCGAATCGACCAGTACGTCATCGGCGGCGAGCAGCTCCGCAATCTCGAGATGTTTGCGCTTCCATCTCTCCAGACCCAAAAGCGCCGCCTCTTTACTTGGCGAGTTCGCGACAACTATCAGGGGCATCTTCGTCCGCGGCGTGCTGGCGACGGACTTGGCACGCGATGGGGTGACCCGGCGTGGCTCACTCTCCGTCTTGCGAAAATGCGGCGGCCAGGGTGCGTCGCCGAGGCCCGCGGCCTCATCTCGTGCCGCAAGCTCGAGCAATTTCTCGAGTGAACCGGCCATTCCGTCGATGCCATCATGCGGATCGCCGATCTCAAGAAAGCGTTTCGGAATTGTGCGCACGGTAAAATCGGACGGTTCGCAGTCGGGCACTTCGTGCCAGTGAAGAGGCGTGGAGACACGCGCGTCCGGGAGCGGTCGCACTGAATATGCCGAGCAGGTCGTGCGGTCCTTCGCATTCTGGTTGTAGTCGAGGAACACGCCGTGCCGTTCCTCTTTCCACCATTTCGAAGTGGCCAAGGTGGGCGCCCGTCGTTCGACCGCACGCGACAGAGCGAGTGCCGCGCGACGCACTTCGTCGAAGGTCCATCGCGGATGAATCCGCACATTGATGTGCATCCCGCGCGACCCACTGGTTTTGGGCCAGCCACGAAGGCCCACCTCGTCCAGCAGGGATTTCACTTCCAGCGCCACGGCGCGCACGTCCGCCCAACCGACGCCCGGACCAGGATCGAGATCGACCCTCAACTCGTCCGGATGATCAAGATCGCCAGAGCGCACGGGATGCGGATGTAGCTCTATGCATCCAAGATTGACGATCCACGCAAGCCCCGCCGCGTCATCGACAACGATTTCTTCCGCGGTGCGCCCTGAAGGGAAAAAGAGCGTTATCGTTCGCAGCCACGATGGACGCTGCGCTGGTGCGCGCTTCTGATAGAACGCCTCGCCTTCGGCGCCATTGACGTAGCGCTTGAGGACAAGCGGACGGTTCCGGATTCCGCCGAGCGCACCCGCCACGACTGACAAGTAGTAGCGAATGAGGTCAAGTTTTGAGAGTTTTGTCTGCTGCGAAAAATAGAGCTTGCCGGGATTAGAAACACGGACCTCGCGTCCGTTGATCGAGAGCAACTCGATAGCGTCTTCCTTCGGCACCAGCTAAGTCTACCAGCTAAGTCTAGACGATTAGCGCAATCTGGCGGGACTTTTCAGATGCTCGACAGCGATTGCCTCCACGGTCAACTCGAGCGGCTGGCGCACCTCGGGGATCGCCTCCTTGATTCGAGGAAATCCGAGCGGAATGAGTTTCAGCACCGAGTGCCTTGTTGATTTCTTCCCTTTTGCCAAATCGTGAGATCGGATCAAGTTTTGCGAAGAAATAGGGGCCTCACGCTTCGGTCACGGTCGTCGAAACGGAACTGGAGTTTGATCGTCAGTATTATGTAACAATTGTTACCGGCGGCACACCTCCGTGAGAGAAGAAGCTTGTCCCGGTGATAAAAACTAAGGGGATGATGGAATCCAGCGCTCCGCCAGTGACAGGCATAAAGGACGTGTACCGCCCCGAGGAAACGGGAGTCTCCTGGCGCCGGATCAAGCTGGCGGTCGTATCGATTCTGCTGATTATCGCGGGCTATTTTGTCTTGACCCGTATCGAGGCGGCACGCACCGCTTCCGCTAAAGCCGCGGCCGCCGCGAATCATCCTGGGGTGCCGGTGGCGGCCGCGCCGGTCAAGCGCGGGGATCTAAACCATTATTTGAGCGCGATCGGCACCGTGACTGCTTTCAACACCGTCACTGTAAAATCCCGCGTGGACGGCCAAATCGTGAACGTCGCCTTCAAGGAAGGGCAGACCGTGCATCAGGGCGATCTGTTGGTCGAAATCGATCCGCATCCGTACCAGGCGGCGCTGGGTCAGGCGGAGGGGACGCTGGCGAAAGACCAGGCCACTCTTGCCAACGCGAAGATCACCTTGACGCGGGATCAAATGCTCTTCCAGCAGGGGGTGATTGCCGCACAGGACTACGACAATCAGAAAGCGGTGCTCGGTCAATCCGCGGGCACGGTGGAAAGCGATCGCGCGAACATCGCGGCGGCGAAGGTGCAGTTGGACTACACGCGGATCACCGCGCCGATCACCGGACGCATCGGACTGCGGCTGGTCGATCAAGGCAATATCGTGCATGCGGCCGATACCACCGGACTCGCCGTAATTACTCAATTGCAGCCGATCGCTGCGGATTTCAGCATCGCGGAGGACAATCTGCCGCAGATCAGCAAGGACATGCGCAACGGGCAGTGGTTGCCGGTAGCCGCCTGGGATCGTGAACTCAAGACACAACTCGCGACCGGCACGTTGGAAACCTTCGATAGCCAGATCGATCAAACGACGGGCACGATCAAGTTGAAGGCGGTCTTCCCGAACGCGGACTATTCGTTGTTTCCAAATCAGTTCGTCAACATCAAAGTGCTAGTCGACACCAAACGCGACACGCTGTTGGTGCCGGCCGCCGCGGTTCAGCGAAATCCGCAGGGCACATTCGTGTATGTGGTCAAGCCAAACCATACCGTCGAAGCGCGACCAGTGACGATCGGCGTGACGCAGGGCGATGTGATCGCGCTCGATTCCGGCGTGTCGCCGGGCGATATGCTCGTGACGGACGGCCTCGACAAGCTGCGGAACGGAACCAAGGTGATCGTTCAACCGGCGCAGGTGGCGGCCAAAGAAGGAGCGTCGGGGAGCGGACTGTGAGCCTGTCGCGTCCGTTTATCCTGCGGCCGGTCGCGACCTCCCTCCTGATGGCAGCGATCCTGCTCGCTGGCCTCGTGGCCTACCGCCAGTTACCGGTATCGGCGCTGCCCGAGGTCGATTATCCGACCATTCAAGTTCTCACCTTCTACCCCGGCGCAAGTCCCGACGTGATGGCTTCCTCGGTCACGTCGCCGTTGGAGCGGCAGTTCGGGCAGGTGCCCGGGCTGAACCAGATGACCTCGAACAGCTCCTTCGGCAGTTCGGTAATCACGCTTCAGTTCGTTCTGACGCTCAATATCGACGTCGCCGAGCAGGAGGTGCAGGCCGCCATCAATTCGGCGTCCAGCTATCTACCGCCGGATCTGCCGAATCCGCCGATCTACAGCAAGACCAATCCGGCCGATGCGCCGATCATGACGCTCGCCCTGACCTCGGATCAGCTGCCGCTGACCCAGGTCGAGGATCTGGCGGACACGCGGCTCGCGCAGAAGATCTCGCAAGTCTCGGGAGTCGGCCTGGTCAGCATCAGCGGCGGTCAGAAGCCGGCCGTGCGCGTGCAGGCAAATCCGACGGCGCTGGCGTCATTTGGCTTGAGTCTCGAGAACCTGCGAAGCGCGATTGCGGCAGCAAATATCGACGAGGCGAAGGGTAACTTCGACGGCCCGCAGCAGGCGTACACAATTGGCGCCAACGACCAATTACTTTCGAGTGCGGACTACCGGCCGTTGGTCGTGGCCTATCACAACGGCGCGCCGGTTCGGCTGCAGGACGTCGCGCAGATCGTGGATCAGGCCGAAAACCTGAAGCAAGCCGCCTGGATGAACAATGTGCCGGCGGTGATTCTCAATATCCAGCGACAACCCGGCGCCAATATCATCACAGTCGTCGATAAGGTCAAATCACTGCTTCCTCGCCTGCAGACCGCACTGCCGAGTTCGGTGAAAGTCGCGGTGTTGACCGATCGCACCACCACCATTCGCGCTTCCGTGCAGGACGTCGAGTTCGAGCTGCTGCTGACGATTGCGTTGGTCGTGATGGTGATCTTTCTGTTCCTGCGCAATTTGTCGGCAACCATCATCCCGAGCGTCGCGGTGCCGCTTTCCCTGGTCGGCACTTTCGGCGCGATGTACCTGCTCGGCTACAGCCTAAACAATCTCACCCTGATGGCGCTCACCATCTCGACCGGTTTCGTCGTCGATGACGCGATCGTCATGATCGAGAATATCGCGCGCTATATCGAAGAAGGCGAGGAGCCGTTTGCCGCCGCGCTGAAAGGTGCCGAGCAGATTGGCTTCACCATTTTGTCGTTGACGGTGTCGCTGATCGCGGTGCTGATCCCTCTGCTCTTCATGGGCGACATCGTGGGCCGCTTGTTCCGCGAGTTTGCCGTGACCTTGGCGGTCACCATCCTGGTGTCGGCGGTGGTCTCGCTCACGCTCACGCCGATGATGTGCGCACGGTTGCTCAAGCATACGCCGGAGGCCGACCAGGGCCGCTTTTATCGCGCGACCGGACGAATCTTCGACAACACGATCGAGTTCTACGGCAAGACGCTGCGTTGGGTGCTCGGCCATCAGAGCGCGACGTTGTTGGTCGCAGTCGGCACGTTGATCTTGACCGTGGTGCTCTACGTTATCGCACCGAAGGGATTCTTTCCGGTGCAGGATACCGGTGTGATCCAGGGCGTTTCGGAAGCGCCGCCGGCAGCGTCGTTTCCCGCGATGATCCAGCGGCAACAAGCGCTGGCCCAGGTGATTCTGAAGGATCCGGCGGTCGAAAGCCTGTCGTCGTTTATCGGCATCGACGGCACCAACACCACGGTTAACAGCGGGCGCTTCCTGATCAACCTCAAACCGCTTTCGCAACGTAAGGCTGGTATCAGCGAGATTATCGATCGGCTGCAGCCGCAACTCGCCAAGGTCCCGGACATCACGCTCTTTCTGCAACCGGTCCAGGATCTGACGGTCGAGGATCGGGTGAGCCGCACGCAGTATCAATACAGTCTCGAAGATCCCAACGTCGATGAGTTGAACGAGTGGACCAGCAAGCTGGTCGCGAAGCTGAGTACGATGCCGGAGCTGCGCGACGTCGCGACCGATCAACAGAACAACGGCTCGCAGGTCCAACTGGTGATCGATCGCGACACCGCATCGCGTCTCGGCATCACATCACAGATGATCGACGACACGCTCTACGACGCGTTCGGGCAGCGACAGGTCTCGACCATGTTCACCCAGTTGAACCAGTATCACGTCGTGCTCGAGGTCGATCCCAACTTTCAGACCAGTCCGCACGCGCTCGAGAATATCTACCTCTCCTCGGCAACCGGCGGCTCGGTGCCGCTGAGCACGTTCGTGCATTTCGAGCACGATCAGGTTCCGTTGATCGTGAGCCATCAGGGACAGTTTCCAGCAGTTACTATTTCCTTTAATTTGGCGCCTGGCTATTCGCTCGGCAATGCCGTGACCGCGATCGATTCCGCCAAGGAAGAAATCGGGATGCCGGCGAGTGTCGCGACCGCGTTTCAGGGCACCGCGCAGGCCTTTCAGGCGTCGTTGAGCAACGAGCCGATCCTGATTCTCGCCGCGCTGATTACCGTTTACATCGTGCTCGGCGTGCTCTACGAAAGCTACATCCATCCGATCACGATTCTCTCGACGTTGCCGTCCGCGGGGGTGGGCGCGATCCTCGCACTGCTGATCTGCGGCAATGACCTCAACGTCATCGCGCTCATCGGCATTATCCTGCTGATCGGCATCGTGAAGAAAAACGGCATCATGATCGTGGACTTCGCGCTGGACGCGCAACGCAACGAAAACAAGCCGTCCGAGGAAGCGATCTACCAGGCGTGCCTGTTGCGTTTTCGTCCGATCATGATGACGACGATGGCGGCGCTGCTAGCCGGCCTGCCGCTGGCCCTCGGCACCGGCACGGGTTCGGAGTTGCGTCGTCCGTTGGGCATCGCGATGGTCGGTGGGCTGCTGCTGAGTCAGCTCCTCACGCTCTACACGACGCCAGTGATCTTCCTCGCGTTCGAACGCCTGGTGGCGCGCAAGGTGACGGCGCCGGAGCGGGATGCGCCGCCGTACGCCAAGCCGATTCCCGCACGCTCCACATGAGCTTTTCGGAGACCTTCATACGGCGTCCGGTTGCGACCACCCTGTTGACGATCGCGATCGCGCTCGCGGGTGTGGCGGCCTTCCGGCTGCTGCCGGTGGCGCCCCTGCCCGAGGTCGATTTTCCGACTATCCAGGTCAGCGGAAATCTGCCGGGCGCGAGTCCCGAGACGATGGCGTCCTCCGTCGCGACGCCGCTCGAGCGCCAGTTCGGCCGTATCGCGGGTCTGACCGAATTGACCTCGACCAGCTCGCTCGGCACGACCAACCTCGTTCTACAGTTCGACCTCAACCGTAACATTGATGCGGCCGCCCGCGACGTTCAGGCTGCCATCAATGCCGCGCGCAGCCAACTGCCGGCCAACATGCCGAGCAACCCGAGCTACAAAAAGGTCAATCCTGCGGACGCGCCGATTCTGATTCTCGCATTGACCTCCAGCACCCTGCGTCGTGGTTTAATCTATGATGCCGCCAGTTCGATCCTGGCCCAAAAGCTCTCTCAGATTCAGGGCGTGGGCCAGGTGACCGTCGGCGGCAGCGCGCTGCCCGGCGTGCGGGTCGAGCTTAACCTCAACGCCCTCAACAATCAGGGGATCGGTCTAGAGCAGGTCCGCAACGTCCTGAGCAACGCCAACGCGAATCGTCCCAAGGGCGAAGTGGCCGATCAAACCAACGCGTGGGGCCTCAGTGCCAGTGACCAGCTCCTGAATGCGGCTCAGTACCGCCCCCTGATCGTCGCTTACAATAATGGCGCGGCGGTCCGACTTTCCGACATCGCCGACGTTACCGATTCCGTCGAAGACGTTCGCAACGCCGGCATGGTCGATGGCATCCCGGCCGTGATGATCATCATCTTCCGCCAGCCCGGCGCCAATATTATCGGCACTGTCGATCGCGTTACGGCGGCCATGCCGCAACTGCAGGCGTCAATTTCCTCCGCGATCAAAATGGCCGTGGTGCTCGATCGCACAACGACGATTCGCGCCTCGGTCGCCGATGTCGAACTGACTCTGCTGATCTCGATTGTGCTCGTGATCCTGGTGGTCTTTCTCTTCCTGCGCAATTGGCGTGCGACCATCATCCCGGGCGTCGTGGTGCCGATCTCGCTGATCGGAACTTTCGGCGTGATGTACCTCTGCGGATACAGCCTCGACAACCTCTCGTTGATGGCGCTGACGATTTCGACTGGCTTCGTGGTGGACGACGCGATCGTGGTGATCGAGAACGTCTCGCGCTATCGCGAACAGGGCATGGACTCGTTCGAAGCGGCCGTGCGCGGCGCGAGCGAAATCGGCTTCACCGTGCTCTCGATCAGCATCTCGTTGGTCGCGGTGTTCATCCCGATCTTGTTGATGGGCGGAATCGTCGGCCGCCTCTTCCGCGAGTTCGCGGTCACGCTCTCGACCGCCGTCGCGGTTTCGATGGTCGTATCGCTGACCACTACGCCGATGATGTGCGCCAAGCTGCTGCGGCCCGAGTCGGAGGAATCGCATGGACGCTTTTACCGCGCGAGCCAGCGCATCTTCGATCGCGCTTTGGCCAGCTATTCAATCGGCCTGAAGTGGGTGCTGTTGCATTCGCGCCTGACGCTCGCGATTGCGCTGGCCACCGTCGCGCTCAGCGTTTACCTCTTCACAATTATCCCCAAGGGCTTCTTTCCGCAGCAGGATACCGGCCGCCTGATGGGCGCGATCCAGGCCGATCAGGACACCTCTTTTCAGGCGATGCGCGATCGGCTGACCAAGTTCGTCGGGGTCATCAAGACCGACAAGGCGGTCGAACACGTCATCGGATTTGCGGGCGGCAATGCGGGCAGCGCCAACTCCGCGCGGATGTTTATCGCGCTCAAACCGCTCGGCCAGCGCGGCATCAGCGCGGACCAGGTGATCGCGCGGCTGCACAAGGAGACCTCCCACATCGCGGGTGCGACGCTATACACGCAGGCGGTTCAGGATTTGCGCATAGGAGGACGCTCCAGCAACGCGCTCTATCAGTACACTTTGCAGGGCTCCGACTTACAGGATTTGATTAAATGGGCGCCGCGACTGGCAGCTAAAATGCGCACTTTGCCGATCCTGACCGACGTCAATAGCGATCAGCAGAACAGCGGTCTGCAAGCAGCGATCGTGATCGATCGCGATACGGCGTCACGCTTGGGGCTCTCGCAGCAAGTGATCGACGACACGCTCTATGACGCCTTCGGCCAGCGTCAGGTCTCAACCATGTATACGGCGCTGAACCAGTATCACGTCGTGATGGAAGCCGCGCCGCAGTATTGGCAAAATCCCGCATCGCTCACGCAACTCGACGCGCGCTCGACCAACAACGCCGAAGTCAAATTGAGCACCTTCACTCATTTTGCCCCGAGCACGACGGCACTGTCGGTCAACCATCAGGGACAGTTTCCCGCCGTGACGATTTCGTTCAACCTGGTGCCGGGCGTTTCGTTGGGCACCGCGGTCGCGTCAATCGAGGAGGCTTCGCGTAGCCTTGGACTTCCAAGCACGCTCCACGGCAGCTTCGCTGGAACTGCGCAGGCGTTCCAGGATTCGCTGGCTAACGAACCGATGCTCGTCCTGTCCGCACTGTGCGCGGTATACATCGTGCTCGGCATCCTCTACGAAAGTTACGTTCATCCGATCACGATTCTTTCGACGCTGCCGAGCGCCGGCGTTGGGGCGCTGCTGGCCCTGATGCTTTGCGGCATCGACCTTACCGTCATCGCGCTGATCGGGATTATTTTGCTGATCGGTATCGTCAAAAAAAACGCCATCATGATGATCGACTTTGCACTCGAGGCCGAGCGCAAGCATGGCAAGTCAGCCGTTGACGCGATCGAGGAGGCTTGCCTGTTGCGCTTTCGGCCGATCATGATGACCACGATGGCCGCGCTGCTGGGCGCATTGCCGCTGGCGATCGGCGCCGGTACCGGTTCTGAACTGCGGCGCCCGCTCGGCATTGCGATCGTCGGCGGGCTGATCGTGAGTCAGATGCTCACACTCTTCACCACGCCAGTCATCTACCTTTATATGGAGCAAGTACGCCTCTGGGGCGAGGCTTTGCGCGAACGCCTCACCGGCAAACGCGCGCGTCGCCCCGCGCCTGACGTCTATGGACAGGCTCAAATCGCTGGGCGGGACGGATCTGATTAGACGGTGACGGTTAGCGGCTCGAATCGCACGGGATCAGGTGCAAGAGCATGGTCTTGCTGTCGCCACATGAGTCGCGACAAAATTGGATTACCGAGAGCTTCGACACCCCCGATCTGATGACGCCGAAGCCCTGCTCGACGAGCTATCAGGATAGATGACAATGCCGTGCGCCTGATTCAATTGCACCAACACCCGGAACTGTTCCGCATCAAGTGCGGCCGCGCAGCTTTGGGAGCGCAATAGAGCGCAAGTAGGGAGTGGAAACGGATATGACGATCTGGGACAAAGCTCTCCGATTCCACGATATTGAGGCGTTCATCGAACACCTGCAGAGGTTGGAGGCGCAAGGTTGCCGCTGGCTAGTCGTTCCGCTGACCGCGGATGAGTCGTGCGCAAGTTTAAAGTGCAGCAAATGCAATAATGACACAGAGCTAGCGGCCTTGTATTCGATCGCTACTCACGTAGCGTTCGAAAAGGAGGTACTCAGGGCAATTGAGGCGAGCCGCTCGCAAGCTGAATACGATGATCACCTTTCCAGGATTATTGAAGAAGAAGGAACCCCGATGGTCTGTAAGGCTTGCTGCCCGAGTGGAAGGCCTCACCGGCACGATCTGAACCACGCCTTCTAAACCGTGCGAGGCACGCGCTGCGAAAGCTTTGCGATTGTGCGGAAGCAACTCGACACGCCGTGTGTAGCTGGAGTCGAGATGACGGACAGGAAACCGAGAGACGAGAGGGTTTACGGCGGTACGGGTGCTCTTCTACCAACTGATCGCGCGAGCCGCGGTGTGGCACGTCGAGCCAGCAGAACCATATCGAGTCCATGTTAACGGTGTCTTATAGTTGAAGGCCGAATGGACACTCCGATAGTGACAGACTCCGAGCACGGGAAGCGCCGCCGCGAACGGATAACCCAGCGAGCGCAAGGCTTTTGGGCTTCCGATCGAAGTCTAACCGCCTTGCTCGTCCTTCTAGTGGCAAATATCTTTATTGTACCGCTCGCGCGATTCGCCACCTGGGGCAGGCTCTCGGGCCGCGCAATCCTTTCGCTCATCATCATCTCGGGGTTGATCGCAACTGTCCGCGATCGCCGCATCATTCTGCTGGCCGTCGCGCTGACGGTCGTGTCAGTTGTCGTAGGATGGGAGGACGCTGAGCGGCCCAATCTTTACCTTCACCTGTTCAACAATCTCTATTCGTGGGTCTTCATTGCTTTTCTAATCTCACTGATTCTCCGCCAGGTTTTCCGCGCGGGACCGATCACCTCCCGCCGGGTACAGGGATCCATCGCGGTTTATTTGCTCTTGGGACTTTTGTGGGCGGTTTCGTATGAAATCGTGGAACTGCTGAACCCGGGATCCTTCAGCATAGATGCGCACCGTGGCGGCGCCACCTTGCCGCAGCTCGGTTACTTCAGCTTCACAACTCTGGCGACTCTGGGGCTCGGGGATATCCTCCCCATAAGCCCGCTCGCTCGTTCTCTGGTGGTGCTCGAAGGGCTGGTGGGGCAGCTCTTTCCGGTTATCCTGATCGCTCGGCTGGTGACATTGGAAATGCAATCTCAGCGGAAATCCTAAGTGCGGTCGATTGACCGCCTTGAGCGGTAACGTTGGATAGAGTATCGCACGCGTTGAGGGTAATGCGGAAATTCCGGCAGGTGCGGCATTACCGTCAAAGCGTGGTGATCA
Source organism: uncultured delta proteobacterium (assembly GCA_963774705.1). GTDB lineage: Bacteria > Desulfobacterota > Binatia > Binatales > Binataceae > JADMIL01. The sequence continues at coordinate 30,194 of CAVZFW010000012.1, forward strand.
AAGTGTCGGATCGGCTTCATCGCGTCGGCGTTGTGTCGGATACCCATGGTTTGATTCGACCAGAGGCACTCGATGCACTGCGGGACTCGGACCTCATCATTCATTGTGGCGATATCGGCGGTCCAACCGTCCTGGATGCGCTGCGAACCCTCGCACCGGTCCGCGCGATCCGTGGCAATAATGACAAAGGTGGCTGGGCTTGCGACCTTCCGACCCACGACGTTGTCGAGGTCGGCAACCACGCCATCTACGTTCTTCACAACCTCGCGGAGCTCGATCTCGATCCCGCCACCGCGGGCTTCACCGCCGTAGTTTCGGGCCATTCCCACAAGCCCATGATCGAGGAGCGCGGCAAGATTCTCTTCGTCAACCCGGGCAGCGCTGGTCCGCGGCGCTTCAGGCTGCCAGTGACACTTGCCACCCTTGCTTTGCGGTCCGGCCGTTGCGAAGCGAGGATTGTGGAGCTCGCCCTATCTTAACGGACCTTCAGGTGGGAACTTTCCAAGCTGAGGAAGGCCCGATATGCAAGGTGCGCTCAGTTTGCGCGTTCTCGCCGGCTGTGGTCGTGATTTGGAATGCCAGCTCCTCAGGCTGTGGTCCCCCTGGAGGTATCTGACCTTCACGCGGACCGCCAATTTTTTTCGGCTATTGGTTAGATTCCGGATATCCATTCGCGATAAGCCCCTTCATGACTTTAGCAATTCTAATGAATAGACGGATGTCATTAAGCGACCCAGAGGTTTTCTCCATGCCGTGGGTAACGGAGGACATTTTCATTAAACGGTTCCGGCTCGAGCCGGAGGCGTTTGTATTAGCAGTGCTAATGTACAGTCGAAGACCACCCCACACTCCGTTTGCGATTCTATGGCTGGGCCATCTCAGGATCGCCACCGGTCTTCCGAACGCGAAGATTGAGTAGGTCAGTAAAAAGACCTGCGCCCGAGGCTACTCTCTCATCGGCGGATACATTTTAGATCCTATGCCGTGAGTTGATGCAAAGATTTGCACTTGAGCGGTTCTGCCCTGCCTGCGGTTCAACACCTCAAGAATTCCAGTACCTGCGTCCTTTTCAGCGCAGCAGTCAGCTCCTACACAACGATTACAATCGACGGCGACTAGCCTCGACGCTTGGGTTGGATCCGGTAAAGAGCGTTGAGCATCTGCGCAAAACTTTTTTCGCCGGTCGAGAGTCTCATTGACAGATAGTTTGGAGACGGGGCTTGCTTTCAAACCTAAAAACTACGCGCCTAGATGACAGAGCGTTGTATGAAGGAGCGAATGTAGCATGCCCCATCGAAATACAGACGGGACCTTTCGCAATAACAACAAGGCGACACGAGTTTCCCCTCGATCATTGCGTGCCCGCTGGGTCGAGAGCGAAGCCTTGGCGCTCAAGTTGCTTGGTTTACCTTTCTCGCGTATTGCCGCTCAACTCACCGAGGTCGGTCGAGGCAGGCAAAGACCCCTATCGCCGCTTCCAACCGGAGTGAGCTTCCCGCCCGATTACAGCATTAGTTCAGTGGCCAGCTATCGCGCTGTAGAACGGGCACTCGAACGGGAACCCAGACTTCGAGCTCGCGAATTACGCCAATTGCTTTCGCATCGTGCTGAACAACTTTTCCGGGCATCCCAGCCGGCGATCCAGCGGGGTGAAACCAAAGCCATCCTCGCCGGGATTCGTGCCGTGGAGTTACAGGCGAGCCTCGGTGGCTTGAAGTCGCCCGAGATCGATCTTCCGGCTCCAACCGAGAAGAAGCGCAACCATCCGGAGTTGCCGGAGCCGAGGACAATCATCAGCATGTTCGACTCCGCGGTTAAGATCTTGAACGACTGCGGCGTGACGTCTCGTCATCAGGGGCTGGCTCCGAAGCTAATCGAAGCGACGCCTATCGAATCTGACCCAGAAGATGCAGAGCCGCAAAGAGGTGCGCAAAAGAAGGATTGATGAAAGAGCACTGGCATCACCGAGCTCAGGAGATAGCCTCGCCAGAACGAATTCGATGGATGAATCGCGCGGGTTATTATCTGCCAACTGCTAGCCGAGCGGACCGCGGGTTGGTTCGATAACCGTGGAGCATGTGAATCCCTACCCCATTTGGACAGTTTCACTTGACGAGTTGAATAGCTGAAGGAGGAAAGGTGGAAGACAAATCAGCGCATCACCCGAATGGAATCAGACACTCAGACTTAAAGAGTGAGTCAGTGGCCGACGGTGGAGTAACCAACCCGATCCGTATTCGCGATCGGATCAAAGAACTGCGCCGCGTCCGGGCTCGCGATCTTTTGCCGAATCCCCTTAACTGGCGGCGGCATCCGCATTCGCAGGCGGCCGCTCTACGCGGCGTGTTGGAGGAGGTAGGTTACGCCGACGCCTTACTCGCACGGGAGCTCCCAGACGGAAGGTTGGAATTAGTCGATGGGCACCTTCGCGCTCAACTCGCAGCCGACGCAGTGGTACCAGTGCTCGTTCTCGACCTCACCGAGCAAGAAGCCAAACTGGTGCTGCTCACCCTAGATCCGTTAGCTTCGATGGCGGAAGCAGAAGCGGAGCAGATAAAGGCTTTGCTCGAAACCGTGCACACCGAAAATGTCGCCCTCCAGGAACTTCTTGAGCAGGTGGCTGGCCCGAAGCTGTGGGCTGCCCAGTATTGCACAGAGCAAAATGAGCCGGAAGTTCCACTGGAGCGAGCCGACGAACTCCAAGCCAAATGGAGAACCGCGGTCGGACAGGTCTGGGAGATCGATCGCCACAGGCTGGTGTGCGGCGATTCTCGCGACCGAGCTCTGATCGCGCAGCTGTGGTCTGATAGCGCTCCTTCGATCCGCGTGCTGTGGACCGATCCACCGTATGGAGTCAGTTACGGCGCAAAGACCGACTGGACCAGCCATTATCGCCCCGGTTCAAAGCGCCGCGCGATCGAAAATGACTCACTCGAGCCTGCCGAGTTGCAGAAACTGTTTGCCAGTGTTCTACAGGTCGCGCGAGAGCATGCCGTGCCCGGTGCGGCGATCTACGCCAGCGTACCCTCGGTGCTCCTAAAATTTTTTATAGAAGGGCTCGAAGATGGGGGATTCACCTACCGGCACTGCCTGGTTTGGGTGAAGCAGACGTTTGTATTGGGCAGAGGCGACTATCACTACCGACACGAGCCTATACTCTATGGCTGGCTGGACAACGGCCCGCACTACTTCGGCAGGGACCGGAGTCAGGACTCCGTGTTCGACGTCGATCGGCCCATGGTCAGCGATCTGCATCCAACTACCAAGCCGATCGAATTGATCGCGCGAATGCTAGCGAACAGCAGCAAACCTGGTGAACTGGTCTTTGACCCATTCGCCGGCTCAGGTTCGACGATCCTGGCGGCACACCAATTGGGGCGTATCGGTTACGGCTGCGAGCTTGACCCGCGATATTTAGCCGTTCAACTCGAGCGTCTCTCCATGCTGGGCATTAAGCCTGAACTGAAAACTTCGCCGAGGTGACTAACACCAATTCGCATCCAAAAGTCAGCAAATCGCGCAGCCCACCAAGATGATCAACGGTTGAGAAGCGCGTGCGCTAGCTAGTGGCCTGTAACAGTGAAATGGTATCAGGACTGATGCGATGTGAGGGGTCGCGGTAGGTCCACTTGATGGGCTTGGGAGCGCGATTGTAGTGACGGATGTAGCGCATGAGCTTGCGGGCCAAGTCCTTGACCGAGGTGAAGACGCCGCGGGCGATGACATCGCGCTCGATCCTGGCGAACCAGTTTTCGACCTGGTTGAGCCAGGAGGAGTAGGTCGGCGTGTAGTGGAGATGCACTTTGGGGTGAGCCGCGAGGAATTGCTCAACCCGCTTGGTCTTGTGGGCCGAGAGGTTGTCGGCAATGAGATGGATCTCCTTGCCGCGCGGCTGGTTGGCGACCACCTCGGCGAGGAAGGCCACGAACTCCTGGCTGGTGTGGCGCGCGGCGGTTTTGCCCACCACCTCGCCATTGCGCGTGTTAAGCGCGGCGTACAGCGAAAGGGTGCCGTGGCGGTAGTACTCAAAGCCGTGGCGCTCCAGCCGCCCGGGCGACAGTGGCAGCACCGGATCGAGCCGGTCCAGGGCCTGGATGGCGGTCTTTTCGTCCACGCAAAACACCGCCGCATGCTGCGGCGGTTTGACGTACAGCCCGATAATATCGGCCGCCTTGAGTCTCGAAAGTCCGGGTCGTCGGAAGCCATGTAGCGTTCGATCCGATGGGGCTTAAGCCCGGCGCGCTGCCACACCCGCGCCACCATCATGTGGCTGACGCCCAAGTGTTGGGCCAACTTGCGGCTGCTCCAGTGGGTGGAACCATCCGGCGCAGGTCTGCGGGTCCACTCCAGAATCCTGGCCTCCAGCGCCGGGGTTCGTTTCTCCACCGCTCGTCCGCGGATGGTGGGAGTACAAGCCCGCCAGCCGCTCAGCTTCGAAACGACCCTTCCAGCGACTGATATAGTTGGGGTTGCAGCCCAGCACCTGGCGAATCGCCAAGTAGGACTTCCCTTGCGCCAACAACAGGATCAGCCGCGCGCGGCGTACATCCTCGGCCGGCAGGGTGCGCGAGCGCAACCTGTCTCTCAGTTCCGTGCGCTCGCTCGGCGTCAAGCGAAACTCTCCCTCACGCATGCCTCATGATACATGAACGCGATACCAATGTCACTGTTACAGGCCACTAGTCAAACAGCAATTCGCGGACTGGCGACGAAGTGAAAAAGAAGGAGGTTCTATGAAACGGGAAGTACGACAGTCCGTATTTCATTGTGAACCTCTAATGGCCGTCCAGTTCGGTCAGTTCTGGAATATGCGACAAAGCGCCCGAGGGACAAGTCGAACGGTGATGGGATTACACTTAATCGATTCTGCTCCGCAGAAGTTTGTTTGAAGCCTCTGCGCGTCTGGCGCGTGCCGGTGCCGCCGCGCCTCCCCTAAGGGTAAATTTTCTTGTGTCCCACACCCGCATCGCCACCTTCACCATATCCTTGAGTCTCTTAGGATCGGGCGCCGCCCTGTTAACTACATTTAATCCTTGAGCGACGCCGAGAAAAAAACGCGCCATCGCGCGTGCATCTTGTTTGGGATCGAGCGATCCTTCACGCTGCGCGCGGCGCAGCACGTGGTAAATTGCTGACTCCTGCCGTACCATTCGCTCCGCGATTTTGCGTCCGATAATGTCGCCGGCGTTCGGACATTCCAGCGACGTATTAGTATCGAGACATCCCCGTGGCCACGCCGGATCGCTGTTTCGCCGGATGATTGATTCAAACATTCCTTCGATCGCACGGCGCGGGTCCGGATCGTCCAACTCAGTCATCGTTGGACTTGCTATCCGCTCAGCGTAGTGATCGAGAACCGCGAGAAAGAGGCCGCACTTGTCGCCAAATGTTGCGTAAAGGCTGCCGCGGTTGACGCCGGTTGCATCGACCAAGTCCTGAATCGAGGTCGCTTGATAACCACTCTGCCAGAAGACCGACATGGCGCGGTCAAGCACTTCATTGCGATCGAATTGTTTTACGCCAGTCATCAGCCTTTCATAGGACAGACATTTAATCATATCGGTCACGCTCGGGATTATTCAAGTTCGCTTCCATATGAACGAAGCACGATCACAATGGATTTCGCGCGAGGTTTCTTGACCGATCGTTCTAACTTGACTGATCGTTCCAACTTGGCTATGGTTCCGCTCCAGTCAATGTTGGCGCACGCTCTCATCGGGAGGCGGCTGATTTATGGAAGCAGCAAGAAAGGCCGAGGTACTGCACGGCGTCGTCCGCAAAATGATGTCGGGCGGCGCGGATATTCAAACGAGCGAATGGGTCGAGTTCGTCGAAGCGCAAAACGATGGCTTTCGCACGGGTCCAGAGATCGGTGTCAGGGTCCCTGATTTTTCGCTCCCCGATCAATCCGGACGCAGCCGGTCGCTGCAAGATTTGACGGGTCCAAATGGCTTGTTGCTAATCTTCAGTCGCAGCGCTGACTGGTGACCCTATTGTCGCAATCAGCTCGTCGAGCTGCAAAACACACTTGGACAGTTGAAAGCTCACGGAATCAACGCCGCCACGATCACCTACGACTCGAGCGAAACTCTCAGTAATTTCAGCGACGCGTACAATATCGAATACCCAATGCTCTCTGACGTCGGCAGCAAAGTAATCCGTGCGTTCGGAATTCTTAATACGAACGTTCCCGAAGACCACAAAATGATGTACGGGATACCATGGCCTGGCGAATACCTGATCGCACCCGATGGCACCGTCCGCGACAAACTGTTTCTGCGTAGTTATGAACATCGTCCATCGGCGTCCGAGGTGGTGCTGCGGCATTTCGACAATGGTAGTGCCCATTCCGTTCAGATCAAGGCGGGTGTTCTCAGCGCCATTGTTTCTCTATCGACTGACCGTTGCTTCCCGGGGCAGGAGCTCGGCCTGGCCTTGGACGTGCGCGTGGATGCGGGGTGGCATATTTACGGCAAACCGCTCCCGGCTAACTACCAAGCCCTTGATCTGATCCTTGAAAGCCCGCTTATCGCGGAGCAGTCGCTCGAATTGCCCTCGCCGCAGCCACTTCTTTTGCCTGCCCTTGGGGAAACGCTCCCGGTTTATGGGGGCGAGATCAAGGCGCACGGCAAGATCGGCATCAAATGGAGTCCTCCGATGCCGGCGCCGTTCCTCCTGGCTTTGGGTAAGACTATCGATCCCGGAGTTTATGAGATCGTCGGAACCTTGCGCTTTCAAGCCTGCAGCGATGACGTTTGTGAACCACCGCAGGCGATTAAATTCACGTTGCCGCTGACGATCGAGCCTGGCGTACCACCCGCCCCCAAGAAATCGAATTGACGCGGGTGTGAGTGGTGAAAAGGTTCCGAGCACTAAGGCGTAAAACGATTCGAAGTTAACGATGCCGGGTCCGGCCCGCTGAGCGCGGATTTAGCCGCCAGACTGTTCACTAACACCTGCGCACTGCTGCAGCGCATCGGATACCCTCGTGCGCGTGCAACTAGATTGGAGTGGTTCGATGTCTTTTCTTCGTTTGATGACCCCCGTAATTCTTGCAGCGACGATTGTGCTCTCGCAGCAAATTGCACTCGCACAGACGGCACCACAATCCGCCGCGAGCATCACTGTGACCCCATCGCCGGACGATGCCAAGGCTGGTGCGATGCCCGCCGGCCCTGGAGCAGTTCCCTCAGTCGTTTCCAGTAATGTTACGGTTGCCTCGTCGGATTCGATTCCCGACGGGACGGTCATCACTATGCAGAATTGGCAGAACTATCGTCAGTTCATGCCTGACGGCATGGCGGCTTTCTTCGAGGGCCGCTACTTCTGGAAGATGCCCGCGGATGTTCAGATGCGCGTGGGTCCGACGATTATCCATCCGCTGCCGATTGCCTACATGAATGCGACTGAGAAGTACTCTGCTCAGGTCAAAATTACTGAACTGGCCGACGGTGGTCTGACCCTGACCGGCTATAGTGGCGGCATCCCCTTTCCGCTGCCCAACGAGCCGCATAAGGGCTGGAAAATTCTTGCCAATCTCTGGTTTCGCTACACTCCCCACCTAAGTGTGAACACTAAGGGTGTCGTCTGTTTCATCGACAGCGGAAACCGGATTAGCTGCAAAGCCGGAATGAAGATCTATCGGCAGTTGTCATTCAATACCGACCCAGGTGTTCCAAGCAGCTATCCGAGCGCTGAAGGCAAATATTTCTCACAATTCGAAATGGTCGAAGAGCCTGAGCAGGAACGATATACTGCTGTCCTTGCAATTTCCCATAACGATTTGACTCGCCCTGAGGAGGTCTATGTATTTATTCCGTCGCTCAGACGCTACCAACCGCTTTCTCCCTCCGCGCGATGTAGTAACGACTTGGGCACCGATGAGACGCCAGACGACCGCCGTTATGGTTTTGACTCTAATCTAACTCAACTTAGCGCCGAGTTCATCGGCGAAAAGAAAATACTGGCTTTGCTCAACCTCACAATGCCGCCAGGTCGCTTCCCCGCAAATTACGACATGCCGCTTGGTTGGCCGGAACCATCGTGGGGCAAATGGCAATTGCGCGATGTCTATCAGGTTGCGGTGAGTAAACTTCCGTCGCGCAGTTCTGGCTACTGTTTCGCCAAGCGCGTGATGTACATAGATGCGACGACCTATGTGCCGCTCTGGGAAGATCTCTATGACAAGGAAATGAAGCCGAATCGCTCCATCGCCCTGTTTTTTCATACCCTGGACATTCCCGGAATTGGTCCGCAGGATTCTTCCAACTCGATGATCTACGGTATCTGGGACGTGCAGACTCATCACGCGACAGTGTTTGCTGAGCCTGGAGACAACAGTGCATTTTATGTTAACGAGCAGGCTCCCGAAGACTTTACGGACCTCAACCGCTACACTACACCAAACGGCTTGAGTCTGATCATGCGCTGACCGTCCCGGCAGCGATACGCATCAGCCTGGAACGTACGACAGCTGGACGATCGCACTGCGCTGCGGACATTCCAATCCCATCGCGCCGGACGGCGCTGAGAATCCCTCCTGAGGCGACGAGCGCTGCCTCTCGATAACGGTCGGAAGCCTTGGTTAGCCGTTCAGATATCGCAGGTGCGCGCGGGACGTTGTGCGTGGTTTTGGGTCACAAGCTCAGCCTTGATGGAAACAGACCGCCACTTCTACCCCGGTCCGAATGTCGAGCAAGAATTATCAGGCCGTCGTTATGGTTTAACGAGCGACTTTCCGGCGATGGGATGCAGTATCGAGGCCGGGCAGAGCGCGGCCCTTAAGCGCTGGTCCCGGCCGCGCACTCATCTCGCGGGCGTCGATCTTCAATTCGCAGCTCGGACAGATGAGTTTCGGTTTGATCGTGTGGCCCGCAGGGCCGGTGGACCAATTCCACCGGGACTCCGGCGCGTCCGGCCATCCAACGGTCGCCCCACTCGGTCATCGTGGCGATCAACGGATAAAGATCAAACCCTTTTTCCGTGAGCCGATACTCGAAGCGACGCGGGTGCTTTTCGTACACGACGCGCTTAAGAACTCCGTCATGCACCAATTTACGCAGACGGTCCGACAGCCGATGCGTCGTCAACTGCAAATCCTGCTGAATTGCGTCGAACCTCCGGATGCCGAGGAGGACATCGCGGATGATTAGCAAGGTCCAGCGGTCGCCAACCACCGACAGCGTTCGGGCGACTGAGCAGGTCATCGTGTCGATTTGTTGCCAGCGCATCTAGTTGAGATTCTCGCACATCGTCCGATACAACACTAGATTCCAAATTAGAAGTTAATAGACCACCTTAGCCCAGCCGCTTCGATGAGCCTCGTGTTCATGCCGGGCCAAGCGGTTCGAGAACCACCACCGGGATCTGCCGCGAACCAGCTCGCTTCTGGTAGTCGTCGTAGGGCGGATACATCGCCGCCATCTTGTGCCAGCCGCGCGTTCGTTCGTCGCTGCTCGCCGTCCGTGCGCGGGCGCGCATGCGCTTCGCGCCCACTCGGATCTCGCACTCCGGATTCACCTTCAGATTCACGTACCAGCCCGGATGCGTCGGCGCGCCGCCCTTCGAGCCGATGACGACGTACTTACCATCCATCTCCTGGTATAGGAGCGGCAGCGGACGGAGCTTACCGCTCTTCGCGCCGCGCGCGATCAGGAGCAGCGTCGGCAGCGGGCCGGGTCCGCCGCCAATGGTCGAGTCCCACAGGTGCGCCTTCTCGGGCTCGGACAGATAGAGCTCGACGTGGTCCTTGATCCACTTCGGCATTGCTTCCGGGAGCTTTTCGAATTCTTCACTCATGATGGTTTCCTTTCGTCG
>CAVZFW010000013.1:0-36030 GCA_963774705.1 uncultured delta proteobacterium
TCTGACGAGCACAGGGGCCTTGAATGATGGGACGCGGCACTTTCCGGCATGAGTGAAGCCGTTGGTAATTTACCTCAATCTCGGCGATCGCGAGATGATCGGCAAAACTTTTGAGATGACGCAGCCGGTGTCGTGTTCTGTGCAGTCATTTTTCACGCTTTGAGCTTCAGTTATCCGAACGATTTCAAGATGACTGAAGGTCGTTTCAGAGTTGGGAAAGACAGCGACGCTGACCGTACCAGGGGTGCCCGGCGCGTCGATCTAGGACATATATCGCGAAGGCATTTTGCCTTTCGCGACGACGCGGGGTTTTAATTGGTTGGACTTCCCACGTCTGCCTCTGAAGGATTCTCGGGCACGCCTCTTGCGTTGATTAAGCGAGTGCTTAGTTCCGCATCAAGGAGAAACCTTTGGCGGGTGTGCTGCTCGCGCGTGTCATACGGATGATGAAACGGCATGGCGCAGGATAATTGGAGATACACTCTGTGAATTGCCTTAATTTGTTGCCGAATATACTTCGCGGTCAGATAGCTGGCGGTTTCATCGCGACCGCGCCGATTGTAATTGCTTTGGCGGTGCTTTCAGTTGCGACCCCGGCCTTCGCGCAATCCTCCCTCGATTCCTCCGCACCCGCGACCGATTACGCGCTGCCGCCTCCCGGAGATTCGCTGATCGAGCCTGCGCCGGGGGATGATGCGACCTCGAAAGACGCGTCGCTCGACGGAGGGACACCGCGCACGGCTACCTCGAGCGCAGCAGTGCCAACGACGCCGAGCGCCGCCGTCAAACCGTTCACGGCTACCGACCATGGTGCCGACGCCAGCGCTGCGCCGCATTCCGGATGGGATCGCGTCGGAGATGTTTACACCGACACCGATAGTGAGGATCGAGCCGACAAGGTGCTTGAGGTTCCGCAGGTGCTATCGCCGGCTGATCCGCAGCCGTCCGATGATGCGGAACAGACCGCGCAAGAAGAAGGAAGCCAGACGCCGGATCAAGTAGGGAGCATCGAGGATTATCAGGACGAGGAGGATGGCGCCATTATGGGTATCTACGGCGTTCCCGTGCTGCTCGCGCCTTCAAGGATAAATTCCTTCGGAGTGAGCGCTTTTCGATCGGTTCAGCCACGCTTGAACGCGAATTTTAGACCGCGCTTTGTGCCTGGTTTCGTGCCGATGGTCCCGCGGCCAGCCGGGGGCGGGATGAATTCCGCTATTTTGCCGACCAGTCCAATGTTCCCGCGCGGACCGATGGGGTTTCCGGGTGGAATGGCCGGCCGCCGCTAAGCGGGATCGACGTATCGATTCAGATAAATCTATTGAAAATGCGACGGTGGCTCGGCTCCGACTCGCATCTCGCAATTTCGATCGAGACGGGTATGGCAACGGGCGAATAATACTAGGCGCTGCGCGGCTTCTTTCGCCAGTATTGAACTCTATTACCTAGTTGTCGACGAGCGCGATCTTGTTGGATTACGAACTAATTGCCGCGGCGCGCAAGTGTATCTATATCGAATTCGCAGCCCGGCCCCGCAGGCGCGGGCTCTGTTGGTTGACTATCTGGATGAAGCGCGTTTGCGGCTACAGATGCGCGGGGCGCGCAGAAGCCATCAACTGAGCGTCCTGCGATTGATGCCCAAGGTAGTCACTCGCGACGTTAGGGTCGACGGCTTCATGCCCAGCAACTCCGCCGCGCCGCTCCCCCGGGCGGTTACTACGCGCGACTAAAACGGCCGCCTTCGGCTCGGGCTCAGGCGGATGGTGAACTGAGCGCGCGAATCGCCGTCGCCGCGCGCGACCTACGGCGCGCCACGGGTCCACGCGGAGCTCAAGGCGCAAGGCCTCCAGGTGGGACACAAGCGAGTGGCGCGGCTGATGAGCACGGCGGGACTTTATGGCGCCAGCAGGCGCAGATGGGTTACCACCACAGTGCGAGACCGCGCCACCAAACCCGCTCCAGATCTGATTGAACGCAACTTCAGCGCGCCAGCCCCGAACGCGTTGTGGGTCGCTGACATCAGCTACATTCCAACCTGGGCCGGCTTTCTTTACCTGGCAGTGGTGCTCGACGCGTTCAGCCCAAGATCGTGAGCTGGGCGATGGAAACTCATCTGCGCACCGAACGGTGGTGTCGTAACTCGCGCGTCCATCGCTCCATAGGGTGCGCCTTTCCAGTATCGAACGAATCAAATCGATGCGGCACGCGATGCTGGTGACCTCGATACATCTTTGGCTCTATTACGGATCGTGCTGACGGATAATCGAAACAGACGTGATATGACGCCAACCACTTGGCTCATTTCGCTCTAGCTCCTCTGTTTGTGGATTTGAGGCGCGAGGGCTACTTTTCCCTAAGTCGCGATGCAAGCAGAAAGCTCCGTCGCTACTGCAAAGCGTTCCGCCGGACTAATCGGTCGCCTGATTGAAGGAAGAAGGAGAGGCGCCCTGAAGCGCCTCTCCTTTTGAGACAAGCCGATTATAGCAGGACAAACCTGTTACGGACGAAGCAGGCCCGCCTTAATCCGGTGAGCTGGTTGCGAACGGAGTGGCGTACACACCGCAAGCATTCGAAGTCCCGGTCCCGCTCTTAATGTTGTTGACGTCAACGAACACGCTGACCCCCTCCATCCAGGCGTTGGCACCTCCAAACGCATTACCAGCATTGATGACGACGTTATGGATGCCCTGCTTGGCCTTCGACAAGGGTATGCACCATTGGTAGCCGAAACCCGTAGCACCCAGCGCGACGCCTGACCCGAACTCGCTGCCGAGCGGAATCACCCAGCCGGTCGGAATTGATGCCACACTCCCAGTTCCAGCGGTGCCGGTACCGTTAAGGCAATTGATCCCATCAACCTGACAATTGAGAGCGATGTCACCGCCAGCATCCGAGAAGCCGCTAGCCTGGATAGTGACGTACATCACATTGTTGCCGTTGGGGACTTCTGAGCGTGTTGCTGTAGATTTGCTCCGGCGCGCTGGCTGGCGTTGCAGTGGTGGGTATGCCGATCACGGTACCATCGACGGCGGTGTATTGCGCCGATAACCGCACCAAGCCGCCGCCAGCGAAGGCCCCGCCTGGAAGAGCCATCAACGTACCAGCGAACGCCAATATTGTCGCCTTTGACCACCCCTTTTTCACGCTCATGTGTTTTTATGGCCTCCTTAGCCTCACGGTACGATAGGGATACCGCGCATCATACATGAATGCAACATAGTGAAGATTAAATTGTAGATACGGTGCAGAATTGTCCACAGCGCCTTCTTCCGTCCGCTAGCGCTGTAACAATAAGCATCAAATAACTATACATTGTAGATGGTGCGTATCAACCTGGTTCCCTTCGAAACATAAAAATTCGAGGAACGTGATGGCAACATCGCGACGGCTTACGCCGATTCAAGCAACGCACCGGTTCGGGCCGAGGCGGGCGACGTCAGCCGGGCGAGCGTGGCGCGCTGAGCGTCGAGCGAGAGGTGGCACACACCAACAAGACCGCCAGCAACGAAGGGCGAGTTGCCGGTATCCGGTAATCCGCGGTGGCACGGCTAAGCCTCTATCAAGACTAATTTCCAGGCGCGAGTGTCTAAGTTAGGCCAGCACCCGCCGATTGGTACTCGGCTTAATTTGGCCGTGAGTGTCTGAATTTGAAAGATGGGGGTTCTCAATTTCCCTTGTAACGGACATTCCCCTTGAGACGCGGATCATGGTCAGCGATACAGAGAGAACGGGCTACCATTATTTCAAAGTGTTTCTCCGACGGGTATAGCCGGCCTTCGCTGGTAACTCGCCAGTTCTGAGAGCGATTGGCGACTGCGTATTTCAACTTTGTTTGGGACGCTACACAGTCCGGCGAATCTTCAGACCCTGTGCTTATTGGAGGAACACACTTGCGATAGTCGGATGACGAGCGAACACCCATGAACCCTTCTTGAAACGGCATCCATCCGCTCAACGGTGCATTAACGTCGAGTGTCGGTCGCCATGGCGGCGTGGCGGGTTTTCATGTGAAGCTTCTATCAGGACTGATTTCCAGGCGCGAGTGTTTTGATTAGGCCAGTACCTCCCGCGCGCGTTTCATTCCCGCGGGCGCGGCCTTTTACTAGTCGCCGGATGAAGCACCGACCTCGCGATTGTCGTAGACCTTGAGCCCGCGTGGATCCGGCGCTCGCAATCCGCACCTGGCTGTGTGCGTGACAGAACTCGCCGTTGCTCATCGGCCGGCCGCCAGCGTCGGCATAGCGAAGGATCAGGCGCCCCAGGTTTTGCGCAACCGGCTCCGGTGCAGCGCGGCGCGGTAGCCGAGCGGGACGATCGTCACACTGGCCGCTGCCTCGAGCTGGTCAGTGCTCATCTCCTATAGCTACAAAGTCCGGTTTCTGATCGGGTGAGGGCCGCCGCTCAAATCTCAACAAACCGTCAAGGGCATCGCCCGCCGCGGTAATTGCTGAGGCGTCGAGTGCAATAAAGCGCGTAGCTCTTCGAAGCAAGATCGGCAAAGACGCAGTTCGCTATCGCGCACGAGCACGAAAACACTGCATCCGCCACCACCGCAGTTGTGACAGCGATATTCCGGACATTCTTCAGAGTAAATCTGCACGCATCTACCCTCGTTCCTCCTAATCCCAATTCGTCAGGATTAGGTCAACCCCGTTGACGAGGAATAATTAACATACTCGGTGAGCACGAGACGCTGGCCCACTAAATCTGGTCGATTGGCGGCGTTTTATGCGTCGACAAACGCGACCAAATTATCCGCGTCGAAAACGGTTCTGTAAAGAACAGAACGCGTTAGACTTATTTAACTTGACAGGTGGATTGCGTTGATTAATTATCGTCTCTCGTAGCCTAAGATGTGTCTTTATTGGTTATAGATAGTAGATGTTCAGCCAAAAAAGTCGAATTTATGGTCTTAAGACTGCTTAATGGAGTGAAATGCTGTCTTTCGGTTGAGTTGGTGGTGGAAATCTCCAGCAACAATTAACAACGCTTATTATGCGGGAGACCTTACATGCAAAAGCTCGACGCTGGTTCCGGACGCGGAAGCCTCCTCCATCTTCCACGCACTCGCGCTTCCGAAGTGGGGCCCGCGGTTACATCCCAATTCCCTGCAAAGACATGTTTCCTCGCGGAGTAATGGGCAAATCTCCGGATTGTCTGTTGCAGGGGAGGGCACTCACAGGCTCAAGACTCGACTGATCTCACATGGCTTACCTGAGACTGCCGTCAACGAACTAATCGACCATCACACTCTCGTCAACTATCCCAAAGGTTCGATGATTTTCCTGCAGGGAGCGCCCACCGACCTCATCTATTGGGTGTCCAGTGGGTTGGTCGATATCCTTTGTCCAGAGCCGGAAGGAGGCCAGATACAGACGAGCCTGCTGGGCCCGGGGGATATCTTTGGATTCGTGGAATTTTCCGACTCTAGAGGGAATCGTGTGCAAGCGTTTCAATCGCGAGCTCGAACGCCTGTCCAGTTGGGTCTGATAACGCGGGATCGTGTGAGCAAAGTGCTCAGTCCGGCTCGACCCGCCGCTGCTCGTGCATCTCCTGGCGGAGATTACTGCGGTGTGGGGTTCGTTTACCCATTACTGCGCGCAGTTCCTGGGCATGAATTACAGCGAACGCCTGGAGACCGTGCTGCGCGACCTCGCGCAGAAATTCGGTGTCAGCGAAGTCGCGCGGCACGCTGCTGATTCCGGAGCTTCGGACATGCCGATTTCGCCGAGATGATTGGCTCTTCGCGGCCGATGGTGAGCCGCCTGATCGCCGAGATGATCGCCAATCAGCGCCTTTCATACGACGGCAAGCATTACATCGTACTTGACGACTCGGCGACGTCGCCTGCGAAGTCTTAGGCTGGGTACACACGCGAAACGCTGGTGCCACACAGTGGTGGTGCCGAGTGCGAAGTTGCGCCCCGATAATGCACCGTTGTAAAGCAGGCAACTGACCTCCAAATTTACCTTACGGGATCGGTAAGACAATTCGTTCCTCGCGCCCAGCTGGGTTGAGCCATTGCAGGTAAACCGCAATTTGCACGAGCATTGCTAAGAAAGCGTCTATATTTATTGAATCTAGGCTAATTCTTAACAGACACACTATCCATCGAGCAATACAAGCTTAGGGCAGCTCCGGACCACTCAAGGCACGAAGTGCAGTCCTACCAGGGCACGAACTGCAGTCCTGCCAGCGGGAAGAGCAACGGGAGGTACTTTAAGTACGCCAATGAGACGCTCAAACAGGGCCGGGGTGGCCCCAGTCCTGCCCCACGTTTTGACCGTTAAGGAAGTCTCGGTATATCTTCGCGTTCATCCGACGACGATTTATCGTCTGTTGCGCTCGAACCAGATACCTGGCTTTCTCGTGGGTTCGGAGTGGCGTTTCCACGTTGACGCGATCGATCGCTGGAGTCGCGGAGAGAGCAAAGCGCCAAGGATCTCTGCCCGCTGATAGGCAAAGACGTCAGCCACTGGACCCGCGCGCAGTCAACCGGCCGAAGCATGCGAGAATTGCCACCTCGCCCGCTTCCTCCTAATCTAGGGAGCGCGACCGAACTCTGCTCAAAAGGGGCAGGCGATATGCGTTGCACGGCCTGCAATTACGAGAATCCGCCGACGGCCAAATTCTGCGTCGAATGCGGCACTGTACTTAGAAATCTGTGTCTGCGGTGCGGCGCCGAAAATCTGCCACAATTCAAATTCTGCGCGGAATGTGGGGTGTCGCTTCGGGACAGCAGTCAGTCGCCGTCTCTAATTAGACAAGCGATGACGAGTTCTTCGCAATCGTTCGGGGCTGAATACAGTCGGCAGCCAGAGGAGGCGTTTGAGGGAGAGCGCAAGACGATCACTGCGCTGTTTGCAGACATCAAGAGCTCAATGGAGCTGATCGAGAATCTGGATCCCGAAGAGGCCCAATGCATCATCGATCCCGCGCTGAGAGTCATGATGGAGGCGACGCGGCGATATGGCGGGCATGTCATGCAGTCCACTGGCGATGGCATTTTCGCTACGTTTGGCGCCCCTCTGGCGCACGAGGAGCATCCGCAACGAGCGCTCTATGCGGCGCTTATTATGCAAGAAGAGCTCAACCGTTACTCCGACGGATTGCGCGCCGAGGGCCGCAAACCGGTGCAGGCGCGAGTCGGGGTAAATACTGGTGAGGTGGTGGTGCGCTCGTTAGCGACCGACGCGGCGCATGCCGAATACACACCCATCGGCCATTCGATCGGTCTAGCGGCGCGGATGCAGGCGCTGGCGCCCATCGGTTCGGTTGCGGTCACTGACCAAACGAAGAAGCTGTGCGACGGCTACTTCAACTTCAAGCCGCTTGGCGCGGCACGCATCAGCGGCGTGAGCGAACCCGTCGACGTCTACGAGCTGACCGGGCTGGGACCGATGCGCACACACTTTCAGCTTTCGGCAGAACGTGGGCTGTCGAAGTTCGTCGGGCGGCAGAGTGAAATTGAACAGCTCGGGCGGGCGCTAGAGCTCGCGAAGGCGGGGCACGGTCAAATCGTGGCCGTGCTGGGTGAGGCTGGAGTTGGCAAGTCTCGGCTGTTTCATGAGTTCAAGGCCGTGGCACGAAGTGAATGCATGGTTTTAGAAACATTATCGCTCGCGCATGGCACGGCCTCGGCTTATTTGCCTGTGATTGAATTGCTGAGGAACTACTTCGGAATTGCTCATGAGGACGATAAGCGCCAGTTGCGTGAGAAAAGGATCGCCAAACTGTTAGCCGTTGACTCAGGGCGGGTGTTTTCTCGCGGCCGGAGGAAAGCGCGCGAGAAGGTGACCGATAAGGTTTTGGCCCTCGAACGCACCCTGGACGCTAGCTTGCCGTATCTGTTTGCTCTGCTTGGAATTCAGGATTCCACTGATCCGCTCGCCCAGATGGACTTGTCGGTCAAGAAAGGTCGCACCTTGGAGGCGATCAAGCGGATTCTGCTGCGCGAATCACTCAACCAGCCGTTGATTGTGATTTTCGAGGACCTGCACTGGATGGATAGCGAAACGCAAGCGCTCTTGAATCTGCTCGCCGAGAGCATCGCTAACGCACACATCGTCATGCTTGTGAATTATCGTCCCGAATATCGTCACGAGTGGGGAAACAAGGGCTATTACACGCAGCTTCGGCTCGACCCGCTCGAAGCAGAGAGCGCCGGCGAAATGCTCGAGGCCCTACTCGATGATGGCGGCAAACTCGTCTCGCTTAGACGCCTGATCATCGACAAGACCGAAGGTAATCCGTTTTTTATCGAGGAGCTGGTGAAGGCTTTATTTGAGCAAGGGGCATTGCGACGCAATGGTATCTTGAAACTGACCCAATCGCTCGCCGAGATAAAGATACCTCCCACCGTTCAGGCCGTTCTCGCCTCACGAATTGACCGGCTGGGTTCGAATGAGAAGGACCTGCTGCAAACGCTCGCAGTCGTGGGTAGGAAATTTGCGCGTTCGCTCATACGGCGCGTAATAGATAGTTCCGAAGTCGAAGTAGACCGCTTCCTTGCCGTTCTGCAAGGCGGCGAATTCATCTATGAGCAGCCGGCGTTTCCCGACGTCGGATTCATATTCAAACACGCGCTGACGCAGGAGGTGGCATACAATTCCGTACTGATCGAGCGGCGCAAAATTCTCCATGAGCGGATCGCGAACGAGATCGAATCGCTCCATGAGAGCCAACTGGACGAGCATTTTGATGAACTGGCCTATCACTATGGGCGCAGTGATAACGCCTCGAAAGCCGTAGAGTATTCGCGGCTGGCTAGCGAGCAGGCGCTCGCGCGGTCTCCGAAAATCCTCTGATAATCATCCGTGTGAACGTTCCCGAGGCGGAATCCGTTTGTCGCCCATTTCCGCCAACATCTGACACTCATCGGAGCCACCGACTACGTGGGTAATCGGAGAGATCCAAAGAGGAGCGAATCCTTGGCGAACAAATCTTTTCACCTCGATAACTTATTCGGGCCGAAATAGTGCGCCAAACTCGCGCCGAATTTAGCTGATCCAATTTCATGTAGTCGCCGATGCAAAACTGACCCGGGTCGCCGATTGAAAGTTGATGGGATGGACCGCTCCCCGCTCCGATAACGGCCTCAAAGGGCCACGATGGTACGTTCGACCATAGACAACAGAGAAGGCGAGGAGGGTCCGCAATGCAAGTTACTACTGTCGGGATCGATCTGGCAAAGAACGTATTCCAGCTCCACGGCTGCGATGCGTCTGGAAAGGCCGTGCTGAGAAAGCAACTGGGGCGGCGGCGGGTGATAGGTTTCCTGGCCAACCTGCCACGTTGCCTGGTAGCGATGGAGGCGTGCGCGGGCGCGCACTACTGGGCGCGCGAGATCGAGAAGCTTGGTCACGAGGTACGGCTCATCGGTCCCCAGTTCGTAAGGCCATACGTCAAAGCCAATAAGAACGATGCGAGCGATGCGGAGGCGATCTGCGAGGCCGCGAGCCGACCGTCGATGCGTTTTGTCGCGATCAAGAGTGCTGCGCAGCAGGACGTGCAGGCCGTACATCGAGTTCGGCAACAGCTGGTGAAGACCCGCACTGCGCTGGGCAATCAAGTACGCGGACTGCTGGCGGAGTACGGCATCGTGATCGCCCAAGGCGTTGCGCATTTGCGCCGTGCGCTACTGCTAATCCTGGAGGATTGCGCTAACGGACTGAGCGGAGCGATGCGCGAGCTGCTCAGGGAGATCGGCGAGCGTCTGAGGTTCATCGAGGAGCGGCTGCGCCAATACGACTTATGGATCCAACGACTCTTCCGCCAGGACGAACGCTGCCGGCGGCCGGCGGAAGTAGAAGGCGTGGGTCCGCTGATCGCAACTGCATTGGTGGCTGCGGTGGGCAACGCAAGCGAGTTCAAAAGCGGGCGTGAACTCGCGGCTTATCTCGGATTGGTTCCACGCCATCGTGCCAGCGGTGGCCGCACGGTGCTGCTCGGGATCAGCAAGCGGGGCGACCGTTATTTGCGCACCCTGCTGGTCCACGGTGCGCGATCTGCCATGCGCACGATTGAGAGACGACGTACCACGCGCGGCGTCTGGGCCGGCCGTCTCAAGCTCCGACGCGGAGGCAACGTAGCGGTGGTAGCCATGGCGAATAAAAATGCGCGAGTGCTGTGGGCGCTACTCAGCAAAGGTGAGAGTTATCGACCGACGCCGTTTTCCGCCCGCGTCCCCCAAGCTGGTTGAGGGGACGGCAGGCGGAAAACGGCTATTTACCAACCCGAGGTTGCGCAGGCTGTAACGAAGATCTGATGGCGAACCGGTCGGACCGGCACTTTCTCAAACCTGGCATGTGGGTCAGGCCCACGAGGCCGCAAAACTGATCAGGCGAAAGTGCGCGGACTTCCATCTAGGCCCGGGGCATTCTGGTATCGCCCCACTATGAGGCCGGATATATGACTGCAACCGATACATCGCTCACCAGACTCCGCGAACAGTGTTGCGCTGGGGAGCGGTCCATATATGACCCATCCCGGCATGAGGTAGTCCGCAGCGGAGGGCCTCATGCTGGTGGCGGAGGAAGCGGTGGAGATCCGGGTGTTGAGTCGACAAGGGAAGAGCATTCGCGAGATCGCGCGGATGCTCGAGGTCTCGCGGAACACGGTGCGGCGCTACGTACGAGGTGAGGCACTGCCGCACTATGAGCGTAAGGCGCGACCGAGCAAGCTCGATCATTACAAGCAGTATATCGCTGAACGGGTAAGGGCCGCCGCACCAGAATGGATCCCGGCGACGGTGCTGCTGCGCGAGCTGAGGGCACTCGGTTATGCGGGCGGCATCAGCATCCTGAAGGATCACCTCGCGACGCTGAAACCGGTGGCCACGCCGGAGCCGCTGATCCGGTTCGAGACCGATCCAGGGCGCCAGATACAGGCCGACTTCGCGACCATTCGCCGAGGGAAGGATCGGCTGGCGGTGTTCATCGCGACGCTGGGCTGGAGCCGGGCGACCTACGTCGAGTTCGTCACCGACGAGCGCATGGAGACGCTGCGCGGCTGTCATGAGCGCGCGTTTTACTTCTTCGGCGGCGTGCCGCGCGAGGTGCTCTACGACAACATGCGGACGGTGGTGACCGAGCGGGATCGCTACGGACCGGGTCTCCATCGTTACAACCGCACCTTCCTCGACTTCGCGCATCATCACGGTTTCGTGCCGCGGCTGTGCCAGCCCTATCGACCCCGGACCAAGGGCAAGGTGGAACGTTGCATCCGCTATCTGCGCACGAGCTTCTACGTCCCGCTGGCCAGCCAGCTCAGCCGCGAAGGACTGAAGGTCGATCGTGAGACCGCCAATGCACGGGTCGGCACCTGGCTGCGCGAGGTGGCCAACGCTCGCGTGCACGCGACCACCGGCGAGATCCCGTTGGTGCGGCTCGAGCAGGAGCGTGAGCGTCTGCAATCGATTCCCGCGTCGTGGCCGGGAGCGCTCCAGCCTGCTGCTCCGCAGCGTCCGGCAGCGCCACCGTGCGGGTATCAGCATCCGCTGCGAGTCTATGAAGAACTGATTACCGCGGTGGAGGCTGGATGAGCGTACGGCACGAACGACTGATCGAGCTGTGCAATGAGCTGCGGCTGGGCGGGATCGCGGCGCAGTATCCGGCACTGGCCCAGGCCGCGGCCGAAAAGCGCACCTCGTTTACCGACTTCCTGAGGAGTTACTGGTGGCCGAGCGCGAATCGCGCCGGGCGCGGGCGCGCGAAATGTTCGCGCGGGTGGCCGGCTTCCCGGCGATCAAGACGCTTGACCAGTACGACTTCGGCTTCGCTACCGGCGCGCCGCGCAAGCAGATCATGGAACTAGCCAGACCAACCTGTTCTTCCAGATCGTCGAACGACGCTATGAACGCGGCGCGATGATGCTTACCTCGAATCTCACCTTCGGCAGTTGGGACAGCGCTTTCGCCGGCGACAGCGTGCTGACCGCCGCGATGCTCGATCGCATCCTGCACCACTCGACTATCGTCAGCATCAACGGGGATAGCTTCAGACTCAAGGATAAGCGCAAGGCCGGGTGGCTGGCTGTTTCGCTTAAAGCCAATAAGCATTAGACGGGACGGCGAGGGGGAGATCCCCCTCGCACTCCCCCTGATCAGACCGCTCCAGGTGGGTCAATTTTACTTCGGCGATCCGAGCTTAGGCGGGTCAACATTCAACCGGCGTTGACAGGCACTTGACCCGGCGTGTAGCAGTGCATCCTCTGTTTTGGATCATAGGGTGGGCCTTGGGTTGCCGAACGTAATTGTCGACGAATCCATTCATGGGTGGCGCGTGATTATTCGGAGCGCCATTGAACCCAAAGAGCCATGTTTTATGTCGGCAAACAGTTCGCCGGAACGGGTGTTGGAATGGTCACGGTGCTTAGAACGTTTGTCTTATCGTTCATACAGCGATGCTACTCACCGGCCCGCCCGTGTGAGGGTTGCTTTCAATCCCGACAAGGCCGTTGGAATATGGGTGGTTGATTTAGAGCTGGCCGAGTAAACAATCGAAAGACCGGTTCTCGAGCATTATAGCCAGGACATGTTTGATCTATCTCGGAGTATTCTAGGCATTTGGTGTCCTCATCTTTTGTCGATGGCCAATGTGATGAACACCGGCGCGAATACTCGATCTGCGCGACAGTCTCCGGCTCAGGCAGCGGCATTCCCCCTTTGGGTCCGGTAGCCTCTCTGAGGAACCCTCTTACCATGCTCCCAATCGGGGAAAAGAACCCTATTCTCACGGTATAAGCGTGCCGCAATTTTATTCACGTCCGGAACCCGGACGACGTGTCGCGCCAAGACCTGAGCCCGGAGATTCTCATAATTGATAAAATGCGGACTCTTCGGCGCAAGCTCCAGCAGCGCCCTCTCCGCTTCGATACACTGATGGCGAAGAAAACACTCCAGTTTGTCCGGCGCCATGTCGTGCAACGACTCAAAGAACTCGCTCTGGCCGCTCGTGGAAGTCGCGTGCTTTACTTTGGTAGTAGCTCTGGTCTTCGACTCCTCTCCCAAAGCACTAATTTGGCAATCCCGGAACAACTCGATCCCTTTAGGGTGCCGGGTCGCATAGAATAGGCAATACAGCGGACGATCTTTGATTGGACGGAGGACCGTCGTCTCGGCCACATAGTCATATTTGCCGAGACGTTTGAGAGAGCTAGCGAAAGCCTCGACCAAGATCCGTTTGAGACGCGGGTTCCAATCGACTACTAATTCAATTCATGAAATTCGGACTTAATCTCCCCGCGCATATCGATTCGTGGAAAGACATGACGATGGCCGAGGACCTCGGCTTCAGCAGCGCATGGTTTTACGACTCGCAGATGCTCTACAGCGATATCTACGCCACGATGACGCTGGTGGCCGAGCATACCACGCGCATCAAGATCGGCACGGGCATCGCTGTGCCCAGCAATCGCATCGCGCCGGTCACCGCGCATTCGATCGCGACCATCAACCAAATGGCACCAGGGCGCGCGATGCTTGGGATTGGCACCGGATTCACCGGCCGCAACATGATGGGCCTGCCGCCGGTCAGGTTGGATGACTTGCGCGAGCACGTACGTATCTGCCGGGCACTGCTGCACGGCGACGAAGTGCTTTACCGCGAGGGCACCCGCGAGCGGTGGATTCGTTTTATGCACTCCGAACGTGGCTACATCAACATTAAGGAGAGCATCCCAATCGTTATCGCGGCGCAAGGACCCAAGGCGCTCGAAGTTGCTGGCGAGATTGGCGACGGCTGGATGGCACCAGTCTCCGACGTGGAGGGATTCAAGCATAACTTCGATGCGGTGAAATCGGCCGCAAAACGCGCAGGTCGCAATGCGCAGAATTTCAACGCCACGATGTTTGCGGCTGCCTGTGTGCTCAAGCCGGGGGAATCGCTAGCCTCGGCCCGCGTTCTGAGCCAAATGGGTCCGATGGCAGCGGTGGCGCTGCACGCGCTGTGGGAAGGATCCGCGGTGGCCGCGCAGCTTCCGTCATCGCTGCGGTCGATTTATGAAAAGTATCGTGACGAATACGTCGGCAAACTCGACGTGCCTGCCGACCGTCGGTACTTGAAGGTCCATGAGGGGCACACGATTTACGTCAAACCAGGCGAAGAGCGGTTCCTCACTCCGGAGGTGATTGCCGCTTTCAGCATGACGGCGCCGCGTGAGCGCCTAATCGAGTGCATCAGGGAATTGGAAGCGGCGGGGCTGGATGAAATAGCCTTCTGCGTGCCTAACGACGGCGCCCGCGAAAGAATCGAGGAATTAGGGCGAGAGATCGTGTCGCATTATTAACGAATTTCAATCAGAGAGCGCCTGCGCTCCTGTGTCCTGTAATGTCGGCCGACCCTGCCCGCACTCCGCACAGGCTTCAGCCTTATGTTCGAGTCTATAGACTTCGAGGCGTGAAGGCCTGTGGTGTTGATTATCGGCGAGCCCGAGATTGGCAACTCACGCTAGGGGAGCCAGGCGAGCGTCTAAATATGGAAACTCGCAGCCCAAGGGGCGCTTCAAAGTCACGCCGCGCCGACGCGTCAGCGCGATCGACCAACGGGGATCTGATGGCCATCCAATACCTACTTGTCATCTTTCCAGAACAGCGAGCGGTTTTGGCGGACGAAGAAGGGGTCGGCTTCACGAATCACACGTTGATGCTGCCGGCGGACGAATACGTGATCACCCTGGGGGGAGAGGGCTACCAGCCGGCCAAGCAAAACGTGGTTCTGTCGGGAACGTCGATCGTAAGGCCTAAGGTAATTGTCTTCACATCTGACCCGCCGGTCGCCACTTAACAGTTCAGACTCACACCAGCTCGCCTGCTCCCGCCACGCCACGCAGAGAGGTGAAGTATGTTCCGGCGAATCATCTGGATCTTGCTCGTCTGCGGACTTGTCGGATGCGCTACCCATTTCGAAAATACTGCGCTTACAGCCGGTCACACCAACGTCGAGCGTCGCACGATCGACGATTCCCATCCTGATCGCCCATTGATCCTGGTGGCGATCTCAGGCGGTGGATCTCGTGCTGCCGCGCTCGGCTGGGCGGTCTTGCGGGAACTGAGCACCTTTCACTACATGACGGACAGACAATCGCGCAGCTTGATCGATGACGTCGGTGTTGTCTCCTCGGTGTCCGGTGGAAGCGTCATCGCGGCAGATTTTGCCCTTTATGGGCAAACGGGGCTGGACAGCTTTGCGCCGAACTTCCTCGTTCCAGATAACCTGCTGACCCTGATCCTCAAGACGCTAAATCCTCTAAATTGGGCGAGGCGATTTATTGAAGGAACCTCCCGCATAGACACTGTCGAGGAGATTTTCGATAAGCAGCTATTCAAAGAGAAGACCTTCGCTGAGCTCAATCAGCCGGGCAAGCCATATCTCATCCTGAATGCAACGGACATGGCTTCGGGCGAAGTGTTCGCGTTCACGCCCGCGCGCTTCAATGACATCTGTTCAGATCTTGACAGGGAGCATATCTCCGCCGGTGTGGGGGCCTCCTCCGCCGTTCCCATTGTACTCTCGCCGGTTCCTCTGCAAGACTTCTCCGTCACGAATTGTCGCAATTTGCCCGCTCCACCATGGATCGCGCACAAGCTGAATGGCACATACGCGCCCTATATCAATCTTGACGAATTCAAACTGGCGCGGTACGCGAACGACTTGAGACACGGAACGAACAGTTTTCGAACAATTGACTATGTATATCTCCTTGATGGGGGCCTGGCCGACAATCTCGCAATTCATGGTCTGATCGAAACGATTTCATCACCTTACGCCGCTCGGGTCGTTGATGATCGGGATCTGTCCAGCTCGGGAAAGAGCACGATCTTGGACGCCATCAATAGCGGGAAGATCAAAAAGATCGTCGTCATCGTAATCAATGCCCGCGCTGACCCCGCTAATGATATTTACACGAGTGACTCCCGACCGGGCATAATAGGAATGACCGAGAGCGTTGTATCCGTTCCTATCGATTCCACGACATCGAGCGTCAACGCCCAAATGGAAACGATCCTCGCCGCGCTCAATGGCGCCGGGGCTGGAGGGGCTGGAAACCCGCTGTTTCGGGGACTGAATGTATATGGCATTCAGATCGATTTTGATCAGTTGCGGACCAGTGATCCGAGGCAACGCGCGTTGCGGGAGAAGGCGAAGAAGATCCCGACCCTGTGGTCCATCTCAAAAGACGATCTTGACGTCATTAAGCAAGTCGGGCCGCTGCTGCTTCACAACCATCCTTGCTTCCAAAGCCTCTTGATCGACATGCATATCCCGAGTCCCTTCGTTAACCCGAAATACGCGAACCAGGGGTGTCCGCAAGCCGCCAATCAGGCGGCAAGTCCTTGACCTCCCAAAGGACGTTTCGGCGCAGGTTTCGCTTTCACCAACCACTATCGAAGTCAGTCTTCACATTCTAGAATTGCTTTGCTCTTGATCGTGCGCTCGCACTTTCCCGAGTTGAGTGGCAATGAAATCTTTGGTCCGGGTCCCATTACAAACGATCGAGCGAAGTTTGATCCCGAGTGCGTTGGCCAAGTTTCTACGTTGCACGCCCATGCAGTTGTCAGTCTGAGGCTGGGATCCAGCGGAGTGGCTCCATTAATCGGCATCGCCAGATTCGTGCCTAGCGTTACCTGCCACCAAACGCGCGCCTGACCGCGCATCGACGCCTCGCACGATATTCGCTATGGACGGCAGGACCGTGACGGCGTGCATGGATCCGCAGCTTGACCTGCGGCAAAATGAGTAGCGGCGCCCTCCATTCCTCCTGCATCCCCGAAGACTGGGATCGTCGTGAAACGGATGATTCCCTTCGTGTGACGACGCTTGCGTGAGCGTCGTTTCCTTTGCGTCACATCCGCTTCTTACGTTATCGGCTGAACGCGTGAGCCAAGGCGCAGTCTTCTGAGCGGTGAGAGGCGTCGGTACGTTCAGGCGTAGCGGTGAGTCCAAGCAAAAACTTGGGCTGGAAATAGTCGATGAGGCGGCGGTACGTGCCAGCCGCAGCGTGATGGAACTCATCGACGACGATGTAGTCCCCCGCTGCCTGTTGGAGGCGCGTGATTGTAGTCGAGGCGCCAACTCGCGATGAGCGCCCGGGCTTCGTGCAGAACAGTACTGCCATGTGTGCCCTTTGGCTTCCGAACGCGGGGCAAGACGGCTAGCATCGACGGGACGGAAAAAGCCCTTTCGTTTTCTGTAGTCTTGTTCAACCTCTGGAGCAAATAATGGTCAAGAAGAAAACCGGCAAACCCGAAACATCCACCCCTGTGCTCAAGCAAACCCTGACCAAATCGGCGCTAATCAATCTGATCGCTGAGCAGAATGACATCCCCCGCAAAACAGCTGTCGGTGTTTTCAATACGCTCGAATCGGTGATGTTAGGTTCGGTACGTCCACGCGGCATTGGCGAGTTCACTTTGCCTGGCCTTTTTAAGATAACCTTGCGCAAGGTTCCGGCGCGCAAGGCCGGTACGCTCATCCGCAACCCGGCCACGGGAGAAATGATGAAGGGTGCCGCCAAGCCCGCCAGTGTACGAGTGAAAATCCGCGCCTTGTCGAAGTTGAAAGGTGCCGCAATATCCTGACCTCAGGCATCAATGCTATGCTGGTGGTGTAAACTGCTCTATGAATGGGCAGCCCGCTCGCAGGGTTTTACTCAGAAGATTAGGTGGGTAGCTGCGACCTCAACGCGCTCTTCAATCCGACGCTGCCGTCCGGCCACAAGCGGTCGCAACTTCGGAGCGGCGACCTTGAACCGATCGATCTCCGTTTGGGAGCGTGTCTGTACATTCGATTCCGAGGTTGCGATCTCAAAGTCAAGCTTCAGGATTCCACTCCTTCAGCAAGGAGGGCGCAGTAGCTTAATAGAATAGAAGCGTTCGCGTCTCGCAGCAAGTCAATCTTCTTCAGGCGTGTACAGCTCTTGTGCCTTTGCGATTCCGCGCAGGGCGTACCGCCCGACCGATACCAGCCGACGCCGATCCTCGGGACGTGCGGCGGCCACCAGAGCAGCCGAGAGCAGCGCATCGCGCTCGACCGTTCGACACATCGCGGCAATGCGGTTCACTTCATTCACGGCTGGACCAACCACCGTGAAGTCCAGTCGCTCGAGGCTGCCGATATTGCCATAGAAGACCTCGCCAATGTGCAGGCCGAGATAGACCTCGGTTACTGGCAGTTTAGCTTTGCTGCGGCGCACATTGAGCGCGGCGATGCCTTGGCGAACAGCGAGGGCAGCGCCGAGCGCTGCATGTGACGCGGCACCGATATCGTCACCGTGAAAGATCGCCAGCGTGCCGTCGCCGATCAACTTGAGCACGTCGCCCCCTGCCGCATGAATGGCCGATATCACCACCTCTGCATAATCGTTGAGCAGCGGAATTATTTGATCCGGCGCCGCCGTGTCAGTGATCCTGGTGAAGCCGCGCAAATCGCTGAACCAGAGCACTGCATTGATTCGTTCGGCGACGCCGCGCTCGATCCGACCGCTTAAGACTCTGCGTCCCGCATCGCGGCCGAGGTAGGTCTCGACGAGCGTAGCCGCGATCCGGGCAAGAGATCTGCATTTCAAGGCTGCGGCCAGTGGACTGACCAGCCGCTGTAGTGAGTCTATATCGCCTGCGGAAAAACCGTCCGCGGCATTCGAGGTCCAAACCGAATATATGGCGTCCATCTCTCCGATCGCGCCCGTCGCCGCGAGACGCGTCACCAGCGCGAGGTAGTCCGTCATACCCTCGTTGCGCAACTCGGCAAAAGTTGCGAAATCCGGCGTCCCATCGGCAGGGATGGCGGCCGTGAGGCGCCGACGCAGCACGGTTTGGTTGGTCTCGACCAAATGGTAGAGCGGGGTACGCTGCCATGCGGCGGCGGGTTCACCCTCCCTGGTGCGGCCGTATTCGAGCATTTCCGCCTGGTCTGTTCCGGTGCTCCAGCGGAAGGCTCGGCCTTCGTAGATCGGATGCAGCGTGTCGACCAGCACAACCGCTCGCGCCACTGGTACGCCCGCCAGCGCGAGCCGTTCGCAGAAACCCCCAACGATATCGGTCTCACTGACACCGGCTAGAGTTTTCTCCGTCAGCCAGGTAATCAGAGCCGACGACCACACGTCATCAGACTGCATGCTTCCTCCGATCTTGTCTGCCCGGCTAGGAAAAAGGGGAGATGACGTCACTCGATGAAGCAGTACATGAAAATATTCCTTGAGAGAACCTCGTCGCGTTCGCTCGTCCGGTAATTGATTCGTTGTGGGCCGGGTTTGCGGCTAGCTCTGGCCAACTGATCCAACTTTACGCCACAGTTGAGTCGACATAAAGTTTTGTTTAATTTCACGCGCCATTCGATAGCTCAGTCGTGGTCGTGGTCTCGACGCTGAGCAATTCGACGAAATGACCGGCCCTCTAGAAACATGATAAGACCCGGCGGTCGTATTGCGCGGTCTCGGAGCATTCGCCCATGATCTGAAGCGATCAATCAGGATTGGCGAAGACCATCGCGTTATATCGAGCACCTGATGACACTCCCGGCGGCAAATCTCGCCCAATACTACGCCAGGAAGCCAGAGGTGCTCAGTCTTGAGGGACTGTAGGTCGCTCGGATCTTCAGTCCGCGCTTTTATGGAGGCTTCAAATGGAACAGGCGCGTGCCGTGGTAGTCGACTCGGAGGCGGCGGGACGTCTCGCGATAAGGGCGATGCCCGTCCGGGTGCCACTTCCCTCCGAGGCGCTCGTGCGTGTCAAGGCCATCTCACTCAACCTGGGTGAGGTGCGGCGGGCGCTCACGATAGCAGAGCCAGGGTGGCGTCCTGGATGGGATCTGGCGGGTGTGGTCGAGAGTAGGCGACCGCCGACCGTTCGGAGCCTCCGGCGGGTGCGCGCGTTGTCGGCTTTGTGCCCGCTGGTGCGTGGGCCGAGGCAGTCGCGGTGCCGACAAATGCGCTGGGCCAATTGCCGGACAACGTCTCCTTCGCGCAAGCTGCAACTCTGCCGGTCGCAGGTCTCACCGCACTCTATGCGCTCGAGCAGAACGGCGCGGCCTTGGGCCGACGCGTGCTGGTCACCGGAGCGTCGGGTGGCGTGGGTCATCTGGCGGTCGAGACTCGCCGGGCAGGCCGGGGTGTTCGTCGTTGCCGCGGTGCGAAGACCCGAGCGTGAGAAGCACGCGCGGGTGGCCGGTGCCCATGAAGTGGTGATCGGCGAGGAGCTGTCGGCGGCGTCCAAGTTCGGCCCCTATGACCTGATCATCGAATCGGTGGGCAGTGCGTCGCTCGCGGCGGCACTCAAGATGCTCGCGCCGGGCGGAATGTGCGTGCTGCTCGGTGTATCGTCGGCGTCAGAGGTGACGTTCGACGCTTCCACCTTCATGCGGACCGGCGGCGCCAGCCTCTATGGCTTTATTCTGTTCCACGAGCTTCCTCAACGTCCGGCGGCTCAGGGGCTGGGGCGGCTCGTCGCGATGGTCGCTTCGGGGCGGCTTTATCCGCAAATCGAGCTGGAGGCGCCCTATGAGGAGATCGCGGAGGTAGCGAACAAACTTTATAGCCGCGGTATCGCTGGCAAGGCGGTGTTGCATCTCTAACCGAAGCGACCCAGATCACGGTGAAGATACGCCGACGGCCAGGTGCCGAACAAATCGCCAATCAGGGCGGGAAGGCTTGTGGAGACACCGAAGGTTGGAAGCCGCAAATTGCATGTACTTGTGAGTGGTCAGTTCCTGGGGTCTCTTCGGCCGTGGTCGTATTTCGAAGTAGGAAGGTGGGCTGACGACTCCCATACGCGCGTCCGGCCAATGCGCACCGCGATCATATCCCTCGCCGGCCGGATTTTCTTTTTGCGTTCGCTCCAACACTGCGTCCAGCCGCATCCGGAGGTGACGAATAACGTCTGCCCGAGCGGGTCGGTATGGCCATAACAGGATGTCTCAGTGAGTGAAGAACTCTTCGGTTAGCCCTTGGGCAGCCCGAGGACGCGCTCGCCGATGATATTGTGCTGAATCTGATTCGTGCCGGCCGCGATCGTGCCGCCGCGCGCACTCAACATCCGATACGACCAGCGGCCGTCATCGATTGCCCGCGGCGCCATGAATTCGAGCTGGCTCCACGGCCCCAGCAGTTCCATCGCGAACAGCTCGATCCGCAAGTTCAGCTCGGTCGCGCAGAGCTTCATGATCGAACCCTCGGCGCCCGGCGGCAGCCCTTTGAGCCGCCGCGTCAACTGGCGCAGATTGGTGTACCTGAGCGCCTCGGCCTCGCATTTGAACTGCGCGATTCGTTGTCGCACACTCGTGTCGTCCCAGGCGGGACGGCCGTCGCGTTTAATCCGCTGCGCGAGATTCACCAGTTCGTCCACCACCGCGATTAACGGCTGCCCGCCGCCGCCCACGCCCCGCTCGAACATCAAAGTCGTAATCGCGACCTGCCAGCCATTATTCATTTCGCCGACCAGCAATTTCTTCGGCGTCCGCACCTCGTCGAAGAAGACCTCGTTGAAACCCGTCGTGCCGCTCATCTGCACCAGCGGACGCACGGTGATTCCGGGCGTCTTCATGTCAACCAGCAGATAGCTGATCCCGCGATGCTTCGGGCGCGGTCGGATCGGTGCGGCAGAGCACGAACGCCCAGTCTGCGTATTGCGCCTGCGAGGTCCAGATCTTTTGCCCGTTGATGCGATAGTAATCGCCGTCCTCGACCGCGCGCGTCTGTAGTGAAGCGAGGTCCGAGCCCGAGTTCGGCTCCGAATAGCCCTGGCACCAGATCTCCTCGCCGCTGATGATCTTCGGGATGAACCGCCGCTTCTGCTCCTCGGTGCCCCATTGCATCAAGGTTGGCCCGACCAATGAGGGCCCCGAACCGATAAACGGCAGCGGCGCATTAACGCGCTGCAATTCCTCGTGATAAATGATCGTCCTGAGCAGGCTAAGGCCCCGCCCGCCAAACTCGTTCGGCCAATCGACGCAGGTCCAACCCGCCGCCGCGAGCTTGCGAAACCAGCCCAGCTTGCGCTTCCAGTCGTCTTCGTCCCGCTCGAATCCGCCGGCCAGCGATTGGATCGGCTCGCGAGGCGCGTTGGCCTCGAGCCAAGTCCGTAACTCGCGGCGAAAGGCCTCATCTTCAGCGCTGTAGTCGAAATCCATCGATGCGATCACCTTGCCGGTTGCGAGCCTCTCTCCGGCGCGTTCGAATTCTTAAGTTGCCACACTCAGACATAACCCGTGCAGACTCGAGCATTCATCGTAGGGCGCGCCGCATCCGCATGAGCGATCCCAAAGTCATTACGCACCTTTGAATTTGGCCGGGCGCTTTTCACGAAAGGCCCGCACACCCTCCTTGAAGTCCGCTGAGGCACCCGCCTCGCGCTGCATTTGACGTTCCAGATTCAACTGCTCTTCATAGGTATTATCGAGGCTTTCCCAGTAGAGACGGCGGATGAGTCCCAGTGCGATAGTTGGCCCGGCCGCCAGTTCGCCTCCCATCTCCCGCGACTTTTCCATTATCTCGTCGTCGGCGAAAACTCGATTTACGAGGCCCCATTCGAGCGCCTTCTCAGCCTGCAACCTTTCGCCCAGCAGCAACAGTTCGCTTGCGCGTGCCCTGCCAATCAAGCGGGGTGGCAGCCAGGTGGAACCGCCATCAGGCACCAGACCTATACGGCGAAACGCTTGCAGGAAGTAGGCTGAGCGCGAGCATAAGACGAGCTCGCCCATCAACGCGAAGCTCATGCCGACGCCCGCCGCCGCGCCATTAACCGCGGTAACCAGTGGCACCGGTAGCTCACGCAGCCGGCGGAGAAAAGGATGAAAAATCCTCTCCAGCAGCATCCCCGCATCGACCCGTTCACCTTCGCCTGAAGCGGGATGCAGATTTGCTCCCGCACAAAAGGCTCGGCCTTCGCCGGTGATGATGACACATCGTACGTCGCGGTGCCGATCGACCTCGTCGAGCGCTTTCATAAGCCCATCGACCATTGCCGGCGAGACGGCGTTCATGACCTCGGGATGGTTGAGCTTGAGGATGCCGATTTTTCCGTCGAATTCGAGTCTTGCGCGTTCAAATTCCATAGTCTCTCCAGGCGCCAGAGTCGGGCAATCAGGCGAAGCTGAAACAAGCAGCCGTCAATTGCTTAACGGGGCATGTCGCCTTCCAAAGCCGGTGCGCTCGGGCTGAATTTCGTCACAGGAATTCGCGCTGTTTTTCTGACGGCGCCAAATCGCAAAAGTCGGCCGCGTTGATGCCGCTAACTGCGCTGAAATAAGCAGGGTCTGATTCCTGTCGGGTATAGAGTCCTTTGCTGCTGAGATCTCTGTTGAGTTCGTTCGAGCTTTTGCTTGACGAGAGGAATCATTTGAGGAACGGTCAGATGCGAATCGGGCGGAAACGGAGGACGGTTCGCTATGACGAAGAGGAGGGACCGTCCCCGTTGTCCTTGGAGCGCGGACGGCCGCAATCGGCATGTTGCATTTCGGGAGACTCGAATGATCGTTCAAGCGCGCAAAACGTACAAAGTCGTGACCGAAAAAAGTGTTCCGATGAAGACGCGGGACGGCGTCACGCTTTTCGCGGACGTGGTCCGTCCGGATGCGCCAGGACGGTTTCCGGTTTTGCTCAGCCGAACGCCCTACAATAAGAAGGGCACCGACGACCCCAATGGTCCTACTTATCTCTTCGCCCGTTACGGCTATGTCTCGATCACGCAGGACTGTCGCGGCCGTTTCGAATCCGAAGGCGAGTACGACACGATCTTCCAGGAAGTCGCCGATGGCTACGACGCGGTCGAATGGGCCGCGCGATTGCCCTGGTCCAATGGCCGGGTCGGCACTACCGGCCAGTCTTATCTTGGTCTAACGCAGTACATGATCGCATGTAACGATCCGATGCCGCCGTCGCTGCAGGCAATGGCTCCCGTCTCGGCGTCTTCCGACTACCACGCGAGTTGGATCTATCATACCGGCGGCGCTTCGATGTGGGGATGGATGGTCCCCTACGCGATCTTCAAGGGACTCAACACGTTGAAGCGCGCAAAGCGCAACGACCTGTTCGATAAGACCAGCGAGTATGTCGAAGGCGGCGAGTTCCCCATCATTCGGGAGACCCGGTTCGGTCTGAACGCCTTCACGCCACTCACCGAAAAATGGTATCGCCATCTTCCGATCAAGGACTGGGGTCAGATCCTAAAAGAGACGGCGCCCTATTTCGCCGATCACATCGCGCATGCGGATGACGGCGAGTACTGGTATCGCGCCAACGTCAATCGGCATGCGGCGAGCGTCAACGTGCCGATGCTGCACGTCACCTCGTGGTACGACATCTTCGGCGAAGGCGGCACGAGCGCCTATCGCAGTATCACCACCAACAGCAAATACGAGAACGCGCGGAATGGACAGCGCCTGATAATTGGACCTTGGGGGCATTTGCTCCCATATCACGTGCCTAGCTCGCGCGGCACCGGCGATATCGATTTCGGACCGACGGCGTTGATCGACCTTAATGAGACTTTGTTGCGATGGTTCGATTACTGGCTCAAGGATATCGACAACGGAATCATGGATGAATCGCCGGTCACGATTTTCACTCTCGGTGAGAATCGCTGGCAGGAGCTGTCCGACTGGCCGCCGCCGAATCTGCGGCAGGTTCGCTATTACCTGCACAGCCAAAAGGGCGCCAATGCACTAAGCGGTGATGGTGCGCTCTCGACTGTACCACCGGACTCGGAACAGGCCGATACCTACACTTACGATCCAAATGATCCGGTTCCCTCGCTGGGCGGAAACAATCTGGCAATCGATATGGGCGTGCAGGATCAACGACCGGTAGAAGAGCGGCGCGATGTACTGGTTTATACCTCCGATCCGCTGGAGCAACCGCTTGAGATTACCGGACCCGTGACCGTCGCCCTATGGGCGTCGTCTTCGGCGGTCGATACCGACTTCAC
Organism: uncultured delta proteobacterium; assembly: GCA_963774705.1. Taxonomy (GTDB): domain Bacteria; phylum Desulfobacterota; class Binatia; order Binatales; family Binataceae; genus JADMIL01. The sequence goes on from CAVZFW010000013.1 coordinate 24,914, forward strand.
CGCAAAGCTGATCGACGTGCATCCGAACGGCTATGCGCAGAATCTGCTCGACGGGATCATCCGCGCGCGCTATCGAGAATCGGCCAGGACTCCGCGAATGATGGAGGCCGGCAAGCCTTACCTGTTTACTATCGATTTGTGGGCGACCAGCAACGTCTTCCTGCCCGGCCATTGTATCCGGCTCGAAATCAGCTCGAGCAACTTTCCGCGCTTCGACCGCAACCTCAATACAGGCGAGCGCTTCGGTGAGGGCACGAAAGGAATACCCGCGCGTCAAACGGTATTTCATCAGGCCGAGATGGCCTCGCACCTGTTACTTCCGGTAATTCCGAGGTAGCCCGTGAAGTTTTCGCCTCGGCCGTCTTTGAGATCGATGTTATGAACGATTTCAGCGATCGCGCAGAGCCGGGCTCTTAGATTCAACCTCTGCGGCCAGCACCTCGAAGGTGCAGCGATCGCGTTTACGAGTGAGATCGGCCTCGAACATATCGAATCGGATTTCTGCTCTTTCCCGGTTGGTACGCGCGAGCGGAAACCAATTTGAACTTCGCCCCGGGATCAACAAGGCGCGTGATCAGCCAGGTGCTCGCTTTTCGATCGGCGTGAGTTCCCTTGCGTGTGCCCCAAACGCGTCCCGAACTCGCCGCTCGAGCGCGCGGCTTGATCGTCTCCGGATTCACACGGGCCTCGAGACTGGCGACCAAACCCTCTGCACTCTGACGACCAAGCCGTCCAAGAGATTGAATTCCCGTCGCTCCAGGAGCGGAGAATAGCAGCAAAGCACTTCCACCTGAACGTGAGCGAGGTCTTATGCGGATCTGTGGTAATTCTGGTCTGAGCAGCCGCTCCCGTTTGTCGTTTAGATGGTTGATCGCTACGTGTTCATTTGCGTTGTTGTCATTGTCGTTGTCGTGCACAGCATCGGCAGTCGAAATCACGATTCCTCTCAACATAGACTACATCACGCTGACCGAGGCCCTGAGACATAAGGCTTACGATGGACCGGCCGGACGTGCCGAACTATGGGTGGGTTCCGACAAATGCCAATACTTTTATGCCTACCGTCCGCGGTTCGAGCGTCAGGATGGTGCTCTGGTATTGGGAACGGACACTGATTTGAGCCTGGGCGTTGCAGTAGCCGGAAAATGCGTAATTCCTATTACTTGGTCTGGCGTTATCGAGTTTGAGACGCAACCCTATATTGGCAACGATTTGGCGATTAGATTCCATGTAGTCAATATAAATCTCTACAACTCTGCGCATAAAAAATCTGTACTGCTTCGTGGTTTCGATCTGATCAAGAGCCATTTTGTTCCGAGAATCGAAGACTTCTCATACGATCTTCATCCGCCCTTGGATCAGTTGGAAAATCTCATGCAAGCCGCTGCCGCTCCGGAGGTAGCTGAACGAGTTAAGACTGCGTTTTCCACGATGCGGCCGATGTCTGCAGTCGTTCCGGATGATGAAGGACTTAAGCTCACGCTTAGATTAGATGTCCCAGAAATCGCCAGTCCGATGCAGTCCGTGGTGCCCGCTCCGCTAAGTCCCAGTGAGATCGCTGCATGGCAGACCATGCTCGACGACTGGGACGCATTCATCGTTTTCGCGATTAAGCAACTTGCTGGCAACGTGGCCGATAAGCAGTTTCGTGCGCAGCTTTTCGACCTTCTGCTCGATAGCCGCTATCGCCTCGTCCAGGCATTGGCCCAGCCGCAGCTGAGCACCGGACCCGACCCTATAAGGCTCATTTTTATTGACGAATGGAGCCGGCTTCGCGCGATCATTCAAGCGGCGGCGCGCCGCGAGATTCTCGGCAGCCGTGCGCTTGAGTTCCTGTCATTCGTTAGCGCAGGCGATGCCTTGTTTGCTGCCGATCAAGCCGCACCGGCTTTGGGTATGCGGATCTCGGAAGACGACCTGCGTCAACTAGCGCACATAATGGCCCCACAATACGCAGGAGACCCTCTGATCTTCAGTTACAATACGGATCCGCAGTTGCAGCATCTGTTCGGATTTACTGAGCCCTTAGAATCTCCGGGCCCACTGGAAGCGCCTGTGCCCGACGCCACACCTCCGGCAGCTTCCTCGGTTAGCCCGGCCGCGCCGCTAATTTCGCCAAGCCCACCAGCCTCACCGACACCAGTCCGGCCCAGTCCGGCGCCTGTGTCATCGTCCACCTCCCCATCAACGCCAGGTGCGACGATTGGACCTACAACGACTCATGCGTGGTTTCAATGGTTTGCTCCCCCAAATGCACACGCATCCGAAGATCCCAAGACCACTCAAATCATTAGCCTCGGCGCCGCACTCAAGCGCGTTGTCGTTGAGGAAGACAACGCCACCGCGTACGCTCAGTCCATTCAACGTTTGCTGACCTTGGTCGCGCAGCGCGAAATCGATAGTCAACATTTCGCACCGCAACGTCAGCAGACTTTTCTGGATCTGGTGAAGAGCACCGCATGGCAAGAGAGCTGTTGGCGTCAATTTATTCGCGTCAACGGCCGAGTCCGATTCCTTGAATCGGACACCGCTGATGTCGGACTGATGCAGGTCAACAGGCACATATGGCGAGGTTTCTACAACATTCGCCGTCTGGAATGGGACATTGCCTACAATGCGGGAGCGGGAGCGGAAATCCTGATGAGGTTGATGTCCGCCGACACCGTTCGCGCAACGACCAAGGACAGTAATTCAGGCGCTGAGATCGCACGGTCGACCTATGCCGCTTACAACGGCGGTCCCAGCGCTTACAACCGATGGCGCCGTTCGGATGGATCGGCGGACACTCTCTACATTGATCAGTCCTTTTGGACCAAGTTTCGTGCAGTCACCGCCGGACAGCTCTTCGACATCCTGAGCTGCGCCGCCCAGTGGGGCCGGGCCTCAGTCGCGGCTCAGACTCCGTACGCGTCGCCGACGGTGTTGCCTAAGTAACTGTCACCGCTGCAAGCCTCCGCTCCGGCCACCTCGGTTGAATTTTACTGGGTGGCGGGGCGGGTCCACCACAAGCTGATCGAGGATCGGCTGCGAAAGCCAATCGTGTTGTAGCCCCAGTAATTGGTCAATCCTTGCTCAAGCAAGCGACTGTCGTTGAGAAAGGCATGAATCGGTAGAAGTTCAACCGAAGTGACTCCCAGGCTTTTTATATAGTCAACGACCTCTTGGCTCGCGAGTCCGGCAAACGTGCCACGAAGATCTGGAGGAACTGCTGGATGAAGCTTAGTGAAACCTTTGACGTGCATCTCATAAAAGATCGTCTTTTCCCAGGGTATTCGCGGCGCGCGATCGCGAGACCAAGTAAAAGCCGGATCAATTACGCGACACTTCGGGACAAAGCGACTGCTATCTCGTTGGTCAAACGTCAAGTCATCGCTTCTGGGGCCAACTCTGTATCCGAAAACCTCGTTGCACCATTTCAGTTGCCCTATATGCGCTTTAGCATATGGGTCCAGTAGCAACTTGTTCGGATTGAAACGATGTCCATTTTGAGGCTCGTACGGCCCGTGAGCCCGATAACCGTAAATCGTTCCGGGCCGCGCATAAGGCAGATAGCCGTGCCAAATTTCGTCCGTATATTCAGGCAATTCGATGCGTTCAACTTTCTCGCTTACCACTCGCATCGAATAGACACAGTTCTACTTTTGTCGCATGCGCTGAGAAGACCGCAAAGTTAACTCCAAGCCCGTCCCAGGTGGCGCCCAAGGGCGAAGGAAGTCCTTCAGTGATACGGGAGGAAAGACCGGAGGGCATTTCGTAACCTCGCTTCCGCGTTGTTCAGCTAAGGCGCGCGCCGGAAGACGATACGCCTCACCAGTAGTAATAAGTTCCGAATTCAGAAAACCACCCCGAAGCATGGAATGTTTTCCCAACTGTCGCAATCTAACCAAGCTGAAGATTCGCCGCGCGCGCGAAAGAGCGAATCCACCGGTTAAGAAATCTAAATTTTTTCCAAGGCGGTTGACAAATTCCGAGTAATTCTAAAAGAGTAGAGGGTCGTAGACGAATTCCAGTCGTATCAGACCCGGCGATTGGCTATGCGGGTCAGCCGAAAGCATCTCGCGTCACCATATGACCGCTCTCCGTAAACTAACAGAAGGCATCCTCAATCCTGCGAGCCTCGTGACTATGCTCAGGAGACAATTCGGCAAGGACTCTCTAGTCATGAGCCCACCCAAATCCACAGAACCGAATAAACTCAGACACATCGTTATCGAAGCCGTGACCCCGACGGTCGATTGCGCGCGCTATCCAGCCAAGCGTATCGCTGGAGAAAGTTGTGTCGTCGCGGCAGATATTTTTGGTGACGGTCCGGCGGCTCTAGCCGCGGTCATCAAATGGCGCCGCGCGGGGGACGCGAGCTTCGCGGAAGCCCCTATGGTATTAATCGACAACGATCGCTGGCGCGGCGAATTTCTGTTGACCGAAAACACCCGTTATGTTTTCGCGATCGAGGCCTGGACGCGCGCTTTCGCCTCATGGCGCGAATACTTCACTAAGAAAGCCGCGGCGGGACTCGACGCCGCTTCTGACTTAGCGGAAGGAATCGCGCTGCTCGAGAGTATTCGCCAGCACGCCTGCGGTAACGATCGTACCATAATTGCTAACTATATCGCTCAGCTTCGTGCGCTCAACAATCCAAGTGAGGCGGTCGCTATTATCTCCGCTCCGGTTCTCGCGGCCACGGTCGATCGAAATGAGGAACACGCGGATGCCGTCATTTATGACCACACCTCCGCCATTGTCGCAGACCGGCTTCTATCCCGCTTCGGCGCGTGGTATGAAATCTTTCCGCGTTCCCAGGGAACCCAGCCCGGCCATCACGGTACCTTACGTGAGGCTGAAGCACGTCTCCACGATATCAGAGACATGGGTTTCGATGTTGTTTACCTGACTCCGATTCATCCGATTGGCAGCGCCTATCGCAAGGGAGCGAACAACTCGTTGATTGCGGCACCCGATAGTCCGGGTAGCCCATGGGCAATTGGAAGTTCAGCCGGAGGCCACATGGCGATCGAGCCGCGGCTCGGCACGCTCGACGATTTCGATCACTTCGTCACGGCCGCCGAGCGGCTGGGCCTCGAAGTCGCACTCGATTTTGCGATCCAGTGCTCACCTGACCACCCATGGGTCACTGAGCATCCGGAGTGGTTCCGGCATCGTCCTGATGGCACCATCAAATATGCTGAGAATCCACCTAAGCAATATCAGGATATCTATCCAATCAACTTCGATTCACCCGATCAGAAGGGATTGATCGAGGAGTTGCGCCGCGTCGTGCTATTTTGGATCGGACACGGGGTCAAAATCTTCCGCGTCGATAACCCCCATACCAAACCGGTTGCGTTCTGGGAATGGCTAATCAATACCGTGCAGAAAAAGCATCCCGAAGTTATATTCCTGGCCGAGGCCTTCACCCGGCCAAAGATGATGAAAGTTCTGGCTAAGGCCGGTTTTACCCAGTCCTATACCTATTTCACCTGGCGCAATACCAAAGCCGAATTGACTGAGTATCTGACCGAACTTACGCAGACTGGCATGATCGATTACTTTCGTCCGAACTTCTTCACCAACACACCGGATATCCTGCCGCCAATTTTGCAGAATGGCGGCCGGCCGGCTTTCAAGAGTCGTTTGGTGCTGGCGGCCACGCTGTCGCCATCGTACGGAATATACAGTGGCTATGAGCTTTGCGAAAATGAGGCGATTCCTGGCACCGAGGAATACGACCATTCCGAGAAATACGAAATCAAGACGCGCGAATGGAACCGTCAGGATAGCCTTCGTGAGTTCGTCGCGCGGCTCAATGCGATTCGGCGCAGGAATCCCGCGCTTCAACAGTTCGCCAACCTGCGCTTCCTCCCAACCGATAACGACCAAATAATCCTATATTCGAAGTCATCCGCCGATCGCTCTAATACGATTCTGGTCGCGGTTAATCTCGATCCGCATCACGCTCATCATTGCACCGCACTCGTCCCCGCCGATGCCATTGGGGACGCTCCGGTACAGGGCTACGCGGTGACCGACCTGCTCACCGGCGCTCGCTATGATTGGAGTGAAAGCAACTACATCCGCTTGGACCCGCAGATCGAGCCCGCGCACATCCTGCGCGTCGAGACGAGGCCATGAAGAAACACCGCACCGATTCAGTGGTACGCGGCCTCGCCGAGGACCCTCGGTGGTACAAGGACGCAATCATCTATGAGGTCCGCGTCCGCTCTTTTTATGACACCGATGGTGATGGCATCGGCGACTTTGGCGGTCTCACCGATAAGCTGGAGTACCTTCAGCGTTTGGGTGTAACTGCGCTGTGGCTATTGCCGTTTTATCCTTCGCCGCAACGCGATGACGGCTACGACATCTCCGACTATATGGACGTCCATCCAGATTGCGGCACGCTTCAAGACTTCCGCGCCTTCCTGAAGGAAGCCCATCGGCGCCGCTTGTACGTGATAACTGAGTTGGTGCTGAACCACACATCCGATCAGCATCCATGGTTTCAACACGCGCGTCGCGCGCCGCCCGGCAGCGTTGAGCGCGACTTCTACGTCTGGAGCGATACGTCAGATAAGTATCGCGAGGCCCGCATCATCTTTCAGGATTCCGAGCCTTCAAATTGGTCATGGGATCCGCTCGGCAAGGCCTACTACTGGCACCGCTTCTTTAGTCATCAGCCAGATTTGAACTTCGACAACCCGGCAGTGCGCAAGGCAATGCTGGGAGTCGTCGATTTCTGGCTCGGGATGGGGGTAGACGGCCTGCGCCTCGACGCAGTGCCGTACCTCTTCGAGCGCGAAGGCACAAGTTGCGAAAACCTGCCAGAGACGCACGCCTTTCTAGCCGAACTCCGGCGCCACGTTGACCATTATTTCCCAAATAGGATGTTACTGGCGGAAGCAAATCAATGGCCCGAGGACGCGGTGTCATATCTGGCCGAGGGCAAGGAATGCCATATGGCGTTCCACTTCCCGCTGATGCCGCGAATGTTTATGGCGGTGCGGATGGAAGATCGCTTTCCGATAACCGACATCTGGGACCAGACGCCTACGGTCGACGAGACCTGCCAATGGGCGCTCTTTCTTCGCAATCACGACGAACTCACCTTGGAAATGGTCACCGACGAAGAACGCGATTACATGTATCGCGCATACGCGCAGGATGGCCGGATGCGGCTCAACCTCGGCATCCGGCGGCGCCTCGCCCCGCTGCTCGGCAATCATCGCCGCGCGATTGAGCTCAACGTCGGCCTGCTGTTCTCATTACCCGGTACGCCGGTGGTCTATTACGGTGACGAAATTGGAATGGGCGACAACATTTTCCTCGGCGATCGCGACGGCGTGCGCACGCCTATGCAATGGTCGAGTGATCGCAACGCCGGCTTCTCTACCGCCAATCCGCAGCGCCTGATACTGCCGGTAGTGATCGATTACGAATACCATTACCAGACCGTCAACGTTGAAGCCCAAGAGGGCAATCATCATTCGCTGCTGTGGTGGATGCGCAGGATGATCGCGCTGCGCAAGCAGTTCAAAGCGTTCGGCCGGGGCGCCATCGATTTCCTCCGTCCCGAAAATCCCCATGTGATCGCCTACATTCGGAGGTACGCGGAGGAACGAGTGCTGGTGGTCGCCAATCTTTCGCGCTTCGTCCAGCACGTCGAACTCAACTTGGCCGAATTCAAGGGAATGTTGCCGGTCGAATTGTTCGGCCGCAACCTCTTTCCGGCGATCGGCGACCTCCCTTATCCACTCACCCTCGGCCCGCACATGTTCCTGTGGTTTTCGCTCGAGCCGAAGCACACCGACACCGCACCGGGTCTGCCTGCCTACCAGCCAGCAATGCTGGCGACGCGCAATTCACTCCAAGGTTTTTTCAACGGTGATGCGCGCGTGCAGCTCGAACGTACCCTGGCTGGATATCTGCCGCATTGCCGATGGTTCCGCAGCAAGGCACGCTGGATTAAATCGACGAGCATCGTCGACACTATCGCGCTGTCCAATTTTGAAGGAGATGCCTGCATTCTGCTCGTGAATGTCGATTTCACGGACGGCGAGTCGGAAATTTATGTCCTGCCGATAGCGCTCGCACCTGGCGATCGCGCTAAGGAAATCGGCGAGCGATCGTCCAACTGTGTGATTGCTCAAGTCAGTAACGGTAGCAAAGGCAATGTCTCCCCCGGCATCCTCTATGACGCTTCAGGAGAGCCCGCCCTGGCGATCGCGCTATTAGACAGTATGGACCGTCGGCGTCGCTTCAAAACCCGCACTGGCGAGGTCCAGACCACACCAACCTCACGCTATCGCGAGCTGCGTGGCGACCGCGAGGAACCGTGTGAACCCCACGTGCTGCGCGGCGAACAGAGCAATACCTCCATCGCATTCGGCAGCCACGTCATCTTGAAACTTTTTCGCCGCCTGGACCCGGGCGTTAATCCCGACCTCGAGGTCGGCCGCTTTTTGACCGAGCACGAATTTGGACACGGGGCGCCGGTTGCGGGTTCAATTGAATACTTCGCGGACCGTGCTGCACCGCGCACCCTCGGCATTCTGCAGGGCTTCATACCAAATCACGGTGACACTTGGGAATTCACCTTGCATGAACTCGGCCTCTATTTTGAGCGCGTCGCGGCCGAGCCCAATGAGAACCCGGTTGTCCCGCCTAGCGACCTCGTCGATCTCATCGCCCTGGATGGCCCCGATCAGCAAAACCGTGAACGCCTCGGTCCCTACCTCGAGACCGCCAGTCTGATCGGACGACGCGTCGCCGAATTGCACTTGGCCCTCATCTCCGATACTCACGACCCCGAATTTGCCCCTGAACCCTATACAAATCTCTACCAGCGCTCGGCTTACCAATCGATGCGCAACCTCCAAGGTGCCGTGATGCGCCAACTCGCCGGGCGCCTCGCAGCGTTACCCCAAGATATTCGCAAGCTCGCTGAACGCCTGCCGGGGTATCAGACGCGCATTACCGAATGCTTCCAGGCCTTCCTGAAACGGCGTGTCGCCGCAGTTCGCATGCGCACGCACGGCGATCTCCATCTCGGTCAGATCCTCAACGCGGGGAAGGATTTCTTCATCATCGACTTCGAAGGCGAACCTGCACTCTCCCTGCCGGAGCGCAGGCGCAAACGGTCTGCTCTTCGAGATGTCGCAGGGATGCTGCGTTCCTTCTCGTACGCTGTCTTCGCCGCCAGGGCTACACAAAATGAACGTGCCCCGATGACCCTAGCGGACAACGATCGGATGACAGCTTGGGCTCGGTTGTGGCAAACCTGGTCGTCATGGGCCTTTCTCAAGGGTTACGCGGCAGCCGCCGGAGACGCTCCTTTTATGCCCAAAAGTCCCGAGGAGATGCGAGTTCTACTCAACGCCTTTCAGATGGAAAAGGCGGTCTATGAAGTTGGCTACGAACTGAATAATCGTCCGAATTGGCTGCGGGTTCCAATCGCCGGCATCGAACAGCTACTCGGTATTGAAATCCACGAGCCGGACAATGCTCCGTAGAGTCGCGAATTAGTATTGCGAATTGTCGAGTTTGAACAGGGATGGGTGATGAAACGCGAAATTCAAGGCGCCTCTGCCGATGTGCGCGCGCAGGTACGCCGAGTCCAACGCGAAATTCCGGTGTTGCGCGCGATGAAATTACACGGCCACTGGCACGGCATCATCAGGATCCTCATTCGATTCTCGGTATTCATCCGACCGATCGCTCTTCTGCCGACGCTCGGCGATCTCGACCTCCACCTGTGGTCTGAAGGCAGCCGCGAGCGGGCGTGGGAACGGCTGGCGCTCGTCAATGCGAGGTCGAGGGCGTTCAGGGCATTGCGTTCTCCGTATGGGCGCAGAACGCCGCCGGTATCAGCGTCGTCGGGCTTTCAATGGGATTGATCCAAACACTTCGAACGAAAACGTCATTGCTCTCATGCGTATTGCGCTCACAAGAAAGCCGCAAGGTCGCCAGCAAGTGGCTTCTATAGGTGTCTGCAACTTCTCGCCGGTCGTGTGAACCGCCTATCGACTAGGAGTATAGGGAGATTCTCAACACCACGCGGAAGCCTATGGCGGCAGCAACAAGGGCAACGCCCGGGGGGTGTATAGTCGGATTCGTCAGCTTCGCACGGTTTCCATTCTCACTGACGCTCGTGCTACCACCGCTCGGAGTCGTATGGCGAGAGGTACCAAGCGAGGAATGATGGCCGAGTATAGGTGATTTAGGAAGTCGAATTACCGTCGACAGGGATCGCCGAGAATTTTTTCGTTTGCGTATTCGACCGAGTCATCACTTCTGGCGGAGTCGCCTAGTCCAGAGCTAATCTTCAGGGACCTTGATCACTGAAAGAGGAGATCGCCATGAGGCTCTATTATTCGCCCGGTGCCTGCTCGCTGTCACCGCATATCGTGCTACGTGAGGCGGAGATCGATGCCGATCTGGACAGGGTAGACCTAAAAAAGAGGAAAACCGAGAGTGGTGCCGATTATACCGCGGTAAATCCGAAAGGTCAGGTGCCCGCGCTAGCACTGGACGATGGCCAGATACTGACCGAGGGTCCGGCAATCGTACAGTACCTCGCAGACCAGAAACCGGAATTGGGACTGGCGCCACGAAATGGGACGTTTGAACGCTATCGGCTCCAGGAATGGTTGAATTTTATCAGTTCTGAGTTGCACAAGAGCTTTGGCGCCCTCTTCCAGCCGACCGTTCCAGACGAATACAAGCGTATTGTAAAGGACACCATCTCCAAGCGGTTCGATCTGGTGGATCAGCACTTGAGTAATGATGGACCGTTTCTTATGGGCCATCATTTCACTGTCGCGGACGCCTATCTGTACGTGATGACTACTTGGGCGGCGATTATGAAGATCGATCTCGGCCCTTGGCGCAGTCTGAAAGCATACGCGAGCGGGGTGGGACAGCGTCCCAAGGTTCAACAGGCTTTGCGAGAAGAAGGGTTAATCAAATAGATCGCGTGCACGCTCGCTCCAGTCGCGAACGTCTCAATCGCGCGATTTTGAATGCCTCTCTAGATTGCGCCGTTCGATCAGCTGAGCGCGACCAGGAAGTTCATGCCGATCGCTAGAATGTTTGCGATGGAAGTTTGTGTGTGCGTAGTCAAA
>CAVZFW010000014.1:0-150143 GCA_963774705.1 uncultured delta proteobacterium
GTATTTTCAGAATTGGTGTGCTTTGCAATGTTGACACGTTATATGATTCCTAGCTTGCTGGGCGTGGCGGTCTTGCTGGCCCTTATCGCATCAAAAACATCGCCCACGATATTAACCGGAGCAGCCGCGTTACTAATCCTTCTAGGCTTGCATAATTTGCGTCACTTTGGTGATGGAGAGATAAAATGGCAGGCTACTGCGGATCAGATGATGAAGATCGGTCAGAATGACGAACTACCCATCGTGACGTTTAGTCTGCATGAGGCCGATGTGCTCTACGAATATGCGCCGAGATTGCGTCCTCGACTTTTCCTCGCGGATCTTCGTGAGAGCCACCGGTCAGAGCTCTATTGGGGAACGCTAGGCGAATATGAGCTCGAAAGTAAATGGTTGACCGTCTATCCCGATCTGCCGAAGCTCGCCAACCTCAATCAGCTGCGACACATGGGAAAGTTTCATCTGGTGAATCCAGAACCGCCGGTATTGGCTGAGCAGGAAAAAAGACCCTTCGACTCTTTTTCGCTCGAGAAGATTGCACAGATACTCTCATTTGAAAAGGTGGGCGACTTATATGAAGTGCGGCCAAATTAGCTGTGTTTGTTCGAGTTAGCTTGTGACTTCCGATGTTTGAATCTTCCAAAACTCGCCAACTTCGCACCGCGGAATTTCAATGGAAGTATTTCTCCGGCTCGGTTCTTGACATTGGTTGTGGAGCGGATCTAGTCGTCCCACATGCCCAGCCGTTCGACATTACAAATGGAGATGCCCAACGAATCACGAACTTTCTTCCGTCGGAGATTCAATTCGACTGCGTCCATAGTTCCCATTGCCTGGAGCACATGAAAACGTTCGCTTGGCTCTCACAGAATGGTGGTCATTCGTAAAGCCAAACGGCTACCTTATTGTCGTAGTTCCGGATGAGGATCTTCTACGAGCAGGGAATCTGGCCGTCTATCTTTAATTCCGACCATAAGGCCAGCTTTCGCTGGAGAGCACAGACCACATGGTCGCCAGTCTCTTATAATTTGCAGACAACTATTGAGGAGCTTCCAGGTGCTGAAATAGTTAATATTTGTGTCCAAGACAGCGGGTACAATTACAAACTCAAGCGTTGCGGAATCGGAACTTTAGGTCGTCTGTTCGTTCTGCTTAGGCATGCACGAAAACGGGGATTTAGAAGCAGCGTAAAAAGCCAAACATCACCTGGAATCGAGCGCTGGGCTGCCAAAGTCGAATATGGTTTGCAGAGGTTGGAGCATCGTTTTGGAGCTCCGGTAGATCAGACCCTCGATAATGCGCTCGCGCAGATCCAGGTCGTTGCTCGAAAACGACCTGACCGCTAGGAAAGGTTGCGTGAACTCAGCGACGCGCGAACTACCACTCCCAAAGGACTATCGTCCGGCGCGTCTCTAAGAACTTCAAGATCAGCCGCGTGAGCAGGCGCTTGTGGTAGAGCAACCGAGTCGCCGAGCAGCCGTAATACAGCTTGCACCACCGGCGCCGGGCTAATTCGCTGCATGCAAATATTATGACCGCCACAAGGTGGCCGATCGGCCTCGTAGAGGCATGGACTGCAGAAAACTGGCGAATAAAAGATTACCACGTTGGGCAACTTCTGACCGTAATGTTCCGGGTTAGCCGGCCCAAAGAGACATACGGTCGCGCGCTCCAGCGCGACCGCCATGTGCATCGGCCCACTGTCGTTGGTGAGTACGCATGCTGCTCCTTCCAACAGCGCCAACATTTCGCCTAATTTCAGCCGCCCTGCGGTATTTACCACCCCTGCTTGCACTTCTACCGGTAATCTATTGAACAGGCTGCGCACATAGTCAGATTCGCCACCCGATCCAATCAATGCTACCTGATGCCCTGCCGAGACCACCTGTGTGACAGCCTCGATCACGTACTCGGTCGGCCAACGGCGCTCCAACAACAAATCCGAAGCGTTCGGATTAACGACTATGTAAGGACGGTCCGCCTGCCATTCCGCTTTCTGGGAAAGAACGCTGGCGACCGACGACCAATCGGAGTCCTCGATGCGGACGGGTCCGATCTTATCCGGTTCGCTCGATGGAACTCCAACCACCCGGCCTAACTGAAGATACAACTGACGAACCGGCATTCGGGTATTGAAAAACACCAGGTGAGTATAGATTCCATTCTTGAACGCGACGCTGTGCCGGTAAAATCCAAGCCGGTTGCGCGTCACGGCCCAAAGCGCTAACAGCGACGCGAACGCCGAATAAACCTCCAAGTCGAAGTAGAGATCAGCATGCTGCCGAACCAACCGCGCGACGGTCTGAAGCGTAGTCGTCGCCATTGCAATGAGGTTTCTATCGTCTAGCGTGAGCACTTCGTCAACGTCGGAGAGTCGGCTCACAAACTCCCGATTCGATTGCATCGTCACGAACGTCACTTTGGCGTGTGGGTATTGGCGCTTCAGCGCCCTCATTAGGGGCGTAGCCTGAAGGATACTGCCCATACCGATGAGTTTAGCGACTACGATTCGGTTAACCTTGGATGGCGCAATCGAATGGTCCCTCTGCATGAGAATGCCTAGTATCCGGGCAAGGCCATTGAACAAAAAAGCAAACGGAGTCGCTATGATCCTATCGGCAAGGATTCGTCTCCGATGACTCATCGAACCAGCACCCCCGACTGTTTACGAGATTTCCATCATCTGTTAGGTTTACAATCGTTCGTGGGCATCGCGTTCGGATTAGCGGAGCCAGCCGAGCAGAATCGCGCCGAGCGTTCCGCTCCCCATGATTATCCAGAGGAGAAAGCCCTGAATCAGCGGCCAGCGGCCAACTACCTGCAAGGCTCGTCGGCTGAGTCCCGAGCCAATCAAGAACAGCGTAACGACCAGTGAACGTTGCGCGCCGACGAAAACGCCATGGGCGGAAGGCTTGAGGGCGGGAATCCACGTGACGATTGCGGCGGCGGCGAGGAAGCCCAGAATAAACCACGGCCGCTTGGCCTTGCCCTCGCCTTTTTCCGTGCTACCGCGATTCCACAGCATCCCGATGACCAGCGTTACCGGCACGATCCAGAGCGCACGCGTGAGCTTGATGGTGGTGGCGATTTCGAGGGCGCGCGCACCGTACTGCATCGCTGCGCCGACCACGGAACTGGTGTCGTGAATCGCGAGCGCGCTCCACACGCCGAACTGCATCTGGCTGAGTCCAAAGTGGCGTCCTAGCGGTGGAAAGATAACAGTGCGACGGCGTTAAGAAAAAATACCGTGGCCAGCGCCACCGAGACCTCATGACTCTTTGCGCGGATGGCGGGGGCAACCGCAGCGATTGCACTGCCGCCGCAGATCGCGGTACCGACAGTTACCAGAAGCGAGGTGTCGCGTTCGGTGCCGAGTAGCCAGCCCATCGTCAGGCCGATGCTCATCGTGAGCGTGATCCCGATAACCGTGTAGAAGAATCCGTGCACGCCCGCATGACCAACTTCGATGAGGTTCATGCCCGCGCCGAGGCCGACCACGGAAATCTGCAGCAAAGGCGTGATTACTCGGGCGGTCGTCAACGGATACGGATTGCCCACGGTCAGGGCCAAAAGAATCCCCGCCATCAGGGCGATCCCGGGCGAGACGAAGGGTATCAGCGAGGCGGCCGCAAGTAGCGGAAATGCGAGACGCAGTGCCAAACTCGCGCTATTGGCCGAACTCCACTCGTCGCGCCAAGTCATGTGCGACGGCGGAGTGGCCGCGGTGGTCGAGGTTGAGTCATCGGTAATGAGCGTCATACGGGCTAATCTCGCACGCGCGGCTTGAGGGCGCCAACTTGCGCTTCGAGCCGATCACGCAGCCGCGAGCAAATCATGTCGCAAAGCTCCGAGACCATCGCGTCGGCGATCGAGTAATAGACCGTAGTGCCCTGCTGACGGCGTCTGACGAGCCCCACATCCTGAAGGAGCTTCAAGTGCTTGCTGACGTTGGGCTGGGTAGATGCCACGCGCTCGGCCAGCGTCGAAACGCTGCGTTCGCCGCCTTCCAACTCCTGCAGTATGCATAGTCGCAGCGGCTCACCCATCGCGCGAAAACGCGCGGCGACCAATTCGAGCGCCTCGCGCGTCAATTCCCTACGAGCTGGCGGCGGACTGCGTCGGACGCTCATTTAAATGCTTGCACTCATATCCATTTAGTTATATTGACAACTTGGCAGAGTCAAGCAGCGCGGTGCGGCGCCGGCCCGCACGGCGCCACTCGGAGAATCACGTATGCATAACTTCACACCGATCGCATCCCTAGTCGGTGGTATGCTCATCGGTCTAAGCGCGTCGGCGATGTTACTGTTGAACGGCAGGATAGCCGGTATCAGTGGCATCCTCGCGGGCGTCCTCAAACCCGTCAGGGGCGATACGCTGTGGCGCGGTTGTTTCCTCGGCGGCTTGTTCATTGGCGGGCTACTGCTCCGGCTTCTAATGCCGCGCGCCTTCGACTTCGGCATCATTCGACCTTTCCCGATGCTGATAGCAGCAGGATTGTTGGTAGGGTTCGGCACCCGTCTCGGCAGCGGATGCACCAGCGGTCACGGCGTATGCGGTATCAGCCGCTTATCACCGCGCTCGCTGGTGGCGACGATGACCTTCATCGCCTCAGGAGCGTTGGTGGTCTTTGTCGTAAACCATCTGATGGGGAGTTCTCTATGAAGTCCCTGCTGACCTCGTTCTTCTCGGGAGTTATGTTCGCGATCGGTCTCGGGATTTCCGGTATGACACGACCGGTGAAGGTGATCGGCTTCCTGGATTTCTTTGGCGAGTGGGACGCGAGCCTCGCGTTCGTGATGCTGGGCGCGATCGCGGTCTATTTCGTGGCGTATCGATTGAGCACCCAGATGTCCTCACCACTGTTGGCCCCGGACTTTTCGTTGCCGAAGCGCAGCGATCTCGATGCGAAGCTGATCTTTGGAGCCGCGATTTTCGGCGCGGGCTGGGGACTCGGCGGCTTTTGTCCCGGACCCGCGCTCACCTCGGTCGCCTCCGGTGCACTCCCGGTTTTCACCTTCGTCATTGCGATGGGAATCGGGATGTACGTTCATATCTGGGCGATTGAATTTGGCAGGACTGGTTCGAGCTTGGCAATCGCCGCCGCCAAAAGCGCGCAGGACGCGTAAACGACCCTCAAGCTATAATCGAGCGGTCGTGACGATATTAGTTGGCGCTTTGTCCGATCAATCAGTTCAGCAGCGAAACCGAATACGCAATCACATCGCCGAATAGCCGCCGTCAACCGTCAGCTCCGCACCGGTGACGTAAGAAGCGTCGTCGCTGGCGAGAAACAATACGGCGGCTGCCACTTCTTCGGGCTGTGCCCCGCGCTTCATCGGTGTCATGTCAATCACCGGCTGCAATTCCTCGCGGCTCGGTAAGGCATCTTCGACCATCGGGGTATAAATCAACCCCGGATGAATCGAGTTCACCCGGATGTTCTCCGGCCCGTATTGGACGGCCGCCGCCTTGGTCAGCAGCCGCACCGCACCCTTGCTTCCATGGTAGGCGGTTGAACCTGGGGATCCGACCAGGCCGAAAATCGAAGAGATGTTGATGATCGATCCGGCGCCGCGCTTACGCATTGCCGGAATCGCGGTCTTCATTCCGAGCCAAACGCCCTTCTGGTTGACATTAACGATCGCGTCCCATTCTTCTTCTGAAGTCTCCTCGAGGCCTTTCATGTTGGCGATCCCGGCATTGTTGACAAGAATGTCGAGGCCACCGAATTCGCGCACGGCGAGGTCAACCGCACTGCGCCAATCGGTCCCTCGCGTAACGTCGAGATGGATCGATTCGGCGACCTTTGAACCGAGCTTCGAGTTGATCGCGTCGGCGGTTTGCCGCAGCAGATCGTCGCGAACGTCGCCGAGCACGACCTTGGCACCTTCGCGGGCAAACAATCGCGCTTCAGCCGCACCTTGCCCGCGCGCCGCGCCGGAGATGAGTGCAACTTTACCCTTGAGTCGATCCATTTTTGGTCACC
This sequence comes from uncultured delta proteobacterium, assembly GCA_963774705.1. Lineage (GTDB taxonomy): Bacteria > Desulfobacterota > Binatia > Binatales > Binataceae > JADMIL01. The sequence goes on from CAVZFW010000014.1 coordinate 5,987, forward strand.
TCACGTAAGATTTGTGCAGGAGCGCGCCGAGCGCGTTTGCTTCACTGCCCGCGAACCACATCGCAGTTCACATTGCAGTCAGTCCGCCATCAACGACGAACTCGGAACCGGTGCAGTAAGATGAATCGTCACTTGCCAGGAAGAGCACCAGCCGCGCGACATCCTCGGCCGTGCCCTCCCGCCGCAAAGGGACAACGTGATGCAGTTCAGCGCGCATCTTTGCCGGCACGATATCGATCATTTGGGTATTAATTATCCCTGGATGAACCGAATTTACGCGGATATTTTCCGGCCCATATTGGACGGCCGCCGCCTTGGTCAGCAGCCGCACAGCGCCCTTGGTACCGTGATAGGCCGTTGACCCGGTCGAGCCCGTCAGGCCCGCGACGGAGGAAATATTGATAATCGAGCCGCCGCCACGCTTGCGCATCGCGGCGACCGCTTCTTTCATGCCAAGCCATACACCCTTCTGGTTGATATTAACGATAGAATCCCACAACTCTTCGTCGGTATCCTCGAGACCCGACATATTAAAGATGCCCGCGTTGTTGACCAGCACGTCGAGCCCGCCGAACATTCGCGTGCAAGCGTCCACGGACGCCCGCCAATCCGCCGCGCGGGTGACGTCCAGATGAACCGCGCTCACGGCGCTACCCCCCAAGCCCTTGTTGATCTCTTCGGCGGTCGCCTTGCACAAATCGTCGCGGACGTCGCCGATCACTACGCGTGCGCCTTCGCTGACGAAGAGCCGCGCTTCGGCCGCGCCCTGTCCGCGCGCACCGCCGGAAATCAACGCTACCTTGTTCTTTAGTCGATCCATTTTCGCGCATCCTCCGCTACGACGTCGTTGTGGGCAGGCGATGTACGTCGTCTTTGCTCCTCCATAGCAATATGCCCTTGTGATTGGAACCGCATATACACGCTGCCCTCGGACGGCCCATGCATCGCACACCCGTGGATTTCTCTCGGAACTATTCGCGGAAAAGTCAGTGGTTAGCAAATCGTCCAAGCGAATGCCGCCGATCCGATTCGGAACTGTGCACCAAACAATTCTATTCTAAGGATAAATCGAACCACGTGACGCTCCATAACACGCTGAAGATCGCTGCCGGAAGCGGATGTCCGATCAAATGCCGACGAATCTGCGCCGGTGAAAAACAGCAATCTTGCCGATGGCGGGCGCTTGGTTTATAAGGCGGGTTGCAGGCGGAAGGCCAAAATGGAAATCTTTGGCTGATAGCGGAGGGAAAACGCAAGATTTCAGTCTATTATAATCGCTTTAATCCGACATGCTGACCAGATTCCAGAGCACTCCATACTGACGTTCGCCCTCCGATGCCTTCCAGTTGGTCCACGTTGAGTCTATCGGTCCTGGTGCCGGTTTTTAATGAAGAGCACTTGGTTGCGACGTCCCTGCGTCGCCTGAGGGTGCTCGATTCCAGCCCTCACCTCGCGGCTATCGAAGTGATCGTGATCGACGACGGCTCGCGTGACGGCACACCGTCCTCGCTCGATGAATTCCGCAAGGAACAAGGTTTGCGCGATGCTGAGGGTTACGAAGCTAAGATGTCGTGGAAATTTCTGCGACATCAAAATAATAAGGGCAAGGGCAAAGCAATCGAGACTGCGCTCACTCAAGCCACCGGGACGATTACCATAATTCACGATGCCGATCTCGAATATCTGCCGACGGATATTCTAAAGATACTTGAGACTTGTGCCAATGAGGAGGCTGACGCAGTTTTCGGTTCCCGCTTTGCCGGGGCGGCGGTGCGGCGCGCGTTGATGTTCCGACATCAACTCGGTAACAAGCTAATCACGTTTCTGTGCAATCTGGTCTCTAACGTCAACCTCACAGATGTCGAGACCTGCTACAAAGCGATTCGCACCGAACTGCTCAAGTCAATTCCACTCGAAAGCAACGATTTTCGCATCGAGATAGAGCTGAGCATCAAGCTTGCCAAACGGGGCGCAAGAATTTTTGAAGTTCCCATCAGTTACCACGGTCGCACATATGACGAGGGAAAGAAAATCAACTGGCGCGATGGCCTCCGCGCGATCCTCGCGATCATCCGATTCGGGTTAAGCGATAACATCTACCTGTCCGACGAATACGGTAGTCAGATTCTGGCCCGACTATCGAAAGCCCCACGCTATAATGGCTGGATAGCCGACGTGATTCGACCTTACTGTGGCCAAAAGGTCCTTGAGATTGGCAGTGGCGTCGGAAACCTCACGCGCAAGCTCGTACCACGTCAACGCTATGTCGCGAGCGACATCAACCCGCTTTACTTGGACAGTCTGCGCATCTTGCGCGAAAACCATCCATACCTGGATGTATCGTACTGCGACGTCACAGAGCTTGACTCCTTCCCGCAGGCCGAACAGGGTTTCGACACCGTAATCTGCCTGAACGTAGTTGAGCACGTTGACGACGATCGCGCTGCGCTGTTGAATATCAAGTCAGCGCTAAAGCCGGGCGGTCGCGCCATCGTCCTGGTGCCCAACAGTCCACAACTGTTCGGCACGCTCGACGAAGTCCTGAGCCATAAGCGTCGCTATACCGAAGCATCACTGACAGAACTAGGTCGTGACTGCGGCTTGGTCATTTTCAACGTGATTTCCTTCAACCATACTGGCTCGATTGCTTGGTGGCTAAACGGAACATTACTCAAACGAACTCATTTCGGCCGGTTCCAGGTGCTGTTGCTAAACTGGCTGACGCCTCTGTTTCGCCGAATCGACAATTTCTTGCCTTTGCCGCCACTGAGTTTAATTGCACTAATGGATCGCCCGGCAGTTCGCGAATGTTCTGGTGCTGGCGACCGGCCAACCCCGTGAGCTTCCTGCTTTCCACAGTTCGGAGGCGACCCGGCGAGGCAGAGCGACGGTGCCCCATAAGATGCGACGTCGAAGATTTCTCGGCCGTTCAATAGAAGCGACGAGAGCATCCCACTCCTAGACATCATTGAGCTTCTCCAATTTCATCGCCTTTCCTTGCATACACTTCCATCACATAAGGCTGGTAGACCCTCAAATCGTTATTCGGTGACAGAAGATCAGCGCGAGGTCCGAACTGAGCAACCTTCGTATAGTTCGAGACTATCCATTTATAAATCGATTGGTCGTATCCTATGCCGAATGGAGCGACACCAAATTCATCTACATGTCGATTGCATATAAGCACGTATTGGACATGGGCCGAGTTCGCTTCGCTGATCAGTGTTAGTTCCTGTTTCGGATCGAGCACGCCGGGTTGGGCCTCATACCATTTGGTTGGCGATTGCATCCCGCTAAAGAAGTAAAGGCTCGGGGACTCAGGTAAGACCAGTATATCTTTACCATTTCGCGTGTGCTTCTTCATGAAGGACACAATTTGCGGGAATAAGACCGCCCGGTCAGGTTTCGTATAGATCGTTCCGAATTCGGTCTTCATCGGAGCGGTTAGAACGTCGCGCGCCGGGAAGAACCCAATGATTAATAGCAAAGCTTCCGCGCTCAGCATCGAACCGACGAGCAAATCGCGACGTTGAACGTCCAAAGAGGCGCCTGCTCTTTCGAGGATTCGAACGATAACAATAACAAATGTGATAAACATCGGCGCGTTGAAAAACACCGCGTAGTTAACACTCGTCGGCAGCATCTCCATCATCACGCGGATACTTACGACGACCGCATAAACACCCAGCACAGCTTCGGCAACATGTTCCGCTTGTCCACGCGTCCGCCATACTTTCCAGATTGCGTTAATCATAAAAGCGCAACCGATCAAAAACAAACCTTTCGGGAAGACCATCTGACCAAGCAATCCAGGTAACCCAGTCCAGGCTGAACTTCCGAGCTTGATGATAATCAAAGCCGCTATAATGTCCGTTATCACCACAAGTACAAAATGTCGCGGGCGCCCGAATCCGAGTTTTTTGATTACGAATCCGTTTGCATATCCAACTACAAACCACAAAATCAGAGAAATTGCGGCCCCAACGGCGGCACCTCTCCACTCATTGAACCCAAAGCGCATCCCTTCTATTTCCATCCGGTAACGACCGATCGTTTTCATCGTGTAGGTTCCTGGGGTCATTACCCAGTTATCGATGAAGATGGTTCTCGCCGACACCTTCCACACGACAAGTCCATAACCCAATAAAGCCGGGACCAGACCCACTGCGCATGCGAAGCCATTTGTAATCAATGCGCGCCACGAGCGGCGGTTCCAGCAAGAGACGGTAGCCTCAAAACCCAAAGCTGCGATGCAAGCGAGCCCAAATTCCTGTTTGGTCAGCAATGTCAGACTTGTGCAAATTGCAGCAGCAACCAGCCAGCAAAGCTGGCCGGAAATCGCATGACGAACCGCGAAATAGAGAAAGGCGAGGCCAAACACAGCGGCCATCGAAGCTGCGTAGGTGTATGGAAATATAAAATTGAAAATCGAAGGGCGGAACGACTCTGCGAGGAAGAATAGTGCCGGCGCAATCGCTGCTGGCAGTGCCAATTGAAAGCTGTATCCAATTTCGAATAGTAGCAGAGCCGCGGCGATAACTAGGATCAGCCCGATTGCATATAAGGTATTGAGATTGATCCCAATGAGAGCAAACGCCAACGCTTGAACATAAGGGGGAAGCGGACCGTACTGATACCAGATATCGCGGTAGAGGACTTTGCCCCTCAAGATATCCGTTGGGACATACATTTCGCGACCGCAATCAGCCTGAAGATCACCCCAATGACCCCAGGTATACCAGGCGTAAAACATCGCGACGAGTACGATTAAGCTGCGCGCACTCCATAAAGCGGTGCGTTGAGATTTTACTTCTGACAATTCGCTCCTCTTGAATCGTTCGTTTTTGACATGAAATCCGCTGAAGACCTATAGCGAGACCACAAGAGATGCAGGAATCGAGGCGTCTGTGGTCGCCGTCGATGAATACAGCGGCTCTGTAAAGTGATGCGGGGCTACTAATTGGTCGAAGCATGTACCTGATCGGATAGCCAATCGTCTACCCAAACTAACGTCCGCTCGAGCCGCTCTTTTGTTGCCCTCAGTCATGCAATGAAGTGCGCGCTTCTATTTAAGCAGCTGACTTTGGTGCGCAACTTTGGCACCATGATGCCGATCAGATTGTGGAGGTTCAACCGTGGGCTATAAGCTGTGCCCGGAGCCTGCCGTCGCCTCAGGTGAACAAAACAAGCGGCACCGCGGCGTTCCGTTGCGTTAAAGGCGGCATGGTGTGGGAGAGGAGTCTCATAAACACGTGAAGATCCATGGTGCGGTTGATGATTCGCCGATCTCACGGCCGGCCGACCTTGAGTGCTCGATGACTGAGGCCGCGAATACCTCCTCTGTTCGCAGTGCCCAAGGGACACGCTGGCCGGATTACTACGGTGTCGGCGCGCTGACGCTGTATTTTATCCTCTCGGCAATCTACTTCGGGCGCGCACTAGTTGGCCATTTATCAGATTATCATGTCGGCGTTGACATACCCGCGGATAGCACAATCTTCGTCTGGTCGCTCGCCTGGTGGCGGCATGCACTCCTGAATCATTTAAACCCCCTTCTCACTACGGCGATTTGGGCCCCCGACGGTATCAACCTGGCGTGGGTCCCCCATGCGCCGCTCGCTGCACTTGATTGCGATTCCAGCAACGGGCGCCTTCGGCCCGGTCGCGACCTGCAATGTGCTGTTCATACTCAGTCCGGCCCTCTCGGCGTGGACCGCATTTTTACTATGCCGCCGAATCTCGAATAGCTATTCGTCCGCACTCGTCGGCGGTTACATATTCGGCTTTTCTGCCTATATGCTTGGGCAAATGCAGGGGCACCTCCATCAGTTGCTGGCCTTCCCCGTTCCGCTCGCGGTCTACCTCGTAGTGCGGCTATACCAAGGAAACATCCGAACCGCAGTATTCATTCTATCAATCGCCCTCACGCTCGCTGCAGAATTCCTGATCGCGCTCGAAGTCTTCGCAACGGTGACAATTTTCGGCCTCCTGGCAATTGCGCTCGCCGTGGGATTGAACCCAAACGACATTCGCAAACGAATCGTCAGACTGGTAGTTCCGCTTTCTGTTGGGTACGCACTGGCAACGGTAATCGTATCACCCTTCATCTACTATTTATTTGCGCCCGGCAATCCTCACTGGGGTAGTATGTATTCGGCTGATCCGATCGGCTTTCTGATTCCGACTTCCTATTTCGAGCTAGGCAAGTTGTCTTTATTTAAGGCGATTGCCAGTCGTTTTCCATTTGACGCGTTCGAAGCCGATACTTACTTCGGACCCGTCTTAATCGCGATCGCCGCGCTTTATGGACACCGCCATTGGCACGAACCGTTTGCCCGAATGATGATCGACGCGCTGATCATCGTCGCGGTCTTAGCGCTCGGGCCCATACTGCACATAATGGGGCACAATCTGGCCGGGATGCCCGGTGCGGTAATTACGAATCTGCCCCTACTGAGCAAGGCTACACCCGCGCGTTTTGCGATGTATGCGTTCCTGATCCTCGCCGTCATCAGCTCGATCTGGCTGAGCGAATTGTCTTGTGCACCGACTACAAGGGTTGCAATCGTTGGGCTGATCTTAATCTCGATGCTGCCGAATCTTTCCGTCGATTATTGGGTAAGGCCGACCAACACGCCGGTCTTCTTCTCCGGCGGAACCTATAGAAAATATCTATCGCCGGGTGAAACAGTAATCGCATTGCCTTACTGGATGCTCGGGAACTGCATGGTGTGGCAGGCACAGACCGATATGTATTTTCGAATGGCTGGCGCCTGGACCGGCCCGCCACCGCCAGAGTTCGATAGATGGCCGATTGTGAAGGCTCTCGCGACGAACATGCTGCCGCCGGAACCCGAATTGCAATTCAAAGCTTTCGTCGCGAACCACAGTGTCGACGCGGTGATAGCAGGTAGCGGGACCGAGCGGGTGTTTCAGCCGATGCTATCGTCGCTCGATAATAACCCGATTGCCACCGGCGGCGTCACGATTTATCGTGGACGGCCTGAAGCGCTGGCGCCTTATCGTCACCTTACGGCGCTCGAGATGGAGACACGCGCCGACCGCGAGCGCTTCGATACGCTGGTGGCGGCGGCAGAGCGATATCTGGTCACTGGCCACGAGCTGGCCGCACTGAGCCCGAACGTGGCCGACCGTCTAGGCCTCATACCTCCAGGATGGGTGCATTATGATAAGGTTCTTGCGTTCAACGCGCTGTGGATCGGTCCTTGGAAGGACGATGGCGTGAGCATCGGTATTACTGGCTCATACACTGCCTTGAAACCATTGATTGAAAGATTTCGCGGCAACGCCTCCCGGATTTATTTTCCTTTTCCAACACCGTTGCAGGATCACGCGATTGCACCTGAGGGCACTTACGTTCTCATGATGCTGTTCGATCGCCCCGGACTTGCCCGCACCGCTGCCATGGTGGCGTCGACTCCTAAGGTCGTAGACTTACCTCGCAGCACTCGCTGAGTTTGCACTTAAAAATCAATAAATATTGACCACCAAATTAGGGATGTCCTAGCTGCCCCTATTGGGTATCGAAATTGACACCTGGTGTTGTCCCGACCGCAGATGGCTATTGCCCGACGATCTTCAGCGTGCGCGCCTCCACTTGGACGAGGAGCGATTCCGCGTCGTGGTTGCCGGTTGCACGGATTGCTGCGCTCTCCTCACGCTTTGAACCAGTAAGACTATGTGGCAAGTGTCTTCCAACAAAAGCATCTTATAGAGCGCTTGGTCCGGAGAATTTCCTACGGTAAAGGCACCATGATTTCTTACTACCACTGAGCACGATTCACTAAGCGCCATTGCGATAGCGCTCGGCTTTTCTCCGCTGTCCTCGCCGGGGACAGTGGTGTCGACGATCGGGATCCGCTGCAGTCCAACGAGACCTTCGTTATGCATCGGTCGGATGTTATCGCCGTTAGAGATCTGCGCCAATGCGATAGCATGAATTGGATGGGCATGCACGATGGCGCGTACATCACTGCTAGCATTGTAGATTGAGCGATGGACCGGCGTTTCGCACGACGCACCAACAGGGATCGTTGCACAATGCCGCGTACTGACAGTTATAAGATCCGATACAGACAACCGCCCTAAATTGCTTCCAGTCTTTGTGATTAGAAACTGGTCGCCGATGCGAACGCTGATATTTCCGCTTCGCGTCGTCTGCAGACCACGGAGATAAAGCTCTTTGCCGACCGCGATCAGCTGCTGTCGGTAGTCGGCCTTGATCATCTAACATCTCCTGGACGCCCGTTGGTTTTCGACCCGTGTCGGAAGCTGAGGCTGAAACTGTTGACCGCGGACAGCGGAGCGGATATCAAACGCGATGGTTGGTCTCGCGTCAAAGTCGGTGCAATTTTGCCAAGTCAAGACCATCAAGATTGAGTAGAACTGCTACCCCCCGGTGCCAAACGCTTCATCGCTTCTTTTCAGAATCAGATCCGCAGCTCCGCCGAGATTGGAGACTCGCCAATCAGCCGGATCTGCGGCGTTGTATTCGCGTTCGAGAATTATCGATTTACAGCCTGCGCTGCGCCCCGCTAGCGAATCCTTCCAGGTATCGCCCACCACATACGACTCCTTAAGCGAGAGATCGTATTTGTTCGCGAGATCGAGCAGCATGCCCGGCCGCGGCTTACGACAGCCGCACCCATCGGCCTGGTCGTGAGGACAGATGCGGACCTCCTCAATCTTGAGCTCGTTCATAATTCGGTCGGTCATCATGCGCAGCGACTCCGGAGTCAGCAGTCCTCGCGACAACTCCGGCTGATTGGTTACCACAAAGAGTCTGAAGCCAGCAGCGCTTAGACGGTCCAATGCGGATTCAACCCCTGCTTCGAACTCGAACTCTTCGATATTCCTGGGCGAAGTGGGCTTGCGATCCCGATAGACAACTTTGTTGATCACACCGTCTCGATCCAGAAAGACAGTTCTATTGGGCGGAGTCCGCATTTTCAATGGAATTACTGGTTCACTACCCATTTGAGGAGTCTGCTCGAGTTAGGTCAAGCTAAAATTGCTATTGCCGGTCAGCGCGGCGTCAACGCTGCTCTTTCTGAAATTTGCGAATTCCAGACTCAGACGGATTCAACCAAGCGTACTAGTCGAACAACGGTCTCTGGAGGCTCCGAGAATCCCATCTCCGTGCCCAGCCAGTCTCGTTGGGACTCTTTTGATTTATTTATTCGGCTTCGGGCGCCAGTACCAGAGTTCGCGCCAGAATTGAAAATAATATGCTGCGCCCCAACGGAAGATTTGCAGTTTTCGTTCACCACCCAAACGCTCCGGTTCGCCGGCCGCAACCTCAGCAATCCGTTTGCCGGCCTTGGCAGCTCGCACCGCCATGATTGGTTCCCAGCTGATGATCGTTCCGAAGAGCTTTTCCGGGAGTGCGTACGTGGCTTCGGCGGTCAGATCGAGATCGTCTACCAGCTGGCGACGGAACGCTCTATAGATGACCATCGCGTCGGTATAGTGTCCGCCATGAAGGAAGTTGACTGTTCCGGTGAATAGCCAATTGCCGAAACCGGTGATTGCGTCGTCATCATCGCTGTGGGCGTCCCCAAGGTAGCGCGATCCGATAACCAGATCGCAACCTTCACGAACTTTCGCAATCATCTCAGGTATGAACTCAGGAGCGCAGTTTCCATCCGGGCTAAGGGTCAAGAATGATGTCGCCGGTCAGGTGAGGCAGGACGTCAAAGTAGGCGTAGCGGATTCCGCGCCTGCGCTGCTCGAAGACCTCGTAGCCGTTCTCCCGGCACCAGTCGATGGTACCGTCGCGAGAGCCCCCATCCACTACGATTAATTGGTCGTACCATTCTGGGCGAATCGCTGGAAGGATGACCTTGACGCCATCGATCTCGTTTAAGGTCAGCGCCACGATCGATACTGTCATATCGAACGATTTTGCCCGTAAGTTCGTGCGATTTTGCCTTCGAGTAATGGGCTATTCAACACTTCCCACGCTTGGATGCGGTTGGAGTAAACTAGCGAATGATTCATCGATGGAAGTTGAGGAGTATCCGTCTTGAAAAAGGCGGGAATATGAAGACGGACTGAACTCAAGTTGATCGACGTAATGTTATTCATGTCGAGACATACTTGCCTCTCTGCAGGACATCTTTTATGATACCTACGCGTGGTACGATACACAATATGGCGATGATACGTGAGAATAAATCAATCTATGAGCTCTGAAAATCATACCGACGTCGGACGCAACGAAAGGCTGTTTAAAGCGTTGCTTCTGATTCGAAGGGCCGAGGAGCGAATCGCCGCCGTATATCCAACGGATTCCATCAAAAGCCCCGTACATCTGTCGATCGGCCAGGAGAGCGTCGCGGTCGGAATTTGCGACGTCCTGCAGCCGACTGATGTCGTGGCTATGTCATATCGCGGCCACGCCGTTTACCTCGCGAAAGGCGGCGACTTGCGGAAGATGATCGCTGAGTTATTCGGCAAGGTTACCGGATGCGCACGAGGCAAAGGCGGCTCGATGCATCTGGTCGCGCCCGAAGCGGGAGTGCTGGGCGCATCGGCTGTGGTCGGCACACAGATTCCGATCGCGACCGGTTGGGCACTAGCGGCCAGACAGCGCAGGACGGGGCGAAGTTGTCGCGTGTTTTTTTGGCGATGGAGCGACCGAGGAAGGCTGCCTGGCAGAGAGTCTTAATTTCGCCGCCTTGCACCGCCTGCCGATTTTGTTCATCTGCGAAAACAACGGCTATGCGATTCACGAACCGTTGTCCAAGCGATGGGCGACCGCGCGGCTTTGCGAACGTGTCGCGACCTACGGCATTCCGACTTGTCGAATCGAAGATCAGGACGTCTTTACGATTCGTGAATCCGCTTGGAAGGCCGTACGCGCCATCCGCGATGGAGCGGGCCCGGCGTTTATGGAATGCCTGACCTATCGCTGGCGTGAGCACGTCGGCCCCAACGAGGATTACGACTCCGACTATCGAGGTCATAACGAGCTGCGCCCATGGCAGGAGTCGGACCAGGTCAAGCGGTTGGAGCAAATGCTACCGGGCGATGTCGTTGAGCGCACCTACCAGGAAGTCACTGCGCAAATCGACGACGCATTTAATTTTGCAATGGCTAGTGCCCCACCCCGATCCAAGCGCACTCTGGAATGATGTCTATGCGCCCCGAGTGTAACCACGCCATGCGCATAACCACCTACGTCGAAGTCCCTGCGCGAAGCGGTCGAGCAGGAAATGGAACGCGACCCAACGGTCATGGTGTTTGGACTCGACGTCGACGATCACAAGGCGATCCAGGGATCGACCCGCGGATTGCTGGAACGCTTCGGATCCGAGCGGGTCTTCACGACGCCGTTGTCCGAGGACGCGATGACCGGCGTGGCGATCGGCGCCGCGATGGCCGGGATGCGACCAATCCATGTGCACATCCGCATGGATTTCCTGATGCTCGCGATGAATCAGCTCGTCAATATCGCGGCCAAAACGCACTACATGTACGGTGGGGCCTACAAGGTGCCGCTGGTCGTGCGCTGCATCATCGGTAAATCGTGGGGCCAGGGCGCCCAGCATTCGCAGGGCCTGCATTCGATGTTCATGCACGTGCCGGGTCTCAAGGTCGTCGCGCCCTCGAATGCCCATGACGCGAAAGGCTGCATGATTGCAGCCATCCGCGACGACAATCCGGTGATTTTCGTCGAGCATCGGCTGCTCTATTGCACTGAAGCGATAGTGCCGGAGGAGCCCTTCGTTGCCGAAATCGGGAAAGGGCGTCTGGTCGCGCCCGGCAACGACATCACCTTGGTCGGCATTTCCAGTATGGTGATGGAGTGCCTGCGGGCGCGCGAACTGCTCGCCGAGATCGGCATTTCCGCCGCAGTCATCGATCCGGTCTGGTTGACTCCGCTCGATATCGAGACGATTGGCACTTCGGCCGAGCATACCGGACGAGTGCTGGTGGTCGACAACGCCTGGACGTCATGCGGGGCCAGCGCCGAGATCGTCGCGCGTTTGGCCGAGGGTGATCGGGTGCCGCGGATGGCACGGATCGGTTTTGCTCCGACGACCTGCCCGACGACGCCATGGCTTGAGGACCATTTTTACCCGAATCCCGCCACGATCGCAGCTAAAGCGTCGGCGATGGTCGCTGGCGGCGACTGGATGCCGGACCGCGAGCGCGCGCGCATGACTTACCAGATGAAATTTCGCGGACCCTTCTAGGGTCCGCCCGATCGGATTGGCTGCGGGGAGGGGACGGAGCATGTTTTATGAGTTGGCATCCCCTACATGGGGGCCTGAGGAACGCGACGCGATCCTGCGCTGCGTCACCTCCGGCCGCACCACTATGGGCGAGGAAGTTGCCGCATTCGAAGCCGCCTTCGCCGCCTATCACGACAAGCGGTATGCGGTGATGGTCAATTCGGGCTCGTCGGCCAACCTGATTGCGATCGCCAGCCTGTTCTACCGCCGCGAACGTCCGCTGCAGCGCGGCGACGAGGTCCTGGTCCCCGCGATTTCCTGGGCGACCACCTATCACCCGTTGCACCAGCACGGCCTCAAGCTGCGCATTCTCGACGTCGAGCTGGATACGTTCAACATGGATGTCAGTGTGCTCGAGCGCGCACTAACACCACGCACACGCATGGTGGTGGCAGTCAGTATTCTCGGCAACCCGGCGGCGCTGGACGTCCTGCGTTCATTTTGCGCGCGCCACGGGCTCTATTTGATCGAGGACAATTGCGAGAGCCTCGACGGCGAGCTCAACGGCCGCAAGACCGGAACCTTCGGTGACATCGGAACCTTCAGCCTCTTCTTCTCACATCATATTTCGACCGGTGAAGGCGGCATGGTGCTCACCAACGATGAAGAGGAATACCACCTTCTGCGTTCACTGCGCGCGCATGGCTGGACACGCGATCTTCCGCCCGGCTCGCCGCTGTTCGAGCCGCATGAGGACGATTGCTTCGAATCGTACCGCTTCATCCTGCCCGGCTATAACGTGCGCCCGATGGAATTGCAGGGCGCGATTGGCCTCGAGCAGCTGAAGAAGCTGCCGGACTTCACCGCGCGACGCCGGCGAAATATGGCGCATTTTCTCAAACTGTTCGCCGCGGACGAGCGCTTCATCATCCAGCGTGAGAACGGCGAAGTTCGAGTTTTGCGTTTACGATTGTGCTCAATCCGGCGGCAGCGTACGACCGGGCGCGCGTGACCAGCGGCTTTGAAGCACGCCGATATCGGCTATCGCATGATTACCGGTGGCTGCATCTTGCGCCATGATGTTATTAGCTATTACGACTACACTACGGTCGGCGAAATCAAGAACGCCTTGGTCGCTCACGATCCCGGCTTCTTTGTCGGCAATGCTCCGATTGACCTCGAACCGCAGATCGACCGTCTCCGTGACGTGCTCGATCAAGCGTGCCGCTAATGCTGCTCAGGCCGATGATCACGATGATAAGGACAGCCCCACGATGACTTCTTCGCTTTCCATTCTGGTTACCGGCGGCGCGGGCTACATCGGCTCGATTCTCGTGCCGGAGTTGCTAGCGCGCGGGCATCGGGTCACCGTGCTCGACAATTTTCTCTTCCAGCAGGCATCGTTGGGCCATGTTTGCGCCAACCCCAATTTCGACCTGGTCCGCGGCGACATCCGCGATGAAACTCTCGTCGCCGCCTTATCGCCCAACACGATGTGGTGATTCCGCTGGCGGCGCTGGTCGGCGCGCCGCTCTGCAGCCGCGATCCCTTCACGGCCGAGGCCGTCAATCTGAACGCGCCGCTTGGGATGTTGCGAATGATGTCCTCCGAGCAGCGCCTGCTGATGCCCATCACCAACTCCGGCTACGGCATCGGCGAGCATGGCAAGATCTGCACCGAGACTACGCCGATGCGTCCAGTCTCGCTTTACGGACGTCACAAGGTCGAGCTCGAAAAAGCGGTTTTGGATCGCGGCAATGCGATCAGCTTTCGGCTCGCAACCGTGTTCGGCATGTCACCCCGCATGCGGCTCGATCTGCTCGTCAACGATTTCGTTTACCGCGCCGTTACCGATCGCGCCGTCGTCCTGTTCGAGGGCCATTTCAAGCGCAACTACATCCACGTACGCGACGTCACCGCGCGTTTTCCTCCACGGCCTCGACCATTTCGATGAATTGAAAAACGAGCCGTACAATGTCGGTCTTTCCGACGCCAATCTGTCGAAGCGCGAACTGTGCGAGCGGATCCAGAAGCAGGTGCCGCACTTTGTTTTCGTCGAGGCGCCAATCGGCAAGGACCCCGATCAACGCGACTACATCGTGTCCAACGAGAAGATCGAACGGACCGGTTTTCGTACGCAATACTCCCTCGACGCCGGTATCGCGGAGCTGGTGAAGGGCTGTCGCATGTTACGCAACGCCGTTTACGGCAACGTCTGAGGCGATCCGGAATCGGGGATTACCAAACATGGAACAACGAGCGGTCGATCTTGTGCTTGATAAATCCGGGCGGCCGCGACGCGGATTTATCAATCGCTGGGCGAAGAATTGACTGCCATTGAACCGCCGTTGTGGGTTCGCCTGATGGCCGGCTACGCGCGCGACCGTGGCCTCCGCATCGCGATCATCGATAGCGAAGCCGAGGAGCTCGGTCCGGACGCGGTCGCCGCGGCGGTGGCCAATCACGCTCCGCAGCTGGTTTGCATGGTCGTCTTCGGCCATCAGCCGTCCGCCTCGACTCAGATGATGATCGGCGCGACGGAGGCCTGCGCCGCGATCCGGCGGGCCGCGCCCCGCACTCCGATTTTGATCATCGGCGGTCACGTTTCGGCGCTTCCCGAACGCACCCTGCGCGAGGAGCCGGTTGATTTCGTCTGCCACGGCGAGGGCCCGGTGACGATCGTTGCGCTGGTCAACGCCTTGCGCGCGGCCGCCGAGGCCGGACTGCCGACACCGAGCGACGAGGCTCTGCCGCTGTGCCGGGACTGGCCTGGTGGCGCGGAGAATCGGTGGTGCAGAATCCCGAAGCCACCCTCGACCCAGGATCTCGACGCCGATCTGCATGGCAACGTCTGGGACTTGCTGCCGATGGAGCGGTATCGCGCGCACAATTGGCAGTGCTTCGGCGATCTCGCTAGCGCGCAAGCCCTACGCGTCGATCTACACTTCGCTCGGCTGTCCTTACCGCTGTATCTTCTGCTGCATCAACGCGCCGTTCGGCGTCAATCGCTA
The DNA here is from genome assembly GCA_963774705.1 of uncultured delta proteobacterium. Lineage (GTDB taxonomy): Bacteria > Desulfobacterota > Binatia > Binatales > Binataceae > JADMIL01. The sequence goes on from CAVZFW010000014.1 coordinate 21,198, forward strand.
CCGGATGCGCAAGCCCGAAGCGGTGGTGGCGGAGATCAAGCACCTCTTCGATACTTACGGCGTGCGCACTTTCAAGATCATCGACGAGATGTTCGTGCTCAACGACCGTCACGTGCTCGCGATCTGCGATGGCCTGATCGCCACAGGACTCGGTCCTCATTTGAATATCTGGGCCTACGCCCGCGTCGACACCGTCAAGTCGCACCTGCTCGATCATCTGCGGCGGGCCGGCATCCGCTGGCTGGCGCTCGGCATCGAATCCGGTTCGAGTTATGTGCGCGACGGCGCCGACAAGGCGCTTCGCACGGAGAACATCGTCGAAATCGTCCGCGAGATTCAAGCGGCCGACATCAATGTTATCGGCAACTATATCTTCGGCCTGCCCGACGACGACCTTAAGACCATGGGCGAGACGCTGGAACTCGCGCTCGAAGCTCAATTGCGAATTCGCCAATTTCTATTCGGCGATGGCCTATCCCGGGTCGCCGCTCTATAACGCAGGCGCTCGAGAAAGGCTGGGCGCTGCCCGAGAATTGGTCGGGCTATTCGCAGCATAGCTACGACTGTACTGCCATTGCCGACCGAGAAGGTCTCCGCCGCCGAAGTTCTGCGCTTCCGCGACGAGGCCTTCCACACCTATTTTTCGAGTCCTCGATACCTCGAGATGGTCTCGCGCCGCTTCGGCGTGGACACGCGGCAGCACGTCGAGGAAATGGCGCGAGGCCGACTGCGCCGCCGGTTGTTGGAAGTGTCTGGTGTCTCTGCTTCACCCATTGAGCCGGAGCACGGAAGTCACGAGATTCGGGCGCGGATATGAGATCGGCGCTTGCGGACATCGACGCGCTGATTCTCGCTGGCGGACTTGGATCGCGGCTCGCTGGAGTTTTGGGCAACCTCCCGAAGGTCCTCGCGCCTATCGAAGGCCGGCCTTTTCTCGATTTCCAACTCGATTATCTTGCGCTCCAGGGCGTGCGCAAAGTCGTTTTGAGTCTCGGTCATCGGCGGAGATGGTGCTCACACACCTTGCAGAAACGAAATCGCCACTGCCATTGAACCGGTAGTTGAACCTAAACCACTGGGGACCGCAGGCGCCATCGCGTTCGCCCGCCCTGCCCTTTGCAGCGACCCGGTGGTAGTACTCAACGGCGACACCTGGCTCGACCTCGACTTGGCGGCGATGCTTGCTGAGCATCGTGCCGCGCATGGTGCGCTCGCGACCCTCTCTTGCGTCGCCGTCAACGACACCCGACGTTACGGCGCGGTTGAGCTTCGCGCCGACGGCAGCATCGCTCGCTTTGTCGAGAAGGACCAATCTTCGGCGTCCGGCGGATTGATTAATGGCGGGGTCTACCTGCTCTCGGCGCAACTCCTCGACTCTCTCACCGTAGCGACTGGTTCATCCTTAGAGCGCGACGTATTGCCTCATTTGCGCGGCGGCACGCTACGCTCATACCTGGTCGGCCGGGCCAATTTCTTCGATATCGGAACGCCCGAGAGCTACACACGCGCTGCTGCCCATATCGCTGCGGCATCCGCGAAAACCATCACGGTGAGCAATTCATGATCATCACACGCACACCTTTTCGCGTGTCGCTCTTTGGTGGTGGTTCTGACTACCCGGCGTGGTCTCAGCAGCACGGAGGCTGTGTCCTTGGCTTCGCGATCAACCGCTATTGCTATATCAACGTGCGCCGCTTGCCGCCCTTCTTCGACCATAAGCACCGCATCGTTTATTCCCTGATCGAGAACGTGAAGGAAATCTCCGAGATAAAGCATCCGGCAGTACGGGCGGTGCTGACCGAAATGGGCATCCGCGAAGGGCTAGAGATTCATCACGATGGTGACCTGCCCGCGCGCTCCGGTTTGGGCTCATCGTCGTCGTTTACAGTCGGCCTGCTACATGCTCTCCATGCGCTTGAGGGCCGCCACCGCGGCCCTCGAGAACTTGCCGATGAAGCCATCCACATCGAACAGGAAGTGATCAAGGAAAACGTCGGATCGCAGGATCAAATTTGGGCAGCGTACGGTGGCTTCAATCGGATTAAGTTCCGTTGTGATGGCAGCTACGAAGTCACGCCGGTCATCCTGAGGCCCGAGCGTCGCCGCGAACTTCAGTCTCACTTCATGCTCCTTTTCTCGGGTTTGTCGCGGTATGCATCGGAAATCGCAGCGGAACAGATTGCCAATTTTGATCGACACACTCGCCATGTCCACCGAATGATGTCGCTGGTCAACGAAGCTACCGCAATTCTCGGCGGACCCAATCGTAACCTCCGCGAGCTCGGCGAGTTACTCCACGAATCCTGGATGCTCAAGCGGGAATTGGCCACCAGCATTTCGACCCCCGCCATCGACGAGATTTACGAAACCGCGCGCGCGACGGGAGCGATCGGAGGCAAGCTCTTGGGCGCCGGCGGTGGCGGCTTCGTCCTGCTCTTTGTCGAACCTGCAAAGCAGCCGGCCGTGCGGCAAGCACTCAGTCGCCTCATCGAAGTCGACTTCAAGATCGAGGGCTCCGGCAGCCGGGTCGTCGTTTATGAGCCGAATGGCCTCGACCAGATATAGATCTACGCGCGAGCGGGCGACGGATAGTCGATAGTGAAAGCTGAAAAGCTCTACTCGCTAGCTGGCAAGCGGATTTTTGTCGCCGGCCATCGCGGGATGGTAGGCTCGGCGCTCTGCCGTCGGCTTAAAGATGGGGCCATTTTGCAAACCGCCGGTCGTGAGCAACTGGACCTGCGATGCCAATCGGCTGTCGCCCACTGGTTTGCCGAGAACAGTCCGCAAGCCGTCTTCATCGCGGCTGCCACGGTCGGCGGCATTACCGCTAACGCCAGCCTTCCGGCGGAATTCATCTACGACAATCTTGCAATCCAGACCAACGTAATCGAAGCGGCGAGACGGTTCGGTGTTGAAAAGCTTCTCTTCCTCAGCTCGTCTTGCGTTTACCCACGACTAGCTCATCAACCGGTATCCGAAGATGCATTGCTAACCGGCCCTCTTGAACCGACCAACGAATGGTATGCTGTCGCGAAAATCGCCGGCCTGAAGCTCTGCCAGGCTTATCGCCGCCAATACGGAGTCGATTTCATTTCGACGACTCCGACTGGCCTCTATGGGCCACGGGACACCTTCGACGCCCAGTCGAGCCACGTGATTGCGGCAATGATACTCAAGCTTCACGCGGCCAAGGTCTCCCACCAGCCCGAGGTTAAGCTCTGGGGCTCCGGTAAGCCAGTGCGCGAGTTCATGTACGTCGACGACTTCGCCGATGCGGCCGTCTTTCTGATGGAGCACTATAGCGACGAGCTCGCGCTTAACGTTGGCACTGGCGAGGAATTGACCATCTTCGAGCTTGCCAAGCTAGTCGCTAAGGTTGTCGGGTGGGAAGGCCGCTTCGAGCTGGATACTTCGAAACCCGATGGGATGCCGCGCAAATGTCTCGATTCCTCTCGGCTCAAAGGACTTGGCTGGCAGCCCAGCGTCAACCTCGCCGACGGTATCCGCCGCACTTATGAGTGGTTCCTTAATCCGAGTCAGTAGGCCGAACGCTGCTTCAGCCTTCCCGGTCGCGGCGCCCGTGGAAATTGCTGACAGCTCGATCGCGCGGCCGCACCTTCGATCGCTTTGGGCTATTCGCACTCCTCATTTATACCGTTATTTCGCTACTGGTTTTCGCCCGTTCGTTGTTTCCTGATTTCGCTGGTTCCTACATCGGTCAAGGCTCCGACCCAGCGGATTTCATGTGGTTTTTGGTTTGGTGGCCCTACGCGATCGCGCATCGGCTAAATCCCTTTGTCACGCACGCGATCTATGCACCCGGAGGCTTGAATCTCGGCTGGTCTACGACGATTCCGCTGGCCAGCCTGATCATGGCTCCGATCACCACGACCTTTGGCCCGGTTGTCGCCTACAACATTTTGTCGATCGCGAATCCGGCACTCGCGGCGTGGACGACTTTCATCCTGTGCCGCTACCTTTCGCGGAGCTACTGGCCGGCTTTACTGGGCGGATACATCTTTGGCTTTTCGTCCTACATGCTCGCTCAGACGCTTGGCGGCCATCCACATATGACGCTCGTGTTCCCGGTTCCTCTCGTCCTGTATATCGCGGCGCGTGGGCTTGACCAGACGCTCAAACCCGCTGCCTGCGCCATCCTGATGGGCGTGACGCTCGCCGTACAGTTCTTCCTGTCCGTCGAGATTTTCGCGACTCTGACGGTCTTCGGTGTGATGGCGATCGTGCTGGCGCTCGGATTCACATCAGGCGAGGACCGCCGCCGGCTTGTGAAACTTGTCACACCGATTGCGGGTGCCTATGCGCTGACGCTGCTACTGGTCCTTCCTTACCTCTACTTCATGTTCGCCTATCCTGGGCCGAAGGGCGAGAGCTGGGGCACCAGTCTGTTTTCGGCCGATGCGCTTAATTTCCTGATTCCAACACAAGTCAATGCGTTTGGTGGTCTGAACGCATTCCGCTGCTATCTCCGCCAGGTTTCAAGGAAATATTTTCGAATCGGGCGCGTATGTGGGCCCCGTGCTGGTCGTTCTCGTGGGCGCTTACGCCTGGCGCCATTGGCGTGAGCCGTTCGGCAAACTCCTCGTCGACTCGCTCATTATCATCTGGGTCCTCTCGCTCGGCCCGATCCTGCACATCGGCGGAAAATGGCTATCCCCTCTTCCCGGCAAGTTGTTCTCGGCGCTGCCCTTTCTTGAGAAGGCGTTGCCGACGCGATTCACCATGTACGCCTTTCTGATTATCGCGATGATCACTTCGCTCTGGCTTGCCGAGAGTCATGCCCGCCGCCGGACCAAGTTTGCTGCCGCGTTACTGATCATTATATTTTCATTGCCGAATCTTAGAGCTGGGTATTGGACCAGCCAGGTTGACACTCCGGCTTTCTTTGCCAGCGACCTTTATCGACGCTATCTTGCGCCCGGCGAGAACGTTCTCTTCTTTCCCGACACCGTGTTTTTTACCAGCAATATGCTCTGGCAGGCGCAAACCGGGATGTATTTTCGGACTGCCGGCGGATCGATCGGACCGGTACCCGACGAGTATCGCCCTTGGCCCATTGTGGATAGCTTCAGCAGACTGACATACCTACCGGACGCTCAATGGCAATTGATGAGCTTCCTCGCGAGCCACGCAGTCAAAACGATAGTGATTAGCGATCACAACCCTGATTTAGCTGCACTGCACGACCTGCTCACGCCCTTCACTATGGAGCCTCTCGATATCGGCGGGGTCGAGCTTTATCGCATATCGCCTGGAGTTCTCGCTTCATATCGCGATGTGACCGGCATTGAGGCCGAGCGCCGAGCTGATACGACGCTTTTCTCCTCGATACTCGCGGCGGCATGGAAGTACGCGTCGGAGGGTAAGGACCCTGGCGACCTGACGCCGGTACGGGCAATGAATTTGAAGCTCTTGCCGGCAGACTGGCGGACGGGTCCATCAACAGTCCCGGCATGGCTCGCGGGCACCGCGTTCGACCCGACACCGTCACTCGACGATCGTCTGGCTTACGGTGTTTGGCTCGGCCGGGTAGGTAATGCGTACCTCGGTGTGGGTGTAACCGGGTCGTATACGTCACTGAAACCGATCATCGATAATTTTGGTCGCGACGCATCCCGTGTGTACTTTCCCGCGCCAAAAATATTTGCGTCGGAAACCAGCGTCGAGAGCCGCGGCCTCCTTCTGATGGTCTTCGATCGCGACGGTCTCGCCCGGGCAGTCAGTCGGGCGGCCGCCGCGCCGTCTAAGATGGTCAGCAATTCTTCAGCTCGTGACATGGGCCGATCCAAAGCGGAAAAATAACTCCCGGCTACTCATTGCGTCTTTTCTGGCGGATTCCATCGCCATGCATTAGGAAGGGCGCGGCCGGTGAATGAGAACATTTTCTTTGTTTCGGACGCCGTTCAATTCACCAGCAACATGCTGTGGCAAGCGCAAACCGGGATGTATTTTCGGATGCCGGAGGGATGGATCGGATCAATGCCCGACGGATTTCGACCTTGGCCGATAGTGTACGCCATAGGCGGGCCGGCCTACATCCCGGATGCCCAGTGGCAGCTCATGAGCTTCCTCGCGAGCCACGATGTCAAAACATAGTCGTCTTTGATCACAGTGCCGACTCGGCTTCCTTGCGCGCGCTGCTTCCGGCTTTCACCCTCGAACCTCAGGAAATTGGGGGCGTTACACTATACAAAATAGCGCTCGGAGCCCTCGATTCGTATCGCCGTGTGACCGGGGTGGAAGCGGAACGCAGGGCAGATACAACGCTCTTCGACTCGTTGCTGCTGGCGTCCTCGAATTATGCGTTGGCTGGAAAGGACCCCTGTCGCGCTGACACCGACACGGGCACTGAATTTAAAGCTGCTGCCGGCTGACTGGCAGGTTGGGCCCTCAAAAGTCCCGGAATGGCTCGCGGGAACCGCGTTCGATCCGCGACCCTCGCCAGATGCGCGTATGGCCTATGATATATGGCTCGGACGTGCGGGTAGTGCGTACCTCGGGATCGGGGTGACCGGAACCTACGAAGCGCTGCAGCCGATAATCACGAACTACAGTCGCGACGCAATCCAAGTGTTCTTTCCCGCACCGGATGTACTGGCGGTAGGCGCCAAGCACAAAGACCGCGGACTACTCCTGATGGTCTTCGATCATGACGGCCTTGCGCGGGCGGCAACTCACGCAGCGGGCTCGCCGTCAAAAATGCCTGTCAAGTCGTTGCTTCAAGATACCGCGCTATTATACGCGGTGGATCCTCACCAATGAGCCTCGCGAAACTTCTAAATGGATAGCGGTCGCCGACCAGACTTTCCGCACGCAGTGATCCTTCACTTCTATGCCGGCGGCGTAAGTACGATCGCGGCCTCTGCCGTCTGGAGAATAAAGGTGAAGGTCTCCTGGAAATACAGGCTGACGGTCTTATCTGAGTGGTCCGAATAACCGATCGAAATATCTTGGCCGAGGTGCAGCTCAAAGTCGCCGCCGCGAGTCGTTAGGACAAATGCGCCTGCAATCGCGGGCGCCCAGATAAGCTCTTCACTAACGAGGCGTTGGATGTGCTGGATTACGGGATAACCATGATCACTCGTTTCGCTTAGCGCGGTGTAGGCGTCGGCTCCGAGCAGTATCGAATAGGGACCATTAACCCCAGCAAGGCGCAATTGGCTCAGGGCTTCCGCGATTGCATCAGGGTATTTGAGAACGTCGGACGGCAGAGGTTTGACCGGGTTGCTCGTTCCCGCGCCGATGCCGACAATCCCGGCAGCATTGTAGCCTTCGAAGATGGCTTTGTCTTCGGCGAACGCGGTTCGTTTGGCGGCATCCTTCAGTGGTTGCCAGTCCGAGTCGTTTGAGCCGCGCTCGACGTCATCGATCGCCTGGCGCTCCAACTCGAATGGCACCCGCAACTCCACCAGTGGCTTCACTTCGCGCTGTCGTGCGACGATGCCGTCACCGGGCGGCGCGACATTGCGCAGATGGCCGGTGCCAACCGCCGCAAGACTCACTCCGGCCGGACCTTTCATCTCAACCACACGTCTTCCCGCAAGATAGCGCTTCAAAGTGCGTGAGGCCTCCTCCTCGATTTGGGCCCAGGCACTCTCGGAGATTGGTGCGAGTTCGCGATGCAGATTATTCACGTCGAGGTTCTCCTTTGAGCGAGCCGATGCCTAGCGAACCGTCGCTGGCCGGGGTTGCTGGTAGTGAGGAATCGATCTCAGGGTCTGCAGTGTCATTAGTCGTGGGCACATCTCCGGTCACGGATTCGAGAAAGGAAAGCGAAGGCGCGAAGTACAGGCTCCCGGTGATCGCGCGGCTGAAATCGAGCAACCGATCGTAATTTCCCGGCGGACGCCCAACGAACATGTTCTCGAGCATCTGCTCGATCGGGCGTGGGGATCGTGCATAACCAATGAAGTAGGTGCCAAACTCGTTCTGACCGGCCTTGCCGAAGGCCATGTTTTCGCGAAGTATCTTGATCTCCTTGCCGCCCTCCACGATTGTGGTCAACGCATTGTGCGCGCAGGTCGGCTTAACGGCCTCGTCCAGTTCGATATCGGACAGTTTGGTTCGACCTATGATTCGCTCCTGCACTTCGGTCGGCAAGGCGTTCCATCCCGCCATATCGTGCAGATACTTCTGAACGAACACATAACTGCCTCTGGCGAACGCCGGATCCTCCTCGCCCACGAAGGCGGCCTCGATCGCTTCATCGTTCGTCGGATTTTCCGTACCATCGACAAATCCCAGCAGATCGCGCTCTTCGAAATAGCGGAATCCATAAACTTCGTCGGCCAGCGAAACTGCATCTCCCAGCTTCGTCATAATTTGCGTCGCTAATTCAAAGCAGAGGTCCTGCCGCTCGGCGCGTATGTGGAAAAGAATGTCGCCGGCTGTGGAGACCGCGTGTCGCGTCCCCGCCCGGATTTCCGCGAACGGATGAAGCTCGAGCGGTCGTGGCAGGCCAAACAACCGGTCCCAAGCGTCGGATCCGACGCCCATCACGCACGAGAGTTTCCCCTCGAGGTCGCGAAATCCTACTGCACGCAACAGCTTGGGCAGATCTGCACACAACGATTGCACCCGAACGCGACTGCCTTCCCCTGGATTCATGGTTACGACCAGGAAGATGGTCGCGCGAGTGAGCGGTACAATCACTTCCTGCGGTTTTATCGGCGACGCTGTCGTCATGGTTGAACTCGAGAGCGAGTTGAATCCAGCCTTTTCACTGCCGATCGCTTATAACTCACTGAGGGAACTGTGGAAATAGTTCTCTGAGGACACGGATCTGAACCCACACTCGTGCGCACAGCGCGGCACGGCGGCGGTCTCCTTTGCTGGAAATGCCCAATGAGTTTGAGCCGCTCGATTCATGGTGAGAACGCCCACGCTGATCCGACCTGCCCCGGTCCATTTACGGTTATATTGATCACTAGACGTGGGCCAAACGAAGTATGGTCAGAAACCCCGGCATCAGAAGTTATCGATTAATAGTTGCCGTCAGTAAGGTTCTGACACAACGTATACTACCTGATTACCGCTAAAAAATGGCCTGTAATAGATGCCATTTGATATGAAATAGGTACTTCCATTCACCTGCGTGGAGTATGCGCCAGGGGGTAGTGAATAGACCGATGTGCCGAGTGCGGGTGGCGATGCATAGCCATAAGGCCCGTTGTTTTCGATTATTGTTGTCGGAGCTTGCGGCTGCGAATTAGCCGCGATCATTGAACCCACTGCCATTCCGCCGACAGCACCCAGCGCAGCCGCGCCGAGGACCTCGCCCGTACTGGCTCCACCATCGCTACAGCAGCCGCCATAGGGACCATAGTAACCCCCGCCGTAGTATGATCCTCCACTATAGTGACCGCTCGATATATTGTTATTATTAATATTATAAGCAGCGTTAACTGATTGATTATGCATCTGCTGGTCAGTCGTTTCCTGATTTTCTTGTAGGGTATTTGCTTCGTTGTACCGTGATTGTTGCTCGGCCGTTTGGTTCGCACTGTAGGCATTGTAGTCGGCCTGGCCGTTGGGATGTGATTCCGTACTGCCGCTCGGACGTTCCCATGAATTAGTGCTGCTCGATGAGCGATTCCACGCGCTCGAACCGCCTGAATGCTGCCATGAGCTATCGCTAAATGAACTATGGCCGAAGCTTCCGCCGCCGAAACCATCACCGCCAAAGTTGCGGAACCCGCCGCCACCTCCCCCCCAACGACCACCGCTAAAACCTCCACCACCCCATCGCGCCGACGCTGATGAAGTGAATGCGAGCGCGATGATAGCGATTAGCGTTAGCCCAATTGTCAGGCTACGTGTCTCTCGCCCGGTCGTATTTGAATTTTTCATGTCCTCGTCTCTTCAACCTTCGGACTCGCACTCGTAAAAATATGTCAGCTTTGTCGAAAGATCCAAGCCGGCTCATTCGGTCGGAACGCTTGATCGGGTCGTTTCAATTGATGCCCCACGCCTGTACGCCCTGGAAATGACAGATCGGTGCGCTTATCAGAAATCGATATCCCAGATGCCAGCCGAGGTTTCCAGTGCCACGAGCGCCTTCGCCTGTTCGCTAAGAGCGTTGTAGTAGTCGATGTAGATTTGGTTAATCGCCGCATGTGCGCTGAGCACGTCCACCAAGGAATTCTGTCCTTCCCTAAGCTTGAAAAGTCTCGACTTGTACACACTATCGGCGTCGTGCAGAATTTCGGTTTCGAAATCATTTACCGCGGCCACCGCGAGAGTGTAACGTTCGTAGGCTATCCGGACGTCAGCTTGTGCCTGCAATTTGGTCCCCTGAAGCGCTACACCAGCTTGTAATTGTGCGTAGTTGGCCGCCTGCAGGGCGCCATCGTTCAAATTCGAAAAAGGTAAAGGAATCGAGAGCGTCAATCCCGCCGAATCCCACGCTGGTGACGGATCAATATGATTAGTCACGCGCGTCAGATGTTGGTATACCCCGCCGATTGTCAAATCCGGGATGCGGTTCGCCTGCGCCAACCGGTACTGAGCGCGAGCGGTTTCCAGCGCGGTGCCCGCCGCGATGACATCTGCGCGTGTTGATACCGCCCGCGCAATCAAATCATCGAGCGTAAAGGTCCGCTGCGGGATATCGAGATTACCCTCGGGACGCAGAAGTCCGTCGCGCTGCTGACTGCCTAGCAAAAGGGACATATTGGCCAGCGTCTGATGCAACGTGGAAACTGATCCTACCAAATCATTTTCAGCCTCGAGTGCCGCAATCCTCGCGCGTAACACATCATCCTCACTAACCTTATTTCTTTGGAACATCTTCGAGTTCACTTCGACCAATTGCTGCGCTCTCGTTAAGGCCAGCGATTTACGTTGCAGAACAAGCAATTCCGTAAGGCCATCGATAAATGTATTTGCCGCTTGCGCCCTCAGGTTGCGCAGGAAATCGGCGACCTGAGCGCGGTTCACCGCCAGCGCATTGCTCGCGACCGCTGTGCGCGCCCCTATTTTGCCGCCGAGCAGGATCGTCTCACTCAGTTGTCCCGAATAATTGCTGGCTTGCTTCTCACCTGAAACGTCGCCGGCATAGCCCGACTGAAAGGTCGGATCGGGATAAATTCGCGCCGCCTTCAATTGCGCCTGCGCAATTGCAATGTTGAAACGCTGCCCGGCAAGACTGATATTCGAATTTTGCAGGTACTCCATGAACTCGCGGAAGGTAATCTTGTAACTCGTCGGCAGGCCGGGTAGCGGCCGATTTAGATCGAGATTCTCGGTGCTGGCCAACGATGACCGGGGACGACCGTTTGCTTCGGTTGCCGCAGTATTTAACTGAGGCAACCTTGGCGGTCCTGCGGGAGAGCCAACCCGCTCTTCGATCGATCGAGACTGCGCATTGGCCGAGATTGCGCTGATCGTAGCGACTATCGCTATGACCCACAGGGCCTTAACCATCCACACGATTCGCGTCGTTGGGAAATTGAGCACTAGCCTTTGAGCCGACATGTGACGCACCTCAGGCGATTTCAATGTTGCGGGGATCTGTGTGCTCCCGATGATCGGGGCGTTCCGCCGCGGATTCAATACCTTCGCCCCAATAACGAATTACGCAGCGCGTTATACAGCCTGCCACCGGAAATTCCGCCCCCCGTCAGTTACCGATTGATTAACAGAACGTTGCAGACGACCATCGCGTATATTAAACGATCTATCACCCAACCGATTTGAAGGAGCGCATCGAATGGCTGAACGAAATCTGCTTTCCGGAATCCGCGTAATCGATTGTGGCACCTATGTGGCGGGACCGGCCGCCGCCACCGTCATGTCAGATTTCGGCGCCGATGTGATCAAGATCGAGCGCCCCGGCGGAGGCGACCTGTGGCAGACTTTTCTCGAAATTGCCGGGAACGGCACATTCCGAAATTGACTGGTGTTGGGCGCTCACCAACCGAAACAAGAAGAGCGTTGCCCTGAACCTTGACGATCCGGCCGGACGCGAAGCGATGATTCGGTTGGTGCGCACCGCCGATGTCTTTCTGACCAACTACCAGCGGCCCCTTCTGAAGAAATTTCGCCTGGACTGGGAAGACCTTTCGGCGATCAACGAAAAACTTATCTACGCCCACCTCACGGGCTATGGCGACGCGGGTGACGACGCCGACGATCCTGCATTCGATGCGCTCGCTTATTGGGCCCGGTCGGGCCTGATGATGAGCGTGACCGGCGCCGACGGGACGCCTGGAGCTCCACGGCCGGGTATGGGCGATCATCCGACATCGATGTCGATGTTTGGCGCCATCATGTTGGGTTTGTATCAACGCGAGCGCACTGGTCGCGGATCGCGTGTGACAACCTCGTTGCTCGCGAGCGGAGCGTGGGCCAACGCCTGTGATATCCAGGCAAAGTTCTGCAACGCCTCGTTCCCGGTTCGCGGCGAGGGCAAGCATCCGCCGAATCCGTTGACCGCAGCTTATCTGAGCCGCGACGCCAAGCTGTTCCTGCTCGTGCAAATCGATCCCGACAACGAGTTTCCACGCCTATGTCGCGCGTTTAGCCAACCCGAACTGGCCAGCGGCGATCTCTTTGCGACCAACGAAGCACGCGCCGAGAATGCTGCCGCACTTTACGCAATCTTGCAGTCTCAGTTCGAAACACGCGACCTCGCGGAATGGCGTCCGATCTTCAAAGCCAACGACGTCAAATGGGCGCCACTGCCGAAACTTGATGATGTGGTGAAAGATCCGCAGATGCGAGCCGCACAAGCCTTCGTCAATATGGAGTATCCGGGGGTCGGTGTGCTTGAGACCGTGAACAGTCCCGTATTTGTGTCAGGAGTGGAGAAACGTAAGCCAACTGCCGCACCCGAGGTCGGCCAGCACACCCGTGAGATCTTGCGCGAACTAGGGTACGGCGCCGAGGCTATCGAGGCGCTCGTGCGCAGCTCCGGCTAGCTTTCAGTTGGCTCCTGGTTCGCCGCCGAACGAGATGGGCGGTCGATGAGTATCGACCGCCCATTCATTTATTCACTGCTTGAGCCGACGCGAACTCAATCGCGATCGCGCGGACTATTTGATCGCGATGGGATTCACCGCCGATCCGCATCCATAGACCAGTTTCAACGGAGCACCGGCAAACAGAAAACTGTACTGCCCGTCCTTGGCGCAATCCGCTGCCAAATCCTTAAGCCACACAATCTCATTGAAGATTACGCCGAGATTGCATAGCAGCGCGGAATGGAGGATACCCAAGCCGCCAGTTTCCTTGTTGAGGCCCTGTTCACATCCGATCGTGTCGGCGGTGATCGATGGAATTTCCATCTCGTACCACCACTGCACCAGCTCCTTGCTGTATTGGAGACCCGGCTCGTCGAACACTTGACCCTCGGGGAAAAGCGCCTTTTGCCCTTCCTGGTAGAAGCGATCGAGCCATCCGGTGTGCAATACGATGATGTCGTGCTTCTCGATCGTGACGCCCTGCTTCTTCGCCGCGCCCAGCAGATCGTCGAGGGTGAAGCCCTCGTCGCGATCGAGATGCTGCTTGCCCTTGTAACGCGCCGCATCGATCAGCACGCCGCGTCCGATTACTCCGTGTTCGGCGATCGGTTGAATCGAGCACTTCTGCAGGCCGCCGATCGTGGTCTTCGGATCGAAGCCGTTGTATAGCTTGTCGCCGTACCACGCGTGACCGAGGGCGTCGTACTGAGTAGTGCCCTGCGGGAACATAGTCACTACATCGTCTGAGTATTTGAGGCCGCCCGGAAACGGCTTGATGCGTCCGCTGATGAAGAAGCCTTCGTCGGCCGTCATCGTATGGATCGGTTGCGCCCGAATCGGATGAAGCGGATCGCCCTCGGGACGCGCGACGGGCACACCAAGCATGAAGACTTTGCCCTGCTGGACCGCCTTCACGCCGCGCAAAACCTCCGCGCTGGTCAGAAAGTTGAGGCTTCCGATCTCATCGTTCGCGCCCCAACGGCCCCAATTCTTGGGCAATCCCTTCAGAACCTCGGTGAAATCCTTGACTTCGGCCATCTCGATCAACTCCTTCCTCGACGGAGCGACGCGCGCTCCCAATCCTTTAAAGTCCGTACAGCTCCGCGACGTTATCGTGCAGGAGCCAGCCCTTCTCCTCAGTGCTCAGTCCGGCGGTGTGTTTCGTGAGCAACTCCTGCGAACGCGGCCAGGTCGAGTCGCTATGCGGGAAATCGTTGGCCCACATCAGGCGATGCGGATTGCACATGTCCTTCATCTGGAAGGCGACCCAGTCGTCCTGAAATGTCATGTAGACGTTTTCGCGAAAATACTCACTCGGCATCTTCGAGAGCTTGCCCGTGGTCATCCAGTACCGATGGCGCTCGAAGGCGTGATCCATGCGATACATGAAATGCGGCGCCCAACCGGCGTCGGCCTCGACGCAGACGATCTTGAGCTTGGGATTGCGCTCGAACACACCGCTGAAAATGAAGGTGCCGATGATGTCCTGATTGCCGCGGATGATCGACATGAAGGAATTGATTCTCGGTCCGCGCGGCGCGCGCGCGATGCCTTCGTTCGAGGTCAGAATGTGGTAGCTGAGCGTCATCTTCTTTCTCGATCGCCGCTTGCCAGAAATCGTCGTAGATTGGGCTGTCGTAATCTTCTTTGACCGGGAAAGCCGGGCATCATCACGCCGCGCAGCCCCATGCGACTTGATGCGATCGAGATCCTTGATGCCTTCCTCCGGCGAGCGCATCGCGGTTTGTCCGAGACCGATCAAACGGTCCGGATGCGGACGGCAATATTCGGCGATCCAAATGTTATAGGCGTCGAAGCAGGCCTTCTTGTAATCGGGATCGGGATGGTTGCACAGGATCATGCCGACGCTCGGATAAATCACTTCGGCTGCGACGCCATCGCGATCCTGGTCGCCCATCCGCGCTTCGGGATCCCATCCGCCGCGATGGAGATCTTCGAATTTCGCGCGCGCGGCAAGTCCCGCCAGTTCTTCCGCTTTGCGGCCGGCGGCCGCAACGAGGCCCATCGGAATCGTGTCCTTCATTCCATCGATGACGTAAGTGTCGCCGCGATTTTCGTCCCAGACGACGCGCGGTGCGGTGTCCTTATATTTCTTGTCGATGTGTGCGAGGTAAGTGTCCGGCGGTTCCATGATGTGGGAATCCGCGGAGATTATCGGTTTGTTGGTAACCGTGCTCATAAGCTTTCACTCCTTGGTGAATTGATCCGCGCCAGACCGATCGCGGTCATGCAGACTCCCTTGTTAGTCGAGTTCGAGGGCCGCGTAAAGCCGAGCGAAAACGCAGCATCTGGCGCTGCAGCAGGCCGTCCTTGCGGATCATTTGGCGGAAATCGAATGGCGCGAGCTCAGTGACCCGCCCCGCCCCCTGACGTACTGCCGCGCCGCAGCAAAAGAAACGATGGAATCAGCAGCCATCATCAGAACCGTAAGGAACCGGTAAATGTCATTGAACGAAAGCATTGCGGACTGCGCCTGGATAGCGCCATAGACCATGCCCAAACCTTGCTTTTGCCCGGAGATGATTTGCGGCAGAAAATGAAACGCAGGCGCGCCGACCCGCGCCTGGCCCAGGTTACTTAGCTTCCACGCATCGAAGACTGATAGGTGTTCAACCAGGTGTGATTGATGAATCTGTTGCTGGCTGATTAGTACATTGGTCATGTACGCAATGCCCATCGCGGCCCCGGTGTTGCGCATCATATTGAAGAGGCTCGATGCGTAACCCATCCGCTCGCGCGAGACGCCGGACAATGCCGCCGCCGATGCGGTCGGGAAAATCATGCCGAGTCCTAATCCCATGATCACGTTCGGCCAAACCACCGCCCACGTGCTCACTTGCAGATTCCAGCCTGACATCGCCCAAAGTGAAAATGAAACCAGCGTGAATCCGATGCCGATAAACTTGCGCGTATCGATTCGGGTGCGCGCCAGTTGTCCGATCATCATCATCGAAGTCATCGATCCGAGTCCGCGCGGCGCCTGCACGAGACCCGCCCTCCAGGCGTTGTAACCCATCAATTCCTGCAGGAAAACCGGGTTGAGCAGGAGGCTGCCGAACAGCACGAAGCTCATCCCGATTATGACTATCACCGCGATCGTGAAGGATCGTTGCTTGAGGATTCTGAGATCGATGATGGGTTCGCTGAAGTGCAACTCCCGGTATGTAAGCGCGACGAACGACACCAATGAGATGGCGGTCGCGACGACCACCCACGGCGCCGCAAACCAATCGGCGCGTTGACCGCGATCGAGAACGATCTGCAACAGGCCGAGACTGATCACCAGGGCGAGCATCCCGAAATAGTCAACGTGGCCGCCGCGCGCGCGCCGTTCGCGCATGTATGGGGGATCGTGGACGAATAGTGTCACCATGAAAAACGCGATCGCCCCGAGCGGCAGATTGATATAGAAATTCCAGCGCCAGTTCCAGTTGTCGGTGATCCAGCCGCCAAGCGTCGGCCCGAGAATCGGCGCGACCATCAAACCCATTCCCCAGACCGCCATCCCCATCTGTTGTTCTTGGGGCGGGAAAGTTTCCATCAGGATCGCTTGCGAAGACGGGATCATCGCCGCGCCTGCCGCTCCCTGCAGTAGGCGGAACGTGACCATTTGCCCGAGCGATCGTGCCGCGCCACAAAACGCCGACGCACAAACAAAGACGAAGACCGAAAAGAGGAAATAACGCTTGCGCCCGAAGCGCGAGGAAATCCAGCCGGTCATCGGAATCATGACGCCATTCGCGACCAGGTAGCTGGTCAGCACCCACGCGATCTCATCGACGCTCGCCGAGAACGTTCCCTGCATATGCGGCAGAGCGACGTTGACGATCGACGTGTCGAGCACTTCGAGCGTAGTCCCGAGCATCACGGCGATCGCAACCAGCCACTTGTGCGTCGCCGGCGTGTGGGGAGGCGCAGGTTGCGCTTGTGTCAAGCTTCCGGCAGACATTTGGACCGTCTGATCATATTGCGGGTTAACGATACGAAAATGATGTCTCGCATGGCGACCTCAAGCTAGACAGGGCTCCTCCTCGCGGCCAAGGTCGGCCACTCTCGATCGCCGATCGAGGGAAGTGCCGTATAGCGCGACCGCACAAATACGCACAACCGGCATCTTGACGCCGGCCGGACAGCAAATCTTATTGTGACGAAAACATTGGGCGGAGCACGACCGCCGCTCAACTCTGGTACTGTGCGCCTCCGCTCAGTATACGGAACTGATAGATGAGCAATGGCCAATCGCGCCGGCCGACGCGCGCAATGAGGACAACATGAAGGCATTTGAACTTGGCAAGAACACCGGCATCGACGCGCTCACGATGGTCGATCGGGCGATGCCGAAACCCGGCCACGGCCAGGTGGTCGTGCGGATGCACGCGATGTCGCTTAACTACCGCGACCTGATCATCGCCAAAAGTACGATGGGCAAGCGCGAGAAACCGGTTATTCCGGTTTCCGACGGCGCCGGCGAGGTCGTCGAAATCGGTCCCGGCGTTACGCGCGTGCAGGTCGGCGATCGCGTCGCGCCGATCTTCACGCAGAGTTGGCTGGGCGGCGATGTCGGCCGCGGCCAGCCGACCGCGCTGGGCGGCGATCTCGATGGCGTCCTCGCGGAATACGTCATGCTCGACCAGAATGGCCTGGTGCATTTTCCCGATCACCTTTCGTATGAAGAAGCCGCCACGCTGCCATGCGCGGCCGTCACCTCGTGGAACGCTCTCGTCCATGTGGCCGAACTCAAGGCGGGCGATACCGTCCTGGTCATGGGTACTGGCGGCGTGTCGATTTTTGCGCTGCAATTCGCGCAAATGACCGGCGCTCGTGTAATCGCAACTTCGAGCAGCGACGCCAAGCTCGAACGCCTGCGCGAGTTGGGCGCTACGGAGGTCATCAACTATCGGACCACGCCCGAATGGGGCAAGCGCGCGCTGGAACTTACCGCCAATCGCGGCGTCGATCACATCGTTGAGGTAGGTGGAGCGGGGACGCTCGAAAATTCCTTCAAAGCGATTCGGCTGGGCGGATCGATCAGCTTGATCGGCTTGCTGACCGGTTTCAGCGGCCAGTTCAACCCGTTGCTGGTCCTGATGAAGAACGTTCGTTTTCAGGGAATATTAGTCGGGTCACGGGATATGTTCGAGGCGATGAATCGCGCTATCGCGGCCGCGAAACTACGTCCCGTTATCGATCGTACGTTCCCCTTCGCGGAAGCTCCCGCCGCCTATCGTCATCTCGAGAGCGGTACGCATTTCGGCAAGGTCTGCATTCGCGTGTGACCAGGAAACGGAGTCACCTCACCAATTTCGACAGCAATCACCGGAGCCAACGGAGAATACTTTATGGATATCGCGGAACTCGAAAAGCGGATTACGATTTGCGAGGACATAGAAGCGATCAAGCAGTTGAAGGCGCGTTATTGCGCGGTATGCGACGACGATCACAATCCCGACCAGATCACTACGCTATTCGCCGAAGACGGCATCTGGGAAGGCGCAGACGTCGGACGCCACGCTGGACACGCGGCGATTCGCGCGCTGTTCCAGAGCTTCAAGGAACGAATCAGCTTCTCGCAGCACAACGTGATGAACCCGATTATCGAGGTGAACGGCAATCGCGCCAAGGGCAGCTGGTATTTCATGGGGCCGTTCACGTTTCGCAAGGGCAATCGCGCCATCTGGCTCGCGGCGCGCTACGAAGACGATTATGTAAAGGTCAACGGCGAGTGGAAGTTCCAGCATCTGCGCGCGATCGGCCGGATGGCCGCGCCGTACGAAAAGGGCTGGGCGAAATAACGCTCAAATAGAACGGCGAGACCTGACGATTGCAGGTCCCGCCGTCACCTCGATCTCAAACAACGGTCCCAGTAGAGCAGGGCGCGCTTTTCGCCGTGGCGTTCTCTAGCGTAGTGTCCCGACGAATTCCTTCAGCGCCGCGTTGAACTCCTGCGGTTTTTCCAGCTGATGGAAATGCCCGACGTCCTTGACCACGCTGAGTTTCGCGCCCGGGATATTGTCGGCGAGAAACTTGTTGGCGGCCACCGTCGTGGCGTTATCTTCCTCTCCCGCAACCACAATTGTCGGCTTGCGAATGCTCGACAGCTTGCTCTTGATATTCCAGCCGAAGACCCCGTTGGGATCCGCCATCGACGCGTCGAACACGTGCCGCGGAAAATTCGATTCGACCGTCGCGTGGGCTTTCATCACCTGCAAAATCTCGGGACGCTCTCGCTTCGTCTTCGCGGAGACCGCGCCCTCGAGCAGCGCGCCGAAAGTTCCGGCGAAGTCGTTCTTGAAGGCCGCCGCGGCCTCCTTCGGCATCGCTTCGCCGAGTCCAGTTCCGGAACTCAGGATCAGGTTACCGATGACGCGATCCGGATGATCGAGATTGAACTGCATCGCTATCATACCGCCGATCGAATTGCCGACGAGCACGGCCTTGTCCACTTTTGCCGCGTCGAGCACCGCGGTAACGTCGCTCGCATGCTCGTGGATCGAATAGCCAGTCTTCGGCTTGTCCGAACGGCCGTGTCCGCGATGGTCGATCACGATGACCTGATTAGTCAGCGCGAACGGGAAGGTCTGGTAGTACCAGATGTAGCCGTTCGTGGTCCACGGATGCAGAAACACGATCGGCGTACCCTGTCCGTAGGTGTCGTAGAAAATCTTGGTTCCTTTGTTTTCGGCAATTGGCATCGCGATACTCCTTGGTTGCGCCGACCGCGCGATCGCGCGCGACGATTTTGACGGCAGTTGTCGCCTCCGCTCAACACGGCCCACGACCGCACGGCCGAATCAGCTTCTGAGGATGCCGTATATCGCATTACGGCGCCATTTGCACGATGCGTATCGCCAATGTTTGACATTCACGCCGCGATTGCCGGATAAGGAAATTCGCTACTCGCAATGCCCACGGACCCGGAGGGTGACTGCTATGGGACGAACCTTCTTTCGCCGCGCCAACCTGATCGACGGCCGCAGCGCACCAAAGAAAAATGCGACCGTGGTCGTCGAAGACCAGCGAATCGCCGCGGTCGCGACGAACGGCGACGCGCCCAAGCCGTCCGCCCACGACGTCGTTTACGACCTCGCCGGGCGTTCGCTCATGCCAGGCATGGTGCAGTGCCACTACCATGTCGCCTACGACAATATCGGCAACCTTCTCGATCTAGACATGAAACATCCGCCGACGATGCTCACCTTGATCGCCGCGAAAAATGCCGAGTTGCTCCTGCGCAGCGGCTTCACTGGCGCGGTCGGCGCGGGCACCTTGCACAATATCGACGTCACGCTGAAGCGCGCGATCAATCAAGGCATGATCCCCGGACCGCATTTCATGGCCGGCGGCCGCGACGTCGTCACCACGGGCGATTCGGTCGATTTTCATCCGAGCTGGTGGAAGCTCCAGATGGAGGGACTCGCCCTTATCTGCGACGGTCCCGACGAGTTCCGCAAAGCCGTGCGCGACGAAATCAAGCAGGGCGTCGATATTATCAAGCTCTACCCAACCGGTGGACATGGGCTGGCGTGGCCCGCCGACGTAATGACAATGACGCCCGAGGAAATGAAGGCGGCCTCCGACACCGCGCACGAGCGGGGCAAGAAAATTCGGGGCCATATTATTTCGAAGCGCGGCATTCTCGCCGGCCTCGACGCTAAACTCGACGTCATCGACCATTGCGACATGATGGACGACGAATGCGTCGAGCGCCTCGCCCAACAAGGGACGTTCGTCACGCCGAGCCTCTACTTCCCGTACCTGATGGTTGAACAGAAGCGACGCACCGGCAAGGCCGCGTTTCCCGGCGTGGACGAGATGGAGCGCGGACTCGAGCAATCGTACCGGATGATTCCCAAGGCTCACGCGGCCGGCGTCAAGCTGCTCATCGGCGACGATTTCGGGACCTCCGCGATGCCCCACGGCGACTATGCGAAAGAATTGGAAGCCTATGTTAAGGGCGCGGGAATTCCGGCGCTCGACGTGATCGGCTGGGCGACCCGTAACGGCGCCGAGTTGCTTGGCATGGCGGACGACCTTGGCACTATCGAAGCCGGCAAGCTGGCCGATTTGCTCATCGTCAACGGCGACCCGGTGAAGGACATCACCGTGCTCCAGGATCGCGCCAATCTTGACGTCGTGATGAAGGGCGGAAAATTTATCGAGTGCCAGCTCACGCCGGGCAAGGCCATCTCCAAGGCCGCCTGATAGCGCCGATCCGCGCTTTTTGCTTACTCCACTCGGCGCGCATCGTAACAATGCGCCGGCAGTCCGATCCTCACCGGATCGGGCTGCCTGTGTCGAGGTCCTTCACCGCAATCTATTGCAGGAGGATTGGAGTCGTCGCGCCTGCACTCATTGCGGTCGCGTCCGGTACGCCTTGCGGAATTGATTGCTGAATGAAGTAGCAAGTAATGTTGCCCTGCTGATCTTCTGACACCGTCCACATCATCGCGAAGCCCTTGAGCGGCACCTGGGCGCTACCGTTAATCCCGCTGAAATCCACCAATGGGATCAACATGACACGCGGGTCGTTGAGGTCGTGAGTCAGAAACGTCCCCGATGGATAGCCCGTCAGCCCGGCATTGAGGCGGAAGGTGAACGCTTGGCTGGTCGGACCGACCACGTTGCCGGTCTCCGTGTTCAACATATTGCCGATAGTGACTACGCCGCTGTACCCATTCTGGACGTTCGTGCGGTAAACATTCCCGCCGCTGCCGCCGAGCGCCAATGGTCCCCAATTGCCTGGGCCGACCTGCCCCTGTTTGAGTACTACCTGCTGCCCGTAGTTCAACGCCGTGCGATAGTCCACTCCGATCGGAACTATTCCTGCCGCCGCGCGAATCGGCACTATTCCGGAGGTTGCAGTCGCTCGCAACCCGCTGCCCGTGCTGGTGCCGCCGCCGGTAACCTGCGCGTGTACGGTGGATTCGCCGAGTATCGTGCAGAGGTAACAGGGCAACGACCGCGAAACCGAAAGAGTAACTGTTTTATTGTCCGGCGTAACTGCGATCGAAGTTATCTCGCTATTGGTCAGACCGTTGGTGTTTGCATATTGCCGCGCGAACGAAATTGCCTGGTCTGGGTAAGACGGCAGATACAACCCTCCCGCCAACACTGCACTATCGCTGGCCGTCTGGATTTCGAGCGTGTTGAAATAGGCATTGCCAATGTCTATCACCAGCGTCATTGCACCGAGGATTGCGGGTATCGCCGCGATCACTACGATCAGCGCCTGCCCCTTGCGAATACCCGCGCGGGTTATTTTTCCTAAAGCCTTATAGGTATCGAATGACATCGAAATATCCTCCTCATCTCCCTGACGGGTTATTGAATCACCGTCTGATTTTCGGAACGCGGCGCGCGTCCGAAATAGGAAAGCGTCTTCTCGGGGCCATCCTCGATTTGCGGCCCGCCGCGATAAATCTCAGGGGCGCCTCCCGGTAGCATGTCAGGGCGGCGCTCCAACGTCCTCAGCAGCTGCGACGCGACGCTCGCGTTATCCGTCCAACGGTATTGGTCTTGTTCAAGGCCGCGGCTCGGTGGGTAGCTCGACGACTTTGGAGCGGGTGCATAGGGTGTAACACTCGCCTCGAAAGCGTGCATCACGCCCTCCGTCAAGAGTTCCATCTGGCAATCCCGAATCGTCCACAACTTGACCGAGTGCTTCTTCGAATCGGTGCCCACTCCTCGCTCACTTGCGATCACCGAGCGGTTCTCAGGGACTCCCAATGCCCGCAACTCTGAGTAGATCGCCGAAGGCGAAAGCGTTCCGATAATTGCCATGAATTCGGATAACATATTGATCTCCTTGCGATAGTTAATTGTCTGTGTAATTCGGCGACTGACTACTGGGTTGCCCCGGTGTCACTGCTGGTTAAAGTGCTTGGAAAGCCGAACCCAAGCGTCGTCGCTCCGAAGTTCTGGCCCTGATCGTATGAATACGCAATCGTGACTGTGACCGGCGTGCCGAGACGGCGCGGCGTGGTCGAGGGATCAACCGTGATCGTCAACGACGATCCGTTGTTCACATCGATCGCCCCGTGCGCGCTTTGCAAAATGAAGTTCTTGATCGTCGGGATATCGATCCCCGGATTAGCGGCTGCATATTGCGAACCGATATGAGCCAGGCTTTTGACTGCCGAGGCGCGCGTGAAGAGTAAGGTGCCCTGCGCCAGCAGCAGCAGGATCGTGCTTGCGGTCAGCGTGAGCACGGTCATCTCGAAAATTGCCACCCCGCGGGACCATCCGCGTTTCATCGAAAGGAGATGATTTCGGAACCAGCGTCGTGAGTTATGGGCATTTAATTGAGTGTTCATATTATCTATATTCTCCTTTATAGTTTTTTATAGTGTTACTGACTGAATATTAGAGCAAAACAGAGACCAGATTACTTTTGATTGGATTGTTCACTCTTTCGCCATGCAAAGCGACTCACTGTGCGCAGCGTCAGAATCTCGTCCGGATTCGAACGTCCGCCTGCGGACAGTTCGGACGTGCCGCGGGCAATATGCCGCGATCGCAAACTTGTACGGGTTTTGATGTGGGAGACTTGGAGACTAGGACAGGCGGCCGACCTCGGCGAGGTCGTACCGTGCGATCATCCGATAGAGCTTCTGCCGCGAAATGCCCAATATCTTCGCCGCTTGTTGACGATTTCCGCGCGTGCTCTCCAGCGAATGGAGCAGCGCATCGCGGGTCATCGTTGCGAGTTCGGTCGCGCCCATTGCGGACGCGCCCGCCGCGCGATCGACAAGCGGCGTGGTCGCCCGACGATCGCGCGCGAATCCCGCTTCATCGTCGATCGAGCTATCCCCGCCCACCAGGTCCGGCGGTAAATCGTGCGCATCGATCCGGGTATCTTCCGTCATCAGCACGGCGCTCTGAATCGCGTGGCTCAACTCGCGCACGTTGCCGGGCCATTCGTGGGTCCGTAGGATCGCGAGCGCGTTCGACGAAATGTGGGTTATTTCCTTGCCTGACTGCCGACTATGCGTTTGGATAAAGTGCGCCGCGAGCGAGCCAATGCCGTCTTGACATTCGCGCAAGGGTGGCGCGGTGATCGAAATCGCATTGAGCCGGTACAACAGGTCTTCGCGGAACGTTCGTTCCGCCACCATCGATCGCAGATTGCGGTTGGTTGCCACCACCAGCCTCAGGTCCACCGGTGACGCTTGGTACGCCCCGACCGCCTGCACCTCTCGATTCTCGACCGCCCGCAGAATTTTCGGTTGTAGTTCCAGCGGTAACTCACCGATTTCATCAAGGAACAGCGTCCCGCCCTGGGCCGCGCGAAAGTAGCCAAGTGAATTTTCGCGAGCATCCGTAAATGCTCCACGAACATGCCCAAAAAGCTGCGATTCGGCCAATGGTCCGACCAGGTTAGCACTGTTGAGGGCGACAAACGGCCCCTGTGAGGTTGGTCCCAGACGATGAAGAGTCCGCGCGATCAGTTCCTTGCCCGTCCCGGATTCACCGTTGATCAGGACTGTGGCATTGTATGGTGCGACTCGCTGGACCAGCTCGTACGCTTTTTTAAGTCTCGCCGAAGATAAGAGAACTTCGCTAAAATATTCGCAGCCGGCGAGCAGTTTCGCGACTTCAAAGTCAGTATGAGAATTCAAGGTTACCCTCGCCTCCAATCATTCAACAACATGGGTTGAATGTGTCTAGCCACGAATATAGTTGAAAATAAGTCTTAATGGAATGAATTATATGTCTATTATGGATTATGTATGTAATTCATAAACTAGAAGTGAAATTAAATGATAATACAATCTAATTCATGCTATTATGGTCTTAATTGCTCACGTCGCTAAAACCCAAGCCGAATCTCGAATTTACATCGCCCTTGAATTGCGCGAGGGAAGCCCTCTAGGCCCGCTCGCGGACCATCAGTTCGGTTGCCATTGACGATAAGCGCTGATGGAGTTATACCCCAACAGTTATTGCAAGTTTCGTGGATAGGAGCTGGCCGCTATGAATTCGACGTCTGGAGCGCAGGCTAACGATAGTTGGGGGCCCACTGATTGGCATGGCGCATGGCGAACTTTGTATTGGTCGTGCGCGATTCTTTTTGCCGCAAATCTTTTCCTTTGGGTGTGGGATTACAAATTCGCGTTTACCGCCGGGCTGAATTCGACGAGCCGTGATTTCACCCTTCATTATCGCGTCCTTTTCTGGGGTGAGTTGCTGTCGGTCGGTGCCTTTGCCGGACTCTGGTTCGGCTGGCTTGTCCGTACCGGGATGCCCCTTGACCGTGAAGAAATCCCGCCGCGTGAGGAAGTCCGCCGCATCGCTATCCTTTGGAGCATCATCGGCGCAACCAGCCTTTCACTCTACATCGAGGCCAGTTTCTGGCCCAATTGGGACGGCGCATGGCATCAGACGATGGTCCGCGATACCGCGCTCACTCCTACGCACATCCCGATGTTCTATTTCTTCTTCCCGCTCTCGGTCGTCCTTGCGCTCGGCGCCTACCTCTATGGCCGGTTCAGAATTCCCGCGGTCTACGCTCCCGAAAAGGGCTTCCCGTGGTCATTCTTCCTGCTGATTTCGGCTGCGGTTCTCGAGTTCGTGCAGGTGGCGTTCAATGAATGGGGCCATAGCCTATGGATGTCCGAGGAGTTCTTCTCGACCCCGTTCCACTGGCCATTCGTAGCTTACGGATGGCTCGCCAGCGGCATGTTCGCCGTCTGGGGCGAGACCATATTGCGCCTTTTCGTGATCGAAAAGGCCGCCCGCGGCACCGAGGAAATGCCGGTCGAGCAAACCGCCGCCGCCGGGCGTTAAGGTAGAGCGGCCGAATCGCAGAAAAATCCGAACGTCTCAGAAGAGGAAAGCATGGCGTCCACACCCGCAACCATGGCGCCTGCCGAAAGGCAGCGCCGGCTCGAACTTCGCGAACTCCTCAATGCGAAGTACCTCTTCATCGACCGCACCTGGGATGCTGTCTTCTGGATTACTGCAATCTTCATCGTGGCCGGTGCCGCGGACATTACCAAGCTGCTATTCGCCGGTGACTGGGATTTCTGGACCGATTGGAAAGACCCGCAATGGTGGCCAGTGGTCACCGCCTTTGCCACCATCATCATCCCGTCGGCGCTTCAATGGATTCAGTGGGTCGCATGGCGCTTCCCGACCGGCGCGACCTACACCTGCGTCTGCCTCTTTCTGGCGACCTGGATCGGCCGCTATTTCCAATGGCATATCGCAGAAACCTATCCGATGAACTTCGTCTGGCCGATTTCGACGGTGCCCGCGGCAATCATCCTCGACTGGCTCCTGATGCGCACGAAGAGTTTCGTCGTCACCTCGCTCATTGGCGGTCCGATCTGGGCCATCATGGTATGGGCTTTCAACTACATACCGCTCGCTCCGTTCCTGCAGCCGGTGCAGTTCATGCACCACATCCTGACCGTGTCGGACGTTCAGGGAATTGCCTATATCCGTTCGCAAACTCCCGAATATCTCCGTCACATCGAGCGCGGCGCCTTGCGCAGCTTCCTCGGCGAAACGCAGTACGTCTCGTTACTGTTCGGTGGGACTCTCGCGATGATTGGCTATTGGATCGGCCAGGCGATTGGACGTTTCCTCGCCGTGTGGCCGATCGGACGTTATATCAAGACCATCTGAGTAGGGCCTTTTTGAGAGTACACTATGACTACCGGCAACCGGCTATATAAAAGCGGCACTCTCGCGGCCGCTGTATGGATAGCCCTCAGCGCGACTACCGCACATGCTCACGGTGGAATCGCGGGCCCCGATGAACTCGGCCCGCCGGTAATCATCTCCACGATACTCGGTATCGCCTGTTATTGGATCGTGGTCCTGTGGCCCCGACGTCAGGGCCGCAACGTCCACCGCATCGATCGAGTCGCCCGCCGGGCGTCGCGGTAGTCACTCCGGTAATCGGTAATAATGCAAGGCGCCGAACGGCCCGGACGCGGCCGTCGCCAACTTAAGGAGTCTGGAATGCGAGTCCGGTTTGCGGTCATCCTCTCGATTGTGGCTGTCCTCATGTCCGCGTATGCCACCCGCGTCTTTGCCCATGGTGAGGCCGCCGACGAGCCATTCCTGAAAGATCTGACCGTGGCGTTCTATGATGTCCACGTGTCGCCGACCTCGATTAAAGTGGGCGAACCGGTGACCATTACCGGCACCGTCAAAGTGCTCGAGACCTGGCCGTACACCCTGGATCCCCCGCAGACCGCCTACGTCACCCCGGTCGTACCGGGTCCCTGCTTCGTGCTAACTGAGCGCATCGTTAACGGCGAATCCTCGCCCGGCTCGATCTTCGTCGACAAGGGCGGCATCTATAACTTCAAGATGGTCATGACCGGACGCAATCCCGGCCACTGGCACGTCCATCCCGGAATCGCCATCCAGGGCACCGGTACGCTGCTCGGTCCTGGCGAATGGGTTACCGTCGAACCCGGTGCGGCGCCCTTCAAACTCGACGTTACCTTGCTCGACGGCAAAACCGTCGACCTCGAACATTTCGGCGGATCGTTCGTCTGGTGGTGGTCCTTCGCGGGCTTCCTGGTCGGCGTGATCTGGATGCTCTACTGGACCATTCCCAAGCGCACTGTCACGCGCCTGGCCGTGACTCTCCAACTCCCGGTCAACGATGACGCGCCCGATATTGGCTTGATCACCGCGCGCGATCACCTGTGGATGGACCTGCTGGCAGCCGTCACCGTGCTCATGCTGATCGTCGGTTGGGTCTACATGGCGGTGAAGTATCCCGTGCGTCTGCCGCAACAGACCGTCCGCTTCGCTCCCGAGACGATTTCGCCTGGCGCGGGCCTCATCAGCGTTCATCCCGAGGGTGCTACGTTCGATGAGAAAACCGACACCCTGTTGATCAACTTCGAGGCCAAGAACAACGGTCCCAGTCCGGTCTCGCTCAAGCAATACATCATGGCGATGACCACCTTCGTCAACGGCGGCAAGGACGAAATGGCCGCGGCCGGTCCGAGCGATTACGTCGGGCAGTTGGCAGTTGATCCGGACGGCGCGATTGCGCCCGGTGAGTCGCGAAAGTTGACGCTCAAAATGAGCAACGAGGTCTTCCTCGAGGAGCGGCTGATTCCGCTGCACGATCCGCAGCAGTTGATCGCTGGGCTTTTGCGGTTCCAGAATGCCGAGGGCAAAGAGGATTTGGTCACCCTGAAATCGGTCCTGGTGCCGACCGAGTTCCGCAAACAGTACCTCCCTTAGCGCGCAGGCACTGCACCCATCCGAATGAAAGCGGCCGTACTCACCAGCTATGACACCAGCCTGAGCAGGCGGGACTTTGTCGCCTATCAGGACGTGCCCGAACCGAAAATCACCGGTCCCGCGGACATCATCGTGCGCGTGGGCGGCGCAGGCGTTTGCCGTACCGATCTTCACGTCATCGAAGGTCTCTGGCGCGATCGCGTGTCGGTCACTTTGCCTTATATCATGGGGCACGAAAACGCCGGCTGGGTCGAAGCCGTCGGCAGCGCGGTTTCTCTGGTCAAGGTTGGCGATCCGGTCATCTGCCACCCGCTCGTCAGCCACGGCGAAGCGCTGGCCGCTCGCCGCGGCAACGACATGCACGCCGGCGGTGCTTTCCCCGGCATCGATTCCGACGGCGGCTATGCCGAACTCTTGAAGACTGCCGAGCGCGCCGTGATCAAGCTGCCGCAATCGCTCGCTCCCAAGGATGTCGCACCCTACGCCGACGCCGGCCTGACTGCCTATCATGCGGCCAAGAAGGCCGCCCGCCATCTGCTACCCGGCGATTTTGTCGTTGCGATCGGCGCCGGTGGTCTCGGTCACATCGGTATTCAAGTCCTGCAGGCGCTGTGTGCCGCTGAGATTATCGCCGTCGATCGTTCCGATCTTGCGCTGAATCTCGCCAAGGACTGCGGCGCCGATCACACCATCAAGGCCGACGGCAACGAGGTCGACGCAGTGCTCGCACTCACCGGCGGGGCTGGCGCAGAAGCGGTGATCGATTTCGTCGGCGAGGGTGATTCGGTCGCCAACGGCCTCAAGATGACGCGCAACGCCGGCTGCTATTACATCGTCGGCTATGGCGGCAAAGTCGAAATTCCCACGATGGATATGATCGTCAGCGAAAAAACCATCGTCGGCAATCTGGTCGGCACCTATCCCGACCTGGTCGAGTTGATGGCGCTCGCCGACCGCGATCTCGTCACCCTGGCTACTCGAGAGTACCGCCTCGAACAGGCCAATGCGGCCCTGCACGACCTCAAGAACGGAACGGTAAAAGGCCGGGCGGTTCTCATCCCATAGTCGAATCTGATTGACTGCGAAAGTGAGCTATTGCTGATGCCGGATCGCGTTCGAAGGTTGCTTGCCGCCTTCGCTATTACGACCTTCTTGTCGCCGCTCACGATCCTTCCGGCGGCCGAATTATCGAGCAACTCGTCGCGCTTCGTCATTGCAGATGCCTCCGAATCCGCGAAATCGGATAAACCTACCAAACCCAATATTTCACCCGAGGCCCGCGCCCAGGCCGCCGACATCTTCGAGACGCGATGCGTCGCGTGCCATGGCGCCGAGGGTCATGGCGACGGCCCCGCGGCTGCCAATTTGAAGCCCCGTCCTCGTGACTTTCATAATGTTAAATGGCAAAAGTCCATCAGTGATGCGACCATCGCACGGGCGATCGTTTCCGGCGGGCAGGCCGTCGGCGTCAGTTCCGAGATGGCGGCCAACCCGGACCTTGAGGACGAGCCCGCTGTGGTTGCTGCGTTGGTCGAACACGTGCGGGCGCTGGGCAAGTAGCTGCGATCCAACTGCGATCGCTTGAGGCTCATAACAAGTCTCTTTGAATCGAACTGTTGCCAGATTGCCGCAAAGCAAAAATGACGGTGGGAGAATGAAGCGACGAGAATTTCTGCAAAAGGGCGCCATCGTGGTCGCGGGTGCAGCCGCGGTTGTCTCCGGTGTCACTGTAGTTAGCAACGCAGCCGACCAATGGACGACGGGGTTGAAAACCCTCAACGCGCATGAAGGCGAGACCCTCTTGAAGATCGCCCGGCAAATCTTTCCACACGATCGGCTCGACGATTCCGATTACATCATCGTCGTGACCGACCTCGACGCCGAGGCTGCGACCAAACCCGAGACCGCCAAGCTGCTGAAGGATGGAGTAGCTAATCTCGATTCGAGTGGCGGCGCAAAGTTCGCAACCCTCTCAAACGACCAACAGCTCGCCGCACTGCAAAAGAACGAGAACACCCCGTTCTTTCAGAAGGTGCACAGCACCGAGTTGGTCTCGCTCTACAATAATCATGCGGTCTGGAAGAAGCTCGGTTACGAGGGCCCTTCTTACCAGATCGGCGGTTACCTTCATCACGGCTTCAACGACCTGAACTGGCTGCCCGATCCACCGGCCGCGGCCAGCCCAAAACCCGCCTGACCGGAGGACGCTCTCGTGGCTCGATTCGACCCCAGCGACGATTCCGTAGTCGTCATTATTGGTTCAGGCGCGGGCGGCGGTACGCTCGCCAATGAGCTCTGCCAGAAGGGCTTCAAGGTTGTTCTGCTCGAAGCCGGCAAACATCAGTCGTCCGCCACCTTCCGCAACGATGAATGGTTCGCGTTCAATCAACTCGCCTGGCTCGACAAGCGCACCACCTCGGGTAATTGGCAAATCGCCAAGGACTTCCCCAATCTCCCCGCATGGACCTGCAAGACCGTCGGCGGCACCACCGTCCATTGGGCTGGCGCATCCCTGCGACTTCAGGAACACGAGTTCAAGGCCAAGACAACCTACTCAAGTGTGACCGGAGCGAACCTGCTCGATTGGCCGTTGACGCTCGCCGAGTTGGAGCCGTACTACGCCAAAGCCGAGTACAAGATGGGCGTCACCCGGACCAACGATATACCTGGTCTGCCCGGCAACAATAACTTCAAGGTTCTGTACAACGGCGCGACCCGCGCCGGTTACAAAAATGTCCATACCGGACGGATGGCGATCAACAGCCGCCCACGCGACGATCGTTCGGCATGCTGGCAGCTCGGCTTCTGCTTCCAGGGCTGTAAATCCGGTGCGAAGTGGTCAACCCTGTACACCGAGATTCCCAAGGCCGAGAAGACCGGTAAGCTCGACTTGCGGCCCCAGAGCCAGGCGCTCCAGATTCAGCACGACAAGCAGGGCAAAGCGACCGGCGTGCTATACGCCGACAAAAACGGCAAGCAAGTCGTGCAGAAAGCGCGTATCGTCTGCGTCGCCTGCAACTCGATTGAAAGCGCGCGCCTCCTGCTCAACTCGTCTTCAGCGACTTTCCCACAGGGACTCGCGAATTCCTCGGGCCAGGTCGGCAAGAACTACATGCGACATACGACGGGCTCGGTTTACGCGACATTTGCCAAGCCCGTGCATATGAATCGCGGCACCATCATGGCCGGTATCGTCACTGACGAAGCCGAGTTGAATCTTAAACGAGGTTTTGCCGGCGGCTTCGAGCTCGAGACTATCTCGCTGGGCCTGCCATTCGCTGCCGCCTTCCTCAAGCCGGGCGCCTGGGGGCGTGATTACACTCGCCTTCTCGATCAGTATGTGAACATGGCCGGCATGTGGATCGTCGGCGAAGATATGCCGCAGGAGACCAACGCGGTCACCCTCCATCCGACTGAGAAAGACCAATGGGGTCTGCCCATTCCGAATGTGCATTACGACGATCATCCAAACGATCTCGCGATGCGCAATTATGCCTTCAAGCGGGGGGCTGCAATTTACGAGGCGGTCGGCGCCACGCAGACTATCGCGGTGCCACCCTACCCTTCCACGCATAATCTGGGCACCTGCCGGATGAGCGAGAATTCTCGCGATGGCGTTTGCAACAAGTGGGGGCAGACCCACGACCTCAAGAATCTGTTCATCTCCGACGGTAGTCAGTTCACCACCAGCGCGGGTGAGAATCCGACGCTAACGATCGTAACCCTGGCGATTCGGCAGGCCGATTACATAGCCAAGGAGAGCACCAAAAGGAACCTTTAGAACCGGCGCTCGCCCGGCCCGATTGTGATACTCTGAGTTAGTCGAATCACAATCGCCTCAGGAGCGAGTTTCATTGTCAGTTCCGCTTAATCGCACAACCGTTTTCGCGAGTTCGCGACGGGCCTCCCTGGCCGCGTGCGTATCGGCTGCACTTCTCGTAGCCTTCATCTTTGCGCTGTCGGCGAACGCCGCATCTGGCAGTCCCGCGGTCGCGAGCGCGCCTGCACCTCGCCTCGAAGGTAACACCGCAACGCAAATTGATTACCTGCCCGCTCTTCGTTTAGTCGACCAGAACGGGAAATCGATTCTCTTGAGTTCGGTGAAGGGCAAGCCGGTGCTCGTCGGATTCATTCATACGTCGTGCAAGGGTGTCTGCGAGATGATGACCGCAAAGATGCGGCAAGTCGCGCATAGCCTCGGCGCGCAATTCAATTCGTCCGTCACGATGGTTTCGATCAGCACCGACCCCGACGATGATAATCCGGCTGCAGCTGCTCAAGTATGCGAAAGCGCAGGGCGCCGATGCCGATGGCTATCTGTTCCTGACCGGCACGCACCAGCAAATCGATCGTCTGATTAAACTCTACGACGTTCCGGAGGAGGGACCCGACGAAGCGACGGTGCACGTTCTTGATCTTTTTCTGGTCGCTCCAAATGGCTCCAGTATGCGCAAATACAACGGCATGGCGGTGTCGGCGGACACGCTTGCCTCGGCCATCAAGAGTGCCGACGCCCGCCATTAGATCGCGTGCGAACGCATCCAAAATCCCGCTTCGCCCATCGTAGAGGTTAATCTCAAACAGTCGTGCGAAGCTGTCACACTTAATGCGCCGTTGAGCTCATCATCTCTGCTCCGTTCGGCAACCTCACGCAAATGCTCGCAATTTGAGAGACCGGATAGTAAAGAATTGGGGGCATGAACCGTGCTGGTGTTTCCTTGCCCGGAGCGGGGCTTTCGCCTCTCTCGCTTTCGAGAGGGGCTTTTTTTCGCGCGCGATCACTCCGCGCGCGCAAGCATCTTTGCGTGCGCCGGTCGATCGAGCGCACGAACAGACGCCGTGAAGCATAGAGGAGATATCGAACGATCATGATCGTTGGCGTGCCGATAGAAACTTATCCGGGAGAACGGCGGGTCGCGATGGTGCCCGCCGTGGTTCCGCTTTTGCTCAAGGCGGGATGCGAGGTGCTCGTCCAAAGAGGTGCCGGCATCGCTGCCGGTTACGAGGACGAAGCCTACGTTACGCGTGGCGCTAAACTCGCCGAGTCGCGCGCCGAAGTCTTCGCCACCGCCGATATCGTAATTCAGGTCTTGTGCCACGGCGCCAATGACAAATCCGGCGCGGCCGACCTCCCAATGATTCGCCGCGGCCAGGTGTTGATTGGCTTCCTCCGACCGCTCGGCTCGCCGCGCACAGTAGCGGAAATCGCGGCCACCGGAGCCACTGCGTTCGCAGTTGAACTAATGCCGCGCATCACGCGCAGCCAGAGTATGGACGCCCTGTCGGCGATGGCCACTGTGTGCGGCTACAAGGCCGTAATTACCGCCGCCGATCTGCTTCCACGCTTTTTCCCGATGCTGACGACCGCCGCCGGAACGATTACGCCCGCGCGCGTGCTGGTGCTCGGCGCCGGCGTTGCCGGACTGCAGGCGATAGCTACTTCGCGACGGCTGGGCGCCGTGGTTTCGGCCTACGACGTTCGTCCCGCCGTTAAGGAACAGATCGTCAGCGTCGGCGGCCGCTTCATCGAGTTGCCGCTCGAAACCACCCAGGCCGAGGATTCACGCGGTTATGCGCAGGCGCAGGGCGAGTCCTTCTACCGCCGCCAGCGCGAAGTTCTCGCCAAGGTCATCGCCGAGAGCGATGTCGTCATCACTACCGCAGTGGTGCCGGGCCAGAAGGCTCCGACGTTGGTCACCGGCGAGATGGTCGCAACGATGGCGCGCGGTTCCGTGATCATCGACCTCGCCGCCGAACGCGGCGGCAATTGCGAATTGACCCGGCCCAACGAAACCATCGTCGCGCACGGCGTCACGATCGTCGGTACGTTTAATTTCGCCACCACGGTCCCTTATCACGCAAGCCAGATGTACGCGCGCAATCTGGCGACGTTCATTCCGCACCTGCTCAAGGACGGCAAGCTCGTGCTCGATATCGAGGACGAAATTACCCGTGAAACCCTGGTCACTCGCGACGGCGATATAGTCAATCCACGCGCACGTGAACCACAACCTCAACCCGCCGTCTCAAAATTAGCTATTCCTACTAACTAATCGGGAAAAGAGATTTTATGACTTCCGAAATGCTCTCGAATCTCTACGTTCTGGTACTCGCCGCCTTCCTCGGTTTCGAGGTGATCAGGCGCGTCTCTCCGCTTCTGCATACACCGCTGATGTCACTGACTAATGCCCTCGACGCGATCGCGGTGGTCGGCGCAATCGTGATCGTCGGCGAGCGCAAGAGCACCCTCGCGACCGTCCTCGGCACGCTCGCCGTGATCGCCGCGACCAGCAACGTCGTCGGCGGCTTTCTCATTACCGATCGGATGCTCCGCATGTTCAAGGCCAGTCCGCGCGGCGGAGGATCTAAGTAATGGGCGAGGCGCTGCAAAATCCGGTTATCGAGATTGCGTATATCGTCGCGGTAACGCTTTTCGTCCTCTCGCTTAAATGGCTCAGTTCTCCGGCAACCGCGCGGCGTGGCGTGCAGGCGGGCGAAATCGGGATGTTGATCGCGATCCTCGCCACGCTGCTCTACCGCGGTATCGTCAGCTACGAATGGATCATCGTCGGTCTGGTCGTCGGTTCACTCATCGGCATCCCGCTTGGCCTCGTCCAGATGACCGCCGTACCGCAGCGGACCGCGCTCAGCCATGCGTTCGGCGCATTCGCGACCGCACTCGTTGGTACCGCCGAATTTTATCTGCGCACGCCCAATATCTCGGCCTTCGTGATGTCCGCCCTGTCAATTGAAATCATTCTGGGCGCACTCACGTTCACTGCGAGCCTGATGGCCGCCGGCAAGCTGCAGGAAGTACTCCCGCAACGCCCGATCACTTATAAAGGCCAGAACCTCGTCAACCTCGGCATCCTTCTGCTCGCGATTCTGATCGCCGTTTACCTGGTTCACAGCCCCGGTTCGACCTGGCTCTTCCCGCTTCTAATTATAATCCCGATGGTCTTCGGCGTGCTCCTGATCGTACCGATCGGTGGCGCTGATATGCCTACCGTAATCTCGCTGCTGAACTCGTATGCTGGCCTCTCGGCCGCCGCCATGGGCTTCGTGCTGAAGAGCAAGTTGCTAATCGTTGCTGGCGCGCTCGACGGCTCTTCCGGATTCATTCTGTCCGTGATCATGTCGCGCGCGATGAACCGATCATTCACCAATGTACTATTCGGAGCGTTCGGACAGGTCCAGGAAACTTCCGCCAAGGCCGCTGAGGGCACCGTCCGCTCGGCCACCGCCGAAGAGGCCGCTGCAATTCTGGAAGCCGCCAACTCGGTGATGGTCGTGCCCGGATATGGGATGGCGGTCGCGCAGGCCCAGCACAAGGTGCGCGAATTTTACGATGCGCTGACCAAGCGCGGCATCGACGTAAAGTTCGCGATCCATCCGGTCGCCGGACGCATGCCCGGCCACATGAACGTGTTGCTCGCCGAAGCCGATGTGCCCTATGACCGGTTAATCGAAATGGACGATGCCAATTCCGATTTTCCCCAGGTCGACGTCGCACTGGTAATCGGCGCGAACGATGTCACCAATCCGGCCGCCCGTCATGACCAGAACAGCCCGATCTTCGGCATGCCGATCCTCGAGGTCGATAAGGCGCGCACCGTGATGGTAATCAAGCGCGGCATGAGCCCGGGTTTCGCCGGCATCGAAAACGAACTTGTATTATCTGGATAAGACCCTGATGATCTTCGGCGACGCCAAGAGCGTCGTCGGCGCTCTGGTCCGCGAAATCTCCGGCGGCCACGAGCATTGAACTAGACGCGGCGGCTGCCGAGCGCCCCAGCGCGCTCGTACATGCCACCGCGCAAGTTTCACTGCTTACTCGGACCCTTCCATTCGATCGGCGGATAATAGGGTCGATTACCGAGCGCATCGACCGCGCCGAAGAAATCCGGTCCCGAAGCCTTTCCGATCTCCTCCAGCTCCAGCGTCTGGCGGAGGTAATGCCATCGCTCCGGACTGAGTTCGCGCGCCTTTACCAGGTATGGCCGCGCGGCTTCGGCGTGTCCATTGCTGTACAACCATTGGCCGAGGCGAAAGTTCGCGGTCGCCATTTGGTCCTTCTCGGACGGCGGCGAAATCCGTGCGCGAATCGTTTCCGGCGACAGCACAAATTCACTCTCGTTCCCCTTGGCCACCCAATCTCGGAGGGCATCGACATAACGCTTGCGCGCGATCCGGCCCTGGTCCGCGACCTCCTTCGCCATCTTGAAGGTCGCGCGATCCATCGTACGAAAACCATCGCTCGCCCCAGCCGGCTCAACCGGCCGCACGATCTGTCCGTGCTCGTCGATCCAGACCGACATCGGCACGTTATTCATATTGTAAAGTTCAGCCACAATATGCTGCTCGTCGATCAGGTTCGGATACGTCGGCGCTGCGGCGCGTGCGTACTCCTCGGGGTTCCAGCCCATGATGTCGAGGATCTCCGGCGCGATCTGGAGCGGTTGCGCAGGCCGGATGTAATCCTTCACCGCCGCTACGCCGCCGGTGTCGAACGCGATTGAAACGATCGTGAAATTCTTGTCTTTCAGTTCGTTGTAGATGCCCTGCCAGACTGGCAGGTCAAAGCGGCATCCTCACCAGGATGCCCATGAAAGCAACAAAACTTTTTTGCCGCGATAGTCCGACAGCGAATGCATTTTGCCGTCGATGTCGGGCAAGGTGAAATTGGGCGCCTCGAGTGAGTACAGGCGATTGCGATGCGCGTCGCCTGCTTCACTGAAAAACCACACCGCGTGAGCGTCGTCATGCGCGATCGCCTGGCCGAGATGGCGCGCGAATGCCCCAAGGTTGAACGACCTATCCCCGCCGACAAATTCGTCATGGCGTCGCGGCGGGATCGGTACGCAAACCTCGCCCTTGCACACCCCTTCCGGCTTGAGTTCCCATCCAGTTGAGTGATGGAAGTCGTCGAGCGACAGCCACAGGTTTTCGCCCTGCGCCGATGCGCTCGCAACCTGCGAGACCCTGTCCCCGTATATTACGGTCGCTGGCATATCTTTCGTCCCTCCCGGGTAAATCCTAGTCGGTCGTTCCTAATCGCGGAACCCAGGTTCTTTCGTTTAATTTCGCGCCAACTGACTATCACGCGTAATCGGGAACTGGCAATTCCGCGATATGCCTGTGACACATTTCGCAACTCGAAATGCCGCGCGCAGTCGCCGCCGGATCGAGCGTGTCGTCGGCCCATTTTCGAAATCGTTGGTAGTTCTCGAATACTCTGTTTGGCTCGGTACCTACGCGACCGAGATCGTAATGTGGCGAATCGATCTCGGCGGCGAATGGACACGCCCGAAACTGACCCTTCGTCGTCAGTACCGGAAAACAGCGGACGCACCCCGCGCTCATCCCATGGTAGCCCGCCTCGCGATCGCGTTCGTATGGCAATTTCGCGCCGCCCCCCGCGTGAAACAACACCTTGTAGCCCTGGTACAGACGTCCGGAATGCGCGGCGGCCCATTCCTGTAAACGCTGCTTAGCGTGAGCCGCCAGCGGCTTCGCATCCCGGCCGTGATAGATCGAATAATTCAGCACCGCTTCGCTGTGCGGATCGCTTTCGAGGATCCGGATCAATTCGTCGGCCTTCACGCCGTTGGAATAGACCGTCACCAATCCGGTGAATCCATTGGCGCGAATGTAGCGGATCGCCTCGATTACGTCGCACGCATGCAGCGTCGGCTCGCCACCGTAAAACTTCAGATTTCCATCGGCCGCGATCGTTGCAACCGCTTGATCGAGGACCGCGGTGTCATACGGATGATAGGTGCCCTTGGGCGATCCGTTGATCGTGCACCACGCACAAGTCCGATTGCAGAAATTCCCCTCGTAGAGATAGAGCTCGCGCAACTGCCCGTCGGCTTCGGCGAAATGTTCGACCGATTCGTGGAACAGGATCGGCCCCAGGTTCGCCACGCGGTGCGTATCGTTAAGTCCCCAATCGTAGGTGTTGTAGATCACCTCGTAGTTCGCGATGCGCTCGAACGGCACGCCGGTATGCTCCGCGACGAAGCGCAACACGCCGATGCGGTATTCGGCCGTCGTGCCTTCAATACCTGCGAAGTCCTGCGCATACATCTTGAAAATCCGTGAGACGTAAATTCGACACGCCTCGTCGTCGATGCGGCAATTCCATTCGCTTGCCAGAAACTGCTGCGTCGCCGTGCGCAGCGTGTCGCGCAACCCATCTGCTTCGTAGGCCGACGGGCGAATCGGAGGACATCCGTTCGAGCCGCAATTGATCGCGAAATGAATCCGCGGCTCGGCGAATCGCGATCGCAAAATCGCATGCTCGATGTCGTCGAGACTCACCAATTCGCCGCCTGCGCAATGTCGCCGGCGCTGAAAGAACTGCCCGTCGCGCGTCTTCCACACCGAGGTGATCGGATATTCGTCGATTATCGCGTGCAGCGTGAACGCATTGTATGCGTTGAGCCAGTATGCGAGTTGTTCCTCTTCGCCGGCAAATGCGACCGGCGTGGCGACGGGACTGACCGCGGCAAACTCGCGAATCACCTCGTCGAGCAGTTCGCGGCGCTCGGCCAGCCGCACGTAATCGACGCGGCCGTCGGCGCTGACGATCTCCGCTAACAGGCGGCTCCAGTTCTCGTAAAGTTCGCTCATCCGTGTGGATCGGGAGTCGTTTCCCGTACAACGATCATATATAACACGATGGGTTCAAGTCGCCTCTATTGCACGGTGATGAACCAAAAAAACGGCACCCGCACAAAATCTTGCGAAGGTGCCGCGTTGACAGTCCTCAGCTATCCATCAGGCCCTCGATTCGAACGGCCCTGACGGATCCGGCGTCTAGGTGTGCGCGATTACGTATTCGCCGATCCGATCAATCGCCTGTTGTCCCTCCGGCAGGATCTTCGCGAAGACGTGCCAGACGTGAAACATCTCCGGCCACGCTTCTAGTTCGACCTTCACGCCCGCCTTCTTCGCCCGCTCCGCGACCCGCGTCGAATCGTCGAGCAGTATTTCGGCGTCGCCAACGTGAATCAGCATCGGCGGGAGGCCCTTATAATCGCCGTGGAGCGGCGAAATCAGCGGATTCTTGGGATCGTGATCGCCGGCATACATCTTCGCCATTCGCAGCAGGCCGGGTTTATCCACCATCGGATCGGTCGCCGCGCGCGTCTGCACCGAGGCGCCCGTGCCTTCCAGGTCCGTCCACGGCGAAATCGGCACCGCAGCCGCCGGCATCGGAGCGCCCGCATCGCGCAATGCCAGCAGCGTCGCCAGGGTCAAGCCGCCGCCTGCAGAGTCGCCCGAAATTACGATTCGTCCGGGCTTGTATCCTTGCGCGATCAGCCAGCGATACGCTGCGCAAGCGTCATCTACCGCCGCCGGAAACGGATTCTCCGGTCCCATCCGGTAGTTGAGCGCCAAGGCCTTCGCCTGCGCCGCCCGCGCGATCCGCGCGATCATCGCCCGATGGGTATTGATCGACCCCATCACGTAGCCGCCACCATGCAGATAAAGAACGACGCGGTCGTCGGCCGCATTCGGCGGCACGATCCATTCCGCCGGGACGCCGCCCGCGCTGACTGGCTCGCATTTCACGTCGCGCGCGACATGTTCGCTCACCTTCTCCATTGCCCCGCGCATGCGTTCCACCGAGGCGGTCGGATCGCGCGGCACGGACTTGATCATATCAAGCACTTTCGCAAGTTCTGCACTCGCCATTGACTATTCCTTCCAATACTCAGTTGCGATCCGAGTATTCCGAAGAATACTCAGATCGATTTGGTTTGTTCTGACTATGCTCGCGCCAACGGACCGCGCAGCAAGCGTCCCGGCAATGCGCCGGTGTGCTCGTTGTTGCGCAGCAGCGACTTGGCCGTTGACGACCGTGGCCATTAGTCCGGCCGCCTTCTGCTTGAGCCGTCGTGCACCCGCCGGTAGATCGTGTTCGAGCGTGCGGCATCATCGGCGCGATCTTGTCCGCGATCGAAGACGATCACGTCCGCCGCCATGCCTTCGCGCAGCAGTCCGCGTCCGTTCAGTCCCCAGTGCGACGCCGGCACGAAGGTCAGCATCCGGATCGCTTGCTTCCAGCGTGAGCGCCTGCTTCTCGCGCACCCAGTAGCTCAGCACGTGGCTCTGCAGCGACGAGTCCATGATCTGCGAAACGTGCGCGCCCGAATCCGAAAAGGTCACGACCGAGCGCGGATTGCGCATCATCTCGAGCACGTGATCCTGATTCTCGTTGGCCAGCGGCTGCAGGAAGAACTGCTTCAGGTTCTTCGCCAGCGCCAGATCGATAATCACCTCGACCGGATCCTTGTTGAGCTCCTCCGCGATCTCTGCACCGAGCGATGCGGCGGGCTCGCCTTGTCCATCACGAATAGCCATTTGAAGTTCGCGCCGGCGCGGCTCGGCGCCGACGGCTCGCCGGCCATCGCGCGGCTCGTTTCGTGTACGGCTGACCATCAGCTTGCGCGCGAATTTCCGGGATTGCGCAGCGCCGCTTCCTGCTCGGCCAGCGGCAGTTTGCGGATATCGCGCCACACCGGCAGCTTGTCGAACGGCATCGTGGTCTCGAACGAAAGCACCACGTTGAGCGACCGGCTGTGCACCTGGATGAACATGCGTGCCGCCCGCGTCCGCGGTCTCATCGGCGAGCTTGAAAAAATGGACGCCAGTAGTCGGGCGCGTTGCGCGAGCTGAACATCCCGTAGGTCACCGGCACGCCGCGTATCGACCGCCAGCGCCTTCAGCCGATCGAGGTAATCCTGGATGCGCTCCGGCGATCGAGGCCGGTATCTTCGCCGGCGATCTCGAACACGCCCGCGTTCTCCTCGCCCATCACGCCGACCAACTGGCGCACTTCGTCCCAGTTCGCCAGACGGCTCGCGACCGGATGACCGTCGGGCGTCTGATGATTGCGCGTGCGCGAGGTGGTGAAGCCGATCGCTCCGGCGCGAATCGCCGCGCGCAGTCTCACGCTTCATCGCCGAGAGATCTTCGGCGTCGCTTCGCTGCTCGAACGCGCGCTCGCCCATCACGTAGGTGCGCAGCGCCGAATGCCCCATGTAGGCGGTGTAGTTGATGCCCTTGGGCGTGCGATCGACCGCGTCGAGATACTGCGGAAAGGTCTCCCACGACCACTTGATTCCCGCCTCCATCGCCTCGGGCGCGATGTCTTCGGCGCGCTCCAGGTTGCGCATCACCAGCAGCTTGTCTTTCTCGGCGCACGGCGCGAGCGAGAAGCCGCAATTGCCCATCACGACCGACGTGATGCCGTGCCAGCACGAGCAGGTCCCGATCGGGATCCCAGAACACCTGCGCATCCATGTGCGTATGCGCGTCGATGATGCCCGGCGTCACGACCTGGCCGTCGGCGTCGATCGTCTCCTTCGCACTCGTCGCTGAATCTTGCCAATCGCCGCGATCTTTCCGTCCGCGATGCCCACGTCGGCGCGAAAGCGCGGCATGCCCGAGCCGTCGATCACGGTGCCATTTTTGATAATCAAGTCGTAGTTCATTACTCCTCCTTGTTTGGCGGGAGTGGAGGATGAGCAGTCTGCATAAAGATGATGTCGCCCCTGCGCCGTCCCGCTGCCGGCGCGGGTACAACTCACCCGTTCTTACCCTTTATTTCACGAATCCAAAGCTACCGGCAAGTGCGCCGTCAGGCCTCCGGCTGGTACCACTCGGGCGATGGGCCGGCCGCCGCTTCGATCTCGGGAACCAGGCTGCGCTCGA
The DNA here is from genome assembly GCA_963774705.1 of uncultured delta proteobacterium. Classification (GTDB taxonomy): domain Bacteria; phylum Desulfobacterota; class Binatia; order Binatales; family Binataceae; genus JADMIL01. Next base: position 63,140 of record CAVZFW010000014.1, read on the forward strand.
GTTCGCGCACCATCGCGCCGAGGTTCTCGACAATCTTCTGCCAGCGGTCCGCATCGCCGATCGGATATTGCGCGGCGGCGATCGCATTCGCCGCGACCGGCAGCGATAACAGCCCCTTGAAGCCGAGGCCCCAAACCCGAAACATCGCCAGCACCTGATGGCCCCACGTGCCCACGTCGAGATGTAGCTCGAGCGTCAGATTCGCCGCGGTGCGCCGTCGTAAAGTGAACGATCCGGATTCGCCGCGACAGCTGTAGCCCATCGGTTTGAAGACCCGTTCGAGCGCGGGCTTGCGCGGTCCTGCCGTTACGCCCAGCGGCACCTCGCGATAGGCCTCCGCGTTTGACGTCGGCAGCAGATGCGGCGGTGCGGCGCGTTCCACAATCTCCGCCAACCGCGCGCGATAGTCCGTAATGATCGCATGAACCGCGCGCGCTGCCTCCGGCTTGGCACTGGCAATCATCGTACCGGTCGGCGTGCGCACGCCGGGCACCAGGCCCGCCGCAGTCTCGCTGGTCATGCTGAATAGCGGCGCCTGCACGGTCCGCCGCACCTTGCCGCATTTTGCGATCACCGCGGCCACTGCATCGGATGGCGACGGCAGTTTTTTGCTCCCCGGGTCGGCCTCGACCAGCGTGCACGCGGACAACGAGCGGTTGCGCCCGTTGACCCACCAGCTATCGGTTACGAGAATTCCCGACATCATTTCCGCCGAATGCCCGGGGACCGCCGATGGCACCAACTCGCCGAACTCCGGCGCATAAAAGTGAATCGCGATGTTGTGGAAGGGAAAAGATCTCGGCACCCCGCTGGCAATCGTATGCAGCGTGGCGAAGGGCACGGCCTCACCCGCCGCCGGCGATAACGGTCCGTTCGAAATTCGGCGTGCCCCGGTAATTCCCGGCATCGGCGCAGCCGATGTCACGAAGCGTTCGAGTTCGCGATGGCGCTTCAGCACCCGGTCAACGCTCGAGACGCCGCCGGCTATCGGCGAGTCACCGAAGTTGAAACCAATTCTGGGCTCGTTCAAGCCCGCGGCGGCGAAGGCCTCGTTGACCCGCTGCAGCATTTCGCCGAGTGGTTCTTTCCGGCTGGCCGCGAACGTTATCAACAGCGCGACGCGCATGAATTTTCTCCCTGTGCGGCCAACGTCATCGACGAACCACCTGTCAGGTTAATCCAGCGTCCGCCCCTGCGGGAATACCGAAATTACGATCGACCCTCGCCCGAGGGTGTCGTCGGCCCCCTGGCCTGGCCCACCAGGAAAATCAGGCCGTCCCATGCGTTGCGGATGCTTGCGGCGAGCAGCAGCGCCATCCCGCCAGCCAGCATTTCGAGACTTCCAGCCGCGCGATTCCACGCCATCACCGCCGCTGCCGTGATCAGCGCGTACGCCACGATCGGCGCACCCGCGTACCAGAGCCGATCGCTCAGCACGAGCTCGCGTCGTCGAATATTCATTCCGATCACTAATGAGTAGATGAATCCGGACATTCCGCCCAGTCCGAACAGCGCGCCCAGCGGCCTGCACCCGATTGACGGTATCAGCGCCACCGCGCAGCCGAACAATACGGTCGAAAGTTGCACCACGGTGGGCGTCAGGAACAGGCGCACCTCGCCCGCCCGATCCTGCGTGAGAAAGCCGCTGCCGATCGACGCGACCACGAACATCGCGCCGAGCAAAGCCGCGGACGCCGATCCGATCACTGCGTAAAATTCCTGCCACCCTTGCAACGATGCGATCGGCGACGGGCTCACCGCCTTCAACGCCCCTTCGACCGCTTACTTCGGCTCGCCGTCGAACATCGGCAGCCCGAACGCGCTCTTGCCGAGGAACTCGAGGCTCTCGTCGGTGTCGAACGGATGGTACAGGCCCGCGCGCACATCTCGATACAGCCGCTCCAGCGGCAGCCGCTTGAAATACGACGACCCGCCGACCGCGCGCAGCGCGAGGTCCACCGCCTTGACCGAATTCTCGATCGCGATCATGCGCGCCGCCACCGCCTTGCGCGACCAGCTCGCCGGCTCGTCGCGATTCATCTCGTCCGCCGCCTTCCACATCACCGCGCGCGCCCCCTCGATCAGCATGTCGATCTCGCCGACCTTGTTGTAAACGCTCGGCAGATGACTCATCGGATGTTTCAACGGGAACCGCGGACGATCGCGCATGAAGTCAACGACGAAGTTGCGCGCCGCCGCCGCGATCCCGATATACACCGCGCCGATTGCAAACGGCGCCTTCGCGAAGACCTTCGTCACGCGCCCGCTGCGCGAGACCCCGCGCGTGCAGCACCACCGACGCCTCCGGCACGAACGCGTCTTTGTATTCCGAACTGCGCGATTCGGTCGCCCGCATCCCCATCGTGTTCCAGTCGTCCTTGAACGCCAGCCCCGCGGTCTCGCGCGGCGGAATAAAGAACGTGAGGATGGTCTCGCCGTTGGGCGCGTCTTCCCACGTCGCCTCGCTGAAAAACAAATCGAGCGCGATACTCTGCGTGCCGAAAATCTTGCGCCCGTTGATCGTATAGCCGCCCGGCGCTTTGCGCGCCGTGGTCCGCGGCCGCAGGTTGATTACCGCATTGTCCGGCTCCGATCCCGAACCGCCGACGATCAGCCGCTCCTTGGCGATTCGCGTCAACATCGCGGTCACGTTCGGCGCCTGGAATTTGCGCTCGAGATCGATCAATAGCCCGAGCATGTTGAAGTGCATGTTGATCGCGAGCGCCGTCGGCCCGCAGCCCATCGCGAGCCGTTCCTGCGCCTTCAAGCGCTCGAGCATGCTTGCGCCCAGCCCGCCGAATTTCTCCGGTATCGTCATGATCGGTGTAGCCGCTCTCGCGCATGCGGGCGTAGTTCTCGTGCGGAAACGACGCTTCCTCGTCATGGCGCGCGCTGCGCTCGGCAAAATCGTCCGCTAACCCCGCGGCCAGATCGATAAAGCGTTGCTCGCGCTCGGTGTTGATCTGATTCATCGCCCGCCCTCCGTCTTACTACTCGCCTCGCACTTCCTGCCCGATCTTGCGGCGAGCTTACTACCATCTTTCCGCACCGTAAAACCGATTATCCTGGTCCGGCATCGCGTCGGCTTGCGAAATAATCCGCATCGGAGAAGATCGGAGTTCGACCGTTAAAATCTGGTCATGGAGACTATCGATGGCACGCGCGACGCCAATCTTCGATCAGGTCAATGTCATCGCGGGAGACCTGCCGGCTTCGATCGACTTCTACCGCCGCCTCGGCGTCTCGATGGATCCGCCCCCGCTTCACGACGGCGCTCCGTTCCATGTCAACGGCGAGAGCGGCGGAAACCAATTCGATCTCGACAGCCCGGCTTTCGCGCAGTTCTGGAATAAGGGTTGGGGCTGGCCGCGATGACCTCGTGGGCCGGGTCGTTCTCGGCTTCCGCCTGCCTTCGAGAGATGCGGTGGACGACGCCTACAACGAGCTTACCGCCCTCGGGCACCGCGGCCTGCAACCGCCCTTCGACGCCTTCTGGGGCGCGCGGTACGCGGTTGTCGAAGACCCCAACGGTATCGCCGTCGGTCTGATGAGCCCGATCGATCCAGCAAAGAAACACTGGCCCCCACCCGGCTGGCCCCCCTAGGGAACTCCCGCACAAGCCAGCCTTGTCAATCTGAGCTGCGAAGAATCCCGAAAAAATCACGCACCGGGACCCATTCGCTACGGTAGCTTTCGAGCAGCCGGTAGTGTCCAGGACACTACCGAGCAGCCTAGAGGGAAGTCTGAAACCTCCCTGAGGTTTCAGTAAAAGGCTACAATTCCTCCGACGAGATTCTCGTAATCCGGAAATCCGCATGAGACCGTCTTCAAGATGAAACCCTACGTCATCTGTCACATGATCATGGCGCTCGACGGCCGCATCGTCAGTTCGCGATGGCAGTTGAGTCCGGAAGGCCGCTCCGAATATGAGGCGACCGCGGCTACCTATCAATCCAACGCATGGATGTGCGGCCGGGTGACCATGGCCGGGTTTGCCAATGGCACGCCGCCCGTCCCCGCCGCGGCCGCGCCGGCGATTGCCAAAACCGACTATATTGCGCCGCATCCGCAAAACTCATTTGCGATCGCGCTCGATCCGGCTGGCAAACTCTATTGGGCGCGCAATGAAATCGGCGGCGACCATCTCATTACCGTACTCACCGAAAAGGTCTCGAATGACTATCTCGCTCATCTCCGGACGGCGGGCATCTCATATTTGTTTGCGGGCCCCGATCGCATCGATCTGAAGTTGGTTCTCGACAAACTCGCCGCCGCATTCCCGATAAAAACTCTCCTGCTCGAAGGCGGCGGAAAGATTAACGGTGCGATGTTACAGGCTGGCTTGATCGACGAACTCAGCATCCTGATTGCGCCCTTCGCCGACGGCTCGACGGGTACGCCAACGCTCTTCGATTTGCCGACGACGCCCGTTACGCCCACGCTGTTCGACGCGCCGACGACGCCCGACGCCGTTGGTCGCGCGGCCCTCGATACACCCGGTCCCTCCGCTTTGAATACGCCCGCGCGCCAGTGGAAGCTGCGCTCGGTCGAACGGCGCGCCGACGACATCCTCTGGCTCCGCTATTCCTCCCGCTGAAATCGGCGGCGCTACTCCGCCTGCTGAATCCGCCAGTCAGCTCAAAATCCCGCTGCCCCTGCAATAACGCTCTGGTGCTTGGGACTATCGTACGAATCGCGGATGGAATGGAAAGCTAACGAAAGGCCGGAAGATAGGTTCTCAAATGACGACAGGCAATATAATCGGAATGACAGCTTCCACTTTCTTTGGCCTATGGTTTTTGATCGCACCTCGGAGTGTCCTTCGGTTTTACGTTTGGTTCCACAACAAGCGCGACTTCAAATCCATAAACCTAATGCTCGCTCGCTTCGGCGGACTATTGTGGACAATCCTGATGCTCTATGTGATCTGGGAGGTGGTGCATCGACCAGCCCGACTACCAATTTCAAACTGACCCAGCGCACCAATTGGGCTATCACGCACGTTCCAAAAGGAGTATAGTCCTACACATGGTCGGATGCCCGTCCGATCGGGTCCCGCGCGAGTCTTAACCGATCTTCCCCTCTCACCACGATTGAGGATATTGCGGAGAGTCTTCTCGATCCTTCAGGCCGATGTTCACAACCACTCGCCACATTGGAACAAGCGATGAGACGCGTCTGCCCGATCTAGACGGACCGGCTCAGCTCGATTCAGCCCGAGCCCATCCTGCTCGGCGAGCGCCAAACGCGAGGATACATAACAAACCCAATTTCGGCGCCCGCCAAAGGCGGGATTAGCCTGAACAGGGAAGCATTGAGTTACATTGCGAGGTCTAAGAGGAGACGATTGGCTTCGCCGATATCGAAGCTTTCCGCGCCTTCTTTGAAAGATTCCAGCAGCGGTCCGAGCATTTCGCGCGCCGTTGCGCGCTCCCCGCGAGCGCTCAACAGCCGCGCAAGGCCGACCGTCGAACGTAATTCGAATAGGCGCATAGCCTTCGCTCGCGCTGACTCGATCGCCGTACGCCACGCCGCTTCGAGCGCCGCGGACCCGGCTCCGCGGTCGGTCTCTATGCCGCCGCTTCCCGCTTCGTCCGTCTCCGCCATCCGTGCCATACGCAGGATATCCGCCCGCGTCCACAGCACGATTGGCTCTTCCAGATGCAACTCGCCGACCGCCGCGGCCGCGTCTTTCATGGTCTCTTCCGCTTGTGCAAAGCGCCGCCCGAGTGCATAAGTCCATCCGAGCAACGACAGATACCAAGCATGCGGCAGCCGCCCGCCGTCGGCCAGCCACCCTGCTATTCCACGCCGAATCCGCTCGGCGCCCTCGGTCGGATTGCCCGCGGCGGCTACCCCCCATCCGGTATAGACATCGAGCGCGGACGCCAGTTGCGTCACGCCATGCGCACGGGCGAGTTCCGCCGCCGAATCGGCGACCGTCAATGCGGCTTGCGGATTGAACGACAACTGATGCATCGCGGCAACATTGATTGCGCAAAAGGCGATATTCGACGGCTTGGCCAGCTGCTCGGCGGTGCGCATGGTGCGGACTGCGATCTCGTGCGCCTGATCCGGAAATCCTGCCGCCATCAGCGCGACCGCGAGATAGCTCATCGCGAGCGGGCCCGCGTCGAACGGCCGGGTCGCAGAGTCCCGATTGTGCGATTGTTCGACCGCAGCCCGCAGGTGAGTGAGGCTCTCTGCCAGTATCCCGCGATGCAGTAGCGTCGCGCCCATCGCGAAATGAGCCCAGCAGAGCGACAGCGGCACGCCTTCGCGCTGCGCAATTTCGAGCCTTTGCGCGGCCAGTTCCTGGGCCGCCGCGAGCTCGCCGCGCGTGAGATAGCTCTGCCACAACCCAAGCATCGCCGCCTTCCGCACCGTGCCGAGGCGTCCTCCCAACTCGCGCGCCCGCCGAAAGATGTTCTCCACCTCGCGCGAGGCCAGACCCTTGGTCGGTGTCAAAACCGACCCCAGCGAAATCGAGAGCGTCATTTCCCGTTGGTCGCGCGCCTCGGAAGCAGGCACCGTCAAGAGCACCTCGAGCGCGCGGGAATAATGGCTGGCGGCCTCGGCGAACGCACCACGCGCCGCCGATCGATCCGCCGCTTGTTTCCATGCGGCCGCTGCTGGATCGCTTTGACTGGCCTCCGTCAGGTGGTAGGCGAGAATTTCGGGCTCCGCTTCGGCGCGTGGCGCGAATTTTTCGACGAGGGCCTGCGCCACCGCGCCATGGAGTTCGCGCCGGCGCGATTTCAACAGCGAGCCGTACGCGGTGTCACGCACCATCACATGCTTGAAGACGTAGGTCGCCTCGGATCGCGCACCCGTCGCGCTGATCAATTCGGATTCGACCACGCGATCGAGCGCCGCACCGAGCAGGCTGTCGGGTTTGCCGGCGATTTCGCGCAACATCGCGTAGGAGAATCCGCGGCCGATCACCGCGGCAATCTGCACGATTTCCTTCGCTGCGCCGAGTCTATCGATTCGCGCCATCAGCGAATCTGCCAGCGTCACCGGGATCTGCTGATCGCTCGACTCCGCGCCAGTGGTCTCGGCCACCACCCGCGCCAACTCTTCGACGAACAACGGCACCCCGTCGGTGCGTTCGACTACCAGGTCGAGCGTACGATCGCTCATTGCGGCTCGTGCCACCGCCAGCCGGGCCATCTCGCGCGTATGGCGTCCGCTGAGGCGCGCGAGCATCAGATGGGAATGATGGGTCCGCGTCGGCCACGGCGCCGTAAATTCGGGCCGTGCGGTATAGATCAGCATCAGCGGGAGCTGGGCGCACTCCTCGACCAGCAGCTGATGAAGCTCGAGCGTGGAAGGATCGGCCCACTGCAGATCCTCCAGCAGGAGCACGACAGGCTGGAGGCGGGCAACCGCGGACGTCCATTGCACCACCACGGAAATCAGCCGCCGGCGTCGTTGCTCCGGTGGAGAAAGCAGCGGCTCATAACGATCGGGCAAAGGCAGATTGACCAGCTCGGCGACCAGTGGCACCGCCTCTTCGAGCCTGAGACCGGCATCTGCCAGACTCTGCTCGAGTGCCTCGAAGCGCTCCGCGGGTGAATCGTTGGCAGTCCAGATGTATGACGCCGTGATCATACTACCCACTGGCGCGAAGGGCGTGTTGACGTCGAACGGCGAGCAGAAACTTTCGAGCCAACTATGCGGACGCCCGGTCAGGCTCTCGCGAAACTGCCACACCAGTCGCGATTTACCGATTCCGGGCTCGCCGTTAATCAGCACGACCTGGCCCTCACCCGCTTCCGCCAGGTTCCACCATTCGCCCAGCGTATGCAGTTCGTGGTCGCGGCCGATGAAGGGCGTAAGCGCATGCGCGGCGTGGAGACGGCTACGCATCCCGGAGGCTCGGAGCACGCGGAAAAGTTCGATCGGGTGCGCGACACCTTTGAAATCCTGGAGACCCAGCGGCTCGACGGCGAACAGCCCTGTGACCAGGCGGCTCGTCGCTCCGGTAATCGCGAGGCCGCCCGATGGTGCCGCCGCTTGTGCGCGAGCGGCGATATTCGGCGTCTCGCCGATCGCCGTGATCTCGCGCCGCTCGCCGCCACCCAAATGGCCGACCATCACGGGGCCGGTGTCGATGCCGGCGCGCACCGCGATCTGGCTGCTTTCAGAAAGCCCGCGATTGATCCCCTTGATCCCCTCGATGATCTCGAGGCCGGCGCGCACTGCGCGTTCCGCATCGTCACCATGGGCCCGCGGCCAGCCGAAATACGCGACCACTCCATCGCCCTGGTACTGCGCGACGTAGCCATCGTAACGCGTCACGACACGCGCTACGGCCTGATGATAGGCCTGTACAATATGATGATATTCCTCGGGATCGAGACGAGTGGCGAGTTGGGTAGAGCTTACGAGATCGGCGAACAGCACCGTCAAGTGGCGCCGCTCGCCGCCCGTTGGCGAATCCACGATGGCGCCGTTCTCGCGACGCGTGGCCGGCGTGCCCGCGATCCGCACGCCGCAGTTACCGCAGAATTTCTCCGCCACCGCGATCGGCGCACTGCACGCGGCGCAAACCAATTCCAGACGCTGACCGCACTCGACGCAGAAGCGTTTTTCCGCAAGATTTGTTTTGCCGCAAGTTTGACAAGTGGTCGGCGGCATAGGTCTCTTCTCTTGCCGTGCTTAACCGCGCCAAACGTCAAATCGACGGGCTGGCGCACGGTTTGCCCGCGAGGGTACCATGAGGCTCCGCATTCAGCCAGTAATCTGCTCCATGCAATCCTTGCAAGCGGTCGTGCAGTGCTGACTCGGCTGGCGAATACGCCGAGGTGCTGCCGGCCATGAAGACGCTGGTGCTCGGCGCCTCGGGACACCTTGGCAACGCGATCACGCGCGCCCTGCTCGATCGCGAACACGAGGTCACTGCCGCCGGCCGCCGTGCCGCGCGGCCGATAAATCTGACGGACCTGGCAGTCGAATATGTCTCCGGCGACATCGATAATCCGGGCCAGCTCGATCGGTGGATAGAAGGTCATGACGTGGTCGTCGATGCGGCCGCACCCTACCCATCGCTCCTGATGCCGCAAGGCAGCAACGCGGGAACCTTGCTCGATCGAGCGGGCCGCCGCACACGCACACTCATAGAGTCAGTCCGGCGCCAATCGGCGCGACTCGCTTATGTCAGTACGTTCGCCACGCTGCCCGATTGCTCCACCGGCTTCGAACGTATGCAGCGCGAATTGATTCGCCGGCTCCACCCATACTTCGCGGTGAAGGAGCGCATCGAGGCGGAAGTCATCGCCGCGGCGCGGTCCGGGCTGCCGGCAGTAATCGTCAACCCAACGTTGTGTATCGGCCCGTGGGATCTGAAGGCCCGCGATCTGTGTTTTGTGCCGCGGCTGCTCAGCGGCGAGGCGCCGATCTCGGTCGCCCACTCGATTAACGTCATTGACGTCCGCGACACGGCGGCGGGACTCGTGGCTGCGCTCGAGCGTGAACGTTGGGGTGTGCCGATACTACTCGCCGGACACAATATCTCAGTCGAAGCGCTCTACACCTGGATTTGCGAGATTGGCGGCGTCACGCCACCGCGTCTAGTTGCACCAGTCACGCTGGGCATGATCGCGACTTACCTCAGCGAGCTTGCGTTCGGTGCGATGGGATTCCCGCCGCCGCTCCCGGCGCTCGCGCCAATGCTTACCATGCTGCACGATTCGTTCGACCCGAGCCCGATCCAGACAGAACTGGGGATTGTGCCGCGCGCGCTCTCCGGAACCTTGCGCGACGCAGTCGCCTGGTATCGGCAAATTGGCTATTGCTGAATCAGCCGACTCGAGCTCGTGCCCGCGGACAATTGGTAATCGCGAATAGGTACTTGATTACCTGACTGAGTATTCGACGCTGCTGCTTACTGACTATCACCGTCGCGTTGCCAATCCATCAAGCCCGCCCGCCAACAGAGATTCGTGCCTCGCGACTGTGTCATCTCGCCGCGCACCCAGAATGGCTTGACCGGTTCGAGCACGACGTGTTTGTGATGATTGCTATCGGTCGTCTGGAAGCCGCCTTTCAACCCGAATTTCTTAACGATCTCCATCGTGTCGAACTCATGAATCACGACTTTCAGTTTCTCTTCAATCCAGTCGATTTCCGGTGCATCAGGAAATTTTCGCTCAAGCGAGACCAGCGCCTGGTAGCAGGCCTTGGAGGCGTCCGTCGCGTCGCGAAACTGCTTGTGCGCGATACTCTCATAGCTGCGATCGTCCGCAATACTCTTGAGACCCAGCTCCTTCAGCCAGCCTTGAATACCACCCGCAAATTCCTCTGCGCTCTCCAACGCGCCGCGGTCATGCGCGATTTCGAGCAAGGTCCAGCGGCGGGTCTGCTCATCCTCGTTCAAGGTTGGACAAATGGAAGTGCGCAGGGCGAACAATCTGCGCAGCTTGGCCCTTTCGGCCGGCGGAAGTTCCTGCATGCCGTGTTCAGACGGCGGCACGAAGTCAGCGACCAGCGTAAACCGGCCGTTGACTTCGCGATGGGAAATGGCATTCCATTCGCTGCCGGTGAAGCCAATTAGCGGCAGTATAGCAAGTCGCGATTTCGCGTTAGTCTTCATGGGAGTACAGTTTGCGACGATCGCGAAAGTCAGTTCACTATCCGCCCAACGCTGGAGCGGATCGGTCTGCGCCTCCATATTCCGGAATTGATCCGCAACCAGAAACACATACGGCGCAGCCGGAGTGAAGGAATAGGGAACGCCCGCGAAAAGCTCATCGCAAAGTTTTTTGAGCATCGCCCGGTCGGCTTCAAGCGGCAGCACCCGCATGGTGAAGTCGGGAAATTTCTCGCGGCCGCCGACTTCCTCGCGGGCGCCGCTGCCTACCTCAACGTAATCGTTCTGCCGGTGCGCCTTCTCGCCTTGTGCATGCGGTCCCGCGAAGGTCGTCGCGCGGGACCTCCAACTGAGGACCTCGGCGTTGCCATAGCGCAGATTCAGGGTCCACCAGAACGGACAGAATGGTTTCATGCTCGCGACGGAAACCCCTCGCTCCATCCCAACCGCGCTCGGCGTGAGTCCCAGCGTGTCGACAATTGTTTGGGAGTCGTCGTGGTGCAACCGGATCGTCACGCCGCCGCTGGTGTCGCCCGACAGTGGATTAAAGAGCAGTCCAGCGTCGAGCACCTTGTCTATCGATATCTCGGATTTAACCAACGCCTGGTAGCATGCCGATTTCACGTCGTGCGCATCGCGGAACTGCTTCAATACTATGTTGTTGCGCATGAACGGCGAGGGTGTGAACCTTTGTTTTTCTGCCGCCAGACCGGGAATCATCATTGGCCAGAATTCGGATAGCCACTTGCTTACGTAGTCGAGTCCGTGTCCCGCCATCGACGTATATGCGGCGCTCTGAGTCTTGGTCGGCTGGCCAAGGAAAAAGTTGGAGTACGCCTCGACCACGGTCGATGCCGCCGCCAATCCGCTGGTGATCGCCCGTGGTATAGCGGCGTAGAGATCTCCCGCGCTCCGCGGCAGCGGCGAGAAACCGTCTGCCTCCTGATGGATCTCGATCAACGGCCGAAAAGGTTCCGATTGATTCGGCCGATTGCTCGAGTGACTGCCAAGATTGAAATCGACACGTCCCTGCGGATCCGGTGGATTAAGCAGCGGAAAAAGCCGCGGCAGGCGGACGGGTACTTTCGGCCAGCCGTACATCTCGCGTCCCATCCAGATCGATATCGGATGATCCAGGTAAATGAAGGGATAAGTCATCGCCCAATCCTGAAAAACGAGCCCGTTCTTTTCGCGCTTGTACCATTCGAGCGGGATGCTGAAGATCGCCTCGTGCTGCGTCAGCCAGCCGACGTGTTCGATTTCGAGCCGATCGTAATTTACCGTTTGCATCAGCACGAACGGCGCGGCCGGTTTAAAATAAAAGGGCGGTTGATCGTTTGGGTCGTGAACAAAATTCAAATAGTCATCGCAGACCTTTTGCAACTGTGCGAGATTTGCCCGCAATGGATAAAAGCGCATCCCCACTTTTGGAAATTCCATCTCGATAGCGGACGGCCATTTGAGCATATCCGCGATCGCTGTGTTGAATTGCGGCAAATCTTTACTCGCCATTCTTGATCTCCGAGCGCTCAAGCCCGTTTTCGATTCCGACAATCACCGGGCCTGCACGGGCTCACGTCCGGTCAATTTCGTTCGACCACCCAGGTGACCATTTCTTCAAGAAAGCGCTTGTCGCGCGAATCAGGCAAATGCGCAAACGCAACTGAGTACTCGTGCAAGGCCACGCCGGCGAGCCGGTGCGCAAGCCGGCGTGCGTACTCGACACAGCCGTAACGATCCATCTGGGTGCGGATCCAGCAGACATCCGCGAGGCTCCGCGCCGCGCGGTCGGTGCGCATGATTGACTTGAGACGATCGCGATCGGACGCGGACGACTCGCGGAACAGGCGAATCAGCATAAGCGTGCGTTTCCCTTCCCACAGGTCGCCGTCGCGCTCCTTGCCATAACTTTGATCGGCCACGAGATTAAGCAGGTCATCCTGGATCTGAAAGGTCGCCCCCAGAAAGAACCCGAAGCGCACGAACGAATCGGAATCGACCGCGCCGCGCGTGCCGATAATCGCGCCGACCCGTACCGGGTAGATCGTCGCGAGCCAGCAAGTCTTCTTGAGCACCATCTCGAGGTAATCGGCGTCGTCGAGATCGAGCACGTTATCCTCGCGCCAGCCGAGTTCGAGCGCCTGACCCTCGGCACTCGCGAGCGCCATCCGTTCAGTCTCTTCGATTATGCGCATCGCAACTTCTCCGCCGAGACGGCCGCGAGTCGCGATCAAGGGGCGCAAACTAACTAGTGTCAAAGCGTCGCCCGCGTTGAGGGCGAGCGGGACGCCGTGTTCGGCGTGTAACGTTGGGCGGCCGCGCCGTTGTTCGCTGCCGTCTTCAATGTCATCGTGAATCAAAAGGGCATTGTGCAGCAGCTCGATCGCCACGGCGGTATCGAGCGCGTCGTCGGTAGTTGCGCCAAAGGTCCGTGCTGCCGCAATACATATACTGGGACGCATCATCTTGCCGCCGCGCAGCGGATAGTCAGCGACTAAATCGTAAAGATGACGCCGCGGTTCACGACTCGGTAGATACTTGTGCAACGCATCGCGCGTCTTCGCGCCATACTCATTCAGGATTGCGGGAACCAGGCTCGAGGCCATCGATGAAGTCTCAGAGATTCGCCATCCACATAGCTGACTACGCTTCAATACGCACCGTTAGGGTGCCGCGCGGTTCTCCCGAATTCTTGTCCACGATCACGCCGTTATACACGCCGGCCGCGTGATCGTCGGGCACTCGAATACGCACGATTGGGCGATTAGCGATTGCATCGATCGCGAATGTTACTTCTTCGAGCGGCGGTCGGCCGGGCTCGAGCGCATGCAATCCGGTCGTTGCGAGATTAGTGACGCTCGCCTGCGGCGCGAGATCGATAGTCACTCGGGCCATGCGGGCGGAGGCAATCTCGATGCTGATTGGCACGGCGCCTGCGATATATGCGCCGCGTGGGATCGGCGCAGGTGCCAGCGGCGCCGTGGCCGCTGCCGCGGTCGATGGATTGACCACTCCCGCCGAGGCCGCCATCGAATTGACAAAGCCGGCCCACAACGGCGCAAGGCTCGAATAGAAGCGCACGCCCTGCGCGATCATTTCCTGCAAGCTCTCGGCCGCGTTTTTTATTGCAGCGGGATCCGGCGCAGACGTATTAGACGTTCCTGGAGCGGTCGCGCGCGCCTCATCGATTCGCGCTTGAGCGGCGCGACGGCCCTCCTGCAAATGCTCGTCGATGACGCGATAGGCACCTTCAATCCCGTCGCGCGCTTCGTCGCTAATCTGGTCTTGCGCGCTCGCGGTACTATCGGACGCAGAACCGCTCACAACCCCAGCAGTGATGAACTCGGCCGACTCTATACCCATCGCAGCTCCATTTCCGTTGGGCGCCGGCGCGTTTGAGGCGGCGGGACTTCGAAACATGTTCGACCAGCTCCGAATGGGTGCGTCGCGGTCGGGATCCTTCCGACGGATACGTGGACGATCGCTCATTTTGTCACCCCGTGCACCCGTCGATTAGCAAGATTACAAAATAGCCAGTCGCACGCCATGCAGTATGTTTACGGATGGTCATATCCGACTATATCTTCCAGCGCAGGCACTCCTGCGAGCGCGTGCGCGGCAAGGCGTCCTGACATCACCGCGGCCTCAACGCAACCGACATTCAAACCGCACGCAGTCCAGTCGCCGGCAATAGTCAGATTATCGTAGGTATTGTCCAGCGGTGAGATGCGGAAGCGAGTAGTTTTTGGCGGCGATTGAACATACCGATCAGAGGGATTTACATTTGCGGTCCAAAACTGAGAATCGAATCGCGCCTCGGTCGCAACGCTCGCCGACGCACTCGCATTAGCCGCGGCTTCGCCCGCGCCAGGCGTCGAGAAGGGTTCGGATTGTGGCGATTCATTCCGTAAAACCAGCAGATCCCAACGGAAGCCGGCTCCGGAAACTGCTTTCGGCCACAGATGTCCGATGTCACGATTGAGAAAATCGATCGCGCTCCGTCGCACCGCCTCACCTTGCTGGAGTGAGTAGTCCAGCGTCCACCCGTCGATCGCCGTGCCGTTCGACCCTCCATCGGGCAGGGCGCTGCAGAAATAAGCGATCGCGCGCGGCGGCACCGGCCAGCTTTCCTCGGAGATGAGATGTCGCATATCCGCCCAAGTGTCGAATGGGTGATAGAATGCCGAAACCGCGGTCTGCCGATGGCGCCATCCGAGGGTCGCCATGCTCTCGCGCATCCAGATTTGAAACGCTTGTGTTGCCACCGTTGGAACGTGATTCACGAGATCGCGCCATCGTTGGTCGCGCGCCACGAGGTCGCGAGCGACGTACGGAATCGCTCCGAGTCCCACGCCCAGAACGACAAAGTCAAAGTCCTCGCCGACGCGCAGGGTTCGCGTACCGGCCTTGCGCCGATCCCAATGTGATTCGAAATCCCAGCCCTCGTGCGCGAGGCGAGCACCTTCGGCGAGCTGGCCAAAGTCCGGCTCTGACGGCCAACAGGGCAGACCACGCACCTGCATCAGTGGCCGATACTCAGTGCCATCAATAGTCATCGCCTGCACGTCGAACTCCAGTGCTGCGACGTACGGGCGTTCCCCGTGAGCCAGCGCGCCCGGATCGACGATTTTCAACTGCTCGAGTCGATGAAAGAATTTGAAAGTCACGCCCCGCCGATTGAGTACTTCGTAGAATGGCGCAAATACTACATCGCCCATCCCGGCCTGCAGTCGCCAGAAAAACGCTCCGCGAAAAGTAAAGAACATCCTGAGCGATCCGCGCACGGCCAATCCAGCCGCCTGGCATGGACGCTCTGGATCCGCATCCTGGTAGGCAAACGCCAAATCGTAGATGCCGCGAATTACCGCGGAATCGAGCGCCCGCTCCGACGCTCCGTTGAGCCGAAGCCATTCGCGCAGTTCGTAATCGTCGATTGCGTCTAAGCCGCGCGGATCGGTCGCGAGGCCGAAGCGCACGATCCCCGTCATCACCGCAAGCGTCAGATCGATTACTTCCCACAGGCGGCGCAGTTCGTCGTCCTTTTCGATCAGCGGTTCGATTTGACCGCGCGCGGCGGCCCCCACCACGCCGAGCAAATTGACTATGATATCGGTCGGATAGCGCGGTAGTGTTTGCAACGCTACTTCCACGAGTGCTACCGCTTCGCTCAACCCGGCCACGGTCGCGAGCATGCCGTACTTGACCAAACGTGCAATCGTCGCAGCTATCTCATCGGTGCCCAATGAGTAGCCATTAGTATTCTCAGTTGGCTGAACCACACTGGATTGCGTATGCGATTGCGACGCGAGATCCGGATGCATCATTTGCGCGCTCGCAATAGTAATCCGTAACATCGTCGCCAGTCGCGCGAGGTAAGCACCGATCGTGAACGGGTTATGATCAGTCAGGGGATCGCCCGGCAATCCCTCCGCTGGCGGAAACAACGCGAGCCAGGGATGCCACTCGCCTCTAGGCGATCGATCCATCACACCGACCAGCGGCACCGGCGCAAACGCGTCGCGCCAATCCGCGATGCGGCATTCGCGCGGATCTCGATTCAACTCCGCATAGCATTCGCGCAGTATGCGAAACGCGTTCTCGTAGAAGCCCATCCAGATGTGGAGCCCGTGCTCTTCGATACGATCGGCAGGACCTCGCCCCGATGCGCCTTTGCCGCCGAGCCGCCACCCGAGTTGGTATATGGTCACGTGGAATTTGCCCTGATGTTGCGGCCGTGTCAGTTCGAAGGCCGTCGTGATCGCGGCGCATCCGCCGCCGATTACCGCAACTTCGATGGGCTTATGATCACTCACTTTATCCGGCTCAGATGTGCTTCCGTGCGCAAAGATGCGACTCAAGATGTACTATCAATGTGTCTTGGTCAACCAAAAGTGCCGGCTATCCAGCCTGTCGGCTCTGGCGCGACGGCCTCGATTGGGATTATGGTGCCGCTAATACTAGTGCTGGGCGCCAGTGGATGACCGACCGATCCGCGCGCCATGGAGAAAACCATGTCGATACGTCTTCGACAGATTTGCCTGGTGGCGGAAAAACTCGCGCCGTCGATCGCTGACTTCAAGGCGGTGCTAGGCTTGGAAGTCTGCTTCAAGGATCCCGACGTCGCGGTCTTCGGCCTCGAGAACTCGCTGATGCCGGTCGGTAGCAATTTTATCGAAGTGGTTGCCCCAGTGAAGGAAAATACCGCCGCCGGACGCTATCTGAAGCGCCGCAACGGTGACGGCGGGTACATGGTCATCTGCCAGTGCGACACTCATGCTACGCAGCTGGCTCGCAAAGAGCGCGCGGCGGCGCTCAATATTCGCGTGGCGTGGGAGCACCAATCGAAGGCCTTTCATGCGCTGCAGCTGCATCCGGCGGATACGGGCGGCACCTTCTTCGAGATCGATTGGGACGCGAAAGGCGAGCCCGAGGGCACCTGGATGCCCGCTGGCGGCGCCGCCTGGACGGTCGCGCGCCGCGACGACGTCATCAGCGCCTACACGGCCGTCGAAATGCAATCCGCCGACCCCCGCGGTCTCGCCGATCGTTGGAGCAAAATCGCCGAGGTCCCGCTGCGCAACGACGCGCGTGGCCGCCTCGAACTCCCGCTCGACAACGCCGCCATCCGCTTCGTCGAGGCCACCGACGGCCGCGGCGAAGGTCTCGGTGGCATCGATGTCGTCGTCGCCGATCGTCAGCGCCTGCTCGACGCGGCTGCCAGCCGCGGCCTGCCCGTCTCCGATCAGCAAGTCATCGTCTGCGGAACTCGCTTCTATCTCGTATAACCTTGGCGCCCACGTTGGATTAGCTTGTCTTTCAGCGCTACGGTGATATAAGGAAGGTATCAACTTACGCTACTCGGGTTGGGCCCGTAGTGTGCGGTCTGCCCCAAGTCCTTACCATCGAGGAGGGAACTCTGAATGGCTGACATCGACATTCACATTAAAGGCGGCACAGTGGTTGACGGGACGCGCGCACCGCGTTATCGCGCCGACGTCTGGATTCGCGACGGCAAGGTCGCGCAAATCGGCGGCCGCTCGCCCGGTTTCGCCAAGAAAACGATCGACGCCGACGGCCTGATCGTGGCGCCGGGCTTCATCGATCTGCACACCCATTACGATGCGCAGATTCGCTGGGATCCGTACTGCACGATCTCCGGCTGGCATGGCGTGACTTCGCTGGTGCTGGGCAACTGCGGCTTCGGCTTCGCGCCCTGCAAGCCGGATTTCCGCGAGCGCTCGATGCTGACGATGACGCGCACCGAGGCGATTCCGTACAGCGCGATGAAGGCGGGCATGAACTGGGACTGGGAGACCATCCCGGAGTACATGGATTCGCTCGACCGCGCACCGAAGGGCGTCAACTGCATTCAGTACATGCCGACCGCGTCGCTGATGACCTACGTGATGGGCCTGGAGGCGGCGAAGAGCCGCGTCGCGACCGAGAAGGAACGCGCCGAGATGGCGCGGTTGCTCGACGAGGGCATGGATGCCGGCCTGTGCGGTTTTTCGATTCAGCGCCTCGGCAAGGATTCCGTGCAAGCTGACTTCGATGGTTCGCCGATGGTTACCGACACCATGTGCGACGAGGACATCTTCAACCTCGCCCGCGTGCTGCGCGGCCCGCGACGAAGGCTTCATGGAGATCACGCAGGGAACCGAGGACGTCCGCCGCGACCTCCGTTTTATCGAGGAGCTCTCCTCGATCGCGCAGCGGCCGATTCTTTTCCAGGCTGTCGTCCCGACTCGCAACGATCCCGAGATCCATCGCCGCAGCCTCCGCTGGATCGCGCGATGCCGCGATAAGGGTCTGCCGATTTACGGCCAGGGCGCGACCGTCCGCAGCGGCTTCGCCTTCAGCCTCGAACACTGGAACCTCTACGACGCTAGTCCCGCATGGCGCGTGCTCACCACTGGCACCACCGAAGAGAAGATGGCCAAGATGCGCGATCCCGAACTGCGCGGGGCCGTCATCCGCGAAACCGAAGAAGCCGATCGCCGTCTCAAGGCGATTCAGGCCGGCGTCGGCGGCGCGCCCAAGCACCTCATCGTGCAATGGGTCGATAATCACGAGGAACTCGAAAAGTACGTTGGCAAAGCGCTTGGGCAGATCGGCGCCGAAGAGGGCAAGCATCCGATCGAAGTGATGCTCGATCTTTCGCTCGCGACCAATCTCAAGGCGGAATTCCTCGGCCCCAACCGCGGCATCAACGCCGACTACATGGCCGAGATCATCAACACCTCGCCATACACTTTCCCCGGCGTCTCGGACGGCGGTGCGCACACCAAGTTCTTTACCGGCGGCGCATTCACCACCGACTTCCTGCGCTGGCTGGTCCGCGACGAGCAGAAGATCACGCTCGAAGAAGCGCACTATCGGCTCTCCGCGCTACCTGCGCATGCGGCCGGCTTCAAGAATCGCGGCACCCTGCGTGAGGGTGCGCATGCCGACGTCGTCGTTTACGACTTGAAGGGTCTCGATATCGATCCGGATTGGGTAGGCGAGGTCACACATGACTTCCCAGGCGGCGAATGGCGCCGGGTCCAGCGCGCGCATGGCTATCGTTCGATCATCGTCAACGGTCAGGAAACCTTCGCCGAAGGCAAGTGCACGGGGGCGACTCCGGGAACCTTGGTGCGTAACGGCCGCGCCGACTGACTACTCCGCCCGCGTAGCTACTCCGAGGTGGCTACGCGACTGAGCAATCACAACTCAGATTGAGAATTGGGCCGCGGGTGCTCGTATAGCACCCGCGGCTCTGTCATATAAGAGGGCGACGATTGGTCCGTTCAACCTTGTGGCGCTGATCTTTTCCCCCTGGCGACACGCACAACCTGGAGGCCTTCTTGATGCTCGACGCGGCAAACCTGAACATGCGACATGGCTTTGGTTTCGTTCAACTCATCGCCATCCTCATCCTGATTTCGACCGGCATCGCGACCGCCGCGACGGTGCAGGAAACCATCAATTTCAAGGGCGGAATCCACAACTCACTGCCCGGAGCTTGTGCCTCGACGACCTACAACAGCATCTGCCCCAGCGGAAGTTGCCGCTGCGAGCAGTACGAAGGAATGGTCGTCACTGGCAATCTGATTGGCAAAGTCACCCATCCCGAATCCAACTATCCCGCCGTCGGAATCGACATCACGGTTGATAGCGGCACCGATAGCGTAGGCTCAGTTAATGGCAGATGTGATCCAATCTTCGCTTCCTTATTTGTCGTTGGCAGCAAGGATACACAGGAACTCGACTTCAACGGTTCCTACTGTACACCGCTCGGCAACCCGAACGCTGCCAATGCGCAATCGCCAATCAAGGGTGGCTTCGGAATTGAATCGTCAACTGTTGGCTACACTGGCTTCGGCACGGTCTCCGGCTCAGTCGGCTTCAATAGTGGCTCTATAAGGCTGCTCTTTAAGGGACCTGCTACGCACTAAACGCTGGGTGATTTCAGAAGGGGTGGCTACCCGCCAGTGTCGCAGTGGCTACACGCAAACCTGAATTCACGACTTCCGACGTAGTAACGCAGTTCATAACCTTGTTAGAATGCTGGGTGAGCATCAGCCTAACGGCGACCCGACTTGTCAGGAATCACAGGTCCGCACCGACTGAGTAATCGCAACTCCGACTGAGATTTGGGCCGCGGGCGCTTCACCAGCATCCGCGGCCCAGTCGTTTCCGAACGCGCGGGCCGCGCCGACTGAGTATTGGCCGCGGGCGCTCCATCAGCACTCGGGCCCATCCGAGCCCTACTTCCAGAGCTGCGCGATCAGCTCCGTATCGAGATACGCGGTGCCCTCGCGCACCTTCCCGTCGCCGAGGCGCATCACCCAGCAGTACGTCTGATGATAGATAGTTCCGTTCTTACCCGACGATCTCCCTTCCCATTGCAACACCACCTTGTCGCCCTCGGCGATCACATCGCGCACCGTCGGCACGATCGGCCCAGCGAGTTTCGCAGTCAGCGGCTTCGCGGCTCCGTCCACAAATTCGGCGCGGCTCGTATAGGTGCGCGATACCGGAGTGTTGCCGATTACCGTCCAGCGCACGTCCTCCGCCAGCAAATTGAAAAACGCGTTGCTATCGCCGCGCGCCCATCCCGCAAAGGCATCCTGTATGAGCTTTTTGTTTTCAGCGGTTCCCATGATGCGATCCTCCTTGTACCAATGTACTTACGGTCAGGCTGGGTGAAAGGCTACTGTACCGAATGGATTCCGGATCCGTTATTTTTTTCGCAGATCGAAGTAACCCCGCGATGCATGACTTAGCTGCTCGTGGAAAGTTTCTTGATCGCCTGCTCGACTCCCGGCAACCGCCGCATTTTCTTTTCGCCGCCACCCTCGTCCATCTTCAGATACGCCGGTATCCGGCCGAGAAAATGATGCGAATGGGCGTTGCGCACCGACGTCCGAAACCCCATCGCGTCCTGCGCCTGGTTCACCGCGAACTTCACCATCCGCAACTGGTATTCATCGCTCTCCGCGATTTTCGCCGCCAGCGCCATCGTCGCGCGTTCCAATTCTGCTCGCGGTACCACCTGGTTCACGAGCCCCAATCGCTCCGCCTCGCGAGCGTCGATAAAGCGGCTCTGAAAAAGGATCTCCTTGGACTTGCGCACACCAACGTCCCACGGCGCCGAAAAATATTGCGTCAGCGACGGCAAAAACATCGCGTCATCGGCGGCCACGATCAGGTCCATCGCGGAGGCGAACATGTAGCCGCCGAAAATGCAGTAGCCCTGCACCTGGGCGATCGTCGCCTTCGGCAGATCACGCCAGCGCAACGTGTTGTCGAGGAACACTTCCCACGACTTCCAATGGCGATTGCTGACGCCTTTGGTGTTGAAGTAGCTCGCGGCGTCAGCTCGCTCGTCCGGCGTGCCGAGGTCGTGTCCCGACGAGAAATGGTCGCCGGCGCCCGCCAGGATCACCACTCGCACGTCGCGATCTTCAGCCGCTTCGGCAAACGCCCGGTCGAGTTCCTTGAGCATCGCCGTCGATTGCGCGTTGCGGTATTTCGGCCGATTGAGCGTGATTTTCGCGATGCGATCGCTTTTGTCGTAAATCAAGTTGCTATAGGCCATGATCTCCTCCCGTCACATTTCGCTAAGCCACGCTTGCGGCGTGCCTTTCATTTTCAGCGCAATCGCCGTCCTTTCACTCCGCCTCGACATCTTGCTCAAGGCTTCTACTTCTCAAGCAACGTTTGCTAATTCGCTTCTCGACTCCGCCCCGCGTCTCGGTGCTTTACATCGTGCGATCATAGTGCGTCGGGAGAGGGAAATCCCCAACTCGTCCGCAATTGCGTTTTGCGTAAGACCATGAGACTCGCGCCGATTCTCGCGCCAACCGCATCGTGACGGCAAGCAGCGAATCGCTCGCCCTGCTTCACTGCCTGATGGTGGAACCCGAGCTAAACGATCCTTTTACGCATCACCCGTCTGCGCTCCGCTGTGTGCGCGGCGAGACTCTGGTGCAATCGCGCCACATCGCGATAAAGAGGTTCGTGCGAGCGTCTTCTTGGAGGAGATAGTAGTCCATGAACTCTGAACTACAGCTCTTTTCTGAACTATCGGAGGGTTTCAGATCTCACTTTGAGAGGTATGGGAAGAAGTTGTGGACCTAACCGCGTACCGGAGCATCGCAACCAGTCTCCGAAAAGTGAGGTCAGGACCGTTGGCCCGCTCGTCAATCGCTTAAATGTAGATCGTCAGATGCTTTCGTCGTCATCGCTCGATCGGTCGCCTACTCAAGCATCGCGAGCGTCACTTGGTGAAAAAGAGGTTTCGGAAAAAATCGAGGTTCCCTACCAAGGGACGGGGTCGTCCCCTCCTTCGCAACGGTGGCAAGCGAGCCCCGCTGCATCTGATACGACCCCATCCCAAGCTTGTCACCGTCAGCACAGGTGAGGGCTCACCTGCGCTCGCCGATGCGATATATATTGCGTCTCGGCTCGACTAGAAAAGTACCGAACCAAAATAGCGCTGTCAACAGTATGTCATCATTATACTAGCTGAGAGTTAGCAAAGGGCGTATTCAATCGCTTCAAATCGCCAGCAGATTTCCAAAAAAGCTGACGCTAGCCTGGAGGTTCGTAGTGGAACTGGTGAAATTCGATATCGAGGGACCGATCGCGACTGTCACAATCAACCGCTTCGCAGCCCGCAACGCCGTCGATCGCCCGACCGCCGACGCTCTCGCTAAAGCCTTTCGCGACTTTGACCGCGACAAGACGCTCAATGTCGCGATTCTGACGGGCGCTAATGGCACTTTTTGCGCCGGAGCCGACCTTAAGGCGGTCGCCAACGATCGCGGAAATCGCGTCATTGCCGACGGTGACGGTCCCCTTGGATGTACTCGGATGCTACTGGGCAAACCGGTTATCGCGGCGGTCGAGGGTTACGCGGTCGCAGGCGGCCTCGAGCTCGCTCTATGGTGCGATTTGCGCGTGGCCGCGCGAGATGCGGTC
Organism: uncultured delta proteobacterium; assembly: GCA_963774705.1. Lineage (GTDB taxonomy): Bacteria > Desulfobacterota > Binatia > Binatales > Binataceae > JADMIL01. The sequence goes on from CAVZFW010000014.1 coordinate 86,202, forward strand.
TTTGGCGTTTATTGTCGGCGTTTTGGCGTCCCCCTGATCGATGGCGGCACCGTGCGGCTCCCTCGGCTGATTGGGATGAGTCACGCGCTCGACCTGATCCTGACAGGTCGCGGTGTGAGCGGCGAGGAAGCGTTGCGCATCGGCATCGCGAATCGACTCGCGGAACCGGGCGGCGCGCTTGCAGCTGCGCGTGAACTAGCACTCCAGATCGCGGCCTTTCCGCAACTCTGCATGCGCTCCGATCGGCTTTCCACCTACGAGCAGCACTCGCTCGGACTGTCCGCTGCGCTCCGCAATGAATATCGCCTCGGCCTCGCGACCATCCGCTCAGGAGAGACCGTCGTAGGTGCGCAACGCTTCGCTTCCGGTGCAGGCCGCCACGGCCGATTCTAAACCGCTCTCGCGTATTGCGATCTCTCGACGCTTTAGCGCCAGGCGAGACCGCTCCCGCGGTCGCGACAAAACCGTGGCCTGACGATTCGCAACTCACAGCCGACCGCCGACCCACAGCGCCCGACCCATTACGTTCACTTCCTCGGGCTTCACCGCATACGACTCATAAGCGGGGTTGTCGCTGCGCATCATCAGCGTCCCATCCGGCTGGCGCTGTAAACGCTTGACCGCCAAATCGACGCCAGTGTGGCAGCACGTAGATGCCATCGTGCCGAAAACGCGTCTCCCGTAAGTCGACCAAAACCACATCGCCGCCATCGACCGTCGGTGACATCGAATCTCCAATCACCTCGACCAGCGCCATGTTCCGCAAATCGAGCTTAAGCGCGCGCTGCAGCCAGTCCGGCCGAAAACTCAGATAATCGACCACCTGTTGATTTTGCGCGACACTTCGATCGTTCGCCGTTTGCGCGGAATTGCGCGACCCGCTCGCCATGACGGCTGGCTCCGCTAACTGATTTTCGATCCGCGACTTCGTCGGTGCCCCACGCCCGGTTGCCAGCCACTCGACCGAGACGTCAGCCGCCTTCGAAAGATTGACCAGACTCATCATGCTGGGCTGCCCTCGCCCCGATACCCACTTATAGATTGCGTTATCCGACACACCTACAGCGCGAGCGAGATCGGCCACCGAGTCGAACTGCTGCATGATCAGCCGCAGGCGTCTACGGAATTCTTCATCTACTAGTGTAGTTGCCATAGTTCTCCTACTGTAGGGATATATGCTAGACGCCTTGACGCATTTCCGGCAGCTTAACACTCTTCAGAGCAATTGAAGCTTGCCTCCGCTGGCAGATCTCATCGCAGGAATCACTGCGGGCCAATCGGTCAGCACAATGGGCTTCGGGTCGGGCGCCGCCGCTCCTACAATCGCAGATACCGGGCTGAGCACAGCACCTTCGTATTACAACGCCATCGGCAGCTACAGCTTCCCGTCATCGGGAAGCGTTCAGTTCAACTACTCGCTTCAAGTGACTGACTACGGCGCGACCGGCATGACGATACAGGAACTGGGATTATTCGCTAACTCAGCCAGCGTCGCGATGCCAGCCGCGGTCGGAACCACTAATTCATCGTGGACCGCAAGTTTGCCGCGCGCGCTGGGTGCCTCACCGTCGATTCGAATACCAGCCTGCAATGCTGCACTAATGCTGGCACCAGCGGGCGGGCGCGCCCGTGTGGTCGACGTCGCTTAATGCAACCAGCACCGATGGCACAGCGACTTGGACCTTGGTCACGTTTCATACCGCACCGGGTCCCCTCATTGCACACGTTTCAGTTCCGGCCTTTGCTTATACCGGGACTGGAAACTACTCGGGCACCTGGACCCTCACCTTTTGATCTATTTGCGGACTTCGCGCCAGGGCCTCAACCAAGAGCACTAACCTGTGGTGAAATAGATGACTACATTGATCGACAGTCCGGAATTCAGCGCAAACGAAATTTATCAGATTCAGCAGACGGACGCGGTCGAAGGAGCAGCGAGCGGTGCAACGTTCGGCGGCATCGGTGTCAGCAACCAACCACACCAGCAACTCGCCAATCGCACCGCCCTGCTCAAACAGCGACAGGATGTCAACATTGCGAGTATCGGGGTCCTGCAAGGCTTTATGGCCGGCTTCATCGGTTCGCTACAGGCCAATGGCTACATAAGGATTCCGTTTAACGACGTGTCACGCGGACCCATAGCTGCCATTATACAGTGGGGTTACTACCCCCTGTTTCAAGCAGGGTTGCCGCTGGATACCGAGTATCCGGTAACCTGGCCGGTAAGATTCCCCAACGCAATACTGACGCCACCGCTTGCCGCGAATATTTACTTTCAAACCAGCGGCCGTAACACGGTCGCCTCTCCGGTGAGCTGGAACTCCACTGGAGGAGTCTTCGTGCTCGACGTTCCAAACGGGGCCAGTGGCATCTTCACCGGAAACGAAAAGACCAATGGGTTTTCGTGGCTAGCGATTGGATTTTAGCAGTCGCGATGTCGTCGCATATTCAATCGCAGTCAGAAAGTTAGTCGGCCCGTAACCGATTCTACCCCACTCAAATTCAAGGTTATAATTATATGAAACGATACTCATCGGTGACGGGTATGGCCAGCATTGTTAGTCATCTGCAGGCGATGGCATTTCTGGGAACCGTGGCTATGGTTATAGGTATTGCGACGGCCGCGCACGGACAGTTCCGCGCGATTCCCAATTATGTCGGAGTCGGCGCCGGTCTGCAGTTTCGCAATGACATTAACAATCACTTTTCCGGCGGCGCACCGATTACGCCTCGTATAGCCAGTCTTCCCTTCGGACAATTGCCGACCGAGCAGGAGGGCCAGGAATACTGGTGTCCGGATTGCCAACAGACTAATCCGTGCCTAGGTGCGGGCCATGGAGCGCTGGCACTTGGCTCGCAGGGACAGTGGTCGTGCACGAGCGGTGCCACTCTGCCAAACGGCTTTCCACTGAGTCTTGACGCCTCAGCCGGTACGCATCGAATCAGGAACCTCGCAGCGAACTCATCGACTGGCGATGCCCTGTCCCAGGGGCAGAGTCATCTCAACGACCTGACGGCTGCCAGCGGCAGTTACAGCATGGGAGCCAATCGCTTGCAGAATCTGGGCAGCGCCGCCACGAATGGCGACGCGCTTAGTTACGGACAGTCGGGTGTAATCCTGAATGGGCTAAACTTAAACGCTCACACTGCCACAGGACTCGCGCCCGGTACCGCTAGTGGACAGGCGCTGGCATTCGCGCAAAACGGCGCACAGCTTACAACTAACCAGCCATCGATTACGGCGGTTTCGACGGTTGAAAATAGCGGCGGGGGGACTCCTTTCGTAATCAACGCACCCGCTGGCATAGTGAGCGGCAACGCCTTGGTGCTCGTGATCGGAGTTTTCCCCACGGCATCCTCGTTCACACTACCGGCCGGCTTTAACCAAGTCCGCCTCGACAACGCGGGAACCAACTGGACGCAGTTAGTGGCCTGTAAGACCGCAACCGGCAGCGAGCCGAGTAGCTATTCGACTTCCTTCGCCGGCGGAGGTACCACGAGCGTAGGCGCGATTCTCCAGCTATCGAACACCAATTGCGGCCAGCTTGACGGAAACAGTGGCGGCTTCGCCAACAGCGCGACGACCCTTACGATTCCGAGTGTAGTTACTTCGCAAACTAACGAATACATCCTGGCTGCAGGTTCGTGGGCTTGCGCCGATGTCCCGGGAATCAATGTCGGTCATGTCTATATCAATAGTAGCGGCTTTGGCCGTTTGACCGTGTCCGGATATTTGCAGACGGCCGCAGGCTCCAGTCCGACACCGGTCGTGGGGCCGTTGAATACGCAGAATTGCGGGCCTCTCACGGTGACCGGTCAGCAAATCGCATTTATTCCCACCACGACCGTGCAGGCTGTGCCCTTACTCACAAATCAGTCGGGCGCACAACTCACCGCGATAAACGCCAGCGTCAACAACGTGCTCAATGTAATGGCTCCGCCATACAACGCTGTAGGCGATGGCAACACGGACGACACCACGTCGATTCAGCAGGCGATCTACGACGCATGCGGTTCAAATCCGCCCAATTTTCCCGTAATCGGCGCCACGAAGGCGGTCTATTTGCCGTCCGCTCCGGTTTGCTACATGCACAGCAAGCCGCTGCGTGTGCCGTGTATCAACCTGGAACTATTCGGCCAAGGTGCAGGGTCGCGACTTTGTCAGAATTATACCGGTGAGGCATTGATTCAAAACGGATGGGGAGTATCGAATCTGATTACCGGCACCGCGTTGGTCGGCAGCGGCAACGCACTGCTCTCGCCAGGACCCGGTCCAATCGGAAACTCGATCGACCTGGCTCGATTCATAAACGGAACGGGAGCGAACAAACTCGCCGCCAAAGTTACCGGGAATGGCTTCAACATCGCTTTCTTCATGAAAGCAACTGCGGCCGGAGGTCAAATTCTCGGCTCCCATAACGCCTATCCGGGAACGGGAAACGGTGCGTTTTCTTTCATCTATGGTGGAGCCAATCAGGTTCTATCCTCGGTCAACACCGTCGCCGGTGGCCTTATCACCTTGACCCCATGCCCGGCCCAGACTCTCGGCTCGGTGTACGAAATCGAGATGGATTGGGACAAATCGACTTATCGCGTGTGGCAGGGAGCGCCTGGCGGGACGGCGGTCCTGTGCGGCTCGACCGCCTCAACGAATCCGATGATCCAGGGACCTTTCGAAGAAGTCATGGTGCCTGATGGTGGGCCGCACGCGTTTTGGCCCGACGGGAGTAGTAACGTCGTAAATGCCTTTAGCGGCAGTCTCGATTCGATCCGTTTCGAGACCACGTCTGTGCATGCGGCGGCCTATTCGGTACCGAACGCCAAATTTACGGCGGACAGCCAGACTTACTATTTGCAGAACTTTGAACCGAGCCTCGACAGCACGCAAATCGGTCATACCTTCAACAACCTGACGGTGTATTCTGTAGTCGGCGGAAGCACGACTATCGGCGCTACCGCTAACGATAGCATCCACGATCTGGAGTTATGTTCGACTGCTAGCGGAGGCAACGCGGGCAATCCCGACGGTTTATGGGCTGCAGGTGGAAATGGGAGCCGATGGCGTAATCTCCGTTGTAGCAACGCTTACTACTCTCAGTTCGATTTTTCTCAACAAGACTTCCTCGCTCATATCGACGATGTCGAGGGGTTTGGCGGGCACGTCGGAATAGTTAAAGGCGGTCAATTTGCGGACAGTATAATTCTCAACTCCGGAATCGACGGCACTGACGTGGCCTGCGAAGTCGCGATCGGCGGCGGCGGCGGCAGTTACGAGGAGCAACACCCGCGCTGCGTTGATCGCGGCGGACTGCGTTACGGATGGATCGAAGACCAGTCGCAAGGTCTTATCCACTACCCTTTCGTGGATCAGGAACAAGGGGCGGAACCTCAATTCGTCGCTACCTACTTGTTTAACAGTCCATTTGGTCCGTACGTGGTGACTGGAGGAAACATCGATACCCGCAACGCGGCACCTTATGCCATTCAGGACAACGGCGGATTCGGTACTACATTCCTCGGTATGTTGTTCAATACTTTCGGCCAGGATCAGCCGGCTTCAGCGATCGTCAAGTACACCAATGGCAATCCGACCACACCGACGCAACTGATCAATGCGCTCGCTCCGTCGGGTGTGCCTTTGTCCAATCAGGCAGGAAATCCGAATATTCTGTCGTTGGGAGTCGGTCAGAACACAGTATTGCAGTCACTTGAATTGCAACAGGCGCCAAAATTCGATGTCGGCTTGAATCATCTCACGGTTGGCGCGATTGCGGACCCAACGGCGCCAGCAATTTCGGTGGTCGGAATAACTGGCAGTACCTCGTATGGCCCTTATTTTGTGGTCTGCCACGATATCAACGGCGGAACAACCAACGTGTCGCCGGCGTCGAATACGGTGGCCAACGGGCCTGCGTCACTGACAAGTGCAAACTTCATACAGATCGGCTGGGCGGCGAATAGCGCGTGTGCTGCGTGGGATGTCCTCAAAGGTAACACAGCGACGTCGCTAACCACCGGCGTTGCCGGCAGCGCTACATCTTTCAATGACATCGGACAGGCGACCGCATCCTATACGTCTCCCGTCCGAAACAATACGGGCGATATCAACTACGGCTCGATCCTGGTGAGCGCGGGAATGGCGTTTTCGAAACTCCCGGGCACCGTGGTCAACGGTGGCCGATTCTATTGCACTGACTGCGATCCGCCGGCCAATCCGCCGGTTAGCTGTACGCACGCTGGAGCGAAAACGGGATCGTGGGTCGACGGACTCAATAACCAATGGCTGTGCGTACCGTAGCGTGGATCTATCGCATCGCCATGGTCCGCGCTGCCGATCGACGCGAAATGTTGGCGAGATCTGACAAACATTCAAAATCGCAGAGACGACCGGAGACCCGTCCCTGGCTCACGGCAGGCCCGTTCAAAGATTTTTAAGAATTTTGAGATTTTGGGACTAACTACCATCTGGACGCACGATGCTGAATCGGCCAAACCATCCGATAGCCGCGAGAATCGCGAGCAGGGGCACCACCGGCAGTCTATAGCGGGCTATTGATTCGGCGCCAGCGGCCAATCCCAGGAACGCGACAGTAAGTATAATTGGGATGAGAATCAGGCATCGTTCATGCGACGATTTAGGACCTAGAGTGACTAATGCCCGTACCACTCCGGTCCATACAAATACGATCATCATAAACTGTAAAGTTACAAGTGCAGTCAAGAGCGGAGAATGGAGCATCTCCCGGATTCTCTCTCTAACATTGCCGGAGGCCGCAAAGTACGAACCGGCGGCATCCGTTCCTAGATACGCATTGAGGTTGCCACGCTCTGGCACAACGGCAAGCCAGGCAAGGCATCGCAGGGTCATTATCAGCGACGCGCCCGGATCATTCCTCGCGATCTGGATGGTGCGCCGTATCATTTCGCGCTGTAAAGTTGGCGGCACCTCAGTAAAGTTTCGCATCGGCCATCCGAGTTCGCGCCCGAGATCATCCTGAGCCGCTTGAAAACTTTTATCGCTGCGATACCAGACAAATCCAGCGGCCTTGTAATAGTAAAGATCGATCGGACCGTCGGTGCTCAAAATCCACACCCCGGTCCAGCGGGCATTTCTAGCCATCCAGCCAAAGGCAACCAGTGACGGAATAACAAATGCCAACAGCGCGATCGTTATAGATTTGCGCCAACTGATTCCTGACAACAAGAACACTGGAAGCGCCGCGAACACCGGGAGGACAACTCCCAACGGCCGCACCATAACTGCGGCGCCGGATAAGGCGGCTCCAATCAGGATACCTGCAATCGCTATTCGGTCGCTTCGCCGTCGCGCAATCACCCAAAAGCCCAATACGACTCCTGCCGTGACCAGGGCCTGAAACAAGATGTCCGACATTATCATCGCGCCGAACAATACTGACGGAATGTCAAACGCAATCAGTAGTTCAGCGGCGACCCCGGCCATCAATCCCCAGAATTTCCACACGTACAAGCCAACTAAGAGACAGATGGCCGCACCAAGTACACCCTGGATGGCGATAACAGCGAGCAAATTTGGCATCGCAGCAAGAAACAGCGGATAACCAGGCGTCCGAAGCGTTTCGATGGTCCCACAAGAGCTGTCGAGCCATCGGGCAAACCCGCACCCATGCCTCAGTCCTTGAGCCAGTTCAATATAGCGGCCTGAATCCGGGTTCATTCCTACCGCCCAAAACAATGGCGCAAGTCGAAGAGCGAGCGCTACAATAGCGACGCCTAGTAGCAGAGCAGGTGAATCACGAGAAAAGCGGCGGCTGGGCAACAATACGGGATTTACAATCGATCTATCAGGAGCAGATACTGAGATGTTCGCGTCTTTCAGTTTCACGTCGATAAAAGAGGAACTTCTTTGGCCTATACACTGGAGAGCTGCCGGGCTGGAAAGCTTCGCGCGAGAAGCAGCACCGAAGCATATAAAAGCAGCAAGGCCGCCACTCCGTATTCCGAAAGCAATTCAACAACACCGTGCCGCGGAAGGTCACCGGCAATCGGGTATGAAACGAAAACCAGACCGTAAGCAAATATCATCACTACAACCCCGATACCGAGATGATAACCGTGACTGAACAATGAAGCCACTTGAGTCGCAGGTATGATTAATAGAGGAAGATAGTGAAGCCATACCAGGGGCGATATCAACAGCATCACTATCAGCCAGAGCGAAAAGTCGATATCACTGGAAGGTTCATAACGGACCGAGCCATAAAATGCTATCAGGAGCACAATTCCATCGAATCCAGCGATCAGCAAAGAACGAATTAACGCGCTGCCATGAACGGTGAACAAGTGCCAATATGCCCGACTGATAAATGCAGATGGGGCGATGTTATCAGTAGTTAGTACGAAATGATTTCCTCCATTTATCGTGAAGAACCGCACCCAGTCTCGCAGATCAAACACCGGTAGTATCAATAGCGCGCTTATAGCAATTGTGCAGAACGCCCAAATTATCGCTCGCCATCGTCGGCGGCTGGCGAGGTATCCGATTAGTACGATGGGAAACGCTTTGAGCATAATTGCAGCGGCCAATGCTACACCGGCGGCTTCATCACGATTACCGCGCAGCCAGCGAAGCGTCAGGACGAGTAGCAGGAGCAGTATGAACTGGCTTTGCGCATAGCGGAAATGGGCGATGACTCCGGGAAAAAGAAGGATCAGGGCGAGAGTGAACGCAGCAGGTCTACCCGCAAGATTGTACTCGCGAAAAATAATCGTGACGGCCAGAGCTAACGCGCTGGTGCTTGCAAAGAACCAGATCCAATAGGCGGCATTTATGGGAAAGGAGGCCAAGAGGGTAAATGGAAGCAGAAAGAACGGCGTATAGTTGGTCGAAAATCGATCTGGGAGGGCAAGTCCGAGGGGCTGTCCGAGATGGGCGAGATTCGAAATATAAGGGTCGATTCCACGCCTAATTGCGAGCGCCGACGTATAGTAGAGTGAGAAATCGTATTGGGTAGCGCGGCTAGAAAGCTCGGGCAGCAAAAGCGCATAGCGTACAATCACGACGGTCCAGACAATTAATAGTGCGGACTGAGTAAGCCAAAGACTTCGGCTACTCTTGAAGCGCGACGCTAAATCCATGACCTGCGCCCTTACCGGTCCTCAGCTAAATCACTGCGCGGACTGATCTGCTAATCTGGCCTTCCAGCCATCGGGTAGATACTCCATACATCGGGGCATTTCATCAGGTTGTTTCATTGCGCCGGTCAGGCGAAGCTAGCGGGTGTTAAATTCCGGCATTATCTCTTTGACAAGCAGGTCGCGAGTCTCCGGCGTCGTTGGAAATAGGATGTAGTAGGTCATCCCGAAGTCCTCGATGCGTGAACGCAGCTCACGTTTCACTTCATCGGGAGTGCCCATCAATAGTACGGGTGAGTTACGCGCGGCGTCGGCACTGGGGAAACCCATTCCGGCGGCAGTGGATTTTATTGTGGCATCCACTTCGCTTTTGCTGCGCGCGATCGAAAGCAGCACAATTGCGCTGATTTCGATCGCACCCGGATCGCGCCCAGCGGCCTTCGCAAATCCGTGCAGCATTGCGATTCGCCGCTTGACGTCGGCCTTGTCGAACCGAATTGCGGCCGCCGGATCCTGAACGAAGTCCTTCCCATTGATTATCGGTGGAATGAGATTCGCGATCTGGGCCTCGGCGCCCGCGATTTCGAGCAGCTTCTTGCCCGAGCCGCCAATCATGATAGGCGGATGGGGCTTCTGGATAGGTCGCGGGTAGTTATACGCCTTGTCGATTGAAAAATAGCGACCATGATAGGTCGGCTCATCCTGCGTCCACATCGCCTTGATCAGCTTGATTCCGTCGCTGAGCTGATCCAGCCGTTCGAGGTTGGCTGGATAAGCGTAACCATGAGCGTCGTATTCCGAACGTTGCCATCCGGAACCGAGTCCCAGCACCAAGCGGCCATTACTAATCTGGTCGAGGGTCGAAGTCATCTTGGCCAGCATCGCCGGCGACCGAAACGACATCGCAGTAACGGCGGGTGCGAGTCGCACCTTAGTGGTTACTGCGGCGATGGCACTCAGCGTGGAATAACATTCGAGCTGCGGTATCTGACCGGATCCGAATGGCGAAAAGAAGTGATCATTGATCGAGACTGAATAGAATCCGCTTTCGTCCGCCCATTTCGCGGCGCCGAGCGCCTGAGCGAAATTATCCGTCGGTAGGAACAGGCCGAATTTTATCGATTGCATCGTCAGTCACTCCCGGTTGTAAATGTATCGATCGTCGAGGCGACGGTATTGCGACTTACCTTTCAGCTTTTTCAATCGGCAACTTTCGCCATTACGCGGGAAATTCCAGCGCAACATAGCCCGTCGTGATGACCAGCGCCAGCGGAGGCGCTATTGGGACTTGGGCGGCGGGTTGGCGGACGGCATTGCGGGTGGATTCAATCCTGCGTCAACGGCGCTCGCGGCGGCGACTCCCGCCGCTCCGCTGGCTGCCGCCGCCGCAGGAGTAATTCCGGCGTTGCCGTCGGACGGGGGCGCTGGGGATGACGTCGCATGAGTATCGGGACGGTCCGATGGCTCGGGTTTACCCGCGGCAGAAGTGGAATCGATTTCCGCGGAATTGTCGCGCTGCAGCGCGGGGGCGCTCTGCGCGACGAGCCGTATGCCGGGTTCGCGATTGAGCGTGTCGACCAGCCGGCGTGTAATGTCGTCCGCGGCCTGCGCCGAGGCGGTCAGCGGCACCGGGTAGCGCACGACCATCTCGATACCGGCGGCGGTGAATTGCAAACGGCTTTGCGGACGCGGGCTCTCGAACCTCAAGTTCAGATTACTCTCGACGTTGCGGTAGTCGCGCTGAATCGACTCGCGGAAACGCGAGAATACGGCGCCGATAACTTCAACCACGCGCTGTTCCGCCAGCCGGTAGTCACAATCGGGCGCAAGGGAGAGGCGCAGCTCGTTCCACATGTAATTTGAGCCGGGGAGCTGGTTGTAGAAATTGCCGTTGGGCTGGAAGACGATGGAATTGGGGAAGACTACGATACGGCCGGTTGGCTGACGGCCGTTGGCATCATTGGTGAGTTCCATCAGGGTGAGCTTGAAGAGGCCGATTTCGAGCACGTCGCCGGAGATCCCAGCGAGTTGAATGCGATCGCCTACGCGGATGCCGAAGCGGCCGCCGATGTAGAAATACCCTGCAAACGAGAGAATTACGTTTTGCAGTGCGAGCGCGATGCCGGCTGCCGCAAAGCCCATCACGGTGGCGAAGACGCGCAGATCCGCGCCGAGGCCAAAGAGCAGAATGAGGGCGATGACAATTCCGATGGCGAAGCGGCGCAGTTGCATCAGCTGGTAGCGCCGATGAAGGTCGGGCACGTAGCGGTAGGTCAACTTGCGCCACACGGTCCCGGCGAAAAAGACGAGGCCCAATAACAATCCAAGAGCAGCGGCACGCAGAATGAGACTGCGGACTTCGGTTCTGAATTGGCGTGAGATTGCAAGTCGCCAGCGCTGGAGATTTGCCCCGTAGAGGTTGAGGGTAACGATCTGCTTGGAAAGCGGCTCCATCGCGTCGCTCACGAGCTTGCGGCGGGCGGTAAGTTGTTTGAAAACGTCGCGGGTCTCGCGCGCGGTTGCGAGATTGCTGGAGGTCGCAGCTTCGTTAGCCTCCAGCGCGCTTTGATCGTCGATCTCATGGAGGCTCCGAAGGAGCTGGTCGCGCTGGGCGATGGCCGCGGCGGTGAGGGCCGCGGTCATCTTGTTCGTCTCGTCGAGCGATTGCTGGCGCCGCTGCAAGATCATCAAATACTCACTGCGGGCGAGGAAACCGGCGCTCGGCACCGGACTTTCACTGGCGACCGTTCCGACGGAAGTTTGCGTGGCGGGTTTATCCGGGGTGTTGTGCGTCAGGGCGCTCTCAAGTTCGTCAATTTGCTGGGAAAGAGTTACGCGAGCGGCAACTCCCGTGCTACTGCCCTTCTCATAATCGATTAAGGCATTGAGCGATTCGACGTGCATCTGCGCCAGATCGAGCTGGCCTTGTGCAGCCGCTAATTTGCGATTGATGAGATCGCGCGCGCGAACCCCGGCGGTACGCAGGGTCACGGACAGTCCGGCGATTTGTGCGGTTAAGGTGGCAACCTCAGTTTGCTTGGCGGCCCGCCGCGCGACCAAATCGCCGCTCGCCGCGTTTTGATCGACGGCCTGGGACTGGTCGCCGACTCCCGCTGTGATTATCGCGGCCTGAGCGCGTGCATAGGCGAAGGCCAAATGAAGCGCCTCATCGGCGGTCTGGCGATTATCGGCGACGTACAGAATTTCGGCCGGGTCACGCGCTGTCTGCTCTTCGAGCGCGACGGTTCCATACCAGGCGATCACCTGCCCGAGGTAAGAAAGCACCGAAGCACGGATCGAAGCAGATGTCGGCGCGGCGGCCGCAGGGGCAGCCGCCGCCGATGGGGACGTTGAAATCGCCGGCCCCACCGTCGGGGAAGAAAGCGCCGACGGACCCGGCGAGGCGATTGTGGCCGGCGATCCGGTTGGAACCGGCGACGCGGTCGGAGTCGGCGCCGCGACGACCACTGCAGCAAAGCATGCGAGCAGCGCAAGCGCGCCCAGGATGTAGTGATATCGAATCATCGAAACGGATTGGGTATCGCGCGATTGAAGACATCCACGCGAGCGCGACGGTCTCGTCCTGTCATCATCAGAATATCGCGATCACGATATCATCCGAAGCGAACGACTTCGATTGACTACGATCGAAGAATCCCGAATGCGGTTACCGGAAAAACAGTTGAGGGCCGCGGAGATACGCGCCGGCGGCGGGATTGCTCCCACCGCCGGTCCAATTGGCAAATCAGTCGGCGAAATCGCGCGAATCGGGATCGATCAGGCGTCGTAGTAGAGCGCGAACTCGTACGGATGCGGGCGCAGGCGAATCGCGCTGACTTCCTTCGCCATCTTGTAATCGATCCAGGTCTCGATGAGGTCCTCGGTGAAGACGTCTCCCTTGAGGAGGAACTCGTGATCGCGCTTCAGATTGGCGAGCGACTCCTCGAGCGACGCGGGCATGCTTGGCACCTCCGCCAGCTCAGCCGGCGAGAGTGCGTAGATGTCCTTGTCGAGCGGTTGGCCCGGATCGAGGCGGCGCTGAATGCCATCGATGCCGGCGAGCAACATCGCGGAGAAGGCGAGGTACGGATTGCAGGTCGGGTCAGGGAAGCGGACCTCGATGCGCTTGGCCTTGGGCGACGGCGAATACATCGGGATACGCACCGAAGCCGATCGGTTGCGGCTGGAGTAGGCGAGATTAATCGGCGCTTCGAATCCGGGAACCAGGCGGCGATAGGAGTTCGTGCCCGGATTGGTAAACGCTGCGATCGACGGCGCGTGATGCAGAATGCCTGCGATATAGTGCATCGCCAGCTCCGACATTCCGGCGTAACCATTACCGGCGAAAAGCGGCGACTCGCCCTTCCAGATGCTCTGGTGGGTGTGCATGCCGGTGCCGTTATCGCCGAATATCGGCTTGGGCATGAAGGTCGCCGTCATGCCGTGCCGAGCCGCTACGTTCTTGACGATGTATTTGTACCAGGTCAGCCAGTCGCCCATCTTGACCAGCGACTGAAAGCGCATGTCGATCTCGGCCTGCCCGGCCGTAGCGACCTCATGATGTTGCTTTTCGACGCGGATGCCGACGCGCTCCATCTCGAGCACCATCTCGGTGCGGATATCCTGCAGGCTGTCGGTCGGCGGCACCGGGAAGTAGCCTTCCTTGTTTTTGACCTTGTAGCCGAGATTGTGGCCGCCCTTTATGGCCATCTCCCGCCCGCTGTTCCAGTTGCCCTCGTTCGATTCGATGTGGTGGTAGCTCGAGTTCTGGGTGGTATCGAAGCGCACCGAATCGAAAATGAAGAACTCCGGCTCAGGACCGAAATAGGCGACGTCGCCAATGCCAGTGGACTTGAGGTAAGCCTCGGCCTTGCGCGCGACGTTACGCGGATCGCGCGAATAATCCGCACGAGTGATGGGATCCTGGATCGTGCAGATCAGCGAGAGCGTGGGATCCTTGGTAAAGGGATCGAGCACCGCGGTGTCGGGATCAGGGATCACCAGCATGTCGCTGTTGTCGATCGCCTGCCAACCGCGAATCGACGATCCATCGAAGCCCAGCCCTTCGTCGAAGGGCGCCTCGTCCTTGAACTCGGAGATCGGGGCAGAGAAATGCTGCCACGTCCCGAGCAGGTCGATGAACTTGATATCGACCATCACGACGCCCTTGTCCTTGATCATCTGCAGAACTTGTTTCGGAGTCATGGGACTCGTTATCCTCCTGGCCGCTTACGGGGCGGCGGACCCTTTAATTCGTTTTGTGCCCGCGCAACTTCAGCCGGGGACGGCACCATCTCCGGTAAGCCTTGTATCGAGATGATCGCCTCTTCGGCGCAGCGGCGATGCTGTGGCAATCACCTCATTTTTCACGAAATCGTTCGCAACGCAACGCCCTCCCAAGCAGCATCGGCTGCTCAAATCGCGGGCAATCGTATCCATGGTCAAACCACGACGAATCGGCAGCGAATCGTTCCAAGTGCTTCGCCGCGACGGCCCTATTATGATCGCTGCGCGTCGCCTTTAATCGTACGGATTCGCGCGTTGAGTTGTAGATCAGCAAGATAAATGCCGTCGTGTCGAAACAGTGATTCGCCGAAGCCCTTGGTCATAAGTAGAGAAAAGCCCGTTGAGCGGCCTTGGGATACACTTGGAACGGAACGGATCCCGCGATAATCTGCGGTCCAGACCAGATTCGCGGCCATGAGCGCCTGCGCGATCGATCGGGAGAAATGCAATATGGATTTCGAATTGAGCGATGCACAAAAGGAAATCGTCGCGGGCGTGCGGACGATGTGCGAGCGATTTCCCGACGAGTTCTGGCGCGGCGTGGACTCGCGACACGAGTTTCCTCACGACTTCTATAAAGCGGTCGCCGACGCCGGATACCTCGGCATCGCAATTCCCGAAGAGTACGGCGGCAGCGGCCTCGGGATCACCGAGGCGGCGCTGGTAATGCGCGAGGTTGCGTATGCCGGTGCGATGAACGCTGCAAGCTCGATTCACCTGGGTATCTTCGGGCTGACCCCGCTTATCCGCCACGGCACCGACGAGATGAAGCGCCGTTGGCTGCCGCGCGTAATCAGCGGCGAACTGCATATGTCCTTTGCGGTAACGGAACCCGACGCCGGCAACGACATCACGCATATCAAGACATTCGCGCGGCGCGAGGGCGACAATTACATCATCAACGGGCGCAAGGTCTTCATCACCAAGGCGCAGGAAGCCAAGAAAATGCTCCTGCTGACGCGCACGACGCCGTTCGACCAGGTCGCGAAGAAGACCGACGGCATGACGCTGTTCTTCGCCGATCTCGATCGCAACGCGGTGGAAATCCGGGAGCTGCACAAGCTGGGCCGCCACGGGGTCGATACCAACATGCTGTTCATCGACAACCTGAAGGTCTCGGCCGCTGATATCATCGGCGAGGAAGGACGCGGTTTCGCGACGATCCTCGACGGCCTCAATCCCGAGCGCATATTGATTGCGGCAGAAGGAATTGGGATGGGCCGGGCAGCCGTGGACAAGGCGGTTCGCTATGCCAAGGAACGAATCGTATTCGGTCGTCCGATTGGACAGAATCAGGCGATCGCGCACCCCTTGGCCGATGCTTATTCGAAGCTCGAGGTAGCCGAATTAATGATGATGAAGGCGGCCTGGCTATTCGACAACCACCAGCCTTGTGGCGCTGAGTCGAATATCGCCAAGTTGCGCGCGGCTGACGCGGGTTTCGAGGCTTGCGATCGCGCGGTGCAAACGCTCGGTGGCTATGGCTACATGCAGGAATACGACGTTGAGCGCTATTTTCGCGAATGCCGCCTGCTCAAAATTGCGCCGGTCTCGCAGGAGATGGTGCTGAACAGCGTCAGCGAACATGTGCTCAAGTTGCCACGGTCGTATTGAGCAAATGCCGGTTTAGCCCGCGGCCGACTCTCATCTCGAACGGTCGACGTGATGCGTAGGGGTACGTGGATAATGCTCGTCGGAGGGTTCGCCTTCGCGGGTTTCGTGATTTATTCGCTGTTTACGCTCGAGCCCGTCAGGGTCGTGCGCAGTCATCTGGAGCACGACGGCAGTCGCGTGTTCGTGACCGGTGTGGTCCGCAATACGGCCGACCACGCACGCGGAATTGAACTTGAGGTACACTATTATGACCGCAATGGGCGTCCGCTGGGGCAGGATTCGTTGGATCTAGACGGGCTTCAAGCGGGTGCGATGCGGGATTTCAAGAGTCCACCGCGCGTTCTCGAAGGCGTCAAAGATTTCTCGATTTATTTGAACAACGGGCGCAATCCCTATGGAAATTGACTGGAAATTGACGCTGGAGAGACAGACCCGGAATCGTCCGAGTGGATTATGCTCAGCGCGGACCGAGCATGGCCTCGTGATTCCGAATTGCATTTTGCAAACTCGCTTGTGTAGCAGTACAGATCGGACTACTAATAGTAGAAGCTAGAGACGGCCATCGAGCGTCCAGATAAGTTTTGTCGGCGCGGATGGCTTTATCCGAATTACTTGAGTGGATCGATTGAGAAAAGAAGGTTTGCGGAAAGTGCGTCGCACCGTTCGGGAACGAGCCGTCTCGGGAAACCCCAAACAGTATTTGGTAACGGGCAAGGGTTGGGAAAATTGGTGGCCCGTGGGCATCGCGCTTGCGGCGAAATGATACTGATCCATATGGCTCCCGGAGCAAGGTCAGGGCTGCGATGGCAAAGCAAAAAAGTCGGAACTTCGGACAGGTAATTCGTGATCGGCGGCGTCAGTTGGATCTGACGCAGCAGGAGATCGCCCGCCGCATCAAAACCTCAACGCCTTATATAGGCCACCTCGAGTCAAGCAAAAGGCACCCCTCAGACAAGGTGTTGAGCCGCTTGGCGGAGGTGCTAGGCCTCGATCGGCGTGATCTCTTCTTTCTCGCCAATCCGCGTGCGGTGGAATTGCTACGCACGAGAGAGGACGGTGACGGCAAATCGGCGTGGGAGGAGTTTCGCAAAGATGAGCGAATTCGCCGCACGCACAATGTGACTTCGGAAGAAATGGAACTTCTGTCGTCGGTTGCAGAGATGGGCGAAATAGCTTCGCCTCGCGATTTTATCTACATCCTGAATACGGTTCGGCACGCGCTCGGTCGTTGAAATCACGGGGCATGATCGGATCGTAGATTCGATTTTGTCGGCGTGACTCACCTGGCATACGTTGTTTCGATGAGTCCGATACGTTAGGCGCGCCATGCGCATGCAAGTCATCGGCGTGCGCACGCCGGAGTGGGCGGCGGTTGTCCTTCGAGCCAGCGAATTAATCGACGATCCCGCTTTTCGTTTGCTCAAGCGCTCGGCG
Source organism: uncultured delta proteobacterium (assembly GCA_963774705.1). Classification (GTDB taxonomy): domain Bacteria; phylum Desulfobacterota; class Binatia; order Binatales; family Binataceae; genus JADMIL01. The sequence continues at coordinate 103,650 of CAVZFW010000014.1, forward strand.
CGAACCGTGGCAGGATTCGCGATGGTGGATGGTACGCGCGTCTTCATCAAGCGCGTGCGCGAAAGCTCGTGGCTTAAGGGCTGGATCATCCGCATATGGGGCTCGCGCGCGCGGCGTGTTTTGCGTGGTGCTGCGATGTTGAAGCTTGCGGGCTTTGCTCGACCTGAGCCGTTAGCGGCAGGAGAAGCGCGTGCGCTTGGCGCAATCCGCGCGAGTTACGTAATCAGCGAGGCGCTTAGCGACGCCCACATCATGAGCGCGGTTGTGCTGGCGGGCGGACGACGCAACTTCCGCATGCGATTCGAAGTCTCAAAGGTCATCGCAAGGGAAGTCCACCGGCTTCACGAAGCTGGCATTTACACTCTCGATTTGCAGGAAACCAACGTCATGATCTCCGGCGGTGAGAATGCAGATTGGAAGATCCACTTCGTCGATCTGGAGGATTTTCGCCACTGCGATACGGTTTCCGAGCGACGCCGGCTGCTCAACCTGGTTCACCTCGATCGCACCGTTGGACGCTTTCTGCCGCGAACTCAACGACTTCGTTTTCTTTACAATTATCTGGGTGTGCGGCCGCAACGTGACGAAGCGCGCGGCATGCTGCGCCGCTACTTTGCACTCCGCCAGCGCGCGGAGAGGCGTGCCCGCTTCCGTCACCCTCCAAATCCCCTGGTCCCTGTGCCTAACGATTTGACCCAGCGAGCGTGCGTTTCACAAGTTGGTGGCAGCGACGGGCCTTAGTCATCATGCGACAGTTCGAGTGCGGCTTTGCCGTTGAATCAGATCACTCGCCCCGAGGCCGCGAAGTGATCGCCCAGGCAAATCTTGGACGTGCTGGCGTGTCGCTATAGACTACTTCGAAGCGATCGAAATGGCATCTCGGTAGAGCACAAGAAATCAATGATTAGAACGGGGCCCCGTGGCCGGATACGGCTTCCGGATTTTATTGGTATCGGCCCGCCGCGCACCGCCACCACCTGGTTGGAACTGGTGTTACGCGGTCGTGTGGGATTGCCCGAGGGAACCAAGGAGACGCAATTTTTTGTTTGGCGCTATGACCTCGGCCTCGAGTGGTACGCCGATTATTTTAGGAACTGCCCCCCCGATCTGCCCGTCGGCGAGTTCACTCCGATTTATTTCGACTCGCCGCTCGCGCGGGACCGCATCGCCCACAATCTCCCGAAGTGCCGCATAATCTGCACGTTGCGCGATCCCGCGGAACGACTGTATTCCCACTATCGGCTATGGCGGAGGATCGGATATACCAACTCGACGTTCGAACGCGCCGCCTTTGGCCATCGCCAGTTGCTCGATACGGCTCGGTATGCGGACCATTTGCAAGCGTGGTTCGAGCGCTTCGGGCGCGAGCGGGTGCTGGTTTTGTTGCATGACGATCTGCTGGCGAATCGTCAGGACTTTCTCGATCGCGTTTGCGACTTTATTGGCATATCGCGCTTGGACGAATCCGGCATCGAGGCGGTCAACCGGCAGGTTAACTCGGTCGAAGCGGCACCTCGAAGCTTTCGCGCAGCACGCCGCGCCCAGTTCGTCAGGCGCAAATTGGAGCGCCACCGTTTACATCGTCTGACCAGTCTTTGCGAACCAATTTTTAGATTCTGCTTTTCGGGTGGCGCGAAATTTCCGCCGCTCGATCCTGAGCTTGCGAACCGCATACGCCGGTCCTTACTTCCACAGACCGACGCGCTCGAAAAGTTGATCGGGCGCGACTTGAGCGCATGGAAAAGCCGCGCGGTTGGCACGGCCCAGTAGCGAGGCGACTCAGACGAGGTCGGTAAAGGCCTCCAAGTGGCGTTTCGCGACGGCGGGCCAGGTAAAACGCTCACGCACCGTCGCATGCGCGCGCCGACCCATCGCGAGACGCCGATTTTCGTCGCCCAACATCGCACGCATCGCAATGGCGAGCCCTTCGAGATTATCGGCCTCAACCAGAAATCCATTATCACCATCGATGATGATTTCGGGCGTTCCACCACTTCGTGTGCCGATCACCGGGCGCCCGCAGGCCATCGATTCGAGAAATACCAGGCCGAGTCCCTCGGGCATTCGCGAAGGCATCGCGAAAAACATCGCGCCTTTGTAGAGCGACCATAATTCCGTGCGCGGCCGAACACCGAGCAATTCCACGCGCTCGACAGCGCCCGCGTCGCGGATCCGAGACGCAAGCCGTTCGCGGTCCGGACCATCGCCGGCAATCAGCAAATCAACCTTGGGATAGTCGTCCTTAACGATAGCGAACGCCGCGAGTAGCTGGTCGATCGCCTTTTGGCGGAGATCGAGGCGCGCCGCACAAAAGATATAACCGCGGTCGCGCTGATATGGCGCCGCGGCATCTGCCGCCGTCAAATCAACGCCGCCAAGAACTACTTGCGCCTTGCGAGCTCGTCGGGAATACCGCGCGAATTGCGTTTTGGTGGCCTCCGAAAGCGCCGTCAGACCTGCCGCATACTTGAGCGCCCGCAGCGCTCCGTGGCCGAGCTTACCCTGTCCCCACGAATCGTAAAGAGATTGCACCAGCGGGATGCGCGCGTGGACGCAAGCGATTCCAACACTCATGAATTTGTCCCAAGTCCAGATATGAGAATTGATCAGTTCGGGACGGAACCGGCGAATCTCCGAGATCAGCTCTTTCGCCAGCGGCTGACGGAACAGGCGCTCGAGATGACGGAGAGTCACCGCCTTGGATCCGGGAATTTCGACGAAGGCACATTCGACCGCGGTTCTGGGCGTGCGCTTAGCCCCCGGAGTGACGTAGGGCGTCGAGACAATCGCGACCTGATGGCCAAGCGCGACAAACTCCTGAGATAAATGATCGACCGTTTCCTGAATTCCACCGATTGCGCGGAAATCCTCTACTACCAGGAGAATTCGCATTACGCGCGACCTCGCGGGCTAATAATGCACCTCGTCATCCGGTCGGTGGAGCTTGAATGCCTGTTGAGCATCGAAATCGCTAGTTTTTATTGCGCGTACGGCCGGACAGTGCCCGCACGATCCCCAGCGGCAAATAGGTTCTCAAGTAGCGCAGGATGTTTTTTACGCGCAGCGGATTAATCTGCAGAGCACGGCGGAAGGCTTCGCGCGCAGAGGTTCGATCGCCGTCGCGCAATGCACGCAGACCGATATAGCCCAGGATGCTGCGGTTGGCGCGCGCGCGCTCCGCGAGCAGACGCTCGGCGCCAATTCCGTAACGCTCACGCAAGATTCGATTGAAGGTGATGGGCGCCTCTGGCGTGCGCCATGCGGTTTTCAGTGGGTTTGGGTACAGGGAGAAGCGCCATTTTACGAGGCATTCCGGCAGATAACAGAACGCGCCTTCTTCGCGCACCCGCAACCAGAAGATCACATCCTCGAATCCATAGGAGCGAAATTCTTCAGAGAAGCCATCGCAAGAATCGAACGCTGCGCGCCGCATGACCACCGCGCTCGGCATGATCGGCCACAAGCGCGATAGCATCTCGTGCAGTGTAGGCGCGTGATCGACGCCGGCGCCGATCAGAGCCGAATCGAGGTCGTGCCCGTCGCTATCGATCACGGTACAATTTGTATAGACAAGAACGCAATTGGGATTGCCGTCGAGCGCGGCCACCGTATGCTCGATCATCGCGGGCGCCCAGGCGTCATCGGAGTCGAGGAACGCCAGATACTCGCCCTTCGCCGCCGCGACGCCAATGTTTCGTGACGCCGCGATTCCGCTATTGGGCCGTTCGATCACCTTAATGCGCTGCCCATAACGGCGCAGCACTTCGGCGGTGGCATCGGTCGACCCATCGTTGACGACGATCACTTCAAGGCTGGAGTAACTCTGCGCGAGTGCGCTGTCGATCGCCTCGGCGATCGTAACGGCACCGTTATAGACCGGAATTATCGCGGAAACGCGCGTCATCGTTGTAAGGTCCGCCGGCGGAAGGAGCGATGTATATCGTCGCGGAATTGATCACGCGCGATCCGCAGCGATCCCGCTCGACTCTCGACGCGGACTCTTCCATGCCGACAGATCACGCCCGATCAGATGCTCGAGCGCTTCGACTTCCGCGCGAAAACGATCGCGCAGGCGAGCATCGATCTCGGAGCTCAGGGGAACGAACTTCTCACCACCTTCGAAGCAATAGCGCCAAAGGCCTGCGCGACCGAGCAAATTGATGCTCCTGTAGGCTTCACGCGATTTGAGCCAATCGCGCAACTTGCGCGCCTTCCGTGCGAGCCGCTGATTGTGCGGAAGCGCGCTGAAGGTATTGATTCGCCGCTCACCGATCGGCGATTCGCTAGCAGTTATAGCGGGAATCCCGATAAAGTCGCAGACGCGATCGAGGTAGTTCTGCGGGTCGGCCTCGAGGTCATCGTGGATCAACACTAACACGCGGTCGCGGCCGAAAGTCTCAAACCAGGCCGCGAGCCCCTGCTCCGGCTTGGCCGAACTCTTCGCCACCCAGCTTTCGAAATCATCGCTGGTCCATGCGTTGCGCACCGCGAGCTTGTAAAACGAATACCGCCATTCGACAGGATCGCGAAAAGTACAGATTATGCGGCATCGCGGAATATGCAGGGCGATACGCTCGCGCCCGATTGGCGAATAATAACTTGGGCAGATCTCGCCCGCCGGAAGATCGGGATCGCAGTCGCGAAAATAGCTCATGTACCATTCGATTCCGCGTGCGTAGTTCTCGATAAAGAAATCGACTTCCTTGATGTCGCGCGGCAGTCCGACATGGCCGCGCAAGACTGCGTCGAGCCATGAGGTCGCGGCACGCGGCGGTCCGACACCCAGAAAATCCGGCAGTCGTCCGCGGTTCAGTGCTCGTTGCATGTCATTAGATTTCGATGAAGAGGTCATCGCCTTCGACGGTGACAGCAAAGCAAGCGACTCGCATTTCGGGATCGTCAACGCTGACGCCGGTGGTGAAGTCATACTCCCAGCCGTGCAACGGGCAAACCACACGAGTGCCGTAAACGTCTCCGGCACCGAGCGATCCGCCAAGGTGACGGCACTCGTTGTCGATTGCATAATAGCTGCCGCCCGAATTGAACAACGCCAGCTTGCGACCCCGCACCTCAACGACGATGGCACTGCCGTCGGGAATTTCAGGGCGTGCGGCAACTTTAACTAATTCAGCCATTGCGCTTGTCGTGCGGAGCTTCCGCGACTCGTCAAGTCGAATACTCCGCGTTGATCTTCACGTAGTCGAAGCTGAAATCGCAAGTCATGATTTTCGCCGCGGCTTTGCCGAGTTTGAGATCGATCGTGAGACCAAATTCAGCTTCCTTCATGCGCGCTGCGGCGGCTTCGAGCGCGTTTGTGTTCAGCGCACCGCGGCTCGCCAGCCGAATACCGCCGAGACTCACTTCAATCCGATCGAGGTCGATCGCGACGCCCGCTTTGCCCACCGCCATCAAGATACGGCCGAAATTAGGATCGCATCCGAAGAACGCGGTCTTTACCAATGGCGAATTCGCGATCTGCCGCGCGACGCGATCGGCATCGGCATGCGTACGAGCGCCCCGCACTTCCACCGTCACCAGTTTGGTCGCACCTTCGCCGTCGCGCACCAGTTCGTGCGCGAGCGCGCTGGAGACCTCGGCTACGGCAGCTTCGAACGCCGCCAGGTCGCGGCCCGCGAGTGTGCGATTTCCGGCCGCGCCCGACGCCATCAGCAACAATGTATCGTTGGTGGACATATCGCCATCGACTGTGATCGCATTGAAACTCTGCGGCAGTGCGCGAGCGAGTGCGCGCCGCAGCGCCGGCGGCTTGACGGCGGCGTCTGTCATGACGAACGCAAGCATCGTCGCCATCTTCGGCTCGATCATCCCGGCACCTTTCGCACAGCCCGCAATTGTCACTTCCGCGCCGCTCAGCCTGACCGTCGCGGACGCAATCTTGGGATGCGTGTCGGTGGTCATGATCGCGCGCGCGAAGTCTTCCAGGCGATCCGGGGCCAACGCCGCAATGGCATCGGCCACACCTGCGCGGTACTTCGCGAGATCATAAGTGCGCCCGATTACGCCGGTCGAACACGGCGCAACCAATTCTGGCGAGCAACCGATCGCCCGCGCGACCGCTGCGGCAGAATCGTGCGCAAGCTTGAGACCGGCCTTGCCGGTGAAGCAATTGGCCGAACCCGAATTGGCCGTGACGGCCTGCAACTGTCCACGCCGCACCCGCTCCTGCGACACAATCACAGGCGCCGCCTTGACCCGATTGGTGGTGAAGACGCCAGCCGTCGAAAATGGCCAATCGGCCACGATCAGGCCAAGGTCCTTGCGGCCCGGCTCGTTGCGCAGGCCGGCGCCTACTCCCGCGAAACGAAAGCCGCGCACCGGCGCGGGTTCCAGACGTACCTTCATCGCCACCTCCAGGCGCCGATCTAATACGGCCCCGACGCCCGAACGCAAGCGCATCCGCCGCCGCATGCGAAGAGTGGATTCAATGCCGAATCCGCAGATGTCGTCGATTTCGCGATCACTGGTCCGTGATCACTTCCCGTGGCAGCGCTTGTACTTCTTCCCGGATCCGCACGGGCAAGCGTCGTTGCGGCCGACTTTGTCGGCTTCGCGCTTAATGGTGGCCGCGCTTTGATCCACGGTTTCGGCGCCATGGCTCATCACGACCTTCTGCGGCCGCTGTTGTTGCTGCTCGATCTGCGCAACGTCCTGCTCGCGCCGCACTTGCACCGAAAACACCTTCTCGACCACGTCCTGTTGCGTCACTCGCATCATCGCTTCGAACATCTCGAACCCTTCTTTCTGGTATTCAACCAGCGGATTCTTCTGTCCGTAACCGCGCAGCCCGATGCCCTCCTTGAGATGATCCATCGCGAGTAGATGGTCTTTCCACAGCGAATCGAGCGTCTGCAACATCACGATCTTTTCGATCTGGCGCATCACCGGCTCGGTAAATTCCGTTTCGCGATGATCGTAGAGCGTCTTGACGCGATCGATCGCGATATCGACCAGGTCATCCCTTCCATCGAGTTCGGCAAACTTTTCGCTTTCGCGAAAATTAGGCCGAAACTTGAATTGCTTAAAGAAGCCATCCTCGATCTCTTTCCACTCCCAGTCGGCCGGATCCTTGTCCGTTTCGGCGTGCGGAAAGATAATGCCCTCGATCAGTTCGTCGCACATATCGAGGATTTCGTCCTTGAGCGGTGCGCCAGAGAGGAGTTCCCGGCGGCGATGGTAAACGACCTCGCGCTGCCGATTCATGACGTCGTCGTATTCGAGCAGATGCTTGCGAATGTCGAAATTGTGAGCTTCGACTTTCTTCTGCGCGTTCTCGATCGCCTTCGAAATCCAGCGATGCTCGATCGGTACGCCGTCCTCCATCCCGATGCGATCCATCAGGCCTTTGAGGCGGTCGGCACCGAAGATCCGTAGCAGGTCGTCTTCGAGCGAGAGGTAAAAGCGCGACGAGCCGGGATCGCCCTGGCGGCCCGATCGCCCGCGGAGCTGGTTGTCGATGCGGCGCGACTCGTGCCGCTCGGTCCCTAGAATATGCAGACCGCCGGCCTCGAGCACCTGCTCACGCTCGCGCGCGCATTGCTCACGATGACGTGCCAGCGCCTGTTGGAAATTTGCATCTTCAGGGTCTCGCGTGCCGGCCTCGGTTGCCGCGAGACCCTCCGGATTACCGCCGAGCACGATGTCAGTACCGCGCCCCGCCATGTTGGTCGAAATCGTCACCGCCTTGAAACGACCGGCTTGCGCAACGATTTCGGCCTCGCGCTCGTGGTTCTTGGCGTTGAGAACGTTATGTTTGATACCGGTCTTTTTGAGCTGATTCGCCACCCGTTCGGATTTCTCAATCGACACTGTGCCGACCAGCACCGGCTGCCCGCGCTCGTAACAGTCGCGGATGTCTTCGATCACCGCGTCGAATTTTTCCTGCTCGGTTTTATATACGACGTCGTGATGGTCGGCTCGAATCATGTCCTTGTTGGTCGGGATGACCATCACTTCGAGCCGGTAGATCTGCTTGAATTCAATCGCCTCGGTGTCGGCCGTGCCGGTCATGCCGGCCAGCTTCTTGTACATACGGAAATAATTCTGAAACGTGATCGTCGCGAGCGTCTGATTCTCGGATTCGATCTTGACGTTTTCCTTCGCCTCGATCGCCTGATGCAGCCCGTCGCTCCACCGCCGGCCCGGCATCAGGCGGCCGGTGAACTCGTCCACGATCACGACCTGCCCGTCCTTCACCACGTAATCGACGTCGCGCTTGAACAAGACGTGCGCGCGCAGGCCCTGATTGACGTGATGCAGCAGCAGAATATTTCGCGGATCGTAAAGGTTCTCGATGCCGAGCAGCTCTTCCACCTTGGTGACGCCCTCCTCGGTGGTCGCCACGGTACGCAACTTTTCATCGACCGTGTAGTGCTCCTCGAGCTTGAGCCGCGGGATCACGCGATCGACGACATAGTAGGTATCGGTCGACTCTTCGGAAGCGCCTGAAATAATCAACGGCGTGCGCGCCTCGTCGATCAGAATCGAATCGACTTCATCGACGATGGCGAAATTGTGTTCGCGCTGGACGTACTCCTCCAGGTTGAACTTCATGTTGTCGCGCAGGTAGTCGAAGCCGAATTCGTTGTTCTGGCCGTAAGTAATATCGCACAGGTAGGCGAGTTTGCGCTCCTGATCGGGAACGCCATGCACAACCACGCCGACGGTGAGGCCGAGGAATTTATAGATGCGCCCCATCCATTCGGAGTCGCGCCGCGCGAGGTAGTCGTTGACGGTGACGACGTGGACGCCCCGTCCGCTGAGCGCATTGAGCACCGCCGGCAGCGTCGCGACCAGCGTTTTGCCCTCACCGGTTTTCATTTCGGCGATGCGGCCCTGATGCAACACCATGCCGCCGATTAGCTGCATATCGAAATGACGCTGGCCCAGGGTGCGCTTCGACGCCTCGCGCACGATCGCGAAAACCTCAGGCAGCACTTCGTCGAGCGCGTAGGCCCGTTCGTCGCGGTCCTCGATCGCGCTGATGCGCGCTTTCAACTCCGCGATTTTCGCCCGCAAGTCGTCGTCGCTGCGTTGCGCGACGTCGGCTTCCAGTTGATTGATTTCGATCAACGATCGGCCGCATCCGCTTGAGTTCGCGATCGTTGCGGGAACCAAAGACTTTGCGCGCTACCAGGGACAGGGATGAAGCCATGTTTTACGAGTCAGCTCAAATTGGAAATGCCCACCCCTAGTTGGACGCGGGCTGAATTTAATTGAATTGTAGCGCACCGTGCGCGGCATTTCAGCGCTCTATACGAACGGCGGACTCGACCCGCGGACCGATAAAGCGCCGCCCCACCCGCACGAAGCGGTCTGGCGTCTCGGTGACGAAAAAGCTCTGGGCGCCTCCGCCGTCGCGGCGCGCCAGTTTCAGCGCAGCCAATTTATCACGCACTGCGGCCGCGGTCGCGATCGCCGAATCGACGATCTTCACGCGCGGCCCCAAAACGCGCTCAAACATCCCGTGGAGTAACGGATAATGCGTGCAGCCGAGCAGCAGCGTATCGATGCCGCTCGCCTTGAGGCTTTCGAGATAATGCGTGACCGTGCGCTCGGCAATTTCGTTGTCGGTCCAGCCTTCCTCTACCAACGGTACCAGCAGCGGACACGCGCGCGTGTAAATCTCCGCGTGCCGATTCAGATTCTGGATCGCCCGAGTGTAAGCGCCCGACGCGATCGTCGCCTCGGTGCCTATGACGCCGATTTTGCCACTGCGCGAGGCCTTCACCGCCGCTCGCGCGCCCGGCTCGATTACGCCGATCACCGGGACCATCGTGTGACGTCCGATTTCGCCCAAAGCCACCGCGCTCGAAGTGTTGCACGCCACCACCAGCAGCTTGATTCCCTTGGCCAGCAGGAACTCGGTATTCTCGCGCGAGTAGCGCACGATCACTTCGTTCGACTTCGTGCCGTATGGCAGGCGCGCGGTATCGCCGAGATAAATAAAATCCTCACCAGGCAACAGGGCGGTCAGTTCCTTGAGTACGGTCAGACCGCCGATCCCTGAATCGAAGACACCGATCGGTCGCGTACGACTATCGGCCGAAGCCTCAGACTTCGCCGTTAGCGACGACCGTGATCGCGATTTTCGCGACCCATTCGCGGGAGCCTTCACTCGCCCATTAGTGGCCGCTACCTTGACTGCGCGCACTGGAGGCTTGCGCAAGCGCCCGCCCATCGTACCCTGCCTACCCCGCTTCTCCACGGTTTTTCAGCTTTCCGCGAGGCGCGCGCCCAGCGCGGCCGGCGACAGTGCCGCTTCACCCAGCACCTGCCGATGGACGCTCGGACTTTCCATACATAGGTAGGTGTACAACTTGGCGTCCGCTTTTTTGATGCGCTCGCTCAAGATCGAATAGAGTTTAAGCCGTAACGGCGTAAATGCGCGAAAGCGACCATCGGGGGCCAGCACTTCTTCTCCGACCAGCATCGGATCGTCCGGGAAGCGCCGCCGCGCCGCGGCTCTGAGTGCGGGCGTCATGCGTAATCCACCCATGCTGATGAGCGCGATTTGTGATGGCGCTATCGCGTCGAACAGATTCCCAATCAAGTCCAGGTAGTCGCGTTCGGCGCCCTCGTACGCAATTATCGGATCGAGGTGGAACGCGACGCGATATCCAGCTTCGAGCACGCGGCGCGCCGCTTCGATACGCGCCGCCGGCGAAGCAGTGCGATGTTCGGTGCTGTGAAAGACTCGCTCCGGCGAGAGCGTCCATGAGACCAGTGTGCGTCCCTTCGGATCGATCGCGAGCAGATTCTCGATCTCGTCGGTCTTGGTCTTGAGTTCGAGCGTCAGGTCCTCGCGGCGACTGAAGTACTCGATCAGGTCGCGGCTGATTCCGGTAAGCGAATCGAAAGCGAGCGAATCCGCGAGTTCGCCCGTGCCGACGCGTATACCGCGCGCCGGGGCCTTGCGCCGTAGTCGTTCCAGCTCGTCGAACGCATCGGTGTAGTTGGCGTAAACCTGAAATCCCGGATTGTCGGCGAGGTATTCCTGCAAGAAGCAGTAGCCGCAATCCATCGGGCAATTCGACGCCAGCGTCATCACGAGGTAACCGCAGCAGGCAAACTCAGAAGACCGCGCCGGACACGCCATCAGGAATTGGGAGCGCCGCCGCATGATCGTCATTTGACGCTTACCCGTGCCGAATGGATCCTTCACGTTCGCGGCCGGGCGCACGCTCTCACGGCCATCGGCGATGTAGCTGACGGCGATCTCAGGCGGCAATGCGTCGAGCACACGGAGCGCCAGCGGGCTCCTGCGCACGCCTTCCTCTAAATGGATCGCGTCCAGCTTAAACTTCATCGTAGATCGAATCCGCCGCGCTAGTGAGGTCAGCGATTCGCCCGAGGTCGGCGCGCACATTTGCGACTGCATCAATCAACCGCAGCATATCCGCTCCGCCCCGCGCACAAATTTCGATTCTGACCTCATCAGAGGATAGCTCCCTGGGCAAGACCACCCTGATACCACCCGGCAATCCAAGCGCGGCAATTTCGTTTGCGAGTCGCGTGGTCATTCGATGCAAGCGCGGAAAGCGCTTCGCGCGCAGGGTTTCGAGCAAGTCGCGAGCGCGGCCCGGAGCGGAGCCCGCGCCATCGACAATGCGCCGGATCTCATCGCTCGCAATGATTGTGGCGATTGTGATGCGCTCGCGCAGCGCGATTTCCTCAAGCACTTCAAACGCCGATACCAATTGCCCGGTACGCAGGTGCAGCCGCTCGACGACTTCCAGCAGCGCGGCACGATCTTCAGGTGCGAGCGCCAGCCATCGCACCAGGTGCGCGTCGGGAAGATGACGCACCGTCGCCCACTCACGGATCGCATCGTCGATCTCTCGCCGTTCGACCTTCTCCGTCGTCATCGTCAGATACTCACGTTGCGCTTGATATGGGTGCGCATCATCGCAGCGGCACGAGCGCACTCTTCACGACCGGCTACGCACCATGAACTGCGAGCCTGTTCGGCAAATTCGAGCACCATGGTCGCGAAATCTCCGCAGCCGCGCCGTCCGAGCCCCTTAGCATAGATGATACATTTCTCCGCCAAGACTTCGCACACCGCGCGCCGCCTCACTGAATTCAAATCATCCGTGGCGAGAAGTTTGAGCAGCGCGAGAATTCGAAAACGATCAATCGCAGGTAGCATCGATAGCTGCCCTTCATGCCCGGATCGACGAGTCGCGTGATGTTCCTCGAGGAAGCCGATTTCGTGGAGCACGAGAATGCGCAGCCACAGGTCATAATCCTCGGCCGCGATGAAGTCCTCGTCGAAGCCGCCTATTTCCCGGAACAGCGGAGCCTGCATCAATACGGTGGACGGGGTGACGAGAGAGGTACGCAACGAGTCGATAAAAATATCGCCCGCCGCCTTGCGATGACGCAGGCCGGGATTCACGCGGCCACCGTTTCGCAACCACCATTCATCAGTCTGCGAAATTACGTACTCCGGATGCGCACGCATATATTCGATTTGACGCGCAAGCTTGTCTGGTCCCCAAATGTCGTCCGAATCCAAAAACGCGACTAATGGAGCTGATGCCAGCGCGCCGCCGGTGTTGCGAGCCGCCGCCACACCACGGTTCTTCGTTCGCACGATCTGCATCGAGAGGCGATTGGCGTGTTCGGCTTGGGCCGCCGCGGCGGTGCGCTCCAGTTCGCGCCAGGTGTCGTCAGTCGAACCGTCATCGACCACAATTAATTCAAAATTTGCTGCGCGTTGCGCGATGACAGAGTCGATCGCCGCGAAGACGAAGCCCGCGCGATTGTAGGTGGGAATGATGACGCTAACTTCGGCGGACATTTTCAATTCGAATCGCTCAGGCGTCAGCGATTTCGCGTCCCACGCGCAAAGCCCGCCCACACTCGAGGATACGTCGGCGCAACTCATCGAGTCCTTCGCCGTCGAAGGATGAACACATGATCGGCGGCGTCACGAGCGCCGCGAACCGGCGCGGAATCTCAGGCCGCACAGCGTTTCGAATCTTGTCGCTCTTGGTTGCAACCACGATCAATTCAAGTCCGCGATCACGCACCGCCGCGGCCAAATCGATTTCCTCACGCTCCGGCCCGCGCCGCGCGTCGATTAACATCACAAGCGCCACCAGTTGGCGACGCTCCCGCAGGTAATCCGCCAGCAGCTCTGCGATCTGCGCCGCATCGGCGCGCGACATCTTGGCGAACCCGTAGCCCGGCAAATCCACCAGCGCGAGATTTGCGCCGACCTCGAAGAAATTGAGGCAGCGTGTACGCCCCGGCGTCTTGCTTGTCCGCGCGAGACCCTTGGTTCCCGTAATCGCGTTCAGCAGCGAGCTCTTGCCGACGTTCGAGCGTCCGGCCAACGCGACTTCGACACGGCCCCATCGCGGACAATCGCCGAGCGCGAACGCCGAGCTCACGAATTTTGCATCGAGCCGCATGACAAAATTTCTATCACGCCTGCGCCCAATTATCCGCACGCTCTTGCTGCGGTGAGGCAGGCTAGCGCCCGAAAGGTTCCAACCAGCTCGGCCGACGCAATCAGATGTCCCTTCATCGCATGCTCAATTTCCTCGGCGGTCTCGCCCGGAGGCAAATCCAATTTCCCGTCGAGCGCGTAGAGCTTGAAGTGATAATGATGCGTCGCGCCCGGCGGTGGACATGGACCCTGATAGCCGGATTTGCACCACTGCCGTTGACGCCTTGCACACGCCCCCTGCACAATGGTTGGGGTGGTGGGAACTGCCTCCTGGCAACTCGCTTGACGTTCGCAGGCAGGTTGTACAGCACCCAATGCACGTACGATCCCCTCGGTGCGTCCGGATCGCGAACAACTATCGCCAAGGTCTTTGCAGTGACGGGTACTCCGCTCCACGTGAGGGCAGGTGATTTATTGTCGCCAGAACAGGTGTATACGCGACGGGAATAGACTCGTTCGCAGCAAAGTTAAGCTATATATCAACAGGTTCGAAGAGCCGGCTAGCCCCAGCCCGAGGGCAATCGGTGAGACATAATGAGGCAGAACATAGAGAACCAAAAGTAATGATTTGCGTAGAATCATTTGCGCCAATTCTCCTATTAAGAAGCTTGCAAGACGGAAGTAATATCGTTATAAATTGATTAAGCCTAACAAGAGCGAAAGAGGCCCAGTGGCGGGAACGTTGAGCGAGTTTAAGCATTGCTGTAAGATTTGTTGAGACGCTGACGATTTCCTCTTGACCCGCATTTGTGCTTTTCGCTACGTTTGTTGTTATCAAATGAGGCTTAGTACAGCAGTAGGAAATTTAGAGCGACTCAGCGGAGATTGTTGCCACCATCGAAGAGACAGGTAGAGCGACGACCCGCATTGGAGAAGTAACGTGGCAGAACCAAAATACAACTTGCCCCGCGTGATGACGGTGAGGGAACTCTCGGCGTACCTTCGCGTACATCCATCAACCATTTACAAGCTTCTGCGCCGCGGCGAACTGCCGGGATTTCGCATCGGAACGGACTGGCGCTTTAACGCCGAGGTCATCGACCGCTGGTGCCTCGAGCGCAACATGAGGCCAGCCGACGAGGCGATGCGCGGAAACTAAGCGACGTCGTTAAGCCTCCTCGCAGAGCGTTTTCTTGACCATCTGGATCGGTGCTCTCGTGTGATAGCGGGAGCACCGATACCTATCCAGTAATAGGGCTTGGCACCATCGCCCTTGCGGACTGCCTTTAGCACGCAACGGATTCGTTTCTATCCGACTCGCCCAAGCATCACGCCCAACACTAGGCCCGCCAGTACGTACGCGGTGGCTGCGACATAGACAAAATCCTGTTCCTTCAGAAACAGGACGAAGGTGAACGCGACGCGCAACAGCGGCACCAGCGTTAGCACGTACAATCCGATCGTCATGACCGCGTGCGGATCACCTTGGTGCATGCCTTCAATCAATTGCGCGAAGCCTTCCCGCACATGCAATTGGCCATGCTGAATCGCCTGAAAACGTCGCACGTAAAAGTCCGGAGCGAGCGCGATCGCCTGTGCTATTCCAACAACCATAATAATCGCGCTCGCGATTAGGATCGCGCGCAGGATGAGCGGCGTCCAGGTGCGAAGAATCCGGTCTTCCTCCGCGGTAGCCGTGTCGATGTCAGTCGTCATCATTCAAATTCTCGAGTAAGCACGCCATCCCATTTCCAACGCAATCAGCACGAGGATGACAACGAAGAGCATCCTCAACGCGGCGAGGTTGATGCGTGGCAAAACACGTCCACCGATCAGGGCTCCGGCGGTGACCCCAAGCGCGACTGGCGCTGCAACCGAAGCTGCGACGTCGCCACGTGAGAGAAACACCAATGCGCCAGCCCCCGCCGTGACCCCAATCATGAAGTTGCTTGTGGCACTTGAGACTCTGAGGGGCAGCTTCATCAGATAATCCATCGCAGTCACCTTGACCGCCCCGGCACCGATGCCGAGCAAGCCCGAGATCACGCCAGCGACCACCATCAGCGCTGCCCCGCCCGGCAAATTCGTGACTCCGTAATGGATCATGGCACCATTGTCGTCAGGCATTTGCCCGCCGAGCCGCAACCGCGCACACAGCGCATCCGACTGTGTCACGAGTTCGTCGCCGGCTTTCTTCAGCGAGAACCACGCCGACTGCAACATCATCAGCGCGAACAACAGCTCCAGTACCGGCGGTGAAATCAACCCGGCCAAATACGCGCCGGTGACGGCACCGGTGACGGTTGCGCATTCGAGAATGATCGCAACGCGCAGATTGGTCCAGCCATCGCGCACGAATGCGACGCTCGCTCCCGCGCTGGTCGCGACCACTGCGATCAGACTGGCACCGACTGCGATATGCATCGGAACGTGCGCCAGGATGACTAACCCCGGCACGATGAAAACGCCACCGCCAAGTCCCGATAATGCGCCAACGAAACCCGCGGTAAGCGATAGTGCGAAGAGCCCCCCGAGGATTGTCAGGACCATCGATGCGTAGGGTAGGCTGCGATCATGAGAGCTGCGCTTTCGACGCGATTACGATTCTGTGACCTAATCAGCGGCGTGACTTTACCTGCGAAAGATCGTCGCTTCACCGCCGACCGGCAGTCCCAGCGCATAACGCCGCACCCAATCGAGCGCGACCTGCGCGGTGAGGGTCTTGATCCATTCACGATTTCCACGAAATTGATACTTTGCGCGAAGCTGCGACGCCCTTGGCAACCAGTGCGATACAGACCGTTCCTACCGGATGTTCCGCAGTTCCGCCGCCCGGTCCGGCCACGCCCGAGGTCGAGATCGCGACGTCCGCGCCTGATCGTTCAATCGCTCCCGCCGCCATCTCGCGCACAACTTCTTCGCTGACCGCACCGTGGCGCTTGAGGGTCTCTTCCTTCACACCGAGGATGCTGGTCTTCATCGCATTGGAATAGGTGACCAGTCCCCCTTCAAAATAATCCGAGCTGCCCGCGACATTGGTGATCCGATGGCCAATCAGACCGCCAGTGCACGATTCCGCGACCGCCAGCTTCAAACGCTTTTCCACCAACAAACGCCCGACGACTTCTTCCATTGAGGATTCGCCTTCCGCGTAGATGTACTCGCCGACGCGCTCGCGCACGCGATTGCCTAACTCCTCGAGCCGCAGTTCCGCCTTGCCCGGCACATCCTCTACCATCACCTTCATCGAAATCTGCGGGAAGCTCGCGCGAAACCCGACCTTGGCCTCTTCCGGCTTGATCAGACCTTTGACCGCTTCGTCGAGTCCGGATTCGCTGATGCCGAAGGTCTGAAAGATACGCGTCGCGAAGACCTTGTCGCTGCCGCGGTTCAGCCGAAGCCACGGGATGACTTCGTTCTCCATCATCGGTTTCATCTCGCGCGGCACGCCCGGCATCACCACGAAATGCGCGGTATGGTTATTTTGCAGCACCGCCATGCGAAAGCCCGGCGCGGTGCCGAGCGGATTGGGAATCACTTCGGCCGTCTCAGGGAACAGTGCCTGTTTGATATTGTTCTCGGGCATCACGCGGCCGACCGATTCGAACAACCTGCGCATGTGATCGATCGACGGTTCATGGCGCCACAATTTCTTCCCGGTCAGCCGCGCGATCGTCTCTGTGGTCAAGTCGTCCGCGGTCGGTCCGATGCCGCCGGTCGAGAGCACCACGTCACCCAACTCCATCGCGGATCGCCACGCCCACTCGAGGCGCTCCGGCACATCGCCGACGGTGAGCACGGCGATGAGGTCGATGCCGATCTCGTTGAGCTTGTCAGCCAGATAATTGGAATTGCTATCGACCACCTTGCCGGTGGTGATCTCATCGCCGGTCGAAAGAATCACCGCTCGTTCGATCATCTTGGGCTCCTTCACGCGCGTCGCATGACGCCTGTTCTGGCTGCACTCTCGGCCGCACTTCAAAGCAGACGGAAAGCCACCTGCAACACAAGATTCGCATAGATTCCCGCGGCTATGTCGTCCAGCATCACTCCCGCGCCGCCGTGGAGATGCCGATCGAGATAGCTCGCCGGAAACGGCTTGATGATATCGAAGATACGAAAAAGCGCGAAACCGGCGACGAGCGAAATCCATCCGATGGGAATCAGGAACATCGTAGCGACCATGCCGAGCACCTCATCGATCACGATGCGCGAACTGTCCTGCTCGCCAAAAAGCTTCTCGGCCTCGCCTGCGATCCAGCACGCCGCAACAAAGACAATCACGAATCCCATCAGGAAGGCTGCGGGCGACCGCCGCGCGCTTGGCGCGAGCAGGCAAGCGATAATCAATCCGACTATCGATCCAGCCGTCCCGGGTGCGATCGGCGCATAACCCGACCACGCTCCGGTGGCGAAAAATATGATGATTTGGCGCATCTTTGCGGAACCGCGAACATAACATGCGCCTTACCGGCGACCAAGGTTCGCGACCCTTATACGCTGAGAAGAGGCCGATGCGAGAAACGCTCGCGATTAGCTGCAGCGTCAAGCCGGGCGAACCGGTGCCGGGCGATTCCTCAGCGTTGACTTCAACCGATGTGACGCCGTCGATTCCGCGGGCGACGTCACCGATCAAATCGTCCCACGGTGGCACCAGGCCGGGTCCGTTGACGCGCACCGCGCCAGCCGCGCAGTTCACTTCGAGCGGCGCATGGCCGATTTTCGGATGGACGATCAACATCGCGCGCACTTCCGCGGCGAGCGCCGCATCGCGCATCAGGCGCCATTGCTCGGGACCGGCCGTGCGATCGATTTCGGCGATACAAGTCATCAGCATCGCAATCAATAGCGGCATCGGGGTCGTGAAAGTGTTGAGCGTGAGATGGTGCGCAGAGGGATCTTCGATATCGACCTCGAACAACGCCTGCAGGCGGGCGCGGACTTCGCGATCGTAGTCGCGTACTCGGCGCTCGGCCACGGCCGGTGCGAGTTTCTCTTCGGCGACGACTTCCTTGACGCGTTCCGCTGAGCGGACCGGCGAGTCTCACCCGCAAACCGCAATCGTGATCGGGCATCAATTGCGCGACCGATCGGCCGAGCACCACCAGACGGTCCTGCGGCCATGTGCTTGAGCAGCACGGCCTTGAAAATCGGGATGAACCGCGCGGTATCGGTCTTCAGCCGCTCCCAGAAATGCGGGCGGCGCTCATCCACGATGACCAGCAACTCGGGGGTGATGTGGTAGGTCTTCGACGCTTCGTCGATAATGTCCTGCACGTTCATGAAGCGATAACCGAGGCGGCTCGCCAGCGTCCGCCCGAGTAGCTCGCCCCGCGTGCCCAGATGCTGGGTAATCGCGATTATCGCCATTGTTTTTTCCCCAAGCCAAGCGGTCCCCTGTGCGCAATCTTAGGTGGCATTCGATTGAGGCGCAAACTCGTTCTCAGCGATGGAATCGGTCGCACGCGACCGCTAGGATCGTCGAGTTTAACAATTGACCTTGGGTCTCCAGCGGCGCTCACTCTGATTACTCCAGAAATCTTGCGCCGGAGAATCGGCGGATCTCGATGGCAGCAAGGAAATCGGCAGTCGAACGTGTCTCGGGCGCAGCGATCAATCCGGTCGCGGTCACCGGCAAAATGTCCGCGGCGGACCTGGTCGATACGGCCTTTCTCGCCTATAACGGCCGCCGCCTGCGCGACGCTTGCCGCCTCTTTGCTGAAAAAATGCTCGCTGACGATACCGTCGTCGGCATCAGTCTGACGGGCGCACTTACTCCGGCGGGCCTTGGTATGTCGTGCATCATCCCGCTGATCGAAAACGGCTTCGTTGACTGGATGGTTTCGACGGGCGCGAACATTTATCACGACACTCACTTCGGCCTCGGCTTGAAGATGTTTCAAGGCTCCGCCGAGGCCGACGATATCGCCCTGCGCAAGGCCGGCGTCGTGCGCATCTACGATATCTTCTTCGACTATCGGGTGTTGCTTTCGACCGATTCTTTTTTTCGTGAAGTCGCCCGCCAGCCTGAATTTCAGCGCGCGATGAGCACGGCTGAATTCCATTACATGGCCGGCCGCTATGTCGCCGAGCGCGAACGCGTCCTTAAGCTCGATCGGCGTTCGCTGCTAGCCTCCGCCTACAAACACGCACTGCCGGTATATACGTCTTCGCCCGGCGATTCCTCGATTGGAATGAACCTGGCCGCGCTCGAAATGGAAGGCTACGAACTGCGCATCGATCCGCTTACCGACGTCAACGAGACCGCGGCAATCGTGTACGCGGCGAAGTCCGCCGGAATGAAGAGCGCGGTGTTTATCCTCGGCGGCGGATCGCCCAAGAACTTCGTGCTGCAGACCGAACCGCAGATCCAGGAAGTGATGGGCGTGGCGGAAAAAGGCCACGACTACTTCCTGCAGGTGACCGATGCGCGGCCCGACACCGGCGGTCTCTCTGGGGCGACTCCTGCCGAGGCCGTCAGTTGGGGTAAAATCGATCCGGACCGCCTGCCCGACTCAGTCGTCTGCTATGTTGATTCGACGGTCGCGCTGCCATTGATCACGGCTTATGCGCTCGCGCGGCGTAAGGCTCGCAAACCGCGCCGCCTGTTCGAGCAGCGCGACGCGATGATGGCCAAATTGAAGGGCGCGTACGAGAAGGTTCTGCGGCAGCGCGTCAGGAGCAAAAAATCCTGAGCTTTGCTCGCGCGCATCGAGTACAATCGGAGAATCACCGAATTTAATGACATCCGAAGCGAAACCCGTGAATAACCCTCCGGCCCCTGCGTATGATCGCGAGTTGCGGGTAGCGCGCGACGCTGCGCTCGCGGCCGGCGAAATCCTGCAAGTCTATTTTCGCGACGGCGGCTATCAGATCGATTCCAAGGGCAAGAACAATCCCGTCACCACAGCTGACTTCGAAGCGGACGCCGAACTCAAGCAAATCCTGCGCGAGGCCTTTCCGACCTACGGATGGCTCTCCGAAGAAACCGTCGATAATGACGATCGCCTGACCGCCGAACGCGTCTGGATCGTCGATCCGCTCGACGGCACCAAGGAGTTCATCAAGGGCATCCCGGAGTTCGTGGTCGCAATCGCACTCGCCGAGCGCGGCGCGCCCGTGCTGGGCGTCAGCTACAATCCAATCAAGGACGAGTTGTTTTGCGGTGTCCGCGGCGTTGGATGCCACCTCAACGATAAAATCGTCACTGTGAGCGATACCGACGCACTCGAACATTCGACGATCCTGGCGAGCCGCAGCGAAACCGCACGCGGCGAATGGAAAGCCTATGAGGGCCGCGTCACTGTAAGGCCAATCGGCAGCGTCGCGTACAAGCTGGCATTAGTCGCCGCCGGTCAGGCCGATGCGACATTTACCTTAACGCCGAAGAGCGAATGGGACATAGCGTCGGGCGTCGCATTGATAATCGCCGCGGGCGGCCGTGTGACCGATCTTTACGGCGAGCCGATTCAATTCAATCGGCGCGACGTCAAGACGCCGGGCTTCCTCGCGTCGAACGGTCATCTGCACGCGCAACTGGAACGCATGGTGCCGCACCGCGACCAGAAGTAAAGCTCACATCGCTCAAACTTGGCGCTCAGATTTTGCGATCGCCGCTCGCCATCGCAAGGTAGCACACTGCGCCGATCGCATAGACCGCTACCGTCAGGTAGAAGACCGCCGAGAACGAATTAGTGGCCTGCAGAATAAATCCGGTCGCGGCCACCCCGATAATTCCCGGCAAGGTCGCTGCAGTGTTGGAGATTCCCATCAGGATGCCTGCGTAGCGCGGCGCGACATCGAAATGGTTGACGACGAACCCACCGCCGCTGAGCGCCGTGCCCCCGATCGATAACGTTACCAGCGCGACGGCTACCTCGGGCGATCGCGCCATCGGCAGGAATAACAGCGGCAATGCCCCGATGGTGAACGCACTCCCCTGCATCAATTTGCGCACCGTTCCGAGCGGCATCCCACGCTTGCGGAAGCCGTCCGCAATCCATCCGCTGGAATTTTGCATGATAAACGCGATCACCCACGGCACGACGGAAAAGGCGCCGAGACGCTCCATCGGCACGCCGAAGTTCCTGGTCAGATAACTCGGCAGCCATAGCAGGATGATGTAGAAGCCGAAGTTGTTGCAGAGGTGCGCGATCACGATCGCCCAGACCGCCCTCTCGCGCAAAATACGTCGCCACGGAATCCGATCGGCAAGTTCCACCTCGGCCGCGCGCTCCGACATGATCAGCGCCAGTTCCTGCGGCGAGACTCCGGGACACTCCTCGGGGCCATTGGCGGCCTTGAGTTGCCATACGATCAGCCAGACCAGTCCGAGCGCGCCCGAGAGGTAAAACACCGAGGGCCAGCCGAGCGAAAGCACGATCGCCGGGCTGATTAAGAGCGCTATTATTGTGCCGAAGGCGACGCCGCTGAAATGGAGCGAGATTGCGCGTGCGCGCTCCGAGCCGATCGTCCATCGCGCGGCAATACTATGGACCGCGGGGAAATTCAGCGCCTCGCCGGCGCCGAGCAACGCGCGCATCGTCAGCAACGCGCCGAACGAGATCGAGGCCGCCGGTGGCGTCAGGAAAGTAGCGAGCGACCAGAGCGCCACGCCCGCGGCGAGGACGCGCTTGCCGCCGAAGCGATCCGCCACCCAGCCGCCGAACAACTGCAACCACAAATAGCCCCAGAAAAATGACGAGAGCACCAACCCCTTGGCGCCGGCGTCATAACCCTTGGCCCGTGCGAGCGGGATTATCGCGATGGAAATATTGACGCGGTCGATGTAGCAGAGTGCGGTCGCCAGCGCGAATAGCACCACGACCGTGTATCGACGCGGCCATTCACGCTGTTTGGCGGGCGCGGCATCGAGTTCAACCGGTATCGTGGAATTTGGCATCGGCCGCTCTCCCCGGCGCGAGCTTAATTGGCGGTTGCTGATTTTCCAACCGACCTGTCATGTCCTCGCCTAGCGAACTCACTGCAAATTTTTGGATTTCGCCCGAGCCACGCGCTCGAGAGCTCTGACGATTGCCATCGGTACAATGAAGCGGGCCTGAGCGAACGAGCGACGTCGGCGCGAGGGCGTCGCGAGTGCACGTATTCTATATGCTAGGCTGCCTCGCGATGGTGCGGGTGTCGGTCGTAATACCGGTCTTCAATAATGCTGCGACAGTTGAGCGCGCGATCACGAGCGCACTCGGGCAATCCCTCGTCGGCGATTCGGCGGCCAGCAGCACAGACGTTGTTCAAATAGTCGCAAACCAAATTGAAATAATCGTTGTCAACGATGGCTCGACCGACACAAGCGCGGAAATTCTTGATGGGTTCGGTTCTCGCATCCAGGTCATCAATCAAGCGAATCGCGGACCCGCGGCCGCCCGCAATGCAGGTGCGGTCGTCGCGCAGGGTGAATACCTCGCCTTCCTTGACGCCGACGACGCCTGGCTGCCGCACAAGCTCGCGTCCACCGCGGCGTTGCTCGAGCGAAGTCCCGAGGTCGTACTTGTCTTCTCCGACGCGATCCCGGTAGACGTCAGCGGGACTCCGGTCGGTGAATCCTATGTGACGCCGGATTGCGCTCATGCGCCCTCGATGGCCGAGATGCTCGACCGCTGGTGGCCGATAATCCCCAGCACCGCGGTAATTCGCACGGCAACGTTCAAGGCCATCGGAGGTTTCGTCGAGGAATTCCGCTCGGCCGCCTACGAAGATCCGTTCCTGTTCCTGGTCGCGCGCGAGCATGGTGAATTCGCATACGTGCCTGAGCACCTGGTCTATTATCGCTACGAATCGCCGGGCGTGCGGATGGCAAAATACGAACGCTCTCGCGAGGTCTTTATTCGGCGCGTGACCGAACGCTATGGCACTGCGGCGCGCGGTCTGATTCGCGGCACCCGGCGCGCTTATGCGAGTGCCCTCGGCTACGAAGGATTACTCGCGATGCGCGCGGGAGACCTCAATGCCGCAAGGCGGCACTTCGTTCGTGCGTTGCGGGAGCGTCCGCTGGATCTCAAGACCGCGATGCGCTTAGCGCGGACCTTCCTGCCGGTAAGGCTCGCGCGCGCCCTTGGCGGCCGCACTGCCCAGAATCGGAGCACGCGCGCACCCATTGAATAGCGAGTCCGCTCTCGCCGAGTGACTTCGCGCACCGGCCTCGCGCCGCCATCTATGGACCCCTCCGTGGTCGGGTGAAGCAGAGAGAAACGGAACCACGAAGATGCGCATGCTACCTGCGCGAAGATCCTTAGCGAACATAGGAGGCGTGTGCGGACGGGGTCGCCTGCGATCGCATCTCGCACGCACCGATCGAATAGTTTTAGAATCGACCTGCCCGCTCGCCCCCCAATAGTTGTCGAGTCGTAGCGGGAGCGTCCAGCTGTTATCCATTCATCTGTTGGCATAGGCGGCGCCAGGTCGCGTCATCGAAAGCCGCTTTGTACGGAACGTAAAAGTTCACGCGATCGAGCAAGCCGTCATAGCGCTCGCGGACCTTTTCACCGATATTCTCGAACGTGCCGGTGACCGCATAAACGTCGAGCATTTCGTCCGTGATCAGCTTTGGCATGTTCGCCCAATCGCCCTTGGCGGCCATCTCGTTCAGCTTGGGTGCAACGTCGGCCCATCCGTGGGTCTCGAGAACGATCTGATAGGTGCGTGTCGAAGCGTAAAAGGAAATCTGCTGGCGGACGCCGTCCTTGGCGCGCGCGATTTCGTCGGCGTTGCGCCCCACGATTACAAACGGGGTTGTGGTGATCGTGAAGTCCTTGCGGGCACGGCCGGATTTTTTGAGGCCTTCCTCGACGTGCGGCACGAGGAATTCGCGCAGGTACTTGGCCGAGGTAAACGGGTGCGCGTGGAGGCCATCGCAGAGTTCGCCGGC
Organism: uncultured delta proteobacterium; assembly: GCA_963774705.1. Classification (GTDB taxonomy): domain Bacteria; phylum Desulfobacterota; class Binatia; order Binatales; family Binataceae; genus JADMIL01. The sequence goes on from CAVZFW010000014.1 coordinate 127,952, forward strand.
CATCCGCAGGACCATCTCGTTCACTCCCGCGACGTAAATTGGGATGTCATAGTTGTGCGGCTTGGGGGCGAAGAACGGGGTCATCAGGGAGAAGTTGTAATACTTGCCGGTGAAGGAGAGTTTCTTGCCGCCCTCCTGCCAGCATTTGAAGATCGTACGCAGGGCCTGAACGTACTCGCGCAACTTGGGCACTGGCGGTTCCCATTTGAAGCCGTAGCGGCGCTCGATATGGCCTTTGACCTGGGTGCCGAGGCCCAGAATGAAGCGGCCTTTCGAGAGTGCGGCGAGGTCCCATGACTGGTAGGCGATCGACATGGGGCTGCGCGGAAAAGCGATCGCGACGGCGGGTCCGAGCTTGACGCGACTAGTGTGTTCGGCGGCGAGGGCCAGCGGCAGGAAGCCATCGTTGCCAGCCTCCATAGACCAAAGGGCGTCGAAGCCGAGCGACTCGGCCGACTTTGCGGCAGCGGGGACCTCGCTGAGGTCGCGGGTGGTAAGGGTCGTGTCAAGCTGCATACCGGTTACCTCAGTCGGGTCGTTTTGAGCGCCACGATCATAAACAAATGCGATAAAAGGGTCAAAAACGGCACCACGAAAACCGAAAAGCCCAAGAAAAGCGGGGATAAATTGGCTTCGTTATGTATCCTTCGATCGGGGAGCCGGATTCCGTTCGAGGGCGGGAGCCGGCCTAGTGAGTCAGACGACCCGAATTGCCGGTCGCGACCGTGCGGAGCGCGCTTGCCGATGGGACCGTCGAACGGGTAGCGACCGTGCTCGAACCCGCTTTCGCGGGCCTCAAGGCACCGGAGGCATTATCCCCACTGGCGACTGAGGAACCACTGGCAGAACGCGCGAACTCGGGGTGCGGAGCGCTAAAATGGCCGCCCATTTGCGGCAGATGATTCATCATCGCAACGTATTTGACCTTAAGACGATCGAAAAGGGCGCGCATCTGCGGCGATACGTGATTATGCGTGCCGAGCGCCTCGGTCAGCGGATTGACGAACTGCCCGTTCTTTTCGATTGCGAAGTGGAGATGCGAGCCGGTCGAAAGGCCGCTCGATCCGACCCGTCCGATCAGTTGTCCGACGTGAACGACATTTCCAGCACGCAGACCGGGGGTAATCGCGGACAAATGGCCATAGATACTGACCATCGCGTCGTCATGATCGATCTTGACGCAGCGGCCAAGCTCCCCGCACCATCCGGCGGTCTCGACGCGGCCGTCGGCGATCGCTTTGACCGCGGTGCCGTACTGTGCCGCGAGGTCAACGCCGACGTGCGGGCGGTACTCGTGAAGCAACGGGTGATAGCGATGAAAGCTGAAACCGGATGAGATGTACTTGAACTCGACCGGGAAGCGCAGGGATTCCGGTTCCAGGGCAACCCCCTCAGCGTTATAGAGGTGGGCTTCACCCTTGGGGTCGCGGAAGGCAAAAGCTGACAGGGTCTGGTTGCCGAAGCTGATTTGCGCGGCCTGCAGTCCGGTGACGAGATGCGCGGTGCCGTCGCGGCTGACCCGCTCCTGGTAAATCAGCTTCACGGCGGAACCACGCGGCAGCGCGGTCAGCGGATGCTGGTCCTTGAAGGCCTCTGCCAGGGTCGCGACGATCGGTTGCGGTAGATCGTTGCGCATCGCTTCTTTGGAGAAATCACCGTTGAGCTTGAACGCAACCGCCACCGGCCGGATGACGTAAGTGATCAGTTCCTGCGAGGTACGGATGACGCCGTCGCCGTACGTCCGCTCGCGGATAGCGATCCGATCATTCAGGTTATACTTGAGTTCACGAAGGCTGCCGTCTTCGGGGTCCTTGTAGAGCGTGAGGGAGTGGCCGTTTTGCAGATTTCCGGTGGCTGTGGACCTGGCAAAAAACCAGGCCCATTTTTGGGCTTCGTTCGGATCGAGACCAGCTTCCTCGAGATACGACAGGACGGATGCGGATCGGTCGATAGTGAGCGTGATCATAATCGGCTCGGGTGCCGGGTTGACCACCGCAGGCTCGTCAACGTACTCCGGCTCGATTCGCCCCGCAGCCGCAATAAGGCGCTGTTCAGCTGGGTCTTGCGATTTGTCGGGTACGGCATCGACGCACAACCGCACCAGCATCGCTGTCGCAACCAAAGCGACCGTCAGTCCCGTCACCGCCCGTGGCCAGAAGTTTTGAGGGTTGCCCCACCGCATCGTGTTTAAGGGTACGTCACGGATGTGTCACAATCAACCTGCAGCGAACGGTTCTCCACAGGAAAAGCGTCTCATTTTGAAGCATTTTCAGAGGCTTTGGTCTATCTGGATGTCCGATAAATGGCGATAGCGGCCTTAGACCTCGGCAAACGTCGTATTGGTATCGCGATCGCCGACAACGAAGGTTTGGCGGTACATGCGATTGGAGCACTCGAGCGCCGTTCCGTGGTTCGGGACCTCGAATCAATTCGCGCCCGTCTCGTCGAATTCGAAGTGTCCCTCGTGATCGTTGGATTACCGCTAAACATGGATGGCAGCACCGGTCCCGCCGCCCGCGCGGCCGAAACCTTCGCCGCACGCCTGCGCGAAGCGTGCGGACTGCCGGTGGATCTGTTCGACGAGCGGCTCAGCAGTTTCGAGGCAGAAGAACGGCTACGGGAATCATCGGGGAAGCATGTCCGCGACAAAGGCCGGATCGACGCCGTCGCGGCGAGCGTAATCCTGGAGAGCTGGCTGCGCCAGGAGCAGAGAAAGGGGGGTGATGGTTGAGGAGCGAAAAACTGGGATTTTTTCTGAAACTGACTATTACCCTAACGCACCTCGCGGACTCGTTAGCTCGGCTCGCAAGCTCGCTTAGTGAAAAAGGTTTCAGACTTCCCATTGGGTTAAAATGCAATCAGGTTCGTACAGTCGCGGCTGCGCTGCAGCCGGAATTCGTAATATTCGTAATAGATGATGAAGGTCACTTCGCCGGCTGAGTTAGTGCGACACGACTCGGCCTTCGCTGATGTTTCACCGGGCGTCGCGATTATCTTACAAGCGGGAAGCCTGAAACCTCATTGAGGTTTCAGCAGAAAATCAGTTTTGCGCTCCTCAACCACTGGCCTTCTCCTCTTTGCGCTCTTGCTGATCGGCGGAGCGTGTCTGACCGCCTATCTCGTTTTCAGTCCGACCGCGGGCTTCACGCCCCCGCGAATCGTTTCGATCAATAAGGGCGACTCGATGACCACGGCCGCGCGCAAACTGGCGCAAGCTGGGGTCGTGCGGAGCGAGGTCGCGTTTGTGGTCTACGCCAAGCTGACCGGGCGCGCGAAAGGGGTGAAGCCCGGCGATTATGCTTTCAAGGGCGGCGAGGCGATGCCGCAGGTTTTGACCCATCTGGTGAACGGCGATTTCATGGCGGTGACGATCACGATTCCGGAAGGGATAACGGTCCGCCAGATTGGCGAACGTCTCGCAGCAGCCGGACTGCTCTGCGAAAATGAATTCGACGCGGCTGCGCGGACCGGGACGATCGTGACGGCGCTGGGTTTGGGACCGCTAGGGGCGGAAGGCTTTCTGTTCCCGGCGACGTATCGGTTCTCGCCGCTGGCCAACATCGACCATATTCTGACGGCGATGCTCGGCCGGTTTTTCGAAGCGTTGACGCCCGACATCGAGCAGCGGCTGTTCGCTTTGAACATGAGCGCGCGTGAGATGGTCACGATGGCCTCGATTATCGAGAAGGAAGCACATTCGCCGGAGGAGCGCCCGATTATCGCAAGCGTATTCTACAACCGGTTGCGGCTCGGGATACCGCTACAATCGGATCCGACGGCGCAATATAACTTGTCCGGCGAGAGCACGCGCGCGGCGGCGGCGGTGCGGATCCCGTCGGCCTTCAACACTTACGAAATCGCGGGACTGCCGCCGGGGCCGATTGCGAATCCGGGGCTGCCGTCGATCCGGGCGGCGCTCTATCCGGCACATACGGATTACCTGTATTTTGTTGCACGCAACGACGGCACGCATATCTTCTCGCGGTCGTTCGCGGAACATGAGCAGGCGATCGCCGAGGTGAAGCGAATGCGCGGAGGGAAGTGATTATTCCGTGCCCAGGAGGGCACGGAATAAGTGGTTAAATAATGCAAAACCATGGCTTCTTTGTGAAACCTTACGAAGGTTTCAGACTTCCCTTTGGGTAAGGTGATCGATTAACGCTCGCGACGCTCGAGTGGTGATAAGGTCGCAGACTTCCCATTTGGAAGAGCGGTACAAAAAAGGGGCTCCGGGACCGCGGCGATAGGCGTTTAGCGCACGAGATCTTTAGAAAGTGGTTAATCCAATCGATCAAATCGGCAGATCGCGCCGCCATCTCTCCCGCCTGGCAGCGGTGCGGGCGGCGATTTGGGTGACATTGCCGTTGATCGCGACGGTGTTGTTCTTCGGCTGGCTCGATATTATCGCGGCGCTGACGTGGGAAAACTTCGGCTATATCCTGACCGATGCGCGCGAATGGATAGTCGGCAATTTCCTGATTGGCGCGCTCCTGATCGAGCTTATTACGCTCGGAGTCCTGGCGCTGCTGGCCTACCGCAAGGCCGACGATTTTATGAAGACGGCGGAAGTGCTCGACGGCCACATCAGCGCCCATCAGGAGATAATCACGCTGGCGACGCTGGCCGACCCGACGAATCCCCATGGGCGCGAGCGGCGGTCGCCGCTGTTCCCGATGCTGTGGCGGCGGGCGATCGCATATCTGGATTTGTTCGAGCCGCGGCGCGAATTCAAGCTCGACGCGATCGGGCCGCTCAAGCGCTCGGCGATCGCGGCCGGCGCGGTAGCGGTGCTGCTGGGCCTGTCGGCCTTCGGGTTCGCGGTGGTGCCGACGCCGGAACAGGCGATCGCCCATCGGTTGCGCGCTGTCGCACGGGCGATCGATCGCTCGTCGGCGACGCCTGCGGATCGCGATCTGACCAAGGCGATGCGCGACGTCGCGCGAGATCTCGAGAATCCAAAACTGCCGCCGGAGCAGAAGGTGCAAGAGCTGGCGGCGATGAAGCGGGAGCTGGAGAGGGTCGAGCAGCAGCATCGGAGCGGCACGAGCATGGCGAAGAATTCGTCGGGCGGCTCCGGTGGCGGGTCGGGCAGCGGCAGCAGCAAAGGCACCGGCAATGGCAGCGGTTCGGGATCGGGCGAAGGTAATGGCAGCGGCGAGGGCAAGGGCAGCGGGGCGGGCCAGGGGGCGGGGGCCGGCGGCGGTGGCAAGGGCGGCAAGAGCGATCAGAAAATGGTCGAGCTGGGCAACGATCTCGCGAAGGCGCAGGCGCAAATCGAGGCGGAAAGCGGGCCGCGCGATCAAAGCAAGGGACAGCAGCTCGCCAACAACGGGTCGGGAGCGGCGCCAAAGGAAGGAAATAATCCGAACGCGAGCAGTCCGAATAATCCAGGCAACGGCCCGGGCAATGTCGAGATGCCGAAGCCCGGCAGCGAAGCTCGCAATAATCTGCCGGCGCCGACCGGCGGCACGCCGAGCGGACGGCGCGACGACAAGGGATCGATGGGCGACACGCATCTCGGGGAGATGCCGAAGGCGGGGAATTACGAGCGCTTTTACAAGGCCGGCGAAGGGCCGCCGCTGGAAATTCATGACGCGCGTTACGTCACCTTCCGGCTGCCGAGCACGGCGGTCGGCAAGGCGGGTGCGGGACGCACGGTGGCCGACGCGGAACATCCGGCAGCGTCGGTGGGCTACACTAATGCGCCGCTCAAGCAGGAGCGGCTGGGCGACACGCCCGACGAACGGCAGTTGGTGCCGCCGCGTTATCGCGATTTAATTCATTAGCGCGATTTAATCGAGCAGAAGGAGAAGCGATGGGAGCGGCTCCCCAAATATCACCGAATGAGCGCGTGGCCGAATTCCGCAAGACTTTTGCACAGGCCGAGGCGGAGGTCTCGCGGGTAATCGTGGGGCATCGCGAGGCCATCCGCAAAGTCCTGACGGCGCTGTTTTGCGGCGGGCATATTCTGATCGAAGGGGTGCCCGGGCTCGGCAAGACGCTGATGGTCAAGGCGGCGGCGGAGACACTGGGACTGAGTTTCAAGCGGATTCAATTCACACCCGACCTGATGCCGTCGGATATCGTCGGCACGCAGGTGCTGGCGGAAAGCGACGGCCGCCGTGAATTCAGTTTCAAGGCGGGGCCGATCTTCGCGCATATCGTGCTCGGCGACGAGATAAATCGCGCCACGCCGAAGACCCAATCGGCGGTACTGGAGGCGATGGAGGAACGGCAGGTGACGGTGTTCGGCACAACGTATCTGCTGGACGCGCCGTTCTTCGTGCTCGCGACGCAAAACCCGATCGAGCTGGAAGGCACTTATCCGCTGCCCGAGGCGCAGATGGACCGGTTTCTGTTCAAGGTGGTGATGGGTGCGCCGAAACCAGAGGAGCTGCACGAAATTATCGCGCGGACGACGGGTGCTACATCGTACAAGGTGCAGTCGATTTTCGATCCCGGACAAGCGCCGACAAAAATCGAAGCGCAAAAGGCGTTGGTCCGCGAAGTGATGGTGGGCGAGCCGGTCGAGCGCTACATCATCGCGATTATTGGCGCGTGCACGCCGGGCGGGCCGACGGCAATTCCAGAAGTCTCGCAGTACCTGCGCTTTGGACCGAGCCCGCGCGGGGCACAGTCATTGATCATGTGCGCGAAGGTCAACGCTTTGCTCGAAGGACGGGTGACGACGAGTTATGAGGACGTGGACGACGCGATCATTCCGTCGTTGCGGCATCGGCTGTTGCGCAACTTCCAAGCGGAGGCGGAGAACGTCAGCGCCGAATCGATACTCGAGCAGGCGGTCAAGCGCCTGAAGCGCCCGCGCTAGCGATGCTGGGACTGCCGGAAGAATTCACGCCCGAGTTTATCGCGCGGCTCGACCAGTTGCGCATCAAGACGCGGCGGGAATTCGCGGGACTCGGCAAGGGGAGTCATCTGTCGCCGCGGCGCGGGTCGTCGCTCGAGTTCAGCGATTTCCGCCATTATTCGGACGGCGACGATTTTCGCTATATCGACTGGGGCCTCTACGGGCGCACCGACAAGCTTTACATCAAGCTCTTCAAGGAAGAGGAAGACCTGCTCACGTACATTTTTATCGATGCGAGCGCGTCGATGGGATTTCCGGAGCGCGATCGCAAGTTCGAATCGGCGATTGCAACGGCATTGGCGATCGCCTACGTGGCGCTGGCGTCGGGCGATCGCGTGATGATTCGCGTGATCGCGGGACGCGGTACGCCACCGCCGCCGGCGTTCGTTTACGGACGGCATCGGATCGTCGAGCTAGGGCGCAGCCTGACGGCGATTCGGCCGGGCGGCGAGGTCGATTTGGCGCCGGCGTTGGCACGCGAGCTGGTGTCGATTCGGCGTGCGGGCAAAGTCTTTCTGATCTCGGACTTCATGATGTTGCCGAACCTCGCGACGCGCGGGCTGGGTCTATTCACGGCGGCCAACATGGACGTGACGGCGGTGCAAATTCTGGGCGGCACGGAGCTCGACGGCCAGGGCCTCAACGGCGACGTCGAGGTGGTGGACGCGGAGAGCGGCGAGCGGGTGCGCGTATCGATTGGGCAGCGCGAGCGCGATCGCTATCGCGATACGCTGCTGCGGCTGGCCCGCGAGATCAAGGTTTTTTGCTTTCGCAATGGACTGCATTACACGCTCTACACGACCGACGTGAACTTCCACGAATACTTTCTGCGCGCGGTGGCCGACCTCGGCCTGGTGCATTAAACGCGATGGGCCTGCTGAATCCTGGCGCGCTGTATTTTTTCGCGATCGTGCCGGCGCTAATCCTCGCGTACCTCGCGCGCGAGCGGCCGCGTCAGGCGACGGTCTCGAGCGTGCTCGCGTTTCGCGCGCTGCATGTGATGCGCGGGCAGCGCTTCGGCGGACGGCCGCGCTTCACGTGGACATTCTTCCTGGAATTGCTCGCGCTGTGCCTCGCGGTGATCGCGATGGCCGCGCCGTACCTCCTGAAGCGCGGGAATCCGGTAGCGGTGGTAATCGACAATTCGGCGGCGATGCAGGCGCTCACGCCGGCCGGCAAGACGCGCTTCGAGAATGCGATCGCGGCGGTGGACGAGGCACTCGATCGCGAACGCGGCAGCGGTCAGGTGACGGTATACGTCACGGCTCCGCAGCCGCATCAGCCAGGCGGCGTGATGAGCGGAATCGGCGAAGCGAAAGAGGCGATCGCGCGCGTCTCGCTGGTCGATGCGCCGGACGATCCGGCGGCGCTCGCGGCGCTGCTCGGGCAACTCGCATCGGACAGCCACCTCGGGCGTATTATCTTTGCGAGCTACCGGCCACTTGCGGCGCCGGTGCCTGCGCGGGTAACGGCGATCATGGCGGGCGAGCCGATCGCCAATTATGCCATCGGATCGTTTGCGTTGAGCCGCGAATCCTTTGGCGCCGCCGCGCTGCATGCGCGCGTGACGGTGGCCAACTTCAGCCCGGCCGCAGCGGCGCTCAAGGTGACGATTACCGGCGACGGCAAAGCGATTGGCACGGCGCAGACGGCGGTCGAGCCGGGGGCGGTCAGCGCGATCGAGTTCCCGGACATCGCGGCGGCCCTGGAATATCGCGCACAGCTAGAGCCGAACGACGACTTCATGCTGGATAACATCGCGTATGCGACCGGCGCGGCGGTCAGGTCGGTGGCGGTGCTCTTCGTCAGTCCAACGCCCAACGACGGCGCGGGATTGCGGTCGATTCCGGGTGTCAGTGTCGAGACTCGCACGCCAGACGCATACGCGCCCAAAGATTTGGCGAACTTCGATTTGGCAATATTCGAGTACACGGCGCCGAAGGAACTGCCGTCGGTAAACACGCTGCTGGTGATGCCGCCGCCGGGCGATCCGGTCTTCAAAATTGCCGCGCAACCAGCGGCGCGGGTGGAAGTCGCGGGATGGCCGACCACCGCTGCGTTGACCGACGGAGTAAATTTCCGGCTGCTCAATTTTCGCTCGGGCGAGTACCTCGGACAGCATCCGTGGATGCAGGCGGTGGTGAGCGGCGACCGTGGCGCGCTGCTGATCGAGGGCAGCCGCGAAGGCCATCGCTTCGTCGCGACCGGCTTTAATCCGTTTCCCTACCTCGGTCGTCAAAATCTGCCGATATCGATCCTGACGCTCAACATGCTCGGCTACCTCGCGGGATTTGGCGCACAGACCAGCGGCTATCGAACGGGCGAACCCTGGATGGTTCCGGCGGGAGTCAAAACGATCGTGTTGCCATCGGGGCGCAAGGAGGCGGTGCAGCCCGGCGCGTTATTTACCGCGGTCAGCGAACAGGGCGTCTATCAACTGGCAGGGTCGAGCGGACCCAAAACGACGCGCGCGGTGAACCTGGCGAACCTGACGGCGTCGGACCTGACGAACGTACCGCCGGTCAGTATCGCGACCGCCACGGCGAGCGCGATTCCCGCAAGCTCGATCGTGCGTGCGCCGCTCGCAGCGTATTTTCTCGGAGCGATCATTGCGCTGATCGTGATTGAAGCGCTGCTCGTGTATCGACGCCGTCCGGCTCTCGAAGTGTAGCCGTGAACGCCGACACCATCGCAAATGCGCTCCATCTGCCGCTCAAGGGACTGAGCTTCGCCCGGCCCGAAGCGTTCTACTTGCTCGTCGCGATCGCGATCTTGCTCGGCTGGTGGCTGTGGCAGGCGCGCTCGATGATGCGGTCGATCGCCCCTGTCCTGCGCGCCCTGGTGCTCGCGCTGTTCGTGGCCGCTTTGGCCGACCCGTATAGCGTGATGCGATCGGAGGGCTCCGCGCGACCCGCGCTGATCGACGCATCAGCGAGTATCACCCCGCAGATGCGCGACTTCACCGTGAAGCTGCTGCGTGAACAGTTGAAGCTGCGACCTGGCGATCCAGCGCTGATTTTCGCCAGCGCGCCGGTTGAAGATACGGTCGGCGATGCCCTGACGACGCTAACCGGTGCGAATGGTTGCAGCTCGTGCGGACCTTCGGCGAGCAATCTCGAAGCGGCGCTGAATCAGATCGCCGGCAACGCCGAGGCGCGCGGCGGACCGGTCGTGATGGTGACCGACGGCTGGCAAAACCATGGCGAAGCAGCCAACGCCGTGAACGCGTTACGCGCGGCGGGTATCGAGCTTTACATTTTCACCCCGCCCGGCGCGCAAGCGATCGCCAATGTCGCGATGACCCAATTGACCCTGCCGCCAGCGTTGGCCAGGGCCGAGCCGTTCGCACTGGGCGTCACGATCGCGAATCTCAACGCGGCGCCTGCCGCGGGGACGATCACAATTTCACGCAACGGCCAGACGCTCGATCAGCGCGCAGTGACGGTTGGGCCGGGCGAGGCGCGTTTCGACTTCCCGGTGCATACTGAAAGTGCCGGGCTGGTGAACTATCGGGCGGTCTTCAAACCCGCGAATCCGTCGCTGGACACTTATCCGGAGGACGACTCGCTGCAGGGCTGGGTCGGCATCGGGGCGCAGCGCAAGGTCCTGATCGTGACTGGTTCCGAACGCGACGCGCGGTATCTCGACGGAATCATGCGGCGCATCGGACTCGAGCCGACCGTCGCGGTGGCCGGCACCGGTGGCTGGAACGGGAGCCCCAAGGGTTACGATCTGGTCGTGCTCAACAACGTGTCGCGGGCGCGGGTCGGGCAGTCAGCGCAGAACGCGCTGGTGCAGTACGTCGCCGATGGCGGTTCGCTGGCGATGGTCGGCGGCGACCAGAGCTTTGGCCTGGGCGGATGGCAGGACAGTCCGATCGAGCGTGTGATGCCGGTGGTGATGAAGCCGCCGCAGCGCCACGAGCGCAAACGCGCGCTGGTGCTGGTAATCGACAAATCCGGCTCGATGGGCCGCAACGATAAACTGGAATACGCCAAGGCCGCCGCACTCACCGTTTCCAAAACGCTCAACGACAGCGATCTGATCAGCGTGATCGGATTCGACTCGCAGCCGTTCGTCGTGATTCCGCTCGAAACGGTCGGTAACAGCCGGCCCTACTTCGACGAATTGATCAACCGGCTCAAGGCCCGCGGCACGACCTTCCTGATGCCGGCGCTGCAAGAGGCCGGACGCGCCCTCGCGCAGAGCGGCGCCGCAATCAAGCACGTCGTTATCCTGACCGACGGCGAAACCGGCGGCACCGCGGCGATGTACTACGACCTTGTCTCGAGCATGCATCGTGACGGCGGCGTGACGATCTCGGCGATCGCGGTCGGGCGCGAAGCCAACCTCGCCCTGCTTCAATCGATCAGCAAATACGGCGGCGGCGGTTTTTATCAAACCGACAGTGCCGCGAATCTGCCGCAACTCTTTCTCGAGGACGTGCGCCAGCGCGGCGGCGACACGACGATGGTCGAGAAAGACTTCGTGCCCTACACCGTCTCTCCCGACCCGGTACTCAAAGAACTGGCCGGCCGCCAGTTGCCGACGCTCAAAGGATTCGTTGCCACCGACCTGAAGCCCGGCGCGAGCTTGAGCGTTTTCGTCAACAGCGGCGGCGTGCGCGCACCGGTGGTCGCGAGCTGGAAATTCGGCGCAGGCAAGGCGCTCGCGGTGACCACTGACGCCAGCGGCCGCTGGTCCGCGGGGTGGATTGAAAATGGGGTGTTCGGGCCGCTCTGGGATAAGCTCGTGGCGTGGATGACGCCGCAGACCACAACCGCGCAGAAATTCGACGTCGCGCTCGGCTACCGCGCCGGACGTATCGAGATCCGGTTGACCGACTATAGCGACACCCTGCGCGCCTCCGGACGGCCGCTCGACGCGGTGGTGCGAATGCCCGATGGCTCGAGGGGCGAAGCGATTCTTTCGCCGAACGCACCAGGCGAACTGTCGGGCAGTCTCGAAGCGACGAAGCCCGGGAACTACTACATTCAGATCAAGCCGCCGAGCGGTATCGACGAGACCTTCCCGCCGCTCGCGTATTCGGTCAGTCCAACGATTGATGCCGAAGCGCCGCGGCCAATGCCCAATTACGGCCTTCTCGAACAGCTTGCGTCGGCGACCGGAGGTCGCCTGAATCCGTCGGCAGACGAACTCGTGACCTCGCGGCCGCATTTCGAGCATACGGCGTCGTTCAGTCCGTGGCTGATCGTGACCGCGATGATCCTGCTGATCGCAGAAGCGTTGATTCGGCGCCTCACATTCTGAGATTACACGGGACCGCTACAGGTTGAGGTTGCGCTGACGTGGAGATCAATCGGCGGCGGGAATCGGTTTAACCGGTTGACGATCGAAGGCCGCGGCGACGGCTTCGATGGTATCGACCTCGCTCGCACTTTTGTCGCTACGGACGCCGACGATGCGCGCGAACCGCAACGCCATCCCGCCGGCGTACTGAGAACTGCGCTGGACGTCGCTGTAAGCGACCTCGACCACGACCTCCGGCAGCACCGTCACGGTCCCGCGATTTTCGGCAGTTTTGAGCGCGATCAGCCGATCAGTCATCGCGCGAAAATCGTCATCGGTGAGGCCCTTGAAGGTTTTGCCGACCTCGACAAATTCGCCCGTGCGATCGTCGCGCGCAGCGAGATGATAGTTCGAGAGCCATCCGTGACGCCGGCCGTAACCCCAATCCGCGGCCACGATGACGAGGTCGAGGGTGCGTGCTGCCTTGATTTTCATCCATCCGCGGCCGCGCGCCCCGGGCATGTACGTGCTGGCGAGCGACTTGGCGACGATACCCTCGTAGCCCTCGGCGATTGCACGCGCGTAGAACTGGTTGCCCTCGGCGACGGTTGACGGAACGATTCGCGTGGCCCGGGCGAGCGCGGCTGAGGTGGCGACGTCGCTCAACGCCGCGTAACGTTCTTCGTACGGCGCGTCGATCAGGAGATTGCCGTCGAGCCCAATTAAGTCGAAGACAAAGAGTTGCACCGGCTGTTCGAGGCGCAGCCGCTCGATATCGCGCACGCGCCCGAACCGGCGCATCACCTCTTGAAACGCGAGCGGCCGTCCGCCGGCATCGATCGCAATCACCTCGCCGTCCAGGATCGCGCCGCGCGCGCGCAGCGGCGACGCCATCTCGACGACCTCGGGCAGACTCGCCGTGATTTCGTTGAGCGCGCGCGAGTAGATTCGCACACCCGCTTCGCCGCAATGGATTTGCACGCGGGCGCCGTCGATCTTGTGTTCGAGCGCGATGCCATCACCCAGCATCCGGAACGCTTCGGCGACGTTCGGCGCGGGCTGCGCCAGCATCGGCTTTAACGGCCGCATCGGGGCGGGGCTGCGATCATTCGAGCGAGCGACCTTCACCGACAGGCGAGGACTCTCTCCCAACGTATCGGCATCAGCATTTTTTCCAGAGTCATCGAACGGCGACGCACTGCCCTCGTCGATCGAGTCTGAGACAGCGTCACCTTGCGAATCTAGGAGACCGTCCCCATTAGGCGACCGAAGCGCGCGAACCACGCGACCGACGTCGCCGGCGAGCATGTTCGCACGGCGGACTTCAGCCACCGGACGCGCCGCCATCTTCGCGATCGCCTCGAGCATCAACCCCTCGCTCATCCCATGGCGCATTTCGCCAATGAGGATTTTCGCCAGGTACTTGCCTTCGAGGGTGGTCGCGCGTTCGAAGAGTTCGCGCAATGCGTCGAGCTTGCGGCGGCGCGAATTGCGTCCCTCAATGCCGGCGATTTCGGTAAAGCAACGCTCCACCTCCACCAGCGTCAGCGTCGGTTCGAATTCGCTTGCGCGCAGGCGGAGCAACATTTCGATTGCCTCGCCGAAGTCGGTCGCCGCAGCGAAAATATCCTCGCCTTGATCTTCGCCACCGGTCATCTCGGCAACGATTTTCCAGATCGCACGCCCGCTGATCTGCAATGGTTTTTCCTCGCCCTGCGCGAGCGCTCGACCGACCATAAAACGGGCTGCGATCTCGGCTTCCGCGGTATCGAGACTGGCAAGGAACTCGCCGGCCAATTCCGCCATCTGGAGGCGACTTTGGGTTTGCCCCAAGGCGAGGCAGACGAGCGCGAAGTCGTTGAAGGAGGCCACTGGCCTCAAGAATAACTTACCTTGACCGCGTAGTCACAAGTGGCTGCTAACTTCATGAAGCGCGAACCGTGACTTCACTGGGACGCGCAGTATCCGCGTTCGCGCAAGAATTGGTAATCGCGTTGAGTAAGCGGTGGAGTAGATGGCGCGTCGGGCGAGTTGAGCACTTGTCCGGGCTGGGGATCGAGGTCAACGAGCTGGTTGCCGGCGACCAGCGCCCAGGCCCGCGCATAGACCACCGCCATCGTACCGGGCCGATAGTAACAGGCCACTTTGAGCAGCGGCCCGCCGGGTATCTGGAGCGGCGCAGCAAAGGCCATCAGGTTAGACGGATTGGCGGCGCTTTGTCCTTTGACCGCGTCGGGGAAAAAGAGCGGCGGGCGTTCGCGGGCATTATCCTGGCATATCTTGACGGCGTTGACGGCACATGACGGCTGGACTGTCGGCGATTGCGCCATCGCCGATTGCTGCGCGGGCGCAGTGGAGTAGCTATTCGATGGTACCGGCGACAAGGCGCATGCGGCCAGCCCCGCGCTCAACGCGGACGATACTAAATAGCTAATCGCAGTGCGAATATCATTCATCCTTCATTGACGCTGACTACCCAATCGCAGTGGTGGCAGCAGCGGATGAAATCGACGCCGACTGAGTAATCGCGACAGTCGCGGGTTTGCGCCATCGCATAATCAATTCGCTGCGGCATACGTAGGCGGATTCTTCCGCTACAAAACCGTGCCGCATCAGAATTCGGCTCAAACTTTCGCGTGTGTAATGCGTAATGTGTTCGTCGCGATAACCACCGGGTATGAGGTTTCCATACAAGGGCTCAATAATGCGCCATCCGCGTGTGGCATAGTCAGGCGTGCCGATAATCAGCGTGCCGCCCGGCGTCAGTACTCTTTGCAATTCCGAGAATAGTACTTCTTCATACGGTATATGTTCGATTACCTGCGAGCTGATTACACAGTCGAATGAACTATCCTTGAATGGCAGCGCAAATGCGGAGCCACGCAACAGTGGAATGCCTTGGCGACTGAGAAAGCGCAGTTTCCCGGAATTGATATCCATTCCGACCGCGTTATTGAGGCTCTGGATAATGACGCTCGAGCCGCAGCCGATATCCAGAGTGCGGTCGGCGCCGCGCGCCCACGAAGTAGTAATCCGATGGCGCTGGCGCTGCCAGTAGCGCTGCAGCGGAATGATGCTGGTAAACGCGCGGTTGTCGTAGTCGGCCGAGGCGATGGAATTACGCAAGGGCCAAAGCTTCATCATCGTTTTGGCGAGATCGATGCCGAAGCGGAGCACCCGTGCGTGCGATCGTCCGGCGCCGCGCGGGAAATAGGTGAACGGAATCTCGTGGATGCTGAAGCCCTGCGCAAAGGCCCTGACCAGCACCTCTTCCTGGACTTCGAAATTGATACTCTGGATATCGAGGTCGGCCAGCGCGTCGCGCCGGTAGAGTCGATAGCCACTCGACATGTCGAGCACCGGCATCGAGAGTACGCGGCGCATACCGAGGTTGAGGACACGGCTCAGCCAATCGCGCACAAAGGACGTGTAGGTGACGCCGCCGGGCACGTAGCGCGACGCGATAACGATGTCGGCTTGGGTGCGGGCGCGCCACATTTTTCTAACGAAGGCCGGGTCGTGCGAGAGGTCGGCGTCGAGGGTCAATACGTAGTCACCGCGCGCTTCGGCGAACCCGGTTTCCATTGCGCCGGCGTATCCGCGGCGACGCTCGGGCAGAACGCGTGCGCCGAGTTGGGTCGCGGCCTCGCGCGTGCCATCGCTCGAGTTGCCGTCGATGACGACGATCTCGAAATCGAGACCCTCGCGCTCCATCAACTTGCGCATCCGCGGGATCAGAACGAGCAGATTGTCGCGTTCGTTGACCACCGGCAGAATTATCGAAATGTCCATAGTCGTTCCCGAATTTTTATTTGGATCGCGATTCAAATGGAAACACCGCATTCCTGGTTGGCGTTGCGAAAAGTGTGCTCAAAATGCGCACGCATCCGCGGGAATCCACGCGTTGATCTTGCCCACATCGCGAGTCCGCCGTACTCTCATCGTGCGGAATGTTGCGGTGGGGGAGTGGCCAGCGATGAAGCTTTCCAATCAATCGAAATCTCTCAGGTGGCCGATCGCGACGTTGTGCGTAGCGATGATGCTGGTCTTGGTGATGATGCAGCGCCGCGTGGCCCTTGCTGCGCACCATGCACACGCGACTCAAAGCAGCGGCGAGGCCGAGGAAAGCGAGGGGCGGCCGCGCCACGGCCGACGTGCATCCGCGCCGGCGATGCCGCTCAACCAGATTCATGTCTTCGGCGATCGTCCGGCGCCCTTCGCGCTCGATGCGCACTCGGCGATTTTGATCGACGCGCAAAGCGGCGACGTACTGTACGCCTACAATGAACATCAGCGCATGCAGCCCGCGAGCCTCGCGAAGATGATGACGTTTTACCTGACGCTCGAGGCGCTGCGGCAAAAGCGCATTACGCTCGACACGCAGATACCGATCAGCGAGGCGGCGTGGCGGCTCTCGCTGAACGATTCGGTTTCGCGGATGTTCCTGCAGGTCGGACAGCGCGTGGCGGTCAAGGATCTGCTGTACGGCCTGATGGTGTCGTCGGGCAACGACGCCGCGGTGGCGCTTTCGGAATATCTGGCCGGCAGCAGCGACGCCTTTGCCGACCAGATGAACAAGAAGGCGCAGGAACTCGGTCTCGCCGATACTCACTTCACCAATCCCGACGGACTGCCGACCGATGATGAGTACACGACCGCCGCCGACATGGTGAAGCTCGGCGCGCGCTGGTGAGCAACTATCCGGAAGCGCTCGACTATACTTCGACCAAGGAATTCACCTTCGACAAGATCAAGCAGCGCAACTTCAATACGCTGCTGTTCTACGACTCACGCGTTAACGGAATCAAAACCGGACACGTCGACGAAGGCGGGCTTTCATCTGGTCGCCTCCGCCGCATCTGGCGATCTCAAGTTGATCTCGGCCGTGATGGGCACGCCGAGCATGGAGAAGCGGCGCGTCGAGACCGACAAGCTGCTCGATTGGGCCTTTCGCACCTACACGACCGTCAGTCCGGATTGGCATAAGGCGGCGGCCGGATCATTTGCGGGTCTATAAGGGCAATGTCGATGAGGTACCTATCGCTCCAGCGGGCGGCACGCCTTACTTCACGGTCGGTCACGGCGACGAAACCAAAATGACTCTGACGGCTTCGCTGGCGACCAAGCCGCTGGTCGCGCCAATCGCCAAGGGCACCGAAGTCGGTGTGCTATCGGTAATGATCGCAGGCAAGCCAATCTCGTCAACGCCGCTGGTGACTCAAAGCGAAGTTAAGGAAGGCGGCATGTTCCATCGACTCGCCGATTCAATTCGCCTGAAGCTCTGACTAAATGGCGCCGCGGGAAATGCGCGACGGCCGCATCGGCGATTCGAGTCGCGGCGATGCGGCCGTCGATTGTCGTAGCGAAAGTGTGTCGCTCAGGCCGTGTGCTCTTTCAGGAAGCTGCCGATTCCGTCGACTGCCTGCTGACCCTCCGGCAGAAACGACGCGAACAACTGCCACACGTGGATCATCTCGGGCCACACTTCGAGCTTGGTGCTGACGCCCGCCGCCTTCGCGCGATCGTTCAGCCGATTCGAATCGTCGAGCAGCGTTTCCGCGTCGCCGACCTGGATCAACAACGGCGGCAAGCCCTTGAGATCGGCATAGAGCGGCGCCGCCAGCGGTGTGCGCGCATTCTGTCCGCCAAGATATGCCGCGGCCATCCCGAGCAGGCCCTCGCGCTGGACGACCGGGTCAACCGCTGCCCGCGTTTTCATCGACTCACCGATGCCCTCCATATCGATCCACGGCGAAAGGCATACGCCGGCGCCGGGAACGGGCAGCTTGGCATCGCGAATCGCGACCAGCGTCGCCACCGTCAGTCCACCGCCCGCCGAATCACCCGCCACCGCGATACGATTGGGCTTGAGCCCTTGCGCGAGCATCCAGCGATACGCCGCGACAGAATCGTCGACCGCAGCGGGAAACGGATGCTCGGGCGCGAGACGATAATTGATGCCGAGCACGCGAGCGCCCGAGGCGCGCGCGATTCGCCCCATCAAGATCGCGATGCGTGTTGATGGAACCGATCACGTAGCCGCCACCATGCACGTAAAGCACCGCACGATCGGACGACGAATTCGGCGCGCTGATCCATTCCGCTTCGACTCCGCCGGCGCTAACTTTCTCGCACTTGATATCCGGCGGCATCGGGGTGCTCGACGCGAACTTCTCGAACACGACGCGCAATTCCTGCGGTGTGGTTGCCCCCGATTCCATCATCGCCTTCATCGCGTCTTTTGCCATCTGCAGCTGCGGACTTGCCATCGATATTCTCCTTTTTCTTCAGCAGGTGGCTGCGCGCGTCGCATAAGCGCGAGCGTTCGCCAGCCGATTGGTTTGGAGACTATCGCAGCCCCGTCGCTTCGCCAAACCGCAACGATCCCCAGAGTTACCAGAGAAGCAGCTAACCATTGCGCAACAGGCCCGCCAATCCCGCAAACAGCAGCGGCGTGATCGTCCATCCCGCGAGGATGTGAAGCCACAGGTACCAGCGGAGCAAGTCGCGCGGGCAGCGTCTCGCGAAACGATTCTGCCGCCGTCGCGGATTCTGTCGCCGGTCGGTCGATGGCGCGGATTCGGCCGCCAATAGGTTTCCTGATGCAAGTCGACCACCGGCAGAAAATTCTCCAGCGAGTAGACGAAGCTGCTGAAGGGCGGATAATGCGCGGCGGAATTCCCGTGCGCGCAGAAGGATTCGTACGCGCTTTCTTCGGTCGGGGTGATTAGACCGGGCGCGATAGCCCCATACCGAACAGCGACCGTCCCGAGCATCACGAAGAGCAAAATCCACCATAGTGCGCGCAGCGGCCGATAGCCGTAATCGATCGTCGCCCATAGCGCCGAACGCCAAATCCTTTGCCCGAGCGGAATCCCACCGTATTCCGTCATCGCATTTTCGTGTGCGATCTCGACCTCGGTCGCGCCCTCCTCCGCACCGTTTTCGCGCAGTACCTGCGCCAGTTGGCGATACGGTTGCGGCTGCGCCCAATCCGATCGCGCCTGGCGATGTATCCATTCGAGTCGCGAATCAGCGTCGGCCGGACCACCGCTGAAATCCGAGTAGACGAAGCCAGTCGAGATCGAGATTGCCCGGCGCGGGCCAGCTCGCCGCGTCGTCCCACAGGCGCCCCGGCATGCACTCCGCTCAGGTCGAGCATCGTGTGCGGGGTGAGCGCGATATCGACCCAGTAGAGCGCGCCGCCGACCGTCGCGCGTTCCGCGTTGAGTCCGTTGGCGTTCTTGCCGATGAAGCGCGCGTGATTGAAGCTGAGCGATTGACCGACTTTCGCCAGGCGAAAATCGACGAGGCCGCCGGTCTCGAAATCCTGATGGAACAGCGCGTCGCCCTTGATCGTCGCCTCGACCATCGAGAGCGGACTCGTCGCCGACAAAATGGCCGCTGCTGCAATCGAGATTGCCGTCGATCATCGCACGATAAAAGTTGACGTCGTCGTAATGGCCCAAACGCGCAGTAGTACGTCGCCGCGCACCTGCGCCTGCTGGGCGTCGATCGAGCCGGTCCAGACTCCGTCTCGAGATCGACACTTGCGATATGAGAAAACGAGAGGTCGAGTCCGTCAGGAATCGCACAGTCGAGCAAGGTGATTGGCAGCGCGACGGTCTGGTAAGAAAGATCGATGGTTCCGGCGATGCGCGCGCCCGCGATGCCGATACCGCTCGGGTGGACGTATTTCGAGGCTTCGACGTTGCAGAGAATCCAGCGGATGAGGTCGGCGCGAATCGTGCGTTCCCTACCCCAAGTCGCCGCCTTGGCCGTATCGTTAGCGGGGTTGTCCGGATCGGAACTCGGGCTGCTCCACGCCAGATCGCGATACGGAGCGTGTCGGACAAACTGTAATTCCGCAACGCTCAGGTCGCCGAAATTGGCTCGAGCCATTTGCTCGAGCGCTGCGCCAGCAATGACCTGCGGATCACGCCTGATCGATGGCGCGACCGGGGTTGTTGCGGCAGCGTGCGCCGCGCCTGAGATCGCACAAACCATGAACGCGATCGCGATGGTGCGCGATGTCCTCATCGCGGCCACCCGCTTGCAGAGCTTAACGATTGCTCTCGCTGAAGGAGATTGTGGATATCCGAACGCGCTGGGGCGCTTCGCTTCCCGAACACTAACGAAAGGCCGGCGCAATTTCTTCCGCCATCAGCTTCATATTCTGATCGATATCCTCCTGACGGCAGGCCCAGCTGACCAGCACGGTGCGCGCGCCCGCATCGACATATTCCTTGAGCCGTTTGCGACAATCGTCGGGATTCCCGTAGAGCGTGTAGCGTCCCGCGATCTTCGAGAAATCCTGCGAGTAGGTGCCGCCGAGCGCCTTGGCCGCCTGGTCGCGCGCCATGTCACGATCCGGATAGACCGACGCGAAGATGAAAAGACCCGGGCCGGAAACTACTCATGTCGCGGCCGGCTTCCTTGCCGAATTTTGATCTTTTCGAGACTCTCGTGCAGCATCTCAGGCGTGTACATGTAGGGAATCCAGCCATCTCCGTAGGTCGCCGCACGCCGCATCGCCGGCTCCTTGCGCCCCGCCACCCAGATCGGCGGATGCGGTTTCTGCACCGGACGCGGGCCGATCGTGATGCCCGAGAATTTCGAGTAGCGCCCGTCGAAGGAAACGTCCTTTTCGGTCCACAGCTTCTTGATCACTTCGAGCGCTTCGTTGCTGCGCGAGCCGCGCTGCTTGACCGGCACACCGCACGCTTCGAATTCTTTGGGAAACTCGCCGCCGATTCCGATGCCCATGTGGTAGCGGCCCTCCGACGCCACATCGAGCACCGAAGTGAGTTTCGCCAACACCATCGGCTGATAGAGCGGCAGTAATACGACCGTGCTCATCAGTTTGATTTTTGTCGTCGCACCCGCCGCCACCGACAACGTGATCAGCGAATTCGGCAACCGGCCCATGAAACATCATGTGCTCGCCGCTGCATAGATAGTCGTACCCCATGCGTTCCGCGCGCTGCGCGAACTCCGGAATGCCTTTCGACGATGGTATTGCGACGCCAAAATCAACTGGTGCCAATTTCGATCCTCCCGCTAGCGCGCGCCTGCTGCTCCTTGGGAAACTCGACGCGCATACGATTCACGCACGCGATCCGCACCTTAAATCTACGTACCAAAATCCTGCTGTCGGCGGTGCGAATTCCCTTGCCGTTTAGCATATCTGTGGCGCAAGCTGTAACACTTCAACCGCCGCTCATCACACGACGGGTCGGCAGACCTAGGAGGATACCCCTCATGGCAAGCCCATCGAGCCGCTTCACAGCTCCATCGACTATCGGCACGAGCAAAGGATGGAACGTTAACCGCATCACCGCACCGAGCACGCTCTTCGGCGCCAACGGGATGCGCGTCGGCCCGGATGGCCGCCTCTACGTCGCGCAAGCCTTTGGCAGCCAGGTCAGCGCCATCGATGTGACGAGCGGCGCAGTATCAACCATCAGTCCGATCGGCGGTCCGATCGTCGCGCCCGACGACCTCGCCTTCGATTCACATGGAGTGCTTTACGTGACAGAGGTCATGAGTGAACGCGTATGTGCGCGTTCCGCCGAACGGCGACGTGCGCATCATCGCGGACAATGTTCCCGCCGCCAACGGCATCACGCAGTGGCATGATCGATTGTTCATGGACGAATGCCGCCCCGATGGCAGGCTCTTCGAACTATTCGCCGACGGGCGTGCGCCGCGCGTGATCGCGAGCAATCTGCCGCTACCCAACGCGCTCAACGTCGGCCCCGACGGCAACATCTACTTCCCCGCGATCGGCGCCAACGAAATCTGGCGCGTTCCTCTGGAAGGCGGTAAGCCGCCTGAAGTATTCGCCAAGGATATGGCCGTTCCGACCGCGGTCAAGTTCGACAGCAAGGGGCGGCTGCTCTCGACGCAAGGGCGCAGCGGTGAAATCCTGCGCTTCACTCTGCCGGGTGGCGAGCGCAGCGTCGTCGCGAAGATGCGCCCCGGGATCGATAACTTCGCGCTGACCGACGCTGACCGTCTTTTCGTCTCGCATTTCGTTGACGGCGGAGTAGCCGAGATCATGCCGGACGGCAC
>CAVZFW010000015.1:0-211096 GCA_963774705.1 uncultured delta proteobacterium
GATTCCCAACCATTCTTTCGTCTATCTCTGCGGGCCGGATGACCTGAATCTGGTCGAATACGAGAAGTATCGATCGCAACCATCGAACAGGTGGATTCCATGATGGGTGTATAAGGCGCGAAATGCCGTGATTAGCCTTGATGTCACAGAAAGCTACTTTCTATTGAGGTCCGACTTCCCTTTGTGTGGTCCTGGATTGCGTCCCGAGTCGTTGGCTATGCGCAGATCGGTGGTCGGCGGTCTTTCCACGGCCGCGCCTGCTCGAGTTGTGAAGACACCTGGATCAGCAGGTCCTCGCGCCCGAAGCCGGCGACCAGATGAGTCCCGATCGGCAGGCCCGCAGCGTTCCAATGCAGCGGCAGCGAGATCGCCGGCTGACCGGTCGCGTTGTACGGCGGTGTGAACTGGATCACCTCCATCAGCCGATCCCATCCTGCGGTGGGATCTTCCCGCGTTGTGACCAACTCGCCCAGCGGAGGCGGTGGCTCGGCGATGGTCGGTGTCAGCAGGAGATCGAACTTCTCGTCGGACCACCATTTGGCAATCCGCCGCGTCCAGACTTGCAACCAATGTATCGAAGCCAGGTATTCACTTGCCGACACGCTCAGCCCTCGCTCGGCCATCGTCCACGTCCACAGTTCGACGTCGTCGCGGCCAATCTTTTTGCCGACCGCCGCGCCGAGCTGCTCGAGCGCCAGCACGGTGTGGCAGTTCACCACGACGCCGAAGTGGTGGACCTGTTCATGTTCGTCGAGGGCCGCCGGATGCGATTCCTCAACCGAATGGCCCAGCGACTGAAGTAGCTTTGCGACGTCCTCGACGGCAGCCACGCAGTCAGGGTGCAAAGGCGCGCCGCCCCTTGGCGAGCGTTTCATCAGGCCTATCCGAAGCCGGCCTGGGCTGGCGTCGGTCTCCTGGATGAATGGCCGGCGTTGCGGCGGCGCGGAATACGGGTCGCCGGGCATGTTACCAGCGATTGCGTCGAGCACCGCCGCGCTGTCGCGCACTGAGCGGGTCACGACGTGCTCAATGGCCAGTCCGTGCCACGCGTCGCCGATGTCGGGCCCGAGCGATACGCGTCCACGCGACGGCTTCAGACCGACTAGGCCGCATTCGCTGGCCGGGATGCGAATCGAGCCGCCGCCGTCGTTGGCGTGAGCGACCGCCACCATCCGAGACGCCACCGCGGCGGCGGAACCGCCGCTAGAGCCTCCGGTCGATCGGGTCGGATTCCACGGATTGCGCGATGGGCCGAACGCTTCGGGCTCGGTTGTAGCATTGAGACCCAACTCTGGAGTGTTGGTTTTTCCGAGGCAGATGAATCCGGCGGCATGGAATTTTGCCGCCAGATAAGTGTCGTGCGGCGCCACGAAGCGGGCGTCGCGCAACAACCGCATGCCGTTGTAAATCGGATCGCCACCGGTGGCGCAGACCAAGTCCTTCAGCAGGAACGGGACTCCTCTGAAAGGACCGTCGGGAAGCGAATTGCCGGGTGTCTCCTGCGCCTGCGCACGCGCCTTGCCAAACAGCGGCGTGATGACAGCGTTGAGTTGCGGGTTGACCTTTTCAATGCGGGTGATCGCCGCGTCGACGAGTTCGAGAGGCGATACCTCCTTGCGGCGGACGAGTTCGGCCTGTTCGGTGGCATCAAGGTTTGCTAGTTCGCCCTTCATATTCGCCTCCGATGCAACACGCTGCTGCCAGACGTCACGCTTTCTGCCGAAGGCTTGCATACTCCCGGCGCGTGCCGCAAACGCGGTCAACGGCCCTGGCCTTTTAGCGGTCTGACGGTCCGGCCCGCATTCATCCCGGTCACCGGCTTGACTCACACCCAGGGCAGCCAGGCTCGCGTTGCGCCGACCCGCGCGGATATGCTCGCCCTGGCCTCTCGTTCAATCCGGGATTTTCCGTTTTTGACTCTCCGATTCCAACTTGCCGTGAAGACCTGACTACCTTCCTCGGCAAGGTTTAACTCGGGTCTTTCTGATTCGCGACCGTCGTACACGAAATGCAGACGGTGCATCGGTTGCAGTCAGCTGGCGGGACGACGAAGTACAACCGGGTCGATCTTGCGTGGCACCAGCCGTCCGTCGCCGAGTGTTCCTGACAATTGGCCATCTTCCACGATCGGCCGGCCGCGCAGGATAGTTGTGGTTGGCCATCCCTCCACTTGCCAACCTTCCCACGGACTGTAGTCGCTCACATGAAAGTCGTCGCGCGTAAGCGTTTTTTTGACCGCAGGATCGATTAACACGATGTCCGCATCACTGCCGGGTGCGATGACACCCTTGCGCGGATAGAGGCCGAGAATCCGGGCCGCATTCGTCGAGGTAACTTCAGCGAAGCGCTGAAGTGACATGCCGCGCCTCACTACACCTTCGGTATAGGTTATGCCCATACGCGCCTCGGCGCCGAGATTCCCCCCGGTGACATTGTCGATTCGCTTACCCAGCAGCTTGTGTTCGAGCGTCGTGGGGAACTCGTCGGTCGCCATAGTTGACACTCCGTCATTGACCAACCCCTGCCACAACGCCTTGTGATCGTCGGGATACTTCAGCGATGGGTACGTGTGGTGGCAAAAACCACGAGGCTTCTTGTAGTCATCGGCGGTAAACAAAGCATATTGATGAAGGGTTTCGGCGTAGACCGGGAGGCCGTGTCCGCGTGCTTCGACGACCGCCTCGACGCCTTCGCGCGCCGAGGTGTGTACGAAATAGACCGCCGCTCCGCTCGCTCTGGCAACCCGAATGATTCGCTCAAACGCGAGTTCCTCTGAGAGCTTGGTGTGAACCAGGTGCAAATTGTGTCCTTCGGTGCGGCCCTCGGCGGCGAACCTCTCGTAGTTGAACTGAACAAGCTCGTCGTCCTCGGCATGCACCACCATGATGCCGTCGTTCTTCGCGACCTTCTCCATCGCCAGCTGGATGCGTCCCATATCGAGCCGGACCGAAATCCGCTTGGGATGAGGCGGCAACACATCGGTGGTGAAGACCTTGAAACTCGGGAAGCCCTGCTTGATCACGTCAGCAAGCTGGTCAAACGTCTTGAGCGGCAACGCGCCCATAAGTCCGACGTGGAATGAATAATCAACAAATGAATTGCCTTTCCACCGCGCACAGCGTTCCTCGATCGCCTTGGTGATTTCCATCGAGGGCTCTACGAAACAAAAATCCAGGTGTGTCGTGGTCCCTCCAAAAGCCATCCCGCGCGTGTCTTCTTCTGGTCCGAGCGTGGACCTGCCGCTGTCGGGGTTGGTCAGATCGAAAATGTCGAGATGAGCATGTGGCTCGATCCCGCCGGGCACGACGATCTTCCCCTTGGCATCGATCGTTCGGCCCGCTTGCATGGACGGATCGTCGATGCCGACGTATGCGATCTGTTCACCACGGATGCCTACTGTCCAGCGTCCAACTCCCTGAGGCGTAACGACCTCGCCATTGCGAATCATTAAATCCAACATCGGCTATGGCCTCCTCGTTATAAGATGCACTGGCGCCTAAGACACAGCGCCTACCATAAAAATCGTGTTCAAGCACAGAGAATGTCGCGCCGCCGCGAAGCCCACCCCACCGGACTCATATGTACGATCCGCCGCTCATGTTGAGGACTTGGCCAGTTACGTAACCCGCTTCATCGGAAGCGAAGTAGAGTGCTGCCTCGGCAATTTCTTCAGGCTTGCCGATACGGCCGACCGGGATGCCGCGGCGGAAGTTGGCGAGCCCCTCTTCGGTGAAGTTGACGAGGATCGGGGTGTCGACCAGTCCGGGGGCGATCGCGTTGGCGGTGACGCCCGAAGACGCGAACTCGATCGCCAGCGACTTGACCAGCCCATGCGCGCCGGTCTTGGCCGCGCCGATGTGCGCGAGCCCGGCATAGCCGGTGAGGGCGGTCACCGCAGTCACGAAAATAATACGGCCCCATTTGCGCGCGACCATCTGGCCGATCGCGGCGCGCGTGCAGTTGAAGGCCCCTTTCAGGTCGACTGTCAGCACCTCGTCCCATTCTTCTTCGCTGAGTTCGAGGAACGGCGTGTGATGAAAGACGCCAGCGTTGCATACCAGGATGTCGAGGTGCCCAAACTCCGCGATCGCCCGCTCGACCATCACTTTCGACTCGGCGAAGCTGCCGACGTTCGCGCGGATGCCCAGTGCCCGGCGCCCGATCGCTTCGATTTCCTTGGCGACCTCCGCGATTTTCCTCTCGTCGCGGCCGTTGATCACGAGGTCAGCGCCTTCATGCGCAAATCGGGTCGCGATGGCGCGGCCGATTCCCGAACTGGAGCCTGTGACGAGAGCGGTTCTACCTTGGAGACGCATCATCGAACCTCCTCAAGAGTACGCACAACCTATGCAAACAGTGGCGGGACCATAGCTTCGACAAATCTTGAGAGCCGACCCTCACAGCGGTTGATTTTCATCACCGATTGGGACCAATAACGCAGACCGGAGAGAATTAGACTCGACTGGAACAATGGAGGTCTTTTCATGGCTGGCGCTGCACCCTGCATGCTCACGCTGACCGAAGCATCCGGCGCGATCAGGGAGGGAAAACTCTCACCGGTTGAGCTCACGCAGTCGTGCCTTTCGATGATCGATCGGTTCGAGCCTCAGGTAAAGGCATGGGTGACACTCGATCGCGATGGCGCGTTACGCGAGGCGGTGCGGATGCGCGGATTGCTTCACGGAATACCGGTCGGAATCAAGGACATCTTCTTTACCGCTGGAATGCGCACCACGGCGGGGCATACGCCAATGGCGGAGTTCGTGCCAGACTACGACGCCGCGGTCGTTGAGCGCCTCAAGGCCGCGGGCGCGATCATCTTGGGCAAGACAACGACGACCGAGTTCGCACTGCTGGCACCTACGCCGACGCGCAATCCGTCGAACCTCGAGCATACACCGGGTGGTTCTAGCAGTGGCTCGGGCGCGGCGGTGGCAGCCCGAATGTGTCCAGCGGCTATAGGTACGCAGACTGGCGGCTCGACGCTTCGACCATCAGCGTACTGCGGCGTCACTGGGTTGAAACCAACTTACGGACGAATCAGCGCCTATGGAATGATTCCGCTCGCCCCCAGCACCGATCATCCAGGAATCATCGCGCGAACTGTGTCTGATCTTGCGCTGACGCTGCAGGCGCTGGCGGGGCACGACTCGCGCGACTATACCTCAGCGTTTCAACCCGTCCATGATTACGTCAAGGCGATCGAGGCGCCAGTCAGGGCGCCACGGATCGTATTGATGGGTGGAGACTTCCGCGACAAGGCGAGCGATGAAGTGCGCGCAACAGTTAAAGGATCGGCGGAGCGGTTCAAGTCGGCGGGCGCGTACGTCGAGGAGACGGAACCGCCACCGACTTTCGCTGAGGCCCAGGCGTCGTTCTTGAGGCTGCTGGCGATTGAGGGTGCGAGCGGCCATCGCGAGGCATTCGAAAAGCGGCCCGAGACCTTCAGTCCGAAGACGCGCGAATTTCTCGAAAGAGGCCTGACGATGACCGCGCCGGATTACGTTCGGGCGAAGGAGGTTCAACGCCGGATGCGGAACGAAAGCGCGGAGATCTTCGAACGTTTCGATGTAATTCTCGTGCCGACCGCACCCACCACCGCGCCGGCCGGGCTCGAGTCGACCGGCGATCCTATCTTCAACAATCCATGGAGCATGACGGGCAACCCGGCCGTAAGCCTGCCGTCGGGGCTGAGCGAATCGGGCCTGCCGCTCGCGATTCAGCTCGTCGGGTCCTCCTTTGCCGAAGGACGGCTACTCGCGATCGCGCAATGGTGTGAGAGCTTGCTGGCCTTCGGTCACGTACCGCAGACAGTCAGGGCTAGTGCAACGGAATGAAATCCGAGATTTGCGCAACGGCGCGGAACCGACTAGCTCTGACTCTGAAATAGTATCCGGAGGTTCGACGATGGCAACGCTCGCATTTCCAAAGGGCAAGACCGCGATTCTGATCATGGACTGCTAGAACGACATCGTTCACGAGAACGGCAAGACGGCAGCGACGAATAACGGTGTGATGGCCAAGCTGATAAAAGAGCGCAACGTGCTTGGCACCATCGCGCGCCTCGCCGCGGCCGGCCGCAAGACGGGATTACCGATCATCCATGTACGGCACGCGTATCGTCGCGATTATCTCGACGCGCCACAGAACACGCCGATTCTCGCGGGCATGAAGCAGAACGAAATACTGAAGGATGGCACCTGGGGTGCTGAAATCCATCCGGACGTGAAGGCCGATCCGAATGACATCGTGATCACCAAGACGCGCGTGAGCGCCTTTTATGCGAGCCCACTCGAGGCGATTCTGAATGCGCAAGGCATCACTCATCTGGTGCTGACCGGCATCGCCACGGATGGGGTGGTGAAGACACGACTCGCGACGGCGTCGATCGCGGATACTACGTTACGATTCCGGAGGACTGCTGTGCGACTTTTTCGGCGGAGGCACACGCGGCAGGTGTTGCGAGGGGTACTCGGTATGCTCACGACGGTCACCAAGGCCGACGACGTGGTCAAAGTGCCGCCGCGCTAACCGTTAAGCAGGTAGCGGGCGGTAGTCCGCCATGCGGAAGGCCGCCTATTGATGACTGGTACCACAACATTCGGAAACTACTCGGGCCGTGAATCATGTCGGCGATAAGCGCAGCGAGCCGTTAAGAACGTCGCTATGTCAATCGGTAACGTTGAAGTCCTTGTGATCGCCTCCGTAACGGACGAAACCTTGCGGCATATTACTGCGATCGACCGGCGGGTTCGCGTCGTCGATGCACGCGGCTGGTTCGACGTTGAAATCGGTGAGACCTGGCCACGTTTGACCGTACAACGCTATCTCGCTCAGCGAGAAATTCCAGTCAGTTCGCGAGAAGATCGTGACCGGCTGCTGGCCAGCGCCGAGGTCGTCCTCGGGGGCTGGCCTCCGCTGCTCGATTTGCGGGCGCGCGCGCCGCGCCTGCGCTGGTTTCATCAGTTGCCGGCCGGAGCAAGCAATCTGTTGCGGACGGATTTGTGGGGCAGTGACGTGATCGTCACGACCTCGCGGGGCTATGGCAATACGCGCGCTATGGCCGAGTACGTCCTGGCTTGCTTCTACAACTTTGCCCGTGAACTTCACCATGCGAACCATGATCGGAAGCAGCATCGCTTCGATCATCGCCGGTATCGCCCGATCGTACTGGAAGGCAAAACCGTTTGTGTCGTTGGTGCCGGTGGTATCGGCAAGGACGTGGGCCACCTGTGCGCTAGCGTGGGTATGCGAGTGATCGGCACCCGGCGCAGCGTAACTCCCGGAGAAACGCTACCGGCCGGCTTCACGCGGTTGGAAAGCGCCGATCGCCTCCATGCGCTGCTGGCTGAGAGCGATTGCGTCGCGGTCTGTTGCCAATGGACGCCGGAGACGACGAACCTCATCGGTCGCGAGGCATTCGCGGCCATGAAGCCGGGGACCATCCTGGTCAACGTGGCGCGTGGTGAAATTATCGATGAGGAGGCGCTGGTCGTGGCCCTAAACGAGGGCAAAATGCGCGGGGTGGGCTTGGACGTCTATGTGGGTGAGTTCGAGCATGAGCCTGACCGCCGGTTGTGGGACGACCAACGCGTGCTTATCACGCCACACGTCTCGGGCAACAACGACGTTAGCCAACATCGTGGGGTCGACCTGTTTTGCGACAATCTGCGCGCCTACCTGAGAGGCCAGTCCCTCATTAACGTGATTGATTGGTCGATCGGCTATTGAAGCTCACTCACCCGCTTCCATTCTTCACACGCTCAAAAAGGCGGATAAAATAATCAGGTGGTGCAAATCCACGCTCCAACTATCGCGCCTGCCACGAATTAGTCCACCGCTAACGCTATCATCGCCCAGTAGGCCTGTGGTGTACGACATCACCGCAAGCGGATTCAGAGTGCACCACCCAGCGCAGGTAACACTACTATTAGCATGGACGTAACCCACAGGGTCATCACTTCTCTTAATGCAATGTAGTGTCGGGCTGCAAAAAAATTGCGCCGACCTTAAACTGAGCATCCGCAATCGACTGAGGCAAATTGGTGTGACTTTCCTCGAAACGCCGCGGACTCACGACTCCTTCTTTTTGCGCTCGGCCCAACGTCTTTTCATCGCTAACGATAGGCGCCTTCTGCCCTCAGGAGTGAGACCTTCACCGCGCTTATCTCCTGTCGTGGCCTGTGAATGGGGAGCGACGACGATCGTCTTCCTTACGGGTCGTGATAAATTCGTTCCTTCCAGCTCCGCGATCGCCCGACTGAGCCGATTTCCTTCCTGCTTTAAGTCCGCGATTATTCTTTCCAAGTCCACAATTCACTCCTCTCTGGTCCTTCACCATTAAAAAATTGGAGTTCACTTACAAACACCGCCGAGTCCCTGCCCAGCCGCACTAAAATGAACCGCCGTCAAACGTACTGGGCGTTCGAATAGCAATCATATTCATAGCAGACTGGGGCGAGAGCACCGCTAGGCCCAACATGAGCCATCCTGCAAAAGCGGCGATCACGAGGCTAACGATGAGCCTCAGCGCGTTGTTACGAGGAGAGAATCCCATAAGCGTGCAGTTCTCTGGCACTTCCTGCCGCCCGCTCCGCTCTCGCATCTAGAAATCTGCGCACGGCCCTCCTGTTCGAGGTGTAAGGGCCGCGCGGAAAACAGTGGCGCGGGAATGAAAGCAAAGCGCAGCACGCACTGCCCGATGAACGGGAAGATAGCGTAAGGTCGATCAAGTCCCAGATCTGTTTCCGACATTCGGCATCGTTGGAATAGGGGGTCCTGCGGCTCTGACCCATCGGCGTAGAATCTTGCTTAAACGGTAACCGCTACTCGCCTGCTCCAATCCGACGTTGTCGCAAAATGCGTCATTTGTTGTGACTGCTAGCCACGGTTGTGCCGGTTCTCGGTGGAGTATTCGGGCACAATCTACCCGTTTTGGGGTATAAATCGGAAGTTAGCGATGCCGAAGAATATTGCGATCGCCCATTAATTTCCTTTCACTTCAAGCCATCGATACTTGGAGAATTTCTCTTTGAGTCTTCCATTCTTCCAAGGAGGCGCAACATACCGTCGAGGATTGTGATCGGATGAGGGGGACATCCAGGAACGAAGAGGTCGACTGGAAGAAGATTGTTCGCGCCGTTGAGAACCTCAGGGTGATCGCGGAATGGACCGCCCGAGATTGAACAGGCGCCGACCGCTATCACGATTTTAGGCTCCGGTATCGCCGCGTACGTCTTTTCAAGAGCCAGGCGCATGTTTTGAGTCACGGCACCGGTGATCAGAAGGCCGTCGGCATGGCGTGGCGATGCAACGAATTGAATGCCGAATCTGCCGAGATCGAAAACCACGGTATTCAGAACATTAACGTCCGCCTCGCATCCGTTACATCCGCCGGCGCTGACTTGTCGGAGTTTGAGAGATCGCCCGAGGATCCGGTGCGTTTGTTCAGCAAGACGACCCGCTAATCGCAGTGTCTCGCTTTCTCCCAAAACCAAATCGTTTCGACTGCTGGTTGCGAGTTGATATTGCGAGGTGAAACGGATCGCTCCTTCTGGACATGAGTTAGCGCACTCGGGGCAGAAGAGACAGCGTCCGAGATCCAGTTTCAAACCTCCGTCGCTACTAATTGCGTCGGTCGGGCAGGCATCCACGCAGTTCGTACAGTTCGACGGACATCGCGACTGATCCAGGGTGGGCAGACCCCGGAATCGCTCCGGCATAACCGGTTCAGTGTCAGGGTATGGCAGCGTGCGTTTGCCCTGACGAAATCGCGTAAGTATTAGACTCGGCACTGGCATCCTCAGAGATCGTGACCGCAATACGAAAGGTTAAAGCTCTTGTTACATAGAGGGAAATCGGAAATTTGCTGATTACGCATTGCAATCGCCAATCCCATCCAATTGTGGAACGACGGATCGACTATCTTATACTGTGCGAATCGCCCGCCTGCATCGGTGATGGCGACATGACAGATTTCTCCACGCCATCCTTCGACGAATGACACGGCGATATGGTCGGTGAGTAGCGGTCCTGCTGACGACAGGATAGGACCCTTGGGTATTGACGCGAGTTGCTCTTGAAGGAATGCACCCGATCGCTGGATTTCGAGCCATCGCACCCATGCCCGCGCAAAGACGTCGCCGCTGTGCCATTTCGAGATCGGGATCTGCGCGAATCGAAAGATGCCGCTCGGAAAGTCTTGTCTGACGTCCCGCTCGACCCCGCAAGCGCGCGCGACTGGGCCAACTAGCCCAAGGGCCTCACAGGTTTCTCGCGTTAACGTTCCGGTGTGCTCGAAACGCGCTTGAACCGATGATGCGCCCCAGAGCAGCGCGACCGCATCCTCGACGTCCTTCAAGGCCGCTTCCAACCGCTGCCGTAACTTAATGGCGATCTGCCTATCCAAATCGAATCCGACTCCGCCGGGTCTAATCAATCCCCGGCCGAAGCGGCTCCCGGAGAGCGCCGCCGTTAAGTTGAGAAAGTCGCCGCGAATGCGACCGCAATACGCTGCGGTCGGAAGATATCCGACATCTCCCGCGAGCGCGCCGAGGTCGCCGGTATGGTTTGCGAGACGCTCAAGTTCTAACGCTATTCCACGCAGCACTTGCGCCCGGGCTGAAACCGCAGCGCCACCCAAGGCCTC
This sequence comes from uncultured delta proteobacterium, assembly GCA_963774705.1. GTDB lineage: Bacteria > Desulfobacterota > Binatia > Binatales > Binataceae > JADMIL01. The sequence goes on from CAVZFW010000015.1 coordinate 10,649, forward strand.
GATCGCTTCACAATACGCGGTCGAATGCCCGATCGAGGTATCACCACATAGCGTTTCCATCAGATGGATCGTCCGCTTGCCGGGTCCTCCCACGAGTGCCCGTTCAACCCCTCGATGTTGGTAGCCAAGCGATATCTCCAGATGAAAGACGTCCTCGCCGTGACACTGAAAGCGAAAATGGCCCGGCTCGATGATTCCCGCATGCACGGGGCCTACCGCGACCTCGTGAACCTCTTCTCCCGCCATCGCGAAGAAATCGGTCACGCCTGCAACAGGCGCTTGAGAAAAACTGTTCCCAGGCCGGTATGGCGCGTGAAATCGAATCGGCTTCAACCAAGGATGCCCTTCGGGATGAATCTGCCACTGCTCGGCGATTTCGCGCTCGAACCAATGAGCCTGTGGACATTCCAGCGTAAGACATGGGTACGACTTCTCCACTTCTGTGGTAACGATGGCGATGCTATTCGTCCGTGAGTCAGCCACGACGGCAATGAGTCGAACGTGCTGATTCTGGGCGGGCATTCCGAACAGCGCTGCCAATGTGGAGCCACTGCTCACAGCAGAGAGAATGACTCTCCTGAACTCGACGATCGACAGATCGGGAACATTGCGAAGCGGAACCGGTTGGCCGCGCGTAGCAGGGTAATGGAGTTATCGGCATACTCAACGCTGACCGAGCAGACGCGCGGCTTCCTGAAGTGTCCGGGTCAGAAAAGAAGGAACGTAGATACCCATAAGCAGAATTGCGCCCCCAAGTGTGGCCGGCACCGCAGTTAGCGCAACACTTCGGCCGGCAGGGACGATGACATCTCTGTCCGGAGTGCCCTGTGCCATACCAAGCACGGGTGCAGCCATTCCGGTCAGGATGATCGCCAAAAGAACCAAATAAGCAATCGCAACGAAATACCGGCTTTGATCCAGAGCCGCCTTCAGGATCGTAAATTCACTGAGGAACGGACCGAATGGCGGCGAGCCGGTGATCGCGAGAAAGCCTAATACCCAAAGCAGACCGGATACCGGCAAGGTTTGCAAAACTCCAGTGACATTTTTCGAAGTCTTGGTTTGGTAAACAGCTAGGAGGTTGCCAGCGACCATGAAGAGCATCACCTTGGTCAGCGAATGATTGATCACGTGGAGCATAGCTCCGAACAACCCTGCGCCACCCAAACCAACGCCCACTGCCAAAATACCCATATGCTCGACGCTCGAATATGCGAGCATGCGCTTGTAGTCAGTCTGGCCGGTGATGAATACCGCAGCCACCGCCATGGAGAGCAAGCCGAGAACGAGCAGTAGCCGTTCGCTGAAATCAGCCAGACCGCTCGCGACGCAGATTTGATGGATTCTGAGAATCCCGAGAAATGCACAGTTGAGCAGAGCGCCCGAAAGCAAGGCCGACGCGACGGACGGCGCCTCGCTATGAGCGTCGGGCAACCACGTGTGGAAAGGTGCCAGCCCCATCTTGGTGCCGTAGCCGACGAGCATCAGCACAAACGCTGCTTTGAGCCAGAGCGGATTCAAGTGCGGCGCGTCAAAAAGCAGATCTTTCAGAACCAAAGAGACCGTCTTGGTCCCGGGACTGCTGGATGCTACCGCGAGAAAGAAAATTCCGAGCAGTGCCAGTGCGATTCCAACGGAGCAAATGAGCAAGTATTTCCACGTCGCCTCCAAGGAACGATGATGCCGATGGAAGTAGATCAGCGGCGCACTGGCAAGGGTGGTCGCCTCGACCGCCACCCAAAGCAGCGCCAGGTGCTGGCTGAGACTGACCAGAGTCATCGCAGCAAGAAAGAGCAACAAGCACCCCGTGAAGTTCGCCTCGCGGGCATTCGAAAAAAGAAATCCTTCCTCGACGTCGGCGTGCGATTGATCGCGTTCTCCGCTCAGATATGCAACTGCGTAAAAGCTTGACGCGAGGAAGAGGAGACTGGTGAGCGTCAGGAACAATCGGCCAAGCGCGTCTTCAGCCAGCCAACCGCCAAGAGCGGGCGCCGGAGGTTCTATCCAGGTTGCCGCACTCAGCGCGAATTGCACGATTGCAACGGAGACGAGAAGTCCACGGCGCAGCGTATCCGAACCGATGAAGAATGCCGCCGCACCTGCCAGCGTTGGCATCAATACCAATACTATGATCATGGGATTCGGTCAGACAGACTTACAAGCCGATCGGTATCGATATGATCAAACTGGCGGCTGATATGAAAGATCGCGATGCCCATCACAAACACCCCCACAAAAACGTCAAGTAGAATTCCCAGCTCCAGGAGGATGGGCATCTGCAGCGCAACCGCGGCCCCAAATGCATATACGCCATTCTCCAGAGTGAGGTAGCCCAGCACCTGGGTAATTGCCTTACTCCGCGTGATTAGCAGAACAAGCCCCACAAGACAGGTGAAAAACGCGGCCGGCACCAACAGGAAAGAAGCAGGTTGGTTGGGCAGCGGCAGGCGCTCACCCAGCCATAGCGAAACTCCAAGCGCTATCGCCCCGATTATGACCGATAGATTGTAACCGATGAGTGGCTCGATCTCGCGGACGGTATCCGCGTCACGCATGGCTCGAGTGAGTAGCCATGGCAGCAGGAATCCCTTAACCGTGGCGCTGGTAAGCGGAAGCAGCACGCCGACAATGGAAAGCTTCCCATCCTGCACGGCGATGGCGAGGAGACCCAGCAATATCCCCTGAATCGCGACGGCGCGGATACACGCAACCAGCCGGCTGGAGGCCAGAAGTATAAAGCCGGTCAACACGAGGAGTACCAGAATTGCATTTTGCAACTGGTTCATGGGTTCATCTTTGAACCAGCGCCAAGGCAAGACCGGACAGTACCGTGGCGGCGATCAGCAGCTGCGTTACACGAAGCAGTTGCAAGCGCGCCATCGAAGATTCGATGATCCCGGTTACGACGGCCACGCCCAGCATCCCGCCGATGGCGGAGCCGCCGTCGAGCAGCGGATTGCCTGAATGCCAGGGGACGGCGATCGCGACTATGACCGCGCCGATGAGCCACATTTTCAGCGCCGCGGCGTACTGGATCATGGCGAAATCAGGACCGCTGTGGTCCAGCACCATAACTTCATGAATCATCGTCAACTCGAGATGTGTGGCGGGATCGTCCACGGGGATACGTGCATTCTCCGCGAGGAATACCACGCCCAGACCTGCGATCGTGAGACCGAGTGCCGGCGCAGCTCGCATCCACGTGCCGGTAGAAATCGATGCGAGCATCGGGGTGAGCGAAAGGCTTTCAGTCTGCCGCGCCAGCGCCGCCAAGCCCAGGAAAAGAGCGGGTTCCGCGAGTGCCGAGAACGTGACCTCACGGCTGGCGCCCATTGCTTCAAAGCTCGACCCGGTGTCCAGCGCCGCCAGGACAGTGAAGAAGCGAGCGAGGGCCAGAAGGTATGCAACCAAGATCAGGTCGCCCGCAAACGGCGCGAACGCCGGAAAAGCTCCGAAAGGCAACAGCGCAGCCGCGCAGATCATGGACGCAAGACCGACCAGAGGTCCGGCCCGGAAGATCCAAGTCGTCGTCTCACTATATACCACGCCTTTTCGTAGCAGCTTCCAGAGGTCATGGTAGGTCTGCAACAGCGGCTGGCCTACGCGGCCGGCAGCGATAGCCTTGGTGCGATTGATTACCCCCTGAATGAGGGGAGCGAGCACCATCGCCAGGAGCAATGGAAGTGATGATCGCGTGCTCATGCGTTATGCGAGCTGCCAGAGCAAGAGCAGAAGGAGCGTGACGGCGATGTACAAGATGTAAAGCTGTACCTTGCCTTGCTGCAGGGGTCGCAGCAACAGGAGGTCGCGGCCGATAGCGCGGAACAGCGGCCGAAAAATGAATTCTTGATACGGATCGGGAGTCTCCGTAGCCAGACTGGCCTTTTTCGGAAAGAAACCGCGCGGTGCGCAAAGGACGCGGCGCGTCAGCAGGAACAAGTCGAAAGTTTCGGTCAAAGGTTGAGCAAAGGATGATGCCGTATACTGCATTCGGCGTGACGGTTCTGCATAGCCACAATCCCAGGTCACATTGGTGGAAACCGATCGGTTGGAAAGTGCGATCGCGCGGCCCAAGGCGAGGAGCGTTGTCAGGCTGACCAGCGCCCCTCCGATAAGGCTGACCAACGCGATCGAGTGTGCGGCGGCCGCGAGGTTCGTACTGACGATCACCGGTGACATTCGCGTCACTTCTGAAATTAGCGGAGTCATCGAAGACACTACGTTCGCGCCGAGCAGACCGATCAGTATGCATGCGGCCGCCAGTACGAACCCGGGCAGCACCATGGCCAGTCCGACCTCGTGTGCTTGCTCGGCGTGCTCGCTTCGTGGCTGACCGAGAAAAACTATGCCGAATCCCTTCGTGAAGCAGGCCGCAGCCAAGCCTCCGATCAGTGCGAGTCCAGCGATGGTGGCCAGCATCGGCACGCTGCTCGTCCCGTCGAGCGACAGCGCCCCCTTGAAGCTCGCGAGATAGATGAGAAATTCGCTGACGAAGCCGTTGAGCGGCGGGAGCCCTGTAATCGCAGCGGCGCCTATAAGGAAGATGACGCCGGTGCACGGCATTCGCCGCAGCAGACCGCCGAGATGGTCGACCTCGCGGGTATGAGCGCTGTGCAGTACATTACCAGCCGCCAAAAAAAGCAGTCCCTTGAAGAGCGCATGGTTCAGAACATGGAGCAAGGCGCCGGCGAATCCGATGGCTGCCACTGCAGGGAGGCCAGCGCGAAGGCCCAGTGTTCCGACACCGAGTCCCAAGCGTGATGATACCGATGTTCTCGACACTGTGGTAGGCAAGCAGCCGCTTGAGATCATGTTGCGCTAATGCGAGCAGGACACCGATTACTCCGGAGGACAGCCCGATTGCGCACAGCACCCATCCCCACCAAGCTTGAGGCGCGCCCAGAAGCATCATGACACGAACCAGGCCGTAGATTCCGGTCTTGATCATTACGGCCGACATCACAGCCGACACGTGACTCGGCGCGGCTGGGTGCGCTTCGGGAAGCCATACGTGGAGTGGGATGAAACCCGCCTTGGTTCCAAATCCGACCATTGCAAACACGAACAGAAGTCCGGCGCCCGAAGAAGCCGCGAACCGATTGAAATCCAAAGATCCGTTTGCTCTGCCGAGCAAAATGAATAGCACCAACAGAAATGCAGTACCGATGTGGCTGGCGACCAGATAGATCCATCCGGCTTGGCGTGTACCTTCCTTCTCGTCTTCGAAGGTCACCAGGAAGAACGAGGACAGCGCCATCATTTCCCACGCCATCAGGAACAGGACGCCATTGCGGGAGAGGAGCACGATTACCATGCTGGCGACGAGCAAATTGAAGAAGAACCACTGCGGAGCTAGAGCCTTGCGGCCCCGGTACGCTTCCAAATAATCGGCGCCGTAAATCGCCGCCAACGCGCATAGCAGGAAAACAGGAATCAGAAAGAAACCGGAGAGCGGATCGAGTCCGAGCGAAAAGCTGCCATAAGGAATATTCCACGCCATTCGCAGCGACTGAGATGGTTCGCCAAGAACCACGCGCACGGCAGGAATGATTCCGCACAGGCAGCCGATGAGGACTCCACCGACACCAAGGAACATCGCCCAGCGTTCATGGTTTGCGAAGACGAGCGCCCCTATTGCGCCGACGCCAAAGGAGAGCAGCGCTATCAGCAGCGCCGACATTTATCAGGCGTCATCCTCGGCATTGCCGTGCGGGCCCTCGACCGCGCGCTCCACGCGATCAAACTCGGCGAGGATTTCGTCCGGTGTCGCCCGATGCGCGAGCACGGCCTTCAACTGAGAGTCGTGCAATGCGAATGAAAGCCGAGATAGTAGATGAAGATGCATGCGAGCGGTTGGGCTGACTAGCAGGAAAATCGCGAAGACCGGCTGGCCGTCGAAAGCGCCGAAATCAACCGGCTTCTCGAGAAAGCACAGCGAGATCGCCGGGCTTGAGGTATTCAATAAGATTGGTCTGCGGACATGAGGGATTGCGATGCCTTCACCTATGGCAGTTGAACCAAGTGCCTCGCGCGTCAGTATGAGTTGCGCGATCGATTCCCGATCACTATTCGACGGCAACGCGAGGCTGTCCACGATTGCACGCAGAACAGCCGGCTTATCGCGCCCCTGAAGTCGGTAAAAGATCCCACCGGCGCGGAGCGCATCCGCCAATCGCGGTGCCGGAACTCCGACCGGAGATGGATCCGCAAAAATTTCCGCCGGAATATCGATTTCGCGCGAGGATGTCTGTTCAAGCAGATCGCTACGATGCAATCGGTACTGATCGTTGACGCGATCCGCCCGGAGGATTCCGCGCTTGATCCAGTCGTAAACTCTCTTCTCCGAGACTCTTAGCAGTTTCGACACTTCCCTGACGTTCAATTGCATGAGGACAGGTCTCCACCGTGCGGCGCGCTAACCGCGCGTGGCTCCTTTAGTGCTCGAAGTCTCAAAGAGATTCAGCTTTTGCCCGGGTTCAAGCACAGCGCCGAGCCCGGTTCATACGACAGCTCAAGCAGATATCTGTGTCCGTAGCCAGTTCGGCTAGCAACTGAAGTAGTCCTTTGCATTTCTGAGAATTTTGACGTAATCTAGCGATCGTGTCAAACATTGTCCGTAAAGCAACGGAAGATTCTCCGAAATCAACCGATAGGTTGATGACCGTTCGCCAACTCGCCGATTATCTGAACCTCAACGAGCGGACAGTGCTCAAATTGGTATCCGAAGGAGAGTTACCCGGAGTCAAAATCGGGAATCAATGGCGCTTCCGCAAGGCAATGCTCGACGCTTGGCTCGACGATCAAATGTTGGGAGTCACTCCTCGGAGCGTTGACTTTCCGCAGGGCGCGCCTGCCGCGCGCAGGATGCTAAATTTCGCCAGTTGCTTTCAGCCAAGTCACATAGTTCCTGACTTGGGGGCCAGCACAAAAAACGGAGTCATCGAGGAACTCGCGAATCTTGCTAGCCGGCTGAATTTGGTGAGGGACAAGACGTGGTTCGTCGGCGCTCTTATTGAGCGCGAGAATATCATGCCGAGCGCGACCGGCAACGGACTCGCCTTCTTGCACACGCTCAATCGTCATCCCGAGCACGTAGTCAAGCCATTCATGGTGCTTGGCCGATCACTGGGTGGTGTCGATTTCGATGCTCTCGACGGTAAGCCTACTCATCTGTTTTTCGTACTGGGCCTGAAGTATCACGAACTGCAGCTTCCATGGCTGGCAAAGCTCCCACAGATGTGTTCGCGACCCGAAACGCTGCGGACCTTAATGGCCGCAGTCACTGCCGACTCAATCTTCGCCGCGCTCTCTGACGCCGAGCGTGATTTAGGTGTATCGGCAACAAGCGCGGCCGTGAGAAAACTACCGTAACCAATCGCAGTCAGAAAAGCTTTACGGCGATTCGTGTTTCGAGATCCGGCTACTAACCGAAGGTCGGTCACGTACGAAACGAGGTGGAGGGAAGACTACCTAATGGAAGTTCATCAGATCAGCCAACTTGGTCCAGGCACTCCAGTCTGGGTCTGGATCGTTCAGGTGGGTAAAGGCAGGTGGTGGCCGGGTACCGTGTTGTCCATCACGGCCCTCGAACCTTTTCCGATAATCGATACCCGCTTCGAGTGTCGCTCAGCCGGAAAAAACGGAGCCGACGGACCAGCTTTTGTTGGCATTAGCACTGCCCGTTTGAGTCACCTTGAACTCCGTGACCTCGACCTGAAAGGAAGCGATCAACCGAATTTCACCCCGATCGCGACTTTCGCCAGACCTGACGAAACTGAGTCCAAACTCAGCGGCATTTGAGCAACTGGACACGACGACTGCAGACGATCATGCAGCGCGAGCGGTTGCGCTGGCTCCTATCAAGAAGCCTACGAGCGAGGAAAAAGGCGTCTCAAATGCAACTCAAGATGCAACGCTCATCGCGATTGAATCGTGACGGGAACGGGGTGGAAGAGCAAGGCAGCCCATCCCGTCTCAGCACAAGAATCCTCACCGCTTCCATACTGGTTCATTAGCTATTCTCGCAGCATTGCAGCATGAATGACCTTAACCAATGCCCTCTATGTGGTCTGGGAACCCTCAGCGAGCGTTCGATCTGGACGCATCTGCACTCGGATCACAAACGTAAGGAATCAGAGATCACGGAAATACTAAGTAGAGCAAAGGCCGGTTGGCTTGGATGCGACCCTGCAGCAAAGTTTTTCAGGAAGGTGATCACGACGTCTCCCTGACCCGTTTAATCCAACAACGTCGAAGAAGAGAAGTTCAGATTAGATGGCTTCACTAAAAAACACTCCGCTGACTGTGGCGATCGTTTTAATGGCCATCATTCTAGCATTTTTCATCTGGGCTCTTTTGAAACACGCTTAATTCGATTTTCAAATTCCGATTTAATCGTTGTCCTGGCGAATCCCGTCGGCAATTGACTAATGGCTGCATCGGCGGAAGGCGTGAACGCCCGCGAAGGTCAATGAGCCTCACCAAGCCGCAGCTCTGGTGCTCGAGGACTGGTAAGAATGTGACCTGGCGTGTGGATTTTTTCGACAACTGGGACGATGCGTCACCGTCTCGTTCGATGATTATCAGCGCGAATAGCGAAGATGAGGCAGTGGATAAGGCGGCGGTCGGTATCCACAGCCGATGACGCAGACGCGCATTTCCGAGCGGAAGTCCTCGCGCGCCGGAGAATGCGCGCTTGCCCGATTGCCGCAGACGCGGCACTACACCGACGTAGCTCGCAAGCGCGGCGGCATCCCGGAATCGGCTTGGGTCGCCAACTCTGCTATCAGGCAGGCGCCAGTCCGCGCGCCGACACCATGGATAGTGGTAAGGAGTTTTCCAACTTCGTGCTCTTGAAGCTTGCGTTCGATGTCTTGGTCGAGCTGCTTCACTCGATCTCTCAGGAGCTCCATGTCCGTGCGTGTGTATTTGACTTGCAGCTGATAAGCCTTGGAATGATCACTCCCCACTGAGATCTTGGCCGTCTCTATTAACGCACGTGCGAGTGCCTCGCCCACCTGGTGGCGCCCGTCGTAAGCGAGACGCGCAAGCTTGCGCATAGAAGCATTCGCAAACGATCTTGCCGTGGGATAGCGGGCAAGGATCGCCGTAGCCAGCACCGTATTCATCCGAACGTGACGCGTGAACTCGGGAAAGCCCAGGTCGACGGCTCGATGAAGCTGCCGCATGCTGTCGCTATGCTCATCGACGTACCGTGTTCGCAGCCTGACCAGTTCGCGCAGCTCCGCTGTCACCTCCTCCGCTATCGGAGTCGGCGCGGGTCCCTTTTGCTCTGCGAACCTTGCGATGCCTAGCGCATCAGCCGAGTCGGTCTTCGTCCGCTCAAGTTCCTCTTCAGCGAAGCGTCGCGTTCGTAGCGGATTCAGCAGTGCCACCTTAAATCCGTGTCCTACCAGGAAGGCGAACAAGTTGCGCCAATAGTGTTCCGTAGCCTCCATCGCCACCAAACAATCGTGCGGATCGCCCAGAAGGTCACGGACCCGTTGGTATCCCGCTGCGTCCTCTCCAAAGAACGTTGACTTGACGAGGACCCCACCGCCTTCATTTACCACCGCAGCTGCGTGACGCTCGCCGCCGATATCGATTCCTGCAAACCGCATCCGCCCCTCACATCCCGGTTTTCCTGACTTCCGGAGACCTCGCGGACGATGCTCACGCTCATGCTTGTTCATATGAGGAGTCGCTTTGCGCCCTCAGGATACCGTTCGAGCCCACGAGCAAAGCGCGAGGACGCCAATCTTCCCGGCGAGGATTGATCCTCATGCGGGCGCACGGCGATTCCTCCGCAAGTACAGCTGGCATTCCTTCGCTGAAGCGTCAGACAATTCAGAAGCAAATCCCTATGGTGGCTCGCCGCGTCACGCGGCCCTTGGCCAGGTAAAGGAGTCCTGTCCGGCGGGCCGCTGGGCGCCGCCGGCTTCGCATTCCAAAATCTTTAGCCACCCAACTCCTCCGCCTCACGAATCTTTCCCCCTCGCCCTCCAATTTTTTTGAGAGGGCGAGGGGGAAAGTGTTCATATTCATCCCGCACGATCCGACCCAAAGAGCATCGCCTGGCTGTCGCGAATGAGCGATGCGAGTCAGTGCATTTAATACAAGCCCTGCGGGCCGTTTCGTCTCTGTCACGCTTGCAGGCTGCGCAGCCGGCGGATCCCAATTACGCGCAACAGTCCGGGTCTGGGTGAGACGGTTGCGCCCCAAAAATGGTGCGGGGTGAAAGACAACAAACACGCCCTGGCCTTCGGCAAGATACCGTCTTTCCGATCAAGTCCAATTCGGGCGAAATGCCACAACCGTCAATTCCGGCCGAATAATCCGACGGTTTCAGCAGCTCAGCTTTGAAGCGTCTCAGGTAGAGAGGCGAACCGGCGGAGCGAAGCGCCCGGCAAACCTGCCACGGGATCCGGTCACCAAATCTGCCGAGCCCATATTTAAGCGCGCGCCGCGAGGCTGCCTTGAATCACTAGCAAGAGCTCGTTTGCGATCGCGTTTAGCGGCGCGACGCTCTTTTGCGCGCGGCTCAAAATCATTCCCCCTTCGAGCGAAGCAAGAAACAGAGTCGCAATTCTTTTCGCACGCGCCTCGGTCAGTCCTGCGTGCCTTAAGTGTTGAACGAATACCCTTAACCAGGTCTGGAAACCCGCCTCGCAGGCTTCGCGAATCGACTCGCGATGGCTAGCTACGTCCAGGGTGACGGCAGCAATCGGGCATCCATCGCGAAAGTCGGACTCCGCCAGGGACTTCACCGTGAACAAAAGAAACTTACGGAGCGCCTTCAGCGGATCGCTGCTCGAGCTGAGAAGCGCTGACATCTGTTGTTCCAATTGGGCAGCAAAGTGGCCCAGGGTTTCGATCGCGAGCTGGTCTTTGCCACCCGGAAAGTAGTGATAGAGAGAACCCTTGGGCGTTCCGCTGCGCTTTAAGACTTCGTCAAGGCCGGTGGCGTGAAAGCCCTGGCAACGAAAGAGCTGACCGGCCGTATCGAGCAACCGCGTCCGCGTGGTGGCTGTTTTGGTCGACCGTTTCTGCATCGCACCTCTTGACGAGTAGACCAGTCTATATAATAGTACCGGCTTATCGACTAGAGCAAGTTAGTCTAACAGAACGTCTCCGCCAATCCTCGCCCCCGCGCCAGATCCTTTCGACATGAGGAAAGCGGCAGAACCTTCCCAACTCCACGGAGAGAAAGGCGGCAGGAACGATGGCACTCGAAATTTACTGGGCAAGTGGAAGTCCGTTTGCGTGGCGGGCGCTATTGACGCTCGAAGCGAAGCGCCTCCCGTATCAGTCGAAGTTGTTGACGTTCTCGAAGGGAGAACACAAGTCACCCAAATACCTGGCAATGAATCCGCGTGGGAAGGTGCCGACTCTGAGAGACGGCGACTTCGCACTCTACGAGTCACTCGCGATCATGGCGTACCTCGATCGGGCCTACCCGGAGCGGCCCATATTCGGAAGCAGTGCGCGAGAGACGGGCATCATATGGCGACTGGTCGCGGAAAATATCTCTTATGTATGCGAGCCAATGCAGAAAATAGTCGCGCCATTGTTTACCGGCGGAGTGCCCGGAAAGGAAGCTGAGATGCGGGCGGCGGCAGCGACCGTGCACAGCGAACTCACGCGGCTCGACGCAATCGTGGCCAAGTCGCCATGGCTCGCTGGCGCAGCAATTTCAGCGGCCGACATTGTCGTGTTCCCGTGGATTCCATCGCTGCTGCGGGCAGCGGCGAAGGATGAGGCCAAATCCCTCAACCTGGAGTTCCTGCCACTCGACGCACGCTACCCGCACCTCGCAGCTTGGGTGGCGCGCATCGAGGCGATCCCAGGTTACGAACGAACCTATCCGCCGCATTGGAAGTAGTTTTGGAATTCTTTTTTTCCCTCCGAAATGATGCCGAAGAGAAGCCGTGAAGAAGACCACGCTCGCATTGATCCTGATGCTTGCGGCCATTGCGGCGGCCGGCTCGGTGTGGCGGCTTTCCAGGCGCGGTGATCCTGCGCGAGAACTCGTACTCTACGGAAACGTGGATTTGCGACAGGTCGAGGTCGCCTTCAACAACAGCGAGCGGATCGCAGCCGTCCTCGTGGAGGAGGGGGACCGTGTAAAAAGCGGTCAAGTCCTCGCGCGCCTGGATACCAGCCGGCTGCGACCGCAGGTAGAGGAGGCCGACGCCAAAGCCGCGGCACAGCATGAGACGGTCGAAAGACTGCATCACGGCAGCCGCCCCCAGGAGATTGCGCAGGCCCGAGCGAACGTCGAATCGGTAAAAGCTGACGCCATAAATGCGCGAGGCCAATACGAGCGGCGGAAGGCCCTGGCGGAGAATTCCGTTGTCAGCCAGCAGGATCTCGATAATGCGAAAGCTGCACTCGATGTTGCCAACGCCAAACTGGCGGTGAATCAGAAGTCGCTGGATCTGGCGATCGCCGGGCCGCGCGAGGAAGACATAGCCGAGGCCGACGCCGAGTTGCAGGCCGACGAGGCGCATTGCGCACTCCTGCGCCAGGAACTGGCAGACGCAGCGCTTGTCGCCCCCACCAATGCTGTTGTTCGAGCGCGGCTTATGGAGCCGGGCGAGATGGCATCGCCGCAAAGGCCGGTCTTGTCGCTGGCAGTCGTGGACCCGAAATGGGTTCGCGCCTACGTCGCCGAGCCGGACCTCGGCAAGCTACAGACCGGCATGACGGCGACCGTTGCGGTTGACAGTTTCCCAGATCGCCGCTTCGCAGGCTGGGTCGGATTCGTGTCGCCGGTCGCCGAGTTCACACCGAAGACCGTGGAGACCGCGGAGTTGCGAACGAGTCTGGTCTACGAGGTCAGAGTGTTCGTAAAGGATCCGTCCGATCAGCTTCACCTCGGTTCCCCCGCTAGTGTGCATCTGGTGCCGAACAACAAGCAAAGGTCTTCCGGGATAGCAGCCATCGCGAGAGTTCAACCAATACCGCAATGACTACCGCCGAACCGACCGCTCCCGCACTGATAGGCCGTAATATCCATAAGACGTTTCCGGGTGACCAGGGCGAAGTCACGCGGGCACTCGACGACGTATCGCTCCAAGTCCAGCGCGGCACGCTCACCGCGTTGGTCGGACCCGACGGAGCTGGAAAGACAACGCTCATGCGACTGGCCGCCGGATTGATGTTCGCGGATTCCGGCGAACTGACCGTTCTGGGGATTCACGTTGCCAGCGCTCCGCACCAGGTTCAGGCCCGCGTCGGGTATATGCCTCAGAGATTCGGGCTGTATGAGGATCTGAGCGTGCGCGAAAACCTCGATCTCTACGCCGACTTGCGTGGCATCGGGGCTGAGGAGCGGAGAGAGCGCTATCCGCGACTGATGGAAATGACGGCGCTCGGTCCTTTCGTCCACCGTCTAGCCGGCCGGTTGTCGGGCGGGATGAAACAGAAGCTTGGCCTCGCCTGCACTCTGATCCGCCCGCCGAAACTCCTGCTGCTCGACGAGCCTACCGTCGGGGTCGATCCGCTCTCGCGGCGCGAGCTTTGGGCAATCATCCTGCAGCTCGTCAGCGACGAAGGCCTCACCGTGCTCCTCAGTACTGCATATCTGGACGAAGCGGAGCGGTGTGGCCAGGTCGTCGTACTCCACGAAGGGAAACTGCTGGCCCACGGTCATCCCGAAGAAGTATCCCGCTTGGCCGCCGGGAGAGTGTTTATCGCCAAACCGTCTGAAGGGCAGCCGCCCAGGATGGCGCAAACGCGACTGCTCGACCATCCCGAGGTAGTCGACGCCGTACCGGAGGGCGGCCGCGTGCGCCTCGTGATGGCGGCCGAGAAGGCTGGTGGCCTCACGCTCGGTGGCTCCTCAATCACAACAACTCGCCCGCGGTTCGAGGATGGATTCATGCTTCTGCTGCACCGGGCGGCTCCCACGCGGCCGAAGGTAGCCATGAAACTCGCTCGCCCGTCAGAAAACTATGGCGGCACTACGATGGTCGAAGTGCACAATCTGGTGCGGCGATTCGGGGTCTTCACCGCCGTTGACCATGTGACCTTTACGGTTCAGGCAGGCGAGATCTTCGGTCTCCTCGGGCCGAATGGGGCCGGCAAAACGACGACCTTCCGCATGCTGTGCGGTCTGCTTCCCGCCACGCAGGGCACACTCCGCATAGCCGGTGTAGACCTCGTCACAGCTCGCGCCTCGGCTCGTCAGCGGTTCGGTTATGTCGCCCAGAAGTTTTCGCTCTATGGCATTCTCTCGGTGGTAGAGAATCTCGAGTTTTTTGCGAGCGCCTATGGCTTGCGCGGGGTGCAACATCGCGACCGAATCGCCTGGGCCCTGGAACAATTCGATCTCACCGAAGTGGCGCGGCGGCCAAGTGGTCTATTGCCCGGCGGCTACAAGCAACGGCTCGCGATGGCGGCAGCGCTGCTCCACGAACCCGAGATCCTGTTCCTCGATGAGCCAACCAGCGGTGCTGATCCGTTCGCGCGACGTGAATTCTGGCGACGCATCACTGCGCTTGCAGAGCAGGGCGTTACAGTGATCGTGACGACTCACTTCATGGAAGAAGCCGAATACTGTGATCGCGTAGTTATCCTCGATCACGGCCGAGTACTGGCCACAGGCTCGCCCGCCGAGATTCGCCGCCACTCGTCCCTTGATGCGGAGCGCGAGTCCACTATGGAGGACGCCTTCATCGCCATCGTGGAAGAAAGCCGCGCGAGCGCGGCGGCGACGTCCGTGAAAACGCGGGCCACGGCATGACTCCTCAGCACGAGCGCACGCATGACCCGCTCACGGCCAGAATTCGTCGGACCTGGGCACTGGTGAAGAAAGAGACGCGACAGATCATCCGCGACCCCAGCAGCATTGCGGTCGGCGTGGGGCTTCCCGTGGTGCTGATCCTCCTCTTCGGCTATGGCCTGTCGCTCGACCCGATCAATGTCCCGGTCGCGGTCGTACTTGAGGACGCTTCGCCAGATGCGGCCGAACTGGCGTCAACCTTCCAGCTCTCCCCGTACTTCGCGACGCGACTTGTGACCTCCATGGCCCAGGCCGAGGAACTGATTATTGCCCGCCAGGTCGATGGTATCGTCCGCATCCGCCCTGATTTTTCGCGGCAAGTACGCGGCGCAGGTGCCGAGGTGCAGATCGTGGTTCACGGTGGAGATGCCAACCGCGCGCGAATCGTTCAAGGCTACGCTGAAGCGGCAATCGGTCAGTGGACGGTGCGCCGGAAGGCCAAAGGCGAAGATGTCACGAACGGCCCAGTAGTGGTGAAGGATCGGCTCTGGTTCAACGAGGCCAATGAGAGCCGTTACTTTCTTGTCCCCGGTCTAATCGTCCTCGTCATCACGCTCAATGGCGCCTTGTTGACGACGTTGGTCGTGGCTCGCGAGTGGGAGCGCGGCACGCTCGAGGCCTTGTTCGTAACGCCCGTCCGCACTGGAGAGTTGCTGCTAAGTAAGGTGGTTCCGTACTTCATCTTGGGCGTCTTCGGCCTTGTGCTGTGCATGCTCGCCGCCCGGTTCCTGTTCCATGTGCCATTCCGCGGATCGTTGTGGGTGTTGGGTGGCGGCTCAGTACTATACCTGCTGGTCGCGCTAGGGCTCGGACTGCTCATCTCCACAACCGCGAAGGCTCAATTCGTCGCCGGTCAAATAACCCTGACGGTAGCTTTTGTTCCGACGCTGATGCTCTCGGGATTCATTTTTGATCTGAACAACCCGCCTTGGGCGATGCGGTTAGTCAGTTATCTCTTCCCAGCTCGGTACTACGTAGCGTTGCTCCAAACGGTAATGCTGGCGGGCGACGTTTGGGCCGTGATTCTGCCCAACGCGGCTACGTTGGCCGGCATGGCGATTCTGCTTTTCGCTCTGACTAGAGCGGCAACCAAGAAGCAGCTCGATTGAAGTGAGCATGCTGGCTTCCTTTTCTCGCATCGTCGCGTTGGTCCGTAAGGACCTGCTCGCGATGTTCAAAGATCCGCGGGAACGTGGCGTGCTTTTCGTGCCGCCGTTACTGCAGTGCCTCTTATTCGGATACGTCGCGACCTTCGATCTGAATCGGGTTGACTATGCTGCCTTTGATTGCGATCGCACCGCCGCCTCCGGGGAGTTGCTGGCCGCGTTGGACGGCTCGAGCGTGTTCCGTCGCGTCGCAAACCCCGAAAGCGTCGATGAATTAAAGACTGTAATCAACGACAGACGCGCGCTGCTAGCCGTCCAGATCGATCAGGACTTCGAGCGTCGCTTGCTTTCCGGGCAATCCGCGGATGTACAAGTGATCGCCGACGGGCGGAACTCCAACACCGCTGGCACGACGTTAGACTACGTCAACATAGTAATCGACGCCTTCAATACTCAATGGCGCCGAACTCACGGCGGAGCCGGCCCATCGATAAGATTGAGCGTCCGGAGTTGGTACAATTCGAATCTCGAAACCCGCTGGAGCATCGTCTCGGGCCTGGTTGGCACTTTTACGCTGGCCGAGATACTGCTCCTGACTGCGATGTCCGTCGCTCGCGAGAAGGAACAAGGAACCTTTGATCAATTGCTGGTAACGCCGTTCAGTCCCACCGAAAATCATGGCTGGGAAAGCTTTACCGCCGCTCCTGGTCGGCCTCAGTCAGGCCACTGTCGTTCTACTGGTCGCACTTCTCTGGTTCCGTGTTCCATTCGCAGGTTCGTTTCTGACTTTGTATGTCGGCATCTCTTTATTCCTCTTGGCCGTGGTGGGCACCGGGCTGCTGCTCTCATCACTGATCGAGACGATGCAGCAGGCGTTACTCGTCTGTTTTCTGATCGCCTTGCCGCTCATACTCTTGTCGGGGATGTTTACGCCATTGAGTAGCATGCCTGAGGCTCTGCGGGACTTCAGCGTGATTAATCCGGCGCGTTACATGATCGATATCGCGCGGCGCGTGTACCTCGAAGGCGTCGGCCTGGATCGGCTGACGGCCGATCTATTGCCCCTGGGTGTGATGGCATCGCTTACACTTTCGACAGGTGCTTGGCTGCTCGGCCGCCGATTGGCATGAAAGAGCGATAAATAAGTTTCGAGGTTCCCGTGAGACAGCGAGCCCCGCTATATCTTCCTCTACCTGGCTGCACGTCTCCTGCGCAGTCATCAAAGATGAACCATTCTTTGTGCTTCTTGACAAATAGACCGGTCGATATAATATTTGCGGAAGACTGCGTAACTACGGCGCCCTCGGTGATTAAAGCAACACATCCCGACGAACGATGTGACCCGTCCACGCGTATTTCCGTTTGAAAATAATAGACGTCACGCGCCTACGCGTATTGGTGGCTCGCGATATCCAAGTCGGCCTCGGCCAGCAGTCTCCGCGAGAGCTCGCGTTACATCGCGTCCCGGTATGGATGAACTCGGATGAAGTAAGAGGTTCAACGACTCAGGTGACTCGGCTGCGGGACGATGAACGCACCCGTGCCTGTAAAGTGAGAAAGGAGGCGCGCGTCGAGAGCGAGCTCTAGCCCAATGCGCCAACATCGGATCATTGAGACTCGCGAGATGACTCGGCAATGCGGCGAGCTTCATCGCGTCAAGTCAGGTCGTCGTCGATTGCTTGCGTTTCCTGGTTGACCGCGGGGCTGGCGGGCGCGATTTTATGCCGAGCAAAGTAGTAACAATCTTCATAACCAGATCCCGCCAGCCAGGATTCGCGAGCAAACGTGGATACAGGGTATCGACGTGGGCCAACCCCGCGATTAGCACCATCAGAAAACGCGCGGCAAGGTCGGGGGCGAGGTTGGCTTCCAAGGTTCCTTGCGCGAGTCCGGTTTCGATGCGCGAACGAGTGTCGCCGGCCATTCGTTCGCTGAAATCGCGAAAGAGCCTGGCGACGGCGGCGTCGCGGCTCGCGGCGGTGTGCAGTTCGATGACCAGACGGCGCAGTGGCTGCGACGTTGGCGCCATATAGAGCAGCACCATCTCGGGGAGCAGATCGGCACGACCGCTGTCGCCGCGCATGTGTCGCGCGATCGGTAGCGAAGTCAGCGCGCGGCGGATAACGTCCAGCAACAGTTCGCCTTTCGCATTGAAATGACGATAGAGCGCACCCACGGTCAGGCCGGCGCGCCGCGCGATCTCGTCAACCGAGGTCGCGTCGAAGCCCTTGAGCACGAATAGTTCCCCGGCTGCGTCCAGGATGCGATCGCGAGTGGATTTGCCCTCTGGCTGATCGCGCTTGCGCGGACGGCCGAGGCGCCGCGGCACCGGTTTAGCGGGGAAAGCGGGTTTCAATTCGTTGGTCCCGCAACAGGATTACCCGCTGGCGCCGGCCGGGTCAATTTGAGTTCTCGGGGCTTGACATAGAAAGTAAGCGCTTACTATCATCGATCAAAATTTTCCCTGGGGGTGACCGTGAATATGGACGCTGAGTTCGCTGACCAAATCAGGAGTCGGCTGGGAGCAGAAAAGTCGCGCAAGAGTTATCCCGCAGGCTTTCCGACGCTGCCGCCCGTGCCCGCCGCACGCTATTGTGACCCAGCCTTCTTCGGGCTCGAGCGCGAGCACGTGTTCAGCAAGAACTGGCTTTTTGTCGCGCATGCGGACGAGCTACCAGAAGCGGGCGACGTCGTGCTGCTGGACCAGTTCCCGGCGCCGACGCTGCTGGTGCGCAGTGAGGATGGGCAAATCCGGTCCTTTTACAATACCTGCCGTCATCGGGGCGCCCCGTTGGTGCGCGAGGCGCGCGCGAAGGTGAAGACGCGATTGCTTTGCCAGTACCACAGCTGGTCGTACGATCTGGAGGGTCGCTTGCGAGGGGTGCCGGACAGCGAGAATTTTCAAAACCTTAACAAAAGCTGCCTCGGCCTCGCCGCGATTCGCTGCGAAAACTGGGCGAGTCTGGTGTTTATTAATTTCGATCGCAACGCGATTCCGCTGCGACAGTTTCTGGCGCCGATTCTCCGGAATATGGACGAGGAGATTGGCGATGGCGCCCCGCAGCATCAGTCGCGATTCGTGCATAAGAGCGTGACCCCGATACGCGGCAACTGGAAGCTCGCGACCGACGCCAACATCGAGACCTATCACGTGAACACGGTACACAAGGATCTGTCGGCGGTGCTGGATCAGAAGGCAACGACTATTTGGCTGCTCGCCAATGGCCATTCCCGCATGTTCAACGGACAGCGCCACCCGATCGAGCGCAATCCTGCCGTGCCCCGGCTCGCCCGGGTGAACCCGGTGACTGGCGATGGGGTTTACGCGTACCTGATCTATCCGAATACCGTGATTGTGGTTTCGCCGACGCTGATTTTCACCACCCAGGCCTGGCCGCTAGGTCCGGGGGAATCCAGATACGACGCATATTATCTGATGGGCGAACCGAACAACGAGCGCAATCGGATTTCCTACGAGCGCATGATCGCAGCTACCGAGAAGATACTGAAAGAGGATTTGGGCAACCTTGCTTTCATGCAGAAGTCGTTCGAAGCTGGCACCATCGAGAGCATCCCGCTCGGCTTCCAGGAACGCCGCATCTACTATCTACACGAGATGATCGATCGCAGTATCGGGAACGAGTTGATTCCGACCCGTCTGCGCGTGCCGGCGATGCTCGAGGAATTCATCGAGCAGTAGAGTGCGGTGGGTACTGTCAGTCGAAGTGGCGCCAGCAGCGAACCATTTGAGCGTTCTCCGGTGCCGACGAGACGTGCAAATCGCCACTACACGCGCACAGTTTGCGTACTTCTCCGGAGAATGACTGAAACCAGAGACTCGGTGGCGAAGGGAAGTGGATTCGAACTCTCGGTACTGATTTCTAAACTCGCAGACGATCTGATATTCCACAGCTTCAGGCAAGAAAGATATGTCGAGCAACTTTCTCCGCGCATGGCGGACGGCATTCGCGATGGGAGGCCCGCCGATGCCGGTTTCGATCTCGCCTTCACGCGCCACCGCATGCTTCGACGCAATCCAGAAGGCGTCGGATCGGAGTGTCCGCCGGGTCCAGTAGCCGCCCCCCGCTTTAGTATGCCGAGGGTCCGCCGTCCGCCGGAATCGCGGACGGCGTTTGCGGCACGCGTCGGAAGTATGCAAGCCTTCGGCAGGGACGTCCCGCAGCAGCGTGTTGCTCGGAGGCGAAAATGAAGGGCGAACTAGCGAACCTTGATGCGACGGAACAGGCTGAACTCGTTCGCCACAAGAGGTATCGCCTCTCGAACTCGTCGACGCGGTGATCACCCGCATTTGAAAAGGTTAACCCGGAACTCAACGCTGTCATCACGCCGCTCTTTGGCAAGGCGCGTTCGCAGGCGCGGGAGACACCCGGCAATTCGCTTCCCGACGGTCCTTTCAGAGGAGTCCCGTTCCTGCTGAAGGACTTGGTCTGCGCCACCGGCGGCGATCCGATTTACAACGGAATGCGCTTGTTACGCGACCCCCGCTTCGTGGCGCCGCACGACACTTATCTGGCGGCAAAATTCCAGGCCGCCGGATTCATCTGCCTCGGAAAACCAACACTCCAGAGTTGGGCCTCAATGCTACAACCGAGCCCGAGGGCGTTCGGCCCAGCGCGCAATCCGTGGAATCCGACGCGATCTACCGGAGGCTCCAGCGACGGCTCCGCCGCCGCGGTGGCGTCTCGGATAGTGGCGGTCGCTCATGCCAACGACGGCGGCGGCTCGATTCGCATCACGGCTAGCGAATGCGGTTTGGTCGGTCTGAAGCCGTCGCGTGAACGGGTATCGCTCGGGCCGGACATCGGCGACGCTTGGCATGGACTGGCCATCATGCACATATGCCTTTCCTCCATCGATTGGTTTGTCGCTTAGTCTCTCATCCAGCAGAATTCCTCAATCTCCTTGAGGCCGGCGGCGTAATCGCGGCCTGGGTTGGCGCAACTGAACCGCAGCGACCGACTTCCAAAGCAACGAGTTGGTAGGCGCCGTCGTTATCACCACTACACACGAGGAGCTTGCGCACTTGCTGAGAAAATCTTCCACACCTGAGACTCGTTCGCGAAAGAGAGAAAAAAGGTTCGAACTCTCGGTCCCCTTAAAAAACGAACAAGAAGTCGTAGAACGGAGATCAGTAGAGTGCCGGCCGTGAATGGTAGGCCCGTAAGCAGAGAGTTCCCGATGCAGGCAGGCCATTAACGTCTAAATTTCAAGCGGCTCGACCGTCCATCGATTTCGATTGCGCTGCTCCAACCAATTCAGAAACTGCGACATACTGTCAACTTGATCATCGTGTTTTCCCTTCGGAAACTGTAACAATTCGATGCGGAACTCGTCGAGCCACCGAGCCCGGCGCGGCAGATAGACATGGCCAGCTTCAATCTTCGCCGATTGCGAATGCATACGCGTCACCTTGTCGCTTTCGGGAAGAAATGCAATCGGATACGGAAGACCTTCGCTGTTTTCATGCCGAAGGTCATAAATAAGAGCGGTCCCCGTACCTTTGTCTTCAATAACCAGATTATCTGCGCGAAAACTGCGAGCGTGGTCGATGCATCGACGCCTGAGATCGGGGTAGGTGAGCCGCTCGCGCAAGACATCAATGAGGTAGTAATCCTTTCCTTGCACCAGCCAGGTGGTGCATACTGAAAAATCGTTGATTTCCTCCGCTTTTGACGCCGTATCCCAACTTTGGACGATTCGATCGTTAAACCCGTGTATTGGCAACTCGTCGTAGAAACGAAACCACTCCCATCTTACAATCTCTCCTTCCAGTGGTATCGGAGCCTGCTGATATTGGGCCGAGAAGTTAAAGGAGCCGAGTCTGAGCTTGATTTTGTCGAGTAACTCGCGCGGTTCGCGTTTCTCGTGGAGGAGTTCACCGCGCTGTCGGGTATAGACCTCATTAGGTCCGAGCGGGATCTGCTCCTTTGTCTCCGCTATGGCTGGAAGTCGGAGATAAACCCAAGGCTCTTTCTCTTGTACGTACCCGATTAAATCATCTATATGAAGGCGCTGCATGATCACGATGATGACGTCATTGCGTTTATCATCGAGTCGTGAGTAAAGCGTTCGATCAAACCATTCGTTTACTGATGACCGCTTGGCATCGGAAAGTGCATCCTCTGGCTTGATCGGATCGTCGACGATGATGAGGTTACCTCCCCGTCCGGTCAGCGTCCCGCCGACGGAGGTCGAGTAGCGAAAACCCTGATAAGTGGTCAAGAAGTTTAGTTCCGTGTTCTTCTGGCTACTGATTATGGCGTGAGGAAATGTCCGACGATACCACGCAGATCCCATTATCATACGGCAATCGAGGGCGTGTTTGGTTGCGAGATTCTCCGAGTAACTCGCGCAGATTATACGCTTAGTTGGGTCGCGACCGAGCGCCCAAGCCGGCAAGGCAACCGAAGCGCAGATTGATTTGAGGGAACGCGGAGGCAGTGCGATCAGCAGACGCTTAATGGCGCCAGTGGTGCACTGCTGCAGGTGCCATGCGATCGCTTCTATATGCCAGTTATGTAGATACGGCTGTCTGGGGGACAGGCTTTGAAAAGTTCGGTGCGTAAAGGTTGTCAAGTCATGGCGGAGGCTCAAGTCCAGCAGATGTCTGTTAGAAGTCATGCACGATCGGTTTGCGGCGCGCCAGTGCCACTAGCGGTCGAAGCGGCGGATCTTCGCGCGTGGCGCGCCTCAAGCATCGTCCACAACTCGTGCTCTTCGGCGGTCAGAGCGTCATCATCAATCTCGGGGAGCTCGGCTTCGAGATTCAATAACCGGAGCATCAAATTCAGAAGCATCTGAGCGCTGCGCGCATCACTTTTCAGGGTGTTTGTCACCACCGTCTTTACAACCGCGCGTTGTTTCGAGATCTTGATCGACCGGCTGCCTTCGCGAATCAGAATCCGCTCCTGCAACTCTTCCGACAGGTCTGTGCGAAGATTCTTTATACCTCGCGGGCGGCCCTTTGGATTTCCGGAGACGCCGGTCTTGAACCGCGTTTGCCGCGGCGGTTTGCGGTATCCGACTTCGTACTTCGATCCGTCGTCATCTGCCATGATGCTGCTCCGCCTCCGCTTCAAGCTGGCTGAACGATTTGCCCGAAGGGGCGTGGCGAGCGACATTACCCGTGTGGGCCTGCCAGCGCCTCACAATCGTGTCGACATAAACAGGATCGAGCTCAAGGCCATAACAACGGCGACCGGTGCGCTCGGCTGCAATCACGGTTGTGCCGCTACCCAAAAATGCATCGAGCGTCACGTCGCCTCGGGCCGTACAGTCCAAGATGGCATCGCCGATAAGTGCTACGGGCTTGACGGTGGGGTGAAGGGCCAGCAGGTTGCCCTCCTCCGTCGCCCTCGCGAAGGAGTTCGCGCCAGCGTAACGCCACACATTGCCGCGGTTTCGCCCGTACTGTCCTAGTTGGACGTTATTTCGATGGGTTCCGCGGCCGTGCTTGAACACGAACACTAACTCGTGCTGGCTGCGATAGAAAGATCCCATGCCGGGGCTGTCCTTTGCCCAGATGCATAAGTTCTTCAGCTCCGCATAGACTTGCCGGCCAGCGGACAGCAATTCGCTCAGGTGCCTCCAATCCATGAAGATATAGTGAAGCGAACCATCCCGGCTGTTGCGGGCCAGAAGTGAGCAGGCCCGGATCAAGAATGCTGTGAATTCCGTCCCCGTCATCTCACCGCGGCCCATTACGAACTCCCGATGGTGAATCGATCCGAGGCCGCTGACATTCCCCTCGATCGGAACATTGTAGGGAGGATCGGTAAGGACTGCCACGGCCTTCTCGCCCTGCATCAGCGTATTGTAGGAGGCATCTTCCAAGGCGCTTCCGCAGTAGACGCGGTGCGGGTTCAGCAACCACAGATCACCAACCCGGCTTACCTGCGGTCTGCTCGATTCAGCAGGCAGCATATCGGCGGCATCGTCACCGCTGGCTTGGGGAGTCCCCAGCGCCTCAATCCGAAAATCGATCTCGCCCATATCGAAGCCCAGGTCTTCGAGGCTGAAGTCAAGATCGAGTGCCGCCAATTCCTGTAACTGCTCGGCGAGCAAGCGATCGTTCCAGGTTGAGTTTTCAGTAAGCCGGTTATCCGCGATTCTATAAGCCTTGGCTTGCGACTCGGTGAGATGGTCGAGACAAATCGTTGGCACCTCTTTCCAGCCGAGCAGTTGGGCGGCCAAGATTCGGCCGTGACCCGCGATTACATTTGAGTCTGCATCCACCAAGACGGGAACATTGAAGCCGAACGTCTCGATGCTCCGCGCAATCTGGCGCAGTTGTTTTGGCGAATGAATTCGTGGATTGCGTGGGGAAATCTTAAGTGCGCAAATAGCAGTTAGACGCACCTTTAAACTATTCGTTAGATCTACCACGGGCCGTTCCAAGCTTCTCACACGGCGAACTGAGCAGTCGGTATCTTTTTCAATTAGGTTGGCGCGCCATTTAAACCAACGGAAGTGGTTGGGGATCAAATCGTGACTGATTAAATGTGACGCGATCTTGTATTAAGCGCAACGGTAATAACGCCATTTTCCGTGTGACAAAATACACAAACTGCATTATAGTGTCGAACGGGTAAACTGCGGGCCGGAGTCAGTAACCATGCGGCAATATCGAAGTCGGAGTTCTCAATCGCAGCGGCGCTCGGAGAACACACTCCGGCACCGTCTTAATTGGCTTCTGGATTTCGCAGCGCGGGCCAAAGAACTAGCTGGTCTTCGCGGGCAAGAGCTAGCGCGCCTAAAGCTCGCTGTTGAGAGCTTCCCCATGAGCGCTATCACAGACAACGATCGGCCTGCGCCATCAGCCAGTGCGATTGCAAAGCTAGCCAGCACCGTGGGCTCTGGAATCCGCGCGCTATTTCGGAGTGAACCGTGGCAACTCCGAATCGGTGTGACAACTTTCTACCTAGACTTGAAAAGTCGACGGCCGACAAGGCGGTTCGTAACGAGCCAGGCAGATGGATTTTTGCTAGAGGCCCAGGAGCTCATCGCTGCCGGAGCGCAGTGGTTACGTGAGTGCCGGCGTCGGGAGTGTCGCAGAGTTTTCGTGGCAAACAGGCGACAGGTTTTCTGCACTCCGCGCTGCGCACAAGACGAACGGACGGAACGGTTTCTTGCGAGGCGTACCCGGGAGGAATTCAGCGAACAGCGCCATGCGCGCTATGTCAAAAACATAAGGCTCACGAAAGGACCGGCTGTAGCCCAAAAAGTTAGAAGACGGCAGGGTTCCCCCAAAAGTACATGACCTCGGTGATGGTCCTCCAGACAAACATCAGTACGTCTGCCTTTCGCCTTCTTACGTATCCGGATCGGGAATTACGAGGGCGGTCCTCCCAAAACCGAAGCGAGGTGAACAGGAGGGGCCAAAATTCCCTCTGAAACCGGATCAGGGAACAGCGATTCCCTGATCTGCTCTTGATATTCCCTGTTCTGATTTCTAGGGAATTCGCCGAAATAACGGCGTAATATCGGGACGTTTTGGCGCTTCATACATTCCAAATCGGCCCGAAGTACGAAGAATTCCCTGTATTTTCCCTGATAATCAGGGAATTCGACGCGGAGAGCGGTTCGCAGCAGACTGTGTCATCCGCCAAATTGCTGCATTTTTTGGCATCGAGCATCGCGGTCAAGCCTCTCTCGAAACGCCTTGATTGGCGCGGGTGGGGTCAGGGTGGGGTTGATTTGAAGAATTTTGATGGCCATTCTGTCCCGATGCGCCGACTCATGAACCTGATTGATCGTACCGCTTCATCTAACCTGCCCGCGATCATTACTGGCGAAACCGGAACCGGCAAAGAGGTAACCGCCAGGGAGATTCACAATCTGTCGGCTCGAAAAGGTCCGTTTGTCCCGGTCAACTGCGCCGCGATCGCCGAAAGTCCCTATTCGAGAGTGAGCTGTTCGGCCACACCAAGGTCAGCATCGTCATCTGCTGCCGCTCCTCGCCCCTCATCCGCCACTTCCTCCAAGAGATGATTGTTCGGTCAGACGAATTAAACCACCATATGATTCACGGGGTTACACTATGGTGCGATTAATCGACACTCCGAAGCAGCCGCGATACCATCGAAAATCGTACTGCGGATAGGTTGACTACGAACTGCATGCGGACGAAAGCGTCACTGACGATCAAAAGCTCAGTTCTGACCAGCGGCGCCGTTTCGCAGCATCTGGCCCTTGAGCCCGATTACTCATACGAAATTGGAGATCCGGCCTCTCCGAACAGATATCCGCACGGACCGTTTCGGAAGGAAGCCTTTTGGCGCGTTGGGAGCCGATTGCCAGACGACGCCCCGCTCGCGGAGCATTTGCATACCCTCATTGATTTGCTCGATTCCTGGCGCGAAGCGCTGGGTTCGATTCGAGCCATCAGCAAGCAGCGCCTCTCATGCGGTTTGTTCGGCGATTACGAGATGACCGCGGTCTTCGAGATTCCTGCCTACGTAATCAAGTGGTGTTCCGAGGTCCTGGACATCGCGCTCGACTGCTTTCCGTGCCATGACAACATTGATGTGGCACCAGTCGAGACGAGCGACGCTGAAATCGCCGACGATGAAGCCGCTGAGCCGCCGCATCACCGAATAGAACCGGACCGATCATTCTCCTATTTGGAGAGCGCCCGTATAGATCCGGTGCCGGTAACATGGCCACACGAGACGAATGGTGCTCCGAACGATCAGCTTCTGCCGCGTCCGTGCGTCGCGCCGACCATAGCGGTCACGAGCGACCTTTCTGAGAGCGTGGAGGCGATACAGCATCTTGAACGAGTTCTACACCTGCTGCGAACCCAGCACGCTGACGCCGCCCCCACGGACCCAAAGTTAGTCTGCCTATTTTCGACGGAGCGGGGCGCGGGAACCTTCGTAAGGCTCGAACTTCCAATTTTGCGTCAACTCGCTAAGATCGGCGCGAGCTTCCGACTTGAGTTGTATCAAACGCCATCAGTCCTTCGGCGTTTGCTCGGATTCTCTTAAGTCGTTGACCACCTCGTTGTCAGCTTTCCACAGGGTTTATGAGGCGGGTTTTTCAACACCCTGCTAGTGGTCGGCAGCTCGCTTGTCGGCATCGCGACAATCGAAGAAGCAAACGAATGGCTCAAAGAGATTGCTGCTCCATTGTGGGCGCTTTCTGCGGATAAGCTCTTGGGTCAAGCGCGGGAAGCTTTAATTCGGCTTGGGCGCATGTCTGATGCTGATGCTGCGGAGATTGAAGCGGCTCGCAAGGCGGCCAAGGAAGTTTCGTGAATCTGTTAACGGCGCTGAGGCGTTGTTCGACATCCTGGCTGCAGCGCGCGTAGATGACGACCTCAAAAGGCCAGCTCGCGGCGTGGGCTCAGAAGAATGGCGACTTGGAATCGCTCTGAAAGACCATTTGTTAGACTTCTTTAAACCCAGAGGTTCCGGACAAAAGAAGATGCGTCGGAGCGGTGAGCGAGTCGATCTTGAGCCCGTGTGGACAGGCATCCGCACAGGGCTTGGCCGTGCAGCTCAAACAGGCTGCGGCGTTACCGACTATCGTCGAGTATTCGTCTCGCGCCATCCGCAGATCGCCGTAGTCAAGCGCGTACATCCGCGTCCGCATCACGTCGGGAATTGCGACGTCAACCGGACAAGCACCTTCGCAAGCATTGCAGGCGTGTCTGCAATACGAGGCGCCCTGCATTTGTGCGTAGCGCCAGAGCAGCGGCAAATCCTCTTCGCTCGCGGTGCGCGACCCGGATGCGCCCAGGAATTCGTCGATGGCCTCGCGGCTGGTCATCGAGACTATGAGTCCGTCGACATTATGGTTCGACAGGACCCACCGGAACGCAGCCTGCGCGAAGGTCGCGCCGCCCCGCTCATACGGGCGCATGTCGTTAAGCCGGGCGCCCATCAGAGTCTTCATCACGACCACGCCGACGCCGCGTTGCCTGGCCTTGTCGATAAGACGCGGCAGATCGGGCTGACGGGCGACCATGTCGAAACCGCGGAGGAAACGCTGGTAGAATCGCGGATCCTGGCCAAAGTTAAACGCACACAGAATCACGTCGAATTTGCCTGAATCAATGGCGTATTCGAGACATTCGGTGAGATGTCCGGCGTGGCCGGACATTCCCGTAAAGCGCAGCTTGCCTTGCTTCTTTGCAGCTTCGGCGAACTCGTACCATTCGGGGTTATTGAGCCGGGCGAGATCGTTGACGGCGTGGTTAAAGTATACGTCGACGTGGTCCGTTTGGAGGCGCCGCAGGCTGCCCTCGAGTGCCTGCATAATCGCGCGTCTGCCGGTATCGGGCCAAGCCAGGGTCTTCGACGCCAGGAATACATTATTGCGTTTGCCGCTCAGCGCGTTTCCTAGGGCGGTCTCGGACTCACCGCTCCGATAGGTTTCGGCGGTGTCAAAATAATTGATGCCTAGATCGACGGCATGTCGGACCAGGTTCTCATCGCTCGAGGAAAGACGATCGGCGCCGAACGAAATGTCGGAGATCCGCATCCCGGTGCGTCCAAGGGGTGCGTAGCGACCGACTCGCGGACCTTCAGAAATCGAAGCAGACGTGGCATCAGTGAGCGCAAGTCCGACCCCGATGCCGGCCAGTGCACCGCGTTTAATGAATTCGCGGCGCCCGATTGACCGATGTGAATTTTTCATTGCACCGGAACCTTATTCGAGCTGGAGTTCCAGTTCTGCCCGCACAGGCATTGGCAACCGTTCACGCGGCGACTCAGATGGTGATCGTCACGTACCCTGATGACAGACCTTTCATGTCCACGTGTCGCATCACGAAAGACCGGATACCGCTGCATCCGCCGGTCTGTCAATGCCAAATCGCTACCCTCCGTTGACAGGCTCTTCAGGCGGCGCGAACATCCGCCCTTATGGAAGGGCGCCATGACCATCAAATCGAAACTTCGAATCGCATTAATCGTCGCGGTCACTGCCGTCATGCTTGCCATCGCGGCCTCGTACGGGAGCGCGGAAATCTCTGGACGCGACGCGCAGCCCCTGTCCAAAGCCCAACTCATCTATATCGCCACGGTGCGCAAGGACGGCAACCAAAGTAAGGCGGCGCCAGTCTGGTTCACGATCGGCGCCGATAACAATGCGATTCTGATTCAAACGGGACCCGAAACATGGAAGGCCAAGCGCATCAGGCGTGGAAGTCCTGCTTTGGTATGGATCGGAACTGCAGATGGTCCGGCCTTTATCGGCAAGGCTGAAATTACCAACGACGCTGCGGTGATAAATAAAATCCTGACTGATTTCCGCAACAAGTACTGGCAGAATCGGGCGCTAGGCATCGGGCCATCGCGTTCCGGATTCGACAGCGGTGAGCGCATCGCAATCAGGATAACTCCGACACGGGAACTGCCCGACGGCTTTGCGTCCGCTCCCGGCACAAAGGCGCCGTCCCTCAAGGCCGCGCGGTGAGCCCGAGCGACCAGAGCCAGGTCTCGGCGGCGGCGCAAGAAGAATTGTCAGGCGCCACCCCGCGCTGGAAAAAGATCATCCCCTACATCGTCACCCTGCTCATCTTCGGCTTGATCTTCTGGCAGATCCCGATCGGCAGAGTCGGCGCGGCGCTAGAGAACGTCCCGATAGTAAAATTTATCTTCGTGTTTCTGCCCTTTTCGGCGGCTTACTGGACGATCGATTCCGTCTGCCTGACTTGGGTGATCCAGCGCTTCAATACGCCATTGCGGTTGCGCGACATAATGCCGATCCGCGCCAGCATGTACCTGCTCGCGCTGATCAATACAAATCTCGGACAGGGTGGCGTCGCATGGTACCTGCATCGCAAGGCCGGTATCCCTTTTCTGGAAGTGCTGAGCTCGATTCTCTTCATCGCACTGATGGAGGTCTATCAGCTCTTTCTTTTCTCGACCCTGGGCATCGTGTTTTATCAATCGGGATCGCCGGGTCAGGACGAGATTGTCGGAGTCATGCGAGCGGCATACGTAGTTGCATGGCTATTGCTCGTCACGGTTATTGTTCTTTTCGCCCGAGCACGGCAAAGCGATCGTATGCGCGCCTGGATCAGTACCATCCGTTTCGGTCCGATCGCGAGGACTTTTTTCGCGGCGCGACCACGAGACTATGCGACTGTAATAGCAATCAAGGCGCCCACTTTCCTGATGTCGCTGCTGACGCAATATGTAGCTCTCTCACTGTACGGAATTGCCATACCGTTCGTGAAGCTGATGCTCTTTCTTCCCCTGGTCTTTCTAGCCGCGGCGTTACCAATCGGGGTCGCGCATCTTGGCACCAGCCAGGCTGCCTGGCTGCTTTTCTTTTCGGCTAATGCGCCCAGTGAAAAAATCTTGGCCTATAGCCTGGCCGCCCATTTCACGTTTATGTTTTGCAATGCTCTGATCGGGCTGTGCTTCCTTCGTCGGGCGATCCGCGAACTGACGAGACTGGAAGTGACGGCGTAGCACGAGTGGAACCGTATATAACCGAGCGCGGCGCAACGCCTTTGAGTAAGGTTGCCGCGAGCGAACTGGACAGCACGCTTAGGTCTGCCCCTCGATATCCGGAGGACCCGATCGAGGTTCGAGCATGAAAGGCGAGGTGCACAGTGAAGTCTCCCAGCGCAATCTCGATGCGCTTTCACAGGCCAGCCGTATCTACGTCGCAACGGTGCGCAAGGATGGGAACCAGAGCAAGCCGGTGCCGGTCTGGTTCACAATGACGCCGGATCGTTCGTTACTCATTCAGACGGGACGGAGTTCGTGGATAGGAATCCGTATTCGCCGCGGTAGTCCGGTGATCCTCTGGATCGACAAACGTGACGGCCCCGCCCTCATAGGTAACGCCGAGATCAGCAAAGATCCTGAAGTGACAAGACAGATAGTAAAGGACTATCCGCGAAAGTATCTGCTCGCACGGTTCGGCCTACACCGGCCGAGACAAGAGCGGTTCGACGCCGGCGAGATTCTCGCCATTGAAATCACCCCGATTCGAGACCTGCCGGACGGCTTCGCTGCCAAGCCTGGTTGCCGAGCGCCGAGCATCAGCGAGACTGGGCCCCTAGATGACCGTCCGCCTCTGCGACCGCAAGGCATCGCGCGGGCTCAAGTGGCGAATCTGCTCAGCGCATCACGGTTCCTGCTCGCCGCCCTGTGGCTGGTCGCGTTCGCGTCCGGGAACCACAGTCCAGTGATATTGGGCTCAATCGCGCTTGCCGCGGCTGCATCCGACTTCGTGGACGGTCGTATCGCGCGTTGGATGGGTCATGCCAACGGGGTCGGGAAATGGCTCGATGCACTGGCGGATATTGTTTTCATTCTTACTGCTTTATTTAGCGAGGCAGTGGCGGGAGCCGTTCCCATCTATATACCGGTCTTGATCGCTTGTTCGTTCGCGCAATATGCAATCGACTCGGTCGCAATCAGCCGCTCTTCCACGCCAGTCAAGAGCCGGCTGGGCCACTGGGGTGGCGTCATCAATTTCGCTCTGGTGCTGGTGCTCGCCTGGACTCCGCGGCCGCTATTACCGGCACGGCTGGCGAGACTAATATCGCCGCTACTCGCGTCTTTTTACATCGCGGCGATCTTCGAGCGGGCGCTTAATTACTGGCCTTTGAGAGCAATCCACTATGACAAACCGGGCGAACGCAACTGCGCCGGGCCTTGCGATACCTAACGCGCTGAGATGGTTTCACGTGGGATCGAGAAATCGCCGTCGAACATGGAGGATTTATCAATGAAGGAAACGTCGCGTGGACCGGTGCTCACTACCTTCGCAGTTCTGTTCGCGATCCTGGCGCTCTCGAACTTCCTTAAGCCGTTTCATCTCGATTCGAACGCTGGCTTCGTTTTCTTGGGAAAGAAGACACACGGGATTGCTAATGTGATACTTGGCCCCGCGTTCGGGGCGCTGCTGGTAGCGTACGCGATTGGCATTTGGCAGATGCGCCGGTGGGTGTTGCCGATAGCGTTCGCCTATGCCGTGTATGTGATTCTGAATCTACTGCTCTACACGATTCGAAACGCCGGATCGGGCACGAAGCCGTCGCCCGTCTTCATGTTGGTCTATATGGCCATAGCCATTGGAGTATCCGCAGGCAGCGCAGTTTTGCTTTATCGCCGCAGGCAGGAACTGGCATGATACCAAGCCGCGACGATCACCCAAGAGTAGTGACGTTGACCCAGTTCGCTCCAAGCTTTATCCACGACCTTAGCGTCGGACGATAGTCACGATTCCTACCAACGCGGGTCTGGTGGTCAGAGCGCAGTCAGGAAGGCGCGCTTTCTGGGCTTGTTCACGCTCGGGGCAGTCCTATTCTTTGGTTGTCAGAAGTGCACGCCTTCTGCCCCCCGTCTGTGACGAGGGCCCTTTGCCCATGACTCCTGGTTCCCACGTGGACGTACCGGGTCATCGACAAAAACAGAACCCCAACCGAATTTTTTACCCAAAGAGCGCTGTACGAGGAGCGGGTGTAATTCTCGCGCATCAAGTCGCGAACTGCGGCGAGCTTACCCTCCATCCGTCTTCATTCGAACATCAGCACGCTGCGCGCGACCTCCCCGGCTTTCATCGCGCGGAACGCTTCGTTGACGTCCTCGAGTTTCATACGCTTGCTGATCATGTCGTCGAGGTTGAGATGGCCCTGCAGGTAAAATTCGATGTAGCGCGGCATGTCGATGCGAAAGCGGTTGCCACCCATCATCGTGCCCTGAATCTTGCGCTCGGTAAGAAACTTGGCTCCGTCCAGCTCGACCTTCTGCCCCACCGGGATCATGCCGATGATTGTCGCGGTGCCACCGGGCTTGACACAGTCGAAGCACTGCTCCGCCAGCTTTTTCACCCCAACCGCTTCAAACGAGTAATCGACGCCCAGACTCGCGGTCATCGATGAGATCAAGTCCGTGCCCGCCTCCTCGCTGTCGCCCGAAGCGATCTTGCGAATCGCCTCGACCGCGTCGGTGCTCGAGGCATCGACGGTGTGAGTAGCGCCGAATCGCTTGGCCATCGCGAGCTTCGATTCGAACTGATCGACCGCGATTATCATCCGCGCCCCGGCGATGCGCGCTCCTTGGATAGCCGAGAGGCCCACGCCGCCGCAGCCGAACACTGCCACCGTCGAGCCCGCCTCGATCTTCGCGGTGTTAAGCACGGCACCGACTCCGGTCGTGACGCCGCAGCCGATTAGCGCCGCACGATCGAGAGAAATCTCGTTCGTGATTTTGACCAGCGCGTTTTCGTGCAGCAGCATCTTTTCGGCATAGGTCGAGAGGTCCGCGAATTGAGCCACCGGCTTGCCGTTTTGCGAGAGCCGCGGTTGGTCGTCCTTCTTGCGCTGGGTGGCCTTACGATTAGAGCAGCGGTTCGGGTGCCCCGACATACACTCTTCACATAAACCGCAGAACACAGACGGGCACGAGATGACATGATCGCCGGGTTTGAGATAGGTGACGGCCTGACCCACCTTCTCGACTACGCCGGCCGCCTCATGGCCCAAAATTGCCGGCGCCGGATGAGGATACAGACCTTCGACAAAATGCAGGTCGCTGTGGCAGACGCCGCTGGCCGCGGTCCGCACCAGCACCTCGTGTTCCTGCGGCTCGTCGATCTCGACCTGTTCGATCGTCAACGGCTGATGGGGTCCGTGAAAGATAGCGGCTTTCATATTCATGGCGACCTCCCCTGAGAAAGGTTGGTTAGCCGAACGTCTCGACCTCGCCGGCTGATACGTGTCGTCGGGGCTCGGTCCCCTATTGCCGGTAATATCAGAATATCGTGGCATATCAATCCTGAAGCGGTTCGAGCGCATATTGGCTCATAACTTTCGTAGAGCCGAGAACATATTCCTGATCTCTGCGGGTTTCGATATCGCTAGCCCCTGCAGCTCCCGACCGCTTGTTCCTATTCGCTTCAAAGAAGCGCTAATTCGATCCGTTCGGTCAGAGCTTTCGCGATGAGTCTCCCGTGGTTGGTGACTCCCGACGATGGCCTCGACTCTGGCGGCGACCATTGCGCTACATACTTCTCGTATTGATGACAAACAAGCGAGCTTCGAGCGCAGACACGCCCTCAGCAGCGTGACGACGGCGGTGTTTCGTTTAGTTGATGCATCTGGACGCCGCCTAGAGCGCGCACTGCCGGTCGTCCCATACTCTAAACTTTTCGGCACCTTCGGGGTTTTTGGTAGCCACACCCTTGTGCCTGCTCTCTCGCAATCGATCGGAGCTCGTCACCGGCGGAAGGCGGCGAGGTCCTCCGCGACCTCTCTCCTGAGCACGCGGATCTGTTCGCTGATCGTGCTCACCTCGGAGAGAAGTCTGATGCGCCGTCCGTCTAGCGCTTCGAGCTTCAACAACCTGGCCCTCTTGTTGGAGAGATCGGAACCCTTGGAGTAAAGGTTTTGTCGTCCGATCGCGCCCGTGACTGTTTTCGACGCTTTCAGCATTGGAGTCGAATCCTTGGGAAAGATAAACCATGTTATCACACATCACGACCCGCGTTTTAAGGAGAATCACCGGTGAATCGACAATTCGCGTTTGAAGCAGAGATCGATTGTCTCCCGATGGCGGTCAAGCGCAAGCTAGACCGGGTCGCGCTCAAAATTGGTCGCAAGCAGTGGTTAGGGCTGAGACCTGAAGAGCGGAGGGCTATTTCGCACCTGCCATCTAAAAGCAAAGAGGAGTGCGAAGCCCTGAGAATTTTTATTCGCGGCGTGCTGGCTCGCAACGGTACGGAGCCGATCTCCCTTCCAGAGGCGGTTGGTCAATCGGCAGATCCACCTGTCGAAGTTCCTGTCACGGTGATCGAAAGTGCGCGAGAGGTGGGCTTTCTTCTCGATCAGCGGAAATGGTCAAAACTGGATGATGACCAGCGCTACGCGTTGACCAAACTCATCGAGCCAGCCAAGAAGAGCAAGCGGGCAGGCGCCTTGGCGGAATTCTTCTCTGGAGCATTAGCCGACGGTCCCGAATAAGGTTTTTTCACCGGCACGAGCTGAACCACGCCTTCCAGACCTGACGATCGAATGCACCCGCGAAGGCCTCCGGTCGGAGGAAACGCCGCTACGCAGCGGTGAATCCTTGACCGCTATGCCGTCTCCCATCGCGCAATCGGCTCTGCGGCGCGCTAAGCGAAGTCCATGCCCTGGAAAAGGTTTTGACGTCCAGCCAGCCGACTCGCGCGCGTAGTCTGTGATCGCGAAAAACGCTGAAGTGTGCGGACCGTCACCAATCGAGTACTTTTCGACTATTCAGAATTCAACTCTGTCCAGAAGGCCTCCAGTCTGCGTGAACACTCGTGTCATCGACAGCGCCCGCTGCTCGAGATCGGTCATTACCCGCTCGACGGTCGTCTCGCTAATGATACCGCTTCGAAAGGCGCGCATCATTTGCCTGAACTCGAACTCCACTGCATTTTTTGGCAACCAGCTCCTGTTCGGCCCGAAGCCAATGATCGACGTGCCGACCGATGGGTCGTCCTTCTTGCTCCCAAATCTGATAGGCGCGCTCACGAATACGCGGTAGATTGTCGGCAGCCATCATTCCCAACCAGGATCAATATTAACACTCACGCCAATTCCGGGTATGAGACCTCCAGGAATCTCCGCGACAGTTCGCGCTGCTGAAGCCAAAACCATCGCATCGACGCGACCAGATATTTGGCAATTCCGGTGCGAAGGGTACATCGATGGCTAAAGTTCAGATCAGTCAGTCCAGATAATGCACCCTATCGCCACGGCGAATCGTGCCGGCTTTCACGACGTCCGCATACACTCCTGCGCAAGGCAGCTTACCGAAATCGCCAAGGTCGCACAGGTTATGTTCGGCGATCGTGCGCAGAATCCCTGGATCGTGAGGCAGATCGGACTGCGGCAATATCATATTGACGCATCGCGGACACGGGATCGTGATGCGCAGGATCACCGCTTCGCCAATCGCGACCATCCGGCCAACCCACGAGTTCTCGATAAATGGCTCTGCTTGTGATCGGACAACGATGTTGGGGCGAAACCGCCGGACGTCAAACCGTCCCTGGGGATATACCGATTGCAAGTGGTCGATGGTCGAGGTCGTGATCAGGTGCACGCATCCGTAATCAAAGAAGGCACCCGGAGGCGCGCCTTGGGCGAGTGGCAATTCCGTGACCTGGCTCAACGTGCCGCCAAGACTCCCCTTGGGATGTTCGACCAGCAGCCCGCCCGGAGCCGTCGCCATCAGCGTGAGATTCCGGCCGAAGGCCGCGGAGAGGCGCTCGTGGATATCGGGGCTGCCGGTGTTAAGGATGAGTCCACTCGGCAAAGTAATCTTCAAGTCAGGTGCGGGCGCTCCCACCTGCGGCTCGGTCACGAATTGCACGCGATAGTTCAGTAGCGCGGCGGCCCACGTTCGCACCGTCGCAGTGCGATTCGACGCCTTGTCGACCAGCGCGTACACGCGGTCTCCGAGCAGGCCTCGCGACGTCAATTGCGCCGCGGGAATTTCTTCCCCGGCCATTGACTTGACGGGATAGAGCCAAAGCGCATCGACTGAATCGATACTTGTGTCCGTTTGGCCCGCGCGCCCAGCCGCACTCTCGCGCACGGCGCGTATCGCCGCAGCCGCCGCCATCCCGTCCTCGTCCTTCGCACGCTCCTGGCCCGGCGCTCCCGTGCTCAGTCCCGCCGCGAGTCGTCGCTCGAGGCGCAGTGCCTCCTCCATCTTCTGTTTGCCCGCGCTCGTCAGATATTGCACCGCGACGTCAAGATTGGAGCTGCGCCCGTAATGATGTGCGAGTTCCGCCAGATGGTCCTCAAGCGAACTCGCATAGAGTGTTTCGAACGCCGCGCCGATACGCTCATGCAGTTGCTTGCGTCGTTCGTTCAAGACCGAATTGTAAGCGACCTCCTGCGTCAGGGCATGCTTGAAAATGTATTCCGTATCGCCAACCGCGGGCTGCTCGTAAATGAACTCGCCTAGCTGCAAGTCGTTGAGCAGGCGGTATAGGTCATCGTCGGATTTCGTGACGACCGCGCGAATCAACGAGAGCGGAAACTCGCGGCCGATGACGGCCAGCATCTGCAGGAGTTCCTTCGCGTCGGAGGGCAGCCGATCGATACGGGAGGCCAGGATCGCCTGCACGGTGGGTGGGATCTTCAACTCCGCCAGCGGCCGCGTGAGCTTCACGATACCGTTGCGAATCAACGCCCCATCGTCGAAGAGAACCTGCACCGTCTCCTCCATGAAGAACGGCGTGCCTTCGGTCTTCTGAATTATGAGACGCTTGAGCGGCGCGAGCTCGTCGCCGCTGCCCAGCAGCGAAGAGAGCATCTCCTCGGCACTCTCGCGGCCTAGTGGGTCGAGTCGCAACTGGGTGTAGTAGGTCTTGCTGTTCCACTGATGCGAATACTCGGGTCGGTAGTTTACCAGTAACAGCACCTTCGCTGTTCCGATCGAATCGGCGAGCAGATTCAGCAGATCCTGGCTATGCTCGTCGAGCCAGTGCAGATCCTCGAAAATTATTATGAGCGGCTGGTTGAGGCTCTCCCGCAAAACGATGCGTTTGATCGCCTCGAGCGTCCGCCGCTTTTTGACTTGTCCATCCATCTGCTCGAGCGGATCGTCGCCCTCTACGATACTCAGCAACGCGAACAAATACGGCAGCGTATCCTCCAGATTCCGATCCAGTGCGAGCACGCGGCCGGTGACCTTTTCGCGCCGCTTGCGCTCATCGTCCGCGCCCGAGATATCGAAGTAGTTGCGCAACAACTCGATTATCGGAAGATAGGCCGACGCCTTGCCGTGTGAAACCGAAAAGGTCTCCAGCAGCATCCAGCCCGCTTGAGTTGTGACCTTGAATTCGAAAAATAGCCGCGACTTGCCCGTTCCCGCATCCGCGATCGCCGCGGCGATCTGCCCGTGCCCCGATCGCGCCTGCGCGGCCGCGCGTTTCAGCGATTCCATCTCGCGCTCGCGCCCGACAAACTTAGTCAGTCCGCGCCCCGCCGAGCGCTGTAGCCGCGTCCGTAGCGGCCCCAGTCCGGTCACTTCGTACACGTTGATCGGTTCACTGACGCCTTTGACCCTTGTCGGTCCCAGCGACTTGAGCGCGAAGTACCCTTCCACGAGGCGGCGCGTGTGTTCGCTGATCGCGATCGATCCGGTGGGCGCAACCGCCTGCATCCGCGACGCCAGGTTGGCCGTATGCCCGATCGGTGTATATTCGGTCTTGGCCCCGCCGGTCGCGATTGTCCGCACCACCACCTCGCCCGTGTTGATCCCCACCCGTGCCTCGATCGGCATGCCGCCGTCGGCCACCAGCTTCGCCGAGTAGCGGCGTAATTCGTCCTGCATCCGTAGCGCCGAGTAGAGCGCGCGCTGCGGATGATCCTCGTGGGCCGCCGGCGCTCCGAACAGCGCGAAGATACCGTCGCCGGTCGATTGCACCACGTAACCGTCGTAACGCTGAACCGCGTCGATCATCAGCTTGAGCGCCGGATCGATAATCGTTCGCGCCTCTTCCGGGTCGAGATCCTCCATCAATTCGGTCGAACCCTTGATATCCGCAAACAGCGCCGTCACCGTCTTGCGCTCACCCGCGATATTTTCAGGGGCGGCGGTGTCCGCTACCCGAATCTGGCGATCGTCGGATTTCCTCGCCGCGGCGGCCGGCGTCCCGAGCGCCGTACCGCATTGGCCACAGAATTTGGCCCCCGGCGCATTCTCGAACCCGCACGATGCGCAGGGCGCTCTGAATGCGGCGCCACATTCGTTGCAAAACTTCAGCCCGTCAGGATTTTCTGTCTTGCACTTCCCGCAGATCATCGTGTTCACTTTCTTAATACACGGTGACGAAATTTTCGAGTAAAGTCATTCCGACCCGATATTTGGTGCAAGCTGGTTCCGCAATTTATTGACGCCACATTTGCCAAGCTGACGACAGCGTGCGCGATACGGCCGTTGCATGCCGAAGCGGTGCCGTGCGCCGTGCTGGTGCCGTTCGGACTGGAGGAAGTGATCGCCGATCCGACAATGCTCTCCCGCGGCATTCACGAGGCCGGCGAGATTTAGAAGGGCACCCCGTGACGTTTCAGTCAGGCGAATTTAAGGAATCTGCGTTCGCGCCGGCAGGATTCAGGCCGGCCCAGGTCCACATACCTGAGCGCCGTTCGCTATAAGTGCGGTTGGCGTCCGACATTGGGTGAGCTCAGGTTCTCTGATGCCAGTAGCGAAACCGAATGAATAGCTACGCGCCGACGTCGATCGCAATCGCGAACTTCTCGAAGACATCGAGCCGGCGGAACTCTACGAAGCCTGGGGCTTTCTCGCGAGAAACAAATCGCGACGCATCTGGAACTGTGCGCTGAGATCGAGGATCGAATCATTCCACCAGCCTCTTGAATTACCGCCCATGCTTGGGGTATGCGAACGGCATCGGGAAAGCATGAAGAAACCAAAAGCTGATGCTGACGCGTCGCGCGGGCATAAGCCGAAAGCACCTGAAGCCCCGAACTTGGACCTCGATTTCGAGTCTTTTGTCGGTGCCGGTGTTGTCGAAGTAATTGCGGCTAACGATGCGAGGCGCCGAAAGAGGAAGCCCCGGGCTGACCGGCGACGGTAGGAAATCTGTACGCCGCGTGCCAGAACCGCAGCCAGTACACCCCATGGTTTGGGTCTCGGCAACACGATCTGCTAGGCTCTACACCTGCGAGGCTGCACCAGGCTTCGCCCTCTCCGGAACCTCAGAGATTCCTCCATCCTCGTACCAGGCAGCCTCGGCGGGAGCGCAACGCAAGCGAGGAGGACTAAGCTCATGGGTACGAATCGGGAAGTCAGCCAACACTATCCGAAAACCATCGCGTTGGACGAAACCCTGGTGCAGACCGGACCGCAGTTCTTGCGCCTCAAGCCGGGTGGCGCGCCGCAGGTCCGGCAGGTTCCACTACGGACGATGGGTGCGGGAGACAAGGCCAAAATCCTTGAATTCGCCGATGCGCTGCCCGAAGAGGATTTGCTCTTTTTGCGTAGCGACATCAGCGATCCGGCGGCGGTTGACGACTGGATCGAGGATATTGGACGAGGAACGACGGTCACTTTGCTGGCCGAGCCGGATGGCATCCTGGCAGGTTACGCGAGTCTTCACGCAAATCCGCTCCGATGGACGCACAAAGTCGGCGAGATCAGCATGCACATCGCCCCGGACTGGCGCTCGCGGAGCCTCGGCGAGGGTCTTTGTGCGGAGATCGTGGCACTGGCGGGCACGCTGGAGCTTAGAAAAATCACTGCCCAGATGGTCGCCGATCACAAAAGTGCTCGAGCACTCTTTGAGCGGCTGGGCTTTCATGTGGAAGCGCTGCTGCCGGACTGGATCGAGGATCGTAACGGTAATTGCCGCGACCTGCTGCTGATGGCTTTTGAATTGCGCAATCCCGGGCATCATGGCCACGAGCTGAGACATTAGCCAAGGGCCCACGTCACTCTCATAAGTCCAACAATCCTGCAAACGTTTGGGTCGTACGGAATGTTAAGCGAATGTTCAATCAGGTTCGCGTCGAAATCGGTTTCAATGGAAACCGACGACGCGCCGCTGAACTGACAAGCCATACGAGGAGGGCATCATGCCAACCTACATACTGTTAAGCACCCTGACTCCCGAGGGCCGCCAATCGCTGCATAGAGATCCCGACCGCATGGAGCAGGTGAACAAGGAGATCGCGGAATTCGGTTGCAAGGTCATTTCCCAGTACGCGGTGCTCGGGCAATGCGATTTCGTTACCATCGTCGAGGCCGCCGACAACGCTACGGTGGCGCATCTGTCGGTCGATCTGGGTTCGCGGGGCACCGTGAATATCACGACGCTGCCGGCGATTCCGCTCACTGAGTTGCGCGCCAAGATGAAGGGCGCCAAGCAGATGGGCCGGGCGTAACCGTGTCCGGCGGACGAGGCGTGGAGTTATCAGCCAGTAAATTGCACATGGAGGTGGATGCTATGCCTACGTATATCAGGCTGCTCCGTTTCAGCGAACAAAGTATGAAAGATTTGAAGCATCTGCGCGATCGGGTCGCCGCCGCGAAAAAAGCGTATAGCGACGCCGGCGCAGAGCTGAAACAGGTCTTCATGGTAATGGGACAGTACGATGTGGTGGCGATAGTCGAAGCTCCCGACGACGAGTGCGTGGCCAAGGTAGCATTAGCCCAGGCGGCGCTGGGAGCGTTTCGCAGTACTGAGACCATGCGGGCGTTTACCGAAGATGAGGTGGCGAAGATCGTCGGCGCCATGAAATAGGACGAGAGTGATGGCCAGCCCCGAGGGCTGGCCCCTCTTCGCAGACGCCTGGTACTGCGCCCAACCGAATGAACATATATTTTCGGGCGAGTTGTAAGCAGATCGCGACCACGACCCTCCTAATCTCGACCCAGTCCGGCAGGAATGCTTGCGCTCGAAAGCCCAGCCGCTCAAACATCGCGCGGGCACTCTTATGCTCCGCCACTATCTGCGCCACTTCCGAGGTAAGAAAATTGCAACGAGCGCGCTTGATGGACGAGCACGCTTATGACGAATGGCTTGGATTGTGGACCGAAGACGCGCTCTACTGGATACCGTGCAATGAGGATGATTTCGACCCGGAGCGTCACGTTTCGATCGTTTAGGAGAACAGAGCGCGCCTGGAGGACCGTATAGCTCGGCTCAAAAGCGGTGCGGCGCATGCTCAGGATCCAAGATCGCGTCTTAGCCGGGTTGTTTCGAATGTAGAGATTGAGGACCGAAATGATGCGGAAACGATCGTCCATTCGACGTTCAACGTAACAGCGCTGAGACGCGGACGGATGGATATTTTTGCTGGCCGCGCAATCCACACAAGCTGAGTCATCACGGCGATGGCTTCAGAATCGCCTTTAAGAAGGTTCTTCTGATCAACAATGATGCAGTGATCAACAATTTGAACCTTTCTAATTTAGCGCAGCCTTCATACAGTTCTCACTCTGACGAGCTGCGGCTTGGAGAAGAAGCCGATGGTCAGTGTCAGCCTTGCTTGACAAGCGTTTACGCGTATTTTCAAAAATCGAGGCAAGCGCAACCGCAACAGGAGTGCGACGTCAGAGTATTTGGATGACAGGTCTGGCGGGCCCACCACAAACCTGGTAGCGCTGGGCGCGCCACGACAGCAGGATCGCCGAAGCGACAGCACACCGATAAGACTTATTCACGGTAGCGGATCAGTGCATCGCCCAAACCGTCCTTGAGCGGGCCGAGCCAGGGCTCGTAGTTCCGCCACTGGAAGAGCCCGTCGCGGAAAATCGGCTGGCGGACCTGCTCTGAGCTTGCCGTGCGGACACTGCGTTCTGTCTTGTAGAACTCGACGCAGGCCGGTTCGAATTCAAGGCCGCAGAATTCCAGGATGCGCCGCACGTTTCCCTCGAGATCCTCGACGACGTCCTCGTACCAGACTCGCAGTATCCGCCCGGGAAGCACCGCGTCCCAGTGTCGCATCAGCTCGAGATAGGTCCGGTAGTAGCGGGCGATATCCTCGATGCTGTAGGTGAACTCCTGCCCGCTGGCAAACAACTGCTTCAGGTTGCTAAAGCAGCACGCCATGGGCTCGCGCCGCACGTCGATGATTTTGGCGTTCGGCAGCATGAGGTGGATGAGCCCGATGTGGCGGAAGTTGTTCGGCATCTTGTCGATGAAGAACGGCTTTCCGCTGACGGTAGGCGCGCGTGTCCGTCATGTAGCGCTCGCCGAGCCTGCGGAAATCTTCAGGCGCAAGTTCGGCCAGCACAGCCGGATAAGCGCGGATCGTCGAGATCCGATTGCTCGCCCCGCATTTCAAGGACGATGCGCTGGATGTCGGCGAGTTCCTGCGTGCCCTCGACCTGCGAGTGGGAGGCGAGGATCTGCTCGATGAGCGTCGATCCGGAGCGTGGCAGCCCGACAATGAAAATCGGATCGGGGTCCGGCACGCCGACACCCACGCGCGCGGCGAAGAACTGCGCCGTGCACACCTCGATCTGCTGGCGCGTGTTGGTTTCGGTGATGTCCGGATGGTAGCGGCTTTCGGCGCGCTTGAGTGCGTTGCCGCGCTCGTAGAATTGCCAGGATTCCGCGTACTCGTTCCGGTCCTCGAGCGCCTTGCCGAGCGCGAAGCACAGATGGTAGCGATCGACAGGGTCTGCGGCCGGCGCGGCTTCCTCGGCGCGCATGTGCGCGATCTCGTTCTGCGAAAAGCGATAGGTCTTGAGATTGGCGAGGCTCCAGTAGGCATCGCCGAAGCTCGGTCTGGCGGCCGCCGCCGTTTGGTAGGATTCGGTCGCCTCCTTCTGCCGTCCGACGGTCTTAAGGGCAGTGGCCGAGCGACACGTGCAGATCGGCGGACGCCGGCGACGCGGCGAGCAGCTGGCGATACAGCGCGATCGCCCGCTCGTGTTCTCCGAGGCCGACGCACGCGGCTGCGTACAGTGAAAGATAATCCCTGTTGCCGGGTTCGAGCCTCAGCAGGGTGTCGATCTCTTCACGCGCCCGCAGATATTTCTGCCGGTCAATCAGGACACGGACGTAGTCCAGACGCGCAGCGACGGTAATTCGGTGCGAGCTTCAGAGCGGCTTCGAGCAGCCATTCCGCGTCATCGAGCACGTCGCGTTGGTGCTCGATTCTGGCCAGCAGCCGCAGCGCCTCGACATCGTCGCCGGACTTGAGCAGATAGGCCCGGAGGATGTTCTCCGCCGCAGACAGCTCGCCGTCCGAGAACAGACTCCCGGCCCGCACGACCTCGGGCGGCAGGTGTTTCAGGGTGGAGACGTGCTCGGCTGCCGCCGCCGCATTTCTTACGTCCCCCGTCATGCGATACAGGCGTTCGAGCATGCTCCAGCTCGTCGCCAGCGCCGGGTTGATGTTCACGCCTCGCAGAAAGGCATCGATCGCGCGCGGCGCATCCCGCAGGGTCATGTAGCAATAACCGCGCTCCTGGTAGAGGAGACTGAATCGCGGATGCTGTTGCTCGAGGCGCTGCAAGGTGGCGAGCGCCTCGTGTATCCGGTTCAGGCATCGCTGGTTGGCGGCGATCAGGTACAGGACATCGCGGTTTTGGGGCGCTGCAGCCGCCAGCGCTTCGGCCGCGGCGAGCGCTTCGCGCGTGCCGCCCGCTCTTGCTGAGCTCACGGATGCGGCCCACCTCGAGTTCGATCGGCGAGGATGCGGACGGGCTTGGCATCGT
Organism: uncultured delta proteobacterium; assembly: GCA_963774705.1. Taxonomy (GTDB): domain Bacteria; phylum Desulfobacterota; class Binatia; order Binatales; family Binataceae; genus JADMIL01. The sequence continues at coordinate 54,706 of CAVZFW010000015.1, forward strand.
ACCCGATCATAATACCGGCGCAGCTTCATGACATTTGTAACGCAGCCAAACAGGATTCATCGTCAATTCATCGCAGCGTCATCGGCTTGCGACAGTGTTTCCCTAGTCTCGTCGACGGCTGCGTGCCTGCGATCGCCAACCGGCGCTTTCCGAACCGCACAACTGAAGAACAGGATGAGCTTCAATGAGCCATACACGATCGGCGTCAATTCCTGCAGTTGATGGGCATGACCGCCCTCGCGAGTTCGCTGAACGCGAACATCGCCAAGGCGCTCGCGATTCCGGCAAACAACCGCACCGGAACGATTCAGCGATGTCGAGCACATCGTCATCCTGATGCAGGAGAACCGCCCGTTCGATCATCATTTCGGCACGCTTCGCGGTGTGCGCGGCTTCTCCGATCCGCGCGCGGTCAACATCAATCTCCCGCTGCAGAGCGGCACCGGCACCACTCCGGCCTCGGTCTTCTTGCAGCCGGCCGGCGCGGCCAACGTGGCGGCGGGATTCGCCGTACCGCCGAGCACCGTGGGCGGCCCGTCGGATGGCGCGGATGTGATCCCGCCGTTCCGCGTGAATCCCGAAAGCGTCAGCCCGGGTCTGACAAGCCTGGGTCTCACCTATCTGCCGGGAACGGATCACAGTTGGACGGGCACCCATGCCGCTGGAACCAGGGCCAGTATGACAACTGGGCGGCCACCAAGGGTCCCATCGCCATGTCGTACATGACGCGCGAGGACATCCCGTACCACTACGCGCTGGCGGATGCCTTCACGGTCGGGGACGCCTACTACTGCTCGATCATGGGGCCGACCAATCCGAATCGCTGCTACCTGTGGACGGGCTGCATCGGCAACGTGAACTACCTGGGCAGCGGCGGCACCGACGGCCACGGCGCCGGGCCGGTCACCGCCAACGGCCTCAGCGTCAACAATGCGTACTACGTCTGGGAGACGTTCCCCGAAGTGCTGCAGGCGGCCGGCGTGAGCTGGAAGATCTACCAGGACCTCGCCGGAATGACCTTCGCGCCGGATTTCGGAGACGGCACGTCCAATTCCTTCGCCGGCAACTTCACCGACAATTCGGTGCTGTACTTCAATCAGTACGCGACGGCCGCTCCGGGCACGCCGCTGTTCGACAACGCGGCGACCGGCACGCAGATCATCAACACCATCCCGAGCGCGTCGGCGCCCGCGCAGGCCTGGCAGGCCTGGGCCGAGCAGCCTGTTCGACGACTTCCGAAGCGACGTGCAGAGCGGCACACTGCCGCAGGTGTCCTGGATCGTGGCGCCGGCCGGTTATACCGAACACTCGGATTGGCCGATCAACTACGGCGCCTGGTACATCTCCCAGATCTTCGACATCCTGGTGTCCAACCCCGAGGTGTTCAGCAAGACCGTCTTCATCGTCAACTACGACGAGGCCGACGGCAGCTTCGACCACATCGTGCCGCCGTACGCCGCCGCAGACGCCCGCGTACGGAGCCTCGACGGTCAGCATCGAAAACGAGATCGTCACGACGTCGACCCCGAACGGCCCGATCGGCCTCGGCACGCGCGTGCCGTTCCTCGCGATCTCGCCCTGGAGCAAGGGAGGCTACGTCAATTCCCAGGTCTTCGATCACACGTCGGTGATCCAGTTCATCGAGAAGCGTTTCGGAGTCGTGGAGCGCAATATCTCCCCGTGGCGCCGTGCGGTGGCGGGTGACCTGACGTCGGTCTTCAACTTTGCCAACCCGAATGACGCTCCCGTCCAGCCTGCCGTCCACCAACGGCGATCTGCCGCCGATGGCCGAGCTCGCGGGCGGAAACGTCACTACCTTCGTGCCCACTCTGAGTGACGTGATCCTCGGCGTGCCGACGCAGGAAAAAGGTATCCGCCCGGCGCGTGCCTTGCCCTACGAGTTGGATGTGCACGCAACGGTCAATGCTTCGCACAGCACGGTAAGCCTGACGTTCTCAACACGGGCCGCGCGACGGCGGTGTTTCAGGTGCGTTCCGGCAACGCCGCGGATCCGGTGCGCAATTACACGGTGGAACCCGGCAAGACGCTCGCCGGCACGTGGAACGTCGCCTCGTCCTATAATTTGTCGGTTTACGGCCCCAATGGCTTCGTGCGCTATTTCAATGGCAGCATCGGCGCCAGCGCCGCGGTTCTCGATGTTCGCTCCGAGCTATAGCAGCGAAGACGGTCGCGGCTCAATCGAATGGAAAATCACCAATGTCGGCGCCAACGCACGCCGACGTCAGCGTACTCGACGCCTATACCGGCAACGCGATCACGCGGCTTCTCCATGCCGCACGAGACGCTTTGCAGACGAGTTGTCGCTGGATCAGTTCTACGGCTGGTACGACCTCATCGTCACGGTTGCCGGAGACCCGACTTTCAAATATCGACTTGCGGGTCACGTCGAAACCGGACAGGACAGCTTCTCGGATCCGGCTCTCGGGGGCCTTGTTACCCTCAAGGGCTGATCCGAAGCAGCTCGCGATTTCGCTCGGTATTTTCATTACCTTGAGGCACTGCGGCAACGGTTTAGCATGCGCTTCTGCTCTTTCCGCGCGGACCTACTCGCGTTGCCACTGTGCTTCTGGTCTCGCAAATCAAAAATGCGCTGACGCTCGCTGATCTCGACCAGCAGTTCACGCGAGATCTCACCTACTCGTTGTCCCACTCCTGCGGGATTAGGGCGACTACGTGCAGATCAGCAATGCGTGGACGGAGGCGGCAAGGCGGTCGATCGCTGCATGCAGGATTTCACCAGCCTGGAGGTCCCCGGCGTCAGGAGTGCATTCAAATACTAAGCGAGTGTTTGGGTGAATGCTCGAGTGACCATACGAAGTGTACTGCGAACTGAATCGATAACCCGGCCTCCGACTTGTTGCGCATTCCGTCAAAGACAGTGCGAGAACACTTATTGGCGCGTCAACGATCAACTATGTCCAATCGGGCTGGAACACTCGCGCCCGAGGTACTCGGCCCGCGACGACCGCTTCCGCTGCTCGGGGCCGTCCAGTAATATGTTTGCACGACACAGCAGCAGGGGGAAATCAACTTATGAAGGCGTTACCAATTGCCTGGTTTCTGGCCGCGGCTCTGATGCTATCGGGATGCGTTTCGCAGCAAAAATACAATGCGCTCGATCAGGAGTATCAGCAGCTCCAGCAATCGATGGGTACCGAAGTCAGCAATCAGCAGATGCAGATCACGCGCTTGCAGAACGCAATCAAGGTGAACGTCAACGGCGAGTTGCTGTTCCCGTCGGGTGGCTGGGAGATGCCGGCGCAGGCGCAGCAGACTATCGCCAAGATGGCTGCGATTCTGGCCCCGCAGCAGACCACGACGATTGTGGTCAACGGCTATACTGATAATACGCCGATCGGCCCCGAGCTGATGCGCCGCGGCGTCACGTCCAACCTTGTCTTGTCGCAGAAGCGCGCCGATAACGTGATGCAATTCATGATCTCGCAGGGCGTCAAGCCCAACCTGGTCACCGCGCAAGGCTTCGGCGACGCCAACCCGGTCGCCCCTAACGATACGCCGCAGGGCCGGGCGCAAAATCGGCGCGTAGAACTGACGCTCGCCAACTCCGGCGGCTAGCCGCGCTCTCACTCTGCGACTCTCACCGCCACAGGGGCTCGCCTCGAAGATGCGAGTGCAGTTACGGGGCACTGAGCATCCTAAGACTAGATCGGTCATCACTCACTCTGCGATTACCATGAAAACGTGCGGAACGGGTACTGCTCTGAAATCGTAACGGGAGGCAGGCCAAAGGAAGAGTTGAAGGTTCGCGACATCATGACCAGCGAAGTTACCACTCTGAGGCGAAACGACCAGCTTACAATCGCCAACGACATCATGGAGCTCGGACGGATTCGCCATCTGCCGGTACTCGAAGATGACTCGGAGCAACTGATCGGAATTGTCAGCCAGCGCGACCTCTTTCGCGGGGCGTTGGCGCGCGCGTTGGGCTACGGTCAGCACGCTCAGCGGAAGGTCTTGGACTCCTTGCTCGTGAAAGAAGTAATGAGCGGTGACGTGCTCACCACGACTCCGGATACGCCCTTAATTGAAGCTGCGCAAATCCTGATGGAGCGGAAGGTTGGTTGTCTTCCGGTCGTCGAAAATGGCCGTCTCGTCGGCATCGTGACGGAAGCAGACTTCGTAGCATTCGTTGCACGCAAAAAAAGGTAAGGTTGCGGCTCGCTTCTCGCCACCCTTCGCTTCGCCTTCCGGCGGAATGGTCGAAGACTCGGCATCCTTTTCCGAGTCTTCGACCTTCCAATAGACGACTTAAGCTTTCTTTTCCGTCGACTTTCAGGCGAGGTCGAAGCGATCGAGGTTCATCACCTTGCCCCACGCCGCCGCAAAGTCTTTCACGAACTTCTCCTTCGAATCCGAGCATGCATAGACTTCCGCGAATGCCCGGAGCTCAGAGTTTGAACCGAAGATCAGATCGACACGCGTGCCGGTCCACCTGACCTCATTCGTCTTCCGGTCACACCCTTCGTAGACGCCTTCGGAAGCCGCGGACGGCTGCCATTGGGTACTCATGTCGAGAAGGTTGACGAAAAAGTCGTTCGTCAATGTCTCCGCTCGTTTAGTGAAGACGCCGTGTTTGGACTGTCCAAAGTTGGAATTCAGCGCGCGCATGCCGCCGATTAGAACTGTCATCTCGGGAGCGGTCAGCGTGAGCAACTGCGCCCGATCCACCAGCATTTCCTCAGCCGGTATCGGGTGTCCCTTGCGGATGTAGTTAATGAAACCGTCGGCGGTTGGCTCCAGTACGGCGAATGATTCCACATCGGTCTGCTGTTGCGAAGCGTCGGTGCGCCCCGGCGAGAAGGGAACCTTTACGTCGTGCCCGGCCTTTTTCGCAGCTTCCTCGACCGCTGCATTGCCGCCTAAGACGATCAGGTCAGCGAGCGAGACCTTCTTCCCTCCAGCGTTGAACTCTTTTTGGACTTTTTCGAGCGCCTGCAGGGCCTTCGCCAAGGCGGATGGCTGGTTCACTTCCCAATCCTTCTGCGGCGCCAGCCGAATGCGGGCCCCGTTCGCTCCGCCGCGCTTGTCGGAACCGCGAAACGTCGCTGCCGATGCCCAGGCAGTCGCGATCAGTTGGGAGATAGACAGCCCGGATTGGAGGATCTTGGCCTTCAGGGCAGCAATGTCCCGCTCCCCGATCAATTCATGATCGACTGGCGGAACAGGGTCTTGCCACAGTTGCGGCTGCTTAGGAACGAGCGGGCCGTGGTATCGCGAGGCCGGCCCCATGTCGCGATGCGTCAGCTTATACCACGCCTTGGCGAACGCGTCCGCGAACTGATCCGGATGCTCATAAAAGCGCCTGGAAATCTTTTCGTAAGCAGGGTCTAACCGCAAAGAGAGATCCGTGGTCAGCATGGCGGGCGTGCGACGCTTCGACTTGTCGAACGGATCCGGCGCGGTGTCAGCGCCTGCGCCATTCTTCGGTCTCCACTGATTTGCACCCGCCGGGCTCTTGGTCACTTCCCATTCGTAGCTGAACAGATTTTTGAAGTAGTCATTGCTCCATTTCGTCGGCGTGGTGGTCCAGATGACCTCGATGCCGCTGGTGATCGCGTCACCCGCTTTGCCCGTGCCGAATTTGCTCCTCCAGCCGAGCCCCTGATTCTCGATGGGCGAGGCTTCCGGGTCTGGGCCCACCAGCGTCGCATCGCCGGCGCCGTGAGTCTTCCCGAAGGTGTGACCACCGGCAATCAGCGCGACCGTTTCCTCGTCATTCATCGCCATGCGGCGGAACGTTTCCCGGATATCTTTTGCTGCCGCGACCGGGTCCGGGTTTCCATTGGGTCCTTCCGGATTCACGTAAATCAATCCCATCTGAACGGCGCCGAAAGGATTCGCGAGATCACGGTCGCCGCTGTAGCGTTCGTCCGCGAGCCACGTGCGCTCAGGCCCCCAATAGACTTCATCGGGCTCCCAGACATCTTCACGCCCGCCGCCGAAGCCGAAGGTCTTGAAGCCCATCGACTCGAGGGCAACGTTGCCCGCCAGAATCATCAGGTCGGCCCAGGAGATTTTCCGGCCATACTTCTCCTTTATCGGCCAGAGCAGCCTGCGCGCCTTATCGAGGTTCGCATTATCCGGCCAGCTACCGAGCGGTGCGAAACGTTGCTGGCCGGCGCCCGCGCCGCCGCGGCCGTCGGCAATGCGGTACGTACCCGCACTGTGCCATGCCATCCGAATGAACAGTGGGCCATAATGGCCATAGTCCGCCGGCCACCAATCCTGCGAGTTCGTCATCAAGGCATGAAGGTCCTTGATCACGGCATTCAAGTCGAGGCTCTTGAATTCCTTGACGTAATTGAAGTCCTTGCCCATCGGATCGGATTGAGGAGAGTTCTGGCGCAGGACCTTCAGATTAAGCTGATTCGGCCACCAGTCCGCGTTCGTCGGGCCACTACCTGCGTTGTTTCTGCGAGCGCCGCCCATTACCGGGCACTTGCTCTCGGTTGATAGATTGTGATCACTTGCCATACTGCTTTCCTCCTGATCTTCGTTCAGGAAATTGCTTCGTCTGTTTCTTCTTTCTGCTAGCCCTGACGTTTCTCCTCGGACTCATTCAGGGGTTTCATCTTGGTGTGGTGTGAGCGTTGCGCATGCATTCGCTTCTCGGCAAGTTGGCACCTGCCGCAAAGGGCCTCAATTTCCAGCGAACAGCGCAGCAGGGTGAACTGTCCCAGGCTGGTTCTGCCCTCGAGAAGCTGGTCCACTCCGGGTATCTCTATGTCATGTACCCGTCTGCATCGGACGCAAACGACGTGATGATGAGGCTCGACGTTGCCGTCATAGCGCGCGACTTCGTGCAGGAGCGTTACCTTGCGCGCCTCTCCCGCTGCGCAAAATTGTTCCAGAATCCGATGGACCGTAGCCAACGATACGTGTGGATTTCTGCGACGTACTACCGCACAAATCTCGTCGGTGCTCGGATGATTCTCCGAAGCGAGCAGGGCCCCGATAACCGCGAGACGCTGTGGCGTGACGGCAATCCCTCGCTGGCGACACCGCGCGACGAACTCGCCGAGTCGTTGATCGGAGTACCTCTCATGCCACCGTCTATCAACCAGCCGGACTTCTCGCATAAAGAACTCCTGGCAGACTTACGACATTGAATACGACCGGGAAGCAGCGCCCGGAAAAGGTAACGGCTGATAGGTTGAACAATCTGCAGGTTCAGCCGATAGCTGCCCTCACTTGCAACTAATTACTAACGCCTACAGCACATCATGTAAGATTGTCAACCTTCGCGCACTAGGCAAATTTATCGCAGGAATCTTGGCGGCCGTTCGCATTCGGCCAGGCGAACGTTTGCGCTAAGGTCAAAATCAGCGAGCTATCGCGCACGCTTACCTTTATGAACTAAGTAAGGGAACGCGACGCTTTTTGAAGCCCGGAAAATCGCCGGTCGCCTAATCCACACTTCACCAATTCAGTGCGCACCGATATTTCGAGGACGGCAGCTCTATCCCATTTGTCTTCCTAGAAGAAGATAAAGGATCGGACCACGAGGTTCTTGCGGCAAGGAGCGTCGGCGGGTGCGGTCGGGTCGGTGCAGGCGCTGTGGAACGACCAGCGCGAGACGGAACCGTCGGTGATGGAGTCGTAGCACTTGAGCATCGAAACCTCGGTAGGCTTCTGCTGCGGGAACCAGTACCACTCGTGGTTAGGGCGGTAAGTGAAGCGCGTGGTCTCGCCGACGCGATCGTCGTAGATGCGGTAATTGGTGATGTACGGCTGGTCGGCGAATGAGGGCCATGCGCAAAGCACGAAGGGGTACTGGCCGACCGTCTCCATCGGCTTCGCCAGGTTGATCGACACGAACCGCCGCGACATCTTCGCGTCGGCTTCTTCCTCGGTATAATGTTGCTCGCGACCGAAGTTCCGCAGGTTCTTCGTGAGCAGCTCGCGACATCGCACGCGCCCGCTGTTGTCGTTCAGGTCATTGTGCACGATGTTGGCATAGCTGGCGTTGACACCCGGATTCTTCTTAGCCTGATCCTCGGTCCGGTCGCCCTTGTAGTCCTTGTCGAACACGTCGTGGTTGTACACGAGCGCATCGGTCGCGCCCGGGAAGAAGTCCAGCAGGAGCTTCTCTATCTCGGGATAGTACACGCGCTCCACTTCCTCCGAGTCGTAAAAGTTCCTGCACTTGGACTCGCAATGCGCCAGCGCAACACCGAGCTTGTCCATGCATTCCGGGCTGCTGGGCGAGAGACCCGGGTAGTACTGCTGCATTCGCCGCGCGTCGCGCAGCACCTGCGGAAAATAGAGCCCTCGACTCCCGACGTCCCGCTCTTCCTTGCGTAGCGCTTTCGCCTCGGCCGCACGCGCCGGGTCATGCCACAGCGCATTGGACGAAACGATCGAGTAGGACGGTTCCTCGTAAATGGTGTAGCGCAGTGGAAGTGCTACGCCGCCCTCGGGGACTTTGATGTTGCTCGCCCGAATGTAATCCAGGCACTCCGAGTAGCTCCGAAACCCGACGCCCCACTTGGTCGCGATCGGTCCGGGAGGCGCGTTCTCGATCATATCGATAACCGCTTGCCCGTGACCCTCGGCAAGCTGGCGGAGCGCCGCCTCCGTCGCCGCGGCGGTTCCCGCATCTCCGTCTCGATCGAATGACATGTAGGATAAACCGCCGTTAGCCGCGATGGGTGGCGGCTGCCCTTCCGTGAGCTGGAGGGGAGGCATATAGACCGACGAAACTCTCTGCGCAACCCGCGCAACCTGGATCTCGGTGTTCTTTGGCTGGTCCATATCGTGCCTCCTAGCTGAAATTATTCAGTCGCAGCACCCGGGCTTTTAGTCGTGTATCACACACTCAACGACCGGGCGAGGATTTCGTCCCCTCCCCATTTTGGCATTCTTGCCGACCTGTTTACGAGGAAAAGACTACGGTGCTCTCTGGGGGATTAAAGGCTGCAAATGGGATCCCCCAGGCGCTGCGCTTTCGGTCAAGCCAGGGCAGTAGCGAGCAAGACCGGATGAAGCCTTGCCGAGGGCAACCGTTTGGTTTACAACGCGAATTGAAATCGGAGCGCAAAATCCCGCTCGATAAATTTTGCGCCGGTCATCGGCGAAGCTGGCGAACGACCTGGCCCAAGATCGCGGGCGATCCTTTCAACGCATTCATCTCAGCGCAGTCATCCGGGGCACCATGAATGAAAGCGACTAAGGTTGACCGCGAACTTCAGTTTGAAATCGAGCAGTACTACTACCATGAAGCCGAGTTGCTCGACGACCATCGGTACGGCGAATGGCTCGATCTTTTCTCCGACGACGCCCGCTACTGGATGCCGACCCGAGCTAACCGTCTCCAGCGCGAACATCACAAGGAAGCATCCGCAGAAGGAGAGTTCGCGCTCTTCGACGATAATAAAAAATCTCTGGGCTGGCGCGTCAAACAAATGGAGTCCCTAACCCACTGGGCCGAGAATCCGCGCAGCCGCACCCGCCATCTGGTCACCAACGTGCGCATCACGCCGACTAAACCGGAGGGCGAATACGAGGTGAAGTCCAATTTCATCTGCTATCGTAACCGCCTTCAGGACGAGGTCGACATCTGGGCGGGCGAGCGCACTGATTTGCTACGCCGCGACCGGATGCAGGAATTACACATCGCCCATCGTAAGATCCTTCTCGATCAAAACGTTGTGCTGTCGAAAAACCTGAGCGTATTTTTCTAGGCTCGAGGAAGAAAAAACATGTCTTTTCATACGAGCAAAGGCGAGTCCCTCGAGCAAATGGTCGATTGGAAGCGCGGGCTGATCACCGGCCGCATCTTCACCGACGACGAGATTTACAAGCAGGAGACGGAAAACCTCTTTCCCCGAACCTGGATCTACCTCGCGCACGAGGACCAGCTGAAGAATTACGGCGATTTCCTCAGCACCTACATCGGCGCCGATCGCATCCTGGTCGTGCGGCAACGCGATGGCTCGATCAAGGCGCTACTCAATGCCTGCCGTCATCGCGGAATGACCGTCTGTCGGGCCGACCTCGGGAACGCAAAATCCTTTCTTTGTTCCTTCCATGGCTGGACTTACGATTCCGCTGGCAACCTTATATCCGCGCCTAATTTTGAAGGCGGCTATCACGGCCAACTCGACAAGTCGCAATGGGGACTGATCGCTGTCCCGCGGGTCGAGAGCTACAAGGGCCTCATCTTCGGATGTTTTGCCCCCGATGCGCCCTCGCTGCTCGATTATCTTGGCGAGATGGCCTGGTATCTCGACTGCCTGCTCGATCGCCGCGAAGGCGGCACCGAGATAATCGGTGGCGTCCACAAAATGCGCATCAGGGGCAACTGGAAACTTGCGGCCGAGCAGTTTGCCGGCGACAACTACCACGCGATCATGACGCACGTCTCGGTCCGCGACGCGTGGGCGGATTCGCGTGCCGGGACTCCGGCCGGTTTCGCCAAGGTGATGGCCTTGCCTGGGCGTCAGTTCAGTTCTCGGCAGGGGCACGGTATGGCGGGATTTCTTCTGAAAGACTCCGGCGTGCCAAGCTTTTCCGGCGATCCGTCGATCAGTGAAGACCAGGGAATTGTCGCCGATTATTATAAGATCCACGCGCAATGAAGTGGCCAATCGCCTGGGTGCCGAGCGCGCCGACGGACCCGCCGACGGCGCCGGCCTGGTGTTTCCCAATTTCGCATTCCTGTCCGGAGTCCTGGGCAGTTCCACCATCGCGGTCCTTCTGCCAAGAGGCCCGCATCAGTTCGAGCATTGGCGTTGGGGTATCGTCGACAAGGCCGCTCCGAAGGCGATCAAGCAAGCGATGGTTCGCTGCCTCCACGTCTGGCCGATCGCATTGGCGGACGCAGACGACGGCGAGAACTGGGGTAACATCCAGAGCAGCCTTGGCGGGCCGATGGCGCAGAGCTTGAAGCTTAACTATCAAATGGGCATGGGTACTGAGGGCAATGATACCGTTTACCCGGGCACCGTCGTGCCCAGCATGATTGGCGAATTTCCGCAACGCCGGTTTTACCGCCGCTGGCTTGAATTCATGACTTCTCAGAGCTGGCCGGACATCGATTGAGCGGAGTGACGAGCGTGAAAGCCGGCTTCATCGGACTTGGCCAGCAAGGCAAGCATCTCGCGATTAATCTCGCCGAAGCGGGCTACGATCTGATGGTCTACGACGTTCGGCCAGAGCCGCTCGAGGAGCTCGCCCGGGTGGGCGCCACCGTCGCGGACTCGCCGCGAGCGATTGGCCGGCATGCCGAAGTCATCGAAATTTGCGTTTTGGACGATGCACAACTCGAGGCCGTCGTCCTCGGACCCGACGGAGTATTGTCAGCTGCCGCGCCTGGCACGGTCGTCGTCGTTCACAGTACGGTTTGAACCCTCTTCGATCGCCAGGATTGCTGCGGTGGCCGCGCCCCTGAACATCGAAGTGGTCGACGCGCCGGTTAGTGGCGGTGAGCCCGGAGCAAAGCGCAAGACCATGTCCTATATGGTCGGCGGGAGCGATCGAGCCTTCGAGCGATGCTTGCCGTTGTTTCAAACCTCCGGGCAAAGCATCACGCGAACCGGACCCTTGGGTAGCGGTATACGCGCCAAGCTCGCCCATCAGCTAATCGTCTGTCTCAATATGCTGGCCGCCTCCGAGGGTATGCGGCTTGGCCGCGCGGCCGGGTTGCCCAGCGCGATCCTCGAGCAAGTGGTGCACGAAGGGGCCGCGCAGAGCCGGATTGCCGATCAATGGTCGCGGCTGTCCTTGCACTCCGCAACTCCGGTCTTTTTTAAGGATCTCCAGATCTGTCTGAAGTTCGCCCACGAACTCGGTCTCTCCGTTCCGGGTGCCGCGCTGGTCCAGCAATTACTCGAACAAGTAGTACCTTGATTCGCCACCCACCCGCCGGTCGTCAAAACTGGAAATTTCCGCACGGGCTGCCGGTGACTCTGATGCCCGGATGAGATATGTCGTGAGATCTCGGCACTCGAGGGCCTATCCGGCGTGAGGATAGCGGTCGCGAATTGATTTGATCAATTTTCGATCGCTATTTATCGATCCAGGAGTCTCGTCATTAATTAAGGTAGCGTCGGTATGTTTAGGGCCAGACGCATGTCAGCCGCGACGGGAACGACTATCTGAGCAAACGACGCCGCAATAGACCCGAGCGCATCAAGTCCACGCGCCGACTCAATGATCGCCGCGTCGATGCCCCTCGCATCTCCGCAGCGTCCGTTCGCCCCCGCTGGCGTGCGAATTTGTTGATCTCCCTGCTGCTGCTAGCCGCAGTCGTTATCACCCTTCTCATGCGAAATCGAACGAGCGTTGCGCCGTCCTTGGCGAGTGGCCGGGTCGCTCGGCGCTCCCCGATACCCGACGTGAGTTTTGTCGGGGCGGCAAAGTGCGCCACTTGCCACGTCCGCGAAAACAATCTTTGGCGCGGCTCGCATCATCAGGCCGCGATGCAGGTCGCGACGCCGGCCTCGGTACTCGGCAGCTTCAATCAAGTGAACTTCACCAGCAACTCGGTCACTTCGACCTTCTTTCGTCAGGGTTCCCGTTTCATGGTGCGCACCGACGGTCCTGACGGGCGCTTACACGACTATGAAGTAAAATATACGTTCGGCGTTTATCCACTTCAGCAATACCTGATCGCGATGCCCGGCGGACGCTTGCAAGCCCTCGGCATCGCATGGGACAGCCGTCCCGCCGATCACGGCGGACAGCGATGGTTCTCCTTGCTCTCCGGACGGCACATCTCAAATCGCGACTCACTGCATTGGACTGCCCTCGATCAAAACTGGAACTTCATGTGCGCGGACTGTCATTCGACCAATGTGCGCAAGAGCTACGACCCGCGAATGCGGACCTTTTCGACCTCCTATGCGGAAATCGATGTATCCTGCGAAGCTTGCCACGGCCCGGGATCGCTACACATCGCCTGGTCGATTAAGCAAGGCGATTGGAAGGCGCGCGACGCTTCGAAGGGCCTGCTGATTGCCCTCAACGAGCGCCGCGGAATCGCGTGGTCGGTGGCGCAGGCATCGGGCGAGGTGCAGCGCAGCGTGCCTCGCGCTTCGCAACGGGAAATCCAGATGTGCGCACGATGTCATTCGCGCCGTAGTCAGATCAATGAAGACTACGTACACGGCCAGCCCGTAGGCGACGACTACCGCGTCGCCCTTCTCGACGATGACCTCTATTTTCCCGACGGGCAAATCAAGGGCGAGGACTACGAGTACGGTTCGTTCATCCAAAGCCGGATGTATCATGCCGGCGTCACCTGTAGCGACTGTCACGAACCGCACAGCTTGATACTTCGCGCTCAAGGAAATGGTGTCTGCCTTCAATGCCACCTGGCGCAAAAGTACGCTTCTTCAAAGCATCACTTTCACCAACTCAACTCCACCGGCGCGCAATGCGTCAGCTGTCACATGCCGATGCGGACCTATATGGTGGTTGATCCCCGACGCGATCATAGCTTGCGCATTCCACGTCCGGATCTATCTGTCAGGTTCGGCGTCCCCAACGCCTGCACCAGCTGCCACACCGGTAAGTCATCTCAATGGGCTGCTACCGCTGTGGCTAAGTGGTACCGACGTCCTGTAGTCGGCTTTCAACGCTTTGCCGATGCCCTTCATGACGCAATTGAAGGTGCTCCTGACGCCCGGCATTTGCTTTCAGCCTTGATTGCCAACCGCGAACAACCCGCTATCGCTCGAGCCACTGCGCTCACAATGATGCCTTCCTGGTCGCCAGACCCTGGCGATACAATGGTGACCTCCGCGATCGCCGACGAGTCACCGTTGGTCCGCCGTGCGGCGGCGCGCGCCCTCGCGAACGTCGACCTTCGCGCGCGTATCGTTCCGCTCGGTCAGCTACTTCGCGACCCGGTTCGCGACGTCCGCCTTGAAGCGGCGGAAGTACTTGCCGACACGCCATCCGACAGTCTCCCGCCGCCCGTCGCTACCGAACTAAACCAGGCGATCGACGAGTACATCGCGGCGCAACGGTTGAATGCGGATCGTCCCGAGGCGCACCTGAATCTGGGGCTGCTCGACGCTCGCCAAAGTCAATTCGCGCCCGCAGAAGCCGAGTTTAAGCTTGCGCTGTCGCTCGATCCGTCCTTCGTGCCCGCGGCGGTAAATCTCGCCGATCTTTATCGCAGCCTCGATCGTGATCGAGATGGCGAGCGGGTCCTTGACGATGCCATCAGCCGCGCTCCCGACGATGCCTCACTCCGCTATGCGTTGGGCCTGCTGCTAGTGCGCACGAAGCGTATTGGTCAGGCTCTCGACTCACTCGCCGCTGCCGCGCGTCTCGATCCCGACAACGCCCGTTATGCTTACGTCTATGCGATCGCCTTACACGACGGCGATCAACTTCATCCGGCAATTACCATGCTCGAAGCTTCACTACGGTCGCATCCATACGACCGCGACTCACTTGCTGCCGTTGTGAATTTTCTAGGCGAGTCAGGCGACTCTGTCAGCGCCCTGCCCTATGCCCAACGCCTGCTCGAACTTGAGCCTTCTAATTCGCAACTGCACCAACTGGTAGAGCACCTGTCAGCGACGCCTCGCCCTATACGCAAATTAGCTAAGTGACGGCCCTGGAAGTATAAGTGATCAGCAGTTCGAAATTGCAGTGTGCTAGTCCTTCACCGGCTGAATAGGACCTTTCCGGTAGTCGTATCGTTGTGATAAATCCAGAAGGCCTCAATACTCTCCTGGGTTATCATTGCGACCAACCCCACGCCCGGCGCGAACAAACTATACTGCGTGTCCTGCGTTTGTGCCGGACCGACCTTGCCTTCGAACTTTTCGCGAAACAACACTGCGTCGTAGGTGCCCGCGGGGACGGTCACATGATAGGTGCCCAGATACGTGAAAGTACCGTGTAGCGAACCCGAGTATTCGCGATTCGATGGATCGTCCAGGTAGTTGACCGCCACCTGCTGAGAATACGATCGCGTCTCACCGGGTTTGATTCCCTTGACAATGAACGGATTGGGCGGCGTGCTTACGACCACGACGCCCTCCCCCGTGTCGCTCACGGCAGTCATGATCAAATCACCTGGCGGCGTCGGTGTAATGTAACCCACCAGCGTCGGTGTCAGTTGAAACCGCCACGCCTGACGCCCATTTGGGCGCTTTGATTTTACCAGGCTGAGCGTCTGCTTGCTCCCCGTTTTCGATCCGGCTGTAACTTGATAGGTCCGCACGTTCTCTACGAGTGGGAAGTAACGCGCGGTATCCTCGATTGGTCCGCTGGGCAGCGCACTCCCCAATACTCCAGGCCCGAGGAGCGAATTGATTCTTTGCTGATCCTCCGCCGGCAATGGAATTACGATTTCATCGGCGCCAGCGGCGACACCAATCAGTAGCATCAGGCCGAGAATCGCACATGATATTTTTATCAAAGTTGCTCTCCTTCCAATCGCACGAAACTGCTGACGCATGTGGTTCAATACGACAATTGTGCGCGGCTGTGAACAGGAGACTCGGTTGTTGTCGAGTTTTAGACCGTGTCATTTAAGTGTATGCTGCGAGCCGAAATTCAAAAACGCGAGGCGAACGCAATGTCCGGAATCTTGGATGGAAAAGTAGCGCTTATCACTGGAGCTGGCTCGGGCATTGGCCGCGCCACATCTCTGATCTTCGCTCGCGAAGGCGCCCGCCTGGTGCTCGCCGACATCGTCGAGGCCGGCGGCCATCAAACCGTCGGCCTGGTCAAGGAACTCGGCGCTGATGCCATTTTCCTCAAAACCGATGTCGCCAAATCCAGGGACGTGGACGCCCTTGTCGCCAAGGCCGTCGAAACTTACGGCCGCCTCGACTGTGCCTTCAATAATGCGGGCATCGGCGGCGCTGGCCGCCTTACTCACGAGTACAGTGAGGACGAATGGAATCGCGTGATTGCGATCAACCTGACCGGCGTATGGCTATGTATGAAGGCCGAGCTTACCCAGATGCTTAAGCAGGGTAGCGGCTCGATCGTCAATACTTCTTCGATCATGGGACTCACCGGCGCGATTCGAGTCCCCGCCTATACCGCGGCGAAGCATGGAGTGGCAGGTCTGACCAAGGCAGCCGCACTCGAATACGGCCGTCATGGCATCAGGATCAACGCGGTTTGCCCGGCGCCGATTTATACTCCATTGCTGATGACTGCCTTTGAGAAACGCCCTGACGTGGAAGCACGCTACGCGCGTTCCGAACCACTGAAGCGCATCGGCCAACCCGAAGAAGTTGGCGAGGCGGTCGCATGGCTATGCTCCGATCGCGCTTCCTACGTCACCGGACTACCGATGCCCGTCGATGGCGGTTACATGGCGCAGTAAGTCGCGCCCGCTCTCACCTCGGAGCGAGCTATGCGATCATAGCAACCCTTCTGGGAGGCGATACACTCTTGCCGCCGTCTTACCGAAGAGCGCTGCCTTTTCGTCGGCGGAGGCGCCGGCTGCCAGACGCTTGCAGGCGTTCCAGAAGACCGCGTAGCTACACCAGCGCTTCTGCACCGGAAAGTTGCTCTCGAACATGCACCGCTTCGCGCCGAATGCTTCGATGCATACCTCCAAGTAGGGCCGCCACGCCGTCGCAATCTCTGCCGAGGATAACGGAGCTGCGTCCGCCCCGCGCCGCCCGTCTGCCCGTCTCACCGGCAGCGCCCCTAGCTTCACGCTGATGTTGTCGTGCCGCGCGAGCGCCGTCATCCCGGCGCGCCACTGGGCAAACACCTCTTCCGTGCGTCCCGTATTCGGACCCCCTAGAATCGGGCTGCCGAAATGGTTCAGTACGATCGGCGTCTGCGGAAACGCCTCGGCCAGCGCCGCAACCTCGCCTAACTGCGGATGGTACACCCAGGCGTCGAACGCTAGTCCGCACCGGCCCAGGTATTGGTACCCTTCACGAAACTGCGCTTCTGCGAGCATTTTCGCGCGCGGCACCGTCTTATGCACCCGCTCGTCCGCGTCCCATGCGGTCGAAAACCGGATCGCGTGAAACCGCCCGCCGCTTGCAGCAAGATGGGCTTCGATGATCGCCTCGACGCGCGCTCCAAGCAGTAGGTTGACGTTCCCGACCATCGCCGCGCAGGCCCGCGACGGCCCGAAGCCCCCACTCGCGCTCATCGCGGCCACACCCGTGACGAACTCGGTTTCACCCAGCGAGCGCAGCTCTTCCGGTCCTTCCGCCCGATACATCGAGTGGCACTCTTCGAAGACGGTCGCCCGGATGTTATGGCCGCTCGTTAGGTCGGCGAGTAGTTCGGGAAAGAGGTAAACGCTGTCAGAATGACTCCATAGGTGATGATGCGGATCTACTATGGGTAGTTCCGGCTCGATTATCTCTTCACGGTACTGAGCCAGC
The DNA here is from genome assembly GCA_963774705.1 of uncultured delta proteobacterium. Lineage (GTDB taxonomy): Bacteria > Desulfobacterota > Binatia > Binatales > Binataceae > JADMIL01. The sequence goes on from CAVZFW010000015.1 coordinate 72,078, forward strand.
CACGTTTCGTTCACTCGCCCTGATAGATCGGCTCCTGACGTCATCGCTCTACCTCCCGTCGTTCCTGCTATCGGTGCACGCCGGCGGTCATTCATTCATCACGCTCGCCGTCCCTTAAGACGCTGGCTATTCTTGCCCCCTCTCGAAGCGATCCCCGACGGCGTTGATAACAGCATTGGGCTCCCACATCCTATAAACACACTTCGCATCCTATGTAGGCACTTCGCCTCCCACCGAGGATTGCGCCAACTAACCTTTCAATTCTTCGAGCAACGCCTTCGCGTCTTTCAAATCGGCAGTGTCGAAGCCCTCGGTGAACCAGTTGTAGATTTCGGCGAGCATCCCGCGCGCCTGTTCGCGGCGACCTTGCTTTGTGAGCAACCGCGCAAGACTCATTGTCGCCCGTAACTCCCACGACTTCGCACTCTGTTTGCGCGCAACCTCAATCGCCAGTTCAAAGCAATCTCGCGCTTCCGCTGCATTGGTCACGTCCTGCTTCAGTAGCAATTCGCCTTTGATGCGCCGTGTTTCAGGCTCATGACAGTGCTCTTCATATTGCTCCGAGGCGGCCACTATTTCCGCCAGGGCACATCGCCTATCATCGATGCGCCCGATCTCCTTGCACGCCTCCGCCAGCAAGCATGAGAAATATGGCGCTCCCAGTTTCTGTCCCATTGTGCGAGCAGTTTCCCTGGCTTCCCGTATCTGAGCAAACCCTTCCTCAAAGCAGCCGTTTTCGGCTAGCGCCCAACCCCGCAAGGCAATCACAGTTGGCAAGACTTCGGTTAACCCGTCTGCGCGCAGAGAGCGATTACGCTCTCGGCGTTCTAATGAGCCGCCCGTACCTCGCGCCGATACTGCCGCACAATGGCGAGGAACGTCCCAGCAAAACTTATACTGACTGGAAGCGCCAGATCCTTGGCTCGCACTAACGCTTCGTTGACCCGCTCGAGCGCTTGATCGGGGTAGGAGCGTGAAGTAACCCTCGCACAACCTGCGCGTGGCTTCGCTCACGGCAATCGAACCGGCCGGCGCCGCCGTCTGCATCCGCGACGCCAGGTTGGTCGTATGCCCGATCGCCGTACTCGGAGCGCCTGCCGGTTCTGCCAAAATTGCCGGCTAACCCGCGAACCGAAGGGTAGCGAAAGCATTGTCGACTCCATTGTCGTGGCTGTCGCGCTCCTTCGTCTGTGTCGAAAAATAGCGGTCGCGGCCTTTCAAGCCGACCCACTACCAGAATAAGTCCGATAGGAGTATAGTACTACAAGGCGTTTCGCTAACTGCGGACTCCGCGGCTCGCTCGCTCATTCGCCCGCGCCTCTCGCGATGACCTCCGCCGTGCTCGCGTCGTCACCTGATTTGGCTTCCCCGGATGTGCCCATTTTGGTCACTTTTACCACATTCGTCGCTCCCTTTGGCTCGCCTATTTGCATGGAATACGTATGCCTAGCGAAGCAAAGCACCGGAAAGCTGCCGTTGGCTCATCTGTCTAAAATGATTTGCGCGGAACATAACAAACCCAATTTTTCCCGGGTTGAGCCGACGCCGCGAACCGGAAACAATACGTCCGCTGCGTCGAGGTCTTTGACCACGCATTCGACCATCGGGAGATCCAATTTGAACACTGAAACTCAAGCCGACCGGCGCGAATTTTCGACCCTGTATGCGGAGATATCCGGCCCGATCGGCCACCTCGTACTGAATCGGCCGGCCAGCCTGAACGCCATCAACGACGCGATGCTGGCCGACATGACCGAAGCCGTCCGCTGGATCGACAGCCATCGCGAACTCCGGGTGGTTATTTTCAAAGGCCACGGACGCGGCTTCTGCGCGGGCGCCGATCTCAATAGTCTGCCCTTCGCCCAAGGGCGTCCTGAGACCGGCAACAGCTGGCTATATCGCCGCGAAGTTGGACAGATCGGCACGCGCCTGTGCGAAGCGATCGAGCAGATGCACGCGGTAACAATCGCACAGGTTCACGGTTGCGCCGTCGGCGGTGGCGTCCTGTTTATGATTGCCTGCGACCTCCGCGTGGTGGCCGAAGGCACTGTCATGTTCATCCCTGAAGTCGACCTTGGCTCGCCCTACTCATGGGGCGCGGTGCCGCGGATGGTGCGCGAGCTTGGTCCCGCGCTAACCAAGGAACTGATCATCACCTGCCGGCGCTTCACCCCCGAAGAGGCCCGTCAGTGGCGATGGATAAATCGCGTGACCTCGCTCGACTCTCTCGAGAGTGAAGTGGCACAGCTCGCGACTGAGATTGCGCAAAAGCCTTCGGTGCCCGTCGTCATTACCAAGGATCATGTCAACGCAGTGGCGCGCGTCATGGGTGCCGGCCTGACTTCCTATTCGGACGGCGATCTGGCGCTGGCAATGGGGGTTGAAGAGGAATCTTTGGCCGCCGCGCGCAAATACGCTCATTCGAAAATGAGCAAGAATCGTCCGCGCCAATGATCGAATGTGGCTTTGTCGAGCGCCCGTTCTCGCAACAGAGCATGCGATTTACTTACCGCCGCTCTTCAATGCCTTTGCCTCAATCATCAGGCGCGATTGAGCGTTTTTATAGCGCGGACGGTTCAGGACGACTTTGGCAATCGCGCCCTGCTTCTCACAAGGATGGCCTCGTATTTCATTGATGCTCTCCGCTTAGCGACTTGCGCTTAAAGCTTAGCCGGCTGTTCTGAACAAACGTAAACGGTCCCCGTCCTGAGAGACGGGCAAATATTTATTGTTCATCAACTCTTGATTCAACATAATATTTAATCTAAATCAACATTTGTGCGAAATTCAGCAAAGTCGAAGATTGCCAGCGGGACGAAGATGGCCACGAACCCCAAGGCGTATCGCAGGTCGGCGGCCACCGAGTTGATGGAGTTCTTCTATTCCGTTCACTACGAAATCGGCACGGCGCTCGAGGACGTGGTGCGGGCCGACCTGCTCTCACGCCAGCAGGCTGCCATCTTATGGCTGATCCGATCGCAGGGTGACGGCGGCATTCGCATGCGCCGCAAGGATATCGAATCCAACGTGCGACGCTGGTTCGAGGTCACGAACGCCGCGCTCTCTCGATCGCTTCGTACGATGATGCATCCGCCTTTGGGGTTCATCGAAATCACCGAGGACCCGCGCTCGGGACGCGAGAAGCTGGTCGCACTCACGCCAAAGGGCAAGACGTTTGTCGATTCCGCTGCCACCAGGGCCGCGTCCGTGCTGGCCGAATTAATCGCGGACGTGCCGCTCGACGTAATCGATCACGCGATCAGCTACTTCCGTCACCTGACAGGGACGTTTCGGAGTTCAAACGCGCGCAGTCGAATTCGACTCATCCAGCGTTAAGTCCGTTGCGCGCGCAAAGTTAGGACGCTCAGCAATCGCGATGGGGACCCTCGTCATTACGCGTGAGATAAAACGCCGGCATTACGCAAGATAAATCTCGTCCATAAAGGAGACGATCGATGAAGTTCATGTATTTTTTCCTGCCGACCTTGCCTGCAACCCTCGAGGAGCGGCGCCGCCTTCGTCCGATCGCAATGCATCCCGAGCGCTGGCAGCAAATGATCGGTGACGTAGTGGAGATAACCCAACTGGCCGAAGAGGTCGGCTTCGAAGCGGTTTCCTATCCGGAACATCACCTACACAGCGAAGGCATCGAGATGGGCAGTCTTCCGCTCCTGACTCAGCACATCCTCTATAACACCAAGCGCATTAAAGCCGGCCCGATCGGCTATGTGCTGCCCGGCTGGAATCCCCTACGCCTGGCGCTCGAAATCGCGTGGCTCGACCAGTTGACCAAGGGCCGCACCATTGTCGGCTTTGCCCGCGGCTATCAGGCCCGCTGGCTTAATCAGATGGCGCAGAAGGTTCACGTCGGTGCGACCTTGAGCGATAAGAGTGAAGCCGATCGGATCAATCGCGAGGTGTTCGAGGAGGTCTATCAGTTCCTTAAGCTGGCGTGGGGCGACAAGCCATTCCGATTCAAGGGTAAATATTACGAATACCCTCACCCGCAGGAGGGAACCCCTTGGCCGGCTCATGAATGGACGCGCGAGTACGGTTTCCCTGGCGAGGTTGACGAACAAGGGCGGATCCAGATGATCAACGTGATCCCGAAACCCTACCAACGACCGCATCCGCCGCTGTTTCAGGCTTTCTCACTGAGTGAGGAGACCGTGCGGTGGTGCGCCCGCGAAGGAATCCGTCCGACCATTATCCTGCCGCAACCGGAAGTTGTCCGGAAACTTGGCGAAGCCTACGTCGAGGAAGCGCAGAAGGCCGGCCGCACCTTGAAGCTAGGGCAAAACATCGGGGTGCTGCGCGGCATCTACCTCGCCGACAATGTGGAGAACGCGCGCAAACTGGCGACAGCAGGTATGTGCGTGCTCGGCTTCAAGCAGGTCTTCCATCACTTCGGTTTTACCGAGGCCTGGCGCGAACCGGCCGACGAAGCAAAGTATCCGACCGGCAAAATTCCTCTGCCGGCTTCCGAAGTCACCGCGGAGCGGATCCAGCGCGTGAAATTCGCCTACATGGGCAGCGTGGACGACGTTACCCGCGGCCTCGACGAGTTGGTCGAAAAGGCCAATCCCGAATGGTTCGTATGGCAAGGTGATCAGGGCTTTCTGCCAAAGGATGAGGTCAAACGTCAGATCGAGTTGTTCGGCAAAAAGATTTTGCCGCGCTACGCCTGAGCCAGGGTTCGAGTTGGTATTGGTCGAATAGTCGATTATGAGTGCAGCGCCGGCGGCATCGGTTGAGCAGACCGGAGTAAAGTTGCGCACGCCCGCCGCGTTCGAGCGACCGGCGTCGCATAAATGGTTGGTCGCGATCGCCGTGATGCTCGGTGCGACGTTGGAAGTCCTCGACACTTCCATCGTCAACGTTTCGCTGCCCCATATGCAGGGCAGCTTCTCCGCGAGTCGCGACGAAGTCACCTGGATTCTGACCAGCTATATCGTCGCCAACGGGATCATGATTCCTCTGACGGGTTGGATTTCGGCCCGCTTTGGCCGCAAGCGCTATTTCCTTTTCTCTGTGGTCACCTTCGTAATCGCTTCAGGTGCGTGCGGTGCCGCAGTTTCATTGATGCAGATGGTCATCTTCCGGCTGATTCAGGGCGCGGCCGGCGCCGCGATGATCCCGTCATCGCAGGCCATCATGATGGAGACCTTTCCGCCGGAAGAGCAAGGACTCGCGATGTCGGTATGGGGTATGGGTCTGCTCACCTCGCCGATGCTAGGACCGACCTTGGGAGGACGGATCACCTATAACTGGAGCTGGCGCTGGAACTTCTACATCAATCTGCCGATTGGGATCTTCGCCGCGATCATGGTGATGCTTTTCGTTCACGATCCCGAGCATATCCGCAAATCGCAGGCTGGCGCTCGCCGTATCGACTATCTTGGCATCACCTATCTGGCTCTCGGCCTTGGACTGCTGCAGATCGTGCTGGATCGCGGACAGCGCGCCGACTGGTTCAACTCGGCATGGGTCTGCATCTTCACGGCGGTTGCGATAGTCGCGCTGGTATTGCTGGTCTATCGGGAACTCCACTTTCCTGAGCCCATAGTTGATCTGCGCATCCTCGCGATTCCGCTGTTCGACGTATCGGTAGTACTCATCCTGATCATGATGCTGGTGGTGTTCGGCATGAACCTGCTGAATCCGCTCTTCTTCCAGGAGCTACTCGGCTACTCGCCGTGGAAATCCGGCATCGCGGTGTTGCCGCGCGGCTTCGGCACGCTGGCCGGGATGTTTTTCATCGGTCAACTTTCGCGCCGCGCGGTCGATACTCGATGGTTGGTGGGAGTCGGCTTCGTGCTGCTGGCGTATGCGTTGTGGACGATGAGCCAATGGACGCTCGACGTCGGCATCGGCTACGTGCGCTTCGCGATGATTCTCTCCGGCCTGGGCTCCGGGTTGATCTTTCCGGCAATGTCCGCTTCCACCCTGGCTTGCGTGTCCAGGGAGCGAATGGGTTATGCCGCAAGCCTTTACAACATGATGCGCAACACTGGCTCCGCAATTGGAATTTCGCTGGTGACCAATATGCTGAACAGCCGCGAACAGATGCATCAGGCTTATCTCACTCAGCACTTTACAACCTTCGATGCGTGGCGCGCCGATCAAGCCGGACCTCCTATGCCGGGCTCGCCCCATTTCCATCTGATGAACGGTCTGCTGGCCCAGCAGGCGCAGGGTTTCGCGATGGTCTATCAGGTGGTGCAGCGGCAGGCGTCGCTGCTCGCCTATAACGATATTTACCGGATGCTGGCATTGGCTGCCGCGCTGTTCGCGCCGGGTTTCCTGTTTCTGAAACGCTCGCGGGCAACCGGTTCGGCCGGTCATTGATCAACTACCCAACCGGGTCGTAACGCAACCGAGACCATCCAAGAAAGCTACATGGATTTCAACTATAGCAGTGACGATGAATCCTTCCGCGTCGAGTTTCGTGAATGGCTCGAGCGTAATCACCAATACTCAGTTCCGGCGTTGGGCCCCTTGGCCGACGAGGAAGAGGTTAGCTGGGAAGCTACCTTAAGTTGGCATCGTAAGTTGTTCGAAGGTGGTTGGCTCGGAATAACCTGGCCGCGAGAGTATGGCGGCCGCGGCGGAACGTTTCTTCACGAGACAATCTGCGATCAGGAACTCGAGCGCTTCGACGCCGGCATACCCTTCACCGGACCTGGCATCTGGTTGCTCGGACCGACGTTGCTTCATTGGGGTACGACGGCGCAAAAGGAGCGTCACTTGCGCCCGATCCTCGCCGGCGAGGAACTCTGGTGCCAAGGCTATTCCGAACCGAACGCCGGCTCTGACCTCGCCGCACTGCAAACTCGCGCAATCGAAAAGGACGGTTATTTCATCGTCAACGGCTCCAAGATCTGGACCTCGCTGGCCCATCACGCGCATTGGATGTTCTTGCTGGCGCGGACCGATTCAGATGCACCCAAACATAAGGGCATCAGCTATCTGCTGCTCGACATGAAGACTCCCGGCATTACGATCAGTCCGCTGATCCAGATGACGGGCGCGCGCCATTTCAATCAGGTCTTCTTCGAGGATGTTCGTATACCGATCGAGAATATCGTCGGACCGAAGAATCAAGGATGGCAGGTCGCGTTAACCACGTTGGCCTTCGAGCGCTCGAATGGCCAGGAGCGCATCATGACAAACCGGGTGCGCGAACTGGCGCAGCTCGTTATGCGGTTGTCGCGCAACGGCCGGCGCCTTGCCGATGACGCGCAAGTCCGTCAGTCCATCGGACAGTTTGCCGCTGAGGCGACCGCGATCCGCTATACCGGATTTCGCCAACTCACTCGCCAACTGAAAGGCTTGCCGCCCGGCCCTGAAGGATCCTCGATCAAGTTGAGCGCCAGCGAGCTCGGACTGCGAATCGCGACCTTTGCGCTGGAACTGCTCGGCCCGTTCGCGCAGCTTGAACGCGGCGATCGATTCGCGGCCGATCACGGCTTGTGGACGCGCCGGATGCTCGAAGCGCGCGGTCCGATGATCTATTCGGGCGCCAATGAGATTCAGCGCAACATTCTCGGCGAACGGGTGCTCGGCCTGCCGAAGGGTTAGATTGCCGCAACGTTTTCCGGTGGCATCTGGTCGGCCCGAGTAGCTATGGTAATTGGGCAGGCCATCGGTTGCGGGCGAACGTACCCAAACCGAGGCTGAGCACGCAGACGCAAGGAATTTGACATGGAACTTGTCGATCTTTCCAATAGCAAGTCTTTCGCGCAGGGCTTTCCGCACGACTTCTTTACCCGGTTGCGCCGCGAAGCACCGGTGTGGTGGCACGAGCCGACTCCGTCGACTCCCAACGGCGTAGGCTTCTGGGTCGTGAGCCGCTATGACGACGTGGTAGCGGTGTTCAAGGACGCCGAGACCTACTCGTCGGAACTGGGCGGAACGCAAATCTTCGATGGGAAAGGAATGGGCTATCAGCTGAATCAGACTGATGACCCCAAGCATCGACGGCTGCGCGCACTGGTCAACAAGGGCTTTACGCCGCGGATGATCGGACTGTTGGAGGGCGAGCTGCGCAAGCGCGCCAGGAGCATTCTCGATAACGTACCGATCGGCGAGGTCTTCAACTTCACACCGTTGGTGGCGCGGGAACTTCCGGTGCAGATGATTTGCAGCGTGCTTGGCGTACCGCAGGAAGATCGGACCGAGCTGATCGAGATAGTGGACCTCGCGGTCGGCGCCGGCGATGGCACCGTGATGTCGCCGGAGTACCTCAAACGTCTCAGCGCGTATGCCGACAAGGTGGTCGAGCAAAAGCGCACCAACCCAGCCGACGATATACTGTCGGTGATTGTGCATGCGCAATTGGACGATGGTTCGCCCTCGCTCAATAATCGGGAGTTGCGTGCATTCTTCAATCTGCTCTTTCCGGCCGGTGCGGAAACCACTCGCGGATCGATCGCGGGTGGGTTGCTGGCGCTCATCGAGAATCCCGATCAGTTCGAGCGCCTCCGTAACGATCGGGAACTGATGAAGACTGCCACTGAGGAAATCGTGCGCTGGACTTCGCCGTCGGTTTACAAGCGGCGCACCGCTACTCACGATGCGGAGCTGAGAGGCCAGAAAATCGACGCAGGTCAAAAGGTCACGGTGTGGGAAATGTCGGCGAATCGCGACGAGACCGTATTCGAAAATCCGTTTCGCTTCGATGTCGGCCGCGATCCGAACTTCCACGTGGGCTTCGGACTCGGCACGCATTTCTGTCTCGGCGCCAACCTCGCGCGACTCGAGATTCGCGTGATCTTCGAAGAGCTACTCGATCGCTTCGAGCGGTTCGAGCTGGCCGGACCGCTGGCATGGACGAATAACAATCGGCTGCTGGGACTCACACATCTTCCAGTTCGCGCGATCGCGCGCCAAGCACGATAAGTGACGTCTAAATGAAAGCACTCGTCATCGGAGGGACCGGGCCCAGCGGTCATTACATCGTCAACGGACTTTTGCAACGCGGCTACGACGTCGCGATGCTCCATAGTGGCAAGCATGAGCTCGATGAGATTCCGGTTACGGTCGAGCACATCCACACCGATCCCTTCTCCGAGGAAGCGCTGCGTGGAGCAATCGGAAATCGCACATTCGATCTAACTGTCGCGGCCTATGGACGCCTGCGGCGGATCGCGGAGATCATGGTCAAGCGCACTGGCCGGTTCATCTCGATCGGCGGCGCGCCCGCCTACCGCGGTTACATGAACCCGACGGTATTGGAGCCTCAGGGTTTGCCGGTTCCGACGTCTGAGGACGCCCCGGTCGTTCCGATCGAAGCCGAAGATGCCAAGGGCTGGCGCGTCGCGCAGACCGAGCAGGCGGTCTTCGAGTGCCATCCCAGCGCGAGTCACTTTCGCTATCCGTTTCTCTATGGCCCGTACCAGATTGCGCCGCGTGAATGGTGCGTGGTGCGAAGGATTCTCGACGGCCGGAAATCGATCATCGTGCCCGACGACGGGCTTACGTTGAATCATTCCGCGTATGTCGAGAATGCGGCCCATGCGATTTTGCTCGCGATCGATCGGCCGGCGGCGTCGGCCGGACAAATCTACAACTGCGGCGACCAGCGGCTTTTTACCTTGCGGCAGATGATCGAGACCATCGCGAAGGCTTTGAGCCACGACCTCGAGATCGTTTCGATGCCGTGGGATCTTGCGGTGCCAGCCCGCCCGATGATCGCGCAGCCGTGGACGACTCATCGGGTCCTTGACATGACCAAGATCCGCACGCAGTTGGGTTATAGCGACGTCGTTGCTCCCGAGCGGGGGTTGGCGATCACGGCGAAGTGGCTTCGCGATCATCCGCTGCCACCCAACGGTCCTGATGAAAAGATCATGCAGGATCCATTCGATTACCAGGCTGAGGATGAATTGATCGCATCGTGGAAGATGCTGCGTGAACAGATGCCGCAAGTGACCTTCCAGAGGGAGCCGGGTTTCACTGCTACTTACAGCGGCCCCGGCGGAAAGCCTCGATCCTCGCGATGGTCCTAATCGTGAGTTAGAGCAGGCTGGCCGGCCGCAATAACGGACATGAAGTTCGGGCCGGAGAGTGATTGAACGCCGTGCGCCTATCCCGTGGTTCAGCCGCGTTCCACCGTTGCCGGTTACACTGCAATTACGTTCATCGCTCGAATGGGTTATAGATTGTGCCAGCAAAGTCAGCGGCGACCAAATCGGCGGGGTGTCGTGGATGGGATAGTCACTCGCGGTTCTTCACGTCCGTGTTGCCGAGCCTGTAGACCATCGCGGTCTTGGTGGTGCCAAGCTTGATCCATTCGGCGCAATCGAGTTGTACTTTCTTGTAGAACTCCTCGGAAAGCTCGATGGCTTCCCGGTTCACATCTTCCAGACGGTCGAACTTGCATTGGAAGGCGAATTCCCCGGCGAGGGATTTTTCCAAAGCCCGGCTGCGCCAGATCGCGATGGTGGTCTTGCCCTTGAAGTGGTGCCCAAAGTGAATCATGCCGATGGTATTCTGCACTTCCTCGACGGCCATGTTGTTGACCAGCTCCATCTTCGTGCGGGGTCTGATATCGATTTTCTCCAAGGTTGGAAATGCGCGGGTGATATTTTCGATTCCGCGATCGAGTTCGATATTGGGCGAGGTCAGCACGCATCCGTGCGAGTAGACACTCCGAATCCCGCCGAGGCGGTCGCGTTCAAGTAACAACTCTTCTTTGAACTTGATCTCGTCGTGACCGCCGAGATGCGGACGGACATCGACGGCTGCTGCCTCCTTCAGTTCCGGAGCACGGTACTTGAAGGTCAGTTCATGGCCGGGGCGTGGCCACCCCTCATCATAGAAGGTGCGCTTACGCAAAATGAAATGGTTGTTGTAGAGGTCGAACTCCGGGGTGTCATAAAAGAGCACTTCGCGAACCTGGCTGTGGAAGATTTGAGGATCAGTCTCGACCTTGAGGCCCAGTTTTTTAAGTGTTCTGGCGGCAATTTCCCAGAACTCGACGAAGCCGTTTTTGGTGATGAAGCGATCGGGCTGCAGAAGGATCTTGTATTCGCGGTAATGGACGACGTCCGAACCCAGGTGTTTCGTTTCCTTATGTTTGCTGATGTGCTTGTCCATGTGAACAAATTGCACCATATTTCGCAGTTTTTGGCAAAGGCGGTTCCGAATATCCCAGCAACATAAAGGATAAATTGGGTTCGTTATGTACCTGACGTTTTTATCCGGCGGGCTGGTTTTCCTGCACTAAGGCGCTCCCTCTCACGATGTTTGCTGATATGCGCGGCGATGAGGTTCGCCCGGACGTTGAGCAGTTCCATCGCTTCGTTACTCATCTGTCACTGACCGCGCGCCGCGCCTTTAAAAACCGGCGCGACGCTGTACTACCAGTCGGAGTATACTCCTTTCTGAAAAGAAAAACTCAGGCGATCGAAGAAACCTGGCCGAGGGTAGAGCGCGTTCATCTTCGCCGCCAGGGAACCTCTGCACAAGCCGAGGTTGCCATTTTGAGCTTGCGAAGAATCCCGAAAAAACCAGCCTCCGGGACCGATTCGCTACAGCAGCTTTCGCTCCGGGTGACACGATGCGCCCTGTGCAGAGGTTCTCTCGGCGAAGTTCGCTATGCCACGAACATCGCAGTTGAGCCAAAGTTCTAGCTGCGGTGAGTCAGGGCTTCGGGGTTAGCGACGTTGATAGGCGCGCCGCGGCCGTAGGCGAGCACCTGGTCGAACATGACGTGGAACATACCCTCGAGGCCGGCGCGCTCGACGTAACCTATGTGCGGAGTGACCACCACGTTATCCATCTTCAACAACGGATCGTTGCCGCCGGTGACCGGCTCGTCGTCGAAGACGTCGATCGCGGCCATCCCCGGCCGACCCAGGCGTAGCGCCGCGGCGAGAGCTCCTGGCGCGATCAATCCGGCGCGGCTGGTGTTGACGATGAGTGATGCCGATTTCATGAGAGCGAGATCGGCGGCCGTGACGATGCCGCGAGTCGCGTCGTTGAGTTGGAGATGGAGCGAGACGACGTCGGAATCGGCGAAGAGCGCCGCTTTGCTCGCGGCGATGGCGTAACCGTCCGCTTGCGCCTTTGCGATGGTCGTATCGCGGCCCCAGACGAGTACCTTCATCGCGAACGCCTTGCCATAGCCGGCGACCACTGCGCCGATTTTTCCGTAGCCGAAGATACCCAAGGTCTTGCCGTGCAATCCGAGCCCAACCGTGGGGGTCTGCCACTGGCCCGCGCGAAGCGCGGCCATCTCCTGCGGAATGCGACGCATCGCGGCGATGATCAGGCCCCAGTTCAGCTCGGCCGTTGCGAACGACGGCCGGCCCGGCATCATAAACGACGAGATGATAACGCCGTGGCGCGTACACGCCGGCTCGTCGAGATGCGGGAAGCCACCGATGTTGCTGATGATCCTGAGCTTGCCGAGACGTTCGATCAGCGGCCCGCGGATGGGCGTGCGTTCACGGATTACGATCAGCGCCTCGGTGTTCCTCAGCCGTTCGGCGAGCACGTCGGTGTCACGGTTGTGATCGTTCCAGACGGTGACGTCGTGGCCGTCGAGCATACTGAAGCAAGTCAGCGTCCTGACCATATTCTGGTAGTCGTCGAGAATGGTGATTTTCATAATGCCGCCGGTTGAGCGATTTACGGTTAGTTAGCATCGAAGCGGCCGGCCGCGCCATGAATTTGAGTGTTGTTTCCCGGCACGTCGAAGCATGCCGTCGCAGCGCAAAATTTACAGCGGGTCGAGCGCTTGGCTGGCCCCTTCGCGGACGAGCGCGGCTAATCCCTCGGCGCGTTCGGCTGCCGGCACTTCACGCTTGAGATTCTTGAGGCCTTCCAGCTTACCGCGCTCGCACGCTCGATAACATTGGTAAAACGTGATGAGTGTGGCGACCGCGCGAGAGGAAGAAAAATTAATCGGTCTCGACGAGGCGCTCGCCCGGGTCGACTCCGGTAAATACGGCAAATGCCTGAGATGCCGCGAACCGATTCCGTTTGAGCGCCTGATGGCGGTGCCTAATCGCGAAGTTGGTGGCTTATCTGCAATCGATTCAGAACGGACCACAGACCGCGTCGAGAGATTAACTGAGGACCGCTGCTTGCGGAATCGCCCATAGCGGAATTCATCGGGCGAACGTGGGAGTTTTGATTTTGCCTGCGTGTACCTTTTATCTACCTTCTGTCACATAAAACTGAACGCAACTTAACCGATTAACACGTAGTTGCTAGCTATTGTATCGTTATACGTTCTGAGCAAGACTATGCTGGCGCCGTGAACGTTTTCTTCAAATCATAGGCCCGAACCCGCGATCTCGAACTCGCGGTGTTTTCGCCGTAAAGGGGAGGGCCCGAACAATGCGCTGCCAGAGATGCGGAGCCGCGATTCGCGAAAGGGTTGCTTTTTGCGATCAGTGTGGTGCATCGCTCAACGGCGTTAAGCGTGTTGGAATCTTCTGCATGAATTTCAGTTGGAGTGCCCAAGGCTTAGCCTTGTCGTAAAACCTCTCACTCTCACGACTCACGATGCCTTTTATGTAGCAAAAAGTTGTATTGAGCGAGCAGGTCCAGGGAGGATGCGCCGTGCATTGCTCGATCTGTAGCTGCGAAAATCCCGACAGTGCGAAATTCTGCCACGAGTGTTCGGCACCACTTGTGTTGCAGTGTCTCACCTGCGGTGAAGCCAATCGGACGCCGGCAAAGTTCTGCGGCCAATGTGGCGCATCACTTCAGAATATCTCCCTGACGGAATCGAAACCGCAGTCACCTGTGGAACGAATCGAACCGCCAAGGCCGCTGGATCCGGCAATCGTAAAGGGGGAGCGGCGTCATCTGACGGTTTTGTTCTGCGACCTGGTCGGCTCAACCGGGATAGCTACGAACCTCGATCCGGAGGACTGGCGTGAGGTCATAGACATTTACCATGACGGGGCCACGGAAGCGGTCAAGCGCTTCGGTGGTTACGTCGCGCAACTACTCGGCGACGGTCTCCTGGCATATTTTGGCTACCCCAAGGCGCACGAAGACGATCCCCAGCACGCGGTCCTCGCCGGGCTCGCGATCCTCGACGGCATGGCGGCTTTGAATGAGCGGATTGCGAGTAAAAGACTCCCCAAGCTCACCGTGAGGATCGGGATTCACAGCGGCTCGGTGGTGGTGGACGAAAGCGACAGCAAGGGTGCGAGAGTGTACAGCGACGTGCCAAACATCGCGTCGCGGGTGGAGACCGCAGCGGCTCCCGGCACGGTTCTGATTTCGGGAGCCGTACATCATCTGGTCTCCGGGCTGTTCGTGGTTGAGGACCGCGGAGCACAGCCGTTTAAGGGCGTCGAGGATCCCGTTCAATTATATCGCGTGATACAGCCGAGCGGAGCGCGGCGACGGCTTCCTGTGCGGGGATTGACCCCTTTTATCGGACGCCAGGACGAATTGAGCCTCCTCTTGAATCGCTGGGATCAAGTTCGCGAGGGCGAGGGTCAATTGATGCTGGTGCTTGGAGAAGCAGGAATCGGCAAGTCTCGCCTCGTTCAGCGCTTCCACGAACAGATCGCTGACACCCCACATACATGGTTGGAGTGTGCTGCCGCGTCGCTGCACCAGAACACTCCCTTCTACGCGGTCACGGAGCTGTTGGAACAGGGCTTTCAATGGCGCGGCGAGCAGACCAGCGAGGAACGAATCGCGAGTCTCGAAGCAACGCTCAAGTCGGCTGAGGTCAAACTCGGCGAAGCGCTGCCGCTAATCGCGCGGTTGGCTAATCTGCCGATTCCGGACCGATATTCGCCGCTGCAAATGCCGCCAGATCAACAGCGCAAACGCCTGTTGGCGACAATTGCAGCGTGGGCGCTCGGTAGCGCGCGAATCCAGCCGATGGTCATTGTCGTCGAGGACCTGCATTGGGCCGACCCTTCTACTCTGGAAGTAATCCAGGTCCTAGTCGAACAGGACGCGATGGCACCTCTGCTGATAATTTGCACTGCCCGGCCGGAATTCCGCGCGCCTTGGCCGCTGCGTGCCCATCACGCGCAATTGACATTAGATCGCCTGAACGCTCGCACCGCAAGCGAAATGGTGTCGCACCTAGCTACGGAGGGAAAGCTCACCCCCAACACGGTCGAAGCAATGGTGAAGCGCAGCGCCGGCGTACCTTTGTTTGTCGAGGAGCTTACCCACGCAGTGATTGAGAGTAACGATTTGAGGCCCGCATTGGTTGAAATTCCTGCAACCCTGCGAGACTTGCTGATGGCGCGACTGGACCGCCTCGGTGAGGCCCGCGAGATCGCGCAGGTCGCGGCGGTTCTCGGACACCAGTTCTCATGGGAAATGCTGAGCGCGATCGCCCCAATCGAAGATGAGAAACTAGTCGCCGCCCTCAAAACGCTGGCGGAAGCCGGGCTGCTGCTCGAACAGGGGACGCCTCCAGAGGCCAACTACCGCTTCAGGCATGCGCTGATCCAGGAGACGGCCTACCAATCTCTCTTGCGGACCAAACGCCAGCGCTTCCACCGGCGGATTGCCGAAGTTATGGAGGAGCGTTTTCCGGTAAGCGGGGAAACACAGCCCGGGCTGCTTGCCTTTCACCTCACCGAGGCAGGCCTCAGCCAACAAGCGATCCCGCAATGGCAGGCGGCGGCTCAGAAAGCGATTGAACGCTCGGCCAACGCGGAAGCGATCAGTCACCTGACCAAGGCGCTGGAAATGCTGAAGAAGCTGCCAGAAAGCCGTTCGCGTGCCCAACAAGAACTTGCGTTGCAAATCGCCCTCGGTGCTTCACTCATGCCTACTAAGGGCTACGCGTCTCCAGAGGTGGAAAATGTTCACAGACGTGCTCGCGAACTCTACAATGAGGTCGGCGAGAGCCCACAGTTCTTCCCGATGCTGTTTGGCTCGTGGCAATTTTATTCGGTTAGGGCGGAGTACAACACGGCACGTGAGCTCGGCGAGCAGCTCGTCAGCATGGCTCGTGGTGCTCATGACCCCGAGCTTCTTATTGAAGCTCATGTCGCGCGCGGAAATACCTTGTCCTTTCTCGGAGAATTGGTGCTCGCTCGGGAACACCTGGAACACGCGATCGCTCTCTATGATCCTCAGAGGTACCGCTCGCACGACTTTGTCTATGCAGAAGACCCCGGAGTGCATTCTTTATCATATGCGACCTTGGTTCTCTGGTTACTTGGCTATCCAGACCAGGCACGCAAGAGAAGCCGGGAAGCCTTTGCCATGGCTCAAGAGTTGTCTCACCCCTTTAGCTTGGCGTTCGCCTTAGTCCACGTTCTCTACGTTCATCGGTTCTCCCACGAAGTGAAAGCAACCGAGGAGCGGGCAAGAGAGCTCACTGCTCTCTCAACCGAGCATGGGTTTCCAATCACGTTGGCGGCGGGTGCTGCTCACCTGGGTTGGTCCCTGGCGGAACAGGGTCTGGGAGAAGAAGGGATTGCCCAGATACGCCAAGCCATAAACACCTGGCGCGCCACCGGGTCAACGCTGTTCTACCAGCCATTCCTCCTTGGCATGCTGGCCGAGGCCTGTGGGAAAGTAGGGTTGTCCGAAGATGGGCTTAGCGTGCTGGCCGAGGCATTGGCTATAGCGGATAAGACGGGTGAACGTTTCTGGGAGTCGGAGCTCTATCGATTGAAGGGAGAACTCACGCTCCAGTCTCAATTTCAAGGGGCCAGGTTCAAGGTTCGCGATGAGGCTGAAGGATGCTTTCGCAAGGCTATCGAGATTGCCCGGCGACAGAGTGCGAAGTCATTGGAGCTCCGGGCGGTGATGAGTTTAAGCCGGCTGTGGTGGCATCACGACAATAAGTCCGAAGCCCGCGAAAGGTTAGCGGAGATATATGGATGGTTTACCGAAGGTTTCGACACGGCCGACTTAAAGGCGGCAAAGGTGCTACTCAAAGACGCGTTTCGAGAATGAGAGTATTCTACGTTACTGAGGCCGCACGAAAGGGAGACTTTTACGTCAATAGTTGCATGACTTATGTCCGATTCTGTTTTTTTCGTGCGCGAATTTCCCCAAGTGCGGTGAAGGAGCACTGACCGTCTAACCATTAACCTGTAAAATCAGTTGGCGGTTGACGCCACTGTACGAAGTGCTGGAGGGTGCGTGCGTTTTGATCTCTATTAAAATTCATCGACCCTTTACTGTGCCGAAAGGCTCAAAGGAGTATCTTATGGCCCCCAGTGGAAACCTAATAGCGACGTTTCAAGCCTTAATCGCCGATTTTAATGACGCCAAAAACGTTGGGAGTTATCAGAAGTTTTGCCAATATTTGTTCGGCATAGCGATAATACAGAAAGTAGATGACCCCGGGGAGTTCGTCATTGGATCTCCTACTACCGTAATAAACTATCTAAACGGGGGCCAGGCTCTAACGGGGTTCTTTCCTCAGTTTAAATATGACGGTGATCCGCAGTCCAACCAATACACAAATAGAAACAACGATCCGATTGGCGATGTCACCGGCACTGGGACATATCAGGACAAGATCGCCAATTCAGCAATAATTCCGGTCCAATACCTTTTACGTTTTAAACAGGTTGCAGGTAATTGGCTGCTTGCCTCAGCCCTCGTTGTGCCTAGATAGCCACGCGGGCAGGGATAGCCGCTCCGGTCTTGCGCGAAGAAAGTTTGCGCTGCCTCGATGCCTTGCTGCTAAGGATGGATGCGGTTCTTCAGGAGGCCTCGTGACCTCGCGCGTCCCCGTTCGCGAAATCGTTGATTACTACGAGCCCAAGACCGAGGACCTGTTGCGACGTTACGGGCCGGGGCCGCGCCTGCACTATCATACAGGCATTGTCGATGAGCCAGCGCCGCTGGGCACCTCGATCGCAGCGCTGCGCGACGGGATAGTAGCCGCCCAGGAACGCATGCTTCATCACGCCGCCGAAATCTGGCAGGCGCAGTCCTCGCTCAGTGGAGAGGTGCTGGACGTGGGCTGCGGACTCGGTGGCGGCGCGCTCTTTTGGGCGCAAGAGTTTGGCGCCCAAGTGACAGCCGTGACCTGTGTGCCCGCCCAGGTGGAATGGGTCGCACGCTTTGCTAAACAGGCTGGCGTTGCGGCTCGGGTACATCCCCTGTTATGCGACGCACTCGAAATTCCAGGTGAAAACTGCTTCGACGCCGCTGTGGCGGTGGATAGTATTTGCCATATTCCTCGCGAGGCGCTGTTCAAACGCCTCGCCGCGCTCCTGCGCCCGGGAGGTCATGTCCTCGTCACTGACTGCTTTCTTGTGGGCCCTGAATATGAGGAATTATTCAACCGCCATTGGCACGTCCGCATCGGTACGATGGAAGAGTATTGCGCCGCGGCTCGGCAGGCCGGGCTGCGCGAAGAATTGGTGGAGGAAATCTCTCCCCGCGTCGAGTATTTTTGGGCGATGACGCATGCGCTCATTGAAGCCGAAGCTCATGGTAAGCGGCTCACTCCTCCCGAAGCTGCGAAGTTCGCCGAGGCACTCCAGGCGCATGCTTTGGTAAGACGAGGTCTGAACGACGGCGGTTACCGCTACGCCCTGCTGAGCTTCGTCAAGGAATAGGCAAGCTTAATCGCACGTAGACGTGGGCATCGCTGAGCGTGGCGGACAGGAAGTCGAGCGGCCGGGGTTGGTTCATCCCGTCGCGAACTAACATCGGAGTTGAACACAGGTTGCGTCGCCACGACGACGGCGGGTGCTGCTGGTGTACTACATCGAAGAAAGACAGCGAGCCGAGCGGACACCTAAATCGAATACATGAGGGCGCGCTCGCCGTTGCCGGCCATCCGGGAGCGCTTCAGGACGTCGGCGAAGGTGGTCGAGTCGAGAATTGCGGCAGTAGCGTCGCGCACATCCTTCATTAGCAGACGAATTCCACAGGTGCGCTCGTCGCGGCATTCGGCGCATTTTTCATAGGCGGTTTTGCTGACGCAGGGCAGCGGCGCCAGAGGACCTTCGAGCATCCGCAAGACCAGCCCGACGGACAGCAGGTCGGGCGGCTTACTCAAGGTATAACCGCCACCCTTGCCCTTCTTGCTGCGCAACACTCCATGATTCTTCAATTCCAGCAGGATCAATTCGAGAAAGCGCTTCGGAATATGCTCCCGCTTGGCGATTTCGGAGATGAGCAGCGGACCGTTGCCATACTCCTCGCTCAAGACGAGCAGCGCCTCCAGGGCGTATTTCGATTTGTGCGAGAGCATCCGATTGATTATATCGTCTAATCGGCTGGAGTGCATCATTTTCGAAATGTTTAAACTGGCATCAAGCGGTTTCGAGGTTGACGTGGCATGACTGGCGAGCGACAACTGCGTCTCGGTGCATTCATGCGGCCGATCAGTATCCACACCGCCGCCTGGCGTTATCCGGGGGCGTTTGCCGATGCGAATTTCAATTTCGCACATCTGAAGCGGTTCGCACAGACGCTCGAGCGCGGCCGCTTCGACGCATTCTTCATGGCCGATCATCTGGCCGTGCTGAACATGCCGCTGCAGGCGCTGAAGCGCAGCGCCACTGTCACTTCCTTCGATCCGCTGACGCTATTGCCCGCGTTGGCAGTGGTTACGGAACACCTGGGGCTGATCGCGACCGCCTCCACGACTTACAACGAGCCATTCCACGTCGCGCGCAAATTCGCGTCGCTCGATCATTTGAGCGGCGGCCGCGCGGGCTGGAATGTGGTGACATCGGGCAATCCGGACGAGGCTGCAAATTTCGGCCTCGACGAACACGTCGAGCACGACGAGCGTTATCGTCGCGCGCGCGAGTTCTTCAATGTAGTGACGGGCCTATGGGATAGCTGGGCCGACGACGCCTTTATCCGCGACGTCGAGTCGGGCGAGTATTTCGATCCCGCGCGGCTGCACATCTTGGATCACAAGGGCGAGCACCTGAAGGTGCGCGGACCGCTCAATGTCGCGCGGCCGATTCAGGGCTGGCCGGTGATCGTTCAGGCAGGGGCGTCGGAGGCCGGCCGCCAACTCGCGGCGGAAACGGCCGAGGTGATCTTCGGCGCCGGGAGCAATATCGCTAATTCGCGCGATTTCTATGCCGATGTTAAAGGGCGAATGGCTAGAGTGGGCCGCGACCCCGACCATCTGAAGGTTCTGCCGGGCGCGTTCGTGGTCGTCGGCGATACAGCGGCGGAAGCCCGCGAGAAGCGAGCGCGGCTCGACCGCCTCGTGCATTACGACAGCGCGATCGCGTCGCTATCGATCGCGCTCGGCCATGACGCATCCGGCTTCGATCCGGATGGGCCGCTGCCGCCGATTCCCGAGAGTAACGCCAGCCAAAGTGGACGCGCTCGGATCGTGGAGTTGGCGGAACGAGAGAAGCTGACAGTGAGGCAACTGGCGCAGCGCGTCGGCGGCTATGCCGGTCTCGCGTTCGTCGGCACTCCGGTTATGATCGCGGACGCGATGGAAGGATGGTTGATGACCGAGGCGTCGGACGGCTTCAACATCATGTTTCCCTATTTGCCTGGCGGACTCGACGATTTTGTCGATCGGGTAGTGCCCGAGTTGCAACGGCGCGGGCTTTTGCGACGCGAATACGAGGGTAAGACGCTGCGCGAAAATCTTGGGCTGCCGCGGCCGGAGAATCAATTCTTTCCGTCACCAGTAGGCGCCTCGAAATGAATCAGCACTCGCTCCAACGCTCCTGCGCGTGAGCTCGAGGAGACGCTATGCCCAAGCGCATCTACTTCAACGCCTTCCACATGAACTGCGTGGTCCATCAGTCGCCAGGACTATGGGTTCGCCCCGAGGATCAGACGCAAAAGTACCTCGACCTCGAGACCTGGGTGGAGTTGGCGAAGTTGCTCGAACGCGGCCGCTTCGACGCTCTCTTTCTGGCCGACGTGACCGGTGTGTACGACGTCTATCGCGCTAATCGGGTGGCAGCACTAACTCAGGCGGCACAGACCCCGGCGAACGATCCGGCGTTACTGATTTCCGCAATGGCCTATGCGACCAAGCATCTCGGCTTTGCGTTCACCAGTTCGACCTTGCAGTATCATCCATTCATCTTTGCGCGTCTCGTATCGACGCTCGATCATCTGACCAAAGGCCGGATTGCGTGGAATATCGTGACTTCCTATCTCGAGAGTGCCGCGCACAGTCTGGGGCAACCCGGATTGCTGCCGCATGACGAACGTTATGACGTGGCTGAGGAGTACGTCTCACTTTGCTACAAACTATGGGAGGGCAGCTGGGAGGACGACGCCGTAGTGAAGGATCGCGAACTGGGTATCTATGCGGATCCGGCCAAGGTGTGGGACGTCCACCACGACGGCAAGTATTTCAGCAGTCATGGTTGCCATCTGTCGGAACCCTCGCCACAACGAACGCCGGTGCTCTACCAGGCGGGTGGATCGCCGCGCGGCCGTGAATTCGCCTCGCGACATGCCGAGTGCGTGTTCGTCGCGGGGTTGAATCAGGCGCGGATCGGCGAAATGATTCGCGACACGCGGGAGCAGGCTCGCCGGAACGGCCGGGACCCGGCGGACATTCTCTTCTTCCTCTATGGCAAAGTGCTTACCGCCGATTCCGAAGCCGCCCTGCAACGCAAATATAACGACTACCTGGAGAATGTGAGCGACGAGGGCGCACTGGCACTACTCAGCGGATGGGCCGGAATCGACTTCAGCAAGTACGAGTTGGACAAGCCGGTGGAGTACGTCGAAACCAATGCGGTGCGTACGCTGATGCAGTCATTCGCGCGGCCGGATTCAAAACGCCGGTGGACGGTGCGTGACCTTGTGAAGCAGGTCGGACTCGGTGGCGGCGGTCCTTTGCTGATGGGCACGCCGGAACAAATCGTGGACATCGTGCAGCGATGGGTAAGTGCCGGCGTTGACGGATTCAATCTGGCCTACATGGTCACGCCGGGATCCTTCGTCGAATTCGTCGAGGGCGTGGCGCCCCTGCTGCAGCGGCGCGGCCTGATGCAAAGCGAATATCAGGAGGGCACGCTACGCGAGAAGTTAATGGGCGCGGGCCGCGCGCGTCTGCGCGAACCGCATCCGGCCGTGCAGTACCGTCGCCATTAGGTGGATCCTCCGCGAAGCACGCATGTGGGAATACTCTGAAACGTCACACACATTAGTTGGCTGATTTCTGCACGGGCTCAATAGCCAGTAGTAACTTCAACCAGGATGCCGTCCGGGTCATGAACGTACACCGAACCCGTTTCGGTAGAACCGTGGACTGAGTGCTCGACGCCATGTTGTTGGAGCCGCGCGATGATCGCCGCGAATCGATCCGGCTGAGCGCGCAAGGCGATGTGATGCATACTGCCGACGCCCCGCACGGTGCGAGCCGGTCCATGATTGGGAAAATCAAAAAAGGCCAACTGGTTGCCGCCGCCCATGTCCAGAAAAATATGAGTGGACGTTGGCTCGTCGCGATTCGGCACGATGCGGGTGAGCCGCATCCCCAATTCTTCGGTATAGAAACGAATCGTCGCATCGAGATCGGAGCAGATGAGGGCGAGATGATCCACTCCGGAGGTCGGCACCGGCGGTGAATTTGTCAGAGGCTCACCCAGGTATCGCGCCGTCAATTCTTCACGGCGCCGGTGGTAGAAATCGAGATCCTTCATGACCTCCTCCGTGACCGAAACCGATACGCTCCCAAGGGTCATCGACGAGCAAAGGCTCCTCGGATCACACTGGCGTTTGCGGACCGCGAACTACCTTGCCCGGCATCGCGCCCGTCGCGTGCCCGTCGGCAAATGTGACCTCGCCACTCACGATCGTATATTTGTAGCCGTCCGCGCGCTGCACAAACCGGCGTCCGTCAGCCGGTAAGTCGAAGACCATCTCGGGCGGATGCAATTGCAGGCGCTCGAAATCGATCAGGTTGATGTCTGCCTTCATACCCGGCGCGAGCATCCCGCGATCCAGCAGACCATAGAGCTGCGCCGTATCATGTGTCTGGCGCCGCACCGCAAACTCGAGCGGTAGCCGTTCGCCACGACTGCGATCGCGCACCCAGTGAGTCAACATATAGGTGGGCATGCTGGCGTCGCAGATTACTCCGCAATGCGCGCCGCCATCGCTTAGCGACAAAATCGTATTAGGGTTAGTCAACTGCGGCAGGATACCGTCAAAGGAGTAGCCCTTATAGGCGAGCGGCATATAGATAATTTCGCGGCCGTCGCGCTCCAGTAGGGTATCGTAAGCGACCTCCTGCGGCGTCTTATGCATGAGCTTCGCGCGTTCCAGGATGCTGCTATCCGCAGTCGGCTCATAGTCAGGCGGATCGCCTAGTGAGAAGTGATGCTGGAAGTTGGCGACCATCGCAAGCGTCTGTTCTTCCTTCACCGCCGGCCCATCACTCAGGATTTGGGCGCGCACCTGCGGATCGCGCATTCGCGCGACACGCTCCTCATGAGTCAAGACCGCCATCAACTGGCGATAGCTGCGATGAGTGCTGAAAGGATGCACCGAACTTTGCAGACTCATCAACGATCCTGCGGGGCGGGCGCCGACCTGCGCCATCATGCGCGCACCGTTGTTGTTGCTACGCTCGATGAAGTCCAGGACTTCGCGCATCTTCATCCCGGAACGGCGTGAGATAAGCGCGGCCAGCGAAATCGGACGACCCGTTTCCCGCGATAGGCTGGCCATCCAATCCAGATTCGCATCGTCGCCGGTGATATCCGAAATAATCTCGTACACGCCATGACCGGCTTCGCCCAGCGCCCTTCCAATTCCAATTACTTCGTCGAGTCCGGCAAAGGTCCCGGGTACGTAGGCCTTGTCGCGCGTACGATGCACCAGCGTCCGCGAGGTGCTGACGCCAAGTGCTCCCGCTTTGAGGCCATCGCGTACCACCGCCGCCATTTGCGCGATATCATCAGGCGTCGCGGGTTGGTTCTCCGCTCCGCGCTCACCCATCACGTAGGCCCGCACCGCGCAATGCGGGACGTGGGTGCCGACATCGAGCACCCGCTTCATGCGGGACAGCGCATCGAGATATTCGCCGAATGATTCCCATTCGAAGTTGATGCCGGCGGTCAGCGTCTCGGTGGGAATGTCTTCGACACCGTCCATCATGCTGATGAGAAACGCTTCCTTGCCGCGCTGGACCGGCGCGAAGCCGACTCCGCAATTGCCCATGACAAGGGTCGTCACGCCATGCCAGCTCGACGGCGACAGATACGGATCCCACGCCACCTGACCGTCGTAATGCGTGTGGATATCGACCCATCCAGGCGTGACCAGCAAACCGCTTGCGTCGATTTCGCGATGACCCGGACTGGCCTTGCCGCCCACGCTGACGATTTGGCCGTCCGCGATTGCGAGATCACCGGCGAAGCCGAGCCGCCCGGTGCCATCGATAATTTTACCATTGCGAATTACCAGGTCGTTCATCGTAGCGTCTCCAGCACTAGCAACTGATTCAAGTTCTCCCCTTCAGCTAACACTGTCACAACATCGACTCATGCGAAACCGAGGCGTCTTGCCGGATCAATGTGCGACCCAGCCGCCATCGATCGTCAGCGGATGGCCGGTGACGAACGAGGACGCGTCCGAGAGTAGCCAGAGCACGCCCTCGGCGATTTCCTCCGGCTTGCCGAGACGTCCGATCGGCTCGGCGGCCGTCACTTCCGCTTCCGTGAAACCGCCCCCGTCGATCGCGCGTTCGACCATCGGCGTACGAATCACGCCTGGGCAGACGCAATTCACGCGGATATTCTTTTGTGCGAATTCCAACGCGGCGGTGCGCGTCAAGCCGACCACGCCATGCTTGGCCGCGACGTATGCAGGTATCCCGTTGAAGCCGACCAGACCGGCGATCGACGCGGTGTTCACGATACTGCCGCCACCCTGCTTGAGCATCTGCGGAATCTCGTACTTCATACACAGCCATACGCTCTTGAGATCGATTGCGATCGTACGGTCAAAATTCTCCTCGGTGCACAGGATCGTGTCGGAGAACTTGCCTTCGATGCCGGCGTTGTTGAACGCGCAATCGATACGCCCGTAGGTCTCGATCGTTTTATTGATCATCGCTTCGACCTGCTGGGCAAATTGAACGTCCGCCGCGACACAGCTCGCCTCGCCGCCGGCCTCTTTGATCATCTTGACGGTGCGTTCCGCGCTCTCGGGCACGTAGTCGCCGATCATAATTTTGGCGCCCTCTTTCGCCAGCCGCAGCGACGTGGCTCGTCCGATGCCCGAGCCCCCGCCCGTCACCAGCGCGACCTTCCCTTGAAGTATTCCTGCCATGATAAATTTCTCCGTATGATTTCCAGTATCGGCGCAGCCCGACAGCTCCGATTACTACCACGCCCGCCAGCCGATCGGTATCAGTGCCGTCCGTCAGTTACCGCCCCCGCGTCGCGAGCCCGCGCCAGCCTTCGCGGCGTGGCCAGCCAGCCAACTCAGCGAACGGGTTGGGCATTATTGCGCAATCGTCGAAAATCGGTAGGGTGCTTGGGGACGGCCTGCATGCAGGTCGCGATTATTCTTCAAGCGGAGAGGTGGCCGAGTGGCTGAAGGCACCGGTCTCGAAAACCGGCAGGGATGAAAGTCCCTCGGGGGTTCAAATCCCCCCCTCTCCGCCACACAGTCTGTCGATTTAGCATACAATTTGGAGAAGGCCGAAAGATCGCGCGAAAGGCCGGGGATTTTCCATTCTGAGCGCACCGGAGAGCGAGGAACGAAGCGGGATTCTGCAGTTTTGGCGGGAATCCTCTCCGCGCCAAACGAAGTCGGTTCGCTTTCGCGCCTGCTGACAGCGACGACGCATCTTCGACGAAGCATCGCCACATACGATGAAAGCAAGGAAACCGCTTAAATCAGCCGGCTGCTGAGTGCCTCGGGAACGACCCGGCACCTGATCGAAGCACCTCGGCTCTACTTGATGCCGAGTGCGTGCTCCTGCTGCGTCCCATTCCAGCGGCAGGTTGATACGGTTGAGCAGCGTCTCGGCGCTGAGCTCGGCGGGTTGCTGTCCCTGGCAGATCGCTTCCACGATGGCGGGTGCGACGAAGGCCAGACGCGCGAGGCGCTCGACGTAGCCGCGGGCGATGCCTTCCCGGCGCGCGATCTCGGCGAGCGAGCGCACCCGTCCCGCCGCGAGCTCGTCGAACCACACCCGCGCCCGCGCCAGAGCTTTGAGCAGGGCCGGGTCGACCCTGCGGGGAGATTGGTTACCCGCGGTAAACACGATCCGGGTCTCCACCGAACGAAGCCGGTTCGCTTTCGCTCCGGTGACACATCTTCGGCGAAGCATCGCCACCTACGATAAAAACAATGACACGAATGCAAATCCGCGACGATGTGCAGTTCCTGGCGAGCCGGCGAAGCGGACGCGGGAGGAGTTCTTCGATACGTTCAACTCGCTGCACAATAATCGCGATCAGATTGTGCTGACGTCGGACAAGGTGCCGCGAAATAATACTAGGCCTTCGGCCGCGATCATTCGACGGTGATCCACGCCCCAAAATCTGATCGCGCGGCGTATCGCGAACGACTCAGCGTTTCGCTTTTCGATCGAGAAGATCGAGCGCGAATCGACGCATCTTCGCCTACCCCAATTTCGCTTACGCGATTGCGAAAGGACCGTAGCGCCTGCATATTAAAAATAATCCTGGCCACAGAGCCGCGCTGTGCGCCTGCGCGGACGCTTCTCGTGGTCACGTGCTTGTTAGGTCAGAAATTATCGTTCAGGCTGAAAAACGGAGATTATCTGAATGGCCAATACCCCCGAGAAAATATCTCCGGCGCTGGCGCGCCAATTAATTCGTGACGGGGATAGTGATCGGCTGAATACGGATCCGCACGCGGTGGACGCACTGAATCAGTCAGTCATTGAGGAGTTTCGTGCCAACCAGGGTCGGGTAAGTGGCCCATTGGAGGGTTGGCCCGTTCTGCTCCTTACGATGACCGGAGCTAAGACTGGACGGACACTGGTGCGTCCGGTGTGCTACTCCCGCGATGGTGATCGGCTAGTAGTCATCGCATCTCGGGGAGGCGCACCTCGTAATCCGCCTTGGTATTACAATTTGGTTGCGAATCCTATCGTGACCGTCGAGGTTGGTACGGAGAAGTTCACGGCTAGAGCGGAGCAGGTTCTCGGCTCCGAGCGCACTCGGCTATTTGACGCGGCGGCCGAGATCTTGCCTTTATTCTCCGACTATCAGAAAAAGACATCTCGGGAGATTCCGGTCCTAACGCTGACGCGGATCGATTGAATTTGGTCCTCCTGAGCGAGTTGCAATTGATCCGCTCCCTTTTCGCCTCGCCTCTACTTGATGCCGAGTGCGTGCCCTCTGCGTCCATTCCAGCGGCAGGTTGACGCGATTGAGCAGGGTCTCGGTGCTGAGCTCGACGGGTTGTTGCCCTTGGCAGATCGCTTCCACGATGGCGGGTGCGACGAAGGCCAGACGCGCGAGGCGCTCGACATAGCGGCGGGTGATGCCCTCCCGGCGCGCGATCTCGGCGAGCGAGCGCACCCGGCCCGACGCGAGCTCGTCGAACCACACCCGCGCCCGCGCCAGAGCTTTGAGCAGGGCCGGGTCGACCTTGCGCGGAGGTTCGTTACCGGCGGCAAACACAATCCGGGTCTCGACGCCGCGCCGCTTCATCGCCAGCGGCACGAAGCGGGTGACGCCAACCATGCTGCTGGTCCGCACCCCGGCCTGCGAGCAGGGAACCGTCAGCTTCAGGGCTGACCCGGATACCGTCGTCGCACAGTTCGATCCGATCGATAATCTCGGCCATGCAGGTCCGCGCCTCGGCTTCGTCCTGCAACCGGCGGCAAAGGACCATTGAGGAATCGAGGGTGGCTCTGATGTCGGGCGACTTGAGCTGGGAGTGCTCGATCACTTCGAGCATCCCGGCACGATCGCTCAGGATCTGCTGTGCGGCAATCGCGACCGCCCGCTCGAGCTCGGGTGCGGCCAGCCGCCAACCCTTGCGGTCGTCGCCGGCGGAACCATTAACCAGGCTGCGCGAGACGTAGTAGCGATAGCGCCGCCCGGCCTTGGCCGCCCCCTGCGCATAAAGCGGCTCGCCATCGGCATCGAAGACCTTTCCCGCCAAGGGACTCGCTATCGCCCTGGTCGCGGCTTGACGGTCGCGCACTGCATGGGTGCGCAAGTGCT
Source organism: uncultured delta proteobacterium (assembly GCA_963774705.1). GTDB lineage: Bacteria > Desulfobacterota > Binatia > Binatales > Binataceae > JADMIL01. Next base: position 100,166 of record CAVZFW010000015.1, read on the forward strand.
GCTGCACCGCTTCCCACAGCTCGCGCGGCACGATCGCTTCGTGTTGTCCCGGATAGCGTTCCTGCCGGTGACGAATCTCTCCGATGTGCAACGGGTTCGACAGCAGCTCGTACAGGGCACCGCGCGAGAAGCGGCAGCCACCTGACCTGATGCCCTTCTGCGATACCCTGACCTTCGAGACGATTCCGCGATCCGCAAGTTCCCGGCTGAGCTCACGGACGCTGCCGAGTTCCAGATATCGTTGATAAATGTACGTGACTGTCTCGGCTTCTTCAGGATTGACCACCAGCCGGCGCTCGCGGACGTCGTAGCCGAGCGGCGGGACGCCGCCCATCCACATGCCCTTTTTCTTGGAGGCGGCGATCTTGTCGCGGATCCGCTCGCCCGTCACCTCGCGCTCGAACTGGGCGAAGGAGAGCAGCACGTTGAGCGTCAGCCGTCCCATCGAGGTGGTGGTATTGAACTGCTGAGTCACCGAGACGAAGGAGACGCCGTGCGCGTCGAACAGCTCGACCATCTTGGCGAAGTCGGCGAGCGAGCGGGTCAGCCGGTCGACCTTGTAGACCACCACGATATCGACTCAGGCCTTCGCCGATGTCGGCGAGCAGCCGCTGCAGCGCCGGACGCTCCATCGTGCCGCCCGACAGGCCGCCGTCGTCGTAGGCGGTCTTGATCAGCGCCAGCCTTCGCTCGCCTGGCTCTTGATGAAGGCCTCGCACGCCTCGCGCTGCGCATGCAGCGAGTTGAAGTCCTGCTCCAGGCCCTCTTCGGACGATTTGCGGGTATAGATCGCGCAACGCCTGATCGAAGTGTTAGTCATTGGCCACCTCCTGCGCTCGCTGCTTGAGTCCGAAGAACAACGGCCCCGACCACTTGCTGCCGGTGATCCGCCGCGCCACCTGGGACAGCGACTGGTACTGTCTGCCCTGGAACTCGACCCCATGATCGCGGACGATCACCTGGTGCTCGGTGCCGTGCCAGTTGCGCAGCAGCACGGTACCTGGCGTCAGAGTCGGCGCGGGTGAGAATGGATCGGACGTCGTGCAGACGCGGCGGCGGCACCCTGCCCCAGCAACCGGCGTGTCGACGGTTTGAGTCCACCGAGGGCCAGCTCCTGGAGCCGGTAGGCGATTGCACGCCTCAGCAGTTCGCGGCTGATGCGCCGCGGCGGTTCGGTGTCGTAGAGCGCGCACCAGCGGCTCGTGAGATCCGCTCTGGATGCTCCGGCCAACGCGGCGATCTCGTTGTCCAGAGTTTCAGGATTGCTTGCGGAGAATTTGCTCTTCATGGGTGGTCCGCCTCCTTCGCCGACCGTCACCACACATTGCTCTGCGGCGCCCATGAAGCCAGTCCCTGCTAAAAATTCCATCTGAAGCGGAATTTAAGCAGGGGCGAGAAATTGATTTTGAATTTGCATGAAAGAGCGAATCGGGCCGCGCTCTGGAGTACAAATGTTCGACCTCGTTATTGAGATCGAACAAGCCCGATCGCGCGATCGTCAGACGAGGTGCAGCGGCAGCCGTCCAACCATTGGTAAGCAAAAATCGCGGAAGAATCAGGCGGCGAGACGTTCGTAGCGGTGATGCAGGCCATTGACTTGCGGGATGGCGACGACTCTTCCGCTCCCGGGTGGCATGACCGGGCGCGGGTCCGGACAATCCTTGTCGAGTGAAAGATGCGTGCGGCGTGCGGTGGTAGTAGTCGATATAGGTTGAGAGGATCCGGCGCAGATGGCGCTCGTTGAAGATCACGATGTAGTCGAGGCACTCACGGCGAATCGAACCGATCACGCGTTCGACGTATGCATTCTGCCAAGGTGATCGCGCCGCGCTGACAACCTCGGCGATTCCCATCGCATCGACTTGCTTGCGGAAGTCCTGGCCATACGAGGCATCGCGATCGCGCAACAGATAGCGCGGAGCAGTGTCCCACGGGAACGCTTCGGTTACCTGACGCGCTAGCCAGCCTGCGGTCGGATACCGCGTGACATCAAAGCGCACAATCTTCCTGCGATCGTGGGCCAGAATGATCATCACATACAGCAGCCGAAACGAGGCGGACGCCACGACGAACATATCGATCGCGGCGATACCGGCGGCCTGATTGCGCAGGAAGCTGCGCCAGGTCGGCGAAGGCGTACCTCGTCTTCGCACCATGTACTTGGCGACGGTGGCTTGGCTGATCTCGATGCCGAGCTTGAGCAGTTCGCCGTGGATCCGGGGCGCTCCCCAGAGCGGGTTGGCGCTGCTCATCTGCCGGATCAGATTGCGAATTTCGCGATCCACTGACGGCCGTCCGGATCTCGAGCGCCAGCGCCAGAACAGGCGGAAGCCGTGACGGTGCCATTGGACGACGGTGGCCGGCTTGACCAACACCATCGTGTCCAGACAGCGCGGCCATAATCGGTAGAGCCAGACCCAGAGCAGGCGGTCGATCGTAAACAGCCGAGGCCGACCCGGCCGTTGGCGACGAAGAACATGCAGCTGATGACGGAGAGCGAGGTTCTCCAGTTCCAAGAACGGCCCGACTGCGGAACCGGCGGGCAATAGCGGCGACGATGGAACGCACATGCTTAAGCATGCCGGCGACACTACGGTGGCGACTTCCCAAAACTCTAGACTTTTCAGCCGCTTTCGGAGTTTTCAGTAGGGACAGGTCTCTCGAAGAGCGCCTGGCGTTGAAGCGCTGCGAGAGTTGGTCACCCGACCAGATATTACGTGGGAGGCGCTTATGAAAAAAGCAACAAGAAATGACAAAAACTCCGAAAGTGCGCATATTATCTGCTTCTGTCCAACGATCAGGCGCGGCAGCGGCCGAAAATTGGCAGCCACCCTTGGAATAGTGGGAGTTCTCATAGCTGGTACGGCGTTAGCCGCGGGGAAATCGCCGGTGCTCCCTTTGCAGGTGCCTTCCTCGGTGAGCACACCCACACCGGAAGGAAATCCTTACGGATTGACTATGGTGCCATCAGGTTTTCCTAAAGGCGGAATCGTTGCCCCGGGTGATCTACTGGTGTCGAACTTCAATAATAGCGCCGGCCAGCAAGGATTAGGCACCACCATCGACTTCATAAGTCCAAAGAGCGGTGATACGGGACTGTTCTTTCAGGTCAGCGGGCCACTGACCACCGGCTTTACCAACGCCCTAGGGGTGGCAAAAAAGGGATTCATCTTTGCCGGTACGGTGCTCACGACCGATGGCACGGATGGCACCGCGGCACCAGGCGATCTCTATATCCTCGATAAGGGCGGCAACGTTGTCCAGACGATAACGCCCGGAACCAATCTCATTAACGGTCCGTGGGGATTGGCAATCAATGACAAAGGAAACTCCGCACAAGTATTCGTTTCAAATGTGTTTGATGGAACCGTCACTCGATTGGACCTGTCGTTCAAGAGCAGCGCGGTTACGATCGACAAGAGCACAACGATCGCCTCGGGCTACACGTTTGCGTTGAGCGCGGGTGCCATAGTGGTCGGCCCAGCGGGTCTGTTCTACGACAGAAGGAAGGACGTGCTTTACGTTTCCGCTGAGAACGATAACAGGATCTTCGCGGTTTCAGGGGCGAGCAAATTGACCGCTAGTGGCGGCACCGGAACTCTGATCTTCAGCGATCCGGCATTGAACGGTCCGCTAGGCCTGGTTATGGCTCCGAATGGTGATCTGATTACGGTGAATGCCGACTCCCTCAACGGCTCACCCGCGATACCCAGCGACGTGATTGAGTTCACGACCGGAGGCACTCTGGTTCGTCAATTTTCAATCGACCCCAATCCAGGCTCAGGGTTCGCAATACTCTCGTTACAAAACGAATTCGCGTACGTGGATGACTTCACCTCCAGCGTTACGATTTGGAGTCACTAATACCACATGTTCGATCCGCCTTCTTCTCTTTTGATCGGAGCAGACGGCCGAAGAGTTGTGGTCTCCGTAACGCCCTACTACTGATCGACGACGGAACGGTTAAAACACTTCGGCGATAGCCGGATTTTGTAACTTTCCATACTTGGGATCGCAAGATCACTATAGTCACGCCGATCGGCAAATCGTTTCATTGAGGTGCGCGCTGGTGTTCGTGCTGACAAATAACGCCTTGCGAGGCATAGATATGAGATCCCGCCGCTACAAATTCGCAAGCCTTCTTTTCGTCCTGACCCAACTGATCCCGTTCGGAGCTGCGGCAGGCAGCCCGGCGGATTCACCCGCGAGCGACTTAAAGCTAATTCAGAGTCAGCTCAACAAGATCAAAAGTGATGAGGCCGCCGAGCGTCGCCGCGTTAACAGCGACGAGCAAACGATTCGACTACTCGAACAGCGATTGAAAGCGATAACTGCACGAGATGCTGAGCTGGGTAACAAAGATCAGCAATTGGAGTTAAGCCATATCCAACTAAAGACCCAAACCGAACAGCGGATACAAGAGGTTAAGGCTCAGGTCGACAAGGACATCTCTCAATCGGAGTTTGCGTCCGATTTCGGACGCTACCTGGGGTCCCATCAGTTTACGTGGAACGGCGCCGTAGCCGGTGATTTTATCTACGATCGTGGCAACAACACGAACACCTTCGCTTTGACGGTTCAGCCGCTGGTTATTTATCGGCTCAATGATTGGATGTCGTTTGAAGGCGAAATAGAAGCATCTTTCCCGCAAGGCTCCGGCGCCTCCTTCGATTTGGGAATAGGTATGTTCCAGTTGTTTTTGAGTGATTACGCGCAAATCAATGCTGGAATTTTCGACCAACCGTTCGGCGATTGGTATGAAGCTCAGAGTCCGGTGTGGGTAAACCGGTTCATCACGGCGCCCCTGCTATATGGTGCGCAAGCTATTATTCCGCCGTCTGAAATTGGAGTTCAGGTGCGTGGTGGTATGCAGTGGGGCTCCCTGGGTCAAGACTTCGACTATACGACCTGGGTTGGGAATGGTCCCAGCTTCGATTCGTCACTGCCGCAGCCGGTAGTAGGCCAAGCCTTCAATCCCGTTACCAACATTTCCTCGACCACCAATGGCAAGGCATTGGGCACGCGGCTTCGCTTTTATCCATTTCCTTTGGAGAACAACCTGGGACGTCTGGAACTCGGAGCATCGACGTATGACGGCAAATGGCAAAACGGATTGTGGTTCAATTCGTGGGGTGTCGACTACGCGTATCTAAACGGAAACCTGCAAACCCGAGGCGAGTACGTTCAGACGTACCGTCAGATGCCTGCCAACTCATCCGCCGACAATCGGGAAGGCTGGTATGTTCAAGCGGGGTATTTCTTACAAGGGCTGCCGGTTCCGCACCTACCCTTTGACCTCGAAGACCAAATCCACAAGCTGGAACCGTTGGTACGCTATTCCGGCGTTAACCAGCGGGCGGTCGTGGCAGACGAGATCTCGACTAGCCCCGAGGTTGGGTTCAATGGCTCTCCATCGATTTTCGCTCCACACGGTCGCGAGGTAGCCCTGGGGTTGGATTACTGGATTGAGCCGTCGATCGTATGGCAGACCGAGTTCGATCTGGAACTACCGAAGGCAGGAGGCAGCTTGCTCTCTTTCAACGGTAAGAACCAACCAACGGTCCAAGGTATCGGGGCTACACCTAACGATCGGGCAATTCTGACGCAAATTGCGATCGGATTCTAGCAATGCGGACCTCGAGGTTGTTTACGATCATTCTGCTGATCTTAGGCATCGCGCTAGCGACCCCGAGCCGACGCGCGTTCGCAGTTGAGAAGCAAACGCCGGAAGAGCGGCGGCAGTTCATTGAAGGCGCAGAAGCGTGGCCGGTCTATTGCGCTCAATGTCATAACGCCCGACCTGGTTCACAATTCTCGCCGTCCCAGTGGAATGCAATCACTATGCACATGAGAACCCTTTCGAATATGCCAGCCAAAGATATGCGAGCGATTTTGACGTTCTTGAAAGAAGCACGTTAAACAGAAGCCCGAGCGCTAAATTTCGATCGGCAATAGCCGAGAGTGAAGAGGAGTATGGCTATGAGTGCATGGACTAGGACCCTAAAGTTGCGAACCGCAAGGCAATGCCTGATGGTGTTGGTTCTCATCGGTATTGGTGGGGCCGAGTTATCTACAGCGGCGGCAGCAACAGCTCCGAGCATGGTCGTCAAGATGCTCGACATGCCACTGGCTTTTCAGCCGAACGTTATAAAAATAAAGGTCGGCGACAGCGTTGAATGGAAAAACGTCGGCAATGAGGTCCATCATGCGACGAGCGATCCATCGCTAGCTATTAAGCCTACAGAGGTCACGAATCCACCCGGGGCCGAGCCGTTCGATTCGGGCTTTCTTCGTCCGGGCGAGACCTTTAGTCACATTTTCACTGTTCCCGGCGAGTACAAATATACCTGCGTAGTACACGAAGCCAAGGGAATGATCGGAACCATCGTGGTCATCAAATGATTCATTCGCGCGGAAGACAATCCGACGACTGGAAGCGTGCGCAGGATAAATCTTGCTGACTCTACTGGACCGGTGGTGCACACATATGAAGTTAGAGCGGATCTTTAGCGTTGGAAAGACAATTCGTATTCGCCGACTTTCTAAACCCGAATGCCAATCGCAATTTCATAACCTGTGTTCGAGCAGCGGCTGTGCTTCGAGATCTCACGGAAGACTTTTTGCGCTGAGCGATCGATATGGAGAAAATAGGATGAACCATAAAGTCCGAATACTACTTGGAGCCAGCCTTGTTGCGCTCGCTATGACGGCGCATGCATGGGCACAGACGGCACCCGCCAAGACAAGCTCAACCTTCTATACTCAGACTAACCTAGTAAGTTCAATGAAGGGTCTGAAGGCGAAGATCCACGACAAGAACCTGATCAATCCTTGGGGCCTGGTACAGGGGCCGACCCCATTCTGGGTCTCCGATAACAATGCGGGGGTATCAACGCTTTACGATGGCACCGGGAAAATTGTGAAGACGCCCGTCAACAAAATGAACGTGCCCTTCGTAGTGACGATCCCCCCGCCAGCGAGCAGCACCGGCACCGCGGCGCCGTCAGGAATCGTGTTCAACAATGTACCCGCGGATTTTACTGGCGATCTTTTCATCTTCTCAGCCGAAGATGGAACCATTTCTGGTTGGCAACCCGCTGACGCGGCTGACGCTGTGCTTCACGTGGATAACTCTGCCATACCGGCCTCAGCAACCGGCGCCGTGTACAAGGGCCTCGCTATCGCGACCGTGAATGGGAATCAATTCATTTACGCGACTAATTTTCGTTCGGGTAAGGTCGATGTTTTCGACGGTGGCTACAATCCCGCATCAATAACCGGAAACTTTACCGACCCGAACGCGATGTCAGGTTTTGCCCCATTCGGAATCACGCTTTTTGGTGGCAGCCATCTGTGGGTTTCATACGCGATGCAGGACGCGGCGATGCACGATCCGGTTCATCAGGCCGGTGCGGGCTACATCGATATCTTCTCGACCGACGGAGCCTTCGAGAGTCGCTTCGCCACCGGCGGCAACCTCAACGCGCCGTGGGGAATGGTACTTACGCCCTCGAATTTCGGTCCCTTGAGCAATGATTTCTGGATCGGAAACTTCGGCGACGGAATGATCAACGCGTTCGATTCGATGGGTAATCCAGTTGGTCAACCGATGGATAACAAGGGCAAGCCGCTGAACGTCGATGGCCTCTGGGCGTTGGTCTTCGGCAACGGGAGCGACAAAGCATCGCCAAATGCGCTCTATTTCACGGCCGGACCGAACTCGGAAACCGAGGGTATCTTCGGAAAGTTCCAATTCAAGAGCAATAAACCTTCTGGAATGCCCGGAGGGTACTAGGATCCTGACGACTAACAGATCAGCCGGTTCTATATCAATACTCGAAAGCAGTTAAAGTTAAGCTTCGTTCTCGCACAATACCTGCCCGAGTCGGCGCAAAAAGCCGGAGTGGATTATGGAGGAAGTCGAATTGCACTCGTGCCCGCATTGCGGCGGTGAGATCGAAGGCGTGGTTATCTCTTACAACGAGGAAAATACAGCCTTGCACTTTGAGATGAATCACGGTGATGTGGTCTGCCACTTCGACCTAGATTTTTCCGCGGTCTTTTTTAATATGAAGCTCGAACGCCTCTTTAAAATCTTTCAAGGATCGGAGAGCGCCGCGCCGATCGTGAACTGTCGTTCGAGGATTGAAGCGGGCCCACCGCCGAGGTGTCGGAGAGAATTGGCGAACAGAGCGCAAGAGTACATTAGCTGCCGTCCGCTAAACTGGACTTGCCCAGTTGCGTGGACACCCCGAGAAGCACGAAAGTGCAATTAGGAGTGGATGATGGAGATAGGTGAACGAAAGGTCGGCGGTGAGTAGCCACGCTCCATACGGCTGCGAACAGCATACAAGCCCTTTGACCGCTTCGCGCTGGCAGGTCCTGCCGCCCGCTCCGGTCGGGCATCTAGAAATCTGCGCAGGACCCCCTAGATGTGCAGCTTCATCCCGAAGTGCCAATTGCGGCCTTTGCGAGTTTAGTTCCGGTTGAGAGGTCCCGCTAAAAATGTAGCGTCGGAATAAAAGCAAAACGCAGCACGCCCCGCCCGATGACGGGAAGATATCGTAAGACAAATCAAGAGGTCAGTCATTGTGAGGGCACACAGTTTGACGCCTTCTTGGCAAATGCGATCCGTCGCATCGTTGTGTCGCGCGGGAGATAGACCAGCGGAAAGTGGACGAAGACCGTAGGATCTGAGGAGTGGCGAATTGGCCTCATTTTGTAGGTAAGACGCGGAAGACGCGAAGTTCCGCATTCTGCTCGCCTCGGTGAGGTACTGCTACGTAAAGCGTTCCTGTTTCGGGCACAAAGAACGATGTGCGGGCGCCGGGAGCAGTAGCAACTTGTCCCTCGACTTTGTACCTGTCGATGGTTGTTTGGCTAATTACAGTGATGCGGCCTTCACCGCCAGACACGTAGATCCGCCTGTTGGTGGCGTCATAAAAGAGATCATCGGTGTCGCCGACGATATCGAGGGCTGCTACCGTCTTGCCGGTCTCCGTGTCCAATACTAGGAGCTTCGCGGGACGACGGCATCCGATGAACAGGCGGTGATCAGCCTCGTCTAGCGCCATCGGAAAGTTCGCGCTGGCCTCTCTCGGGACGAACTTCCCGACGAGTGTCCCCGATTCGCGATCGACGACGGCGACTTGGCGCGCGCCCGGTACGTTCACGAAGATCCGCTTGCCCATCGGTTTCCAGTTGGAAGGACTCGGGATGCGCGTCCAGCTTCACGTCCGCGATCTGCTTACCGTTCTCCGGGTCTATCGCGGCCAACCCACCGTCGCCATAGCCCACCCAGAAGCGGTGCGAGACGTCATCGTAACGGACATTGTCGGCATCGTCCTTCAGCTCGATGGTCGCGGTCTGCTGCAGCGACGTGCCGTCATACAATCGGCACGAGCTGTCCTGGTCGTTGGCCACGGCCAGCCGGTTGGATTCAGGGGCGAAGCCGATTCCCTGCGGCGCACGGAGGTTCCTGATGTGCTGCGTGACCTTGCCCGTCGCTAGGTCGACTACCTCCACAGTGTCGTTTCCGAGAGCGGAGACGAAGAGCCGTTTACTCTTGGCGTCCAGGCCAAAGTGATCGATCCGGCCCTCGACGACCGTCCAGCGGAATCGTCTGGACTTGAGTCAGCAGGTTGGAGCTCTGGCCAGGGCCCTCCGCGTAGGTGTTGCAACAGAACGCGAGCATCATGGCGACGACGAACAGAAATAACTGTCGCATCAAATTTTCCTGAAGAAATTGAAGGCATATGAATTTGAAGCCGTCCGCAAGAGTGCCAGCCTACTTTACGAACACCCACTCTGGTCTCAGGATCGGAAACGCAACGATTCCGACAATTGCAGTCGCGGCAACGACCATCGGATTACTCACCTTCCAGCGGAACAACACGATTAAACTGGCGGCCGCAATGAAGGCTGTCAGCCAATTCCCGATGGACTGGCCGATATGTCTGCCAGTGCGGCAGCATTTCCTTCCGAGCCCGTTTTGGGCGCCCAAAACGGGGCGTCCCCAAGAATTGTGCCGCATAGACTGCCAGTTGGGCGCGCACTAAGCAAAGCCTGACCGTGCCCGTGAACGGGGTTTTCACGCCCGCGATCGAGGAAGTGGTGATGATCAAGCCGCCATCGCGCATCAAGGGCAGCGCCTTTTGGACCGTGAAAGCACTGCTTTCAGATTCAAGCCGAAGACTTCGTCAAGTTCGCTGAACTGAACGCGCGACTGCTGGAGGGTTGCCTACGTCGGTGGAGCGACCGGCTGCTGGTCACGCGGAGACCATCGGCGAGCGACGGACTCGAGACCGTGACACCTTCCTGTCACTGCCGCAAGCACCCTATGATGCCTGTGAGAAGCGGGCGGCCCGGGTCAACTCGTTATCGCGATACCGGGGCGATGACTACTCGGTGCCGACCGCCTATGGAAACCGCGAAGTGCTGGTGCGCGGCTACGTCCACGAGACGATGATTGCCTGCGCAGCAGATGCCCCGGTCAGCGCATCGTCCAGTCCTCGGTCCGTAAATGCCCCTGAAAGACACCGATGCCGTGGGTGGGCGTCTGATCAGCTCGGTTTTTCGATATTTGACTTCCGTCACTTTTGTATAATTTCTTTGTGCTGCATCGCGGAAGGAACAACACCATGAGTGAAGCAATGCTCGGCGGCCGGTTCTCGTTTCTCGGAACGTCCTTGACGGTCCATCGAGTAGGCTACGGCGCAATGCAGCTCGCCGGCCCCGGCGTGTGGGGACCGCCCAAGGACTACGACGGCGCCGTCACCGTTCTGCGCGAGGCCGTCGCAGCCGGCGTGAACCATATCGATACGTCCGACTACTACGGTCCTCACGTCACCAACCAGATCATCATGCAGGGCTTGCACCCGTACCCGGCTGGGCTGGTAATCGTCACCAAGCTCGGAGTCCGCCGCCCCCCACCGACCGGTCGTGGCAGCCCGCCGTCTCGCCCCAAGAACTGACCGCCGGCGTCCACGATAACCTCCGCAACCTGGGCTTGGATGCACTCGATATCGTCAACTACCGCGTGATGGGATCGATCTACGACCCCGAGGAGGGGTCCATAGCCGAGCAAGTGACGGCGCTGGCCGAGCTGCGGCGCAAGGGACTGATCCGCCACATCGGCCTGAGCAATGTCACGGCCGCCCAAGTGGCCGAGGCGCAGACGATCACCGACATCGTGTGCGTTCAGAACAACTACAACGTGGCCCATCGTCACGACGACGCCCTGATCGACGACCTGGCCCGACAGGGTATCGCGTACGTGCCGTTCCTCCCGCTCGGCCAGTTCTCGCCGCTGCAGTCGTCGACCTTGTCATCCATCGCGGGCCGGGTCGGAGCCGCAACGATGAAGGTCGCGCTGGCATGGCTGCTACAGCGGTCGCCCAACATCCTATTGATCCCCGGCACGTCGTCGGTCGCCCACCTGCGCCAGAACCTGGCCGCAGGGCAATTGACGCTATCGGAGGAAATCCTGGCGGAACTGAACGGGATCGCCGGCACGGTGGCCGGGTGAACACCCACCCTCAACCAACTGAAGCAGGATTCTAAGGGTAGAGAGGGTTTTCGACGACCTTAATGCGCCGTCGCCGCAGCGGTGCGGGGCCTGATCTCACCGCGGAGGGTTGCGGCGTGGTTGCCTTGGTGACGCCGCTGACGTCGTCGGCGATGCGGGTCCAGCTGTCGCCGCCATCCTCGCTCATTTGCACGGTGCCCTCGGTATCACCGACGAAGAGCTCGTAGCCGCCGGGCCCAGCACGCCATGGTCAGCGCCTCGACATTGGCACGGGGCGCCACGGCGAAGCCCTTCGGCTCGGTGTCCCAGCTGCCCCAGTGATCGCGGCTGCGCGCGATCGTGGTGTCGGCGACATGCGTGCCCATCCAGAAGCCGGGATGGAACTTCGCGCCCGACATGAACAAAATCTTCTTATCACCAACGAATCCCGGCAGATTAAGATTTGAGAAGGCACAAGGGAAAATAAGCGAAGAAATGCCGTCGATAGACCTGTGGATTTGATTCTGCGATCAAGGTGATGATGCCTCCATGCTCGCGCTTCTCCGCTCTGTCAGTGGCGATACTCCGGCACGCGCTGCTTTCAGCCCGAAGACGCGACGCACGAAGTAGTCCACGCTCACCCCGCCGGGTCCCGAAAGCAGTAGCCAGAAATACGCCAATGCGTAAAGAGGCTCGTCGAGCTCGACAAAGTCGTCGATGCTGGTCACTCTCTTCAAATTTACTTTAAGTACAGCAACCAGCATGTTAATCATCATCGGTATCGAAACGAGGCGCGTGCCGAGTCCAAATACGGTAAGCCACCCGCCGATGAACTCCGTATAAGCGGAGAGAGTTGCGCTGAAGTATGGGTAGGGGATACCCCAGCCTGCAAAGCGCTGCGCGAACCCACTGAGATTGTGGAGCTTGCCCCATCCTGTTTCGATGAGGAGGTAGCCGACGAAGAGCCGCACGCGGAGTTGCGCAAGCCACTCTTGTTGATTAATGAAATCGAGAATGGGTTCAACATGCTTCCGAATTTGCTAAGTCCGTCGCCCAAGTTCGTTGCTTCGTATTTCTCTAGTGCGTCTCGAGAGGACATTGTTCATTGTAGATCACACTCCTTCGATGAGCTTCTTAAGCACCAAGCGGGCTCGATGCACGCGAATCTTGATAGCGTTCGGTGAGAGTGCGCGCATCGCGGCCATCTCGGCAATGTCGATGTCTCCCAGGAGCAGAACCGATCGATAGCTTTCCGGCACCTGATCGATGCAACGCCGCACAATTTGACGACTTTCACGTCGGTGCGTTCGATGCATGTTGCCCCATCCATCTGGTCAGATTCGTCGCCTGGCCAGCATCCTTAAAGCGTGCCAACAGATCCTCAAACAGAAATTCTCAGCCGACGCCGTCGGGAGCGTAGGTGCGCAGAGCGGTGTCGGTGACTGTCCAATGAAGCCAGGTCGACAGTGTTGCGTCAGTACTGATCCTGGCAATCGCCCTAAAAGCAGAAATGAACGCTTGCTGGAGAGTGTCCCGACCATCTTGCTCATTTCCTAACCGATTCTCGGCGGTCGCAATCATTCGGCCCCGCAACATCGCACATCGTCTCGAGCGCATCTTCGTCATGCGCCTTCAGGCGCCGGAGAGGATCGAATTTCGCTGTGCAAGGCGTGAGGCGATGACGTCAATGAAGATTTGTCGAGCAACTATACTGAAAACAACCCGGGCTGTTCCGTAAGCGTGACTCCATTGTTCAATTTCCGGACGAGTTACCACCCGATTCGAGCCGCGATGTACTAATTTCTCATTGTACTTATAATGACTGCATTCACTGCGGGCGGTCCGGATGGCGGAGTATATTGGCGCGATGTCGCAAGTCGGCTCCCGTGCTGACTACCCCGCCAGCGCGCGATCGAGCTCCTTTTCGTTGACATGTGCTCCCGCAACCAGACGGTCGATTAGCGAATCAATCTCGCTTTGTCTTTCCATATAGCGTACCTCGACCGGTCCTTTCACGAGCGGCATCGTGCGAAGGCGAGCAATCTCGTCGGAAGCGTCTCGGAGTTGGGCCAGCACCGCTTGCTCACTAGTCTGCAGCGTAGCCATCGAACTGCTTCGCTGGTCTGCCACGGGACCTGCGAGCACGGGCGAGCCCAATGCTGCGACGACCGCTGCTGAAAGAATCAATCTTTTAAGTGACTTCATTGTTCGTTCTCCACACTGATCTGAGAAGCATGTGCCAATCCACGTGTTTGCACGTCTCATGTTGATAAGCACTCGGCTTCTTCTCTTAATTCAGGACGCATGCACGCCGTGTTCGAGAGATACGACCAGAAAGGTTCTTGAAATATTTCACCGTTGCTCTGATCGAACGTTAGGAATATTTCGGCCGGTCAATGAGTAATACCCACTGAGAGCCTTGAAGGTTCGCCAACTGATGGTCGAGAACCAACTGCCGCAAACAGACGACACCAGCCAACTAAGTATTGCTGCTGGCACGTCAAAGGAAAACACGAGATGACCATTCATTTCTTTAAGAATACGAGACTGGCTTTGGCTGGAGCGATCACGCTTTTTACCGCGTGTGGAGTCTCAGGCTGTAGCGTTACCGCGAATCCGGCGCCTACACCGCGCGCTCAAGCTTCTGCGTCCAACGAAGCGGCAACCGTGACTCCCATCCAACCGGGCTCACGGGAATGGGATGACGCGAACTGGGGAGATACTGGCCTCTAGGAGTGTGTCGCGAATAGTTAGTCAGCGGGGCCACCGCGCTCGGGAATATAGCGCGGCAAACTTCGGTACATAACTTGAACGCGGAAACATGCGTATCAAAAGGAGCATTGAAAGAACCAATGAAGATCGTAAAGACGACAGCAACAGCCTTGATGTCTAGCTTGCTTATTGGCGCAGTGTTCATGCCAGTATGGTCGGCAACGGGCACAACCCCAACACCAGTCAGTGCCGATATGATGCTCGCCAAAAATGTAACCGGATCGCTCCCCGCCGCCAGGAGCTGGCTTGATCCATCTGCAGTGGATGCCGCTTCACACCAGGACTCGACGAACTGCAGAGTTAGGCACGTTTATTCGCAGCATGACATTGTGGGCGACCCGCAAGCCTGCATCATGGGCGCGCTGACTATCGGGGGAAGCAGTACCGCGGTCGCGCCTTAACCGCATTCAGGAACCAACTGATCGAGTGATCGTCGCAGGTTCTGAGAGCCGCAGAATTCGCGCGACGGTCACTCACGTCTAAACGCTCATAGAGATAGAGACCGACTGATGCCGAAATCGCCTCGGTAGAGTCATAAGGAGAATATCTTGGCCGCACAAACTGTCATATCGTCGCGACTGGATACCGGACTTCGTTGTGAACAGATCGTGTCACTCAGAAGCAGATCTCACCTGAACGCACGGATACACCTTGAAGAGTTGCGCGAAAAGATCGCTCCGCTTCGCGAAGCGCTGGTGCATCATTCGATTTATACCGAAGTCGATTCTCTGGACCGGCTCTGTCAGTTTATGCAGATGCATCTCTTCGCCGTCTGGGACTTCATGTCGCTGAGATTGCGCCCTTCGCTCCTCCGATCGACATGCTGATCTGCAACGCGGGCGTCATGATGCTGCCCAGGTTGGAGCAAGTCCGCGGCATCGAGAAGCAGTTCGCCACCAACCACATCGGTCATTTCTTGCTAGTCGAACGCCTGCTCGAGCGCGTCAAGGCCGCGCCTAATGGGCGTATCGTGCTGTTGTCGTCCGAGGGTCACAGATTTGCACCAAAGGAGGGGATCCAGTTCGATAACCTCTCGGGCGAAAAGAGGTACCGGCCGATGAAGGCGTATGGACAATCGAAACTGGCGAACATCCTGTTTGCGGTCGGCCTGACACAGCGGCTCATGGGAACCGGGGTGACGGCCAACGCGCTTCATCCCGGCATCATCAAGACCAATCTCCAGCGCCATATGTCCTCGATTCTTATGGGCGTTATGAACGTAGTGATGGCCGGCAGGATCAAAACCATAGCGCAAGGCGCGGCCACGACCTGCCTCGTGGCTGCCGACCCTGCACTCGAGGGCGTCAGCGGCTACTACTTCTCGGATTGTAAGCCCGCTACCCCCTCGCCGCAGGCGCGCGACGCCATACTGGCCGAGCGTTTATGGAAGGTATCCGAGGATCTTGTCAAAGGCTATTTGTAAAATCGCGGTGCCCCGTTTCGGATTCGTGGATGCGCCGGGTCGTGGAATTTGCCAACAGAGATTTCGCCGCGAATTGCGCTTCACCTGCCGGAAAGAGATTTTCTCCGCGACCACACATTTGCGAATGAAGCCGCTGGGGCGGGCTCCGGTGCGTGACTAACCGAATAAACGGCGGTTGGTAGCGACTGACAATCGAGCTAAATTTGCGATGTGCAAGCCTGCCCAAAATGTGGATTTGAAAATCCGGACGGCATGAGATTTTGCGGCAATTGCGCCGCGCCGCTCCCCAATCGATGTTCACAATGCGGATTCGAGAATCCGGTTTCATTCAAATTCTGCGGACAATGTGGCTCGACTCTTCAGGCCGGTGTCCCGGCCGAGCCGCTTCCGCCCAGGGGTGACACATCGTCGGAGCTCGCAGTTCGTATAGCGCCCGAGCGATCCGTAGCCGATGCGCACGACGAAGAGCGGAAAACGGTTACCGCCCTGTTCGCCGATATCAAGGGTTCGATGGATCTGATGGAAGAACTCGATCCCGAAGCGGCGCGCGCCTTGGTAGATCCAGCCTTGCACCTGATGATCGACTCGGTGAACCATTACAACGGGTACATCGTGCAATCCACCGGCGACGGAATCTTCGCCCTGTTCGGTGCGCCGGTCGCGCACGAGGATCACCCACATCGGGCGTTGTACGCAGCTCTCCGGATCCAGAGCGAAATGGGCAAATATTCGGCACGCTTGCGCGAAGCCGGCAATCCTCCCATCGAAGTTCGCATCGGCGTCAACACTGGGGAGGTCGTTGTTCGTTCGATCCGTACTGCCGACGCGCATACCGAGTACACCCCTATCGGTCACTCGACGAGTCTCGCCGCGCGGATGCAAACCTTGGCACCGACTGGCTCGATCGCCATCACCGAGGCAACTCGGAAGTTTACGGCTGGCTACTTCGAGCTCAAAGCACTGGGTCCGACCCGCGTCAAGGGTGTGAGTGAGCCAGTAAACGTTTATGAGGTGCTCGGGCTCGGCGCGTTGCGTACGCGGCTTCAAATCTCGGCTCAACGCGGGCTGGCGAAATTTGTCGGCCGCGATCAGGAGATCGAGCAACTCCAGCGTGCTTTTGCACTCTCGCGCGGCGGGCGCGGGCAGATCGTTGCCGCCGTGGCCGAAGCAGGCGTTGGCAAATCGCGCCTCTTTCACGAATTCAAGCTGATGTCACAGAGCGACGGTTTCGTGATGGAAGCTTTTTCCGTCTCCCATGGACGCGCCTCGGCTTACCTCCCGATCATAGAGCTACTGAAGAACTATTTCCGCATTACCGATCAGGACGACGAACGTATACGGCGTGAAAAGATCACCGGAAGAATGCTCGCGCTCGACCGCGCGCTCGAAGAGGCGATGCCATATCTATTCGCCGTGCTAGGAGTGCAAGACGGCGGAAGCCCGCTGGATGACATGGAATCCAATGTCAGACGCCGCCGTACACGTGATGCGATCAAAACGCTGATCCATCGCGAGAGCCTCGATCATACTCTGCTACTCATTTTCGAAGACCTACACTGGGTTGATGCTGAGACCCAGGCGCTGCTCGAGCTTCTCACCGACAGCATCGGCACCGCGCATATTCTGATGATGGTTAACTACCGCCCTGAATACGCACATCACTGGGGTAATAAGACCTATTACACTCAGTTACGGCTCGATCCGCTCGGGCGCCAAAATGCCGCTGAGATGCTTTGCGAGCTGGTGGGCGACGCCGACGAAGTGCAGGGCGTCAAAGACGTTATCGCAGCGAGGACCGAGGGTAATCCATTCTTCATGGAGGAAATGGTGCGGGCACTGTTCGACCAAGGCGTGTTGACCCGCAATGGTACGGTGAAACTGACCAAGCCGCTGGCGTCGATGCAGATTCCACCTACAGTGCAAGGCATCCTGGCCGCGCGAATCGATCAGCTGACGTCAGGCGAGAAGGAATTGTTGCAGACACTCGCTGTGATCGGCGAGGAATTTTCACTCGGGCTGGTGCGCCGCGTGGCTCGGCGTTCAGAAGACGAGCTCACTCGCGGGCTGGCCAAGTTGCAACTCGGCGAATTCATCTATGAGAAGCCGGCGTTTCCGGAAAGCGAATACACCTTCAAACATGCACTCACGCAGGAGGTCGCCTACAACTCCGTATTGTTCGAGCGACGCCGCGAGATCCACGGGCGGGCGGCGGCGGCGATCGAGGAGCTCTTCGCCGAAAAGCTTGATGATCATCTCGCCGCATTAGCGCATCACTACGGCCGTGGTGGCAATGCGGCCAAGGCGGTCGGGTTTCTGCGGCTTGCGGCGGTGCAGGCGCGGACGCGGTCGGCCTATGATGACTCTATCCGCTACGTCAACGAGGCGCTCGGACTGCTGGCCGGGATGCCGGACTCGCTTGAACGTGACCGGGAAGAAATTGCGATTCAGGGAATCCGCGGTCCGTTGCTGGCCGCAACTCAGGGCTTTGCCAGCGCCGACCTCGCAGATTGCCTGAATCGCGGGCTGACGCTGTGTCAGCGTATTGGCGAAGGACCGGAGATGTTCGCGGTGATGTTCGGGCTGTGGGGTTTCAATCTCTCACGCAATCGCTTACACGATGCCATCAAATTGGCGGAGAAGATTCTCAATCTGTCGCGCCTTGTGAATAGCGCGGTGGCCGAAGCGGGTGCGCATTCGGCGTTCGGTTCGACCTGCTTGTGGCGGGGCGAATTCGGCCTCGCTCGACAACACCTGGAGCAGGCCATCGCGATCTATGATCGAGACATCGCGCGATACCTGCCCATGCATGAGGCTTTAGTAGTGCCGTCACGATGCCATCTGTCGTGGACGTTGTGGATGACCGGGTGCCCCGATCAAGCCCACGTGCGCGCCGAACAAGCTCTCGCGCTGGCGACCCGATTGGGCAGGCCCTTCAGCATGGCCTTTGCCTTGATGTATGCGATCGCTCTCGCTCACTTCCGTGGTGACTACACCAGCATCCGGCCGCAGGCTGAATCACTAGTCGAGATCGCCCGCGAGAACGGCTTTCCTTATTGGTCGGCGGTAGGGTCCATGGTGATTGGACGAGTGCTCGTCGGCGAAGGCAACCACGACGCCGGGATAGTCCGGATGCTCGACGCCATGAAGACCCTGCGGGAGACCGGCGGCGAATTGATTTACAGCTACGCGCTGAACCTGCTTGCGGAGTCATACCTCAAGGTGCGTGAGCCGGACAAGGGCCTCGCGCTCGTGGCGGAAGCACTCAACGGAATCGAAACTAGCGGCCAGCATATACACGAAGCGGAGCTCTGGCGACTGCGTGGTGAATTGCTCGCCCTGCACAGCGACGCCAAGGGGGAGGCAGAGGGCAGCTTTCAGCACGCAATGGAGTTGGCAGTCCATCAGGAAGCGCTGTCATTGGAGCTGCGTGCCGCAACCAGCTTCGCGCGTTTTCTTGGTCGGCATGGCCGGCCAGACGAAGCAAAAGCGAGGCTCGTGCCTGTAGTCGCGCGCATCAATGAGGGAATCGAAGACGCCGATTTCAAGGAAGCCTCAGCGCTGCTCGGCGAACTAGGCTGATAAGAACGTACAAATGACGCCGGACTTTTAGCTGTCAAGGGCTGCGAGGTCGCTATGGCGGCTCCACAGGTATGGGAATGTTGCAGCGCGAGCTTTCGTTCGCAGGCTATAGTGCAATCCTTTGGGCGCATTCCTGAGACGTCGGGCCGGAGGACGATACTGAGCGAGAGGTTGTCGTCAAACACCAATTCTTCGGTCAGCTTGGCAACTCGCCTTTGGACCTCGGAAAACGCCTGAATTACATCGCCGGCTTTGACGCGGCCGCATCGGCGACCTTGGTCCGCGGGCTGATCGAGCGGTAGCTCGGCCTCGCGCGCAGGAAATCAAGATAACGTTCGACCAGCGGGAATTTGTCCGACGGCATGCCGTCAACCTCCAGCACCATCGCCAGCACCATCATGCTCACGTCGGCGAGCGAGAAATCACCGCAGATGTAGCCGCCAACGGGCCCCTCGGACAGTAATTTTTCGATGTACGGAAGATCGCGTGATCGCAGTCCTTCGCGGCCTTTCTCCATCCGCTCGGTGTCGCGCTTGTCGGGCTCGCTCCAGTACGGCATCCAGATCGGCGGCAGGTTGCCAACCAGGAGTGCCTCGTCGGCGTATTGCTCGATCATGCGAATTTTTGCGCGTGCGATAGCGTCGCCAGGCGGCATCAGGCGCGGCCAGGAAAATCGCTCTTCGAGGTACTCGTCGATCACGCTGGAATCGTAAATCGTGAGTTTGCCGTCTTCGATATACGGCACCTTTCCGAGCGGATGACGCGCCACCATCTCGGGAGGCTTCTTCCACAAGTGGCCGGGCGGCAGATTCTCGATTCGATATGGGATGCGCTTTTCGACGAGCACGACCTTGGTCTTGCTCGCGTGGGTGGAGCGAAGCGTGCCCCACGAATAATCGCGTTCGGTGGTGTATAGAACGATCATCGCAAGGATCTCCTGGTGATATTTCCGCCGGCGCCCGGCGCCGAATCGGAGGCTAGCATCGCGCCGGGTGCGATCGGAAGCGCGACCGCTGCTCAAAGGATGAGTAGAGGAGAGCTGATGGTTTGGGACGTCCGGTCGACGTGGCGTCAATTGATCGAGCGAATTCGCCAGCCACGCTGACTCTAACTCGCCGCACACTACCAGACTAATCTCGATGTAAGTGCGGCGGCGTGGAGCAGACAGGAACTGCGCACCCGCGATTTCGCTCACTTCCTCGGATAATTCTTAACTTCGGCGGCGTGGATGCCCGAGCGACGAGGGACTGCAGGTAGGCGGCTAGTCGATCGCCCGGGCCGGCAACATCAACCGACTCACCTGGATTTGCCTCAATAGTGTCGTGAATGCTGTCCGACTCGCTAGGGATGCGCACGACCCTCCCTCGGCCACGATTCCGCAGTTTGCAATTTCTTCTCGGCAAGAGTGCTGGCATATCAGGCAGGGTCCGGGATAGGTAGTGTAAACGAAATCGACCGCCACCTTTCAGCGAGCGAGGAAAGACTTCTCGGGATGGGCCATATTGCTGAATGAATCTTACTGAGGAACAGCAGACCATTTGCCAGGCCGCGCCTGACACCAGCCACAAATTCGAGCGTATGCACATGAATGTCGAAATCCAAGTCTTCGATAGTCGCGCTCATCTTCATTTCGCGCAGTTGGCGAACATAAACGTCGCGTCTACTGGCCCCCCGCGTCCAGCCCAAAATATATCGATGGCCGATTGCAACAAACGCTGACCTGCAACTAAGCAATTGCCTTCGTTCTCGAGCACGCTCGTCCCGAGGTAGGGTTCGAGCACGGAAGCTCTCGCTTCTTTGACTTGCAGGAAAATGGGTCGTGGTCCGCAGCGAGGAAGCGTCCTACTGTAGATATAAAGTACCGACTCTCCCGACTCGGACGGCCTTAGCCGAGTCGCAAAGGTAAAACGATCGAACCGGACTGAACATGCTCCGGCACAGCGACTTTGCGGAAGGCCGCAATCAGGTCGTGATATCCGGCGTTCAGCCCGCGCGCCCGAATCGGCGGGCAATAGCCGCGACTATGCAGGGGTGCATGCTCAAGCATGGCCAGAACACTATGGCAGCGAATCCGAAAACTCTAGACTTCTGAGCCTTTCAGGAGTTTTTAGCCGGGACAGGGGGCTCCAAGGGGCTCTTCTCTGGAAGGAGGGGTGGCGACTCGTTCACTCGAGTTCGTAGAGTTCGTGTTCCTCCCCGAAAAGCCCATCAAGGGTGATACTCGGTGGGTCTATGGTAACCGATGGTCGCGCTTCTGACCCAACTGCTGCTCGCTATTCGGCCGCGGTTGTCGCGGCGCGCGGCTTTTCGGTCGAGAATCTGATCGTGCGCCAACAGCTCATCGTGTTACTGGTGCAGACTTCACGCCGTTTGTGAACGCGGTCAACCAGTTACGCCCGGTCACGGAATCCGGCGATCGGGCGATCACTGACCAGGTGTCGCCGCCCGCACCCGAAGCAAGTGCGTCTACGATGCGAGCCAGGCGGTCACTGCGGATTGTCTTCCTAGCACATATGCGATCAGGGCCTAGTTATCCGCGCTCTTCGCGGCGTCTTCAGCGGCTTTCTGATCGGTCGGCAGCAACTGCGACGGCCCGAGCTTGAAGGTCAGTTTGTTGATCGTTCCGGTGAAACGGAACGGCAGTTTGTAATCGTCGTTCACACCGGTGCGCGTATCGCTCCCGATGTCGAAGGATTCATCGATCGCCATGAGAAACGGAATCGTGTGCGGGATCGTCTTGCGCGCCAGTTCCTTGCCGTCAACCGTGAGTACTCCGGTACCACCTTTGCCAGCGCCGGGTCCGGCGTATTTGAAGTCGAACACGATCGTGTGCTTACCCGGTTTGAGCCCGTCGGCTAACCAGTCGTGGCCGCCAACGCCGCCTTCCCAACGATAATGCTTGAGGTCGAGAAGGTTGTAGTCGAAGACCGGCTTGCCTTTGAGCAGGTAGAGGCCGTAGCCGCCGAAGCGGCCGCCCAGCGTCACGATCATCCCTTCGGCCTTGCCTGAGGGAATCGTCACTTCGGCGGTGATGGTGTAGTCCTTGTCCAAAATGCTGGGAGCATTACCGATAGGAATGCCGGCATTCTCACCCGTGTAGGTGAAAACAGTTTTCCCGGCGACCGCGCTCGGTCGCGGCGTCACGAGGCGCGAGAGGATCGAGTTGTCTATTGGGAGGACCTGATATTTCGCGGCTTCGGTCAGGAATAACGCCTGCATCTCCTTCAGCTTGTCCGGCATCTTCGCGGCGAGATCGTTATACTCCGAGTAGTCTTCGGCGATGTTGTAGAGCTCCCACTTGTAGTCATTGATGTCGGGCAGCTTGGCCGTCCCCAGGATCCACGGCGCGGCGGGAGGAGTCGTCGCGGCAATCCAACCGTCGTGGTAAATCGCGCGGTTGGCGAACATCTCGAAATACTGCGTATCGTGCTTCGACGGTGCATTGGCATTTGCTTTGTCGAACGTGTAGGCCATGCTCACGCCTTCAATCGGCTTCTGCTTGATGCCATTGACCTCGTCAGGCGCCTTGATGCCGGTGGCTTCGAGGATCGTAGGAACGATATCGATGACATGGTGGAACTGCGAGCGGATGCCACCGACATCGTGTGATATGACCGGGCCATGAAATCGCCAGACCCTGCCGGGTGCCGCCGAAATGCGACGCTACCTGCTTGGTCCACTTGAACGGCGTATCAAACGCCCACGACCATGCGACCGACATGTGCGGATAGGTTTTGTCCGAGCCCCAGTCCGCATAGTGCAACATCTGCACGGCCTCCGGGAGCGTCAGGATGCCGTTGTAGGCGGTCATCTGGTTGAACGTGCCCTCCAGCGTGCCTTCGGCACTGGTGCCATTGTCGCCGACGATGTAGATGATCAGCGTGTTGTCGAGTTTGCCCTCGTCCTGAACCTCCTGGATCACGCGGCCGATCTCATGGTCGGTGTAGGCGGCGTAGGCGGCGAAGACCTCGGCCTCGCGCGCGTAGAGCTTCTTCTGGATCAGCCGAGAGCGAGTCCCACCTGCGGCAGCTTTGCGCCACCATACGCGGCCTGCCCGTCCGGCCACGGGGTGAGCTGGGTATCCGGCGGGATCACGCCGAGCCGCTTCTGGTTGGCGAAGATCACTTCGCGCAACTTTTCGTAGCCCATGTCGAACTTGCCCTTGAACTTATCGATCCACTCCTTGGTCGGCTGGTGCGGCGAGTGCGTGCCGCCAGGCACGTAATACAGGAAGAACGGCGTGTCGGGTGCGGCCGCGTTCAAACCGCTCAAGTATTTGATGGCGTCGTCCGCCAGATCGGTGGTGAGGTTGTAGCCGGGCTTGCCGATCCACGGAAACACCGGGGTCGTATTGCGATAAAGATAGGGCGTCCACTGGTCGGTCTCGCCGCCCATGAATCCGTAGAAATACTGGAAACCCATCCCGACCGGCCATTGGTCGAAGGGACCGGCTTCGCTGTACTGATAGGTAGGGGTGTTGTGGTTCTTACCGAACCACGACGTGGCATAACCGTTGTCCCGGAGGATCGTGCCGATGGTGGCGCTCTCCGGCCCGATGACAGAATCATAGCCCGGATAACCGGTGGACATTTCACCGATCACGCCAAAACCCACCGAGTGATGGTTGCGGCCAGTGATCAGGGCCGCGCGCGTGGGCGAGCACAGCGCAGTGGAATGGAATTGGGTGTAACGCAATCCCGCCTTGGCGATGCGATCCAGCGCGGGCGTCGGGATGACGCCGCCGAAGGTGCCCGAAACGCCGTAGCCCTGGTCGTCGGTCATGATGAGGAGGACGTTGGGCGCGCCCTTGGGCGGCACGACGCGCGGCGGCCACCACGGCTTGGAATCCTTGGCGCTTTCCTTGATCACACCGCCAAACGGCATCGGTGGCGGCGGGAGTTGTTTCCCGTCGAGCGTCACGGTGGAGCCGGCGAACCCGGGACACCATTGATTTGCTGGGCGTTGGCGGTGACGGCCGCCAGCAGACATAGTACGATGGTCATGCCCTGCTGCAGTACAGCAAGGACGAGATGGCGGCGGATGATGAGGCTTCGCTGATGATTCATAGACTTCCTATCTCCTTGCATGACGGACCCCGCTGCTCGTCCTAGAGCGCCTAAATTGAGCCTCTGGCCTGGGTGCGGTCAGAATACCAATGGGGTGGAAGATTCGACCGGCGGACATCGAGGGTCGAGTCGCGAGTCTCCCCAATTTGTGCTTCATCGGTCGGTGTCCTTCTGCGCGTCCACGGTTCATGCTGCGGTACAGCAAGGACGATACAACGCAGGCGCGTCGTAAGGCTTCGTTGGCGGTCCATAGATTTCTTATCACCTCGCATGATTGGCCCCGCTGCTCATACGAAAACACTCATATGAGTCACATGGCCTTCGCGCAGCCCGAAGGCCAGCGGGTTGGAAAATCGACCGGTCGGGCACTCACTGCAGCCTTTTCAAATCCGCAGTCCAGTAATGGGATTGCCGAAATGATAGTCGCTCATTTTGAATAACCCGTTGGCTCGCTACCTCGCTTTTGCGAACTTCGCAATCTCCTCGGCGAGAATCGGCACGCCCATGATTGCACGACTGAACGCCCTGGACGACGCAGAGCTTCAGCACCTCCATGATCTCTTCCATCGTCGCGCCGAGCTTTAGCGCCGCCTTGATATGGCGGCGCGTGCCCGGCGCGTACATGTGCGTGAAGGACGCGTCGCAGGCGATGCTGAGGAGCTCGACCTCCTTGGGCGACATCACGCCGCTCTTGTACATCGGGATCGCGGTGGCAAAGAACTGATCGGTCCACGCCGGATCGAGCTCGAAGAACGGATCCCATGCCGTATTCCATTGTCCGACCGCCCGCATCGCGTCGCAGGCTGGCGTAGTCGGCCGCGTGCTTGGACGCTCGGCGTCACGCCCGCCGCTTTCGCTTCCTCGAGAAGTATCGGCGCGCCGAGGCTGCACGAATGGATCGACATGAGCGACGCCGGCCTTGAGGACGAACAGAATCTCTTCGCGGGTCGCACCGGCTTCAAGTGCGGCGCGGATGTGCCGGCGCGTGCCGTCTGGATTGAGGTTGGTGCACGCCGCATTTATCGCGAGGCTGATCAACTCGATCGATCTTGCGAGGTAAGACACGCCGAGCTCCACGGATTGGTCGTCATCTTCACGCAAGCGTCCGCCCACTCGGGATCCCATTCGCGGATTTGCGCCAGCGCCGCGTCCCACGGACCCGTTTCCGGTGTTGGTTCTTGTTGGTCATTGCATTCTTCTCGCTGGAAATAGGTTACTGCCGAAAGATCATTGCAAGAAAGGCTAGAGTTCCGAGAATCGAGATCATGGCGGCCAGCCACAGCGCCAACGAGCGGGGACAATCGGGCCATTGCTGCTTGAGGACCCGCTGGCTGCGGCGGTGCTCCAGGGTGGCCAGGACCAGCGAAACGAGACCCAGACCGACTAGCATAAGCGCGAACTCGCGAGGCCCCAGCAGACGGGCTTTCTCCGCACGCCCCGGCAGCTCGAGCTGAAAAAACTTATAGATGGTGAAGCCGAAGGTAATTAGCGCGATCGCCGTCCGGATCCACGTCATCATTGACTGTTCGTAGGCGATATGGGTTCGCTCGAGTTCGAGTGTCCTCGCGACATCGATCTCCGACGTAACCTTCGCCGCTTGTTCCGTCATGCTCGTTCCGGCGCCGAGTCAGAAGTCGCCGGCGCTACTCGGCAAGGGGATGCCCGTCCGAGCCGGACACGTGCGTGGGAAGCTTGCCCTCGGTTTCATACACTCGGAAGCCCTGTTGGCCTTCCTTGCGATTCGGTGGCAAGCCAAGGTTAAAAAGCGTTTCCTCGACGCTGTTGTACCACGTCCCGATTTTCATAATCCGATGGGCGTCTTCGGCGGTCGCGATCTCGCGGCCCAGTTCGCGCGCCATCCTTACCTGCTTTTCAATTTGCTTAACGGTGGGCATCCGCTCGCCCTTGCGCGAACCCCACAGATTGTCCTCGATACCGCAGCGCGTATGCTGTCCGAGCGCAATACAAATGTTCTGGATCGGCCAATCCAGCCGCATCACGGACTGATAGGTAAAGCGCGAGCCGTGCGGGGTGCGCCGAATCAACTCCATCAGATCGAATGGATTGGCGCCGGCGACGCCTCCGCCGACCATGCTGAAGAAACCGTTCATCGGCCCCATGTAGAGACCTCGGCGGATCAGGCGCTCGACGATTTCCAGTTGGTGAACCTGGCCAAGCGCAAAGTAGGCCTGGATGTCGTTCTTGCGCAGCCGCTTGAGGTGCTCGATGTAGAACTCGGGCGTCGAGTCGGCAACCATCTGCGCCCATCCCCAGGCCACCTTTGGATCCACCAGCGCCGTGCCTTGAACGTCGTCCGGGACATCAGGGAAGTTACATCGTACAAGGATGTGCCGATCGCGACCGTCACCTGGTCGGGCTTGGGCGTGATCTCCGCGAGCATGTGGCTGGTGTCATAACCGAGCCACTTTGCCTTCTCGCCCTCGCCGGCCGGGGCGAAAGAAATCGAACCGCCAAGTTGCAGTACCATCTTGGGCACCGCCTTGCGCAGGCGCTCGAGCAAATAAGCCGTAATGGTCGAGAGTTTTGGAAACCTTGCCGGTCTGAGGATCGCGGCAATGTATATGCAGGATCGTGGCTCCGGCGTTGTAGCAATCGACTGCCTTCTGGATCTGGTCGTCCCAGCTTACGGCGATATCTTCCGGATAGTCGCTCGGAAGCCACGCCGGTCCCCAGGGCGCCGCGGTTATCATTAAGGGTTCCTGATTCTCCGGCAGCAACGAATCGTCGGTGAAATACATGAAAAATGCTCTCCTTTCGAGGGGTTGTCTTCCGCGTATCTCGAATCCATTTGGCTGTCTACCCCACATTGGTGAAGATGCCGTACTTCGTGATTCACGCATCCTCGAATACACCGCTTAAAGTCGAACCGATGAATTGCGGTGCGAGCCAGCCTTCCTGCGATGGCTCGCCAGAACGAACATCCCATCCCGCCAGCTACAACCTTGCACAGATTCTCCAGCAGATTAGAGAGCAACGAGCGATGAGTCACGCGGGTGATTAAGGCGTGGACGGGCGGACCGAAAGTTCGACCGTTTGTTGGAAGCTGTTCGGATGAGGAAATTGCTCTCGCCTGTCCACCGTATCGCCGCTGCAAGGCTAGGGCTGCTCCCTGTTTTCAGAGCGTAATTTCTCAGAATCCGACGCAGCTGCGCTTCGTCGAGGACGACAAGATGATCGGGGCTTTCCTGCCGAATCGAGCCGATGGCGCGCTCGATGTGACCGTTCTGCTACAACAAGCGTGCCGCGAATGGATGATCGCGGACCTTCATAGCACGAATGGAATGAGTATCGGCTGGACGAAGGTACCGTCACGGTCGCATAGTTTGTGCGGGCACCTCGGTATCGTTGAAGTTCGAGCTGTGCTGGGTTCGACCCCGCGGCCCAGCTCGAACCAACCCGGCCCCTCGATCTGGGCCGACCCTTATCAAATATGTTTGTCCCCGCGCCGCAGCCGACGCTGGCTGCTGAGAACATGCTCGCAGTCGGATCGATTCCGGTAGTCCGCTATCAAGATTCCGTACCGACAGCGTCCCGCATGCCGATCGGCACCAAATCCGGATTGCGCAATATCACTAATCAGGTGGTGTATCAGATTATTCAAGATATCCAGTTCATCGCAGCGGATCTGGCTATTGGAGAAACCTATACGCTAAATGCAACGCGCGTTGGAACGCCTCGGCAATCGAGCTTCGGCACCTCAAATACAGCAGCCAGTCCGCAATACGCTGCGTCCTCGATGAATAGCGGTTGCAATATATCGTTCCGACCAGCGAAGGTGCGATAATTACTCTGCAACAAAGATCATATAATCAAGTGGGCTATAACGGTGCGTCGGCTCCGCCCGAGTGCTCCGGGCACATCATCGCTCGACTACTTGATCCCAGCTGTGGTCCGGGTTGTAGTCGCTCATCTCAGACGCGATCGTACTTGTGTCAGTTCCCAGGTCCTTCTGCACGACCACTCCATCCTGATTGATCATGAAGGTCATCACGCCCGATGAACGATACTCTGCGGGATAGGCCAGAAACGCGAAGCCGTTGGTCATCTTGCCGTCACTGTATGTAGTTCTTCTCACCACCGGGGGCATTTCTACCTTGTCGCGTGAGCACCCTGTAGTAGTAACCATGAAATGGAACGGGTGCGGAACCTTCCTTCTTGTAGCCTTCCGCCGTAGCCTTTGCGATTAGCGGCCCGATGGGACTTTCCGGCTCTCCTTCGGCCACTGGCCAGTACAGTCCGTTATGCTCTCCCGCGTCGCTCACGATCTTTTGCGCGTACTGAGTCGCACTGCCGCCATCGCGCACCTCACTGGCATAATCGCCCTGCGCATTAGCCAGGTCATCGAGCACTCCGATCGTGAATAGTTCATTCTGACCGATTCGGCGATAGAGCAGCTCCTTCTTTCCCGCCGCGGTGTCGAACGCCCATCCGCCGTTTTGCTTGACTAACGGAATCGGCAGCGGCCAGTTCTCCGCACCCAGGTATAGGATCACGCGTCCTTGATCGTCGTACGTGAGTCGATGCATTTCGGCATACTTGGCGGCAAATTTGTCGCGCGCGTTATGGTCGGCGACTGGATCGCCTGACGACAGGATTTCTTTTCCGTCGCTGCCGAGAATCGATCCGAGTGCGTCCATGTCGTTGCTCTTTGCCGCGTTGGCGAATGCGATTGCGGCGGCCGCGGGCGACTTGAACACCTGCTGCGCGGCGGAATCCTGCGCGAAGGCACTCGCGGCGATCAGCACTCCGCAGATCATCAGTGCGAGTAGGGGTATGCGCTTTCCACGTCAGCAGGGTGAGTGTGGGGAAGCGCGGAGGGTTCCACGCAATCGATCTGACGTTGTGATCGCGACGGAACTTCGCGTGGGATTCACATTCGCTCCCATCTGATCTTCAAGTTCGGCATGGTTTGTTCTCGGTCTCAGTCGCAAGCTCTTGGTTCACGGTTTGAAACGTCACTCGTCGTGACGAATCCTATCGGCTTCGGCCCTGTATACGCCCTTTAAGCCCGTCACTGCCATCACTCTTCGGCCTACGGGCGTCAGCGAATGTCAGCGGAGTTATAACGCTTCGCGGCGCGTTAGCGGCGTTTCCGACCGCCTCCACCGCCGCCACCCCCACCACCTCCACCACCTTCACCGCCGCCCGTCGGGGTTGGCCGCCTCCTCCACCGCCGCCGAGCGACTGGCGATTGTTCCTTCCGCCCATGCTCGCCTGTCCGCGGTCGCTCGAGGCTTGGGCGAGGCCACCGGGTTGGACGCCGCCAAGCGCGCCGGCCTTTGCGCCACTGCTATTGGCGCCGCCGTAGCCGCGCTTGGGATCGTTGCCAAAGTTGCCGGTGGCGGGCTTGCCGGCTGGGCGATTATTCGCGGACCGATCCGCGGCTGGCCGATTCACGCTCTGCGCCGGCAGCTTCGCTGATTGCGCTGGCAAGTTCGCCGGTTGAGCTGGTCGATTCTTCGAAGCCTTCCGATTTGGATTCGCTCCCGTAGGGTTGTTCGGCAGGGTCGAAGGTTGCGGGAAATTTGGCTTTGTAATGTTCGGATTGTTAGCCGCGAGCTGTTTTGCTTGCGCCTTGTCATACGGACGAGTGGCCGGTATGGCCGCGTTGTAGGCTGGGCGAGTGGAAGGGACATTGCCAGCGGGTCGCGTGGCGGGATAAGGCCGCGGGTAGCCCGCGGCGGGCGGACGCGGATAACCGCCGGCGGGATAACGCCCCGGTGGATAAGCGCCGCCGTAGGGGGGGCGCGGGTAGCCGCCCGCCGGATAGTAGCCACCACGCCCGGGTACTACATTCGTGTGCGAGACATAGACGTTGTTGTTGTAGTGGACGGAGCCGCCGCCCCAATTGCAGTTCCAATCGTTGTGATTGTTGTTGATCAGCGAACCCACGAGCATCCCGACGCCGAACGACAGCAGCCCGGCCGTCAACATTTCGGTGCCGGTGTAGCCGGGTGGCGATTGCACCGGCGCGCCATACACGGTGGCAGGATTGTACTGCGGCACATAGACGGTGGTTGGCTGGGCCGGCTGGATGATCACGGTCTGCTGCGGTGACGAGCCTTGCCCGCTTTCAGAACTGATCAGCCGACCGCGGGTTGCAGCTCAACCTTCTGCTGCGGAGTGTCCTTGAGGGTGCCGGCGTTGATCGCGCGGTTGCGCATCGTCTGAATCGCGTTCATCACGTCGGCCGGCTGGTTGTAGTAGGCCTCGCCCAACGCCGAGGTCCACGCCAGGCTGTCGTTCATGGTCTGGAGCACCGAGGGAAACTGGGTCAGCGATTTGATACTCGGATCCCACGGTTGCGGATTCACTTGCGCGGCCAACTGGTCGCCGGTCAGGTTGGGGTTTTCCTTGACCCATCGAGCGGCCTCCACGACCTGGGTTGGATAGGTCGATCCGGCCAGGATCTGGGCGACCAGCACGTCGGGATAGAGCGCGATCGGCGAGACCAGCTCCTGCAGCTCTTCCGCACTGGCCATCGCGGGCGGAGGTCCGGGCGGCGCCATCTCGGCGAGCGGGAGCCGCCTCCGGCGGAGCCGTAGGACTGGCGGGAGCCGCGGCAGGGGCTAGTGACGCGGCCACACTTGGGCTCGCTTGTGCATCGGTCGATGCCGGGGGTGCATCGGCCGGTTTGCCGCAGCCGTCGAGCAACGGCGAACCTACCATCAGTAAACTCGCGAAGAACGCGAATGAAAGACGTCCGAGTCGAGGTCGTGTCAGAAAGCTCATTTTGTCGATCATACAGTAGTCACCAGTTTCGCGCGCTGCGCCATCTCGGTTTGCGGGCTGTGTTTGGAGTTATCCGACAAAATGGTCAAGCAGCGGCGTGCAACTAATAAACCTGTGAACCATCACCGCTCCTTGCGACGATTAAGATGAGACAAATACCCCTGTGCTCCGCAAAAATTCGGGGTTAGCCAGGGCCATTCCCTGTGATGCGTAGAAAGCACTTTGCGCCTGCTTCCGTAAAATGGCAGGGCGTTCCCGAGATGAAGGATTCCCGAGTAACCGTCAACGCGAGCGCAACTCAACCTTCGGGGCTTACTGCGTTAAATTTCGTTCAGTCGTACACCGAGGCCCGATACCGTGCTCCCAGATAATTGACTTTAGATTTTTTGTCATCCCCGCGCGTCTGACACACCAGCAAAGCGTTTCCACGCGACGCGTGCAGGCGAGTCTGCGAAATGCGTCCCAATTAAGACATGTCTGCCGCGCGAGGAATCCCGCTTTTCAGATTTCTTTCGGGCGGTTCTTGTCCCTAGTCAAACAGTGCCTTTCTTGACAAGTTGGCATCGCTGTGGCTGACAACACAGTCTGACCCTTCCCGCACGCATCGGGGATCGTGGAGGCCAACAAAATGGCAATTACAGCCGAAGATATGAATGCTGACCGTTTGGTCGCGGATCCAGGCGCAATCGACAAACTCAATCAGGCCGTGATCAAGGAGTTTCGCGCGAATCAGGGCAAGGTTGGCGGCGCGATGGAGGGGATGCCGATCGTGCTCATCACGATGACCGGCGCGAAGACCGGCCGCACGCTGATACGCCCATTATGCTACTCGCGCGACGGCGATCGTGTCGTGATTATCGCGTCGTACGGCGGCGCTCCCAAGAATCCGCCCTGGTATCACAACCTGGTCAGAAATCCCGTGGTGACGGTCGAGGTCGGCACCGAAAAGTATCAGGCGCGCGCGGTTCAGGTTTCAGGTGCGGAACGCAAGCGACTCTTCGACGCGCAGGCCAAGATAATGCCGTTCTTTAACGATTATCAGGCCAAAACCAAACGCGAGATCCCGCTCTTCACGTTGAACCGAATCTAGTCTCGAATTGAACGCAATGACGCTTCAATGCGAAAAGCGACTCCTCGGTGCAGGGGTAGCGAAATCGCGTCACAGGCGCATCCGTAGGTTTGTGAGGCGGGCAGCAAAAGACTCATCGTGTGGGTGACAGATTCTAATGTTTAGGGTCTTTCAGGATGCGACGCGTGGCCATGAAAAGTTTGCCGTCAGCCTGCGTGTCGATCACCATTTGAATCGCCTCGTGAACGGTTGCGGGTGTCCGTGCCGGCAGACCTAGAACTCCAGCGCGAAAAGGTTCCGGTGCAATGAAGAATTCACATTGGTCAATCGGGCGGCGCGAATTCATTGAACGCGGTACGCTGGCTGGCATTGGGGTCGGACTTGTGCTCACCGATGCCGCGTCTGCTTCGATTTCTGAAGGTCCTCGAGTCCGTCGCTACGCCAGGTCAGAGTTGTCAAAACGATGATCAGCGGACCGGAGACCACAGCGTTAGAACGTTGTTTCTGAATTAATGAAACTAATCCTCTATAAATCGTTCCCGTGCGGAAAATGTCCTTTTGTCAACTGCCGCATGGTGTCAACCGAATCAGGGCCAAAAGGTATTAGTGTTCCTAATTCAGGGTACTTAGATGAGTTTCGCTGATCCGCCTTGAGAATTCCCTGATAGGCCGAAAGAATTCCCTCTTCGCAAATCAAAGACTCCCTGTTCCGTCGAGTAGGGAATTTCGAAAAAACCATAGCGTGGACAACGTGTTTTCGCCGCAAAGTCGACCAACGGACGACCAGAATTGGAGAAATTCCCTGTATTTTCCCTGCTTATCAGGGAATTTGAAGCAGAGAAGGGTTCGCAGCAGACTGCGACATCCGCCACACAGCCTGTAGATCTAGCATACAATCTGGAGAAGGCTGAAAGATCGGGCGAAAGGCGGGGGATTTTCCATTCTGAGCGCACTGGAGAGCGAGGAACGGAGCGAGATTTTGCAGTTTTGGCAGGAATCCTCTCCGCGCCAAACGAAGTCGGTTCGCTTTCGCGCCTGCTGACAGCGATGACGCTTCTTGGGCGAAACATCGCCAGCTGCGATGAAAGCAGGTATACAGCTTAAATTAATCCACAGCTGAATGCACTTGGGAACGCAACCTGCAGAATCGTCACATACCGCTTTGCGGATGCGTAGAAGCGCGTTCGGCTCGGAGGCGCGGGCCGGGCCGTCAGCGCAACTGGAACGATGGGCCCACGAATCCGACCGATCCGCTCCATTCCGCGCTCGAAAAGCTGCCGAACGACTGAGCCCGGGCCATGAAGCCGCCATCGACCAGCATTGCTGTTCCCGTGATCCACTCCGATTCGTCGCTGGCCAGGAACAACGCCATATTGGCGATATCCTCAGGCTGGCCGGCGCGCCGAATCGGTTGCGCCTCGGCCAAAGCCCGCTCGCTGCGTTCGCTGGTAGCACCTCCGATCGGGGTATTGATGCCGCCCGGGCAGATGCAATTGACACGTATGCGATCCTTGCCCAATTCGACTGCGGCGCAACGGGTGAGATTGATTACGCCCGCCTTCGCGGCGCTGTAAATCGTGGGACCAAAGCCTCCCTGCATTCCGGCGATCGAAGCGGTGGAGATGATCGAGCCGCCTCCCGCCTTGCGCATCTCGGGAATCGAATACTTGATGCCGAAGAATACGCCGCGCAGGAGAATCGCATGGGTGCGGTCCCAGCTGTCGGCGGTGATCGCCTCCAGCGGACCGACCGCCCCGATCAAGCCGGCGTTATTGAAGGTGATGTCGAGACGGCCGAATTCGCTGACCGCGCGCCCTATCAGCGCTTCGACGTCTGCCTCTGCTGCGACGTCGGCCCTCTGGAAGACGGCGCGGCCTCCGTTCTCCCTGCATTGACGCAACGTCGAGGCGCCGCCTTCTTCATTCAGGTCCGCAACCACGACTGCGGCGCCTTCGCCGGCAAAACGGATTGCAGTCGCGCGGCCCATGCCGCTCGCCGCGCCGGTTATTATAGCGACCTTATTATCAAGCCTTCCCATTTCGATGACCCCCCTGGCTTCCTCTCGAGAAATTTCGATCTGAATCTGAAACAGCCACACATTGATAGAGGCGCTTTACTACGCCGAGTCTCAGAGCGGTCATAACCCCAACTCGCATTGCAGAGTGCCAATCGGATCAGTTCGGCGTCGCTGATGTCCCGCTTCTCAAACACTAAGATTCGTCGACATTACAAACTCCCCTGATGTCCCCGTTCTCGTAAGGTAACTCCGGCAATGTCACGAGATCTCAGCCGAGCCACGTCTTGGCGAGGTCCGTCAGTTGCCGCTCCCAGGTATCCGGTGCGGGCGAGTCGAGAATGAAGATTAGTTGGTGCGCCCCGGCTTCCTGATATTGCTCGCGCACCCGCCTTGGCTCGCCGTTTACCACCGGGGCGAACATCGCGATTTCGAGGCAGTTGTAATCGCGCCCGGCCTCCGCGCACAATTTTTTCAGCTTGCCGGCCTCGCTTGCGAGAACGTCGGGAGTGAGCGCCAGCGGAGCCCATCCATCACCGATCGCGACTGTGTCTCGCAGCGCCCGGTCGCGCGCCGCGCCGCCGCCGGTGGCTCCGATCAGAACCGGCGGATGCGGCTTGCGGACCGGTTTGGGATAGCATTTCACCGCGGGGAACTTGAGGAACTCGCCGTCGAAGCTCGCTTCGGCTTTGGTCCACAGCTCCTTCATCGCGCGGATGTACTCGCGGGTCATCGGCCAGCGGCGCGTGAAGTCGACGCCCATGACGGCACTCTCCTCCGCCAGCCATCCCGCACCGATACCAAAAATAAAGCGTCCAGCCGAACAAAGGTCGAGCGTGGCGATCTCCTTGGCGAGAATGATGGGATCATGCTCAGGCACCAGACAGATGCCTGTACCCAACTCGATCCGGCTGGTAACGGCGGCCGCCTGCGCCAGGCCGATGAAGGGATCGATAAAATGCGCGAGACCCTCCGGCATAACGCCGTCCGCACTCGCCGGATAGGCCGATTTGCGGACCACGGGAATAATCGGATGCTCGGGCAGATAAAATGCATCGAAGCCCAGACTTTCCGCCTTACGCGCGAACGCCATCGTATCGATGCTGGTTTCAGTAATGAACGCGAGAACTCCGATCTTCATACTGGCCTCCTTCATCCCACTGCGCGCGACGCGCTACGTCAGTAATCCTGATTTGTCACTGCTAAGCCTTGCTACCGAAATGCGGGCGGACGCTCTCGTCTGCGGGCAGGTCGGAGTTCGCCCGCCTGCCCTCAGAATCCGCAGACGCATCGGCCGCCGCCCCCATTGCTAAGCGCCAAGGTGCCGCGCCAGTTTGACCCCAAATTGGGCGGCAGCGTTGCCGCTCAGCATCCGCGCGATCATAGCCTCATCGACCTTCGCGCGCGTCAACTTGTCGATCGCGTCCCAGGCGCTGGTAGTGTCGTGCTGCGGATAGCGCGAACCCCAGAGAATCTTGGTAACGAAGTTCTGCGGCAGCCGCTGAACCATTCGCTCCTCGGCGTCGAACCCGAGCATCACCCTGCCTTCCGCCCAGAGCTCTTCTGTAGCAGTGCGGACCGGGTAGTGATGCAGAAGCGGAAACGTACGAGTTGAGGCTTCCATCTTCTCGAGAACCTCTTCCATCCATGAAGCCTTGCCGTGTGCCACGATCACTTTCAGGTTTGAGTAGCGCTGCATCACGGTAAATCCGATCAGGGTAGACGCCACGAACATGTGATTGTCCGGCCACGGCGCGAGAATCGGCGCGATCGGATGGCCTAGTGGTGGCAAGGCGGAAATCGAGTTAGCACTGGCTCCGCCGGCGCCGCCCCCGGCGAACGCCCCTCCACCGGACACCGCGATAAATTGAAAACGGTTGAGGCGACCCTTCATTTTTTCCGTGAACGGGCCGTGAGAGGTCCATTCCGGGTTCCACAAGCCCGGGGTCGGATGTACTGCGGCAGCCAGTCCGGCGCTCTCGAGTTCGTCCCATAGCGGATCGTAGCAGGGATGAGTGAAATAGCGCCCTTCGATAAACATCGGCCGAATAAATGCCGCACGAAAACAGGCGACGCTGTGGACCCGCCGTAGCTCTTCCAGCGCGTAGTCCATATGTTGTAACGGCAAGATCGCTGCCGCAAACAGCCGCCCAGGCGCGGCCGCGCAGAAATCGGCAATCCAGTTGTTGTAGGCGCGCGCCAGCGCGTACGCGACGTCAGGATTTTCGACCAGGTGGAATCCTTCCGCGAACCAGGTCGGATAGAGGAAGGCATGATCGACGCCCATCGCATCCATATCCTTGAGACGCGCCTCAGGATTGGATGCCCCAGCGGTCATCGAATGTCGTGTGGTGGGATCGAGCTCACCGATATCCTTCCACCTGAGGCCGGGGCGCCAGATCGCGTGGCGGGGGATGTTCGAATTCATCGTGTCTCGAAACATCTTGCCGTTGACCTGCAGATAGCTGCCCCATCGGCCTTCCTCGCGCCACAGCGCAGAGCGCCCCAGTGTGCGATATTCCGGCTCAAGATACGTCGTCCATAGCTCGGGCGGTTCGACTACGTGAGAATCGCTGTCAAATACGGCAAAATTCTTTTGCACCATGAGCGTTTACCCCTAGTGACGCCTCCGAGTCGCTCGCTTTCTGATGAACGACACGATTCCCACTTCTCCGATTACTGTTCCGATTGTCGCCTCAAGGCGGCTTCCGGTTTGAGTGATTCACGCACTTCCTCGTCGCTCGGCCACCAGTCAGGCCGCTCGATCTCGGTAACGCGGTCGCGAATGAATTTTTTCGGGGCGTCGATCTTGTAGAGCTTGCGGGCGTTACCGCCGAGGAACTTGGCCTGATAGCTCTCGGGCAATTCGGCGCCGCGCATCGTCTCGATTGCCCGCCAGACGTCGTCGCCGTCGTGATGGTAAACGTCGGAGGACCACGCCAGGATGTTTTCGTAAAAGTCGGGTAGACGCAACGGCGGCGCCTCATCGCCCTCGAAACCCGTGACGCAATGCTCGAAGAAGGTCTCGCTCGGCAACCGTTTGAGTGGTTTCAGTCGCCGGTCACTGCGGTAGAGCTCGATAGGCCTTGTCGCACTCGTCCAGCAGAAAAGTCAGCCACGTCGAAGAGGCTTCGAATACCGCGGCGCGAATCTTCGGGTAACGTTCGAAGAAGCCGGACATCAGCGCGAGCGTGACCCAGAGGGACGCCTCGGCTTGAAAGTTCTGCACGTTGGTCAGGAAGTTGTGGGGTAGTTCAGACGAGCTGGCCGTCAGAGCGATCAACTCAGAACCGGAGCACTGCTCGGTATAGCCGGGCGGTTTCAGCACCCCCAGACAAGGAAACGGGTGCATCCCGTAAACCACCCCGGTCTCTTCCATCGCGCGCCAGACCCTGCCGTACTTCGGCTGAAGCGGGAAATTGCCGAGCGCGTCAATTGGGCGAATCAAACCGACGCGGCAGCCTTTGTCCGCCACCCGGTACACTTCCTGTTCGGCAAAAACCGCATCTTGCATTGGCAGCAGGGCGGCGAAGTACAGTCGATTAGGGTCGGCCTGGCAGTATTCGTGAGCCCAGTCGTTGTAGGCCTTGCACATAGCGCGCGCGCCAGCCGCATTCTGGATCCAGGGATAGGCTTCGAAATCGGTCGGGATGATCATCACCTGGTCTATCCCCTGAATATCCATATCGCGCAAACGCGGCTCCGGCAGATACGAGCCTTTGTGATCGAGGTAGTCGGCCTGTTCTTTAGTGATCGGTTTCTTGCGCTGGACATTGCGCACGTTCAGGGCCCGCTGGATATCATGACTGACGCCCGGTCCCGCCAGCGACAGGAGGTTAACCATTCCGGCGCTACCGTGAAACAGCGAGACCGGGTTCGCATAGCCGAGTCCGTTGGCCAGCAGGCGCCTGCTTTCGGGATCAAACCAGAAGCTGCTCTTGAGCACTTCTAATTCGTCTTTTGTAAGCCAGTCTTTGGCCCGCTCCCATAACCACGGCGGCTCGGTGACGTGGGCGTCGCAGTCAAAAGACGGAAAGTCCTTCGTCATTGGTGCGAATTTCTGAACCGGCATTGCAAGCCTCCGTCTACTAGCAATTTACGTGTTAATTATCTGTGGGCGTCACGCCACCGCAGCGACCGCTCGTTTGAAGCGGACCGGCATATGCTTGATGCCAGAGACCAGATTTGAGCTGAGCCGTTCGACCGGTCCTGCCAGCTCGATCTGTTCCACCTCATGCACGAGGGAATGCATCATCAGACGTAGTTCGAGCCGCGCCAGATGCGCGCCGGCGCAGAAATGCTCGCCCCTGCCGAATGCGATCTGTTCGTTGGGAGTGCGTTCAATGTCGAAGCGATACGGATCCTCGAAGGTCTCCTCGTCACGATTCCCCGAGGGGAGCCATAACGCCAGCTGGTCACCCTCGCGGATATGCTTGCCAGCCATAACCGTGTCGCGCGTCGCGACGCGCGCGATATGAGTTATTGGACTGCTCCAGCGCAGAATCTCTTCAATCGCCGTCAGCATCACAGAAGGATCGTTGAACAGCTTTGCGCACTCGGCGGGCTGCTGGATCAGAGCGAGCAATCCGCCCGAGATCGCATTGCGGGTCGTCTCGAGTCCACCGATGATGTACTGAAAGCCGTTGTGAAATAACTCACCTTCGGTCAGCTTGCGCCCGTTGATCTCAGCGTTGCCGAGCACGCTCAGCAGATCTTCGCCGTCGCCGCCACGCCGCTCGAGCGCGTGCTGCACGCAATACCCGCCAAGACTGGTAACTCCTTGCTGGCGCGTCTCCATCGCTGAACCGGATTCGACCTGGTATTCGGCGTCCTCGAAACCCAGTGCCATGTTGCCCCACTTGAACATGTCCTCCCAGTCGCGCCGCGGGATACCGATGATTTCGCAGATGAACGCCATCGGCAGCCGCGCCGCAACGTCCACCACGAAATCGCATGTACCGCGGTCCAGCACGCCGTCCAGAATCTCCGCGACCAATCTGCGGCCGGGATCGTCGTACACGCCCACCGCACGCGGCAAGAACAGACGATTGAACGCGCGGCGCATCGCGCCATGCAGCGGCGGATCGGTCATGATCATCATCTGGCCCGCGCCCATCATCTCCGGCGGTACATGTTCCAGTTCGGGACTCGACGGCACTACTACCCCGCGGCTCGAGGTAAACAGATTCGGCTCGCTGAAAGCCGTAACGATATCGTCGTACCGGGTGATCGACCAGAAAGGCCGTACCCGGCCTTCGGTCCAGTGTATGGGATCCTCGCGCCGCAATTGCTGCCACAACGGATGCGGGTCGTGATCGGCGAAAAATCCGGGATCAGTTAGCGCGTGATCGATATCCATTAGCTACTAACCTCCTGCTCCTTTGCTCTCTGGCGGCAAAGTCTTTCATCCGTAGAAAAAAGAAGTACCAAGCGACCTCTCAATCTCGGTGTTACGCCTCACGCGCGCAACACCGTATCGGACGATATTTCGAAGATTGAGACACTTGTCCGACCCGGTGTCAAGCTTGACGCTCCACTTCGTTTGGACGACAATCCAGAAATTGAGACAGGTGTCCGATTCGCCCTGCTCAGATTGGCCAGAACGCGAAAACGAAGCGATGACCTCATCCCCAAAAGTCAAATACAAATCGATCGTGCGCCAATTGCGACGCCAACAGATCGAGGATGCCGCTCTCAAAGCAGTCCTTAAGCGAGGCTTTCCGGCAAGCACCTTGCGCGTCGTGGCGCGCGAAGCCAAGGTCCCCCTCTCCTTCGTACACTACTACTTCCGCGACAA
Source organism: uncultured delta proteobacterium (assembly GCA_963774705.1). Taxonomy (GTDB): domain Bacteria; phylum Desulfobacterota; class Binatia; order Binatales; family Binataceae; genus JADMIL01. The sequence goes on from CAVZFW010000015.1 coordinate 140,145, forward strand.
AGACGAACTGATGAGGTGTGTGGCAGAGCGGATTCTAGCCCGCGCAATCGAACAGCTCGAGCAGGCGCGCGGCAGCGAACGCGACCCTCGGCGTGCCGCGCACGCAGTTCTCCGGGAATGTCTGATTGGGACCGAGAATCGCAGCGCGCTGATTGCGTTCCTCGAACACTGGGCAAGCTGTGTCCGCAAGGGCACGGTGGATCGTTTCTATACCAAAGTGCACGATAGCTTTCGCCGAGTGATCGCTCGCGCCCTACGGGATGCGGGCGCTCAGGAGCCCGATAGGCTGGCGCTCGCCCTGTTCGCAATGATCGTAGGGTACGCCACCTTCTACTGGAGCAAGCCGCTGGATACGGCTGAGCGCACCTCAGTATTGGAAGCGTCATACGCGATGGTCGAGCGTGCCGTGCGCAAGGGCAAGGGCATCGTCCGAGCCGTGCCGAAGACGAAGCGCGCGGACAGACAGATGGAGGACAAAAAGCAATGAACTCGAGCGCAGAACATAAGCGCCCCGGCCCTGCCCGCCTCGACGAGCTAGGCTTCACTCTCATCGATGCCGATAACCATTATTATGAGCCCACGATGCCTTCACGCGGTATATGGAGCCCGCGTGGCGCGACCGCAGCTTTCGCTGGTTCACCAAAGAAGCGGGCAAACGGCGCCTACTTATCGGCGATCGCTTGCTCCGCATGATCATCGATCCAACTTTTGAGCGAGTCGCGAATCCCGGCGCGTTGCTGGAGGTGATCAGGAATCACGGGTCCCGGATTTCGGCATCGCCGCCAAGAGGTCGAACCGATCCGGCCCGAATATCGCGATCGCACAGCGCGCCTGGCCGCCATGGATCGCCAAGGCGTTGAGCGCGTCTGGCTGTTCCCGACCTTGGGCGTCGTCGCCGAAAAGCTGATGAATGGCGATCCAGCTTTCATTTGGGCGAGTTATCGGGCTTTCAACCTCTGGCTCGATGAGAACTGGGGCTTTAATCATGGTGACCGTATCTACGCCGTGCCCATGTTCTCCCTAGCGGACGTTGATACGGCGGTGCACGAGCTCGACTGGGCGCTGAGCCGCAATCCTCTCCGCGCCAAACATAGTCGGTTCGCTTTCGCGCCTGCTGACAGCGACGACGCAACTTCGGCGAAGCATCGCCACCTACGATGAAAAGCAAGGATCCTGTTTAAATGAACCGGCTGCTGAGCGCCTTGGGAACGGTCCGCACCTGAGCGAAGCACCTCGCCGCTACTTGAGGCCGAGTGCGTGCTCCTGCTGCGTCCATTCCAGCGGCAGGTTGATCCGGTTAAGCAGGGTTTGGGTGCTGAGCTCGGCGGGTTGCTGTCCCTGGCAGATCGCTTCGACGATGACGGGTGCGACGAAGGCCAGACGCGCGAGGCGCTCGACGTAACCGCGGGCGATGCCTTCGCGGCGCGCGACCTCGGCGAGGGAGCGCACCCGGCCCGACGCGAGCTCGTCGAACCACATCCGCGCCCGCGCCAGAGCTTTGAGCAGGGCCGGGTCGACCCTGCGCGGAGGTTCGTTCCCCGCGGCAAACACAATCCGGGTCTCGACGCCGCGCCGCTTCATCGCCAGCGGCATGAAGCGGGTGACGCCAATCATGTTGCCAGTCTGCACCCCGGCCTGCGAGCTGGAAACCGTCAGCTTCAGGGTGACCCGGATACCGTCGTCGCACAGTTCGATCCGATCGATAATTTCGACCATGCAGGTTCGCGCCTCGGCTGCGTCCTGTAACCGGCGACACAGGACCGTTGAGGAATCGAGGGTGGCTCTGATGTCGGGCGAATTGAGCTGGGAGTGCTCGATCACTTCGAGCATCCCGGCACGATCGCTCAGGATGCGCTGTGCGGCAATCGCGACCGCCCGCTCGAGCTCGGGTGCGGCCAGCCGCCAACCCTTGCGGTCGTCTACCACCGAGTCCTTAACCAGACTGCGCGAGACGTAGTAGCGATAGCGCCGCCCGGCCTTGGCCGCCCCCTGCGCATAAAGCGGCTCGCCATCGGCTGGAGTTGACCCGCTTTCGTGGACGGTGTTGGGGAGAAAGGAAGAAGGAGCCCCAATGCCAAGAAGCCATCCACCATACGCGCCGGAATACCGGCGGCGAATCATCGAGTTGGCGCGCGCCGGGCGCAGCGATCGACGAGCTAGCGCGCGAGTTCGAGCCGTCGGCCAATGCGATTCGCAACTGGGTCAAGCAGGCCGGACTCGATGAAGGTCTGCGCAGCGATGGCTTGACCACGCGATGAGCGCGACGGAGCTCAACCGGCTGCGGCGCGAGAACCGGGTGCTGCGCGAAGAGCGCGAGATACTTGCAAAAGCCGCGGCCTGGTTCGCGACGGAGACCGGCTCGGTGCCGTCACGGCGTTCCAATTCGTGAACGCGAATCAGGCCATCTACGGGGTTGCCACGATGTGCCGGGTACTGGCCGTCTCCGCCAGCGGCTACTATGCGTGGCGCAAGCGGCCGCCCTCAGCACGGGCGCGCGCCGATGCGGAACTCACTGCACGCATCAGCGCGATTCATCAGTACTCGCGCGGAACCTATGGCGCGCCGCGGATTCACGAAGAACTACGAGCGGCTGGCATCCAGCGTCGGGCGTAAGCGGGTCGCGCGCCTGATGAAGGCCGCAGGCCTTGGTGGCGTGAGCCGCCGCAAATGGGTAACTACCACGGTGCGCGATCGCGACGCGCGGCCGGCGCCCGATCTGGTCGAACGCAACTTCGTCGCCGCCGGCGCCCAATCGGTTGTGGGTCGCTGATATCACGTACATCCCGACCTGGGCGGGCTTTCTTTACCTCGCGGTGGTGCTCGACACTTTCAGCCGCAGAATCGTCGGCTGGGCGATGGAGACCCATCTGCGTACGGAACTGGTGCTCGCAAGCGCTCAACATGGCGCTCTGGCCAGCGCCGGCCCGCCGCCGTGATTCATCATTCCGACCAGGGTAGCCAGTACACTTCGATCGCCTTCGGCCAGCGCTGCCGCGAGGCCGGCGTGCGGCCCTCGATGGGCTCGGTCGGCGATTGCTTCGACAACGCGATGTGCGAGAGTTTCTTCGCCACGCTCGAATGCGAACTGCTCGACCGCCGCCGCTTCAAAACCCAGATCGAGGCCCGCATGGCAGTCTTCGAGTTCATCGAAGGCTGGTACAACCCCCATCGCCGTCACTCGGCGCTCGACTATCTTCACCGATCAACTACGAAAGGATTCAGCAACACAGAGAATCTAACCGCAAGCCCAACACCGTCCACCGAAACGGGGTAACTCCAGCGGCGACCTTGTCGCGGATGCGCTCGCCGATCACTTCGCGCTCGAACTGCGCGAACGAGAGCAGCACATTGAGGGTCAGCCGACCCATCGAGGTGGTGGTGTTGAACTGCTGGGTGACGGCCACGAAGGAGACGCGCCTCGGATCGAACAGTTCGACCATCTTCGCAAAGTCGGTAAGTGACCGGGTCAGCCGATCGACCTTGTAGACCACGACTGTATCGACAAGGCCTTCGCGGATATCGTGCGAGCAGCTGTTGCAGCCCCGGCCGCTCCATCCCTGCGCCGGAAAAGCCGCCATCGTCGTAGGCGGTCTCGATCAGCCGCCAACCCTCACCTGTTTGACTTCGAATGAACGCCTCGCAAGCCTCGCGCTGCGCATGCAGCGAGTTGTAGTCCTGCTCCAGGCCTTCTTCCGAGGACTTGCGAGTGTAGATTGCACATCGTCTGCCAGCATCAGCCATTGGTGGCTTCCTTTGCGCGGCCCTTCAGACCGAAGAACAGTGGCCCGACCAGCGTGTGCCGGTGATCGCGCGGGCGACTTCCGAGAGCAACTTGTAGCGTTGTCCTTGGTAGACGACGTTGGTGTCGAGCACAGTGACCCGGTGACTGATACCCCGCCACTGGCGGATCAGCACGGTCCCGCCGTTGCCCGCGGCTGCGGAATAGATCGCGGAGCGTCCTTTGATGGATTATCGGCGATCCGATCGAGGACCCGCCGGGTTGCTGGTTTGAGGCCGGGCGAGGCTTTCTCCTGCAGCCGGTACGCAATCGCTCTAAGCAGCAACGCGCGGCCGAAGCTCGGTGATGGTTCGGCGCCGAAGAGCGCCGCCCATCGCTGCCTCAGGGCAGGCACGTCGAGAGCGGGTAGGCGCGCGACTTCCAGCGCCGATTTCTCCCGCTCTCCGTCCAGAGTCGGCCACTTTCGGCTTCGTTTCGATGAGACTGATTGCCCCATGGATACCTCCCATAGGATGTCCATGTGCGCTCAATCCGCGCCACAAAGCCAGTCGGTTTGCGCGCCCCTTAAGCCCTGCGTGAGCACGGTAAAAAAACTCGGTCTGGTTTCGCCCTTCGACCGGACCCCGGGCTTGGTGTTGCTGATGCGCGAAATCGGATACGCGACGGTATCGAACCCGAGTGCGCTCAGTCAGAAGCCGTCGCCTAGCGAAGCCGATTGAGCCCCTGCTATTTGAGATTTGTCTCTCGTACGGGTACTGGATCAGTTGAGCCAGTACCCTCTACGACCTGACTTGACGGCGCAGGAGAATCAGATCATGAGCGATACGACCGAACAATTCGAAGGTGGATGCCTCTGCGGCGCAGTCCGCTTTGTCGCGACCGGTCAGCCCAAGGCGATATATTGGTGTCACTGCCAGAGTTGTCGAAGCCATACCGGCGCGCCGGTCTCCGTCTTCGCGCTATTTGACGGCAAAGCCTATACTGTTACCAAAGGCGAGATAACCAAGTTCGATTCTACGCCTGGGCAAACGCGACGTGGCTTCTGCAGCCGATGCGGCTCTACCCTGACTTGCGAAAGCCTGCCGGGGCCGACGGAAACGCATTTCCATATTGGTGCGTTCGTTCAGGCCGCGCGCCTTCAACCGACAAGCAAACAGTACTTTCCCGAGGAGCGCCTGCCCTGGTTGCACCTGTAATCCGCTAAATCGTTGTGCGACACCGCCCCAAGTGGAGTGGCGCATATAATTCATCCGAGCAACTAAAGGCTTTCTCATCCTAAGGCAAAGGAGCAGTTTCCATGACCGCACAACTCGACACACCCATTGGCACAATAGAACAGCCGCTTGGAGAATTCTCCCCAGACATCATGACGCGCCTTCACTCAAAGGCGCTCGACTGGCAGCGCCTGACCGGCAGTCCCCGCTTTGACTACCTCATAGACTATTCGGTCGCCGTCACCCGCCTCGATCGGGAGGCAGGCCGCATAGAGTTTCTGGCGAAATGGAAACCCAACGCCTACTGCCATTTCCATCGCCATTTAGGCCGCACCGCAACTTGGAATCTCGAGGGCGAGCACCATGTCGTTGAGACGGTTCCGACCCAGACCCTCCACAAGACACGCCGGCCAGGCTTCCAGGGACAAACCCCAGCCGGCGAGCTTCATATGGAATTTGGCGGTGCGGAAGGTTCGACCGTGCTGTTCCTCTGTGAAGCGGTCGACGGCAAACTGTTCGATATCGTGTCGAGCGACGGAAAGGTAATCGCCACTGCCACCTTGGACGATTTCGCATATGGACGCCTTCGCTGAGGCAAGCGCGCTTTCGGCGCCTTCCTTGCGGCACAGCTCCGCGATGCCGTTCTGGATATGCCGCTAAAGAACTGATCCATTTTCCGCTGTAAAAGTGAGCCACCCCGAGTCATAGACTCCGGCGGGAAGCCTGAGGACGGGGATGCTGAAGATGGATCAAGTGCATGTACTGCGACACAGGGTGCTGAAAGAGCGACGGAGCATCCGGCGCGTCGCGCGCGAACTGGGTTAAGCCGCAACACGGTAGCCAAGTACCTCGACAACCCCGAGCCGGTCAGAAGTTCGGGGCGACAGCGTCAGCGGCCGGTGTGGGAAGCGGTGCGGCCGCGGCTGGAGGAGCTGATCGCGGAGTGGGAGCCGCGAACCACCGGCAAGCTAAGGATCACCCCAATGCGCCTTCATCGTCAGCTCAAGGCGGAAGTCTATCGAGTCGGAAGAACGCTGGTAGGCGACTATTGGCCCTTCGATTGGGAAGGGTCCGGCCTTCACCTGCCAATACCACGATTGGGAATCCCAAAGCCCTCTGGCTTAATCCCTGCTGACAGAAGCGGCCGCCCCGATTGGAGCGGCCGCTTCGTTTTGGCGCCGTTAAATCGATTGCGGGCGGCGCGCCCGGCTAATCGCGTTGCGAGGTCAGCGCATGATCATCATGAGACCGCCGGGGCTGCCGTACTTGACGCCGTCCAGGTACTCCTTCGGCGCGTTGTTATCGAGATACGGCTTGCGCTTCCACGGATTGCCGAAGCCGCACCATACGGTCTCGTGCGAGTTCTGGAAATCCATCGCGGTCGATGCCACGCCATCCCATGCGGAGCCGAGTCCGGGGACGTCGCCGGCATCGTTGTAGTAGGAAATCGCCTTCCACAGCTTCTTGTTCGAGTCGTACAGATCGACCCAGTTGCCGTTCCAGTGCTCGCGGTCGGCGTAGATGATGCGGCTCGAATAGCAGTAGCCCGCGGATTCGCTCGCGATCCGATGGACGTCAACCACCGCATGGTTACGCGCTTCCCACTTGCCCCACGAAGGCTTCGGGAAGCCCAGCGGCATCAGGTAGCCGCCGGGTAAATCGCGCCGTCCTGGTTGAAATGAGCAAGCGTCAGGAGCTTGCGATCCGCCAGGAAGTCGCCCGTGTAGATCGAGGTGCTGCCGTTGAAGCCGTTGGTCTTGGCGTCGTCGTAGCTCCAGTCGAAGCCGAACACCGGCGAACAACGGGCGGTGCTGGCCAGGCGCAGCGAACGGCGCAGTGCCGGCACGAACACGAAAGTGTCAGGGAAAGGATTCTTTTCCTGATCGACGAAGAACAGGTTGAGCGAAGCGGTGTAACGCGCCTGCTCCGGGGTCTCTTCCATCAGCCATTCGGTGTACCAGGTGCCGGGTGCGTAGTTCTGCTGCACCGGGAAGCCGGGGTCGGTGTTGTAGTCGCTCCAGCGATAGACGACGTCGATCGTCGTGGTGTTGGAGTTGCCGAAGCGGTCATTCGACCAGATCGAGCCGAAGTTATTCGGGCTGTTCACGTAAACCGAAGGCACGAACGCCCAGAATACGTTGGCCAGAATCTTCCAGCCCTTATTCGGGTCCTGCGGATTCGGGAAGGGCGTCCCGCCATGGTAGTTCTTCAGTACGTAGTGGCCGTTGGGCAGGACTTCGACTTGGGTCTGCGGACCGTATTTCTCGGTCGCTTCAACCCAGGTCTTCGGCAGGAAGGTATTGTAGACCGCCGGGCCGACGTCCATTTCGACGTCCGCCGGCATCTTCCAGTAATAGCCGCCCTCGAACAGCTTCTGCATGCCCAGTGGCATAAACTGCTTGTACTGCTGCCAGTTGGCCATCGTGATCTTCGCGCCAACCGGTTCAGCGCCCTGGCTCGCGGTGTCTTTGACCCACGATCCATCTCGCTGCGATCCGTTGACTGCGCTCGTCCCAGCGACGGCAAGACGAGCAACATTCCGATTGCCAATAAACGAACGAGAACACTTCTTCATTTCAGTGGACCTCCGATTTTCCAGTTACGCTCGGCAAACCCCAACTCATCAAGGCGGGTGCAGTGGGTTTTCATTAGCTCCTCTCTCTTTCCAGACTGAAGAGCTAATAGGGGCTATGCGTTCAGCTTATTTGTAGAATATGTATGGCTGTCAACATGTAAATTATAAAACATAAGAATTCGGGGCCGTATAGCTTCAAACCACAGTCGGATTCCAGCATTTCGCGGGCATATGTTCCCGGGTCCATCGTAGAGAGTTGTGGCGCGCGATGCGGACGATCCGGCGAAACTCGCATCACCCGGGCTGCTTTGCCGGCTGATCGAGCCTAGCCTTCGTCCCTACTCAATCATGCGGTCGCGGGGGGACTTTAAGAACTGTGCACCCGGTTAACGTACTTCCGAAACCCGGACACTGACCGACCTGGACTCATCGCGATGTTGCAAACGTCGTCTAAAAGCTGTCATCCGCCAGTTTAGAAACCGGTACCGAAAGTTCGAATCCCGTCTGCTCCGCCAAGGAGTCTTTAGCTGTCCTTATTATTCTTAGGCACGCAGAAATATGCCGTGCGGGCGCGAGTATTCGCAGTTGAAATGGACCGGAGATAGCCTCTCCCTAATCCGCGCGGCATGATTTTCGCGCTTTCTCTCCATCGCCGGATTCGGCGGTGGACTTCGGCGATTACCCCAGTAGCGCGAGAATTGTTGTATTGATGAATTTTGGAATCCGAAATACTTAAAAGGTCCAGTAAATTCCCGGTCGGCGGAGGTATCAGACGGATTCGGCGAAGCCGAGCAGTTTTTCCTGCGCTTGCCAGTTCAGCGGAAGATCGCCGCGACCGGTCGACAGAAACTGCGCGGTGAGTTCCGGGGGCTGGCGCCCTTCGGCAATTCTTTCGACGATTGCGGGCGCGAGAAAAGCCAGGCGAATCATGCGGCTGACATAGCGCTTGCCGACACCTTCGCGCTTGGCCAATCTCGACCATCGAAGCCGCGCGACCCGAGACCAGATCGTCAAACCAGCGGCGGGCGCGCGCTGTCGCCTTCAGGATCGTCGAATCAATCCGTTGGCGCTGAACCTGAGATTCCTCGCGCCGACAATGAGCCGCATCTCAATCCCACGCCGTCTCACTCGCAGTGGTATCTGACGCGTGATCGACAAGTGGGTCGTAGCGTTCGCCGTCGGTTTGCCGGAAGTGGCAATCGGCAATCTGATCGATAGTCGAATCCCGTCCTGGATGCAACTCCGCTCGCTCGACCAACGTTTTTAATGCGGTCGCTGCCTCAGCCTCCGAGCGAAGACGCGTGCTCCATTCTGCGGCAGTCGCAAGGATCGAAGTTATGTCATGCGCACCAACTCCGGCCTCATCGACGTCGGCGACGATAGCCGTGCGCTCATCGAGAATTCCGGCGATGGCGGCCGCCAGGTTGCGTTCGATCTCCAAGGCGGGAACCCGCCATCCCTGTCCAGGCTTACGCGGCGCTCCTTTCATCAGACTGCGCGAGACGTAGTATCGGTACCGGCGATTGCCCTTGACTGCGTGACTCGGCGTCAGCCGTTCGCCGCTGTCGTCGAAGAGCTTGCCGATGAGCGGACTGGGCATCGATCCGCTTGGCTTGCGCATCGGCCCGAACCGTGTGGGCAAGCAAAAGTTCCTGGGTCTTGTCCCATATCGAACGTTCGACGATCGGCTGATGCTGGCCCGGATAGCGTGCGCCCTTGTGTCGGATCTCACCGACGTAGATGGGGTTGCGCAGCAGGGTGTAGAGCGCGCCGCGCGCGAAGGACTTCTCACCGGTGCGGGAGCCATTACTGGATACGCGCAGCTTGGAGCGGAGACCATCGCGGTCGAGTTCCTCCTTGAGCAGACGCACGCTGCCGAGCTCACAGTAGCGCTGGAAGATATGTCTGACCGTCGCGGCTTCGGATTCGACGACTGCCAGCTGGCGGTCGCGCACCTCGTAGCCGAGCGGGACCAGACCGCCCATCCACATGCCCTTGCGCTTGGAGGCGGCAATCTTGTCGCGGATGCGCTCGCCGGTTACCTCGCGCTCGAACTGCGCGAACGAGAGCAGGACGTTGAGCGTCAGACGACCCATCGAGGTCGTGGTGTTGAATTGCTGGGTTACCGCGACGAAGGACACGCCGTGCCCATCGAAGATCTCGACCATCCGGGCGAAGTCCGACAAGCGATCGCGTCAGCCGATCGACCTTATAGACGACCACGACATCGACCAGACCCTCTTCGATGTCGGCCAGCAGTTGCTTGAGCGCCGGGCGCTCCATCGTCGCGCCGGAAAGACCGCCGTCGTCATATGCAGTCTTGCGCAGACGCCAGCCTTCGCCCTGCTGACTGCGGATGTAGGCCTCACAGGCCTCGCGCTGGGCATGCAGCGAATTGAAGTCCTGCTCGAGGCCTTCTTCGGATGACTTGCGGGTGTAGATGGCGCAGCGCAGCGCTTGCTCATTACGCGGCTTCATTGATCTGCTCCTTCCTGGCGGACTTCAGGCCGAAGAAGCAGCGGCCCCGACCAGCGACTGCCGGTGATCACTCGTGCGATTTGCGACAGCGAGCGAAAGCGCTTTGTGCGGTACAGGAATCCATCGTCCAGCACGGTCACCTGATGCTTCGTGCCGTGCCATTCCCGGATCAGTACGGTGCCGGTGTTTACGCGAATCTTTTCCGGAGTCGGGGCAGCCTGTCGCCGCGCGGCCGTATCGTCGGCGATGCGTTCCAGCAAACGCACGGTCGCCGGCTTGAGGCCGCCCAGGGCTTTCTCCTGCAGCCGATAGGCGATCCCCTGGACTAGCAGCGACGAACGGAGTTTCGTCGGTGGCTCGACACCAAACAAGGTCTGCCACTGCTCAAGGAGCTCCTCCGCGTTCAGTTGGCGGAGTTGATCCAGTTGTGACGACCAGTTTTTCGGGGTCTCTCATCGATTTCGAGCCTTTCTTCATAGGTCCCGCTCCTGCTCGGGTACCACCACACATTGCTCGATTCGCACCATACATCCAGTCGCCGGTGTGTTCGCATTCCAGAGCGTACGTCGGGAAAATCGCATCTTTGTGGTGGGTTGAAGGCGAATCGCCGGGCTGAGGGTTACCTATCCGTCTCTAGCAGGCCGAAGCTGGCTGCTTTCGACGGCATCTGAAGTCGCCTGAGAGTTCGAATTGACTGCGCTCCGCCACCTAGTCCCTATCTCTGGCTATACTCCACCCAAATCAGCAAAAAGCCCGCCACAGCGGTCCCATTTGCGAATATGTGGTCGCGGAGAAAATCAATTTCCGGTAGACGACGCGCGAATTCGCGGCCAAAGTCTCTGTGGGCTAATTCGGAGCGACCGTTTGGAACCGATGCCGGACGGCATCGAGGGTTCCACGAGCGCATTTCTTCTATTGACAGCTTTTCAGACATGCCTGTAGGAAAGTCGTGAAGTAGCGCTGCTCTGGGTTCGTCAGGCTGGAAGGCTGCGCGTAAGGTCGCGGACGCTCAAGCCGGGAAAAGACGCGACCCTGTGGAACGGAAGCAGTACCGATGGACCGGGGATACAGCATGCTTGGATTTGTCGTGATCGTGATCCTCTACGCGGTGATCGGGCTCATGGCGGCGGCGGGCGCCATCTTCATCGCCCGGAAAATCCTCGCCCCCAAGGCAGAGCAGATCTTCTATGCGATGTTCCTCATCATGATCGCCGCGTTCTACTTGGCTTTCGCGGCCTACTTCGGAGTGGCGACGGCGTGGCGGCTGGAAACAGCTGTCGTCGTGGCGTTTGTCGCAATAGCCCTGCCGGGCGCGCGCCTGCCCTTCGCCCTGATCGTCGGATATTCCTTGCACGGTCTGTGGGACCTGCTGCACGAACTTCAGGCGCATGGAGCCTACTCGGCGTTCGAGCCGGGCCAGCTCACCCCGATCCCGCTCGCCTACGGAGTTTTTTGTGCAGCCTTCGACTTCTGCATGGCGGCGTATTTCTATGCGCGACGCGCCGAGTGGATTGCCGCGTGGCACGCGGCGCCGCAGTGAGAAAATCCCGAAAATGCGTTGACTAATCTATTCCGACCGCACGTTCCTGTTCGCTCCAAAGAAGCGGCAGTTCGATGCGTTCAGTCAGAGCCTTCGCGGTGACCTGTGGCGGTTGATTACCCGCGACGATGGCCTCGACAATCCGGGGAGCCAGGAACGCCAACCGAGTCAGGCGGCGCACGTAGTTCGGGAGCACCCCTTCACGCCTGGCGATCGCCGTAACCGATTCCACTTGACCGGCGAGCAAATCGTTAGCCCAACTGCGTCCCTTCGCGATCGCTTTGATGAGAGCGAGATCAGCGAGCCTAGCTGGTGCGCGACTGCTCTCGATGACCAGACGCATTTCAAAGCCGCGGATGACGCGTGAGGAGGTTTTCCCTAAGAGCCTAGTACGCCGGACTCCGAGCCATAAAGCCAATATTGACCACAGCCGGCCCGGAAAACCCGCTTTGACGAACCGAGTTGAAAAACAGCTTAAGCAGCCAGCGCAAGAGTTGCTCTGGCCAGAACTCCGGGCGCTGCGGTAAGAAATCGATAACCTGGGCTGTTAAGCTTTACTTCCCCTTCCGTACCCTGCGAGCGATCGCTTCGAGACCAGCTAAAGCATAATCGACCATATGTCGGGCCAAGGCCGAAGCGTCATCAGCTCCAAGACCGAAACTGGGAAGCGCGCGCTTCATCATGCGCCGGTCACCGACTATCAGAATGCAGATCGGCGCCATAAGACTCAGGCAACCTCGAGCTACGGCAGGGTCGTCCTCCGGCAAGCCCATCAACTCGCCAACGAACCCTCTTAAGGTCCGCGCCAAAGGCAGTATCAATTTCTCCTTTGCTGGGTAGGTTGTGGGTGATGGCGTTACCATGTCCCGGCCAAAAACTTGCAGTACCCATGATGAGGACACTGGGCCGAGAAGCGTTTGAACGATCACCTCTAACGCCGCCTCAAGTTTTTCCCTCGGCTCAGTTTTCCCCTCGACTGCAAGCTCGATCGCACGAACTGACAGTATGCGGCTGCGCGCTTCGTCCAGCACGGCAGCATAGAGTGCCTCAATTCCTCCAAAATGATAGTTAACCGCGGCCGCGTTGGTGCCAGCCCGTTCGCAGATTTCTTTCGCGGTCGAACGCTCGAAGCCCTTTTTTGCGAACACGTGTCCTGCGGCTTCGAGCAGGTGTTCACGCGTACTTATACGGTCGTCTTCGGTCTCCGACCGGGCATCAGGGCGTGCGCGTCTACTCGTCTGTCGTATCATCTCTCTATTTAGTCCGCAGCTACCGGCTTTGATCAAGCCGGTCTATACGCGCCAGACCGCGATCAAATATAAATGGCATATGGCCACATTAATATCAAATTTAAATTTTGATTTGACAATAGCATCGATGCGACGCTAGCATCGTGATTTTCCGATTGGTTGGGCTGAAGGCCTCATGAAACGAATCCCGCTTATTGTCACATTCCTCGTTGTAGTCGGTGCCGCGACCTGGTGGTTAGTGGGCGGGCACCCCGCTCGGCGCGAACTGGTGCTCTACGGAGATGTGGATCTGCGGCAAGTGGAGCTCGCGTTCAACGATAGCGAGCGGATCGCCGCGGTCCTGGTACAGGAGGGAGACCGCGTCAAGCGCGGTCAGGTGCTGGCACGCCTCGATAAGAACCGCCTGGAGCCCGAGGTCGCCGAGGCCGAAGCGACGGCTGCGGCGCAGCGCGAAGCCGTCGAACGACTGCGCAACGGCAGCCGCCCGCAAGAGATCGCCGAGGCCCGGGCGAATGTCGAGTCGGCGAAAGCCGCCGCCATCAATGCCCGCGGACAATACGAGCGGCTCAGAACGCTTGCGGCAAATTCGGTGGTGAGCCAGCAGGACCTCGAGAATGCGAAGGCTGCGCTTGACGTCGCCGATGCCAAGATGGCTGTGAATCAAAAGGCGCTGGACTTGGCCATCGCAGGACCGCGCAAGGAAGACATCGCCCAGGCCGAGGCCGAGTGGCGTTCCGACGAGGCCCAGGCGACCTTCTTGCGTCAGGAGCTCGCGGATGCGCAACTCCTGGCCCCCGTGGATGCCGTCGTTCGCACTCGCCTGATGGAACCCGGAGAGATGGCGTCGCCGCAAAAGCCGGTGTTTTCGCTCGCGGACACTGATCCGAAATGGGTCCGCGCTTACGTCGCCGAGTCTGATCTCGGCAAACTGCGCCCGGGGATGAGAGCGTCGATCGCGATCGACAGCTTTCCGGATCAGCGCTTCGACGGGTGGGTCGGGTTCGTCTCGCCGGTCGCCGAGTTTACGCCGAAGACCGTCGAGACTGCAGAGTTGCGAACTAGCCTCGTCTATGAGGTCAGGGTCTTCGTGAAGGATCCGTCCGACCAGCTCCACCTCGGTTCGCCCGCTACTGTGTATCTGCCAACGAATGAAACCCGCCCGCTTCCGTTCTCCGGGATAGGCGCGATCGCAAGGGTCCAGCAATGAGTTCCGCCAGGCAGCTCGCGCCTGCCATCATCGGCGACAAGATCCATAAGACGTTTCATCGCGATAAAGGCGAGGATACGGCGCGCTCGATAACGTATCCTTCGAAGTCCGACGCGGCGCACTTACCGCACTGGTCGGACCGGATGGAGCGGGAAAGACCACGCTCATGCGTCTGGCCGCCGGATTGATGACCGCCGATTCCGGGCCAGCTGAGCGTCCTGGGTATCGACGTTGCCGCCAACCCCCAACAGGTCCAGTCCCGCATTGGCTATATGCCTCAGAGATTCGGGTTGTACGAGGATCTGAGCGTCCAGGAAAATCTCGATCTCTACGCCGACTCTGCACGGGGTCGGAATCGACGAACGGCGAGCGCGCTATCGGCCGACTGATGGAGATGACGGCGCTCGGTCCTTTTCTCCAGCGACTGGCCGGCCGTCTGTCAGGCGGAATGAAGCAGAAGCTCGGCCTCGCCTGCACGCTTATCCGCTCGCCGGAACTCTTGCTCCTCGATGAACCTACGGTCGGCGTCGATCCACTGTCGCGGCGCGAGCTGTGGGCGATCATCCTGCAGCTCGTCAACGAGCAGGGCCTCACGGTACTAGTGAGCACTTCGTATTTGGATGAAGCCGAGCGATGTGCGACATGTCGTGGTCTTGCACGAAGGACAAGGTACTGGCCGAGGGTCGTCCGGACGAAGTGAGCGAGCTGGCGACAGGTCGCGTGTTTCTTGCGGAACCGCCTGCCAGGCCGGACGCCCCGAGGGATGCAGGCGCGAATGCTGGACGATCCCTGATGTGATCGACGCGGTGCCGGAAGGCGGCCACGTGCGACTCGTGATGGCCGCCGAACCCAGCGGCTCGACGTTCGATGGCGCTTCGATGACGCCAGCTCTCGCGCGGTTCGAGGATGGTTTCATGCTCCTCCTGCGACGGATTACGCCGGATCGACCCCCCGTCGCGATGACGCTCGAACGCCCGCCGCCAGCCGATGGCGACCAGGTGGTTGTCGAGGTCGATGATCTGGTCACGCCAGTTCGGCGCTTTCACCGCTGTCGATCACGTGAGCTTCGCAGTACAGGCGCGGCGAGATGTTCGGTTTGCTCGGGCCGAACGGGGCCGGCAAAACCACGACCTTCCGCATGCTCTGCGGCCTGCTCCCGCCAACGCATGGCACGCTGCGAGTGGCTGGCGTCGACCTTCACACGGCGCGCGCTGCCGCCCGGCAGCGACTCGGTTATGTCGCCCAGAAGTTTGCGCTCTATGGCGATCTGTCGGTTGTCGAGAATCTCGAATTCTTTGCGAGCGCCTACGGGCTGCGCGGCGACGCGACGGCGTGATCGCATCGCCTGGGCGCTGGAGCAATTCGAGCTCGAACCGCTCATGCGCCAGCCGAGCGGCCTCCTCCCCGGGGGCTATAAGCAACGGCTCGCGATGGCGGCAGCACTGCTGCATGAGCCAGAGATCTTATTTCTGGACGAGCCGACCAGCGGCGCCGATCCGCTGGCGCGCCGCGAATTCTGGCGACGCATCACGTCGCTTGCCGAGCAAGGTGTCACGGTGATCGTCACCACGCATTTCATGGAGGAGGCGGAGTATTGCGATCACGTCGTCATCCTCGATCATGGCCGGGTCCTCGCCCACGGCACGCCCGGCCGAGATTCGCCGCTATGCGCCGGTTGAAGAAGGGGCGTGAGTCGAGGATGGAGGACGCCTTCATCGCCATCGTCGCAGGCGGCCCGAGGGATCGAGGCTAGCCCGCCTGTACAGCCGCAGGTCACGGCACGACGCCCGTTGAACGATCGACGGTACGACCTGACTTGACCGCGAGGGCTTGGCGGATTTGGGCGCTGGTCAAAAAGGAGGTGCGTCAAATCCTCCGCGATCCCAGCAGCATCGCCGTCGGCGTGGTGATGCCGGTGTTGCTGATTTTGCTGTTCGGCTATGGCCTGACGCTCGATGTAAAGAACGTCCCGGTCGCGGTCGTGCTGGAGGACACTTCTCCGGACGCGATCGAATTGGCGTCGACCTTCCAGCTATCCCCCTATTTTCGTGCGCAGCTGATGACCTCGATGGCCCAGGCCGAGGATCTCATTCTCGCGAGCCAAGTCGATGGCATCATCCGCATCCGCTCCGACTTCTCGCGCCAGATGAGAAACGGAGATGCCGAGGTGCAGATCCTGGCTCACGGTCGCGATGCCAATCGCGCCCGTATCATTCAGGGCTATGTCCAAGGGGCGGTCGGCCAGTGGACCGCGCGCCGAATGGCCGAAGGACAAGAAGTGTCGAGCGGGCCCGTGGTCGTGCAGGACCGGGTTTGGTTCAACGAGGCCAATGAGAGCCGTTACTTTCTGGTTCCCGGTCTGGTCGTGCTCGTCATGACGGTCCTCGGCGCCTTGCTGACGGCGCTGGTCGTGGCGCGCGAGTGGGAGCAGGGCACGTTTGAAGCACTGTTCGTAACGCCGGTCCGCGCCGGTGAAATCCTGCTCAGCAAGGTGCTCCCATACTTGGGCTTGGGCATCTTCGGACTAGTGCTATGCCTGCTTGCCGCCAAATTCCTCTTCCAGGTTCCATTTCTTGGGTCGCTGTGGGTATTAAGCCTCGGTTCACTACTCTACCTGCTCGTCGCGCTGGGTATGGGGCTGCTGATCTCTTCGACAGTGAAGGCTCAGTTTGTCGCCAGTCTCATAGTTGTGGTGGCGGCCTTCCTTCCAGCGTTGATGCTCTCAGGATTCCTCTTTGAACTGCACAATCTGCCAGTGGCGGTCCGCTTGCTCACCTATCTGTTTCCCGCGCGGTACTTACGTCGCGCTACTCCAGACCGTGTTGCTGGCGGGCGACGTCTGGGCCATCATTCTGCCGAATCTGGCAGTGCTGGCCGGCATGGCCATCCTGCTGTTCGTGCTGACCCGAGTGGGGTTCAAGAAGCAGCTCGACTGAGGTAGATCATGCTCGCCTCCATTTTCCGCATCGTCGCTTTGGTGCGCAAAGAACTCCTCGCAATGCTCAAGGATCCACGCGGACGCGCCGTCCTTTTTGTCCCGCCGGTATTACAGTGCATCGTGTTCGGGTATGTCGTGAACTACGATTTGACCCGGCGTTGCCTACATAGCCTTTGACCGCGACCGCAGCGCCGCGTCATCGGAGCTGCTCGCCTCGTTGGACGGCTCGGGCGTGTTCCAACGGGTCGCAAATCTCGAACGCGCAGCGGACGTAAAGACCATGATTGACGAGCGACGCGCCTTGGTCGCGGTTCAGATCGATCAGGATTTCGAGCGCCGATTACTTTCCGGGCGATCGGCCGACGTACAGGTCATCGCCGACGGTCGCAATTCGAATACGGCCGGCACGGCGCTGAACTATGTCCGCACCGTAGTCGATTCGTTCAATGCTAAATGGTGGGCAGCGCACGGCGGCGGCGGGCCGCCGGTAAGGGTGACCACCCGCACTTGGTATAATGAGAACCTGGTGGATCGTTGGAGCATCATCCCGAGGCTTGATTGGCACGCTCACGCTTCCCGAGATGCTCCTGATGACGGCGATGTCGATCGCTCGCGAAAAGGAGGAAGGAACCTTTGACCAGTTGCTCGTAACACCCTTTCGTCCCGCCGAACTCATGATTGGCAAGGCGTTGCCTTCGCTGCTCGTGTTCCTCAGCCAAGCCACCGGTCTTTCTGCTGGTCGCTCAGCTTTGGTTTCGGATTCCTTTCGCAGGGTCGTTCCTCACGCTTTATTTTGGCCTTACCTTGTTTCTTTTGGCGGTGACCGGAATCGGACTCCTGCTTTCGTCGCTGGTCGGGACCATGCAGCAAGCACTGCTCTTGTGTTTCTTGCTGGCGATGCCGCTCATGCTCTTGTCCGGGGTCTTCACCTCACGCGAGCTAGCATGCCGGAGGCTATACAGGACTTCGATTTGATTAATCCCTTGACGCTACATGATCGATATATCGCGACGGGTGTACCTCGAAGGCGTCGGCGTGGATCGGCTTACTTTCGATTTGTGGCCGCTGGCGCTGACAGCGCTGGTTACGCTCTCTATCGGTGCATCGGTATTCCGCCGTCAATTAGGATGAAAAAGTGACAGCAGCAGAGGCCCGCCCTAGCTCCTTTAGTATGACTCCAAAAATGACAAGTCGCGGATAAGCAATAGGTCAAAAGCGAATAAGGGTTGGTCTCGAAATTCCAGAAGATTCAGAAACAAAGCAGCGTGAAATATAACTACCATTCGCTTGCAAAGCAGCTTCTCAAGAAGTGTTGATCGGCTCTCACGAAAAACAAAAGCAGGAGAAACGAACATGACGCATGATAAAGTAGCAGTCGTTGCCGGGGTCGGTCCGGGCATCGGTGCGCGTTTCGTAGAAACCTTTGCGCAAGAAGGGTATCGCGTAATAGCGCTGGCACGCAACGCCGATTCTCTGGAACGGATCCGCAGGGGGCTGGGAGTAACTGCCGATCGATGCCTCTTCTGGGCGATGGACATTACGGACCAAGAACAGGTCAAGAAAACCTTCCTTCGTGTGCGGGACGAATTAGGCCCGATAAATCTGTTGATTTGTAATGCGGGCGGCGGCGTGAAGAGAGGTTCCTTTCTTGATATCTCTCCGGAGGAATTTCTCAGGAACCTTCATGGCCAAGCGTTTGGACCGTTCTTGTGCGCCAAGGAAGCAATTCCTGACATGCTGGCCCATAGTGGAGGAACTATCGCATACATCGGTGCGACGAGTTCAGTGAAGGGCTATGCGAAGTCTTCAGCCTTTGCCACCGGCAAATTCGCGCTACGCGCCTTAGCGCAGTGCAACGCACGAGAATTCGGGCCAAAAGGTATACATGTGTTTCACGTCATCATCGATGGCGGCATCGACAACGTCCCCCTGGGAGAAGACCGGGAAGTAAAATCGGGCAGGCTGGACTCACGTGCGATTGCTCGTGTTGTTGCGCAAGCCGTTGCCCAGCCACGCGACACGTGGATGCACGAGTTTGATATTCGTCCATCAATCGAGGATTTCTGAACCCGTAAGAAAGAATGATGTTGCTCAAGCATGTTGCGCGAGCAGCGGGACATTCCATGAAAGATAAACCGACCTGGCTCAAGAACTTGTTCCCTTGGGAGCAGAAAACGATCCACGTCAACGGCCGCTTGATGGCATATGTTGACGAAGGAGATGCGGATGTTCCGTCTGTACTGCTCCTCCATGGGAATCCGACGTGGGGCTTCCTTTACCGTGACTTC
Organism: uncultured delta proteobacterium; assembly: GCA_963774705.1. Classification (GTDB taxonomy): domain Bacteria; phylum Desulfobacterota; class Binatia; order Binatales; family Binataceae; genus JADMIL01. The sequence goes on from CAVZFW010000015.1 coordinate 159,374, forward strand.
ATCGGACCGTTGATAAGCGCTGGTTACAGGGTGATCGTTCCTGACTGTATTGGTTCCGGTTACTCAGACCACCCACGCATCGATGCGGCCTTTACGCTAGCCCAGCACATAGCCGACCTCGTGTCGCTGATCGACCAACTGAAGCTTCGCGGCTTCGTGATCGTCGGCCAGGACTGGGGCGGTCCACAAGGCGTGGGCGCCGCGCCAGTTCGGGCAGCTTGCACTGGATCATTTACATATCGCTCCATCCACGATCAAACCGCCGCAGGCGATTAAATTTACGTTGCCACTGACCATTGAGGCAGGCGTAGTACCTGCGCCAAAGAGCTAGGCCTGCAGCACTACTGACTAGTACGCGGTGAATAAGAAAAGTCGCATCGCTCAGAAGATCTCAGATGAACGGCAGTTTGAAGGAAATGCAATTCGGAGGAGCCACCATTCCACACGACGTTAGTCATAGTGAGATAAACGTCGTTAATCCGCGTTTGAGCCCTGACGACATCGCCGCCGATATCGGAAATGTCCTTCTGCTCTCGAATTGTTTGCCGAATTCGAACGTGATGCGCAGATTGGTTCGCTCGCTGGAGAACTGCTATAAGCGGCCTAATCGGCGTTTTGCGAATATCTGCTTTCGATCCCTTGATTTCTCGCATTTCAAGAAGGCTTTGGGCATCAGAATTCAATGATCTGTTCAGTATTCTCGCGAGCACGAAAATTGCTCATCGAGATCACCAAGAAGCACAGTTTGTTATGAGGATGAGTTGGACACTATGAAGCAGCACACGATCGCAAACTCGCACAGCCACACAATAGTGGGTAGCGTGGAAGCCGCGCTGAACTTCATTGCCTTAACCGCGCAAAAGCCAGTCACCCTAATGTACAGGATCGAGAACGGCGAGCCTCAGCGGACCTACGAGAGCATTAAACACAGGGTGACCATTCTTGATAGTCGCGCTATAAACGAGCGTTTGACGCTGGACAACCAGGGATTTGCGCTGGTGCATCATCGGACCGCGATCGGAGACTTTTACGATGACGCCGAAGTACGCGCGGCCTATTATCCCGAAGTCGAGCAGCTGGTAAAGCAGACTACGGGAGCAGCGCAGGTGTTGGTATTCGATCACAACGTGCGGTACGGCATCGGGGGACGGAACGGTACTCGCGCGCCAGTTCGCTTCGCACACAATGACTATACCCTCAAATCGGGCCCGCAACGCGTGCGTGACCTCATGGGGGCCAAGGCCGATGTGCTGCTAAGAAGCCGATTCGCTTTCATTAACGTCTGGCGCCCGATTCGCGGCCCGATAGAGGAAGCGCCGCTCGCGATTTGCGACGCGCGGAGCATGAGGCCAAGTGACTTCGTGCCGACTGACCGCGAGTACCGCGACCGCACCGGCGAGGTGTACTCGGTGGCTTTCAATCCGGAGCATCGCTGGTCTTATTTTTCCCAGATGGGGCGCGACGAGACCTAGCTGCTGAAGTGTTATGACTCTTCAATCGATGGGCGCGCGCGATGGACGGCTCATACGGCGTTCGACGATCCAACATCGCCGTCTGATCCCGCTCCGCACGAGAGTATAGAGGCCCGCACGATCGCTTTTTATGCGCCCGAGGAGAAGGGCTGAGATAGGATGGTCAACAGGCGAATTCTTCGCCCTGTCGTTCACTTGTATGATGAACCCTAAAGACTACAAAACCTTACTGCCGCAATTGGCTATCTAGGAGTACGATTATGGACCGGATTAAGGACATCGAGAACTACGTTGCGGGTGCTACGGACAGAGCTTCGTTGGCCTACGTGCCTCCGTTCCAGCTTACGAAAGGACAGCCGCCACCGATCGCCGCGAATGGCGGGTTATCCTATATGTCGTTTGATCGCGACGGGGATGCGGGTACTGCTGCGGCCACGGCGGCGGCGCTTAAGCAGCTTGCCGAGGGACATGGGCAGGCGATCATCGACATGCTCGACCAGGCTCCTCCTGGCCCGATCCAGACCAAGTGGGGAATCGGATTTCGCTCCCACGCGGAGTGCATGGAACATATTCGCGCCAACCACATCGTAGCCCCCGAAGGGGGCGTGGCGCTGCCACTGCGCTACACCATTTTCGAAGAGCCGTCCTACTCAATCGTCTCGTCCAACTCGCTCTGGCGCGACCCGGCGCGCGCGGCCGAGGCCGCGGGGTTGCGCAAGGAAGAGCAGGACGTCGGGCGTCGCGGCCTCTACTTCCCGCAGATCTTGCGCGACGGACGACGCATCGCGGAGTACTACCCCGGTCTCTCGCCCAACAGCCCCGAGTGCATGGGCAAGCTTGGCGTTTCGCTCGCGCACCTCGAGTCCAAGTGCAAGAACTTCTACGACTCGGAGGAGGTCGAGCGCGTGTACTACCCGGAGATTGAGAAGCTCCTGCTGGACTTCTTCCCGGGTGCGACCGATGCGCTGGTGTACAACCACGATGTCTTCGACAAGGACTACAAGGGCGACCGCACGGAGGATCAGGAGAAGAAGAATCCGGGTGTGAACGCCAGCTACGCGAACATCGTGCACAATGACCTGAATGACAACAGCGGCCGCGTGCGCTGCCGCGAACTGCTGACGAAGAACCTGCGCAACTTCGGGCGCGAGCAGCACTATACGCCGGCGCAGGCCGATGCGAAGATGTCGCAGCGGTTCGTGTCGATCAACCTGGCCAAGCCGATGGAAACCGTGGGCCAGTACCCCTTCGTGCTCTGCGCCTGGCCCTCTTTCGCCGACCAACCGTACATCACCAACTATCGCATCTACGATGATCGCGTCGGCGAGACCACCCGCTTCACCCATCGCCGCAACCATGAGTGGTACTGGTTCCCGCAGCAGAAGCCGACCGAGGTCTCGATGCTCAAGTGCTACGACTCGGTCACTGACGGTTCGGTGTCGCGCTGGTCTTTCCACAGTGCGTGCACCGATCCCACGGCGCCCGAAGATGCGCCCTGCCGCAAGAACCTGGTGGCCCGAGCCTTCATCTTTTTCTAGGCAGACAGACCACGCGGGCCTCCTTGCTAACCGCGGTCGCCAGCACAGTGTTCGTTTATGCCGCACAGTGCTCGACGCGCAATCATTTGATGTTCGCCACGCCGCGCATACTAGGCAAGAGAAGAGTGACCATCATGCCACTGTCGCTCGGTCAGGCGGAGAGAGGGAAAGGTCAAGCTCCTGTATGCCAATCACCGAAGTGTGCATTGTCACGACCCGGACCCTATCAGGTTATGCTTTGCGCGGCTTTGGCTTTACGGGCGGCCGCCTTGAGGCCGGCCAGCGCGTAATCTGCCATATGCCGGGCAAGGGCTGGCGCGTCGTCGGCTGTGAGGCCGAGACCAGGAAGCGCACGATTCATAATTCGTCGGTCGCCGAGGATCAGGACACAGATCGGCGCCATTAGAGTCATGCAGCCACGCGCAACAGCTGGGTGGTCTTCCGGCAAGCCCATCAACTCGCCAACCAGCTCACGCAAGATACGTGCGCCGGGCAAAAGGAGTTTCTCTTTGGCGGTATAAGTAGTCGGCGATGGCGTTACCATATCGCGGCCGAATACCTGCAATGCCCATGACGAGGAGACCGGGCCCAGCAAGGATTCGATCAAGACATTTAGCGCGGCTTCCAGTTTCGCCACCGGATCGGTTTTGCCGGCGATTGCCAGTCCGATCTCTCGCACTGAAAAGATACGATTGCGCGCCTGTTCCATCACAGCAGCGTACAGCGCCTCGATACCGCCGAAGTAATAATTGACAGCTGCGGTGTTCGTGCCGGCGCGTTCACAGATCTCCTTGGCCGTGGTGCGTTCGAAGCCCTTTTGAGCGAATACGTGGCCCGCGGCTTCGAGCAGATGCCCGCGGGTGCCCTGGCGGTCCTCTTCGGCTTTCGGTCGGCGGGTGGAACCGGCTCGGCGAACTGCGTGTGCTGCCATGGAACTATCTTAGCCAATTGGGACCGGGTGCCGCCATGCCGCCAGTCAACCTCAGGGGCGCTGCGGTTGAAGCAGCTTCGCACACACTCGTTCAAATATTAAATTGAAATTATGATTTGACAATTAGTTTCAGTGAGGACTAGGCTGGGCTATTCCCAATAAGCAAAATCTTATGAAACGCATCCGGCTGATCATCGCAATCCTGGTCTTGGCCGCCGCAAGAGGAACAGCGTGGTGGCTGCTGGCGGTAAGCGGCCCCAGCACCAGCTGGTGCTTTATGGCGATGTGGATTTGCGGCCGGTCGACCTCGCCTTCAACGACAGCGGCCGGGGGCGCAGCGTGACGCCGTCGCCAGTCGGGCGAGATGGCGCCACGGCAAAAGCCGATGTTCTCGCTCGCGGTGATCGATTCGAAATGGGTTCGACTGGTTTCACAGCAGCGCTGACGAGGATGCCCGAACCAAACGCTATGCTCAGCCGGCCAGATTCATATTGGCGCTAGTCGAACAGTCCTTAGGAGCCGGTGCGGTGGCTTACCACTCATCCCGATTGTTTATTCTCCAAAAACAAGGAAGGTCAGGAAATGGGCAACTTATCTCAATATGTTCCTCCGAAGGTATGGAATTGGAAGTCGAATGGCGGCCAGTTCGCAAACATCAATCGTCCGATCGCTGGACCGACCCACGACGAAGAGTTGCCGGTCGGCGGCCATCCCCTCCAGCTCTATTCGCTCGGCACACCGAACGGCGTGAAAGTCACAGTCATGCTGGAGGAACTCTTGGCTCTCGGGCATGGCGGCGCGGAGTACGACGCTTGGCTGATTAAAATCGCAGACGGTGATCAATTCGGGAGCGGCTTCGTGGCTGTGAACCCGAACTCCAAGATCCCGGCTCTATTGGATCGCGGTGGGCCTATGCCGATCCGTGTGTTCGAGTCCGGTGCGATTCTGCTGTACCTGGCCGAGAAGTTCCGTGCGTTTTTGCCGACGGAAGCCGGTGCGCGAGCTGAATGTCTCTCGTGGCTCTTCTGGCAGATGGGAAGTGCGCCCTATCTCGGCGGTGGGTTTGGCCACTTCTACACCTACGCCCCAGAAAAGATCGAATATGCAATCGATCGTTTCGCGATGGAGGTGAAACGCCAACTCGACGTACTCGACCGGCGCCTGGCCCAGAACGAATACATTGCTGGCAGCACATACACGATCGCCGACATGGCCATCTTTCCTTGGTACGGGGAGCTGGCGAAGGGACGGCTCTATGGAGCTGGCGAGTTCCTTAGCGTGAAGGATTACGAGAACGTCCGGCGCTGGATTGACGCGCTCCTCGAGCGGCCGGCCGTAAAGCGAGGCCGCATGGTCAACCGCGTCTACGGCGATCCGTCGAACCAATTGCACGAACGCCACGCCGCCAGCGATTTCGACGCCAAAACTCAGGATAAGATCGCGCTTGAAGTTGAACAACGATGACCCACCGGGTCCGTGCAACCGAGAGCGCGGCGCTCTCGCGATCGAGTTGCTACACTCCAATAGACGGTGTCGGGCTGCGGGAAGCGGTCTGACTGGGCGATTCCCTGGTAGTTGATTGGGAAGAGATCGCCATGCGCGCCTCAATCTGAGTTTTGTGATGCCGGCCAAACAATTCGCATTCGAGGGTAGCGAAGAAACTCTCGCGTATGGCGTTGTCGAGGTAATCGCCGATCGAGCCCATCAAGGGCGCTAGGTCAGGCTCGACGCAAAGCTAGCCAAAAGCAATCGAAATGTATACTGCTGCCGTGATCGGAGTGATGAATCAGGGCGGCCGGGCTGCGCTAGCTGAGCGCCATGTTAGCGTTCCCGCAAGCGCCACTAGTTTGGAGCAACTTCCCGTGTCGGTGGTGACGCAATTATCGAACTGCCCTAACAAGAGCTAAATCAAAAATGGCGATGATTCTGTGAGAGAAGCCGCGGTAGGCCCATTTGATGGGCGCGACGTGTCGGTTGTGATGGCGGATGTAACGCATGAGCTTGCGCGCCAGGTCATTGACTGAGGTGAAGACCCCGCGGGCGACCACGTCGCGCTCGACGCGGGCGAACCACAGTTCGACCTGATTGAGCCACGAGGAATAGGTTGGAGTGAAATGCACGTGCCGCTTGGGATGTTCAGCCAGGAACTGTGCGACCCGCTTGGTCTTTTACGCCGAGAGGTTGTCGGCGATAATGTGAATCTCCCGGCCTTTGGCTTCCAGCGCAACGATCTGGCCGAAAAAGGCCACAAACTCCTCGGTGGTATGGTGGGCGGCGGTCTGACTCAGGACTTTGCCGCTTTTGGTGTTCAGCGCAGCGTAGAGCGAAAGCGTGCCATCCTGATAGTACTCGAAGCCGTGGCGTTCGGCTCGCCCAGGGCTAAGCGGCAACACCGGGTCGAGGCGATCGAGCGCTTGGATGGCGGTCTTCTCATCGACGCAAATACTGCGGCGTGCTGCGGCGGATCAACGTACAGCCCGATCAAGTCGTCGGCCTTACGCTCGAAGTCCGGATCATCGGAGGCCATGTAGCGCTCCAGCCGACGGGGCTTAAGCCCGGCGCACTGCCAAACTCGCGCGACCATCATGTGATTGACTGCCAGCGCTCGCGCCAGCTTGCGGCTGCTCCAAGTGCGTGGAACGATCCGTCGGCGGGCGTCGGGTCCAGGCCAGAATGCGGCCTTCCAGCCGCGGCGTGCGCTTAGTCGCCGGCCGCCTTGATGACGGGCAAATAGGCCCGCCAGACGCTGCTCGGCAAAGCGGGTCTGCCAACGCGATAAAGGCCGAACTACAGCCCAAGGCATGCTGGATGGTGGACCATGATTGACCCTCGGCCAACATCAAGATCAGCCGCGCGCGGCGCACATCATCGACGCGCAGCACCCGCGAGCGCGCTCGCGTATGGAGTTCCTGAGATTCGGCTGCGACAATCGGAGCGTGGTTCCCAGTATCACAACAGTAGAGCATTGTTACTTTCGATTTTAAAGTTACAAGCCACTAGGCGTGGTGTCGGCTGGTTATCTTCCATGGTACCGCACCGATATCAGCGGTAGAACTTCGCACGGGAAATTCGCAACTGGGCTAACGTCTGGCGTATCGGAGGCGACGATTCCTCAACCAAGCGAAAGATTTCCAGTTTCTCGGCGGAGCGGATTTCCTTTATCGAACTCCTCGCGGCCGATCATGCTTTTCAGAAGTAACCTGTTCTGGAGTAGGACCTCGGCCAGCAGTTCCTTCAGGTAGGAGCGGTTCATGCGATTATGATGGCCGATGCGACCAGCAAATAGGATGGCCCGCGTATACTGAGAGGGCGGTCCGTAAGTTCGGCACGGTTCACATCGACACCAGCCTCAATGGGACGCTTCTAATGGCACCGAGTAGTCGTACCGCACACCTCAACAGGGCCTGCATATCGTCAACATCTCGATGAACCACGAGAAGATGCGGCGGGCCAGCAAATATTCGAAGCCGATTTCTATATGACGAGAGCGCTCCTCGAAATAAGCACTATGCCGGTCTTGAGCTAGATCCCACCACTCCGAAGTTTTGTGGCGCGGGGATGAACTGAAACGCCATGTCCTGTTTCGTCCCAGGGGCTGATCTTCGAGCAAGGTTCTCAACGTGACAAATCAATTCGCGCTGCTCGCATGGCTGGCTGCTTTTTTTAAGTTGTAGCTATTTTGTGAATCGCCGAAGCCGAGCAACTCCACCCGCGCTATCTCCTTCCCAAAGAAACCGCTCTCCAAAAGGAGTGTCTTGATCAAGCCGACGTTGGGCGCATACCAATCCAGATATCTCAACCGTCGGCTATCGTGTGCGTGGTACAAGTCGTGACTGTTCGCTTCATATAGTGTCTCAGTTTCGACTCGAATACAGTCTGAAAAAGCGCCCGCCGGAACCTGCACAACAGCGGTTTCCAAAAAAGTGCGGTGAGTTTCCGTCAGATGAAAAGCTTCAGGGAAACGGCCGAACGGAAAATATGAGTTGGACCACGTCAAGTCTGGTTCCAGAAGACGCGGTAGAAATCGTCGTTCCTTGAAAAGGATCCGCTCAGGGTCTCCAAAGCGGAAAGAGCGTGTTATGTATCCATTTTCGACTGTATAACTAATGGTGAAATTATCCTTGCCGTCGGAGTTGGAATCTTCCAAGACAGGGCCGCCGCTGTCGTTCGCGGAACCGACGTGCGCTAGGCCCACTGTGCGGTCCGTGAAGATCTCGACGGAGCTTTGGCGCTTATCGATAACGCGATACGTCCAGGTCGAACCGGTGCGTAGCGGGAAGAAAGAGCCCGACAAGCCTGGGTCAAACGGTGCTTTCCGCTGACAGCTCGAGAGTTGGACTATGGTCAGTGTCAAAAACAAAAAATATGTTACACTTTTCATTGCAATCAGCGTCCCTTGAGGTGCGGTGATAGCAGCGGCCGGTCTCAGTAATGTGGATCGGTCTGAGTCCGCCATCGAGCGGACTCAGACCTCTAGTGCTTGGCGCCGTTAGCGCATAATCATCATGAGGCCGCCAGGGCTGCCATATTTGACGCCGTCCAGGTACTCTTTGGGCGCGTTGTTATCGAGGTAGGGCTTACGCTTCCACGGGTTGCCGAAGCCGGACCAGATGGTCTCGTGCCCATTCTGGAAATCTAGGGCGGACGAGGCGACACCGTCCCATGCGGAACCGAGTCCCGGCACTTTGCCAGCATCGTTGTACCAGGAAATCGCCTTCCATAGTTTGCGGTTCGAGTCGTACAGATCCGTCCAGTCGCTGTTCCAATGCTCGCGGTCGACGTACATTATGCGGCTCGAATAGCAATAACCTGTGGCTTCGCTCGGGATCCGGTGGACATCGTCTATTGCCATCGCACGCGCTTCCCATTTGCCCCAAGAGGGTTTGGGGAAACCGAGCGGCATATCGTAACCGTCAGGGAAAATCGCACCATCCTCGTTGAAGTGGGCGAGCGTCAGGATATTGCGATCGCCTAGAAAGTCTCCCGTGTAGATCGAAGTGCTGCCGTTGAAGCCATTGGTCTTGGCGTCATCGTAGGTCCAGTCAAAACCGAATAGCGGTGCGCATCGGGCGGTGCTGGAGAGACGCAGCGAACGCCGCAAGGACGGCACGAAGACGAAGACATCGGGAAAAGGATGCGCTTCTTGGTCAACGTAGAACAAGTCGAGCGACGTGGTATAGCGCGCCTGTTCGGGAGTTTCCTCCATTTCCCATTCTGTATACCAAGTGCCGGGTGCGTAGGTCTGCTGCACGGGGAAGCCCGGATCCGTGTTGAAGTCGCTCCAGCGATAGACGACGTCGACCGTGGTCTTATTCGTGTTGCCAAAGCGGTCGGCGGACCAGATCGAGCCATAGTTCTCCGGGCCGTTCACATAGACGGAAGGCACAAACGACCAGAATACGTTGGCGAGAATCTTCCAGCCCTTGTTCGGCTCCTGCGGGTTCGGGAAGGGCGTGCCGCCGTGGTAATTCTTGAGCACATAGTGGCCGTTGGGCAGCACTTCGACTTGGGTCTGCGGACCGTATTTCTCGGTCGCCTCGACCCAGGTCTTGGGCAGGAAGGTGTTATAGACGGCTGGTCCGATCGGCATCTGGATGTCGGACGGCATCTTCCAGAAGTAAACGCCCTCGAACAGCTTCTGCATGCCGAGCGGCATGAACTGTTTGTACTGTTGCCAGTTGGCCATGGTGATAGTGCCGCTGGTCGGCGCCGCACCCTGTTTCTGGGTGTCTTTCACCCATTGATCCATCTCGCTGCGGTCGGTGGAGGCCTGCGACCATCCCAACGACGGAAATAGGGCAATTGCTAGCCCCGCCGCAATTATAAGGGTCAGATTCCTCATACGGTTCCTTGACCGGTCGTTGATGCCCCGCTTCGGCCACCGAATCGCGATCGCCTTGCCACCCTTGGCGGTAACGTCCGCGACCGTGCGGTCAGCTCCTCCCTGTCGGAAGCATAGTTCACCGTGACCGCAGCACCCATTGCCGCCGGCCCCTTCGCGAGCGCCGCTCCGATCCATTTCGACGCGCCGGTAACGGTCGCCGCTTTTGCCTGCCGGTTTGTTCATCTCTACTCTCCTATCTGCTTGTTGCTTTTACCTCGATGATGCGTTTCATCAGGCTGTGCTTATCGCGGATCACCCACCCTAGTCCTCGCTGGACCGGTTGTCAAATCTAAATTTCAATTTGATATTTGAACGAGTGTGTGCGAAGCTGGTTCAGCCGGGCGCACTCGGCTGTGGCTCTCTGCGCCGGCGGGCGCGGGCTCCCCATCCTTGCTGTCGCGTTGCTCCTGCCTTATCCCAAATCTTCATGGCAATCCGGACGATGTCTTGGAACACCTCCGGGTCCGCCACAGTTTTGTTGATCACGTTCAACCTCTTGGGCGACACCCAAGAAGAAATGGTCGGGTGCCCTCGGATCCTGAGTCGGCGCTAACGAGCCTTCAGGCTGTGCGCGAAGCAAAAGACGATAGATCGCCGTTTCTTGCTGGCCGATCGATTCACCAATCTTACGGGTAATTACGTCCCCAGCAGTTGGACACTCAAGCGAGGTGTTTACTATCAGACAGCCTCGTGGCAATCGCGGATCGCTAATGCGCCGCACGATTGAATCAAACATGCGTTCGATGGCACGCCGTGGATCCCGATCGGACAATTCCGCCATCAGGTTCTTCGCCACGGTCTCGAGGTAACGGTCGATTGCCGCAGTGAACACCGCCTCTTTACGCCGAAGGTGGCGTAAATGCTGCCGCAGTTTATCCCCATCGGCTCGACCAGATCGCTGATCGAGGTGCCTCGTAACCACGGGTCCAGAACAACGTCATCGCACGGTTTAGAATTTCATTCCGGTCGAACTGTTTGACGCCTGCCATTTTTTTGAGCTTTTATATTGGAATGAACCGGTACAATATAAGCTCACTCTTCCCGTACAAGAGTCATTTTTGCCCGCTGTCAGTTCATTCAGATAATTAAATTAGGGTGCTCCACTTACTTGTCCGATCGTTCCAAAATGGCGACGCTTTTGAGGATGCCAGACGAAAAGCCCCACGCTTAATGCTTCACCGCGATACGGTAGGCAGTGATCCGTGGCTCATGGCGGGGTTGGTTGAAGACAACAGAAGAGAGTCCCGATCCAAGACCGTCGCGCTCGTTATTGAGTGAACGATTTAACGATCTGAAGTTCAGACCAGTGGCCAGAAGGCGGAAATAGGAAGGCGCCTCTATGGCGATTTCACCAGCATTCCCTTTCGAGCCGCATTATGTGGACGTCGAGGGTGTTTGCAAGCATTAGGTGGAGCAGGGCCGAGGAGACTCGATTCTGTTTCTTCACAGCAAATCGACGTGATCCTATATATGGGCAACATCATTCCCGTGGTCTCCCCACACGGCCACTGCATTGGTAATACGGTTGATAGATGAGGCCTAACGAAGCTTCCGCGAGGCCCCGATGTTATCCCGCGTCACACGTGAGCCGTGGTGCTGGGTGATTCGAGCAGCTCTTGCAATGGTGGTACGGCAGCCCGCGCTTGCTTCGGGAGGCATGATTGAGGACGCAGCCGCGGCGCTCTGCTTATTTTGCATCCCATTCCATGCGATCATTCCTTTTACGCTCATGATTTGGTCAATGCGCAGGGGCGCGTCAACGGATCTGAGACGCAACGGTGCCGTTGCAGGTCTGGTTGCCGGAGCGATCGGGGCCACTGTCCATTCGTTCAGTTGCCAGGGCGATTCGTGGGTGTTCGTTTTCCTCGGTACAGCGGCGCGCCCGCGCTATGCTCGATCATCGGAGCACGACTTGGACCTCGAGTGCTGCGCTGGTAGCTAGCACTTCGCGAGCGACGGACCCTCCCCAACTTTTTACCCGGAAACCCGCTCCGTTGTAACGGCCAGACGTCCGAACGATTGCAAGAGGAGACGAATATCTGCCGCGTCTGTTCATCGTAATGACTCGCATATTTGTTGATAGTTCGCTGACAAGATCGCTGGCCTTCCTTGATCGCTTTCCAAAGCATTCGAACATCCGCCCGCCGCCAGACGACCTAGTCGACTTGCTCGCCGATAATGGATGATGACGCATTCAAACCCGTGTTTTGCTTCCCTGGCAGTGCGGACGCTGCAGCGCCCGCTGCTCTCAGCCCGAAAACGCGACGCACAAAGAAATCGACGCTCACCCACCCGGGTCCGGAAAGCAGCAGCCACAGATACGCTAGTGCATAAAGAGGCTCGTCGAGCTCAACGAAGTCGTCGATGCTGCTCACCCTCTTCAAATTTACTTTGAGTATTGCGACCAGCATGTTGATGATCATCGGTATCGAAATCAGTCGTGTGCCGAGTCCTACAATTGTAAGCCACCCGCCGATGAACTCTGTATATGCCGAAAGGGTCGCGTTGAAGTATGGATAGGGGATACCCCAGCCGGCAAACCGCTGCGCGAACCCGTCGAGATTGTGAAGTTTGCCCCACCCCGTCTCCATGAAGAAGTAGCCGACGAAGAGCCGCACAAGGAGTTGCGCGAACCACTCCTGCAGATCAATCCAATCGAGAATTTGTTCAATTTGCTTCCGAATTTGCATGAGTTTCTATTTCTGAGAGCTCGTCGCGCTCCGTGCTTTCGCTTCTGATTGCTCACCTGAGAGTTCCTCACGAGGAAATCATTATGCGACAGAACGCTCCCGTTCGATCAAGTTCTTAAGGGCGTGGCGAGCTCGATGCACGCGGATCTTGATAGCGTTTGGTGACACCGCGAGCATTGCGGCCACCTCCCCTATGTCAAGATCTTCGATGTCCCTTAGGAGAAGAACTGCACGATAGCTTTCCGGCAATTGGTCGATACAACGCCGCACCATTTGACGAGTCTCACGCCGGTGCACGGGATGCATGTCGCCCCATCCAGTCTGGTCAAATTCGTCGACCCATCGGCCAGCATCGTCGAACCGTGTCGACAGATCCTCGATCGGTAACTCGGGCCGACGCCGTCGGGAGCGCAGCTGCATTAATGCGGCGTTGACGACTATTCGATGAAGCCAGGTTGATAGCTTTGCGTCGGCATTGAAGCCAGCAATAGCTCTGAAAGCAGAAGCCAACGCCTGCTGGACGGCGTCTCGAGCGTCGTGCTCATTTCCCAACAACTTCCGCGCGGTCGCAAACATCCGGGCCCCGTATCGTCGCACCATCGTCTCGAACGCATCTTTGTCGTGCGCCTTGAGGCGCCTGAGAAGGTCGAATTCGCTGTGCAAGGCTGGCGCTGATAACGACGATGAGGGTATGTCGAGCAACTGTGCCGAGAAAAACTCAGAGTGTTCTGTAAGCATGACTCCTTTTTTTTCAGTTTCCGGACGAGCTACCGCCCGATTCGAGCGGCGAAGACTCGGTCGGAAGAAGTCTCCCTTTCACGGGAATGACGACGCCGAAGTGGCTCGACCTCGTGCTTAGCTGAATCCGCGAGCCTCTTCTTCGCTCTGCATCGGAGCTGGTCGGTCACACAGCGAAGTAGTGTTTTGGAGCACTAATCTCATTGTACTTAGTACTTCGGATTATCCCTTACGAAGTTACAGGTCGAGCTGAGAAACCTTGGCGGACTCACGAGCATCTCATTGGTCGAGACCGTCGGTTTTCGAGGCCGCCAAACGACGGCGGATAGCCATCTCGAGAGCCAATGAAACCCGCAAAGCAGTTCGGAATCGAATTAGTCGGAGAGTCTTTACCAAAGGTCGGCGCCGACCCGCTGATTAACCCCGTAGGAGAGGAATTATGGATATAAGGCGGTGCGGTTGTGGAGGGCGCAGTCAGCGCTTGATTTTTGACCGCACCCATGTTCACGCGGGACTCGTCAGAAAACTCGAGCGAGGCGAACGTGAAGTGCGGAGCTGGCGAATAGCTGCAAAGCTCCGAGTTCTCGTAAGAGCGAAAACCACAGCTGCAAGCGGCTGAATTCCTGCAACGGCTAGTATTTGGTGATAACTTCAGCCGCCCAAGAATGTATGGAGAAAGGTGGTCATCTGGAAGGTTCAAAGTAGATACGGGAACCTCGAACCGGATCGGCCACGACAGAAATCCAATCAGGGCGCGCACTCAGCAGGTTAAGTATGAATCGATCAGATTTCGCAGCGCTCGGCTTCGGCATTGGCCTGCGCCGTTCCCATTATGCACATATCCTGGAGAATCGTCCGCGGTTGGACTGGTTCGAGGTCATCTCGGAGAACTTCATGGTTGAAGGTGGCCGACCCCTCGAAGTCCTGGAGGGTGTGCGAGCTCAATATCCGATCGTAATGCACGGTGTGTCGCTTTCTATTGGCTCGACGGACCCGCTCAACGTTGTATATTTGAAACAACTTGCGAAGATCGCGCGACGCTTCGAGCCGGCCTGGATCTCCGATCATCTATGCTGGACCAGCGTGGGCGGTCGCAATTTGCACGACCTTCTGCCTTTGCCTTACACCGAGGAGGCAGTTCGCCACGTTGCCGCGCGCCTCAGACGGGTACAAGACATCCTCGGGCGCACTCTGCTACTCGAAAACGTCTCGAGCTATATTGCATTTACTTCATCGCAGCTCTCAGAGTGGGAATTCCTCAGCGCCGTGGCTCAGGAGGCCGACTGCGGCATCCTGCTCGACATCAACAACATATTCGTCAGCGCATTCAACCATCGCTTCGACCCGGTCGGTTACATCGATGCGGTACCCTTAGGACGGGTGATGCAGTTCCATCTTGCCGGCCATAGCGACCATGGCACCTACCTGCTCGATACCCACGATCATCCGATTTGCCCAGAAGTCTGGACCCTCTACGAGCACGCGGTACGGCGGTTCGGTCGAGTTCCGACGCTTATCGAATGGGATGACAATATTCCGGAGTTCGAAGTCTTGGCCGCGGCTGCGGATGAGGCATGCCGGCGATGCGAGTCAGCGCTCGGCGGGGAAGGATCGGGCACGGAAGAATGGACTTGACTCTTTCCGAACTCCAAACTTCGCTCTATCAACTGATCACGAATCCTGAGAGAGCAAAACGGATCGGCGACGACGGCGACCCCGTTTTGGGCCACGCAGAAGCATTGATCCGCGGCGACTCCCGCCTGAGCGCGAGCGAGCGGGTGACGATTTATGCCAACGCCTATTTCTATCGGCTGCTCGACTGCCTCTATGAGGAATTTCCTGCGACGTCCGCTGTCGTTGGTGCGGACAACTTTGTCGCCCTCGTACGCGACTACTTGCGGGCGTGGCCTCCCACTGAGCCATCGATATTCTATATGGGCCGACATCTGAGTGCCTTTCTTCGCGACCATGCTTTCGCCAGGCGCTGGCCCTTCACTTACGAACTAGCGAGGCTGGAAAGGACGATTCTGGAGGTCTTCCATGCGGCCGAGGTCTTCACACTCAGCGACCAAGCGATGCGCGCTATTCCTTCGTATCAATGGCCTACGATTAGATTGAAGATACATCCAGCCGTCCAAATCCTGCACAATGAATGGCGCGTGACGGACGTATTGGGCGATGTTCAGACCGGTCGTGAATGCCGCGAGCCCGCGCATCAAAAGTCGCCAGTGATCGTGTGGAGACAAGACGCGGAGGTGTATTATCGCGCTCTGGAGGACGCAGAAGCTAAAGCGCTCGTCCTCTTGTCGGAAGGCGCACGTTTCGCCGCAATTTGCGAGGTCGTTGAAGCCCTGACGTCGACGACTGATCAAGTAGCTCTCATTGGTCGACTATTAGCGCAATGGTTGGCGGATGGGATCCTTGTGCGCGCTGACTTGGCGCTCACAACGTCCACGATTACTTCACGAATCTAGGACGTGTACGAAGCCATCCGGGGCCGCCGCACCGTCCGAAACGCTTATCGCGGTCGCGAGGTAGGGTTCGGCGTTGCAGCAGGACGGGTCATGTCGCGGACATTCTAATCCTGACCTTTGGGCGCTCCCGCTATCGGGGCGAAAAAGGGTGCGCAACTGTCGCGAAGAGTCTGATGGCAGTTTGCATCCGCCGCAATTTCATCTGTCAGCGGGAGCGAACTCAGGACGACGGCATGGGTGTTCGCGAAACATGCGACTACGCGCGTGGTGGCGTCGCGATCGGTGATTGCGATGATTGCATCGTGGCCGATCGCGACCGCTGACGGCGAATAAGTGTCGCCAAGCGTTGTACACATGCAGTGCTGATGCCATTCCTCAACATTCGTTTCATGGAGCGCCGCAAGCACGGCATCATGACAGGCGATGCGGGCCTGCTGGATTGCATGACAGAAGTCGTCGTTGTCGCAGTGTAGCGCGGTGGCCGGCCATCGCGTCACGGTGCCACAAGCGGTAAGGAGAAGAGCGCTAATGAAAATCAGAAGCCCGGCCGTGGGTTTCTGAAATTTATGAGTCGGGAGCTGGTTCGCATTCACGGAGCCGCACGGGTTGCCGAGATTCACCTCAACGAATGTTGTTTAGCTGCCGTCTATCGGCGGCTATGGCGCGGCGGACCGATGCCCAAGGCGCACTACCAACAAAGGAGAGCGTTTTGCCGTCGACGTCGACCCCAAGCTTACTCCACAGTAGCGTCAAGTCCGGTGCGGCTGGAGCCGCCTTCATCTCATCATATAGTTGCAACAGCACCGGCACCCCGACGGCCTTACCACCAACCTCGAAAGCGTGGGTCAGAGGCCAGGCCGTCTCCATATTCCCACCGGCATCGACGATCGCTCGCAGCGCATCACGCAGGCCATAGCGATCTTTTGTCGCGCGGCGAATTCGGACGTCAGCGAGCAGACAGAACATCGCACCGCCCCAGTATGTGCGGCCCCAGGTAGGCGTATGATCGAGTCCCTGGTCGCCGGGACGCGGCAGTCCGTACGGAAGTCCCTCCACTAAATCGCCCCAAACTTTCGTCGCGCTAATTTCGCCCGCCTCGTTTCGAGCGATCGGTTCGACGTAGGTTGCGATCCCCTCTTCTATCCAATGATGTTCAGTCGACACCGAGGGGAATGCGTAATGGACCATCTCGTGCGTCATCACCCAGTCGTTCTTGAGGTCGGCGTCGTCGGTTAGCTGACCCATGTAAATCCGGGTAGAGACGGGGTGCGTTCCCCAACTTGTCCCACTTAGCACACCCTTACGATTCTCGACGGGAACGATCAAAATTTGCGCCTCGCGGACCGGAAAGCGGCCGTAATAGGTGATAACGGCTCTCGCCGCCGCAGTAACCCACGCGATGACATGTGTCACTGGAAGTTGAAGACTCCCCGGAGCGAATTCAACCTTGACCGTACTATCATCGATTTTGATTGTACTCGGTATTAGCTTTGCGGAGCCGTCGATTGGGTGCACCGTTTGTTCGGTGGAAGTAACCATCTCCAACAATCCGGCGCTCGCCGTCCGATTAGTCTCGAATCCATACGGGGCGAAGTTCGTCATCACGGAGGCGAAGAGCACCATGGCGAGCGCTAAGGTTTCCATTTCCACTAATGGGTTCGATCTTTCTGGAGCAACCGCCCCGTCAGCCGCGAACAAGCCTCGTGCAACCCAGTCGACTTTCTATTGCTCGTAAGATAGCGGGGATGCCTCCCAATCTTTGCCCATGTTGCCATCACACGGCTCGGCTCGCCTCACTCGTTGCATTCGACTCTAGTAGCGGGAAGCACCGCGAGCTTTGACGAACAACGCGCAAGAATCGCTTCGGAGAAGTTCTCCGACGGCATGCCTGAGTACAGCCTGGCAATCCATTGTTCTCGAACGGTTTATTCGAAAGGGTCATAATTTCAGAAAAACGAGCAATAGAGTTGAGGAGTAATTCTCGCGAACAAACGGAGCAACGCTCCGACCTCGGCTACTATGACGAAGCTGTTCCAGAGCAATCGCGATCTTTCCTCTCGATCATTATCTAGGCAACGACGTCGCATTTTTCCGCGGTCGATACGGGTGGACCGGGCAACGCAGTTCCCGTTCCCAGGACTTTCAATACGCGCGAATCGTGCCAGACTTCGGGCGAGGAAAGCGCTCGGGTATTCTCCGAAGCAATTCCGCCCGGTTGAAGCTCAGTCGCAGTCCACTCGCTCCCGATGCTGAACGTTTCGTTTGCAGAATCCATCGACCTCACTCACTCGTCGCCCTCTTTGAATGGGGCGTCGAGTTGCGACCCACCTTATGCCAAGCGCCTCTGCGAGTTGATTCTGTGAAACAGGTTGTCCGCGTCAACTCCCAGGTCTTCAAATGAGCGCCCGAGAGGAGCGAGAAGTGCTACCAGTTCACTGCGGACCCGGACCGCAGTGTTCGCCAGCAACGACATCTCGGCCCCAAGCTCGCAAGAGTGCTGGCGCGAAAACCTCGCATGCCGCGCCTCATCCGAGCGAACTCGGCCGAACATCTTTACCAGTGCAGTAGCGCGCGCGAGCGGCTTAACTACTGCCGGGAGGACGACGCAAACGGCTGAGTCAAGCGCCGCGACCCTGGCGAAATGAAGCGCGGGGTCTCGGCTGGCCACGCGTAAAAAGAACCGGCGCGTGCGCAATAGGGTGCCTCCAACATCGTTAGGCACAGAACAATAGCTGCGCAACTCTTGAATTAATCGCTCGTGTTCCAACTCGTCGGCAGCAATTCGATTCGCCAGAAATCGGCTATGGCCGGCCTGAACATTGGAGATCCGACGCCCTTCTCGCGAGAAGACCTGGAACGCCGATTCTTCGCCACAAAGCAGAGTTGGTAAGAGCCGACCGAGCGCAGTGACCTGATTGTTGGACAATACAGAAATGCTATCCCTGATCCTGGCGATCCTGAGCCGCGGCGTTACTAGCGGACGACACGTCGGGACCAGAACGCGAGGCGAAAAACACACCGCATCTGAATCGGGGACCATTTCCTGATCGGCCACAATGCCGATAGCGTTCGTCTTAATGTCCACCTCCGGACGCTCGTGCTCGCAGTCAATGTGAAGAGGTTCACTTGCTGAATCCATCGACCTCACTCACTCCCTTCTTCGGATAAAACGGCCAGTTGCGATCGGCCGACGAAATGTTCCCGCTCTTGTTCAGCGACCAGAGGTGGTAGGAAAGGTAGTTATTGTTCAAATAGAGTTTGCCATCGACGATCGCCCATCGAGATGGATCTATGTCGGCAATGCGGTCTATCGCCATCGCGTAGGCACAGTAACCGCCGTACTGCGGAAGATATTTCTCCGGGTCGGACTCGAATCGTGCCAGGTTCTCGGCGGAACCGAATCGATACGTCACACCTCTCCAGCGGTAGGTATACTCGTTCACGCCAGCAGTTGGTTGGCCTATAGTGAAGTACGCCACCGGGTCATACCCTTTGAGGCCAGTACCATCTGCGGCGTTCACTGCAGCCACGGGCGTCTTTTCTGAAGCTGCTAGTGCGGAGCCCGCGCGATTCGCGAATGGAGCCACGACCAGTAGAAACCAAACCAACGCGAAGAATTGAAAGCGCTTCATAATGTCAATCATCCTTTGCATCTACACAAGAGTTATCTGTGGCGCAGATCGGACTTCATAAGGGCGTCCCGCTGAGGCCGACTCGGTGACAGTGACTGAGAGAGGAACGGTGGATTTCACCACTCCGTGGTGTACGCGGTCCAACACCAGACACAGGCAACGTCGAAACCTTAAAGCTCCACCTGCACCTGCGCCGCTCCGTCCGTTTGCTCCTTAACCCACAAGACGACGCTGACCGCGTCCGCCGTTTCCTTCCATGGCAGCGGCACCCAATGGTCGCCGACTGCCACCGCCCACATATGTATGATCGAATCGCGCCTGACGCGGATTACTTCGGTATGACTGAAATCGTAACTTAATCCATTCATTGTTGCCCTCCAGTCGAACAAATAACTTTGCTCGAAGGGCCGCCCGACTCTTAAGTGCCGTCATTCCACTTTTCTTTCAAGGAGCCACAGCGGAGCTGATTCCCGCGCCTGCGAGACTCACGCCTTGTATGATGCATGACTCCGGATCTCCTACCAGATCATGCTGGGAGTACAAATGCCCCGGCTTGCAGTTGTGTGATGCCTGAGGCCGAGCGTTAGCTGCAGATGGCTTGAGCCAGCTATCTTCGATAAACCCGGAGGGCGCGAGGTTATTGGACGAGACCATTTCGACCGCGCCGCTTACGGCTTGGAGTACAGTTGTTCCCGACCAAGCCGGAATTGCTGTGTTTGTCATGATTAGGCCGAAAACCGCAGCCGCTGTGCTTTTCTTGAAGCTCTTCATAATTACTCCTTCGGAAATTCCTTTATTTAAAAACTGATCTATCCGTGTTGTACGCAGCTCCACCTATGGTTACTTTCGGCTCCCGGTCCGGAAAGTTACAAAGACGAACTATTAGGATCGACGTCAAGACGAAAACACGGGGCCAGTTCTCGGTGCCGTTGATCGTTCGGATATCCGCCGATGTGGTCGAGCCAACCCCGATCGACGGGCCGGGACTAGTACGCTCGAACGTAATTGTTGCCGACATCCTTATTATAGTTTGCAGCCTGTAACTTTCGTGGGCCGCGCGCGAATTCCTCAAAGAAGGGAACGACAGACTGCATCGCACTGCCGCTTTCAACCGGCGGCTGGCACTCACAAACGGTAATTACCCAAAGGAGACGGGAAGATGAAAGTAGCAAAGACGGGAGCCTTTCTGGCGACGGCGGTTGGGCTGATGTTCATGGCCAACGTCGCATTGGCTCAAGAAAACGTTGCGGCGGCCGGCAGCGGCGCACCAACCACAGAGAGCGCGAAGGTGAAATGCCTGGGAGCCAATAGTTGTAAGGGACAGAGCTCGTGCAAAAGCGCGCAAAATGATTGCAAGGGACAAAACGCCTGCAAAGGTAAGGGCTTCATCGAAACGTCGAGCTCTCAGGAATGCACGCAGAAAGGCGGTATGCCGGCAACTAGCTGACAGATTGTCGAATCTGTCCATGGCGGCAGGACGTTTTCCCTTGCGTCCTGCCGTTTTCGTTTCAGCCGACTGTCGGCTAGTTTACGCCCACGATCCAAAGAATAAGGAGAGCGATTATTTTCCGAGACCTGGTCTTCGTCAGTCGGGAGTTTTTCGATGTTTGTTCAGAACCTGATTCTTCAGGTAGGCGACAATAGGTGCGACTTCCTTAGGTTGCCATCCCTGGTAAGCCACCTTCCAGTCGACAGGCCACACTATTCTGAGGTCCTCTCGGACAGGAAGATCGGTGCGCTCATACAAGGATAAAGCCGCGATGGCCACGGTTCTTTGCATCTCTCGATCGTGGACCATCCCAAAAGGATGCCCAAAGGGAAATTCCACTCCCACAATACGCGGTAAACCGAACCGTTCCGCAAGATCGGGTAGCATCGTCACAAGAACTGTTGGAATTCCGGCAGCTTCAACGATACGCGCCAGCACGGGCACGTTTCTACAGCAATCGGGTCAGCCGGGAGCCAGTATCAGAAGGTCGACATCCTCCTGCCGGAGCCGCGTCACGAGTTCAGGTCCATAGACATCGTGCCATGCGGTAGATGACCTTCCCTGGTAACCCATGAAGGAATAATGACTCTCGGCCAGAGAACCGATTCGTCCCTCTTCTTCGAATTGCGCAAACACCTCGAGCGGAAGGGCGATATTAAAATCGGACACCACGTCATCGGGATTCAAATGGAGATGCGCGACCGCTATCTCATCCGCACCAACGTTGCGCGGAATAACGCGATACGTCGGGTCTCCCCACATTGGCTCTCGTCGCTCGCGCTCTAGGTCAAAGGATTGCTGCCGGTTTTTCAGATAGAGCCCGGACGACGTCAGCAGCGTGACTCGCGCGCTCATTAAAGGCACCTTAGCTACGGCCTGCGCGAAGTCGCCGGCTTGGTACTGAAACGCCTTGAATTCCGGAATCATACTGCGTGGCAGGAATTTGTACCCGTCTATTCTGAAGTCGTCATCGGCCTTTGTCATCGAACGATTCCTTTTCTTCCGCCAGAGCTCGGGAGAACCTTCCAGTTTCTCCGAAGGTTGTATGCCGCAACTTTGGTCGCTGGAGGCCTGAGGTCCAAGTCAGAAAAAATCTGAGCCTTAGCGGGGCCAGCTCACCGCGCGCTTCATGACGGCGCTATCGCATAATCAGACCGAGGCCACCGGGCGTCGTGTATCTCTCGAGGTCAAGGAATTCCTTGGGCGCCTGCTCGTTCAGATAAAATGGCTCGCCTTCACCAGCTTCGGCGAAGACAGTCGCATGTGAATATTTTACATCCCAGAAGCCATAGACCATCGAGTTAGAGATATCCACCGGTCCAATGCCTGGTACGTCGATTGTGCGTGGAAAGAAGGCGATAAAGCGCCAAGGTTGCATCTTCTCATCATAAAGGTCTTCCCAAAGCGGCGCAGACGTCGCTTTATCGATGTACACCACCCGTTTGCCGAGGCAATGCCCTCCACCGCCCGCGATTTTGGTGACGCTGACGACATAGACATCTCTCAGTTGCCACTTCCCCCATGTGGGCTTTGGCCAGCCGAGCGGCATATCATAATTTGAGGGCAATCTGCCGGCCGGCATCGTGTAACCAACCAGCGCCAGAATCTTTTTTTCGGCAATCAAATCGGCGCTGATCCGGGTCAGGTTGGAGTCAAATCCAAACCTCCGGTCGTCTGGCGTTTCGTCGGTTCCCAAATCAGCGCTGCATCGTGCACTCGGGGATAGCGGCTGATAGCGACGCAGCGACGGAATAAAGACGTAAACGTCCTCTGAGCGAGCTAAATCGGCATAGGAAATGGTAAGGACAGTAGTATATCGCTCCTGCTCGGGCTCTTTGACCATCTCATATTGAGTGAAGTATTTGCCTTCCGCACCCGGAACATCACGTGGGATTCCCGGATCCGTATTGAAAGCCAGTTGCCGATAAACTTTCATCCCAGCTTTGCAACTGATGCTGTTGCCATTGTCGATCGTACATACTACGCCATTGGTGTCGACGCTCAGATGCGGCAAATAGCGAAACCATAAGTTGGCTAGAATCTTCCATCCCTTGTGCGGCTCTTCGGGCTTTGGAAAGGGCGTGCCCCCCTCGTAACCGGCGAGCGTCAAGCCACCGTTCGGGAGCTCTATAGCCTTGACCTGGCCCGCGTATTTTTCGGTAGCTTCAACATAATTTTTGGGCAACGGATGGACGATCGTCGGCCCGATTTCCATCTCAACGTCTGGTGGCATTTTCCAGAAATATTTCCCGTCGAACAGTGCCGCCATCCCATCAGGCATATATTTGCGAAAATTCGTCCAGTTCTGCATCGTGATCTTGGCTTCCGCAGGCGCTGTATCTGAGGCGTTCGCCGCGCTACCTTCGGGGCCACGCGCTGAGGCGGCGTCGCCGGACGGAGTAGTTTGCGCGCGCACGATTGCAGATCCGAGCCCGACCGCCAGGACAACGACAAGCGCCGCGAAACTCTCAAAGAGCCGGAGTCGCTCTCGACCCCGCGCTGATTTCTTCACCACAAACATATCTATTCACACCTTCCTTTCCGGCGGCTAAAAAGCCAGGATGGGCCTCGGACATCCAGTGAGATCGCAAGGATCAGCCTTTTGCTCCCGGCCACGACGCAGCCGCGCCGAGCCCCTCGAGAGCAAGGCCGTAGCCCAGATCATCGAGCATCAGCTTTTTCAGTTGCTGCGTCAGCGCGACGCGCGCGTAACGCACCGTGAGCGAGGGTTTCGTAACAATCTCTCGAGCCAATTGCCACGCACGCGGCAGCAAAGCCTCGCGTGTCAGCACTTCACTGACGACGCCGAGTGACATAGCATCGGATGCCGAGATCTTCTGCCCTGTCAGGAGGAAATAGCGGCCGCGATTAGGCCCTAATACCAGTGGCCACACCAGATGCACTCCGTCGCCTGGTACAACCCCATTGGGAAAATGGGGCGCATCCTGGAATTCCGCGTTTTCCGAAGCAAGCACGATGTCGCACAGCACAGCGAGTTCCGCGTGGATTAGGGCCGGACCGTTAACCGCCGCGATCATGGGTACCTCTATATTCAGGAGATTCGTCAGTAGGTACTTCGCGTCAGAGTAGATATGGTCCCAATTGGTCGGTGGGATGCCCGCAGGTCGAGGCGGAGCGTGCTCCTCCGATACCTGGAGTCCTCCCGGTCCTCCGCTGCGGTTCATTTCGGCGCAAAACGCGTTGCCGGTCCCGGTAATAATTACGCAGCAATTCTCATGGTCTCGCGCGACATCGTAGAAAGCATACGATAACTCTTCATGGGGCAACGCACTCCATTCGAATTCAGCATTATTGCTATGTAGCGTCAGCTGCAGAATGCCGTCTCGGCGCTCCATCCTTACTTGACTGTATTTCGTTGCGTAGTCGTCGAATCTCATCTTCACCACCTCGAACATTTTCGTTGCGCTTTTTCCGCCATGCGCCAGCGCTCTTACTCAGCACTACTCACTGCTCTCGAGCGAACTCGTGCAGTCAGGTGTCGTACCCTGGAGCATTCCGCGCGTCCTCGAATCGGGCCAGCTGCCGTTCACGCCAAAGAGCGATCGGATCGTCGCTTGACAGAAGCTTGAAGGGGCTTGTACTCCGAGCCCACATGAAACCGCCTAAGACTAAGTAGTCAGCGTAAATCGGCGCCTCTCCACCCACAAAGGGTTGCGTCTTCAGCGTTGTGCGAAAGGGTTCGAGGGTCTGTCGAAAGCCAATCACCCGATGATCGCGATCCGCGCACGCCGCTTCGAGCGTCATGCCCAGGCGCTGCTCGCGGCTAGACCGAAAATACGCGCGATCTTTTTCGTGAAGATGGGCGAATACGTCGATCAGAATGAGGGGCACCAAGCCCGGCAGAAGTACATCGTCGGTCCAGCTTTCAACGAAACGGGTTAACGCCAGCCCGGCCTGTCCGCCGAAGAGCGAAGCTCCATCAGCGTTGTTCTCGAGATGGTTGACGATCGTCCAAGAGCCTGTGAGTACTTTGCCGCGATCGAGCAGTACCGGTACTCGGCCCTGCTGTGAGAAAGCGATTACCTCCTTGTCGGTAAAGCGCCAGGGTATGGTTTCCACTGGTAGCCCTTTGTGCGCGAGTGCGAGGCGTACACGCCAACAATAAGGGCTGAACCGTCGATCGGCCTCCGCTCCAGCAAGGTCGTACAGTATCAGCGCCACCGCGATTGGTCCTCCTCAGCGAGCCGTCATATTGGCCGTGGTCTGGCCAAAGAGGATCTTTTTCGCATCTTCATTCACGAGTTGGCCGCGCTTTTCTTTGCCCAGGTCGACTCCTCTGACGACTGCCGGACGGCTGCGAATCGTTTCGAACCAGACCTTAAGCCGTGGGAAGTCCTCAAGCTTCTGACCTTGAAGCTTGTACGGCATAACCCAGGGGAAAGCAGCCATGTCCGCAATCGAATATTCGCCCGCGAGAAACGGGCGATCCTGTAAACGACTCTCGATGACTCGGTACAGCCGGTTGGTTTCCTTGATATAGCGCGCGATAGCGTACGGCAATTTCTCAGGCGCGTAGATGTTGAAATGATGATTTTGCCCAGCCATCGGACCTAGACCGCCCATCTGCCAGTAGAGCCATTGGAGCACCTCGTACTTGCCACGGGGCTCCCTGGGCATGAATTTTCCAGTTTTTTCCGCGAGGTACTCGAGAATCGCGCCACTTTCGAAAATCGAGATGAGCGCGCCGCCACCCAGCGGCTCATGGTCAACAATCGCAGGCATTCGGTTGTTCGGACTGATTTTGAGGAAGTCGGGCTTGAACTGCTCGCCCGCGCCGATATTCACATACTTAATGGCGTAAGGAACGTTGCATTCCTCTAGCATGATACTGACTTTCCAGCCGTTCGGGGTTGGCCAATAGTAAAGATCGATCACGGTGTGTCTCCATTTTGGCTCTCTGTGTTCTGCCTCTCGAACCCTAACTCATTTTGGAACGTTCGGTCAAGGATAGTGAGATAACAGGCCGCGAGGATCGATGATCAGGCTTGATATTTGATTGTTTCTGATTCTTGAAAGCCTTGACGGTGAAGCCACAATCGTTCCAACATGGTCTGTAGAAAAATGTCGAGCATAGACGCGTGCATGCCGCTAGCGAGACAAAGCCTTCCCGCCGCCCGATGTGAATGTGCGGTCAACCGGGGGGTTCAGTACGTGGAATGCGGCGAGGAAATCGGAGCAAGACAGCGCCAGCCCAGGTTGAAAGCGCAATAAGCGTGAACGCGGGCAACAGGTGCCAGGTGAGCAGATGCAGTGGCTCGTCGATCGGACAGACGATCCGCATCAGCGCAAATGAGAAAAACATCGCGCCGGCGCCAATTAACGACCCTGACAGCCTGCCGCGTGTCGGGAACCCGCGGCTCACGAGCCACCACAGCAGCAGCCATGGCGTCGCGGCC
The DNA here is from genome assembly GCA_963774705.1 of uncultured delta proteobacterium. Taxonomy (GTDB): domain Bacteria; phylum Desulfobacterota; class Binatia; order Binatales; family Binataceae; genus JADMIL01. Next base: position 185,639 of record CAVZFW010000015.1, read on the forward strand.
AGCACCAGCGTCTCGCTTGCGCAGCGCAAACCAAGGTGGAGAAATTCCTGTAACTGATAGTCGATCCGGATTGGTGCGCTGACAGTTATAAGCACGATACCGGCCAGCACCAAGGTCACCCCGAGGATGGTTTCGGCCGCGCGCAGTGGCCGCCCCGGGATGGCCGAGCGGAGGGCGAGTATCGCCGAGATCATCGCGGCGGCAACAAAGAGCACGATCTCGAGCGCATAAGCTGGCCGGTGTTCGAGCTTAGGCAGGAAATCATTGTCGGTATGCGTGATGACCCACGCCAGGACGCCGACCTCCAGGAGCATCCAGAGCACCAGCCGTACCCGCACCGGCCGCAGCCGGCGCGCCGGCTTGATCTCGTGCGCCAGCCGGCTCACCAATTCACGATGATGCTCTTCGTGGGTCCTTTGCGATAGTTCGGGCATCTACTCGCCGATTAGCCTTTTCAAAGCCTTGTACGCACGATGCGCTCGCACCTTCAGGGCGCCGACCGAGACCCCGGCCCGGGCCGCCGCTGCCTCGACCGACAATCCGTCAAGCTTCAGAAGCGAAAAGGCCTGACGCTGATCGGACGGAAGTTTGGCGAGAATTTCGTCGAGCTCGGGTGGCGCGGTATTGGAGCTATCCGCCGGCCGTTCAGGCAGCTCCGCGACGAGCTCTTCCCAGTGAGCGCGCGACCAGCGGCGGCGCGTGTAGTCGGCGGCAATGTTGCGCGCGATCGCAAAGAGCCAGGGCTCAAAGGGACGGCCCGGCTCGTAGGTGTGACGCGCTTCGAAGATTGCCATGAACACTTCCTGATAGACGTCCTCGAGTTCATGCGGGTCGGCCACGCGGCGTCGCAAAAAGTACGTCAACGACGGCCCAATATCGTCCAGCAGCGCACTGCATGCGCCGGAATCGCCCTGCTGCAACTGCTCCATCAGTCGAGCGCGGCGGCGAGTGCGCTCAAGACGCTGGGCTTCATCCGACTCTTTCATTCTCCGCGCTCAGCCAAAAGTTACTCGGGAATGTGCCATGTCCATCGCGCGAGCCATGGACGCAGCGAGCATAGCCATTTTGAGGACGTGGTGACAGCGCGGCTCGCGAATGTCGCTAAGGGACCTTCCGCGGGATGATCGCACCAAACCCGTAACTTTTGAAGCGCCAGCCGGAATTGGTCAGACAGCGGATCGCTCGCTGAAGGTGGTCTTGCTGGAGAAAGGATGGGTCATGAAGCGCACTGGGTTTTCATTTCCTCGCAAGAGTGATTTCGCAACCAATGGTGCCGGCGAGGATGACCGTCGGGGTAATGTCGACACACGAAACAAGCGACGGATGACTGCCCTGTCGTGCACCTTGGTAATAGCCTTCGCCATGCAGATGATGCCGGTCTGGATGGATCGCGCAGATGCTGGGTCAGACTTGACGTTGGCGCCAAATCTTTCGTTCGATGATGACTCGAGTCCGAACTTCCCGATCCAGGGAAAGCAACTCTCCGAAGGATCAAAAGCGTCCGGCGAAGCGACGGTGATTTTCTTCGGTACCGCCAATTGCTGGAACACCGCACGCGAGGCCGAACGTCTGATCAGGCTATACCCACAGTTCCGCAATCGGATTCATTTCGTGATTGTGGACCTCCACAACGTTGCGCCTGAGCAGGAGGCCTTGGTGTCTCACTACTACCATGGATACATCCCCACCATCACCGCGATCGATAGCCGGGGTCAAGTGATTTACGATCGGGCCGGGGAAACCGCCGCGACTCGTGGCGACACGAGCAATCTGCAGACTTTACTCGAGTCGATTCACTAGCCTTTGGAGCCGGAATAAAAATGAAGAATCGCAGCGTAGCCATCGGGGCACGAGTCCCATCCACAATTTCAGGTGCTTGCTACTCGAGCGATTCGACCACAAATAGTTTGCCCGGTTTGCACTGGATGGGCTCACTGCCATCCGTGACTGAACAATTACGCGACGCCGAGACCCACGCGCAACCAGAAACCGGCAAGGGCGGTGTGACGCTGGAGATGGTGCGGCAATTGCTGGACGCAACTGATCAAGAAGATGGCAAACGTTGACGCGAGAATCGACCGAACGTCTGCTGGAATTCGAACCGGCGGTACCGTTATCCACGCCTGGTGATCGCTTGACGCTTTTGCCTGACTTACTGACGGTCCAGGAAGTCGCTCGACAGTTCGAATTCAACCCGCCAAATAAAGCAACATTTGAGCATTCGGCGCTCTCCGGTTGCGCTCACTCGGCGAATGCGAACGCTCGGAGGGGCGATGTCTCGTTTCCCGTCCGCCGGCCGAGCCGGCCCGAGGAAGTAGCCAAGCAAGGTAGCGGTTTGCCGCTGCGATTCACCACTCTCGGATTGGGCGATTCCGCCCAGCGCTCCATCAGCTTCGCCCACGCCTCGACGCTCGCCAATACCTTGTCCCGGGTCTCCGGGGGAACCCAGCTGAACGGAACCGACGCGTGCTTCGGTAAACCTGGCCAGCGCGCGATGATCCTGATCGAGCTTGCCAGCCGGCTCATCGTAAGCGTCGATCGCAAGGGTCTTCGGTTCGCGGCCGGACTGGGCCAGCAGTTCACGAAATTCGCCGAGTTTGGCGAAGAAGGCCTCGCCGCGCACCGTCGGCATCCAGCCGTCGCAATACGCGCTCGCGGCTCTCATCGCGGCCGGCGCCTAGCCGCCCATTGTAATTGGTGGAAACGCCCCACACATGATGTCGCCCTCGAATTGGCTGCCTTCGAAATCGATCATCGTCGCCGCACCGACAGATCGTTCCCGATCAGCTCACACGCTCTCGGCGGTGTATCAAAAAGGTCTCGATAGGACCGTGCTGGATTCATTTTCCCCAAACCGGCTTGGTCAGATTCGTCGACCTATCGGCAACTCGAAGAAATGACGGCGGAGCGCGCCGTTGAGGTCATCATCCCCGCCTGAACCGTTCGCTGCTCAAAGTAGCCGTTACTCGAGACGGCATTCCGGCAACGCAAGCGAGTTGTTGGAATCAGCTGGCGTTTGGATGAAACGTATATCAGCGTCAAAACTATCTGTATCGAGCCATCGACAAGGCTGGTGATACGGTGGACTTCATGCTGACCGCGAAGCGCGACCGCAGAGCCCCTTCGCGTTTTTTGCGCAAGTCCAAGAGCAGAGCCAACGCTGCGGCGATCGAAGACTACAACCACGACCTGAACACCAGCATCGAACTGCGACAGGTCAAATATCTCAACAACATTGACGAGCGGGACCACCGTGCGATCAAACGACTGACGCGGCCGATGCTGGGCTTCAAATCGTTTTGGTCGGCTGCCACAACGCTGGCAGGGATCGAGATCGTACAGATGACTCGCAAAAGCTCTAGCTGATCTGCCAACGCACACTCACGCCTGCGCAACAGTTCTACTCATTGGCCTGAATGAGCCGGGGTGGCAGAAAATCGCTTCGACTAGTTCACGCGAAACATTGCGACAGAACCAGCGCATCCGCCCGCGGACAGCTCGAACATCCCTGCGACGTGAACAGCTGAAGAACAACTGGGCCGTCCTCCACCGCTTGGTTCGACTTGAAAATGCGGCGGGCCGACAGATGAAAGCCCATCCGAGCGCGAACAGAGCCGATACTGCAAAGATCCAGGGAATCGGACCGAATCTCACGCGGAAAACTCGCACAAGCAATGTCTCGAATTTCACTTGAAGGCGGCGGCTGCTGCTCCGTCGCAAATACTCTGTCTCTGATTCGAGCCTTCACTAACCGTCTGTGTCTCAGGCTCCAACGCCAATTTACTCAGTGAATGACCGGATATGATTCCGCGGCCACCATTTTCAGTTGGATCGATCGGGAGCGAAGGTAGGCGATGGCGCGAACCGCGAGCAATATCGCGAGAACCAACCCATAAGCCATCGGCTCGCGCACGTCGCGCTTGACCCTCCAGGTGAAGTGAATGACGGCGAGCGTCGGCGCCACGTAAGCCAGACGATGAAGCTGCTTCCATCGTACGTAACCGAGACGTTTGACCGCCCGGTTTGTCGATGTCGCGGCGAGCGGCAGCAGCAACACAAAGGTGGCAAACCCGACGAAAATGAACCTCCGCTTCACGACATCGTCCGCGATCGCCCGCCAATCAAGACCTTGGTCCAACGCGGTATAGGTGGTGACGTGCAGCAGGGCATAGAAGGCAGCGAGGAGACCGAGCATCCGTCTCAACCGCATCGGCCAGGTCCAACCAAGAAGTGCCTTCAGCGGCGTGCACGCAAGCGCCGCGACCAGGAAGACGAGCGCGATCAACCCCAGTTGATTCAAGGCCTGGGCGATTGGATCTGCTCCAAGATCACCGTGCCAAGCCCGCAGCACAATGGCAGCGATCGGAACGAGCGATCCGGTGAGGACCGCCGGCTTGAGCCATGGCAGTGGCGGAAATTTCCCCGACGCTCCCATTTTTAGAAGAACCTCCGAAGATCCATTCCGGCATACAAGCCCGCGACCTGCTCCGCGTAGCCATTGAACGGCAAAGTTGGGCGGCGGTGATACTCGCCGATCCGCCTTTCGCTCGCCTGGCTCCATCGCGGATGATCTACGGCCGGATTCACGGTCGCGTAAAAGCCGTACTCCGCGGGCGCCGCGAGGTTCCAGGTGGTGGGAGGCGGCTGCTCTGCGAGACGAATTTTTACAATCGATTTGATTCCTTTGAATCCGTATTTCCAGGGGACCACGAGTCGCAGAGGCGCCCCATTCTGGTTCGGCAGTCGCCGGCCGTAGAGGCCGACCGCGAGGATGGTTAACGGATGCGTCGCTTCATCGATGCGCAGCCCCTCGACATAGGGCCAATCGAGCAGACGGCTGCGCTGTTCCGGCATCTGTTCGGGATCGAGCAGGGAGGTGAACTCTACATACTTCGCGCGGCCGTTGGGCTCGACCCGGCGCAGCAGCCCTCCGAGCGGGAAGCCTACCCACGGAATCACCATCGACCAGCCTTCCACACAGCGCATACGGTAAGTGCGCTCCTCAGGTGGAAACCACCTGAGGAGTTGGTCGATATCGACGACGCGTGGCCTTGACACCTCGCCCTCGATCGTCACCGTCCACGGATACGGCCTGAGCGTGCGCGAGTTCTCGGCCGGATCGTTCTTGTCAGTGCCGAACTCGTAGAAGTTGTTGTAAGTGGTTACGCTGTCATATGTCGTCTTCAATTCTCCCGCGGCATAATCTGCTCGCCGAGCGATCTCAAACCCGGGGGAAGCCAGCAGTGCGTGCGCCTTCGCAGTTTCGTTACGGACATTGGCGCGAAGGCCTCGCATCAGCCAGAGCAGCGTGCTTCCGACACCAGCGCTCGTTGCAGCGAAGAGCGCGGAGTTCCGTAGGAATTCGCGACGCCTAAGGTATACCCGCTCGGGAGTAACCTCACTCGCGGGCTGGGTTTTGCCAATGCTGTCCATGAAACGCGCCGCTCTTTTTCAATCGCAAGCGATATGGCTCAGGCAGATTGGGAGTGCGTCCGCGTAGCCGTCATCTCCGGCATCAACCCCATTGCCAGGCACGTATAGTCCGAGCGTTCGACGAGGTTCCTTCTCCATGCCTAATGTTTCGGATGAGGGCCAGATAAGTTACAGGGTCTTAAATTCGACTTCAAAACTCTGACGCTCGTGTTCGACACTGCATGCTTGGAAGGCATCGGCTCTTTGAGGTGCATGGCACAGTCGCCGCCGATCGAAAAGTGCTGCGTGAGCAGCAGGTCAGGCGGCACGGTGGCGACGCACGAGACGCAAGTTGAAGCCGAGCTAGGCCCCACCAGCCAGGGCCGAGAGCGCGATAGCCGCCAACGCCGGTAAAAAGGTGCCATGTGACAAATGCAACGGTTCGTCTATTGGGTACGCTATGCGCTTCATCGCGAAGGCGAAATATAGGGCTCCAGCACCTATCCAAGCCCCTGATATCCCCCCCTTCGATCGGCGCCCCTAGCCCAACCTCCCACATCAGCGCCGACCACGGCAGCGACGGGCGTGCGCAGGTAACGCGCGCACCGCATTCCAACGCGGACAAACTCGAGTAGCGAACCGCTCGTATCGATCGGCCAAGCTAGGATGAGCGCGGCGGTTCCTGCTATTACCAGCGAAATGATAATCCGACATCAGCGGGACGCACGGTCCGACCCGTAATCGCGGACCTTAGTGTCATGTGGGCGGAAAGCGCTGCTGCCAGGGCAAAGAACGCCACCTCGAGTACGTAGCTGGGTCCGGCGAGCTTGAGCATAAAGTTGTGCGTGTCTGGGCCACGACCCATGTAAACACACCGGCTTCTGCTGCGAGCCATAGCGCCAGTCGTATGCTGATCGGCGGCGCCACGATGACGGCCTGGATCTCGTCGAGGTTCGGCCGCAAGCGCTATTTTCTGGCGTCGGTGTTTGCTTTCGTCGCAGCATCGGCCTTGTGCGGCGCCGCACAATCGCTCAGCCAGATGATCGGCTTCCGCCTGATTCAGGGAGCGGCGGGCGCGGCGATGATTCCGTCTTCCCAAGCGATCCTGATGGAAACATTTCCACCAGATGAACAGCAGATGGCGATGGCACTATGGGGCGTGGGCCTGATGGTCGCTCCTATCCTTGGGCCGACTGTAGGCGGCTGGATCACCGATAACTGGAATTGGCGGTGGAACTTTTACATAAACGTGCCGATCGGCTTCATCGCATTCGCCATGGTCTCCGCCTTTGTCCATGATCCGGCGTACATGCGCCAAAGCCGCGCGCAAAAAGGCAAAGTCGATTACCTCGGAATCGTGCTGCTGATTTTAAGCCTGGGCGTTTTGCAGATTGTGCTCGATCGCGGCCAGCGCGCCGGCTGGTTCAATTCGCCCTGGGTAGTTTATGCAACTGCGGTTGCCGGACGATTCCGGTTGTCCGAGAGTCAGATCAACGCTCCGCGGAAGTATCGACAGTGTGTTGGTCGTCGGGCGGTTGTCCAATTTGCGCCGCTTTACCAGTCATCGGCGCCATGCCGACACCGTGTTCGTAAACGAGTTCTCCGCCAGTCTTGCCCTGGTAGAGAAGCGCACCCGCGGCGACGATGGCGGCAAATAGAAAGACCACGCGGGTGCGCCGAAGGCGGTTCGATAACTCAAACATCACGCGCCACGCTGCAAGAATCAAAAACGCATACATGAGGCGCTGCCCGAGAACTGCGTGAGACAGGTAATCGGGACCGTTAGAGGACAAAAGAATTTGCTGCGCGGCAGGAGAGATAGTGTCCCAGAGCCGATCGGCTTCCGCGTCGCCGCTGAAGTATGACAGGACGCCGGCGGCCGCCCCGCCGATCATCAGGAAGAGCGAAGTGCTCCGGAGCTTCTGGCCCCATCCAGCCAGGAAGCCCATCCGGCCGCGAGAGAGCAGGATCGCCGCGGCGGAGAGGAGTTCCGCGGCGACCCCGACGGTCAGCAGCGCGATCGTGAAGTGATCGACGATCGGATGCAGATGATAGGTTCCTGACCAGTTGAGCAACCATCGAGTCTCTCCGCCCGACATCTATCCGCTGATCGTGAGGCCTTACTCGACCACCGCAACTTTCATCTTCATGTTGCCGTGGCCGGTGCCGCAATAGTGGTCGCAGATGACCGTAAAGTTGCCGGCGGTGTCGGGCCTCACGGCGACATCGGTCGTCTTGCCCGCGGCGATATCGGTATCGATTTTCAGCGGCCGCGACATGAAACCATGCACGCGATCGGCGCTGCTCAGCCGCAGAATCACCGGCTCGCCCTTCTTGAGTGTGATCGCACTCGGTGAGAAGGCGAATTTTTTTGCGCTGATCTCGATCACTTTCGGTTCGACTGCCGCGTTGGCCGTTTCCTGCGCACGCACCAGATTGCCATGCGGCGTGAGGGCCGCGAGCCCAATCCCGAATGCCGCCGCGCGAATAATCGTGTTGACGAGTCGCTTTCTAGCCATGGTCGTTTTCATCTTCCTACTCGATCCTTTGCGTCGTTGCTTCCGTGTTTGAGCAATTGATCCATCCCGACCGTGCCCGAGTACTCGGCGGTCGCGAGCTCTACTTCCTCGATCTGCAAATCGCCGCCGTCGGCGTTGCCGTTAATCCGCCGCAAGCCCAGGTCCTTGAAAGGCTGTGACTTGTCGAAGGCCAAGGGTTTTTTCTCAGGGGCGATCGCGGGGTCGGGGAAAGCGAATATCAGCGATCGCGCAGCGTACATTTTCGTGTTGCCGGCCTGGTGAAAGTTCTCGCGATGAATGTGGCCGTAGAGTACGGTGACGTTTTCGTACGGTGCAAGCGCGTTCATCACGTCGTCGCCGTCGCTGGTGAACCATTCCCATTCGGGCTTGAGGTCGAACAGCGGACGATGCGTGAAGACGATGATCGGCGCGGTTTTCGGAAAGCGCGCGAGATCGGACTTCATCCACGCGAGTTGCTCGGCGCCGACCGCGGGCCGTCCGGCGGAGACGTTGTCGAGCGCGATGAAGTGGACGCCGCGATGGTCGAACGAATAATGGGTGGGCCCCATGAATTCGCGGAACATCTCGCCACCGTCGAGCGCGGCGTCATTCTCGCCCGGCACCACCTTGACTTGCGCGCCGCCGATTTTGCCCGAGATTTCCTTGAACAGCCTGAAGCGCTTGGCGTGCTCGTCCGGAGAGTCGGCATCGTGGGTCAGATCGCCGGTGACGATCACCAGGTCGGGGCGATTTTTGAGCCCGTTGATAGTGGCGACCGCGCTTTCGAATGCCTTGGTGCCCAGCGGATCGGGTGGTCCGTTGAAGCCGACGTGCGAGTCGCTTAGCTGCACGAATGAGAAGGGTGCGGGGGCTTCACCGTTGAGCTCGGCGAGCGTGCGCACGATCCCCTCGGCGCCGGCGCTACGCGTAAGTGCGGGGAACACACTATAGAGCGCGCCGATGCTGAACGTCGTTCCTGCGACGCGCAGGAACGATCGACGATCAAATTTGGCGTTCATCAAATATCTCCTTGCGCTGATTTGCGCCTTCAGCGAACAAGACTCGGCGGAGGGAGAAAAATTCCCGCGAGCGAATCGCAAATTTGTCGGGAATAAAATTGGCGCCTGCGTGGTTTGTTAGTGAACGAGGAAGGTGAGCGAAGGAGACGCGATTGTTGGACCGGCGCAAAGCCGTCGATTTCGACCGCGCGTTACTGCCCTGTCTTCTATTCGGCACGGGAAGCGGAAATTGGAATGGAAACACGAGCTTTTGAATTGATGGAGCACGATTTTAGTTGCCGCAGTCATCAGCCGGAAATGATGGATGGGGAAGCCACAGGTTTCGAGGACTTCCGCAAATGCCTGCGAGACCTTGAGATGGTAAACGTCTGCACGCTCGCTTATCGTCCCACGCTCAATTGGTTGAAAAGGGCTTTGCGTGGCGATAAATCGCGGCAGCCAGTTTTCATTCTGGATATCGGCAGCGGCGGCGGCGGCATGCTGCGCAAGATATGGAGATGGGCTCAGCGGAGCGGGCGCGAGACCTGTCTCACGGGCGTCGATGTCAATCCTTGGTCAAAAAAATCGGCAGAAAGTGTCACGCCGCCTCACGCACCGATTCAGTACGAAACCGCCGATATTTTTTCCTTCGACCCGGACCGCCGCGCCGATTTCATCATAAGCTCGCTATTCACGCATCATCTGAGCGATAACGAAGTGGTCAAATTCTTGCGCTGGATGGATGGTCACGCCACGCGAGGATGGTTTATCAATGACCTACATCGCCATCCACTGCCTTTTTTTCTGATCCGTTATGTAACTCGCCTGCTGGGATTCGGTCTAATGGTCCAGCATGACGGACCGATCTCGGTGGCGCGCGCCTTTACTGCAGCGGATTGGCGGCGCCTTGTCGCGGAAGCGGGAATCCCGATGAGGCGGATCCGCATCAACTGGTTTTTCCCATTCCGCTATTGTGTCGCGGGGCGAACAATATGACGAGATGGAACGAAGCAGTAGTTGGTCGCGGCGGCGGGCTCTTAGAGCGAACGCCCGTGATTATACGCCCAGAAACGCAGTGGGGCCGGCGCAATGGAGACCCGCGAGCAGGAACGATCCAAAACCGAACATCGCCTGCGGCGGGTTCGCGGGAAACCACCAGCACTGACATCAGTACGAGGGCTGAGATCAGCGTCAGCTTATTCGCCACAACCTCACGAACTAGTATTGCTGCCCGCTGTTCCGGCGTGTTTTATTCCGCGGGCTCCGTAACCTTTGCACCCGCGTACTGCAAGACCACTATGACCGGCTGATTCGAAGAACGACGCGGAGTTCGTCGAGCGCTCTATAACAACTACGAAAATCCGACACCGCTCGCCGCGTGAATACAAGAAGACCCTCGTCGATTGTTCAGTCGGCGAGATCACAGGAGTGCGAACTGCGGGATCTTGGCGATGTCTTCACGTCAAATTCGCAACGCAGACCGCCGTAACCAGGAGCAATCAATGAATAATCGATCGACCAAACGCTTTAGAAAAAGGAAAGGGCCGGTTCTGGCGATGCCCCTCCTGCTGGCGGCGCTGGCCGCTTCACCGGTTGCGATAAGCTACGCTGAGCAACCGCCATCGCCGTGTCATCCGAATCCTACCGCCGCCGCGGACGAGGTCGCGATACGCGCTCGCGGTGACATCGCTTCGCTGCCCGGACCGTTACAGGATCGGCTGGCCCAACTAGCGAACCGGCCGCATACGGTTGTGCCCTTACAGGTATTCAATGAAGCGGATGGAGCCAGCCAACTCTTTCAATACTATTTATTGGATACTTCGGGCTTTCAGCCGAACGTCTTCACGACAATCTTTCCGGGTGTCAATGATCACGTGCAGTTAACGGTCACCGGCGCGAATTGCGGGATGTCCACGGTCGGCGCAGTTCGTGTTGTGCTAGAACCCAAACCCGGTCTTCCGACCGATCCGAACAACCCTCGCGCCTTCATCGACGTATTTACCGACATCGACCCGATGTTTGTCATCAACAACGAAAGTGGCTGGTACGAGGGTTGGATGATCCACGATCTCACTGTACCGAACGTGAATGCGACGCCGCGCCCAGATGGTCACGCGCAGTTCGGTGCGATTCTGCCCGCGGATGCTGCGGCGCTGAAGGCGATGGGGAGCGGGAATAATATTCCGGGCAACATATTTGCCATGGACGGAAATGCAGTCCATTTCCCAAGTGCCTCTGACCATTTCCCTGATATTCAGACCAACGTTGTTCCGATCTACTTGAGCATGGGGGCCTATAATGCCCTGCAACAGTCGGACGTACATTCGTACTGGGAGTTCAACTATCAAGGAACGAATTGGGTCCATCCGCTTTATGAGCTGCCTTTTACTGGCGGGTTTCCGGACAATTTCGGAGCAGCGCCCGACACGTTCGAGGATGGCGAGATCGGCAAGGTGCTATCGATAGTTCCCGGGCCCGGACCTGCGGGCAAAGAGAACAGTCCAGTCACCGTCGGTGACAACCCCAATCTGCCGCGCGATCCCGACAAATTCGACGCAGATGCCGGTTTCGACAATCAGCGCGAGTTCAGGGAGCGCGGCATTCCCAGCGGCTTGGCCAACGAGATTTTCCTCGACGTTTATGAGCGGCTCGCTTCATTCATGCCAAAGGAGAAAAAGCTGGAGAGCAGGTTGTACGAGGCTTATGCAGACGAGGTTGCACGCGTGGACAAGACTCACGGGGGCATAATCACGGCGGCGACGGGAGACATCGATACGGCAACTGATGGGTTCCCGAACAACGAGCGTTTGTATCTCCCGGCGACAGCCTTCAATCGCTTCGCCGTAACCCGGGAGATTAATGACGGGTCGTTGGCGCCGCGCTTCTCTCCCAGTCAGCGAGGCTGGGTCCTTTCTGGAGTGATGGTCCCCGTCAGCCCCGCGGTGACTGCCTCCACAGGACGTGACGCGGACGATCGCTAGATCTGTACCTCAGTGATCCAAGGGAGCGTCAGGACGCGACCACCCTCAGTCGCGGGAGCAGCGGACTGACGCTCTCAAGCAGGGCAGAATCGACTTGTCAAAGGCTTGTTTAGGTGCCCCCGCACGGGAAACATCAAACTCCGGACGCTACTCATAAACGCGGGCAAATTGGGGGATTGCGTAAAGCACACCATCTGGTAGCGCAGCTCACGACTGAACTTTTATTTCGGAAAGCTCGTGGCCGCTCAAGAAGGGCGGGTGGGCGGCAATGTGATCACGTTGGGAATATTTCGCTCCCGTAAATTGTCGATCAGTATGAGGGCAGAAGCTCCCGAAAGAGTTAGCGATGGGAAGTGCCGACATACGTGAGAGATCTGGAAGCTAGTACGATACATCCACAGTGGCGTCAGGCACGCGCTTTCGCGGCGCACGCCGCTTCCAGAGGAGGGAACGCCGAAATTGGAAAAGACTTTCAATTCGTGGCTTTTCGCAAGGGCGAGGGCGGCGGTGCGGCCGCTCAGCGGCACAGAACCGATGAAGTTATGCGAAGCGTACCGAAGTACGGGCATCTATATTAGGTGTGAACGTTGATCCGTTTACCTAATTGTAGCGTGGCACCGTTGCGTGCGGTCTGGACGACTCCGTAATGACATCCGCCATCTTATCGTGGAGCAATGCTGCACACCATAGCGACCATGACGCGGCGCCCGCAGTTCCCTATAAGATCGTCGAGATTCAATCAGCTTCGACGCAATTTAAATGGCGGACGTTACGGTTGGGCAAAGAAGATCTAAACAGTCGTTTTGAACTGCTGGTGCTGCCGCATCTCGACTCCGCCTACAATCTCGCCCACTGGCTCTTGCGCGATGAGCAGGACGCGAAGGATGTTGCGCAGGAAGCTCTGCTGCGTGCGTTCAGATTTTTCGATCAATTCCGCGGAATGGACGCGCGCCCATGGCTGCTGAAGATTGTGCGCAATGCCTCGTTTACGTGGCTCCAGCAAAAGCGCGCGAAGAACGCTGTCTCCCTCGACGATGATGACGAAGAAGATCAAAACCAAATCCAGGGCGCGGCGGCCACCTCGAGTCACGCTCCGGACAGCATCGCCGCCGATCCAGAGGAACTGATGCTGGCGAAGGTCGATCGGCAGATTATGAATGCCGCGATCGAGCGTCTACCGGTCAAGTTCAAGGAAGTCCTGCTTTTGCGTGAATTCGAAGATCTCTCGTATAAGGAGATCGCGATGGTTGCTGAAGTCCCGGTCGGCACCGTGATGTCTCGGCTCGGGCGCGCTCGCGCTTTGCTGACAAAACACCTGCAAGAAGAATTGAGCACTAAGGTGCCAGTATGAATTGCGACGAGTCTAAGGTGTTATTGCATGGCTATCTAGACGGAGAACTCGATCCGGCAGGCAGCCTGACGTTCGAGGCCCACCTCGCATCCTGCAAGGACTGCGGCAAGGAAGTCCCAAAGTACAAAGACCTTGGCGCCGCGGTTCGAAACACGGCCGAGTACTTCACCGCACCGCAAGATCTACGCTCCACAATTGTTTCTCAATTGCGCCCGTCGCCCGGAAAGGCAGCGTGGAGGCCCAGCAGATTGCCGGTCTGGCAAGTGCTGGTGGGCGCCGTCGCCGCGTTGTTGATTGCAACGGTGGGTCTCAACACGATCCTGGTGCATCGGTCTGCGGAGAGCTTCATCGCACAGGAGGTCGTGGCTAGCCACGCCCGCTCGCTGATGGCCAATCATCTGTTCGATGTGGTCTCGACCGACCGGCACACAGTAAAGCCCTGGCTCGACAAGAACCTGGATTTCGCCCCGGTGGTAGTTGATTTCGCGAAGCAGGAGTTCGCCCTGGCTGGCGGCAGGCTCGATTACCTCGACCATCACCAGGTCGCCGCCCTCGTCTATCGGCATCGGCAGCATATTGTGAATGTTTTCATTTGGCCGGCCGCAGATGTGGGTGACTTGGCTCCGCAATGGATCGTGCAGCAAGGTTACAACATCGCGCACTGGACCGAATCGGGGATGAACTATTGGGTCATTTCCGATGCGGATCGAAGCGGTCTCAATGATTTCGTCGGGTTGCTGCGCGGCGCGGCGGCGCACACTCCTAGCTAGGTCGAACAATCATCGGCCAAAGGCGTTCAGTGTATGGAAACTATCGGGCTGAAAATCTGTGAGCGAGTGCCGCCGTGAGAAACGAACTGCCTCCCATAACTAGAGCCGCGATAGCCAATCCGGGCGCGTCGAAAGCTGCGATTTCATTCCACTACGATCTCGGTAACGAGTTTTTCAGGTTATTTCTCGACCACGAATGTTTTTACTCCTGCGCCATGTACGACTAAGAGTCTGACTCTCTGGAAGTGGCGCAGCAACGCAACTCGAGTACCACATTCAGCAAGCGGGCGCCGATGGTGCCGCCCGGGTCCTCGATATCGGATGTGGTTGGGGTGCGCTGCAAAAGCGGCTGGTAAGGGAGCACCGGGTAAAAGTCGCAATTGGCTTGACTCTCAGCGAGAATCAGGCTCAATGGGTCCGGTCGATGGCATACCCGGCGTGGATGTTCGTGTCGAGAGCTGGTCCGATCATATTCCTCTCGCACCCTACGACTCAATCATTTCCATTGGCGCCCTTGAGCATTTTGCACGTCCATGCAGCCGCCCGGTGCGAGTGCGAGGATATCGCGACTTCTTTGCTCGTTGTTACGGCTGGCTGAAACCGGGTGGATGGATGTCGCTTCAGTCCATCGGGTTGGGAACAGTGGACCGGGGAATCGAGGGTCAGTTCGTCGCTGAAAATATCTTCCCAGAGAGCGACCTGCCGCGGCTGGGAGAAATCGCTGACGCATCCGAAGGAATCTTTGAAATCGTCTGCGTTAGGAACGATCGCGCGGATTACAAGCGGACAAACCACGAATTCCGCGAACGGTTACGGAAAAGCTGGGAGGCTGCGGTCCGCCTGGTAGGAGAGGAAACGGTTCGCCGTTTCGACAAATATTTTCGTGTGTCGGCCGCCGGCTTCAGCCGCGGAACGACGAACCTTTATCGAATTACCTTTCGCAGGGTTCCCCACCCGCGTTTCGATATCGCTTTCTAACTGGAACATCGGCTCGGCTTAGTTGAGTGCCCAATTTGACCGAAGATCGTAATTCACTATTGAACCACTTCTTTACAAGCGGGAACTCGCTCGGCGCCAGTTACCCGATCTGTCCAGTCGCACGAAAGAGGAACGGCATACTAATTTCTGGACTCTGCCAACTCATACTGATGGTCGTTATCTCGCGATCAGAGTCAGTAACCGCCAACTCTGGTAGCCACTCGCGATGTTATTACACTATCCGCGGCCAAGATATTCTCCTTCCGATGGCAACCGATGCGATCTCGGCTTCGGTTGGTTCACATCTCTATGCGCAGTCAGACCTGAGTGACCGTCGCGAGGATTATGCTGCTCTCAGCCTGCGACGGTCACTCGATCAGTAGTTCCTGAATGCGGTTACGGCGCCACCGCCGTACTGTTTCCGCCGATAGTCAGGACGCCCATGATGCAGGCTTGTGGGTCGCCCACAATGTCATGCTGCGAATAAACGTGCCGCGGTCTGCAGTTCATCTGGTCTTGGTGTGGAGCGGTGTCCAGTGCAGATGGCACAAGCCAGCTTCTCGCCGCGGGTAGCGATCTGGTTACGTTTTTCACGAGCATTACGTCGGCACTGATTGGCACTGCGGCTGCGCCAGTAGCCGACCATGCCGGTATACATGCTGCGCCGATAAGCAAGCTGGACATCAAAGCTGCTGCTGTCGTCTTAACAATCTTCATTTGGTTCTATCAAAGCTCCTTCTGATGCAGATGTTTCTGCGCTCAAGTTGTTTACTGAAATTTCCCGCAGAATATTCCCGGTGGCGATACCATCTTCTGGAAATAAGATCGCCCGACGCGAAGTCAGGTCCGAACATTCTTCCGCGGTGGCATATGGTCCAATGACCTTGAAGTGGTCAATAGGCTGGGAGCCAATTCGACCTACAGGCCGGTATCTCCCCAGTTCGCGTTATACCATTCCCGCGATCCCGGTTGGATGGGAGTCACCGCGGTTGTTTCGCTGGACGCAGAAGCTTGAGCACGCTGTGTAGGCGCTGGATCCTCGGCAACGCCACAGCCTGAGATTCCGAACGCGACAAGAAGCGTGATCGCTCCAGCCAATTCGAGTCTCGTATTCTTAAAGAAATGAGTGTTCATATTGTGTCTTCCCGTGACGTGCCAGCAGCACTACTAGCTGTCTGGTGTGCGTCTGTTTGCGGCAACTGTTTCGCGACCACTAGTAACCTGGCGAGCCTTCAAGGCTCTCAGTAGGTATTACTGATTGGCCGGGCGAAAAATTCCGAACGTCGATCCGAGCAATAGGGGAATATTCCAAGACTTTCTCTGGTCGTATCTTTCGAACACCACGAGCATTGGTCGTGGATTAGGAGAAGAAGTCAAAAGTGTATCAACGTGAGACGTGCAACGACGTTGATTGGCACTTGTCCCTTCCGGTCGGTGCGGAGCACGAGAAATGAACTCACTTAACAGCTTGTTTCTTTCGGCAGCGCTTTGTCGCGGTGTTGGGCTCACGGGCCATCGCAGGTCCCGTGGCAGACCAATGAGGCGGTTCGATGGCTGCGCCGCAGCCCAGTGAGAAAGGGTGCTGGCCCAGCTCCGAAACGCTTCCGAGGTAATTGCTCTCCTTCGCAGTGTCGGTCGTGAAAGGACCGGATCAGGTACGCTATGGGGAAAGGCAGCGCGAGATTGATTCTCACAGATATACTCCTGTCCCTGCTAAAAACTTCCTATGAAGCGAATTAAGGAGCGCCCAGAAACTAATTTGAATTCGCGTTGGACGAGCGAACCAGGCCGAGCTCTGCACGACAATGTTCAACGCTTTATTGAGATTTGACAAGCTCGAATCGCGCGATCGTCCGCCGAAGAGAACGGCAACCGTCCAACCTGTTTGTAGCGAATTGTTGATTCTGGCAGAAAACACTTCTGTTGGCGCAGTCTTGTGAATCCTTCATTTGCGGTTAAAGTTCGCCTTCATGCTAGAAGTGTTCATCTTGATCGCCCACGTGCTCGTGACCCTGGCGAAGCTTGCCAGGCCGGGCGGTCCGGGCGGAGTGGCAGCAGAATCACTGGCGGTCAAACACCAGTTGCTCAGCATGAAGCGAGCGCAGCGCCGTGCTCCGAAACTGACCTCATGGGATCGGCTGGCGCTGGAAGTTTGTGCGTTCTTCGTGTCACCCAAACATCTGCGCAAGCTGGCCGTGATCGTGAAGCCTGCCACGCTTCTGTCCTTTCACCGCGCTCTGGTCAAGCGCAAGTATCACTTGCTTTACAGCCAGAGAAAACGCCGGCGCAGTGGACCCAAAGGTCCCTCAAAAGAACTTATTGGCGCGGTTATCGAGATGAAGCGACGAAATCCCTGCTTCGGCTGCCGCAAGATTGCTGAGCAGATAACCAGTGCATTCGGTATCGAAATCAATAAAGATGTCGTCGGGCGCATCCTCATCCAGCACTCCAGACCGGGACCAAGCGATGATGGTCCTTCGTGGCTCACCGTCATCGGACACGCCAAGGACAGGCTGTGGAGCGTCGACTTCTTTCGTTGCGAATCGATACTGTTCAAAAGTTACTGGATCATGGTCGTGATGGACCGTCTTCACCCGCCGCATCGTCGGCTTTGGCGTCGCACCGGCGGCTCTCGACGGTCCGGTCATCTGCCGGATGTTCAATCGCGCGATCGCCAAGCAGACACCGACGAAATATCTTTCCTCAGATAACGATCCACTGTTTCGCTTTCATCGGTGGCGTGCGAACCTTCGTATCCTGGAAGTTGATAAGATCAAAACCATTCCCTTTGTACCTCCCTCTCACACGTTCGTTGAGCGTCTGATTGGGACGGTACGACGCGAGTACCTCGATCGGACGTTATTTTGGAACTTGCGGAGATCTTGAACGGAAACTGGACGATTACCAGGCCTATTACAACCAACACCGCTGTCACACCGGGTTGGCCGGAGCTACGCCGGCGGAACGCAGTGGCGTACCCGCACAGCCAATCGCTAAACTTGAGTCATATACCTGGCGGCAACATTGCAACGGCTTATTTCAGACCCCAACTCCCGCCTGAATTGGAATTCGACACGGACAGGTTCACAAATGAGTCATTGCGAGGATTGGCTCGAGCCTATCTGGCCCAAGGACTGATTGTCCGCGGTCCGGTGTGAGGAGCATTCCCGGTTGTATCACCCGAATTGCGCAACACTCCGATTCGCTTGGGTCGGTCCGTGGACTGCGAAAGGCGCCGAGTAATCCCTGTTCAGGTTTTCTCGGCGTCGTCTCGCCCGCAAATCCGCCGATCAATCTCTTAGTGAAGAGTTGTTCGGGCATCTGCGGGCGGCTATGGGACTGGTACGACCGGAAGCACGAGGAGCGATGGTTGCCGTTCGCTATGGCGCACCGAGTTGGTGGCGACCTGGATGTTCGCCGCGGTGTCGTCCGCTAATATTGGGTTACCACTGTTCGTGTTGCGGACACGACGAGGAAAATTGCTGCTGGTGATGTCCACCTGGAGCCGACTTCCGGCGCTGAACGTATGATGAATATCGCCGAGATGAATCGTCAGCGAAAAGACCCGGTCGGGCGACAGGTGCTGAGGACCTGCGCCGGCGTCGCGATACATAGCTCGTACAACTCCATCCATAAGCAGCATCGCGCGACCGTCCGGGTGTAGCTCAATCAACTTCGCCACAAAATCCGTATCGCGACAATTCGACTGAATGTGGAGCGTGACGTCCACCGAACCGGCTATCGTCAGATCCTGGTCGAGGAACTCGCTTCGATAGCTTAGGCCGTAGTTCTCCAACGCCTGCACGGGCCGTTGATCGCGCGGACCCGAAGCGATCATCATATTGCGACCGCCAAGCGTCGGTATCGGGTGTTTGGGATCATAGAGGTAGCTTCTCGCGCCACCCCCAGGACCGTCGGTGCTGAGGCGGCCGTCGCCTGTCAGATAAAGCTTCTGCTGAACCATACCCGGCGGCGGCCAGCTCGTCGAATGGCGCCAATCATCAGCGACATAATTTTTCTCGTCCGCGACCCATGCGCGCGGCGAATAGAAGACCGGCGGCTCGTCGATAATCGGTGTGCGCTCGCCTTTTAGCCAATAATCAAACCATTCGAAGTACGGATCGCGCGGCCAGAAGTTGCGTTCGTATACGAAGCTATGACCGTTGGGTCCGATCCATAAGCGCTGGTTGCCGAGGCGGGAGTGTAGCTCTTTAAAGGCTGCGAGCATGCTCGTCTGGAAAATATCGAACCAGGTCGTCACATGAAAACCCGGGACCTCGATAGTCGAGCGAAAGTTATGCCGCGCGCGGAAGTTATCCGGTGCCGGATGGCGGAGAATTTCGTCCAGATAAGGCTGCCATATAGAGAAGTCCGGATAACCGGTTAGCGGCAGGTGCATCCATTCGGCCGATTCGATGAATGGTGGATTGGTACGCCCGGCGGCTTTCAATGCCGCGTAGCATGTGCGAGCGGAATCCGCGATCGCGGCCAGTTCCGATGCATTCAGGCTGCGCTGGCGCGCAATGGCTTCGCGATGGGAAGCCGAAAGACCCGTGATGTTTCCGGCGACCCACAGCCATAACCGCTCCATCTCGATCGATTGACCCTCGTAGACCACGTCATCGTAGATGCTGGAGCTGCCGACTTGTGCGAAGAACGCGCGCACCGTCGGATGACGCTGCGACGCCGCAGCGAGCGCCGTGGTTGATGCTGCCGACGAGCCCGAGAGCCCTACCCGATGATTGGTCCAGGCCTCATTGGCGATCCATTCAAGCGTGTCGTAGCCGTCGGCCGCGTCGTCACCGTAAACGTGATCTTCACCTTCTGAGCCATAGCGTCCGCGGCAATCCTGATAAACCGCCGCATACCCACGTCGCACGATTTCGCGCCAGCCCCGCAAAATCGCGCCCAACAAGGGAGCCTTGGGATCGGGGAGCCAGCCCTTCGTGCAGTCGGTCAAGTCCTGGTCTTGAGGCAAGGTGATGCCGTAAGGCGTACGGTGCAGTATCACCGGAAACCGCGGTCCGCCATCCTGCGGCAGAAAGACGAAGGTGTTGAGGCGGACACCGTCGCGCATGGCCACCATCGCCTGGAAGCATCGGGCACCGTCGATCGTTTGCATCACGGACTTCGCCTCACGCAGGTAGACGGGTCTTTCGTTGGACGGTGCACGGGCTCGAGTAAAAGTCGGATTCTTTCAACTTAGTTCTGTCTTGAATCCCTGCATGTCAGCCCCTGTGTATGAAATGCGTTTGGGCTTTACGCGCACCATCCGTAGTGCTGGATTTCCAAAGAACGGTGCCTCAAATGGATTCTTTTTGAGAAAGATGTCCTTCAGCGAGTCCCACTCGGCACCCTTGTCAACTTCGGCGGCAATTCCCTGCACGACCGATCTTTTGATCTGAAATTTGCTGACGTCGCCAACGTCGCGGTTATCGACCATCACCGTCACCTCGGGCCGCCTGCGCAGATTTTCGAACTTCTCGGCCGTATCGCCCATGATGAACAGCAGGTCGAGTTCCGGAGTTTCGGCGAACGCCTGCAGCGTTGCGGTTGGCCATTTCTCTCCCTGTGTGACGATTACCGCAACGTGCTCCTGAGCAAATAGCTCTGCGAGTTTCTGCTTTTGAGATTCATCCATTGCTGTGCTTTCCTTTCGTAAAAACCTTTGTTGTCTGAGATGGCTTCCTCGATTGTGGCTAGGCGTTCTAAAGCTTTGGGATCACGTCGCTGGCCAGAAGTTCCATATGCTCCATTTCGTCGAAAACCGGATTCAACAACAGGTGCTTAGCGCCCGCGCGCACGAGTTCTCCGAGCTTGTTTATGCATTCAGCGCGATTGCCCCAGATGGAAACACGCGACGCCATGTCAGCGAGCTTGTAGCGCGTGCCAAACCAATCGCGCAGACGGCGCTCGGCGCGTGCACGATCGTTGTCGATCGCCAGGTACACCCGCTTCGAGATCGTAAATTTGCCCGGATCTCGCCGCTCTTCGTCCAGGCAGCGCCGCAGCACCTCGACCTGTTTGATGAAGTCAGCCGACGAAGTGGAGCCCGCGCCCATCCAGCCGTCGCCGAGACGCGCCGCGCGACGTAATGCCACAGCGTCGCGAGCGCCGAACCAGAGCGGCGGATGGGGCTTCTGAGCCGGCTTCGGCTCCATCGCCACGTCCGCGAATCGCCAGAATTCACCACTCATCGACGCGCGCGGCTGCGTCCAGAGCGCCTTCATAACTTGAAGCCCTTCAACGAAACGTTGTCCCCGACGCTCGCTGGCGACGCCGAAGACCGCTTCGGGAATGTGCGGACCGCCAACTCCGACGCCAACGATGATTCGACCATTACTCAGTTGATCCAGCGACGCCAGGCTCTTAGCCAGTTGAACCGGATTTCGAATCACCGTGATTAGCACCGATGTTCCTAGACGAAGTTTCGAGGTAAGGGCTGCCGCGTAGGTGATTAGTGTGACCGGTTCGAGGATCGGAGCATCGCCAACGATCTGCTCCTGGACCCAACCTCCCTCGTAACCGAGCGCTTCCGCTCGCGGGAGGTAGCGGCTGAGGAAACCGGCGGCGCTCGACAGATCCTCAAAGGATTGAGGGATAGCGATGCCGTAGGAGATATTGCTTGATTCCATACGCACACACTCTTTGATTTCAGCGTCTAAGAATCGGCCGCTGCGATTAATAACCCGTGGTCAGCTCTACCAGGATTTCATCGGGATCGCGGACGTAGATTGAACCGGCTTCAGGCGTTCCGTGCATAGAATAGGAAATGTGATGTTTGTCCAGCCTGCTTATGATGGCACGCATCTGCTCCGCCTGCGTCTTGAGCGCGACGTGATGCATGCTGCCAACGCCGCGCACGGTACGCCCCGGTCCCTTTTCCGGGAAGTCGAAGAATGCGAGTTGGTTGCCGCCACCCATATCGAAGAAGATATGAGTGGAGGTTGGCTCGTCACGATTCTGGACAATCTGTGTCATGCGCATCCCGAGCACTTCGGTATAAAAGCCGATCGTTCGCTCCAACTCGGAGCAGATAAGTGCGAGATGATCGACACCGGCCGTTTGCAAGGGTCGCGGTTCGGCCTCGCAGCTCGGCAAGTAACTCCTTGTCAGTGCTTCCCTTCGCTTCTGAAAAAAATCAAATCTGGCATTAGCCTGTTCCTCCAAGTGGCATCGAAGGCGGGGGACTCCGCGACCTCTGGTACTGTTGGGATGGTTCCTGATGTAATACCAAGGTGTCAACCAGAATGGATTTTAATATCTAATATGATGAATCATACCAGTACGAAAAAGCATACTGAGCCGAAGGCCCAAGCGGGCAATTGCGACGCACTGCGGACTGAAGTCAGAAACGCCTTGGGCACTTTGACCGGCAAGTGGAAATTGGAGATTCTCTTTTTGTTGGGTCAGCGGCTGCACCGATTTGGCGAACTTCGTCGCGCGATTCCGGGCATCACTCAACACATGCTGACCACCACGCTGCGAGAGCTCGAGAGCGACGGGTTGGTAAAGCGCACGGTCTATCCGGAGGTGCCGCCACGCGTCGAGTACGAAATGACGTCAAAGGCGCGGCGCCTGACGCCAGTTTTCGACGCAATCCTGAAGTGGGCCGGCCGCGGCGCGTGAGCGGCCAGGGCCGGGGCCGCTAATCCCCACTTGCAAGCCGTAGTCTTGGCGGAACTTCTTAGCATCGAGTTACGCGGGGAGCACACCCTGACTATGGCGCACCTTAGTCACGCACGGACAACGCCAACTGTCACTGTGGGGACGTCGCGATCTGTCATCGGGGTGGCCGGAATCCAATATGAGCGGTCTATTTCGGACGGTGCGGCACCAGCAAATTGCCAACGGAGACCTGTACCGCCTCGCCGTTCTGATTCAGAGTTGTCATTCGCACCTTGATCAACCCAAGGTCCGGATGCGATTTCGATGGCCGCACCTCGATAACTTCACTCTCGATGTGCAGCTCATCGCCAGGCCGCACGGGACGCGGCCAGCGAAGCTCATCGAAGCCGGCCCCGACGATCCCACCCGCGGGCCTGAACTCGCTTTCGACCAGGAGGCGCATGGTCACCGCAGCAGTATGCCAACCGCTCGCTGCCAGACCGTGAAAGATCGTGTGCTGCGCCGCCGCGGCGTCGAGATGGAACGGCTGCGGATCGAATTCCGCAGCAAAGCTCTTGATCCGCTCCTCGTCGATCTGCGAGCGGCTGGAGCCGTAGGTCTGCCCCACCGCAAAGTCCTCGAGATACCGCTCGGTCATTGTGAAGATCCTCCGTAACTTCAACACCTAAGGCGACTCATATTTCTAACGGAGCATCGATCAGGTGGTTGGCACGAGAATCGTGTTGGTAATTGTCGCTTCGAGGGGACCGCTTCTCCTCGCTCTTCCTCTTTGCTTCGAGCCCTTCCGGATCCTTCGAGAACGCTCCAAACTTCTGTTCGCGCTCGGCCAGAGATTCCCACTGCAGAATCAGGAACAGATCGTTGTTCGACTCTCCGATCGCGACAGTCCAGAACCCAAGCTGCTTGATTCCATGCTTCTCGAACAGTCGCAGCGTGTCATTCTCAAAACGTTGCAGCAGAGCCGGCCGGCGACCGAGAACGCAATGTAAGACTCGTAGCTCATGAATCATTTTGACCTTCTTATCATTCGGGAATGCGAAACTGTCTACGCAGGAAACGTCGTGTCGGAATACGGTCAGATTGTGAGAACGACCATGCCGAAGGGACGGTCCTCGATAAGGTAATGTAGAGCGTCGGCGGCTTTCGCCAGCGGGAAGGTCTTTGCCACAATGGGCTTGATATCGCCGGACTTAAGTAGCGGGACGATCGTATGCCAGGCTTCCTCCCAGGCCGCCTGTGGCTGAGCAAACAGGGAGAAGCTCTTGATGGTGGCTCGTTTCCAGATCAGATCTGTGACGTCAATGCTTGCCCTGCGGCCAGCCGAATAACCGAGTGTCGTAAGACTTCCGTTCGGTGCAAGCACTCCCAGCGCCTCGCCAAGGACGTCACCCGCGATGCTGTCTATCACGATGTCTGCGCCACGACCGCCTGTGATACGTCGCACTCCATCGCTCAGCTTCTCGCGGGTGAGGTCAATGACCTCGTCGAATCCGAGCGACGTTGCCTGTCTCGCCTTGTTAGGGTTGGTGGTGCTTGAGATCGCGTGTTTCGCACCAAGCGCCCGCGCCAGTTGTGTCACCGCATTGCCGACTGAACCTCCGATTGCCGGCGCCAGCACGGTTTTGCCCGGCTGAAAGCCAGCTAGGGTGAGAGACATATGCGCTGTGAGATAGGCGACCGGAATACCCGCGGCGGTCACGTCGTCGATGGCTTCCGGTATCAGGCAAATGTGCTCCTTCCGTACCGCAAGCCATTCACTGTAAGCGCCATCCTCTGAAACGCCATAGGGTCCCGTGAACATCACACGTGAACCGACCGGAAAGTCCGATCCGCCTCCCTCCTCAACCACGGCCGCCCCTTCGCCGCCCAACACCAGCGGCGCCTTCGCGCGGGAGTATTGGCCTGAGAGAATGGTATGGTCCAGGGGCGTGACGCCGGCGGCGGTGATCCGCAACAGTACCTTTCCGTCCGTGCCTGCTGGCTTAGGAAGGTCCACCAGCTTCAGCCCTTTATAACCGCTGAATTCTTCTGCCCTCATTGCACGCATATCAATTGCCTGTTCCCGCTTCATCCAGCGGTGAGTTGTTGACGACCTCGATTCCTGCGTCCGCCTGTTCCTAGACGCTGGTTTCCATGGTCAAAATAACGTCCCTTGATAGTCTGCTACGTCTCGCGTTGAAGCCTGGAGAAAGCGGCATTGTACAAGGAGCGATTGAAGCCCGTTTCGAAAAGGAAGAATAGATGCCGTTGGTGGTGACGAATTTGTGCTGCAACTCGGCCATCGAACGAACCTCCTAAGGGATGTCGCGCTTGTTGAAAAGCCTAAGGGCACACCGCATCAGGCTCAGATTTGACCGGCGCCACCGTCGATGAACAGCTCCGCGCCGGTGACAAAACTGCTGTCATCGGAGGCGAGGAAAACCGCGGCCCTGGCGATTTCATCGGGTGTGCCGAAGCGGCCCATGGGGACCCTGTTCACGATACTCGCCAACATCTGCTGGCCTGCTGGCCCGGACTGCGCCAGTCGGTCATAGGCGGGAGTGTCTGATCGGACCCGGACTGAGCGCGTTCACGCGGATTTTCCGTTCCTTCAAATCCATCGTCCACGTGCGCGCGAACGAGCGCACCGCAGCTTTGGTCGCGCTGTACACGCTCGACGCAGGGTTGCCTTTAGATGCCACGATCGAGGCGTTCAGGATGATCGACCCGCCGTTCTGAATCAGAGGCAAAGCTTTCTGCACGGTGAACAACAGTCCTTTGACGTTGATGTCGAACATCCGATCGAACTGCTCTTCCGTAATTTCTCCAACAGGCGCGAGT
>CAVZFW010000016.1:0-353835 GCA_963774705.1 uncultured delta proteobacterium
CCTGATCGACGTACTTTCGCGCGGCCGTCTGATCCTTGGAGTCGGCGTCGGCTACCATCCGGATTACTTCGCGCACCTTGGCATTCCGCTCAAGCAGCGCGAAGGACGATTTGAAGAATCACTTGAGATTATGAATCGCGCCTGGACTACCGCCGAGCCGTTCGCGTTTCACGGGAAGTACTACAACTACGAAGCAATTCACGTCACGCCCAAGCCGTTTCAGCGGCCGCATCCGCCACTTTGGATCGGTGCATTCGGGCCCAAATCGATCGCGCGAGCAGGCCGCCTCGGTGACGCGTGGACGATGGCGCCATTTTTCGACAGTACCGAACAAATTAAAGCGCAGGTTGAGATTTATCGCGAAGCCGGAATCAAGGCTGGCAAGACTCCGCGGATTGCGCTGCTGCGCGACGGCTGGCTGGCCTCATCGATGGAAGAAGCGGAGCAGACCTTCGGCCGTCTGTGGCTGGAGGAGTGCAAGTTTTACTTTAAGTGGGGAATGCTCGCGCCGACGCCGGAATTCAATCAGGAATCGGATTTCACGCTCGATAAGATACGCCCGCTTGGCTATCCGATCATGGGCACGTCGTCCGACTGGCTCGAAAAGCTCGATTTCTGGAACCGCACGGTCGGCGGTGTCGACTGGTTCATCCTGCGCATCCGTTTACCGCTCGGACCCGCACCGCAAAAAGTGATGGAATGCATTCAGCGAATTGGTGAAGAAATTCTGCCGAAATTTCGCAACTAGCGGCGCGAGCGGGGCCTGTGAACGAGGCTGCACTCGAGCTGTCTGAACGATAGACGTGACTTTAGGTGTCGAGTCCGCCGAATCGACGGCGCAGCGCGTTGAGCCCGAGGTCGCGCATCCATTCGATGTCGTAAGCGCCCCACGTTCCCTTGAGCGAAAGATCGATTCCGCGCACATGCTCGATCGCCTCTCCGACAGCGACAATCGCCTGCTCGCCGCGTCGCTGACGCTCGCCGCCGCTCAGACTCGCCGCCTCGATATAATCCGCAATTCCGTCGATAACTTCACGGCCATATTGCCAAAGGGCGCGTTCGGCCACGGTCAATTCGTCGCGCACAGTCTCGAGAACATGGTCGGCTGCGGCCGTAGTCTTGTCGAGATAATCGCGTGCCAGACGAAGATCGCGGACGCGACTGGTGGAGTCAGGCGTGTCGAGCGATGGGCGCATTACGTCGCCGCTGAGATCGACGATGAGCGCGGCCGCGCGCGTGATCGTGCGATAGGCGTCCGCCATCGCGGGAGCGCATCGCGGATGCCGTTGCGCGGCGACATCGGCGATCGTCACATCGGGATCGAAATCAGGCGACTGTGTCGCGCGTGCAAAAGCCTCCAGGTTCACTGGATATGCGAGCACGCTGTAAGCGCCGAACGTCAGGCATGAGACGCTCGTGATGCCGAGTGCGCGGTACGCACGCAGATCGCGCACAATCGTCGCTGGCGTTGCGACGCCCAGTCCGCCGAAGAGGATTGCGTCAGCATAGTACTCGAAGACGTGACCGCGACCGTCGAAGAT
Organism: uncultured delta proteobacterium; assembly: GCA_963774705.1. GTDB lineage: Bacteria > Desulfobacterota > Binatia > Binatales > Binataceae > JADMIL01. The sequence continues at coordinate 1,542 of CAVZFW010000016.1, forward strand.
CTCGATGTAACGTTTGAGCGATTCGAAGTAGCGCGGATTGACCGGGCACGCGAGGTCGTCAATCGCGTGGCTGTAGCAGCGCTCGCGTGGGGCCCATTCGAACGACACGTTCGCCAACGGCGCCAGATCGGGAACTGGATCGATCGTGTCGTGATAGGCGAGATATGCGACCGGCGCGCCGCCGCCGGGGCTTTCAGCAAGGGCGGCCGCGATCGCATTGACGACCTTCATATATTGATGTTGCGGTGCAAGCTCCGAGCACGCTCCGCATCGGCACCACGCGCCGGCTTTGACGTCGGCGCCCCAGATGTGCAGCAGCGCACATTCGCGATTCTCGGACAGGTAACGGACCGCACCCTCGCGGACCAGCGCGATTGCGCCGTCGTTCGACGAGCAGAGATTGCCGCGCGGGTTGCGCTTGCCGTCGGCGCCGAGTGGAAAGAATTCCGGGTTCACGGCGAAACGATCGCGCGGCAGCAATTGCTGCAGTACGTGACCGCCATACTCCGACGTTATCCCGTGCTTTCGATAAAGCGGCAGTAGTTCGTCGATCTTGAGATGGCTGTCGCGCGGGTGCCGGAGGTAGGAAAACGCATTGAGGCCGCGCGCCGCCATCCACGGAATAAACTTACGATCATGCTCGAGATGAAGCGCGAAGCGATCGGGCGTTTCGTAATGCCAGGTCATTATGTCCGATACCAGGGCGCGGCGGGTAAAAGCCGGATCGGATGTCGTTTTGCCGGTCACCTCAGAATGATAACATCTTTCAGATTGGCCGCCCCAATTGCGGCGTAATGCAAATTGGCCGCGGCTATTGCGGCAGTGTGATTAAACAGCGAATGCCAACTCCCCAGGAAATTCTCGCCGAACTCAAAAAGATCAAGTACCCCGGTTTCAGCCGCGACATCGTTTCGTTCGGCATGATCAAGGATATCGAAGTCGCCTCTGCGGCTATCACGGTGATTCTCACAGCCCCCTCTGCCAAGCCCGAGGTGATCGAGTCGATTACCGGCGAAATTGAAAAGACCGTCGCGGCGATGGCGGGTGCATCTGCGGTCAAGATTGAAATCGAAGCTGCACCGCCGCCCAAAGGGTCGCGGGTACCGCGCAGAAGCGTCCGATCATGGGCGTGCGCCATATCGTCGCCGTCGCGAGCGGTAAGGGCGGTGTCGGCAAATCGACGGTTGCGGTGAATCTCGCGCTCGCGATGCGCGCGCTCGGCTGGAGTATCGGCTTGATGGACGCCGACGTTTACGGACCCAGTGTCGCGATGATGGTGGGGGCGCAAGGGCAGGTCGCCGTGACCAAGGAGCGGCGCATCGTCCCGCTCGAGCGCTTCGGCATCCGTTACGTTTCGATGGCGCTCTTCATCAATGACGAGACGCCCGTCATCTGGCGCGGCCCGATGGTCGACCAAGCTCGAAACCGAGTTCCTCTACAACGTCGAATGGGGTGACCTCGACTGCCTGGTGATCGATCTGCCGCCCGGTACCGGCGACGCGCAACTGACGATTACTCAGCGCGTTGCGCTCGACGGCGGAGTGATTGTCACGACTCCTCAAGAGATTGCACTACTCGACGTCCGTCGCGGAGTCGCGATGTTCGATGAGGTCAAGGTGCCCGTCATCGGCGTGATCGAAAACATGAGCTACCATTTGTGCCGCAAGTGCGGCCATCGCCACGAGATTTTCGCGCATGGCGGCGGCGCGCGCCTCGCGACCTCGTTGGGCGTGCCGTTTCTCGGTGAGATCCCGATTACCAGCGAATTGCGTGAGGGTGGCGATACGGCTAATCCGCTGGTCGCCGCGCATCCCGCGCATCCCGTTAGCGAGGCCTTCAAGTCCGTCGCCGCCAACGTGATCGCTCGTTTATCGCGTGCGCAGGACGAGACCCACGCCGGCTAGCCGATGGCGTCAACAGGCATCGCTCGCATTGCTCGAGTGTCGGATTGGCGATGACACTGCGTCCGACGATCTCGCTGATCGTGATTACGCGCGACGAGCAGGAACTGATCGGTCAATGCCTCGCGAGCGCTTCCTTTTGCGACGAGCTGATCGTCGTCGATTCGAACTCGACCGATCGCACCGTTGAGATCGCCACCAGGCTCGGCGCGAAAGTCTTCGATCAGCCGTTCACCGACTACGTTCGGCAAAAGCAGATCGCGCTCGATCACGCGACCTCCGAATGGGTCCTGCTGCTCGATGCCGACGAGCAGGCCACGCACGACCTCGGCGTCGAGATTGTCAGAACGATTAGCGCTCCCGACGCCGCCGACGGCTATCGCATCCGTCGCGTGCTCTACCATCTCAGCCATTACTACACCCGGCCGATTTATCGCGACCGGCCGGTGCGGTTGTTTCGGCGCGAACGCGGGCACATCGGTGGCATCGACCCGCACGACAAGGTGATCGTCGATGGACGCGTCGATCGGCTCATTTCGCCGATCCTCCACTTCAGCTATCGGGATATTGCCGACCACGTCGCGACCATCAACCGCTTCAGTACGCGCGGCGCCGCCGAAATGGAACCGTCGGCCTTCGCCGCCGTGCAGATGTTCACGCACGCGGTCTGGCGCTTCTTCAATTTTTACGTCGTGCGCGGCGGTTTTCTCGACGGCGGGCGCGGGCTTTACGCCGCGATGACCGCCGCCTTCTATGTCTTTCTCAAATACGCCAAGGCCTATGAGCGACGCCTGAAAGCACTGCATCCGCGCTGAGCGCTCCACCGCCATCGCCAGATCGAAATCCGGTGGCGATTTTAGCCGGCGTCTTTGCTAACCTAGGTCTGGCGACATGCAACGCCTCTTTGTTTACATCCGCCGCTACTGGCACCGATACATTTTCGGCATTATCTGCACGATCGCAACCGCGGTATTGCTGACTGTAATCCCGCGCCTGAGCGGAAACGCGATCGACGCCATCAATCGCGGCGATTACCCCAGGCTCGACTGGCTGATCGAGATGATGGTAGTGGCTGCCATCGGAATGGGCGTCGCGCGATGGTTTTCCCGCTTCGTCATCTTCAACTGCGGTCGCGATATCGAGTACAACCTGCGCAAGCATCTCTTCGAGCACCTCGAAGGCCTCGACCAGGTCTTCTATCAAAGGATCAAAACCGGCGACCTGATGTCGCGCATGATCAATGACCTCGGCGCGGTGCGCATGATGGTCGGGATGGGCGCGCTGAGTCTCACCACCGTTCCGGTAACCTTCCTCTTTGCGCTCGCTTTCATGTTCGCCACCAGCCTTCGCTTGACTGCCGCCGCGATGATTCCCTACGCGGCGCTCTTTTACGTTATGCGCTGGCTCACGCGCACACTGATGACGCGCAGCCTCGGCGTCCAGGAAGGTCTCGCCGCTATCGGATCGAAAGTGCAGGAAAGCCTTTCCGGCATCCATGTGGTGAAGGCCTACACCCTCGAGGAGCACGAAGCCGAGCGCTTTCGCATCGCCAACGAGGAATATAACGATCAGGGTCTGGCGCTGGCCCGCGTGCGCGGCGCTCTGATGCCGATAATCAAAGGAACCGTCGGTACCTCGGTCATGATCGTCTTGATCTACGGTGGAACACTGGTGCGTGCGAGCATCATTTCGATTGGCGACATCGTTGCCTTCATGGGTTATCTGGGTGCGCTCGCCTGGCCGACCGTCTCACTCGGCTGGACGTTGTCGATTTTTCAACGCGGCCGCGCCTCGATGAAACGGCTTGAGGAGATCTTCTCCGCGACGCCCACCGCGACCGTCGCGGGCGACGAGGCCCGGCTCGAAATCGCCGGATCGATCGAATGGGACAACGTCTCGTTCAGCTACTTCGCTAACGGCAATTCACCCAGCTTCGCTGCTCCATTCGCCGCCAACGGCAGTAACGGCGGCGGCGATGGGACGCGATGGGCGCTGCGCGATATCAACGTCAAGGTGCCGGCGGGCGGCAAGCTCGCGATCGTCGGACGCACCGGCGCGGGCAAATCGACCATGGTCAAGTTGCTCGCGCGGCTCATCGAGCCCACCGGCGGACGCGTCCTGCTGGACGGCCGCGACGTTCGCGAACTGCCGCTCAAGGCGCTGCGCAAAACCATCGGCATGGTGCCGCAGGAAGCGATGCTCTTTTCCGATACCATCGCGCGCAACATCTCCTTTGGCAAGGTTGCAACGCCTATCGCCGAAATCGAGCGCGACGCCCGCATTGCCGGACTCGACGGCGATATTGCGGTGATGCCGCATGGCTTCGAGACGGTGGTCGGCGAACGCGGCATGTCGCTCTCGGGCGGGCAAAAGCAACGCGTGACGATCGCTCGCCTGCTCAACTACGACCCTGCGGTAGTGGTGCTCGATGACGCCCTCTCGAGCGTCGATACGGAAACCGAAATGGCGGTGCTGCGCAGCCTTGAAGAAAGCGTGCGCGATCGCACCACGATCGTCGTCGCCCATCGCGCGTCAACTGTGCGCGATGCCGACCATATCGTGGTGCTCGACGACGGCATGATCGCCGAACGCGGGACTCACGAAGAGCTCATGGCGCGGCACGGCATCTATGCGGAACTATTCCGCCGGCAGTTGCTTGAAGAGGAGCTGGCCGGCTACTGAAGAGGGCTTCGCGAGCGGCGTATCACGATGCGAATTGAGGCAGAGGAAGAAATCGGGCGCGCATACGACGCCCGGCTGCTGCGATGGATGTGGGGTTATGTGCGGCCCTATCGGCGGCTGTTTTGGCTGTCCGTCGCGCTGATGCCGTTGAACTCCATCTTCGCCCTCCTGCAACCTTTTATCGTCAAGCTCACGATCGATATCTTTCTCGCCGCCCGTCGATCACATGCGCCTGCCTGGCTCGAACCGCTGATTCGGAAGTCGCACGGCCACGGCCTGATCGTGATGGGCGTGCTCTACATCATCCTGCTGCTCGGCGAATTCGTGACCTTTTACGGCCAGTTCTACCTGACCATGATGGTTTCGCAGTACAGCCTGTCGGACCTGCGGCTTGCATTGTTCCGTCACGTCGAGCGTCTGCCGATGGCATTTTTCGATCGCACGCCGGTCGGCCGCATGGTCAGCCGGATGACCACCGATATCGACGCCATCAACGAGATGTTCAGCGCCGGATCGCTCACTCTGTTTGTCGACCTGCTGACCCTCGGCGGCATCGTCTGCATCATGTTTTGGTTCAGTCCGCACCTGGCGCTCTGGTCGCTATGCGCGATTCCGCCCCTCTTGCTGATCCTCAATTACTTTCGCGTCCGCTCGCGCACCGTCTATCGCGAGATCCGTGAAAGGCTCTCCGCGCTGAACTCCTATCTGTCGGAATCCCTGAGCGGGATGGCGATCATTCAGCTCTTCACCCGCGAGCGCGAAAGCGCGCGCGAATTCGACGAGCTCAACCTGAAAAGCCGCGACTCGCAGCGCATCGCGAATATCTACGAAGCCGGCCAGTTCTCCTCCGTCGAAGCGTTGAGCTCGGTCACCGTTGCGATCATCCTGTGGATCGGCGGCGGCGAAGAGATTCATCACCTCATCGGACTCGGCACGCTGGCCGCATTTATTCAGTACGCGCAAATGTTCTTCACGCCATTGCGCGACGTTTCTTCCAAATACACCACGCTCCAATCGGCCCTGGCGGCCGTCGAACGGCTCGAAGCCTTGATGGAAACGCCGGCGAGTATCGCGAGCCCGGCGGAGCCGCAGCGCGTGATCGGCGGTCACGGATCGATCGTCTTCGATCGCGTGAGCTTCGAATATCGCAAGGGCGAACCGGTCCTGCGCGATTTGAGCTTCCGCGTCGACGCGGGACAGAAGATCGCCATCGTCGGGCCGACCGGCTCCGGCAAGACCACCATTATCAAGCTGCTCAACCGCTTTTATGACGTCACTTCGGGACGCATCCTGGTTGACGGCATCGACGTGCGCCAATGGGATTTGACCGAACTGCGGCGCGCGATTGGCCTCGTCCAGCAGGACGTTTTCCTGTTCGCTGGTGACATTGCCGACAACGTCCGGCTCGGCCGGACCGACCTGAGCGATGGCGTTCTCAACGATGCGCTCACCCGCTCGCAAGCGATGCGCTTCGTCGAGCGGATGCCGGCCGGCGTGCACGAGGAGATTCGCGAGCGCGGCGCAAATCTCTCCAGCGGGCAGCGCCAATTGCTCTCCTTCGCGCGCGCCCTGGCCTACGACCCGCGCATCCTCGTGATGGATGAGGCGACCTCCAGCGTAGACAGCGAGACCGAGCGGCTGATTCAAATCGCACTCGATCAGTTGCTTACCGGCCGTACCGCGCTGGTCATAGCCCATCGCCTTTCGACCATCGAGCGCGCAGATCGCATCCTCGTCTTGAGCAATGGCGTGCTGCGCGAAAGCGGCACCCATGAAGAATTGCTCAAACGGCCGGGGCTCTATCGCCGCTTGTTCGAACTTCAGTACGCGGCCGCTTCCGACCCAACGCACGAGGCGGTGGACTGATTCTGCGCCGTCTCGATACTTCCCCCTCGTGCTTTTTCGCGCCGCCTTTCGCGGTCGGCCTTTCCGCTCATCATCTTGATTATTGCGGCGTCCACGATGCTCGCCGGCTGCGACATCGCCTATCTCACGCGCGCCGCCTATGAGGGTGGCCGTCTGCTCTGGCATCGCAAACCGATCACCCGGGTGCTGACGCGAACCGATCTCGCGCAGGATACCCGCGCCAAGCTCGAAACCGTTCTCGCGGTACGCAAGTTCGCCGCCGATAGCCTCGGGCTCAACGTTGGTGGTGCATACCAGACCGTGACGCAGGTCGATTCCGGCGCGATCGTCTGGATCGTGATGGCGGCTCCGCGCACCTCTCTTACGCCCTACACCTGGTGGTTTCCGATCGTCGGCGCGGTCCCCTATCGCGGCTACTTCAGTCACGATGACGCCAATGCCGAGGCCTCCAGTCTCGAGGCGCAGGGCTTCGATACGCACGTGCGCTCCGCCGTCGCATTTTCGAGCCTTGGTTTCTTCGACGATCCGCTGCTGTCGAATTTGCTCAAGCTCGATCGGGTCGAACTCGCCGGCGTGATTATTCACGAGCTCTTTCACCGCACTTATTTTCTCGCCGGCAGTGTGATGTTCGATGAGTCGGCGGCGACCTGGGTCGGCGGTCGCGGCGCGGTCGATTTTTTCTCCGCCACCGAAGGCGCGAATTCCGCCGACGCGATCGCCGCGCGCGGCATCTATGCCAGCGACCTCAAGTTCGCTTCGTTCCTGTTACAGGAAGAGGCCCGCCTGCTGCGCCTTTATCAGAGCGGCCTGCCCGAAGCGGAAATTCTCCGACGCCGCGAACCGCTCTTCGCCAGCATCAATCGCGATTACGCGACCCTCGCCCCGACGCTCTCCGGTCTCGAGCGCTTCGATCTAGACCGCGAGAAACTCAACAACGCCGTCTTGTTGAACTACCTGATCTATTTCCACGACCTCGACAATTTCGCCGCACTCGAGCGGCTTCAGCATGGCGATTTGAAAGCGACCATCCAGCGCATTATCGAACTCGCCAAGAGCAATCCCGACGATCCCTTTTATGCTATTTGGCAGGCCACGCTCCCCGCACCCTCCGCCCCCGGTTCTTCAACGCTGCCTCCTGTCCCCGGTTCATCAATGGCGCCCGCCGCGTTCCCTTCCTCGGCATCTCCCACGGCGCGCGGTTCCTCAACGCTGTCCCCCGGGCCTGGCTCATCAACACTGCCCGCCGTGTCCGACTCTTCGATGCCGTCCGCTGCGTCCGATCTCTTCACTGCCGTCCGGCGCGTCACCGATGAAAAGTGGAAAATGAAAAGCTGAAAATTCACCAGATGATCGTCAACTATAACGTCGGACTCAAGCGCATTCCCGCCAATTTCCTGGGAGTCCTATTTGACCCTATTCGCCTAGATATGCGCGCCCGCGTGATAAACGTGCGCGACTGGCACCACGACGCCGCAGCGTGTCCGCTGATTGTAGTGTTGCTTTAGATCTGGCCGAGCATCGATTCGATCGCGTCCGCCAACTCGACTTCGCAGCCGCCGAAAAAATGGTCCGCGCCCTCGATAATTCGCAATTGCGCGCGCGCTCCTAACTTCTATATGTAACGCTTCAAGTTGAGGCACGGGACAGTACATGTCGCCGTCGCCCGCCGCGAGTACAATCGGTTCCGCGAAGTTCGTTCAGCACTCCCACGTCCGCCATTTTGAGCGGCAAGGCCACCAGCACCAACGCGCCGAGATTCCCGACCTTTGACGCCGCCATCAGCGCTGCGATCGACCCGAACGAATACCCCGCCAGCACCGGTCCGTTCTGCTCAATACCCGGCTGACTCGTGACGAACGCAATCGCCGCCGCCGCGTCATCGGCCTCACCCGCGCCACCGCTATGCTCCCCTTCGCTTTCCCCGACGCCGCGAAAATTGAACCGCAGCGTCGCCCATTCCTTTTTCCACATCGCCGCGAGCACCGCATCGACGACGTTGTTGTACATCGAGCCGCCATACAGCGGATGTGGATGGCACACCACTGCGCCATGCACCGTCTGGTCACCGTCCGGCTTGGCTAGCAGTCCTTCGAGCGTGAGCGATCCGGAGGCAAATGTTACGCGCTGCTCTTTCATCGCAGATCCTCGCCACTAATCTCGTGACCTGAAGCACGACTTTAATTCGTTCGCTATACGGCGAAACCGCCAGTTCATCCAGCCGCACCATAGCGCATTTGCATCGGTTTGGAATCGTCGCTCCCATCGGACTAACCTGAGCCCACTATGGCCGATGGAAAATTTATTTCCCTGGATCAGCGCCTCTACAATTACGTCGTCGCGCACGGCAATAACGACGACGCCCTGCTGCATGAACTCGCGACCGAAACCGCGACCCGACTCGGGCGCATCAGCGGGATGCAGATCGCGCCGGAGCAGGGCACCTTCATGCGGATGCTGGCGCGCGCGATCGGCGCGCGTTATGCCGTCGAGGTCGGCACCTTTACCGGCTACAGTGCGATCTGCGTTGCGCGTGCGCTGCCCACGGACGGCCGGATGATCTGCTGCGACGTCAGCGACGAATGGACCGCGATCGCACGCCGCTACTGGGAGAAGGCCGGCCTCGCGGATAAGATCACGCTGAAACTCGCCCCGGCGATCGACACCCTGCGCGCCTTGCCGATCGACGATCCGATCGACTTCGCCTTCATCGACGCCGACAAGACCAACTACCGCCTCTACTACGAGGAAGTTCTCAAGCGCACGCGCCCTAACGGCCTCATCCTGATCGACAACGTGTTGTGGAACGGTGCCGTGATCGATTCGAAAATCCGCGATAGCGACACCCAGGCGATTCGCGGCCTCAACGATTTCCTTGCAACCGACCGCCGCATCGATATTGTGATGCTGCCGATTTCCGACGGGCTCACGATTTGCCGTAAGCGCTAACTCAAAATCGCGCCCGTGTGAGGAGTGCCATCATGCAAAAGCTCATCATCGAGGTGCGCATCAACGAGTACGCCTCGCGCAATCGCAACGCCAACGTTCCCTTCAGTCCTGCCGAGATTTGCGAGGAGGCCGTTCAATGCTGGCGCGCGGGCGCTTCGATCGTCCATTACCACGCGCGCGATCCACGCACCGGTGCGCCCTCCGTGCAGGCCGAAGTCTACGCTGAAACCGCTCGGCGCATCCGCGACCACACCGACCTCCTCGTGATGCCGACGCTCGGTGCATGGACTCTGCCTTCGCCCGACGCCCGCATGAGCCACATCATCGAGATGGCGAAGGATCCCGCTACTAGGCCCGACTTCGCACCGATCGATATGGGCACCAGCAACGTTGACGTCTTCGACACTCGCAACCGCCGCTTCATGACCGACGAGACCGTGTACCTGAACACCACCAAGACGCTCCAGTACTTCGCGCGCACGATTCGCGAGGCCGGCGTCCGGCCCGTCGCGGTGCTCTGGAACGTCAGCGCGATTCGCACCACCGCCGCCTTCGTCGAAGCGGGTCTCTTCGAGCAGCCGCTCTACGCGGAGATCGTTCTCACCGAGGGCGGACTCTTCGCCGGTAATCCAGGCAGCGTGCGCGGCCTCGACGCGATGGTTGACTTCATGCCCGCCAATCCGCATTTCGAATGGACCGTGATGTGCACCGGCGGTAATCTTTTTCCGGTCGTCGGTGCGGCGATCGAGCGCGGCGGCCATCTCGCGATCGGCCTCGGCGATTATCCGTATGCCGAACTCGGCACTCCGCGCAACGGCGAACTGGTCGAACGCGTAGCCCTGATGTCGCGCCAGGTCGGCCGCGAAGTCGCCACGCCGAGCGAGGCCCGCCGCATCCTCGGCTTGATGTAGTTCGGTCTCTCCGATTTTTTGCGCATCGAATTAACCATCAGCTTATCGAAGGGCGCCGGTTAGCAATCTTCCAAACGGGAAGTCTTAAACCTTATCACTAGGCGAGCTTGCGAGCCGAGCTAACGAGTCCGCGAGGTGCGCAAGTACTAATTCAGTTTCAGAAAAAGCTTTCAGTTTTGAGTTCTTCATCCACCCGGCTGTTGCTCGCTTTGAGCAACAGCCTTCGCACGCTAAACTTTGGTCCGATGCACGAGCGTTACGACCCGAAAACTATCGAGCCCAAGTGGCGTGACGAATGGGAGCGCACCGACCTCTACCTCACTCGCGAGGATCCCGCGCGCCCGAAATTCTACGTCCTCGAAATGTTCCCCTATCCGTCCGGCGACGGCCTCTCCGTCGGCCATCTCCACAACTACGTCCCCTGCGACGTCATCGGTCGCTACAAGCGGATGGCGGGCTTCAACGTCCTCCATGCGATGGGCTGGGACGCGTTCGGCCTGCCCGCCGAAAACGACGCCCTCCTGAAGGGCCTCCATCCCAAGGAAACCGTTCCCCGCTATGCCGCCAACTTCAAGCGCCAGTTGAAGTTGTCCGGATGCGCCTACGACTGGACCCGCGAGATCAATTCCTCCTCGCCCGAGTACTACCGCTGGACCCAATGGTTCTTCCTGATGCTCTTCAAGCGCGGCCTCGCCTACCGCGCGATGGGCTCCCAATGGTGGTGCGAAAAATGCCGCACCATCCTCGCCAACGAGCAGGTCGTCAACGGCTGCTGCTGGCGTCACACCGATACCCCTGTCAGCAAAAAAGACCTCGAGCAGTGGTTCTTCAAAATCACCGACTACGCCGATCGCCTTCTCGCCGATCTCGACGGCATCGATTGGCCCGAGCCCATCAAGCTGATGCAGCGCAACTGGATCGGCCGTTCCGAGGGCGCCGAAATCGCCTTCCCGGTCACCGCGCATCCCGGCCACGAGGTGCGCTTCTTCACCACCCGCCCCGATACGGTCTTCGGCGTTTCGTTCATGGTCCTCGCGCCCGAGCATCCGTTGGTCGCCGCGATCACCACCAATGCGCAGCGCAGCGCAATCGACGAATACGTCGCGCAGGCGCGCCAGCAAACCGAAATCGAGCGGCTCTCGACCGTCAAGGAAAAGACCGGCGTCTTCACCGGCGCCTATGCGCGCAACCTCTTCACCAATAAGGACATCCCGATCTGGATCGCCGACTACGTCCTGATGGGCTATGGCACCGGCGCGATCATGGCCGCCCCCGGCGAGGACGAACGCGACTTCGCCTTCGCCCAAAAATACGGCCTCGAAATTCCCGTCGTGACCGCGCCTGCCGACGGCACCGCGGCGCCGATCGATCGCGCCTTCACCGAGCGCGGCGTCGCGATCAATTCCGGCTTCCTCAACGGGATGTCCACCGCCGACGCCATCCGCGCGGTCTGCAAATATGCCGAGGAGCACGAGATTCGGCAAGCCCACCGTCACCTACCGGATGCGCGATTGGCTGATCTCGCGCCAGCGCTATTGGGGCTGCCCGATTCCGATTCTCTACTGCAAGACCGACGGCATCGTGCCCGTGCCCGACGACCAACTGCCGGTCCTCTTGCCCGACATGCTCGATTACCAGCCCTCCGGCACCGGCCGTTCGCCGCTCGCCAATGTTCCCGAATTCGTCAACGCGACGTGCCCCAAATGCGGCGGCCCCGCCGAGCGCGAGACCGACACCCTCGACGGCTTCGCCTGCTCGTCATGGTACTTCCTGCGCTTCGCCTCCCCGCACTACAGCGACGGCCCGTTCGAGCCGCGCCAGGGCAGCTACTGGCTCCCAGTCGACCTCTATGTCGGCGGCGCCGAGCACGCCGTGATGCATCTCCTCTACGCCCGCATGTGGACCAAGGTGATGGTCGACGCCGGCCTGATCAACTTCAAGGAGCCGTTCCCGGTCCTGCGCAACCAGGGCATGATCTGGGCCGCCGACGGCCAGAAGATGTCCAAGAGCAAGGGCAACGTCGTCACCCCGGATGCGATGGTCGAAAAGTACGGTGCCGACGCGCTCCGCCTGTGGGAACTCTTCATGGGCCCCTTCGAGGACCCCACCAACTGGAACGAGGACGGTGTCTTCGGCACCGCGCGCTTCCTCCACCGCGTCTGGGGCGTCGTGCGCCGCTACGTCGAGGCCGGCCGTCCTGCCGGAAAGCCCTCGGCGGAAACGGTGAAACGCGCCCACAAGACCGTCCGCACCGTTACCGATCAGGTCGAGCGGATGCGCTTCAACACCGCGTTCGCCACCCTGATGGATCAGCTCAACTACATCGCGAAGCTAACCCCCGACGAACTCGGCCGCTTCACTCTCGAGAGCTACATCCTGATGCTTGCGCCGATGGCGCCCTATCTCGGCGAGGAGTTCTGGCGTGAACTCGGCCATCGCGAATCGATCCATCTCGAAGCGTGGCCCAAGTTCGACGCCGATTTGACGCGCGACGAAAGCGTCACCGTGGTCGTGCAGGTCAACGGCAAGGTCCGCGACCGCTTGCAGGTTCCCGCCGATAACTCCGAGGACGCCAACGTCGCGCTCGCCCTAAGTAGTGAGACAGTGGCGAAGCTCCTCAACGGCAAACCCCCGCGCAAGGTGATCTACATCCCGCAAAAACTGATCAACCTCGTCCCCTAACACCGAGAGGTGGGTGTGCTGATTTGGACAGGTGGTAACGTCTTTTTTAAGGCCCTAAGATAACGTTGAACCTAGAAAAAATCGATGACCTAAAGATGGCAGACGAGACCGAACGGGAAATATTTAGGGCGCTTCGCGACGGCCAAACTAGGTATACTTACTTCTTATTGACTGCGGCGGCTGCGGGAATCGCACTTGCGATCAATTAGACACATGGAACCGGGCTTTCGTGGTTACAAATTCCTCTTGGAATGGCCGTATTGAGTTGGGCGTTGAGCTTTAGCTGCGGCTGCATGTATCTAGACTATATCCATACAGGCTTGTATGCCAACGCAGGCCTCGTTCAGTTGCAAACCGGCACTCATCCGGAATCCGTCTCTTATTCTCCGCCGATGGTGGAGGCTGCGATTGAGGGCACAAGACGCGCGATGGAAGGCAGCGCGAATAAAGCCGCTAAGTTCGGGAACGCTCAATTCTACTTTCTCGTTGTCGGCGGCATCTTTTATTTTTGCTGGCACATTCTAGAAATGTACCGCCACTGGTCTGGTTAGCAAACAGCTGATTGCCTTGTCGAAAATTGTTCCGTCGTTCGGTTTGCCGCTGGCCGGGCAAACCTTACTTTGCACTTTCCACAGACGCGGACAAAGAAACCATCCCGTGTATGAAGCTCTCGAAGCGTCTCACTCTGAAAAGCTGGTCCTTTCGTGCGTTATCAACAGGCGGCCGGTATATTGAAAATCACGGTGAAGTAGCCGGAAGCAGCTACCAATGTGTAGCGTTAAATAGGCGACGGTGTGCGCGAGAAGGGGATGAAAGAGAGGGGAGCTTCTATGGCGGAAGCAGATTGGTATGAAGCGGTCCAGGCAACACTAGCCGAACAATTGTCAACTGTTGTAACCAATTTCTATCTAGACACAAGTGCCACAAAGGGTTTTAACGAAAACATCAAGGCGGCGATTCCGGAGGGTCGAGAGATCGTTTTCTCCTTCACACATAAAAGACCGGACATCATTGGATATGTCCGCAGACAATATTCAAAAGATCTCGTTGTGGTCGAGGTCAAAGAGAACAGCCTAGCTATCGAAGATATATATCAAGCCAAAATGTACAAGGAAGTGTTCGCGGCCCGATACGGTTTCTTGGTAACCGCCTCGCCCATTCCCGAGGTGTTGAAGCGGCTTTGTAAACAAACCTATTCGATTCTGCATTCTATTGACGAAGGAACGCATAGTTTCCTTCGAATTGCTCGATTCCATCGCGCGGGTGGGTTTATTGAATGGTTCGAAGAAAATCCATTCCTGCAGGAGTTCTATTGGAAATAACACTTGTGGTCTTTCTTTCCGCTAAGTCCGCCACCCCTTGAGGAAGGGGACACTGGTTAGCCCGCAGGATGTCTTTGACCTGACTTGTATAGCCCGCCATCTACGCCGCCTTCGGCAGGCGGACGCGCTCCTCACGCTGCTCTGCCTTGCGACGGAAAATGCGGTAGCAGGTCGATCGGCTGGTGCGGATCGGTTGGACGATTATTCAGTTCGAGCAGCTCCGTAATCAACACCGCGAGCTTCTCCACCAAATGATCAGCCCGGCTATCTGCGTTCCGACGTTCCCAAGCACCGCCCCCGATCGCTTGAAGCGTCGTCCCTCAACCCCGCACCGTCACGCGCCGATCGTTACCGCCAGGAATTCCTGATCATACCGCGTCACTTCACCGATCTCCCGCAGCTTCTCGACCGCCCCCTTTACCGCCGCCGCGATATCAGTCGCGACATTCAGATCTTCCATTTTGAACTCGGCCTTTAACGTGATGCGGGCGGACTCTTCAGTAACGTCGCCGCTTCTTTTCAAGCGCTGACCTTCACCTTCTCAAGTTCTTCACGCAGGACAGAGCGCACTTCGGCCCCAACCTGCTGGACGATGGTCGGACGGCGCAGGTAATCTCGTAGCGCTTCGTTGATCAGCGTCTGATAGTTGCCGCGATGGGCCTTGCGAACCTGATCGCGGAAGTGATCGACGATGTCGTGGTCAAGCCGAATCGTGATCCGGACCTTCTCAGGCGGCAATGGAACCACCGGACCGCGTTTTCCCTTGCTGAGGTCGTATTCGCGCTTCATATTCGCTGGTCCTCGTATTTTGCCCGTTCTCGCGCGGTGGCTTTGCGAGCCGAAATTATCCGAATGCGGTTGCCGCGAAGGCCGTAAGAAACTGCCAACACCCGTCCCTCGGCGTCCGAACCGAATGTCACGTAGCGTTCTTCCGTAAGGTGTTCATCCAGCAGAGTGATTCCACGGTCATCGTCGAACACGATGACCGCATCAAGGAACTCGATTCCGTGCTTGCGCCGGTTCGCTTCCGCCTTTTTCGGGTCCCACTCGAACTCTACCGACACTCATTCCTCATCGTGTGCACAGTGTACACTAAGAGCCGCCGCTCGTCCATTGCAAAGTAAAAAGGGGTGGCGTCGATCAAATAGAAGATTGCTGCGCGCCCTACCACCATCCCACCTTCCCGAATACTCGTGGCTGGAGTTGGTTCACGCATCAGCCCACGGCCGAGGCGGCGGCGCGATGGCCGAGTCTTATCGTCGCCGGTTATGTCATCGAAGATGAAGGCCCGCCGCTGCGGCGCACCCGACAATCACCCCACATTCCCAAAAATTTCCCCGCCCCTCGATCCGTTCGAGCACCCAGCGTCCTCCCATCAAAATAACTGCTCGTTCGATTCTCGTCAGCAGGAGGGCTATCGCTTCGCTCCAAATAGGAGTACATTGCTACCAAGCGACCATGCCCGCCACTCGCCCGAGTGCCTGCCCATTCACTCCCTGCGATTCTCATGCCCGAAACTGTCCATACCCGAAACTCGCCGCCGCGACCGTCGATGACACTCGCGACGATTACTGACCGTCGCCACTTCCACCGCGGCCGCGAGTTTGCCGCGTACATAACGAACCCAATTTTCCCCAGTCGCCGCCTCGATTATCTGACAAAAAAACGAACCCAATTGGGGATCAAAAACGACGCTTTCCTTCCCCGATCTCCTTGACACGGCGTATCGTTGCGATTCGAGTGAGGTCCATCCAATCTCACGCGGCCGAATTGCCAGTGAACTGAGTGAACAGACGCGGATTCCTGAAAGCCCTCGCATCGACGGCGCTCCTGCCGATCCTGCCGCTCCGCCTGTTCGCCGCGAACGCGAATTTCCGTCGCCGCCGCCCTGCCGATCCCGCATGGCCCTCGCCGTCGGCATGGAAGCGTCTCAACGATGCGGTCGGCGGAAATCTGATCCACGTAAACTTTCCCCTTGCTCAACTCAAAACCGATCCCGAAAGTGCCGCCGCCAAGCCCCTTTGGGCGAACCTGAAAAATCCGTACTACCTCGGCGATCAGCCGGGACTCACGCAGACCCTCGGATGGATCGACGCGTGGGCTACCCAACCGAGCGTTTACGCGGTCGCCGCTCGCGATGCGCATGACGTCGCCGAGGCCGTGAATTTCGCCCGCGAAAATAACCTGCGCCTGGTCGTCAAGGGCGGCGGCCACAGCTACCAGGGCACCTCCAACGCGCCCGATTCGCTGCTGATTTGGACGCGCCACATGAACGACATCGCGATGCATCCCGCGTTCGTTCCCCAGGGCTGCGCGCATGCGATGCGCCCGCAACCCGCCGTCACGCTCGGTGCCGGAACCATCTGGATGCAGGCCTACGACGCCGTCACCACCCTGGGCGGCAAATATGTGCAGGGCGGCGGATGCGCGACCGTTGGCGTGGCCGGCCTGATTCAAAGCGGCGGCTTTGGCAGTTACTCGAAGCACTATGGCCTAGCCGCGGCCGGTTTGCTGGAAGCCGAAGTAGTCACCGCCGATGGCGAAATTCGCGTCGCCAACGCCTGCACCAACCCCGACCTGTTCTGGGCGTTGAAGGGCGGTGGCGGCGGCAGTTTCGGCGTCGTGACCAAGGTCACATTGCGCCTTCACGATCTGCCCGAGTTTTTCGGCATCGCCAACTTCACTATCAAGGCGTCTTCCGATGACGCCTATCGCAGCCTGCTCCACGAGTTCATCGGCTTCTACCGCGACCATCTCTTCAACGACCGTTGGGGCGAGCAGGCCCACATCAAGCCGGACAACTCACTCGTCATACAGCATGAGCGCCTATGGCCTCGCCACCGCCGATGCGAAAAAAGTCTGGCAGCCGTTCCTCGATTGGGTCGCGCATTCGCGGCAGTCCTTTTCGATTCATGGACACCTGACGATCGGTAGCATCCCGGCGCGGCACTGGTGGGACGTGCGATGGTGGCGGGACCATTGGCCCGAAATCGCCTTTCCCAATCCCGAGGGCAGCCGCCTGACCGCACTGTTTGACGAGGTTCTGGAACACCTTGTCCCGCAGCCGGTTTTCGATTTCGACCAGCGACCGGGCGCGAGCCCCGCTAATGCGTGGTGGGCCGGTGATGCGGGTCAAGTCGGATGGTGCATCTGGGGTTTCGAGTCGCTATGGCTGCCCGCGTCCCTGCTCGAGAATGACTCACAGCAGCGTGTCGCCGACGCCTTGTTCGCAAGCTCGCGCCATTCGGGTGTCGAACTGCACTTCAATAAGGGACTCGCCGGCGCGCCCCCCGACGCGATCGCCGCTGCCGGCGACACCGCGACGAACCCAGCGGTGTTGACCGCCTTCGCGCTGGCCATCGCCGCCGATGCGCAGGGCCCCGCTTATCCCGGCATCCCCGGGCATGAGCCTTCGATTATCGACGGCCGCAAAGCTGCCGCGCGCGTTCATCAATGCATGGATCGACTCCGCGCCCTTGTGCCGGACGCGGGATCATATGTGAGCGAGAGCAATTACTTCGAGCCCGGATGGCAGCATTCGTACTGGGGCAGTAACTACGCTCGCCTTGCCGACATCAAGCGAAAATACGATCCCGACGGCTTGTTCTTCGTCCATCACGGTGTCGGCTCCGAGCAATGGAGTCCCGACGGCTTCACCAGGCGCTGAGTTCGCCGCGTACAACGATATCGACGCCGATTCTGCCGCTCGCGCGCCGCTCCATGAAACCTCCGCAGATGAGTGATCGCGCTCGACATGGTTTGTTTCAAATCGAACTACTGGCGGCGCGCTATCCACGTGCCCCCGCCACTGCGCGCATCCCGGTAACCCCAGGTTCCCGAAAATCCGCCGCCCGCGATCGCCTCGAGCACCCCGCGTCCCGCCGTCCCGCCCCAACTCCAGTTGAAGTAGAGCTTGTCGCCTTCCATCACCACCCCGTCAACCGTCCCGTCGCCCAAACCGAAATTGTAACGGCCGCTTGCTCGATCGCCGCTGCGCTTGAAGACCGACGTAATCGCGAGACTCTCCTCGCTGCCCTTCACGATTCGCGTGTACTGGCCCGCATACTCCCCGTTGAACGGCACCGCATCCATCGCCGCTCCCGTCCCCGGTGCGCCCGCGATCAGCTCGCCCGGCTTGCGCGGCTTTAGCGAATCGACGCTCGTGGACATCCCCACGATGCGAAAGCTTTCCTGCACCTCCGGATCGGAAAGGCCGCCGGGCTTGCCGTTCACCGGATCGCCCTGCGCAATCACGCGCAGATTCTTTGCGATAAACCGCACCCGCTCCGGGCCGCCCGAATCATTGGCGCCGAAGGCGTCCGCCTTCTTATCGAGCACGTCCGCCAACGCGAGCAAGCGCTGCGGCGTCAGCGGATGGGTCTCGGCCGCCTGCGGATCCCAATGGGCCGCGGCAAAGAAATAGACCACCAGCCCGATCGGCGGATCCGCCGCCCGCCGCATCACCTCGGTCGCATAGGCGTCAGCCGCCGCCTCGTGGGCCCGGCTCTGGGCCGGCGCGACTGCACGATTCCCGGGATCGTGATGCAGTATGTGGCCGATCTCGTGCGCCAGGATAAACGCGCGCGCGTCGTTGAAAAACGCCAGCGACATATTGTCCACGCGCGGATTTTTCAGCGCATCGTCCGGGATATGCAACGCCTTGAGCGGTTGCGGATAGCGCCCATTCGGAAAGTAGCTTGCCGGCCGAAAGCGAATCATGTCGATGTAGTTGGTGACGGTGTCGATCTGGTAGCCGTTCACCGTCAACCACGCGTATGCGATGCACAGGTCGTTGAGAAACAGCAGCGACAGTGTCGGCATCGTCACTACCGGCGGATTTGCGGTCGAGTAGTACGCGAATGGATTCGGGCAGTTGTCGGGACAGTGGCCGGCCGGCAGCATCGGGTAGTCGATCGCGACCTTGCCTATCGCCGCCGTCTCTTGCGGCGTAATGAAATTGTGGGACTTGAGTAGGTCGAATAGTTTATCGGTCGATTTCGTAAAGCGGCCCTGCCAGTACGCCAGCGTCTGCTGATCGTACATCGCCGAATAATCCTGCGCGTTCGCCCGATTGGGCAACCCCATCATCAATGCGGTCAGAATTATTGCGACTGAGACTTCTACGCCCGCGAAACGCTTCATCGGCGTGCCTCCGCTATTGGTTGAAGAATTTCGCGGCTTGATCGCATCCGACTGGGCGCGGCTCCATTGGCGCCATTCGACGTCCACTCGTCGAAGGCCGCCTCGTCGCCCCAGTCCGCGTCCCACGCCGGATGCATCAGCGTGCGCTTGATCGCCGGGATGGCGAGTTCGATATCCGCCTTGCGCCCCGGATCGATATCCGCTTTGAGTGCGGGCATGATCGCATTGAGCGCGGCGATCTGCGGAGCCAGGTCCCGCCGTTGCGCGACGATCCGATCGCGCGAAAGCCGTCGCGTGGCGTAGCCCTTATCAGCGCCGATCGCTCCACTCCAATCGGTCGCGCCGCCGGCTGACTTGTCCGAGGCCAGGTAGCCATGCCAATCCGTGGTTCCTGCGCCGGCCGGATTAGCCGCGCCTCCGCCGGTCGCCGGTTCATGATGATACGACATGCCCCTGCTCAGCGAAGTGACGACCACCGCCGCACCGAACAGCGCGAAGAATATCCCCGGACCGACCCGCGTCAGGATGATCGAAACGTCGCCTGGCAGCTTGAACTCGGCCGAACTCTCGCCGCCGTCTGCGCTCGCTGACGCGCGCGACCCTCGCCCAACACGGTCGCGATCGCCGCCGCGCCGCGGCACCGAGAGAAACAGCCGATAGCCGAGATAGATTGAGATGCCGCCGATTACGGCATCCAGGATTCGCTCGATCGCGCGCAGCGCAAAGTCGTCCATCTGCCCCCCTTTCCTTCGAGCGGATTTCTGGCGCCGAATTGCCCGCGGACGCCCGCCTGCGGACCTAACATAGCCCTCGCCTGCGTTCCAGTCCGCAACGCCTGTTCGGCCCTCGATGCGCCCCTGAATTCCTTCCGATTCCAATGCCAGCGAGTTCCTGCGACCTTTCAGCAGGCGCTCGTGGGACTTGACAGAAAATATCCCCGAAGCTCATAGCTTCCAAGGACGATAAATCCCGGGCTATAAGAAGAGTCGACGCACACCACTGGCGCGTCATACACGGTGGCGAACAAACATAAAGTCTATTCGTCTGACTTTCCGCTTCGCGACAAAGCCGCGGTGCTCGTCGGATGCACGGCCCAGGATATCGCGAACTTCGTTGACCGGGCACTCAAGGAGTTTGGCATCAGTCGGGAACAGTTGAGCGTCATTCACTATCTGGATGCTGCGGAGGCCGACACGATGACGGTCAATCAACTGCGCGACACGCTGATCGACGACCGCCCCAATGTCTCCCGCATTCTCAACAAGATGGTGGAGAAGGGCTTGGTTCGCAAGGAGCGACAAGCCGATGATCAACGCGTGGTCTACGTCTCACTGACCGAGAAGGGACGCAAGGTGCATAAACGAGCGGACGAGAAGATTACCGGGCACAATCTCAAACTCTCGCCCAAAGAGTGTCGGACGTTGATTGAACTGCTGATGAAAATCTAGGAAGCGTTCTGCAGCAAGACCGGCGACGCATGCCGGGCGCTCAGAACGACGGCATAAGCCGGTTAGATTCGGTTCTGAGACGGGGCATTCGGCGCCCTGTTTTCTGTAGGAGCAACCACGCCCCTGGCGGGCACAACCAAGCAGGCCAAATCGGTTTGCAGGAGGAACGCGATGAACCGGGATTTTGAATTCAAGCAGCTGCTGCGCGCGTACCGTGCAGGAATCATCAACGAAGCGACGTTCGAGCAGGAATTGGCTGACATCGAGCGCGGGGTCGGTAACGGTAACGGCGGCCGCGGCTTCGAAGCGCTGGGCAAGACCTACGGCAGCGAGCGCGAGGCGGTCGTTGCGCTTCTCGATCGTTTCCGGGCGGGCGAGGCGGGCGGCCAGGCCGCCTTTTCCGGATGGGAAAAGGCGGTCAGCACCGACTGTATTCGCAGCGGCATCCGCATGATCACCGAGCGCGAAGGTTATCACGCGCGCATCTTCGAGCGGCGGCTGGCGGACCTCGGCGCGGAGTGCAAAGCCCCTCTTACCGACTTCGGTCGCACCCTCACCGCCAAGCTGAGCGACCCCAAGGTGAGCGACAACGACAAGCTGCTCTATCTCACCTCGCTGGCGCCCGATCCGGATGCTTTCTGGAAGCCCGTGTTGGCGTGCGTCGATAACATCAAGGAGGACCAGGAGAGCAAGGAGCTGTTCAAGCTCTATATCCAGGACGAGCTGTCCAGCGGGAAGTGGCTGATGTATGCCTGCGAGGCGCTCAACGGCCCGGCCAAGGCGCCGAGCGCGCAGATGGGTGTCTCGGCGGGCGAGGCCCTCTAAGCCTTCGAAAAGCGACCTGACCAAGAAGGGGGCGGAGCGTCTGCTTCGCCCCTTTTGCATGTGCCCAACCTATGGAGCCCCGACGGCTTCACGAGGCTCGAAGTGCTTACCTAGCTCTGAGTTCGGCTTACCCAGGCTCTAAGTTCGGTTTGACCAGGCTTGTTGCAGGTCAAACTTACCTCGGTGAGCACCACCAGCTATTCGCTCCAGGCTTCTATACGCTCCAGGCTTCGGGCAGCGGGGCAAATCTAGCCTGCATCACCAAGCCGGCCACCGTAACCGTGATCATCGGCGACGATTAGGCAGCACCACGATGAAGTTCTGATTCGACTGACGATTTCGTGATCGGCCACGCGTGGGGAGCATCACCGCTCCCCACGCCATGAGGAACCTGTGCGCAAGCCAGGTTGTCATTCTGAGCTTGCGAAGAATCCCGAAAAATCAAGGCACCGGGACCCATTCGATACAGCAGCTTTCGCTCAGGGTGGCGGCCTTGACCCGATTTTTTGAACTGCTCACGATGACATAATTCGGCTTGTGCAGAGTTCCCTATGGGATGCGTTTGGTCACACGCCGACGAGCGCGGTCACACGCTTTACGAGAGCTGACCTGGCAGCCCCAGCTCCCCAAAAGTAACTGGGGCTATCGCGGCGCTCCCAGAAGGAGTATATTGCTACCAGGCGACGGCATCATCCGCCTCTCCCGCTTACCCGCGCCGCCCGCATCGCCCGTCTCCACTAACGCTCTGCGATGGACCATCCTCATCCAGCTTTGACCCACGTTTCCCCGCTCCCCCGCTTGTCATTCGCCCACAGCCTCTCCAGATCGTCTTCAGGCCCAAAATCACACAGACTGCGGACATCCTCGGCTCACGCGATCTCGGCCAGCGCCGAAAGGGTGCGCGACTCGTCATCGGCCGCGTTCTCTATGATTATTGACGATCGCCGCCCTCCAACCCCCCCCAAATTCGCGCGTACATAACGAACCCAATTTTTCTCTGCTTCCACCGAGGGTTTGCTCCGAATGGCGAACCCAATTTTCGCCTCGCGAACGCCCTTTTGACCTTCCGAATCTCCTTGAAGCGACCTGCGTCGTCATGCGAAGGTCGGGACAAAACCCCAACCCAGCGCGAGGTATCGCCATGGCCGACGACGTCCTCAAAGTCGAGCGTCATCCCAATTACGTAACGCTCATTCTCAACCGTCCCGAGAAGCGCAACGCGCTCAATCAGGTCCTGTTCGAAGCCCTCGATGTGGAACTGGCAACCATCGAGAAGTCGCCCGACGTCCGCGCGGTCATCCTGCGCGGCGAGGGCCGCGCCTTCTGCTCCGGCATCGACCTTCGCGAAATCGGTCAGATTGGCGCCGCCGGGGCTCCCACGCCCGAGAAGATCTTCACGCGCCTGCAGAAGCTGCCCGTTCCGACGATCGCAGCGGTGCAAGGCGATACGCTCACTGGCGGACTGGTGCTCGCGCTCACCTGCGACTTGCGGATCGCGGGGCAGGGCGCGCGCCTCGGGATGACCCCCGCGCGCATCGGTTATCTGCCGACCTTCCCGATCTTCCGCCGCTTCATCGAGACTGTCGGCCCGGCCAACACCGCTGAGATCATGTACCTCGCCGATCCGCTCGATGCCGCTCGCGCACGTGAGATCGGCCTCGTCCACAAAGTCGTGCCCGACGATCAACTGGCATCGGCCGCCGATGCATGGGCGGCCAGGATCGCCGGCAACGCGCCGCTCTCGGTGCGCGCGATGAAGGTCAGCATCCAGCGTGTGATGAGCAAGGCGTTCGATATCGACCACAAGGATATCGATGAACTGGGCAATCAGGTCCGTACCAGCAGCGATGCGAAGGAGGGCGTCCGCGCGTTCCTCGAAAAGCGCAAGCCGGTCTGGAAAGGCGAATAGACCGCATTGCTAGCCCTCGAGCAACGCGACCGCGTTATTTCAAAAGGGAGGTCTGAAACCTCGATGAGGTTTCAGTATTCCGAAACTGATAGCTCTGCGACTCGCCAAATTCGCGCCTGCATCGTCGTGCAGGATGCGGCTTGATGGGGCGGCGCGGGTCGTGCGATTCTCGGGCACCGAAAATCGCATCGTTCGATTCGCAAGGAGCACCTCAGATGGCCGATGAATTATTCAAGGTAGAGCGTCACGGCAGTTACGCGACGTTCACGCTCAATCGCCCCGAGAAGCGCAATTCGCTCAACGAGCCCATGCTCAAGGCCCTCGACGAGGCGATCGCGTCGGTCGAGAACGACAAGGGCATTCGCGCGGTAATTCTTGCGTGGCAACGGCCGCGGCTTCTGCTCCGGCATCGATCTCGCCGAGGCCGAGCGGCTCGAAGGCGGGCACAATCCGATCAGCCTCGAACGTATCTTCAAACGGCTCGAGAACCTGCCGGTCCCGGTCATCGCGGCGGTTCAAGGCGCTGCACTGGCCGGCGGATGCGAGCTGGCTCTGCATTGCGATCTGCGCGTTGCGGCCGACGACCTCCGCATGGGCATGACGGTCGCGCGCGTCGGACTGGTGGTGCCCTACAACTTCATTCGCAAACTGATCGAGATCATCGGCGCGGCCAACACCTCGCAGATTCTCTACACCGCCGAGCCGGTCGATGCGCAGCGCGCGCTGCAGATGGGCATGGTGCACGAAGTCGTGCCGGTCGCGAAGCTCGACGAAGCCGCTATCGGATGGGCCGAGAAGGTCGCCAGCAACGCACCGCTCTCGTTGCGCACGATGAAGAAGAGCTTGCGTCGCTCGGTCGGGCAATCGAACGACGCCTGGCACGAGGACATCCTCGAGATGGGTCGCGCTGTGCGATCGAGCAAGGACGCGAAGGAGGGGATACGCGCGTTCCTCGAGAAGCGCAAGCCGGTCTGGCAGGCGGAATGATCGCCGGTCGTGTCTCGTCTTCGACGATCCAGTCGATGAGAGGGAGGGCGACCTTATTCTTGCGTCATACGGCAGGGCCGGTTGCGCATCGCAGCGCTTACGAAGTTAGCGCTGCGGTGCACACGCCAGCAGCAGGGCGGGCCCGCCGAAACGGCGGCCCGCCCTGCTGCTGGCCGTTCAATGGCGACTCGCATCAGGGGCGTGGTGCCGACTCTGTCGGCACCACGCCCCTGATGACGGAGGGAGGGGAAGGCGCGCGGTTCCGCGCGCCTTCCCCTCCCTCCGTCTATCCGTTGCGGGCGAGCGCCTTGCGCAACGCCGCGACGTTCTGCGGCAGCAGGTTCGGCAGGTTCAGCGTGCCGGCCACATTGGAATAGGGATACAGGCGTCCATTGATATGCGCATGCAGCGGTAGTCCCGCCCCCTGATGGATTTCATAATCGAGCGGCAGTGGTCCAAGGATTTTCAGGATGCGGAAGATGGCACGGGCGAACGGTCGCAACTCGTCATGCGAAAGTTCCGTCAGCAGTCCGCGATACTCCGGCATCACGACGTCGTAGCTGCGCGGGAATGCGCCGATCGGACTCGAGTAGCTGACGACCCCGTCGGCACGTTCGATCGTCAGACCCAGCCGATCGACCAGTTCAATCAGTTCGGTCCAGAAGCCAGGGATTGCGGTCCTCGGCAATCGCCTCGGCTTCGATCGCCGGCAATGGCGCGGGCGAGCCGATCAGCTGCTGATGCGGGTGCGGTTGCGAGGCGCCCGATTCGCGACCCTGATTCTTGCGAATCACCATCGAATGAACCGACGGATTGGCTAAAGACGATGACGCATCAGCCGCACGTCGGTCAAAATCAGGTGAAAGAAATGTTCCTCGCCCAGCGACGCCGGTGAAAGTCAGGTCGTTGACCGATCGCGGATGGTCGAGAAAATGGCGCGGGTCCTCTACCACCACATAGGATTCGTTGCGTCCACCGGTGAGCTTTTCCGGGATGCGCGGAAAGAGGTTGTTGAAAACCCGAATCGCCCAGCTCGCGCCCTCGACTCTGCCCGCACCCGTCCACCCGGGAATTTCCTCAGGCGTCACGCGCATCAACTCGGGCGGGGCCTGCGCCTCGTTGCCCGGACAGAAGGGGCACACGCGGATCGCGTTCTGCAGGATCTTCTCGTCGGGCGGCGGTGGATCTGGCTCGAGTTCCTCGCGCCCACCCAGGGTGAAGGCAAAGCTCTTGCCGCGCACGTCGACCACATAGGAAATAACGCCGGTAATCGGATTCTTGATCCAGACCAACGCGCCGTCGCGCACTTCGTATTCGATAGCCATCGCGGTACCACAACTTTAAGCACGGGCGCGCGACTGCATTCAACGCACCAGTCGCGAAAAATCCGCGTATCGCCACCGGCCGTCGAATCTCGGGAACTCCGCGCCCAGTAGCGCGCAGAAGTCGCCTTGACTCTGACTGGGCGCTCCGTTATCCAATTTACAGGGACGGCAACGGCAAGCGCCTAACAAAGCATTCGGGGTCTGGCGTTCCGCGCAAGCGGACACCAGGCTTTTTTTTGGCTGGATGGATTTGAATCGGGAGCGCTCAGGTCAAAAATCCTAACCGTCATTTCGATCTCATTGGACTAGGACCGATTGGTTGACGCTATCGTGCCAGGATTAAAGAAATATCTTTTCACGCCCGGACCGGTCTCGGTTCCGCCGGAAGTCCTGCTCGAGATGGCGCGGCCGATTATTCACCATCGCACGCCCGAGTTCAGCGCCGTCCTCGATCGCGCGCGCACCTTGATGCAGCCGCTGTTCGGCACTCGGCAGGAGGTCATCCTGCTGACCTCGAGCGGCACCGGCGCGATGGAAGCCGCGGTCACCAATCTGCTCGCGCCCGGCGATCATGCGCTCTTCGTCAACGGCGGCAAGTTCGGCGAACGCTGGGGCAAACTGCTCGCGGCGAATGGCGATGGTCGGCCATCCGATCACGGTCGAATGGGGCCGCGCGGTGCGCCCCGATCAGATCGAGGAGGCACTGCGCGCCCATCCAGAGGCGCGCGCACGTCTTGGTGCAGGCGAGCGAGACCTCGACCTGCGCGATTCATCCCGTCGCCGAAATCGGCGCGCTGACCAAGAGGACGCGACGTCTTGCTGATCGTTGACGGCATCACCTCGGTCGGCGTCTTCGATCAGAAAATGGACGAATGGGGCGTCGATGCGTACCTCACCGGCAGTCAGAAGGCGCTGATGCTGCCGCCCGGCCTCGCGATGATCGCGCTATCCGACCGCGCGCTCGATCGCGCCAAAAGACGCGCGCCCCGCGTTACTACTTCGACCTGCCACGCGAACTCAAGGCGCAGCGCGACGATCACACTGACGGCATGGACGCCCGCGGTTTCGCTGATTTTCGGCCTCGCCAAGTCGCTCGAAATGATTCACGCAGAAACGCTCCCGCGGTGTCTATGCGCGCCATCTGACTGATGGCCGAGGCGACTCGCGCGGCCGCCGCACCGCTCGGACTTAAAATTGATCGCGCCCGACGCTCCGCGCCCGGGCGTCACCGGATTGCTCACGCCCGACGGGTCTCGACGGCTCGAAGCTGGTGCGCATGATGCGCGACGAACTCGGGCGTGTCGAGTGCAGGGCGGGCAGGATCAGATGAAGGGCAAGCTCGTGCGCATCGGCCACATGGGCTATCTCGGTGCGTTTGATATGCTGACCGTCGTAAGTGCGCTGGAAATTGGTCTGGCGCGCCTCGGCCATCGCTTCCCGATTGGCGCAGGCGTCACCGCGGTCCAGGAACGCATCGCGCGGAGTAGCTGAAAAGAGTCTTATGGCGGACAATTTCCGCGTGCTGCTGAGCGACTCTCTCGCCAGCCAGGGAATCGAAGTGTTCAAGCGCTATCCGCGGATCAGCGTCGAGGCAAAGGCCGGCCTGAGCCGTCGCGGAACTGGCCGGACATCATCGCACCCTACGACGCGCTGATGATCCGCAGCGCGACCAAGGTCACGCGCGAGATCATCGACGCCGCGACTTCGCTCAGGGTGATCGGACGCGCGGGCGTCGGCGTCGACAACGTCGATCTCGATGCCGCCACGCGACGCGGCATCGTCGTGATGAACAGTCCGCTCGGCAACAGCATCACGACCGCCGAGCACACCATCTCGATGATGATGGCGATGGCGCGGCATATCCCGGCCGCCAACGCCGCCTTGCGCGCGGGCAAATGGGATCGCGGCAAGTTCACCGGTGTCGAGGTCTGCAACAAAACGCTCGGCGTGATCGGTCTCGGCAATATCGGGCGCATCGTCGCCGATCGCGCGACCGGCCTCAAGATGAAGGTGATCGGCTTCGATCCGATCCTCACCGCCGAGGCGGCGGCGCGCGCCGGAATCGAACTCGTCGGCCTCGACGAACTCTTCAAGCGCTCCGACTTCATTACGGTGCACGCACCGCTCACCGATGAAACGCGCGGCATCGTCGGCGCCGCCGGCCTTTGCGATGATGCGCAAGGGCGTGCGCATCATCAATTGCGCGCGCGGCGGCATCGTTGACGAAGACGCGCTGCTCGACGCGCTTAATTCGGGCGTCGTCGCGGGCGCCGCGCTCGACGTATTCGTGCAAGAACCGCCGCCGCTCGATCATCCGCTGATCCATCACGACAATGTCGTCGCCGTGCCACATCTTGGCGCGGCGACCGACGAAGCGCAGGTTCAGGTCGCGGTCGATATCGCTCAACAGATTGCCGATTTTCTGATCGAAGGCACAATTCGTCACGCGGTCAATATTCCCGCGCTGTCGGTACAGGAACTCGAGGTACTGGGACCGCATCTTACGCTCGGCGAAAAGCTAGGGCGGCTCTCCGCCCAGCTTATTGGCGAGGCGCCCAATCAGTTAACCGTCGGCTTTGCGGGTGAAGCCGCGGGACTCAATGCGGAACCGATTATCGCGGCAGTGCTGAAGGGCCTGTTGAGCGGGTTTCTCGATCAGGAATTGAATTACGTCAACGCTCCATTCATCGCGCGCGATCGCGGCATCAAGATCACCGAGATCCGATCGCGCGAGACCACCGACTATCGCAACATCCTGACGATCACGGTGCGCACGCCGACCAGTACTCATGAAGTTACCGGAGCGGTCTTCGGAAATCGCGCGTTACGGCTGATTCGCATCGACGGCTATCGCGTCGAAGCTGCGCCCGAGGGCTACTTCCTGATGCTGCACAATCGCGACGTTCCGGGCGTCGTCGGCGCTATCGGCACGATGCTGGGCGAGTCCGGGATCAATATCGCCGGCCTCAAATTGGGACGCGACCGCGTCGGCGGAACCGCGCTCAGCCTGTTCGAAGTGGACGGTCCGGTCCCGGCCGCAATCCTCGAACGGCTCAAGACCATTCCGGCGATCACCGCCGCCGCGCAGATAAAACTTTGAACTGCCGCAACTTAAGCATCGACGCGTCGACCGAGTCGAACCTGATCCGATCCGCCACGTGGCGGGCGCGGCGCTGAGACACCCGTTATGAAGACCGTCGCGGTGGTCGGCTCGCAATGGGGCGACGAAGGCAAGGGCAAGATCGTCGACTTGCTCGCTGCCGACGCCGACGTGATCGTGCGCTTTCAGGGCGGCAACAACGCGGCCCATACGCTGGTCGTCAACGGCGAGAAATTCATCCTGCGGCTGGTGCCGGCGGGTGCGCTTCACAACGGCAAGGTCTGCGTGATCGGCAATGGCACGGTGGTCGATCCGATCGCGCTGGTCGAAGAAATCGACAACCTCAAGCGGCGCAATCATCTCACGGACGACGCGCTACTGCGGCTCAGCTACGACGCGCACATGGTGATGCCGTACCATCGCGCGATCGATCGAGCGCGCGAGGCGCGACTCGGCAAGAGCGCCATCGGCACCACCGGTTTCGGCATCGGTCCGGCTTACGAGGACAAGATGTCGCGCATGGGGCTGCGGTTCGACGATCTTACGAACTTCGCCTCGTTCACGGAAAAGCTCGAGCGCAATCTCCGCGATAAGAATCTCTACCTAAAGGCGGTGCTCAAGGCGAAGCCCATCAAAGCCGCCGAGTTAATCGAACAGATGCGCAAGGCGCGCGGGCGTCTGCGGCGCTATCTGTGCGATACGTCGGTGTTCCTCGCCGAAGCGATCGCCGCCGGCAAACGGATCCTGTTCGAGGGCGCGCACGGCGTGATGCTCGATATCGATCACGGTACCTATCCTTTCGTCACGTCGTCGAATTGCGGGGCGAGTGCGGTTTCGGGCGGCGCGGGCGTGGCGCCCGGACAACTCGATGCGGTGCTCGGCATCACCAAGGCCTACACCACGCGGGTCGGCGGCGGTCCCTTCCCGAGCGAGATCAAGGGCAAGCTCGCTGACGCGCTGCGCATCGAGGGCGATGAGTTCGGCAGTGCGACCGGTCGGCCACGGCGCATCGGCTGGTACGACGCGGTGCTCGCGCGTCACGCAGCGCGACTGAACGGCATGTGGGGTTTGGCGCTGACCAAGCTCGACGTCCTGACCGGCATCGACCCGCTCAAAATTTGCGTCGCTTACGAGCTGCGTGGCCAACGCTATGACGAGATCCCGCCCGAGCGTCACCTGCTGGAAAAGGTCAAACCGGTGTACGAGGAACTGTCCGGCTGGCGCGAGGACATCACGCATGCGCGCAGCCTCACGGAGTTGCCGACGGCTGCGCGGCGTTACCTCGAACGCATCGGCGAGCTATCCGGCGTCAAGCTCGCGATGGTCGGTGTCGGAGCGGCGCGCGAAGCCACGATCGTGATCGAAAATCCCTTCCGCGGGTGACCATCGTAGCGCGAGCGCCGCGCGCCTCACGCCGGCCCTAAGCGGCGCAGACCGCGGCGGCCATACTCGAAAGCGCGACGCCACGGCGTCCCTGGCGGATTTCATTGCGGTCGAATCCGTTGGTGCAGTAACCGAGCGAAATTCCCGTTGCCGGATCGCCCCAGCCGATTTGTCCGCCTGCGCCGCCGTGACCGAATGCCATCGGCGAGTTGGTCTTGCCGAATCCGCGATAGTTCGCCATTCCATCGTCACCGGCCACGATCACGCCCAATGCACGATTGCACTTGTACTTGAAAATTGGATCGAAGTAGTCGCCGGAACGTGGACGCAAGGCTTCCTTGAGCGTCGCCGGTTCCCAGATCGGTTTGCCGTCGGCCACCGGACGATTGTGCAGCAGGCCCTGGTAAAACAGTGCAAGATCGGCTGCCGTCATGATGCCGCCCCCGCCTGGCACGCCCGACTCGCGCACCACCGCACTGTTGAAGCCGATGATCGCGTCCTCGGTGACTTCGCTCACCGGAGGCGGCGGCACGTTCATCTTTTTGTAATCCTCGGGCGTCAGGTTCTGCCCGACCCACACCAGGTCTGCGATGCGATTTTGCTCCGCGCGCGGCAATCCGACGCGCAATCCCGGCAGGCCCAGCGGCATGCGCGATCCGTTCGCGTACGAACTCGCGGAAATCCTTGCCCGTGCGCCGTTCGATGATCTCCGCGAGCACCCAGAAGCCCGAAGTCGGATGATAAATGAAACGCTGGCCGACCGGGAATTCCAGCCGCCACGACTTGAACCGCTCGAGCCGCTTCTCACGACTGTTCCAGTCCGGCTGCGGGAACGGCGCGTTCGGAAATCCGCTGACGTGTAGCAATAGCTGTTCGACCGTAATCGTCTCTTTGCCGTTGCTTCCGAACTCCGGCACGATATCCGCCGCGCGCTCGCTAATCTGAAGTTTGCCATCGCCAATCAAAATCCACATTGCCGACGACATGATCGCCTTCGTACAAGAGAACACGCAGTAGAGCGTGTCGTCGGTCGCCGGCTTCTCGACGCCACCCTGCACCGCGCGGCCAACCGTTCTCATCGCACCGACCTTGCCGTTGCGCGCGATCGCAATCTGACACGACGGCAGCAGACCCTCGGTGACCTCGCGTTCCGCACGCTTGAACAGTTCTTCGACCTTAGCGGGATCGAGGCCGACGTCCTGTGGATTATCGGCAATCTGATGCGATGCGATCATGGCGGCAACTCCTGCAGGGGGTTTTCGGCAAAACCTACCACGAAAGCACGGCAAGCTTACAGTCTAGCGGTACCGCCGATCGACGATTCTGCGTTCTCGTGCGCGCGCGCCCTGAGCGGAAATCCATCCGGCGCGGCCCGGCAACGTCGATCGCGAATGACTTCGCATACCGGCAGCGCTGCGCGATCGAGCCTGGCTGCCGCATCGCGTAATTGTACGAAGCGTGCACCGCGATCCTTGAGCGCACGCATCAGCGCGACGAACGTTTCGAGCTGGCCCATGCCTTCGGTCTCCGCATGAATCGTATGCACGTTCAGCGTCTCCGCGTTGATGCGATCGAGATAGAACCGCACGATCGCGGCGCTCTCATGAAGCTCCGGGCCCATTACCTCGTCCATCGTCGGCAGCGTCGTCGGAATCTCCGGCGTCGCGAAAACCTCGTCCTCGATCTGCGCATCGATACGGCGCGTACCGCGCGTGTCGCTGCGATAATCGAGTCCGACCGTGTCGAGTGCGCTGAGCGCTGCCGCCGAGGTCCGCCATCCGGGCGCGCCGAAACGACTCGCGCGCGCCGCCCATCACTGCGCGAAACGCCTCGAATGCGTCGTCAATCTCGCCGCGGATTCCGCGTTCGCCGATCTCGTCGAGCCGATCCTGCCAGCGCACGTGGTCGTAGCCATGCACGCCGACCTCGAATCCGGCGCGTCGCCAGACTCGCGCATCACGTCGGAAATGCCAGCGCGATCGGCCGCGCCGGCAGCAGACGTGCCCGATAGCACGGTGCGCAGTCCGTACATCGCGACCGCGCGCGTGCGCCGCATCTTCTTCAGAAATCCGGGATTCCTGAGCACGCGAACGATCGCGCGGCCTGAGTTGTCCGGGCCCATCGCAATCAAAGAACGTCGCGGTCACGCCGAGGTCGGCCAGCGCGCGCATCAGGCGCGGCACGCCCTCGCCGAGCCCCTGATGCGTATCGACGTCAACCTTGAGCGCCACATCCATCGCGTTACAGTAGATCTCAAGTCTCGCTGATGAATTCGTAACGGCGACTGATCGTCTCGTCTTTGATACGCCGGTCGAGTCTACGACTGCGCTTCCTTGCGGAACCATTCCATCGACATGCGCGTACCCTCGCGCAGTGAGACTTTCGCCTCGACTCCGAGCAGCTTGCGCATCTTGGTATTGTCGGGCACGCGCCGCGGAATGTCCTCGTAGCTGTTGCCGTACACCTCTTCCTGCGAGACGAATTTGATTTTCGATTTGGTCGGCCCGTACAGCTCGAGCATCAGCTCGGCGAACTCGAGCACCGAGGTCTCGACATCGACGCCGATATTGATCGCCTGGCCGTCGGCCGCCGGATTCAGCCCGGCCTGCACGGTCGCCGCGACCGCGTCGGTGACGTAGGTGAAGCAGCGCGTCTGCGCGCCGTCGCCGATCACCGTCAGGTCGGCGCCGCGCAGCAATTGCCCCATGAAGATCGTAAAGAGCCGGCCGACATCGACGCGGTCGAGCCGCGGACCGTAGATATTGAAAAATCGCACGACCGTCACCGGCATCCCGAGCTTGTGATAGGCGAAGCAGAAATGTTCGCCGACCGCCTTCGAGGTCGAGTAGCACCAGCGATCGATCGTGGTCGCGCCGAGCACGCGGTCGTCGTCCTCTTTCCACGGCACCTTGGGATTGCGCCCGTACACTTCGGAGGTCGAACTGAAAACGACCTTCTTGTTGTACTTGTAGGCCGCCTTCAGAATGTTTTGCGTGCCGTTGACGTTGACGTTGAGCGTCTCGTAAGGATCGCCGACGTAATACTCGACGCCCACGACGGCCGCGAGGTGGTAGATCAGATCGACCTTCGCCACCAGCCCATCGATCAGTTCGACGTTGAAGATCGAGTCGTGAATATAGTGGAAGCGGGGCTGCTCCAGCAGATGGCGCACTTTCGCGATCGAGCCGGTGTCGAGCACGAATACTTCGTCGCCGCGCGCGATGAACGCGTCCGACAGATGAGAACCCAGAAAACCCGCGCCGCCTGTTATCAAAACCCGCATGTGTCCTCCATTCAGCCGAATCTGATCATACGCGCTGCGACCGCGCTCGGCCACTAGTGCCGCCGCCGCTCGCGAAGCCCGAGAAGTTCGCGCGGGCTGGCTTCGTCGCCGCCCTCGAATTGTATGCGGCTGACGATCACGCTGCCGGCGCCCGCCGCAACTTCGATCGATCCATCGGCGCGCGTCGTCGATGATGGCGCCGGGCACTCCGCGCACTTCCGACTTCCGCCTCGATTCTCGCCGTCCAGACGCAATACCTTGCGACCGTCGATAAAGCCGAACGCGCCCGGATACGGATGCGTCACGGCGCGCACCAGGTTGAAGATACGCCGCGCCGGCCAGTGACCAATCGATACGTCCATCGTCGGGCGTGCGGCGTCCGAAGTAACTGCCTTGCGCTAAGATCCTGCGCTCGACGCGGCGCCGTGCCCGATGCGATCAGCGGATGGTATTCGCGAATCAACGCCGCGCCGATCGGAACGATCTTGCGATAGAGCGTCAGCGCCGTGTCGTCGTCGGTGATCTCGACCGCGCGCTGCGCGACGATATCGCCGGCATCGGCGCGCGCGACCATGTGATGCAGCGTCGCACCGGCCTCGCGTTCGCCGTTGGCCAGCATCCAGTTGACCGGCGCAGCGACCGCGATACTTCGGCAGCAGCGAGCCGTGCAGGTTGTAGCGCACCCATCGGCGCCAGCGCGAGCAATTCCGGCGGCAGCAAATTGCGGTAGTAGAACGAATAGATGATCGCAGGCCTCAGCGCCGCGACTTGCGCGATTTCTCGGCGCCCATCTTTGTCCGGTGTGTGAATCGGAATCGAGTTCGCACGCGCGAGGTCGGCGCATGAGCGCCACCAGATTTCTTCGCCTGGCGCATCCTGATGCGTGAACAATGCCGCGATCGGCGCACCCATCGCGATCAGCGCCTCCATGCACGCGTAGCCCATCTCGTGGTACGCGAACAGCACGCAGCGCGCCTCGCGTATAGCTTCGATCGCCGCTCCGGGGAATCCGCGACGTCATCAAGCGTGACGGCGCGAGAGGTGCGATACGCCGTGCGATCGTTCGCGGTCTCGCCATGCACCGCGCGCACGATATAGTTCGGCCGCCGGCGCACCTCGATATAGATGCGTCCGATATATTCGCCGATCAGTCCGAGCGCGAGAAAGATCAGCCCCACGAACAGGAACAGTATCGAGAACAGCGTCCACAAGGCGCCTTCCTGCTGCGGTCCGTAAATCAACCGATGGCCGAGCAGGACGGCGGCGAAGATCGCATCGAGCAGAAAGATTCCCGATCCGGTCAGACTCAGGACGCGCATCGGCAGCAGCGAAAATCCGGTGATCAGGTTGAGGCTCAAGTGCGCGAGGCTGAAGATGTTGTACTTCGATTCGCCGCCGGCGCGCTCCGCGTGCGCAACCGGAATCTCGGCGACGCGCTTGGCAAACGTGTTGGCTAGCGCCGGCACGAATGCCGCCTTTTCGTCGCATTCGACGACGGTCTCGATAATGTGACGCCGATACGCGCGCAGCATGCAGCCGTAGTCGTGCATCGAGCACGCCGACGATCATCGAGGTGAGGCGGTTTTGCAGGCGCGACGCCATCCGCCGATAGGTCCGGTCCTGACGCTCTTCGCGCCATCCGCCGACCACGTCGTTGCCCGCATCGATCGCGTCGATCAGCTTCGGGATTTCCTCGGGAGGATTCTGCAGGTCGGCGTCGAGCGTCACCACGATATCGCCGCGGCAAATACGAAAGCCCGCGAGCAGCGCCGAGTGCTGCCCGAAATTGCGCGCCAGTTCGACCACTCGCACGCGCGCATCGTGCACCGCCAATTCCCGTAGGATATCGAGCGAGTCGTCGCGCGAGCCGTCATCGACAAAGATCACTTCGCAGTCGCGGCCAAGCGCCTCGACAACCGGTTCGAGTCGCGTCCACAACGCGCGCAGATTCGCCGATTCGTTGTAAACCGGAATCACGATCGAAACCAGTCTCGGGAGGCGGCGACACATATCGCGAAGCGGAGTTATTTTGCCTGACGTGGTCACGAAGTCCTGGTCCAGCGCCGAAATCTGGATTCTGTCGAGCCGCCGGATGACGAGTACGCTAAGCCCGAGCTTGAGCAGCATTGTGCCAAACGCCGCGCGTCAGTTAAAGCGACATACAACCTCTTCAGCGAACCACAGCCTCCTGCACGGAACATTCGAGAACGCCAGCTCACCGCGATCGCATTCGTTTACTGACATCATTCGCTGAACCCGCCTACAAACGCGTTTGGAGCACCTGCGCCGAAGTTCGTTGAGCGCCAGCCAGCACGCCACTGACTTTTGGATGCGGCGTAGCCGCATCGTCCCCTGTTTTCCGACGCCGAAATACTCGCGCGACAGATCGAGTACCGGTGAAGCTAGGTAATCATCGCCCGATGTTTTATTTTGTTCATTGAAGGGGCTTGGATTACCTCGCTGCCACCTATAGCTTTAATTCAACACGGCCATGTTACGCATGCGCATTCCGGTTACTATTGCCTCAATCAGGCAGAGCGCTTTGGTTAAATTCAAGTTTTTATTCACGAACTTTTATCGGCCGCGCTGCGACGGCAAATCGACGTCGTATGCGCCCTACATCAAACTTCAAGAGCCGGCAGTTGGCCTGCCACAGGCGGCGCAGTGACGGAGAGCCCAAACCGAGGAAGCGAATCCGGTGAGTGAAAACAAGTCAGAAGTGGCGGCGGCGGTGGTGGAAGTTCAACCGGAACGCTTGCGCACGATCAGTCCCTACGGCGAAGCGAAGGGCGAGATCGCGACGGCAAGAGAGTCATTGCCGCATTCAGTGAAGGAATCGCCATCGTTGAAGGAGTCGCTGCCGGCGGCGATCGTCGCTAACCCTACCGATCGGGGGAAGCAGGCGGTTAAAGCAACGGCGGCCCGTGCCGACGTCGATGATGGCAAGCAGGGAGCCAGAGACCAGGCGGCCGCCGGCGAGACGGCCGAGCAAAGCCTCGGCACGTT
Source organism: uncultured delta proteobacterium (assembly GCA_963774705.1). Taxonomy (GTDB): domain Bacteria; phylum Desulfobacterota; class Binatia; order Binatales; family Binataceae; genus JADMIL01. The sequence continues at coordinate 38,260 of CAVZFW010000016.1, forward strand.
CTTGATCGCCGCCCGCGAAGGTCGCGGTCTAACCGCCGATGACGTGGTCCGCGAGACTCGGCTACCGCTGCATTATCTGCGCATGATGGAGACGAACGATTATTCGGAAATCTCTGATCAACTTTATCTCGTTCCTTTCTTGCGTCGGTACGCCGGCTTTCTCGAGCTTGATCAGGAAGATGTCGCGATGCGCTTCGTGCGCGAGGTCCAGCGCGCCGATGGTAACCCCGGTCCGCCGCGGCTCGATCAGCCGCTCGTCGCCGAACCCCGCCAGCATCGCGGATGGACCGGGGCGATCGTCGTCATCGGGTTACTCGTCATGGCGGCGAGCGTGTACATCTACGAAGCGAATCGACATCGTCAGGTCAGCGTGGATACGATGATGTCCCACGCTAGCTCAGGGGTTGCGCCTGGCTCCGATACCGGCGCCGATTCCACCGTGCCACAGCCCGCTCGGTAGCACACAGTCCGCTCGACTACGGTGCCGTTCATCCCAGGTAGGCACGGTGAAAATCGTCCGCCCTCCGGCGCCTGCCCTTTAGCGAACGTGCGAGTTCTTGCGGCGGTCGGTATCGGCAGGCGCAACTGGCACCTTGAGAGGACTAGCCCCCGCATCGCAGGCACGGCACGTCCCGCCCCGAACCTTCATCGCCCGGGCCGGTGATCACCGCGCAAATGTCTTCTTTGTGATCGCGTGCGCCTTAAGTTCACGAGTCGAGAGTTGGCTCACGACACTACCATTTGGCGTGAATTGCTCTGTAAAGTTGCGCGGCTCACATGAAGCTGATCTTTTGATCTCGCTTGGCTAACCCGATCCCTATAAGAATTCTTTATGGGGGTCCGGAAAACGACGGAGCCGGCGGCCGGAGAATGCGTTGCAATCGGTCCGGAAATCGTCGAGCGAATGGCGCTTGAGCGTGAACCGTCCGCCACCACTGTCGCGAGCTACGTTATGACGCGCGGCGCGCGCCATGCCTGGGCTGCGATCAATCGTCAGATGACTGGAGCGCAAGGTGCGTTCTTCTGGATTAGCGGTGCGGCTGGCACCGGCAAAACGCATTTCCTGAATTACGTGTCGGCGCTTAGTTCGCGCGCCGGTGCGCTCAGCTCTGAAACTGCGCGATACCTTACGCTACCGATTGAAGTCGCGAGCGGCATGAGTGCGGCCGAAATCGAACGCTGCACGCTCGAGTGGATCGATAACGCGCTCTCTGGAAGCGATCGCGTGCCCGCCCTCTGGCGTCAGTTGCATGGCGCGGAGGCCCTCGCTCTCGCGCTCGACAGTGCTCGCCGCCAAGGTATCGCCGGCGTCACCATCGTGTTCGATCTCAGCCTGGGCAAGACCGCGCCAGCTCTCGAAGCTTTTTCGGCACTTGCACAGGTCGCCAGCACATTCAAGCACTTGAGGCTGATCGTCGTGGCCGCTGGACGCGATGCACCGCCGGCGACGGTACCAGCCTTCGATGTTACCCCTTCTCCCAACGAGTTTGCGGCGGTCGCCATCGGGCGGGCCCGGCGCCTGGACGATGCCGCATTTCAATCCGTTGACCGACTTTATCGGAATCTCGAGAGTCCTTTTGACCCTCACGCGATCTATCCGCTGCATCCGGCTGCGGCCGAAGTGCTGCAATCGTTAAACGGCCACGAGTGCGCCGCGGTTGGCTCCTTCGCACGAGCGGCCCGTGAGGCGATTGAAGCGTGGCAGGGCGGGCGAAATTTCAATCGGCTGATCCTGCCAATGGACCTGATGCTATCGGCCACTGTGCAGCGCGCGGTGGATGCGAGCCTGGGAGCGCCGGGTCGCGCGGCATTGCGAATCGCCGCCGCCGCTGCGACATCGATCGCGACTGACGACACCATGACGGAGTCGATTCAGGGGGTGGTCAATACCCTCGTTCTTCGCCATCTCAGCGGGAGTTCAGCGAGCGTTCCTCTCGACGAGATTCGCGCACAGATGGATGGCGCGCTGCTGAATGGCGAACTAAGCGATCGGTTGCCCGGATTCCTCACCGCGTTGGCCGCCCGCACTGACGGCGTCATCGTTTTTGACGCGCTGGCGCGGACGGCGAGTTTCCATCCGCGCGGCGTTGGCGCGGCGCAGGTCGCTGCTTACAACTCTGCTTTAGTGCTGTTGCGTCATTTCGATCCGGCGCTGACGGCCGTTGAACAGAGATCCGAGCTCACGTCTAGTCGTGAGCGGTTGGATCGAGCGCTCGCAAGGGCGCTCGAACGTGCCTGCCTCAATCGCGATGCCCTCGTCGCTGCGATGAGCGAGAAGGATGCCTGCCTCTCGCCCGCGCAGGATCGCGACTTCGCCGCTTTCATCGAGTTGACGGAAAGCGGTACTGCGGCACTGATCGAGCGCGGTGCAGAGCAGTCGCGGCGACAGATCGCGATCGCGGCCGTCGCTGGATACGAGGTGCTCGCGAGCGTTGCTGAATCTATCCCGCGCCTCCGCGTGATGCGCGAATATCTTGCGGCAACACATCTGACGGTCGCGGAAGGCGAAGACGGGAACGGTGATCGCGAACTACGAGCATTGGAATTTGAATGCCAGATGTTGGCGGTCGCGTTAAATCCCGGAGCACTTGTTGGCAGCGCTAACAATTTTGATGCGCTGGAGGCTCGCTTTCAGAAATTCAAGTGGTCGTATGTTCAGCAGTATCGCGTCGCGCACGATCGCTCACAGCTTGAACTCGAACGTCTCGCCCCAGTTACCGCCGACGCACACCTGTATCTCGACACACTCTGCCGCCTCGATACGATCGCTGCTCTTGGCCCCGCCGCGGCACCCGATCTTCACGCTGCGATGATCGCGCTCGATCGCCGCCTGATGCCTTGTGATTTCGGCGGCGCGCTAGCACCGGAAGTTACCCCGTGCTGTCCGCGATGCAGCTACCTGCTCGGCGCGCATTCGCCGGGCGGTGAATTAAGCGCACTCGTCGATCGCGCTTTTCGCGCACTCCAGGCTAAGCTCGCCAGGCTCGCACAGAGCGCCATTTCGCGGCTGATCCGGCAAAACGGCAGCAATCATCGTCTCGAAGGTTTTTTGAAAATTGTACAGGCCGCCCAAACTGACGCTCTGGTCCGAGTGGTCGACGACGAACTCGCGCTCTACCTCTCAAGTTTGCTCGACGAGAAATTTGGTGGGACGAATCACGACGGTGAGGCCAAGGGTGTAATCAAAGCGAAAATTCCGGTTCGTCGGCGATTGGATACGTCAGTCTCGCGTCGGCCAAAAATCGGCAGTCGCGATGGCCGGAACCGCGAAGCGGTGAAGGCGCCCGAACGGGATTAGAGTCAGTTACAGACAATAACAACGAAATCGCGGTGAGTCTTCGCAGCAAGCCCGCATCCTAGCGAGATTAGCGTGGGTGATACGCCAATCCCTCCCGGGAGCGCGAATCTAACGTGAGGGAGCTGTCAAAGGTCGTTTGCGCGGTTGCCCGGGAGGAAACGGGCTCGCCTTGCGGATGCGAGCCTTCACCTTGGCGCGATCCAGGAATCGGAAGGCGCGATTGCGCACGGCCTCAAGCATCCACAACAAACACAGTCCGAGCGATACGCCCAAGCCATGCAGGATATAAAAGAGGAATCCCCCGGTAGAGAGCTGCTTCACTTCAAATTCTCTATCCAACCGGGGCGTTTCGACAGCACTTTGATGTTCTTCGTTCATTGGCACCCACAGATTAAGGATACTCTATCGGGATCGCAAGCCCGATGGGCCCAGGCGGAACAGGCAGATTCTCTTCTTCGAAGTGCTGATTGAGGGACGTTTTCGCTTTATATTCGCTATATAGGCCAAGGAAAATTATTAGATCCGCGCTGTTACCTCTCTTGACTGTAGTGGGGTGAGAGTGGGAGATTGTGGTGTATCGGGGAGGAGTACGGTGTTCAACGGTCGATTTGACCACGCGATCGACGAGAAGGGGCGGGTTAGTATTCCCGCCCGCTTTCGCGATGTATTGCAGCGTGAAGGTCACGACCGGCTGTATATCACGAATTTCATTTTCGAGCGGGAGAAGTGCTGGAACTCTATCCGCCGGCCGAATGGGACGCGATGGTCGCGAAGTTCGCTGAGCGCCGTACCGGTGATCGCGTTGCCCAGCTCTTCGAGACCTTTTATATCGGCGGGGCGCACGAGGTTCAGGTCGATCGCCAGGGCCGCATCCTTATTCCGCCGAAGCTGCGGGAGTTTGCCGGTCTCGGACGCGATGTGACGTTTTCGGCGCAAGCACAACCGATTTCAATTGTGGAATCGCGCGACGCTCGAACGGATTTTGAAATCGGCCGAGGATCAGTTGTTGGCTGACCCCGATTTACTCTCGAAACTCGACTTTTAGGGTTCTGAGTCAGATGCGTCTGACAGAGGAAAAAGGGCAGAGCGCGGCGAGCCGCCAACATGTGGCGGTGATGGTGGATGAGGTGGTGGGGCTCGTCCGCGCTCTGAACCCTCTGACGATCGTTGACGCTGACCGTCGGCATGGGTGGCCATGCGGCGGCGTTGTTGCACGCGTTACCGACGCGCATCTGATCGGGATCGATCGCGATGCGACCGCGCTCGCGGCTGGCAGCGGCCAACCTTGCCGAGTTCGGTCCGCGCGTCACGTTGCGGCAGGCGGAATTTCTCCGGTTTCGAAGAGGTCCTCGACCAATGCGGAATCCCCTGTGTGGGCGCAATTGTCGCCGACCTCGGGATGAGCAGTTTCGCGCTCAACGACGCGGAGCGCGGTTTCAGTTTCCGGCTCGACGGGCCGCTCGATATGCGGATGGATCGCGAGCAGCAGTTGCGCGCCTACGACATCGTCAACGAGGAGACCGAGGCCGAGCTCGCGCGGATTATCTATGAGTACGGCGAGGAGCACTGGCGCCCGGCGCATCGCGCGAGCGATCGTCGAGGCGCGCCGGCGTCGTCCGCTCGAAACCACCGGCGAACTCAGGCGGCTGGTCGAAAGTGTGCTGGGACGTAATCGGCGCGGCGGAATTCATCCGGCGACGCGCACCTTTCAGGCGCTGCGAATCGCGGTCAACCACGAACTCGAAAGCCTTGACATGCGTTGCTTAGACCGCGGCCCGGCGCGACTGCGCGTAGGCGGTCGCATGATCGTGCTCGCCTATCATTCGCTCGAGGATCGCCCGGTCAAACAGCGCTTTCGCGATCTGGTGCGCGAAGGGAACTTTGCCGCCGATGACGCGCAAGGCGATGCGTCCGAGCGATGCCGAGAGCGCGGAGTAATCCGCGCGCGCGCAGCGCCCGATTGCGCTGTATCGAGCGGGTGGCGCAATGACCCGGCGCACGCGCCCGACGGCGCCGCCGTCGAAGATCGTTCCCGCGGTGCTCGCGGTCGCGATCGTCGCGGCGGGCTTTGCCATGCTGATGGTTCGTCTGGAAGTGACGCAGGAGGGCTATCGCCTGTCCGCGCTTGCGAATGGAGATCCGCAACCTCGAGACGAGAACCAACGTCTCAAGCTCGAAACCGCGCGCCTCGAATCGCATCAGCGGTTGCGCGCGCTCGCGCCGAAGTACGGTCTCGCCGCACCTGCCCCGGGTCACGTGGTGATGGTGCCGTGAATCCGTCTTTCAAAAAACGCCGCCTGCGCATCGGCGCGCTGACGTTCGCGCTGGCCGGATTGTTCGTGCTGGCGGCGATGCGATTGGCGAGTGCTTGTCCTGTTCGACGGGTCGCGGCTGACCTCGCTCGCGAACGAGGAGCATACGGCGAGATGAAGTCTGGCGGCGGTGCGCGGTCCGATCGTCGATCGCAACGGCAAGGCGCTCGCGCTGTCGGCCGAGACTCGATCGATTTTCGCGCACGCGCTCCAAGCTGCTCGAAAGCAGTACCGCGACCGAACGCGTTCGGCTGGCGCATGCATTGGCGCTGACGCCGGCGGAGCTCGAGGCGAAGCTCGAAAAGCCCGCACCGTTCGTATGGCTCGCGCGCCATCTGCCGCCGGATCGAGCGCGCGCGGCGGAGGATCTGGGGCTTCGAAAGCGTTGGCGGCGTGAATGAATACGCAAGGTTTTACCCGGAGAGCAACCTGGCCGCGGCGGTGGTGGGGTTGGCGGGAACGGATGGGCAGGGGCTCTCCGGGGTTGAATTGCAATACGACCATTGGTGCGCGGCACGCCGGTGGAATTGCAGTTCTACCACGACGCGCTTGGCCATCCGATTTTCGATTCGCCGCTCGGGCTACAAGAATGCACAGCCGGGCGCGCGCCTCGAATTGACGATCGATTCGTCGATCCAGTCGGCGGCCGAAAATTATCTGACCGATCAGGTGGAGAAGAGCGGGGCGCGCCGCGGCGCGGCGGTGGTGCTCGATCCGTTTACCGGCGAAGTGCTGGCGCTGGCCAATATCGATGGCGCGCTGCAAGCGCTCACGACCGTCTGCACGATACGGCGATCCAGGATGCGTTCGAGCCGGGCTCCACGATGAAGGGAATTCTCGGCGCGATCGCGCTGCAGGATCGCGTCATAACGCCGCAAGCGCCAGCTCTTCTGCGAGAATGGCGAATGGCATTTCGCAGGCCGCATTATCCACGACGATAGTCCGTCACGGCTGGCTCGATCTCGGCGGCATCGTCGAGGTCTCATCGAATATCGGCGCGGCGAAAGATCGCCCTCACGCTTGGCGCCGATCGCTTTCACGAAGGGACTGAATGCGCTTCGGCCTCGGCCGTCGCACCGGTATCGATTTGCCGGGCGAAGGTGCCGGAGTTACTGCGACCGTCCGCGAAATGGCGTCGCGTCGAACTCGCGAATCATGGCTTCGGGCAGGGCGTCGCGGTCACTCCGATCCAGCTCGCGACTGCCTACGCTGCGATCGCCAACGGCGGCGTCGTGATGCGCCCGTATGTGGTGAAGGCGGCTTACGATCCCGCGGGCAACGAAATTCTGCGGCATACACCGCAAGCCGTTGCGTCGCGCGGTGTCGCCCGAAGTCGCGCATCAGATGAACCTGCTGTTGCGCAACGTCGTCAACGGTCGCTGACGGCACCGGCCGTCTCGCGCAGGTCGCCGATTTCACGGTCGCAGGTAAGACCGGCACTGCGCAGATGGTCAATCCTGCGACGGGCGGCTATTTCCAAAGCCGGCTGGTGGCGTCGTTCGTCGGGTTTCTCCCAGCGGACGATCCGCGATCGTAATACTGGTCGTGCTTTACGACGTTGCGCACGGACATTTCGGCGGCCTGTACGCGGCACCGGTCTTCAGCGAAATCGCTTCGGCGGCGTCTGCAACGACTCGAGGTCGCGCCCGTCAAGACCCCGCTCGGCTACGATACAGCCAGTCTGCTGCCTTTTGGCGGCGAGACGAATTCGCCTGCGGGAGTTGCGGCTTTGCGCGAAGCGTCGCTCGATGGCGAAGCGACACTTGACGATGACGCATTACCCGGTGGTACAACGCTGAACGACAACGGCGATCCCGCGAGAGTGGACCTTGCGCCCGCCTACAAAGCCGCTACGGCCGAGATCGTGCCGGACTTTCGGGGCGAGAGTCTGCGCGGCGCATTCGCGATCGCACGCGCCCGCGGAATTGCGATCGAGACCTCCGGCGCCGGTTTTGTGGTCGCACAGAATCCATCCGCGGGAACGTCGCTGGACGGGGGCACCATTCAACTGAAGCTCGCTGAAACTTCGAGCGATTTGCCGAAGCGATCTGTGGGGCGCCGCTTCACAGATCGGTCAGGCGTTGCACCCCATCACAACGGCGCGAGTTCCGGAAAGCATACCGCAGCCTATGTCGCGAGTAGTGCACGGTCGTCGCATAAACGCTTGCGTTTGCGGAGCGCGCGATGAAACTCGCGGATCTTATCACCGGCGTAGAGGTTGGGCGTGTTGCCGGAAATCTCGAAGAGGAGATCACCGGCCTCAGTTACGACTCGCGCACAGCCAAGCCGGGCGACCTTTTCTTTTCCACTGCGCGCGATGCGAAGCTGAATCGCGCGAATGTTGACGATGCATATAAACGTGGGGCGCGCGCGGTGGTGGTGCGAGGAGGGGATGGTCAGGCGGCGCGCCCCGCGTTTACTTTGATCGAATGTGATCGTCTGCGGGTCGCAATGAGTATTGTGGCGGCGCGCTTTTTTGGTGCGCCGAGTCGCCGCGTCGATCTGGTCGGCGTGACCGGCACGAGTGGGAAAACCACCACCACCTATCTGCTCGCTTCGATTTTCGAAGCAGCAGGCATCTCCAGCGGGGTCATCGGCACGATTGGAACTTTCACCGGCGGCCGCAAACTCTATAGCGGTCTGACGACGCCGGAATCGATCGATTTCGAAAGTGCGCTCGTGGCGATGGAGCGCGAGGGGGTGCGGGTTGCGGCTGCCGAGATCTCGTCGATTGGGCTGGACCAACGACGCGTTGATGAGCTGAACTTTCGCGCTTGCGTCTTTACCAATCTCGGACGCGACCATCTCGATTATCACGGGACGATCGAAAGTTACTTCGCCGCCAAGTTGAGGCTCTTCACCGAGATACTCCCCCGCAGTACCCGCAGTGACGCGGTTGCGGTGGTGCGCGGCGACGATCCTTTCGGTAAGCGCGTGCTCGCGGCAGTTGAAGGTCCCAAGCTGAGCTTCGGTTTCGAGCGAGGCCTTGACGTTCATCCCAAAAGGTTCAGCGCGAGTATCGACGGCGTTCGCGCGACGATCAGTGCCGCCGGGCGCACTTTTGAAATCGAGTCGCCTCTGATCGGCGGCATAAACTTGCTGAATATTCTCGGGGCTTCCGCCGTGTCGGTGGCCCTGGGCATCGAGACGGATGCGGTGGCGGTCGGTGTGCGGCGATGCCCAGGGGCCCCCGGCAGGTTGGAGGCGGTTGCGGGTCCGGCGGGAGTGAAGGTGCTGGTCGATTACGCGCACAAGCCGGATGCGCTCGAAGCGGTGCTTGAGGCGTTGCGCGCGCTCAACCCGCGGCGGCTGATTTGCGTCTTTGGCTGCGGTGGCGATCGCGATCGCGGCAAGCGGCCAATCATGGGCGAAATCGCCGGCCGTCTCGCTGACACTGCGATTTTGACTTCCGACAATCCGCGCAGCGAAGACCCACTGGGGATTATCGCGGAGGTCGAAGCCGGGCTTTTGCGGTGCGGGTTGGGACGTATCGACGAAGGCGCGGCGGCGCTGGGCAACCTCGGATACCTGGTTGATCCCGATCGGCGCGCTGCGATTGCTCTCGCGCTGCGAGTGGCGACGACCGGCGATATCGTCGTCGTCGCTGGCAAGGGCCATGAGGATTACCAATTGGTCGCGGGCCGCCGGCTCGACTTCGACGATCGCACGGTGGCGCGCGAGCTGGTTGCCGAAATGAGCGACACGGCCCGAGTGCGCGCGAACTGAGACCTCCATATTTGCGGCGACGGTTCGTTTTGATCGGGAAGAGTTGTCCCGGGGCATGATTTGCACCGGATGGCGGACGCATGCTCGGCCCGAACCTCTACCATTACAGTGAAGTGAAGCGCCGATTGTTGCGCCGCGGAGATGCACTTCACGGCTCGTGACAATCGGCAACATTCGGTTACATTTTCACGCATGCATTCTTGCGCGATGCAACGAAGTCGGAAAGTCTGGAGCCGAAACTGTAAGACCTCTACCCGAGCCCGTCGTATAAAAATCGATGCTTTATCTCCTGCTGTTTCCGCTGCACCTGCGTTACCCGGCCTTCAATGTCCTGCGCTATCAGACCTTCCGTTCGGTACTTGCGGGCCTCGCGGCGCTGGCCTTGTCGTTGGCGCTCGGACCTCTGCTGATTCAGCGATTTCGGGCAGCGCATATTGGCCAGACCATCCGCGAGGAGGTCCCGCAATCGCATCAGAAGAAGGCCGGCACGCCGACCATGGGCGGTTTGTTGATCCTCGCCTCATGTCTGGTCGCGACGATTCTGCTGGCCGATCCGCGCAATGCTTTCGTCTGGATCGCTCTGTTCGTGATGGTCGCCTTCGGCGCGATTGGCTTCAGTGACGACTACCTGAAATTGCGGCGCGGCCGCGGTCAGGGCTTGAGCGGACCGCAGAAACTCTTCTGGCAGTTCAGTTGCGCCTTCGTCGCGGCGGTCGTGCTGTTCGGCGTCCTTAATCTCGATACGCACCTGACGTTTCCATTTTTCAAGCGCGTGCATCCGAATTTACACTGGTGGCTGTACGTTCCGTTGGCGATGGTCGTGATAGTCGGTTGTTCGAATGCGGTGAACCTGACCGACGGCCTCGACGGCCTCGCGATCGGTCCAGTGATGACGACCGGCTTCTGCTATTGGATTTTCACTTACGTCGCGGGAAATCTGAAATTCGCGAGCTACCTGGATGTGCCGCACGTCGAAGGCGCGGGCGAAGTCGCGATTTTTTGCGCCGCTCTGATCGCGTCGTCGATGGGCTTCCTCTGGTACAACGCCTATCCGGCCTCGATGATGATGGGTGACGTCGGTGCGCTCTCGCTCGGCGGTGCGATCGGTACTGTCGCGCTCCTCGCGAAGCAGGAAATGGTGCTGCCGATCGCGGGCGGAGTCTTCGTGCTCGAGGCCCTTTCAGTGATCATGCAACGCTACTACTACAAGATGACGCACCGCCGGATTTTTCGCATGGCGCCACTGCATCATCACTTCGAGCTGGGTGGATGGCCGGAAACGGTCGTGGTCACGCGCTTCTGGATAATCTCGATCGTTTGCGCGCTGGTCGCGCTGAGTACGCTCAAGCTGCGGTGACACAAAACCAGCGTAGATCGGCGGTTTGATGGAATTCAGCGGGAAACGCGTAATGGTCATCGGACTCGGTGTCAGCGGCCGAGCGGCCGCTCGACTGCTCGCGGCGCATGGCGCAGATTTACTGATGACGGACTTGCGCGCCGATTCCACCATCGCCGATTTGCCAAAAGGCGAAGTGCATCTTGGCGGCGAAGACACGGCGTGGTTATCGGGCGTCAACTTTGTTGTCGCGAGTCCCGGTGTACCGCGAACGTCGAAGCTGATGATCGCGGCGCGCCAACAGCGCATCCCGATAATTGGCGAACTCGAACTGGCCAGCCGTTTCATCAATGCGCCGATGGTTGCGATTACCGGCACCAATGGTAAGAGCACCGTCACCGTAATGCTCGGTGAGATTTTGCGCGCGGCCGGCTTAAAGACCTTCGTTGGTGGAAATCTGGGCATGCCGCTGGCCGATGCGGTGGGTGGTGCCTGCGACGCAATCGTGGTGGAGGTGTCGAGTTACCAACTAGAATTAATCGACACCTTCAAACCCCACGTCGGCATTCATCTCAATCTCACTGACGACCATCTGGATCGTTATCGCGATCTGGACGAGTACGGGCGGGCGAAGGCGCGTCTGTTCGAGAATCAGGACGGCAGCGATTGGGCGATACTGAATCGCGACGACGTACGGGTTTGGAAGCTCGGGAGCGAAGTGCGATCGCGCGTTATTAGCTTCAGCACGGAACGGCCGGGCACTTCGGCAGGAGAAGGCGCCCATGCGATCTGGTGCGAGGGCGACTGGCTGGCATACACCGTCGGGTCCGGTCGCGGACGAATTGCAATCGGCGAGCTTAAGTTGCCCGGAAGACATAATTTGCTCAACGCGATGGCCGTGGCGGCGGCGGCGCTCGTGATGGGTGTCGGACCGCAAATTATCGAGCGGACGATGGTCGGGTTCGCTGGGCTGGCGCATCGGACGGAGTTTGTCCGCGAAAGGGATGGCGTCAGGTACATCGACGATTCCAAGGGCACTAACGTCGGCGCAGTGATCGAGGCGCTGGCGGCGACGCGCGGGCCGGTCGTTCTCATTGCCGGTGGCGTCGATAAGGGCGGCGATTATGGACCATTGCGAGCGCCGCTCAGGGACAAGGTTAAGATGCTGATCCTGATCGGCGCCGCGCGCGAAAAGATGCGGGCCGCGCTCGACGGCGCGACCGTGATCGAGAGCGTGACCACCATCGCAGCCGCGGTGAAGATGGCGGCGGCGCACGCGAGTGAAGGCGATACAGTGATGCTGTCGCCAGCCTGTTCGAGTTTCGATCAATTCAAGGACTATGCGGAACGTGGGCGCGTATTTCAGGAGCTGGTTCGGGCGCTTTGAGGCGGTCGCGTACCGCCGCCCGGACCCGTGGCTGTGGGTTCCGGCCGTGGCCTTGCTGGCATTGGGCCTCCTGATGGTGCTCAACACCACATACTTTATCGGCCAGGAAAAGACCGGTGACGCTTTCCATTTCTTCAAACTGCACCTACTGCATATTGCGGTGGGACTCATAGTGGCGCTGGCGCTCTCGCAGTTCTCCCTGGCGGGATTGCGCCGGCTGGTGATGCCGCTGCTGATCGTCGCGGTGGTGCTCCTCATCCTGACTTGGCTACCCGGCTTCGGCGTGGCGCGTGGTGGCGCCCGCCGCTGGGTCCGCCTCGGTCCATTCCGCGCCGAGCCGTCCGAAATGGTCAAGTTCGCGGTGGTTTTCTTCCTTGCCGATTTTCTCGCCAGGCGTCAGGACTCGATCGCGTCGTTCAAACATGGACCGCTGCCGGTTTTCATAATTGTCGGACTGATCGCGCTGGCGGTGCTGAAGCAGCCTGACTTCGGCACGACTGTGATGCTTGCACTGATTCTCTTCGCGATGCTCTTTGCGGCCGGCGCGCGTGGCAAACACCTGGGCGGCGCAGGCGGGCTTGCGCTTGGAATCCTTGTATTTCAAGCCGTAGCAAAACCCTACCGCATGCGGCGGCTGACCGCGTTTATGAATCCGTGGCAATCAGCGCGCGGCGCCGGCTTCCAGTTGACGCAATCGTTTATCGCGCTCGGTGAAGGCGGTGAATGGGGCACCGGGCTCGGCGTCGGCCGCCAGAAAATGTACTACTTGCCGCAGGCGCATACCGATTTCGTCTTTGCGGTGGTCGTCGAGGAATTCGGCATGATCGGCGCCCTGGTCGTGTTCGCGTTGTTCTGCACTATTCTATTTCGCGGCATGCGGATTGCCCACGAGGAGCCGGATCCCTTCGCGAGTCTGCTCGCGGTCGGACTCACCGCTATGATCTCGTTGCAGGCGTTGGTCAACATGGCGGTCGTAATCGGATTGGTGCCGACCAAGGGCCTGCCCCTACCGCTGCTCAGTTATGGCGGCACCTCCATGGTGATGGCGATGGCGGCGCTCGGTGCATTGCTCGCACTCTGCGCCGCCCAGCCGTTCGATGAAGACCGACCGGGCGACAAAGACCGGCGATACGGTGAAAGTGATTATTGCGGGCGGCGGCACCGGCGGCCATCTGTTTCCGGCCGTTGCATTGGGCGAAGAGTTCAGGCGGGAACGCGCCGACTGCGAGGTTCTTCACGTCGGCACGAGCAATGGGCTTGAGGCGACGTGGCTGCCGCGAAGCGGTCTCAAATACGAACTGTTTCCGGTGCGCGGTTTGCGCGGCAAGGATCCGATTACGCGGCTTCGCGCGATTGGCGAGTTTGTGACAGCGGTTCGGCGTGCTCATGCGCTGCTGAAACAGTTCGGCGCGGATCTCGTCGTGAGCGCCGGCGGGTATGCTTCGGCGCCGATGGCGGTGGCCGCGATAATTTCCCGAGTACCGTTGATCCTCATGGAGCAAAATACGCGGTTGGGACTTTCGAACCGGATGCTCTGGCGATTTGCCCGCAAGGTCTGCGTCGGGTTTGCTGACACGGCAGCGTCCCTTGACGCCGCCCGAGTGGTCGTCACCGGCAATCCGGTTCGTCTGAGATTTATCCCGGGAGCGCTGCGGGAAACTTCGGTTCCACTTCAAATCCTTGTTTTAGGCGGGTCGAGCGGCGCACATCGACTCAATTTAGGTGTTGCTGAATGCTTTGAAAATTCTGGGAAAAACTGTTATAAAATAAGACGTCGTCCATCAAACTGGAGAAGCGGACGTGGAGTTGGTGACGGACGGCATACCGGGGCTTTGACGGCGAGGCCAAGGTCGTCCCGTTTATCGACGACATGGCTGAACGTGCTCGATAGCGCCGACCTGATCGTCGCTCGTTCCGGGGCGATGACGGTGTCCGAAATCGCGCTGGCGGGGCGGGCGGCGATTTTCGTGCCCTATCCGTTCCATCGCGATCGCAACAGGAACTAAATGCGCGCGTTATTGAACGTCTTGGTGGTGCGGTCATTGTTAACGACGATGATAGTCTCGGGGAGAATCTTGCAGCCGAATTACGCGAAGTTACTTTCGGAGCCGTCACGCCTGATCGAAATGGGTCGCAAGGCGAATGAAGCCGCGAAGCCCGATGCCGCGGCTGCACATCGCTCGGGTATGTTTTGAAATCGTCGATGCGGAGAAACAGGCCGCGTGAGCGCAGGGATTCCCACCGGATTGTTGACACGACCGCGCCGGCTGCATTTCGTCGGCGTCGGCGGCGCCGGGTATGAGTGGAATCGCCGAATTGTGTCAGCGCCTGGGCTTCGAAGTGAGCGGTTGCGACTTGCACGATGGCGCCACGACCGCGCGGCTCGCGGCGCTCGGCATCGCGATCGAACGCGGTCATCATCCGAGTCATCTGCGGCCCGATCTCGACGCCGTAATTATTTCGTCCGCGGTGAAGTTTTCGAATCCGGAAGTCGGCGGCCGCGCGCGCTCTGAAAATTCCGGTAATCGCGCGAGCCGAGATGCTCGGTGAGCTTTTGCGGATGGCGCGCCTTGGCGTGGCGGTCGCCGGTACTCACGGCAAGACCACGACGACTTCGCTGGTCGGCCTGATTCTGGAAGAGGCCGGCTTCGATCCGACCGTCGCGATCGGTGGAAATCTGCGCGCTCGCGGCACCAACGTTCGGCTCGGGCGCGGCGATTTCATGGTGGCCGAGGCCGACGAAAGCGACGCGTCGTTTCTGCTGCTGCTGCCGACGGTCGCGGTCGTGACGAATATCGACCCGGAACATCTCGATCATTACGGCACGCATGGATCGCGTTGCGCGAAGCCTTTCTCAATTTCATCAATCGCGTGCCGTTTTATGGCGTCGCGGTCGTCGGCATCGACAGCGTCAACGTGCGCGGGCTGCTGCCGTCTGGTGCGCAAGCCGGTAGTCACGTACGGCGTGGCGGCCGATGCGGATTTGCGCGCGGAGAAATATCGTCATCGACGGACTGTCGACGCGCTTCGACGTTATCCGCAAGGGCGTTCACTCGGGCTACTGTGACGATTCCTTCGCCGGGGCATCATCTCGCGCTCAACGCGCTCGCGGCGATCGGCGTGGCGCTCGAGCTGGGCATCCCGTTCGATGACTGCGGTGCGGGCACTCTCGGCGTTTTCCGGCATTTCGCGACGTTTCGAAATCAAAGGCGAAGCGGCCGGCCGCCTCGTACTCGACGATTACGGGCATCATCCGGCGGAGATTCGGGCGACGCTCGCGGCGGCGCGCGCGGCCTTCAGTCGGCGATCGTGACGGTTTTTCAGCCGCATCGCTTATACCCGTTGCGCGATCTCTTCGACGAATTTCTCGGCGCGTTCGACGATACCGATGTGCTCTATCTGCTCGACGTGTACTCCGCCGGCGAAGATCCGATTGCTGAGGCGACTTCGCGTCGACTGTATGAATCATTGCGCGCGCGCGGCCATCTGAACGTGCGTTATCTGGGCGACGAGCTCGAATCCCGCGGCGACCGTCGCAAACGAGTCAGTTAGTGGCGATGTTATCGTGACGCTCGGCGCCGGCGATGTTTACAAACTCGGCGAACGCGTCTTGACGGTCCTTGGCGAGGCGGCCGCAGACTGCAGCGAGTGAAATCCGATGAGTGCGCTTGAGCAGGAATTGAGATCGCACGTTTGGCGCGCGTCTCGAAGCGAGCCGCTCGCTGGCCGACCTGACGTCATTTCAAATTGGCGGTCCCGCCGATCTGTTCGTCACCGTCGAAAGCGACGCCGAATTGATGACGGCGATGGCGACGGCGCATCGCCACGAAATTCCCGTCATGTGTCTCGGCGCCGGAACCAATTTGCTGGTGAGCGATCGAGGCGTGCGGGGTCTTGGTCGTCAAGCTGGGCGAGAGCTTCGGCCGCAAATTAATCGATGGGATGAAGGTGACCGTCGGCGCCGCAGCGCAATTCGGCTCGATGGTCGAAACGGTCGTCGATCGCGGACTCGCAGGACTCGAATTTGGCGAGGGTATTCCCGGGACAGTCGGCGGCGGACTCGTGATGAACGCGGGCGCATTCGGCGGCGAGATGGCTCGCGTGGTGACGCTCGTGCATGGCGTCACGATCGACGGCCTCAGCTCGCGCGTTGACGAAGGACGAAGTGAATTTCGCCTACCGGCGCACCGACTTGCCGCCGCGCTTCGTGATCACGCGGGTCGATTTCGATACTCGCGTCACGGCGACCGTGAGGCGCTGCGCGCGCGCGTGATGGATCTTCGATCGAAGCGCGCGTCGCGCCAGCCGCGCGGCCTCCCGAACGCCGGTTCGGTGTTCAAGAATCCGCCGGAAATTTTGCGGGTCGCCTGCTCGAAAGCGTGGGCCTCAAGGGCGCGCGAATGGGCGGTGCGGCGTTCTCCGGAGCAGCACGCGAATTTTATTGTGAATCTTGGCGGTGCGCGCGCCGACGAAGTGCGCGCGCTTGATCGAGTTGGCGCGTAGCCGGGTGATGGAAAGTACCGGCGTCTCGCTCGAACCTGAGGTCAGGCTTATCGGCGAATGGTGACGACGGTGCGGAGCTGACGAAGTGGAGTGGCTGCCGGGAAGTGGTGGTTGTGGTGGCGGCAGCGAAACGGAAAAAAAGCAAAACCAGCGCTAGTCATTGGGGCTATCGGCTCGCCGGTATCGTGCTGTGCGCGTTCTTCGTGCTCGGCGTGTGACCGGTTTGAGCCGCCCCGGACGCGTACTCGCGTCGCGCGTTCAGACGCTTTTTCACTTATGGCCCGGCCCCGGCCATTCCGCGATTATTCCCGCGGTCTTCAACGGCGGCACCGTGCTCAAGCCGACGATACTTCCGCGCACGCCCGGAAGGGCGGCAGTCGCGTTGGTGCAGCGCGGCGATGCGCTTCTACACGCTCGATTCCGATGGCGATCTTCACGGCCCGGTCTCGCCCGCGACTCAAGGCGATATGCCGATTCTGAGCGGTCCCGGCGCGCTCAAAGTTCAACCGTCGAAGCTCATTGATTTTGCCGAAGCGCTCGTTCGCGCCGAGGCCACGCTCGGTGCGGTCGTCTCCGAGATGCGCATCGATACCGACGACACTGCGACGATTTACCTGGAACATCCGCATATCGAAGTGGCCTTCGATCTCGAACACGCAACCACAGAATTTCCACGCGCGCTTGCCGTTATGAAGATGTGGCGCGGTCACGAAAATCTGATCGCAGCGCTCGATCTGACGACACCCGGCCAGGCCGTCATGCAGATGAAGCCCGGCGGCTTTCGCCAATCGCAATCGTGCGGACGCGCGGTTGGCGCGGTCGCGATGGCCGCGCCGCACGCATCTGCCGCGCAACCGGCGAGAGGAGAGCGCGCGCCGATGAGAAACGTGCTCACCGGATTGGACGTCGGCACCAGCAAAGTCTGCGCGCTTAGTGGCGGAGGCCGCATCCGACGGTTCGATCGGCGTGCTCGGTCATGGCGTCGTTCCGTGCACCGGCTTGCGCAAAGGCGTCGTTGTTAATATCGAGGCGACCGTCGAGGCTATCCGTGCCGCCGTCGCCGAAGCCGAGAAATCTTCCGGCATGCGCGATCGGCTCCGCTGTAGTCGGAGTTGCGGGCGCGCATATTCGCGGACTCAACAGCCACGGCATCGTCGCCGTGCGCGGCGGTGAAGTCAGCCGCGCGATGTCGACCGCGTTATCGACGCGGCGCGCGCCGTCGCGATTCCGCTCGATCGCCAGGTGCTGCACATCCTGCCGCAGCAGTTCGCGGTCGATGATCAGGATGGCGTGCGCAATCCGATCGGCATGGCGGGCGTGCGGCTCGAGGCGCGAATCCATATCGTCACCGCCGCGCAGAGCTACGGGCAGAACCTCAATAAGTGTTGCGAGCGCGCGGGTCTGACGCCCGGCGAGTTGATGTTCGAGCCGCTCGCCTCCGCCGATGCGGCGCTCTTTCCCGAGGAACGCGAACTTGGCGTCGCGCTTATCGATATCGGCGGCGGCACCACCGACGTGATCGTTTTTCTCAACGGCGCCGTGATGCATACCGCGGTGCTGCCGATTGGCGGCAATCATCTGACCAGTGATGTCGCGGCCGGTTTGCGCACGCCGCTCAGTGATGCCGAGCAGCTCAAGATCAGCCACGGCGTCGCGACCAATCTGATCGTCGGCCGCGACGAGATGGTGCAGGTGCCGGGCGTCGGTGGACGCGAGCCGCGCGTGATCGCGCGCCGCTTGCTCGGCGAGATTATCGAGCCGCGCATGGAAGAGATTTTCGCGATGGCGCAGCGCGAGCTGATTCGTTCCGGTGTCTCCGACAGTCTCGCGTCCGGCGTCGTGCTGGTCGGCGGCACCTCGCTGCTCGAAGGCACGCAGGAACTGGCCGAGCGCATTTTCAATCTGCCGGTGCGACGCGGATTGCCGATCAATCTCAAAGGTATGCCGGAGGAATTGATGAAACCGATGTACACGACTGCCGCCGGCCTGATGCTACACGCCGGCAACGGCGGCGCGGTCATCAGAACGGACTTGCGCGTTACGGACGCCTCGGTGGATCCGCACGCGCGTAACCGATTGGGTGAGGGATTTCTTTTGAAAGATCGCAACGACGGCTGGAGCATGGGTGATGAGCGCGGCATTTCGCGCGAGAGGGGTGGAGGAGGTTCCGAAATGATCGAGTTAGTTGAAAATGTCGATCCCGGCGCACGCATCAAAGTGATCGGCGCCGGTGGCTGCGGCGGTAACGCCGTCAATCACATGATCGCGGCTGGTTTGCGCAACGTCGATTTTATCGCCGTGAATACCGATACCCAGGCGCTGCAAAACAACAATGCGCCGCTCGTCATCCAGATGGGCACGCAGCTGACCCGCGGTCGCGGCACCGGCGGCAATCCCGAGATCGGCCGCAAGGCCGCGCTCGAGGATGAAGATCGCTTTGCGCGAGGTTCTCAGCGACGCCGAGATGGTCTTCGTCACCGCCGGAATGGGCGGCGGCACCGGCACCGGTTCGGCTCCGGTCATCGCGCGTATCGCGCGTGAAAGCGGCGCACTGACGGTGGGCGTCGTGACCAAGCCGTTTCAGTTCGAAGGCCGCAAGCGCATGGGCCAGGCCGAAGAAGGATTGCGCGAACTGAAGAACGCGGTCGATACGCTGATCACGATTCCGAATCAGCGGCTGCTCTCGATCGCGAGCCGCACGACTTCGCTCAAGGAGGCCTTTCAGAAGGCCGACGACGTGCTGCTGCAGGCGGTGCGTGGAATCTCCGAACTGGTCACGGTTCACGGACTCATCAATCTCGATTTCGCCGACGTGCGCTCGATCATGGCGGAGATGGGGATGGCGATGATGGGTGCGGCGCGTGCGGCGGGCGAAAATCGTGCGGTCGAAGCGGCGCAGCGCGCGATCTCGAGTCCGCTGCTCGAGGACGTTTCGATCAAGGGCGCGCGCGGCCTGCTGATTAACGTCACCGGCGGTCCCGACATGTCGCTGTACGAGGTCAACGAAGCGGCGAGCCTGATCCAGGAAGAAGCTCACGAGGACGCGAATATCATTTTCGGCGCGGTCATCGACGAGAAGATCGCCGACGAGATTCACGTCACCGTGATCGCGACTGGCTTCGGCGATCGCGATTTCACGATGCGCCATGCGCCCACACGCACCAGTTTTTCGTCGCTGATCATGCCCCGTGACCGCGCAGCCGATTCACGCGCGATACCGACGCCCCCGGCTATTCGCCTTCGGGCGCCCCCGTTACTGCGCCGGTGCAGACGAGCCCGACGCGTCCGATGGAGACCGGTGCAGCAGCCGTTGATTACACCGCCGGTGCATCATCAGCAACCCGCCGGTCTCCGTCGATTCCGCCGCACGCCACGTCCTTCGGCGGCAAGCCGGTTCGTCGGCTCGGGCATGATCGTGGACGAAAACAGTCTCGACATTCCTGCGTTTAAGCGGCGCAACGGCGACGTGCAACGCGGAGGTCCGACGCGACTTAGCCAAATGACGCGATCGAGAATGACGACAAGCTCGACATTCCGGCTTTTCTGCGCAAGCCAATGGATTGAAGCGCGCCTCGATGAAGCCGGCGTCGGCGCGTCTTCACGGCCGTCGCATGCAAGTGGTCATCGATTGCTCCCGGGTTCTGGAGGCTGGGGGAGACGAAGGCATCGGCGAGTCGCGTCAAGTTTGTAGGCTGTAGCGCGATCGCGATGTCCGCGAATCGTGGGCGCGGTGGTGCCTCAGTCGTACTTTTCTGCTTCGCGCAGTTCCAGCGGCCGCAGGATCAGGTACGACACGATCGTCGACCGCCATCGTAAAAAGAATCGCCCATCGGTAATTGCCGGTGCGGTCGATCAAGAGCGCCGCAAAACGGCGGACCCAGCATCAGTTCCGATCGCGCTGCCAGTATAGAGCGTGCCGAGGATCACGCCGAGTCCCCGCGTCCCGAATAAGTTCCGCTACGACCGCCGGCGTCAACGCCACCGCCCCGCCGTAACTCACGCCCATTATCAGCGCGAATGCGACCAGCATCCCGTACGATCGTCGCGTAGAGCCAAAGTCGTGAAGCACAGCCCGAGCACCAGCAGGCAAAAGCGATAGGTCGCGATTAGTCCGAAGCGATCGGCCAGCGGACCGAGTCCGAGGCGGCCTGCGGTGCTCGCGAAGCCGATAAATCCCACCAGCGCCGCGGCCGCGACCGCCTTGATTCCGATGCCCTGCGCATACGACGGCAGGAACACGAACGGTATCGAGGTCGCGACCGTCCAGAACATGCACGACGCGTACATCAGTTTGAACGGACGGGTGCGGATGATGCGCCGCACGGAAAATTCAGGCGCGTCGAGTTCTATCGGCGGCGCCTCGATCAGCCACGCGCACACCAGTAGCAGCGCGGTCGCGACCACGGCCAGGACCACGTAAGCCTCGCGCCATCCGAGTCGATGAATCAGCTCGGCGGTGATCGGCGCCGTCACCAGCGTGCCGACGCCGATTCCCGGAAGCCGACGATTCCCAACGCGAGGTTGCGCCGCTTCAGAAACCAGCCGCCGACCGCCGCGAGCATCGGTACGTAGCAGCACGCGATCGCAATTCCGACGCCGATTCCGTATGTGACGTACGCGAGCCACAGACGGTCGATTCGCGATGTTGCCGCGAGCCCGATACCGATCGCAGAGCGCGCCGAATCATCGCGATTCGGCTGCGGACCATAGCGATCCGCGAGGTGGCCGGTGAATGGACCCAAGAAAAACGAGATGCACGAGGTGATCGAAAAGATCGCGGACGTTGACGATCGATTCGCGCCGAATTGCGCCGCTATCGGTTTGAAGAAAGCGCCGAAGCTGTAAACCACTCCGAACAGGGTGAAGGCCGCTAGGAATCCCGCCGCCACCATCCGCCACGCATGCGGCGAATCGCGATCGAATTGCGTCGTGCCGTCCCATCAGAGGTACTCGCCAGTCGATTTGGAGTCATCGATCGAGACCGCAAGATTTTCAGGATCGCGCCGTGACATTGCGCGCACTATAGCCGTCCGCTCACGCCTTCGTGAAGCGCCAAAAGTATGATGTCACGATGTCGAGATCGAATGACGACGACTGAGGCGTAACGCAAGACGATTCGCGACGAGTTCGATTTTGCGATGCGTCGCGGCAACGACCCGCGTGGACTTGCAGTACTTCGAGCGTCAATTCTGCCGCCGCCGCCATGTCCTTGACGTCGAGCCATTCGCGCGTCGTGTGAATCTCGCGCATCCCGGTGCCGACATTCGCCGCGACGATTCCGCGTTGATTCAGGATGTTGGCGTCGCAGCCGCCGCCCGTCCCTTGCTGGTTCGAGCACGCGCCCGATGCGTCGCGCTGCTTCGATCACTTTCTTCACCAGCGGTGCGTCGTCGGGAATATCCATTCCGTCGTATGCGCGATGCACCGAGTGTTCGAACGACGCCGCGATACGCTTGCCGTCGAGCACGTCACACTCGCGCGCCCGACCGCGTCCTTGAAGCATGCGATCATGTGATCGATCTGGCCTTGCAACTTGGCCGCATTGCGCGAACGCGCTTCGCCGCGCACCACCACTTCCGCCGGAATCATATTGCCCGCGCGACCACCCTCGATCACGCCGAGGTTCGCGGTGGTCTCGTCGATCGATCCTCCCCAGCCGCATCGCCGCAATCGCCTCTGACGCGATCTTGATCGCCGAGAGGCCGCGCTCCGGCGCCACGCCCGCATGGGCTTCGAGCCCCTTCACCGTGAAGCGAATCGAGACCGCGCTCGGCGCGCGCACCACCAGATGGCCCGGCGCGTCGCTGTCGTACACCAGTCCTTCCTTCGCCGCAATCAGCGCGAGGTCGAGATTGCGCGCACCCTGCAATCCAATCTCCTCGCAGATCGTGAATACCGCCTCGATCTGGACCGTGCGGAATTCCGCTCTCGCGCAGTCGATGCAGCACTTCGCAGATGACGGCGCATCCCGACTTGTCGTCGCCGCCGAGCACCGTGCTGCCGTCGGTGCGAATGATGTCGCCCTCGACGATCGGCTTCACGCCTTCGCCAGGTGCGACCGTATCCATATGCGCGGCGAGCAGAAAGGGCGGGACGCCCGCGATGTTGCCGGGAATTTTCGCGATCAGATTGCCGGTATTGCCGCGAACTTTATCGCCCGCGTTGTCGTAGCTGCATACCGCGCCGGCACTTTCGACTTCGCGCTGTAATACGCAATGCGACGTCGCGTTCGCGGCGCGAGAGCGAGTCGATCTGTACCAGTTCCAGGAAAGAGATTTTTCAGCCGTTCGTGATTGACCGCCGCCATGCAGTCGCGCGCTCGCGACGCGTCAGACGGCTTTGCGCACGCCGGTCGTGGTCGAGCGCATGCGCGAGTTCGTGATGTTTTTCGCGCAACGGCGCCGGCAACGACGTTCCAATCTTGTCGAAAAATTCGCCCGCCGACGCAACCTCGGTCTTCCATTCATTCGTGTCGATCGCGAGCGCCTCGCGCAGAGCCGATGGTTCGAGATTTCGAGTCCGTTGAGATCGAGGTCTCGGGCGTCGGCACCAAGCCCACCGGCGTCTCATGGGCGCCCGCGTCGCCGTGAATCCGATCGAGCATCCACTCGAGCACGCGCATGTTCTCGCCGTATCCCGGCCACAGGAATTCGCCGCCGTCGCTCTTGCGGAACCAGTTCACCATGAAAATGCGGGGCGGCTTCGTGATCTGCTTGCGCATCTCCAGCCAATGGCCCAGGTAGTCGCCGATGTTGTAGCCGCAGAACGGCAGCATCGCCATCGGATCGCGCCGCACCACGCCGACCGTCCCCGCTGCCGCCGCCGTCGTCTCCGATCCCATCGTCGCGCCCATGAACACGCCATGCGTCCAGTCGCGCGATTCGAGCACCAGCGGCATCGTCGTCGCCCGCCGCCCACCAAAAATGATCGCGGATATCGGCACGCCTTGCGGATCGTCCGCGTGCGGTGACAGCACCGGATTATTCGTCATCGGCGCGGTGAAGCGGCTGTTCGGATGTGCCGCCTTCTCGCCCGACGTCTTGTCCCAGCGCTTCCCGCGCCAGTCGCTTAAACCGTCCGGCGCCGGCACGTCCATCCCTTCCCACCAGATGTCGCCGTCCGCCGTTATCGCGACGTTCGTGAACAGCGCGTCATGCTCGACCGATCGCATCGCGTTGGGATTCGATTTCATACTCGTGCCTGGCGCGACGCCGAAATATCCCGCCTCTGGATTGATCGCCCAGAGCCCGCCATCCGCACCCATCCGCAGCCATGCGATATCGTCGCCGACCGTGAAAACTTTCCATCCCTTGAAGGCCGCCGGCGGCATCAGCATCGCGAGATTGGTCTTGCCGCACGCGCTCGGAAAGGCTGCCGCGATATAGCGCGTCTCACCCGCCGGATTCCGGATGCCGACGATCAGCATGTGCTCGGCAAACCAGCCTTCCTTGCGTCCTAGCGAACTCGCGATTCGCAGCGCGAAACATTTTTTGCTTAATAGAGCGTTGCCACCGTAGCCACTGCCAACCGACCAGATCGTATTGTCCTGCGGAAAATGACAGATGAAGCGCTTCTTCGGATCGAGGTCGAGCGTGCAATGCAACCCGCGGTTAAAGTCGTCCGACGTCCCCAGCATTTCCAGCGCAGCCGCGCCCATCCGCGTCATTATCCCCATGCTCAGCGCGACGTAAATGCTGTCGGTGATTTCCACTCCGACCTTCGCGAACGGAGATCCGAGCGGGCCCATCACGTAAGGAATTACGTACATCGTGCGGCCCGCCATCGAGCCCGCGAGCAACGCGCGCAGCTTGCTGTAGGCCGCGTCCGGCGCCATCCAGTTGTTCGTGACCCCCGCGCCCTCGCGCGTCGGCGTACAGACGAAGGTGACGTCTTCGGTGCGCGCGACGTCGTTCGGGTTTGATCGATGCAGGTAGCAGTTCGGACGCTTCTTCTCGATTGAGCGCAATCAGCACTCCGCTGCCGACCGCCTCTTCGATGAAGCCGCCGTCGCTCCGCTCTCCGAGCCATCGCACCATTCGATGCGATCCGGCTTCGTCAGTCGCGCGCATTCGCTTTACCCATTCGACGAGCGCACGGCTTGCGGTCGGATTTTCTGCGGCGGATTTGTCAGTCACGCGGAACACTCCAATTCGTTGCTTATATGTTTTCAGCGTTTCCGATGGAAATAATCAAGCATGAGGCGCGGCGTCGACGCCTGTAGCCAGTTTATCACCGAAATTAGAATGGGGCTAGAACTACGGAGTCAGTTATTAGCTCAGCTTCAGTTGGCGCTCTCCGTCTCGACTCCTGCGCTTTCCGCTCTCTACTGCCAACCTGCATTTTTTTTGCGTTTTTAAGCTGTGCGAACTCGACGGGTGTCACCGCGCCGAGGCTCGAATGCGGCCGACGATGGTTGTAATCGCCGCGCCAGCTTTCATCGCGACGAGCTATGCGCGCTCCGACTGTGACGCCAACCTCGCGCGCCGCTACGATCGGCCCTGGCTGTGCTTGAGCGCACGCCGTCACGGCTCGCTCAGCCTGCTCGCCGAACAGACTTCGCGACTTTCATGCTTCTGGAACGTATGGCGTCGTGCGCGCCCGAGCGCGAACGGCCGGTTTCTGTTTACATTCATGCTGACGTTGATAAGCATATCGAGGCACAGGTCAGGTGCGAATTTTGACTCGCTGAATTTAGTGACTTGCTGGAAAATCCGGATTCAAAGATCAAAACCAACGTGCGGAAAATCGCTGGGGCAAATGCGGCATGAATGTTTCCTTCGCGATTAGTATCGACCCGGGCGGTCCGCTGCTTGGACGCGACGATGTCGAGCGTTATTCCGATTTGGTCAAGATGGCGGAGGACTACGGCGCGCGGGCAATCGGCACTTATGATTCTGCGTTTATCGGTGGAGACGCCTTCGTCAGAGCGACGCTGATCGCGCGCGCCTCGTCGCGGGCGCAAGTCGGCTTGCGGCCGACCAATCCGCTCACGCGCGAGCCGCAAGTGATGACGTCGTTTCTCGCTTCGATCGATGCGCTCACCGGCGGACGGGCCTTCATGGATATCGCCAGCGGCGACAGCGCGGTGCTCAACATCGGCTTCAAGATTGCGTCCCGCGCGCGAATCGAAGAATACATCACGTGCGTGCGCGATCTGCTCGCCAATGGCGAAGCGACCTATCGCAAACGCCCGCAGCGCGTGCGCTGGAGCACAACCGCGGTGCGCAATCGGGTGCCTATTTCAATCTGCGCCGAGGGCCCCAAGATGCTCCATCTGGCGGGACGTATCGGCGATGGAGTAATCGCCGGCACCGGATTGCTGCCGGAGGTTATCGCGGACACCGTCGCGCGGGTCCATGCGGGAGCCCAGGCCGCAGGCCGCGATCCCACCGCCGTCGATATCTGGTTCACCACGCGAACTTCGCTCCATGAGGATCGTGAGCGGGCGATCCGGAACGTCAAGGCCTCGGTGTCCTCCATCCTCAATCATTCGATGCGTTATACGCTCGAGGACAAGTGCGTACCGAACGATTTGCGCGAAAAAATTCAGACTTACGTCGATGGCTACGTCCTTTACGATCACGTCCTTCAGGCCGGTCGGAATCCGCAACGGATGGACGAGCTCGGATTGACCGACTATGCGCTGCGCCGCTTCGCCCTCGCCGGCAATCCGGGTGACTGGATATCGCGCATAGAGGAAGTCGCGCAGGCCGGGGCTACTCAGTTGTGGGTGAGCCCGGGCGGCGGCCGTCTCGAGCGCCAATTGCATTATATGCGGATACTCGGGAATGAAATCATGTCCCGATTCGTCTAGAAAGCGGGATTCGGCGCACACCCTATTCGGTGCATCAGCAATTCGGGCATTGACTGAATTCGCGGGTGAATACGGCCAATCATCAGGAGTAAACTAAATGGCATCGCGGTCGGGAGCATTTCTGCTCGGAATCATAGTTGGAATTTTCGCGCTGGTTGGAGGCGCGATCGTATTCGTCAAGAGCGGCGGCATTTCGATGAAGACCAGCGCGGCGCCGCTACCGTTTGAGGAAAAGCTCGCCGGAATGGCGCTCGACGCGAGTATCGGGGATGCGGCAAAGCAGAAAAATCCGCTTCCTCCCAACGAGAGCACCCTGACGGCGGGGGCGCAAATCTTCGAGGAACATTGCTCTGCCTGTCATGGCATCCTGGGGCAGCCGCGTGGCGAGCTTGCGAAAGGAATGTTTCCGCCGCCGCCGCAACTGCTTGCGACCGACGAAGCGGTGACGGACGATCCGGAGGGCGCCACCTACTGGAAGGTGACGCATGGGATCCGCCTCTCCGGCATGCCGGCATTTGGCGCTATGCTGTCCGACACGGAACGCTGGCAAGTTACGGCGCTGGTAGCGCACGCAGACAAACTGCCGCCCACAGTGTCAGCAATCCTGAGCAAGTGAGCGGAATCGCGGGTCCGGAGGTGTGTGTAGCTCGCGCCCGGCCGCAGCCGAGTATTCGAGGCGCTCCCCGTAGCTAGCCGTTGAACGGTTCGATCAATTCCAGGAAGGTGCCATCCGGATCCTTAAAGCAGAAAAATTTTGCCCCAGCCTTGTTTCCGAAACGGATTACCACCGGTTCGGAAACCATCGCGACACCCGCCGACTTCAACCGCTGGTACTCCTCGTCGAGGTTTTTGGTGAAGAGCGCGATACGGGCGACACCGGTGTGATACAGATGCGGATAGGCCTCGCCGGCAGTCCGCGGCTGCTTCCATTCGATCAGATCGATGCGCGTGGCACGCGGATCGTCACTTAGCGAGAGGAGCGCCGCGCGCGCAGTGCTGTTCGGAATGTTCAATCCGACGTCGTTACCCTTGTTCGGTCCCTCACCGATGTCGAGCACGACTTTGAAACCGAGCATTTTGTAAAACGCGAGCGAGCGATCGAAATCCGTTACGTTTACGTTGACGTGAAAGATCGACTTGATCATTTCGATACTCCTTCGACAGCGCGGAGCGGACTGGCTCTGACGGGATCGATATCACAGCCAGGCTGAATACGGGTATCTCAATCGGCTTTTTCGTCGGAGCGCGCAAATGCAATCTTCATCGGTTCGGTGATGCATCCGCTAGAGCCTGCGGCTTGGTGTGATCCGAGTCTTGTGCCATGAGCCATGCGAGCAGGAGCAACGCGGGCACCGTCGCGATGGTGCTGAGTAAGAAGAAAGGCGCCCAGCCGAGCGAATTGGCCAGCACCCCGCCGGAGGATGCGACCACGGTTCTCCCGACGGCGGCGAGCGACGAAAGCAACGCGTATTGCGTCGCGGTGAAGGCGAGCGAACAGAGGTCGGAAAGATAGGCGACGAGGGCGGCCCCGGCCATCGCGCCGGTGAGGTTTTCGGCGGCGACGCATAGCGCCAGGTAGTCGAGTCGATGGCCGCCGAGCGCCTGCAATACGTAGAAGAGATTGCCGGCCGACTGCAGGATTCCGCAGATCATCAGGGCGCGCATCACACCGAAGCGCACTGTGATCGCGCCGCCGACAAAGGCGCCCAGCGATGGTCGCGACGAAACCGACGAGCTTTGAAATCGCAGCAATCTCGCGAAGCGAGTAGCCGAGTGAAATGTAGAGCGGCGTCGCCATCACGCCCGCCAGCGCCTCGCCAAGTTTGTAGCCCACGATGAAGATGAGAATCGCGAGCCATCGCCGGCCGCTGCATGAAATCCGCAAAGGGCGCGACCACGGCGGTCGCGATCCAATGCCGCAGGCCTTGCGCTTCGCCGGCGCCGATCTCGCGCTCGACCCGAGCCGAGACCTCCGGCTCAGGGCCGAGCAGAAATACGAGCATTCCGACCGCGAGCAACGCTGCCATCGTGGCGTACGCGGCAAACCATCCAGCGCGATCGGCGATGATCAGTGCACCCGCGCCCGACGCAAGCATCGCAAAGCGGTAGCCGGTCTGGATCATCGCGGCGCCGGGCCCCTGTTGATCCGGGTCGCAGCAACTCGACGCGATAGGCGTCGATCACGATGTCCTGACTGGCCGAGAGAAAGGCGACGAGCAGCGCCAACATTCCCATCAATGAGAGATCGCGTTTTGGATCGCAGGACGCCAACGCGAGGGTGGCGGAAATCAGGGCGATCTGAATTGCGATGCCCCAGCCGCGGCGCCGTCCCCCGCGCAGCGGCGGCGGCAGCCGATCGATCACTGGCGCCCAGAGAAACTTCAGGGCGTAGGGCGTGCCGACCAGAGCGAACGCGCCGATCGCGGCGCGACTGGTTCCGGCCGTTGCGAGCCATGCCGATAGGGTCGAGGCGGTGAGCAGCAGCGGCAAACCGCTGGCGAAGCCCAGCGGCAGGATCAGCAGTACGCGCCGGTCGCTGTAAACCGTGAGCGAACGCAGCCATCGATTCACGCGCTCAAGTCCATCATCACAAGTCCCACCGCCGCCAATTGCGAATTAAGCGGATCTAACGTTGCGTCCTCACACGCGAAGAGCTTCAAGTCAGCGATCGTACTCGATCGCGACAGCAACATAATTGCGAAAAGGATCGGATCGATCGAGTAGCGTCAAAGGTGACGATGGAAGGTTGAATGCAGGCCAACTTATGCGCGGGCCGGACGAAGGCACTTTGGTGGAACTGAGCGGACTCATCGAAGCGTGGAGGCGTGGTCGTAGCAAGTAAGGAGTGAGGGAGCCGGCGCAGAGAAGCCCCGGCTCCCTCGGCTCGCAAACGCGATTGTTACTTAGCCATGTTTCTTGTGCCGCGCCTTCGCTTTGGCAGCGGGATCCGGTTTCGATACCGGACCTTCAGGCCCATGGACGTAATTGGAGTACTGGAACTGGACCGGCACAGTTCCCCCATTGGGCAGCGCGATTTGCTGAAAGACCTGCGTCAACGGGTTGGCTTCGAACACCGGAAAGTCGCCGCACTCCTCGCCCTGGCGCGAGGTCCATCCGAGGTGCGAAGACGGTGCGCCGTTGATTACCGCTTCGACGTCGGGATCGGTGCGCGCCTCGTTGAGTTCATGATAGAAGGTCGCGACGACGTTCTTCCACGGTGCATCGAAGACCGGGATCCCGTTGGTCTGGCCGCCGCTATTATCGGAATAGACTCCAACCGCGTAATAAATCGTCTGGCTGCCCGACTGGATCGAACCGTGATAGCCGCCGAGACCGTTCAATGAATCGGCCTCTTCTTCCTCCGGAACGCCACGGCGCTTCGCATCATGGCCGGGTGCGCCCTTCGCCGCGCCGACGGCGGGGTTGTCGTTCAGCACCGTTTTCGGTGGCAGCATGAAATTGAAGACGGTCGAGGCATAGTCGAAACCCGCGAGTTTGCCAGCGGTATAGAGATCGCCCACGAGCTTTTCGACATCGCCTTGCGAGAAAGTCGCGGGCGCCGCGCCGGGCAACTTTTGCGACGGCTTAGGCGTGGTGGTCGGGGCCACGCCGTTAAAGTATTGCGCCATCACATTGTTAAGTTCCGGGTCGGTCATCGCGGCCGCGAGCGCGGTATCGATGTTGTGGATGTCGCTGTTGTTCCAAGCGTCACCGCCGACATAGAAGTTGATGAAAACGAGACTCGGAATGGTTTTGCCGCCGTGATAGAGCAGGTCGTGCGTCGGGGTCGGCGCTATCCCCGGTGCGATCTGCTCGGGTTCGAGATGCATCACACCTCCGAGCGCGCGGTACTTGTCCTCGGCGTGCGAACCGCGTTTGACGATGATGTTCATCGGCCGAGAGCCTTTCTTGTTTGATGCTGCCATGAGTTCCCCTCCTTGCGTTTGCGATCCTTCTGCGGGTTGACAATCGGAATGGTTCGGCTTCGGGGGTGCGGTCAGGGCGCGATCGCGGTCGCGGCAACGGAAAGTTCTGGAGAATGAGACTCGCGCAGGGCCCCCACCCTTGAAGCTTCCAATTAACTCCGAAGCAAGCTGAATGCCATCATGAGCGCGTTATTTTTCGAAGGGGATTTCATTGCGGTGCCAAGGATTGTTGGCGATCGGTGCCAAGCAGGGGCACGATTTGAGCCAAAATCTGCCAGTCGGAATCCGGATATGCGAGCATCGGCGGGGGGAAATTGGGTTCGTTATGTTCACGGCGATTTTTTGTAGCCACAACGGGCCGGGCGAAGGTCGGGAGGGTCCGGGGTTGGAGTTGGACGAGAGCATGAGCTGGAGCCATTGGAGACATTAGGGTTGAATTCATGACTGATGGCCAGGCGGGATGCTCCGCCACCTTGTAGCAGTATACTCCTTCGGGGCGATAGTGGAAAGATCGATCGGCGATGGGTGGTCGAAAGATTCGAGGAGGCGGTAATTTCGGGTCGGCGGTGAGGGCGTCGCTCGGAAGGGCCGCTGTCGGTCGTTTAGAAGAGCGTCGTTACCCGCCGAGAGAATGCGGTTGGCGGGCGAGCAGCGGCGGACTCCCGAAGCGGAAGTCCGCACGGCGTCTCACTCGGCTGGAAAAGCACCAGGGCGCTGGCGCGATTACCGCCTTGAAGATCGGAAAGCCAAATTGTGACCTCTAGCTACTTGCCGGGCCGATGGCGTGAGTAGCGGCCTCGAAGGTAAAAAGGTCGGCTGCCCCCGAGTCTGTATTTACAAGCGGCCGGTCAGGAGCATCACGACCAGGATAATCAGCACGATGCCGCCGATGCTGATCCCGCCGCGCGGTCCGTAGGCATAGTAGCCGCCACCGCCACCGAAGATTAAGAGCAAGAGTAGAATTGCAATCAGCATAAGAATTCCCCAAAAACTGCGAAAACTGCCTGAGCGTGCTTGCAGTAGGCTGTGGCGCGGTGATCGTCATCGGGACGGTGTGACCAGGCCAGCGCCCTATTTTAAGGCCGCGCTGGCGCGGTCGCTAATCGGGAATCAGAATTCCGAGCGAGTGTCGTTATTTTGCGGCCAGCGTCAAATTGTTCTTTACCTCTTTGACACCTTCGACGTTTTCGGCAATCCGCGCCGCGTCCGCCGACACCTTCTCCGAGCGTGCGGTGCCATGCAGGGTTACGACGCCGGCGACCGTATCGACGTCAATGTCGCCACCTTCGGTCAGCTCGGCTTCGTGCAAGGCGTGTTTAACCTTGGCAGTGATCTTGGTATCGGTCGCGGCGGTGACGGTGCCATGGAATGCATGCTTGACAGCATCACCGGTGCTGGAGGCGGCGTTTTCCATCGACTCACCCGCCTGATGCATCGAGGAGCTGGCCGAACCGGGCGCGGAAGTGTCGGCGTCTTCGGCGAAGATCGGCGCCGCTGCGGCCATTCCAAATACCAACATCGGCACGATAATTTTCAATCCAACTGACGTTTTCATCGCAATCTCCTGCAAACCGAGCGAGGTCCCGGACGGTTCTGACTATCTCAGATGAATCTGAGGTATTTACGCGCTGATGAGTAAGTTGCGCTTGGTTACCAATATAACTCTCCCAAAGTCGCGAATGCGCGGTCGCGCTTGCGCGATCGACGAATCTGGTGCCGCAGAGAACTCGGTGGTTCGAATTGAGGCGTCGCTACCTGGGGGGCGTGGGTGGGTATGGGGGCGACTGAGGATCAAACGGTGATCAAGCGCTCAGTTGGCCGAGGAGAGTTTAGCATCGATGAGGTCGGCGGTGTCGCGGCCTTCGGTGAACCAGTTGTAGAGGAATTTGACGGCTATGGAGCATGCTTACGCGCGTTGACCCGTTGCATTTACACTGACGAGAAGCGGCGGACTGAGTAAGGCGTCGCTTGCGTTGGTGACGGGAATCGGAAAGGGATTATATAACCCGTATCGAACGCTCCGGAGAAGCCAAATCGAGCGCGCCGGGGAAGGCGCGCGTCGAGCGTCGCACGGAATCCAGGTCGAGCGCCGCAGGGGAAAGCCGATGGAAGCAGCCGAATCGATTCAGCGCGAGATGACGATTGACGCCGACGCCGCCACCGTCTTTGCCTTCTTCACCGACCCCGAACGACTGATTCGCTGGATCGGAGTATCGGCGGAGCTGGAGCCGCAGCCCGGTGGAATTATGCTGGTCGATGTACATCCCGGCTTCACCGCGCGAGGGACCTTCAAGGAAGTCGTGCCGGTCTCGCGGCTGGCCTACACCTGGGGCTGGGACGGGCGCGCAAACGTGCCACCAGGATCCTCGCTGATCGAAATCGATCTGACGCCGAAGAATGGCAGCACGCTGGTGCGCTTCACGCATAGCGGCCTGCCGCCGGAAGAGATTCAGCCGCATAGTGAAGGCTGGACGCATTACCTGGGCCGCCTGGTGATCGCAGCATCGGGGGGCGATCCGGGGCCGGACCCGCGCCTCGCGCGGACCGCATAGGGGAGAAGTGGGGAAAGTGGTCGAGGAACGCAAAACTATAGTTTCTTTCTGAAACCGAATTTATATTTGCGCACCTCGCGCAGCTCACAGAGCTCGTTAGCTCGGCGCGCAAGCTCGCCTAGTGGCAAGGTTTCAGACTTCCCATTGGTGAGACGAGGGCGAGGCTTATAGGCGGGTGCCACCGCTGTAGCCGGCGCGTAAGACCAGGTGCCGGATGCTCGGCGCACAAGCTCGCCTAGTGAGCAGGTTTCAGACTTCCCATTGGTGAGAGTAGCAACGGTGGTAAAGCCGCGCGAACAACTAGTCGATAGGCGTTCGATTAGGTGCCGGATGCTCGGCAGTGCGGTAAGATGGCGGTTGTGGCCGCCATCATTTGCTCGAAAGAAAATCCGTCGGAAAGAACCTCGGTGAAGTGATCGCGCTGCCGCAGACCGCGACGATCGATTGGCTCTTGCGCAGCGGGGCGGGAGTCGCGTCGCCGGCGGTGATGCTCGGCGAGGTTTGCGACCGTCTGATTGGGGAAGGCGTGCCGATCGCAGGCGTGTTGCTCAGCGTCGCAAGCCTCGATCCGCTGGTCGCGCGCAGCCGGATGCGCTGGAGCCGGGCCGCTGGACGAGTGGCGGAAGAGATCCAGTTTCATGGCATGGCGGCGGTCGCCGAACGGCCGTCGAACCCGGTGAGTCTCAAGTTCACGGTCGCGGGCACGCAACATCAGATCGAATGGACGGCCGAGGGGGATGGCGGTTTCGACGCGCCGACACGCGCCTACCTGGAGGCGCTGGTGCTGGCGATGGGCGCGCCGCTGCAGGCGGTGGTCGAGCGCGGAATCGCGCGCAGTCTGTTGCAGGCGTATCTCGGCCGGCGCAGCGCGGAGCGCGTGCTGAGTGGGACGATTCGGCGCGGGACCGGCGAGGTAATCGAGGCGGTGGTGTGGGTCTCGGATCTGCGCGACTTCACGCAACTGTCGGAAAAGCTCGATTCGGCGCAGGTGATCACGGCGCTCAACGATTGCTGCGCACGGCTGGTCGGCGCGATTCAGCCGTTTGGCGGCGAGGTGCTCAAGTTTATCGGCGATGGGTTGCTGGCGATTTTCCCGGTGGCTCCGCGAGGAGAGCGCGCGGCATGCGCGGCCGCGCTCGCCGCGGTCCGGGCAGCGCGGGAGGGAATGGTGCGGCTCGATCGCGAGCGGATCGGCGCGAATCTGCCGCCGCTGCCGTTCGGCGTGGGACTCCATCTGGGGCCGGTCGTGTACGGCAATATCGGGGCGCCGGATCGGCTCGATTTCACCGCGATCGGGACGGCGGTGAACGTCGCGAGCAGAATCGAGGGGCTCTGCCGGGCGCTCGCGTACCCGGTGTTGATTTCGGAAGCGGTCGCGGTGCGCTGCGACGCGTTGCTGACGCCGATCGGCAGCTACCCGATACGCGGGAGCGCAACGCCCGTCGCGCTCTTCACACTGGCGGAATTGGCGTCGAAGCCGGACGCCAATTAAGCGCCGAAGCCACTTGGTTAGCGTTTGAGCGGTAGCGGCTCGGTTACCGAAAATCCCGTCGGAGGGAAGCAGGATATTAACCAGGATTTAGCAAAATCGTATTGCGGATTGGCGCTCAAGCATAGTAAAAGATGCTTATAGAGCACATTTTCGGTTCGACTCGCAGGAGCTATCCAGTGTTCAAAGAATCAATCGACGCGGGGCATAACTCCAAGAGTCAGCTGAAACGCCAGCATCGGTGGCGTGCGCTGGCGATGTTGATAGTGGTGCTGTGCGGCGCGACGCTGCGCGGCAACGCGTTCGCGCAGACCGACCAGGTCGTGTACACGGACGCGCTCGGCAACGGCTGGCAGAACTGGAGCTGGGCGACGGTTAACCTCGGCAATACGACGCCCGTGCAGGCGGGCAGCGATTCGATCGCGGTCAATGCGGCAGCGTATCAGGCGCTGTACCTGCATCAGACGGCATTCGATTCGAGCCTCTACACTAACCTGGTGTTCTGGATAAACGGCGGCTCCAGCGGCGGCCAGTTGTTGCAAGTGCAGGCCACGCTGAACGGCACGGCGCAAACGGTGGTAACGCTGCCGGCGCTCGCGGCGAATACGTGGCAGCAGGTGACGATTCCGTTGGCGGCGCTGGGCGTGCAGAACCAGCCGAACCTCGACGGCTTCTGGATTCAGGATCGCAGCGGGACGACGGTGCCGACGTTTTACGTCGATACGATCTCGATCGCGGCGGCCGGCGCACCCAGTGCAGTGAATGTGACGATCGATGCGGCGCATGCGGTTCGTACGGTGGATGCGCGGCATTTCGGGCGCAACGAGGCGGTCTGGGACGGCGACTTCGCGACCACCAATACGAGCAACCTGCTGACGGAAATGGGTAACCAGGCGCTGCGTTTCCCTGGCGGATCGCTGTCCGACGATTACCATTGGGCGACCAATACGACGGATAGCAATACGTGGCCTGGGCGACGTCGTTCAGCCATGTTCGCGCCGATCGCAACCGGCACTGGGGCGCAGGTGTTTATCACCGTGAACTATGGATCGGGGACGCCGGCGGAAGCGGCCGCATGGGTCCAGTCCTCGAATGTGACTAATCATTATGGTTTCAAATATTGGGAAGTAGGCAATGAGAATTACGGTTCGTGGGAGACCGATACCAACACGCGGCCTCACGATCCGTACACCTATGCGCAGCGGTTCAAAGACTACTACACGCAGATGAAGGCGGCGGATCCGACGATCAAAGTCGGCGCCGTCGCGGTGACCGGTGAGGACAGCTACGCGAACTACACGGATCATCCGGCGGTGAATTCGCGCACCGGACAGACGCATTATGGCTGGACGGCGGTGATGCTCGCGACGTTGAAGAGCCTCGGGATCACGCCGGACTTCCTGATTTACCATCGCTACCCGGAAGCGCCGGGCGCGGAATCCGACGCGGGGCTGCTGCTGTCGTCCGGGACGTGGGCATCGGACGCCGCCGATCTGCGCCAGCAGTTGAATGACTATCTCGGCGCGGCCGCTCCGGGTGTCGAACTCGATTGCACAGAGAACAATTCGGTTTACTCGAATCCGGGCAAGCAGAGCACCAGCCTGGTCAATGGGTTGTTCCTTGCAGATAGCGTGTGCGCCGCGATGAACACGGAATTCAATTCGGTGATGTGGTGGGATCTGCGCAATGGCCAGGAGGCCGGCAATAACAACTCGTCGAGTCTGTACGGCTGGCGATTGTACGGCGACTACGGCGTCGTCGATAGCGCGGACCCGGCTAACCCGGTCGATCGCTACCCGACATTCTACGTGGCGAAGCTGCTGCAATACTTCGCGCGCGGGGGCGATCAGCTAATCAATGCGTCGAGCGATTATTCATTGCTGTCGGTATGCGCCACGAAGCGGGCTAACGGTTCTCTCGGCCTACTGGTGATCAACAAGAGCGCGACGGCGGCGCTCAACGCCAATATTTCAATTAGCGGGGCGACGCCGGCCAGCAGCGGAAGCCTCTATACCTATGGCATCCCGCAGGATAATGCGGCGAAAACCGGGAGCGGTTCAGCCGATGTCGCAGTCAGCTCGGTAAGCGGGCTGGGGACTAATTTCACGCGCAGTTTCCCGGCATACTCGGCGACCGTGATCGCATTTGGGGCGAGCGCGCCGCCGCCGCCGGTCTTTCAGGCAGACGCGCAAATCAAGGCGAGCAGCGATTCGAGCTACGTTGGCGACAACATCTATAGTAGCGACGGAAGCGGCGAAACCCGCAGCATCAACGTCAAGGCAGGAAGCAGCGGCACGTTCCTGATCAACGTTCAGAACGACGGATCGGCGGCTGACTCGTTTACGCTGAAGGGTGCGGGATCGTCGAGTCCGTTCACGGTCAAGTACTATTCCGGAACGTCCGGCGGCACGGATATCACGTCGCTGGTGACTGCCGGGAGTTACAAGACGTCCAGTCTCGCTGCCGGAGCGAATCAGGC
Organism: uncultured delta proteobacterium; assembly: GCA_963774705.1. GTDB lineage: Bacteria > Desulfobacterota > Binatia > Binatales > Binataceae > JADMIL01. The sequence goes on from CAVZFW010000016.1 coordinate 75,082, forward strand.
GATTCGAATGGTGGTAACCGTCGCGCGCAAGACGGCGTCGGGCACCAGCAAGAATTTTTTGATTACGGCGACATCGGTGGCCGACATGACCAAACAGGATGCCGTGCTGGCATCGGTGAAAGTGAACTAGATTTTGCAGCTCGGCATCGAAGGACTGGCGGGCTCGTTGTAAAGTACGGCGGAAGTGATAATGAACGGATAACTTTCGCGCGTGGGTGAGATGAGATGCTCGGTCCGGTTGCTCATATCGGGATTACGGTACGGGACATGGATGCCGCGCTCGCGTTCTACGTCGAGGTGCTCGGCATGGAAAAGCTGGGAGAGGCGACGTTCGACGGCGAGGAGGCGAGCCGCCTCACGCGGATGCCGGGAACGGTCCTGCGCGCGGCCTACCTGCGCGGCGGCAAGGAAATCAAAGGCCCACCGCTCGAATTACTGCACTTTATCGAACCCGCGGCCGAGTCCACGGAATCGGCGGTGGAGTTGAGCCATCGCGGAATCACCGAGATTGCCTTTTGGGTTGACGATATCGAGAAGACCTACGCGGAATTGCAAAGCCGGGGCGTCGAGTTTTACTCTCCTCCGCAACTGTTTCAATTCGCCGGGTACAAGGCGAAGGCAGTGTATTTCTGGGGTCCCGACCGCACGACGTTGGAACTGATTCAAAACGTTCGTGAGTGATCAACTGAGTATTCGGAGCCACGATCTTTTCGTTCGGCACTGAATTTCGTCATCGGGTCTCCGCTGATTTCTTGTGATTACGAATTTCAAAGTAAGCCTGAAGCCGATCAAATTCAGCGGCTTCTGAGGCGCGTCAACTGACTTTAGGCGCGACGTTACTGGAGTACATCTATGGAAGCGGAAGCGATTTACTACTTGCCATTGCAAGAGCTGGCGACGCAGTTGCGCACGCGCAAGCTCTCGTCGGTCGAAGTAACCCGCTGCGTGCTCGAGCGGATTCATAAACTGAATCCACGCCTGCACGCGTATCTCACGGTGTTGGATGAGGCAGCGCTCAAGACTGCGGCGCAGGCCGACGTGGAGATTGGCTCCGGTCGTTGGCGCGGGCCGCTGCATGGCGTGCCGGTAGCAGTCAAGGACCTGTGCCAGACGAAGGGAGTACTGACGACCTGCGCGAGCCGCGTCCGGCGCGATTGGCGGCCGGATTCGAGTGCTGCGGTCGTCGAGCGCCTCGAAGCGGCGGGTGCGGTAACGCTTGGCAAGCTGAATCTCACGGAATTCGCGGTCGCCTGGTACCATCCCGAGATGCCGACGCCATTGAGTCCGTGGGGTGCGGACTTTTGGCCTGGCGCGTCGTCGAGCGGTTCCGGGATAGCGACCGCCGCGGGGCTTTGCTTCGCGTCGATCGGCACGGATACGGGAGGGTCGATTCGATTCCCGTCAGCCGCATGCGGCATCGTGGGGCTCAAACCCACATGGGGCAGAGTGAGTCGTCGCGGCGTATTCCCACTCGGCGAATCACTGGACCATATCGGACCGATGACCAGAACAGTCGCGGATGCGGCGCTGGTGCTGGGGGTGATCGCGGGCCGCGACGAGGGCGACGAAACTTCGCTCGCCGCGCCGGTCGAGGACTATGCGGCGGCGCTCGATCGTGGTGTAAAAGGAATTCGCATCGGGGTGGATGAGAAGTATATTTCGGCGCAAGCATCGCCTGAAGTGGGAGCGGCGGTGTTGGAAGCAGTGCGGACGCTCGAGCGGCTAGGAGCGCGCGTTGCAAATGTTACCCTGCCCGAGGTTGAGCCTGGGATCGTTGCATGGATGACGATCTGCACGGCGGATGCGGCTGCGGCGCACGAGCAAACCTACCCGGCAAAGGCGTCAGATTACGGACCTGGTTTTCGTTCGTTTCTGGAAGTGGGTAGTGCCGTTCGGGGCCAGGATTACGCTAAGGCACATATGGTTCGTGAAGGATTCGCGAATCGATTCCAGGAACTGTTCGGTCGAGTCGATGTCGTGGCGTGTCCGTCGATGTCGGTGGCCTCGCTGCCGGCAACCGGAATGCCACCGGACGCTCGCGCATTGATGGGGCCAAATCCCTTGCTGCATTTCACGGGACCATTCAATTTGAGTCGCAACCCGACGCTGTCGCAGCCGTGCGGCAAGAGTCCCGCGGGGCCGCCACCTAGTTTGCAGCTAATCGGACGCCATCTCGAAGAAGCGACACTGCTCCAGGCTGGAGCGGCCTACGAACGTGCTACCGAATGGCACAATCAACGGCCGCCCCAATAGGCTGATTTTGCGACCGGGCGCAATAGTCAGTTGCGCGTGGAAATAGAATCCGGGAATGAACGACCGATAGTAAAAACTGCGAATTTGGGGAGCGCGTTAGTGGAGAGTGATTCGTGAAGGCCGTTACGTTTGACGATTACGCGAACCGGTACCAGTGCGTGTCGATGGAACGCGAAGACGGGATCCTGTTGCTAACGATTCACGCCAGGGGCGCAAAGGACCGGTCGTGCGTATGGAGCGCACTGCCGCACGAAGAGCTATCGTACGCCTTCAACGACATCGCGCGCGATCGCGAAAATCAATGCGTAATCGTTACCGGAGCGGGCGATGCGTTCTGCGCCGAGATGCATCCGTCGATCAGCAATCTCTCGCGATATAGCGAAGGCAAAGTCAGCGGCGAAATGTTCGAGAAGATGGATGAAGCCGGGCACGACGGGCGCTATCTGTTAATCAGTCATTTGAATATCGAAGTACCGATGATAGCGGCGGTAAACGGCCCCGCTTTGATTCACGCCGAGCTGGCGGTGCTTTGCGATATCGTTCTTGCCGCGGACACGTCTGAATTTCAGGATGCACCGCATTTCCCGATGGGCCTGGTTCCTGGCGACGGCGTCCATATCGTGTGGCCGCTGATTCTCGGTCCGAATCGCGGTCGATATTTCCTTTTGACGGGGCAGAAGCTATCGGCCAAGGAAGCGCTCGAACTGGGGGTCGTGAACGAAGTGTTGCAGCGAGATCGGCTGCTGCCGCGAGCGTGGGAACTGGCGCGGGAGATTTGCGGGCGGCCTTCATTGGCGCGCCGCTATGCACGCGTGGCGATGACCCAGATGCTCAAGGAGGCGATGCTGGACGGACTCGGCTATGGAATCGCGCTCGAAAGCCTCGGGATGATGGCGGGCGTAAATGTGAGGAAGGAGTAGGACAGGGATAGATGCCTCATAGGTAGGTATCTAGTGGGGTTCCTGGACACAACACGTCTGAATCTCGTCCTGCGCTTTATCGTTGTCCATCGGATTAAGATGTGGATGGCCGGTGAGAACGCCCCATCCGATTTCCTCTTTGATGTAGTAAGCATGGGCTTCGGCGTCGATCTCGACCACGTCGGCGGTCTCCGTTGCTACATTACATGTAACGTGGCCGGCAGGTACTATGAAGGCATGATAGCCGCCCGGGCCGATTCGCGCAGTTTCGTCGCCGCAGGTAACGGCGGGTCGGAGCAGCGAACCGGCGTAATTGTAGGGCCGATATACATAGATAACTGCTTCACTCGGTCGGGAGGGAAGTTTGTCAAAGGGCAGGCCTTGCACCGCACAACCGATCAGGAAGATGGGTGCGCATGAAGTAAGCGCAATTCCTGCGATCCGCTTCATTTGGCGATAGATTCGCCAGTCGTAGAAGAGCCGGCGCCGACCGCATCGGCCAGTTTCGCAGCATCGGCGTAGAGTTTTTGATCGATCTTTTCACGCACATCAGCCCGCGCCGCCCGCTCCAATTCCAAGTGGGTAGGTTCTGAATAGAGCGAATACGACTTTGTGACGTAAGCTTTCGCGGTATAGTCGCCCAGGATTCGGTCACCGTCGACTATCGAGAGAGAGGCGAAAGCGGTTACACCATAATCGCCCAGCGGTGCCCCCGCGTAAGTGACGGGATCGAGAGCCGAGAACCAAAGCGGAATGTGATAGTCGTCGTGCGTCAGTTCTTCTCGATAGGAAAAGGTAACGGTGGAACTATGCGATAAGGATAAAGCGACTGCGGGAGGTAATTCGTTTGGATTGCCGTCAATCAGCCGGCCTGTGAACGGTAGCGGATGTGCCTGAGTATGAGTGATCGGAGGCGGAGCGGCCGGCTGCTGAAGGGTGCAAGCGTACTGGATAAAAATAGTGAGTAGTACCGCTATTGACAGTGCGCGCTTCATAATCTAGTGGCCGATGGTGTGATCATATCATGGAACCACCGCGATCATGCTAATGGCCGGGAGCCTCTGCTGACAAGTGTTGAACGCTGAGTTTCAATCCGAGGTAACGCGCGGCCGCACGGAGAGATAGAATTGACGACAAATGCTCGCAAACCCCTGCTTGACGGATACAAGGTTCTGGATTTCACGCAATTTGTTGCCGGCCCGACAGTAACCAAGCTCATGGCGGAAATGGGTGCGGAAATTATCAAGATCGAACTGGCGCCAAATGGAGATCACTGTCGGACGTTTCCGTATGTGAAGGACAAACGGAGCGCCTACTTCGTGCAGCAGAATCGCGGTAAGATGAGCCTTTGTCTTGACATGAAAACATCGGCCGCGCAGTCGATTGTCCGCGATTTGATCCCGATGATGGACGTGTTGGTGCAAAACTATGCGCCCGGGGTAATCGGCCGCATGGGTTTCGATTACGAGAACGTGAAGAAGCTGAATTCGAAAATTGTTATGTGTTCGGTATCGACGTTCGGACAGACAGGGCCGCTCGCAGCGAATCCCGGCTATGATTTTATCGGACAGGCTTATGCGGGGGTGACGTCGCTCAGCGGAGAAGAGGGTGGAGAGTACTATCCACCGGCACTGGCGATTGGCGATGTCTCAACCGGCGTTCACGCCTATGCCGCGGTCGCGACTGCGTTGTTGCACCGTGAGCGAACCGGCGAGGGTCAGCACCTGGATATTTCGCTGCTCGATTCCTACTTCCACTATCACGATATGGCAGTCGAGCTCGTCAGCGCGAGCCATGGTGAAGCAAGAGTTAAGCGAATCGGCAGTCAGATCGGAGCGCTCTGCCCGGCCGGGATTTTTCGGACCGCGACGGGACACCTGTGGATCTTTGCCTTCCAGGAGAATCACTGGGCGAAGCTGTGCGAAGTCATGGGACGACAGGACCTGGTCGGGGCTCCCAAATTCGCCGACAATACATTGCGCGTTGCGAATCGCGCAGAAGTAAACCTGGCAATCGATGCGTGGCTCTCGACGCTGCCGAATATCGAAGCGGCGCTGGCGATTCTGCGCGAAGCGTGGATTCCGCACGCTCCGGTTCTGACGGTCGAGCAGGCGATGCAGCATCCGCATCTCGTCGAACGACGAACCGTGCGTACCGTCCACGATCGAATTCTCGGAGATTTTCAGGTGCCCGGATTTCCGCTGCGCTTTTCGGCGTTTCCTGAATCGCTCGAACTCGAGGCGCCGTTTCTGGGCGAACATAATGCGGAAATACTCGCCACCTATCTCGGTTATTCTGCAGATCGAATTAAGCAACTCGAACGTGAATATGTACTACACAGTGCGCGTCATTAGATTGACGCCAAGCCATTGCCGAGAGTGATTTTAGCTGATGCAACGATCTTCTGCCTTTTCCATGATGATGAAGAGCAACGGAAGGCCAATTTCCCTGGCTTTGAAATTGCTGGGCTTCTTTACGTTGATTAGTCCGCTGCTGGTGGGGGATGCGCGCGGACAGAGTCGGGACTCGCTACCCGCTGAATCGATTCACGCGAGAAAAAATGAACAGACGGCGGTTATGGCGGGGGGCTGTTTTTGGGGAGTTGACGCTGTCTTCAAGCACGTAAAGGGTGTAACGAGCGTGACATCGGGCTATTCTGGCGGCAGCCAGAAAACCGCCGGATATGAAACAGTCAGCACAGGCACAACTGGACATGCCGAGTCGGTAATGATCACTTATGACCCATCAAAAGTATCGTATAGTCAGTTGCTGAAGATTTTTTTTCTAGTTGCGCACGATCCGACTGAGCTAAACCGGCAGGGGCCAGATGTGGGAAGTCAGTATAGATCGATAATCTTTTACGATAGCGACGAACAGAAGAAGCTTGCCCAAAACTATATTGCGGAATTGAATAAGAGCAAGACATCGGCGAGCCCGATAGTTACGGAAGTAGTTCCACTGAAGCAGTTCTATCCGGCGGAGGAATACCATCAGAATTTTCTCGAGCGAAATCCTGATTATCCGTATATCGTATATAACGACCTACCGAAGCTTGAAGAGTTGCGTAAAACATTTCCCGCTCTCTATAATCCGTCGCCAACCCTGAACTACGAAGTCAGTCGCCGCACCAAGTGACCTTATCGCTCGCTCGGGAGGTCGGTCTGATCCTGGAGTAGGACCGGTGACGACCTTAACCTCCGGGGTTACTTGCTCAATGGACTGACACACTCACGGTGGCGGTCGTACGCCCAAACTGGTTGGTTGAATACAGCGCGTAGGTGGTGCTGGCTGTCGGAGTGACGACAACAGAGGCATTACGCACAGGACCTACTTGTGGTGAAATCACGTTGTAGCCGGCACCGCTGGATGACCAACTGAGTGTAACTGACTGTCCTTTCGAGACTGACACCGGGGATGCCACGAAGCTGGCGATTGTCGGCGATGAGCCGGTTGGGACGTTGTCATTCGTATATACCTGCCCCATCGCTACGACTTCGAAATTCGATGCGGTTATACTTTTGAGCTGGCCGAGATCGCTATTATTCCATCGGCTGTCCGGGGCGCCACTGATGAAGATTCCACTGCCATTGTCAGCGAGAATCATGCCGTACTTTTTAAGTGCAGTCAGAATCACCTGATCGGCCGATGAAAACGACGAAATGTCGAAGGAAGATTTCAGGCGAAGACGCGTCCCCATCGGAGGGGCATTCGTGTCGGTCAAAGAGGATGCCCAGTGCGAAGCGGGTGCGACGAAGGCCTGGCGGGTTACTGGAACAGTAAAACGCAGAGTATGATTGATGGCTCCGGCAGCGACCTCATCGTATCGTGCGAGTCCGACAAAGATCGGGAGACCGGCAGCATCCGCGGACGTCCAGCCATAGGGTCGCTGCTCGTTGGTCGTAATATCCCAGATGGCGGTCGCGTCGGCGCTCCACTGACCGTTCTTTAGAAGGTGCGCGTTATACAGTTCGTAGAGCCAGCATCCATCCTTGTCGAGTGTCAGTACGTGGCGATCACCAGTGCCGGGTTTCGGATAGCCTTCGATGAGCGCATTCGAGGGGATAGGAATTGGGCCCGGATCGCTTTCGCTGGCATAGGCGCCAAGTTTGATTGCAACTTTCTTCTGCGACGAGGAAACGACCTGGTACGGAATCCCGATAGTCTGGTTGGCGTAGGTGCCCGAGCCGAAATCCGGGTGCAGAGTCACCGAGGAGCCGATGTAATTGATGATGTTGACGGAATTTGGATCGACCGGCGAACTGGAGATATCGGTGTTCCACAGATTCGACGATGGGAATGGCACGAAACCATTCAAAGATGACAGCTGACCGAGCGACATTCCCGAGCAGGTTCCGCTTTGCGCCAGTACAACCGAGTCGCATGAAAGACCTGCAATCACTATTCCAAGTGCAACGAACCAGCCGAATATCAGAGAGATCCAGCGCCAACCCCGGCCGATTCGTGCGTCGTGGTTTGAATGGCCTTTGGCAAAAACCCGATCATTCATGGCGTCGATCTCCGCAACTTTATGCGTGTTTTTAATGGTCTCAATCAGCGTAGCAACATGGCCGGGCGTATTTCTAGCCAGTATCTGCGTATTCGAACTGGGTAGTCAGGAAGAACTCAGAGAAAATGCCGCCGGCCGATGCCGTATCCTGATTGCTCGGCTTTTGGACAGCGTCGCTTCGGAGATTCATCTCTACCGATCCGCCACAGTCCCTGCTATAAAGCGATTTCCGAGCCGGGCTCGCTGAGATTTTTACACGCGGCGATCGCAAGCTCGTAGTGTAAGAGACGATTGTAAGGGACTTCGATAAATGGACACTGGCAGCCATGAAACAGCTCGCAGCTTCGGCAGATTCATTCTGGACTTGCGCCAACCGATCGGCTTATTGCTCGCCGGCATCACACTCTTCATGGCCTATTGGGCGGTACATTTGCCGATCGCCACACGCTTCGAAGACCTCTTTCCGGCCGCGCATCCAAACACTCTTTTGTACCGTGAATTTCGCCGTCAATATGGCGGCGCTCAAACCTTAGTTTTGATGCTGCGGGTGAAGACGGGCGATATCTTCAACTTTAAAACGCTGCACGATATTCAGGATATGACTGCAGACGTCGACAAGCTCTACGGCGTCAATCATAACGAAGTGTTCTCGCTGGCTTCTTACCGAGTGGTTCACGCGCAAGCACTTCCCGGCGCTCTGGTTTCCACCCCGTTTATGTATCCCAAGGTGCCGCAAACGCAGGCGCAGATAGATCAGCTGAAGGATTTGGTTCACGCCAACCGAGAGCAACTAGCGGCATGGGTGACCCAGGATGACAAGGGCGCACTGATCATTGCCAGCTTTAAAGATCAAGGGCTTGATTACAAGACCTTGTTCGATGGCGTTCAGGCGATCGTCCACAAGTATGCGGACGCAAACACGGAAATTTACGCCAGCGGCGCCGTGATGTTCGCAGGTTGGGGATATCACTACCTGGCACGGATTCAGACGATCTTTGTTCTTTCAGCGGTACTGATGCTGCTGATTCTGTATCTGAGCCTGGGTCGTTACCGTGGTTGGTGGGCGCCTATGGTGACTGGCACTCTTAGCGCTATTTGGGGCCTTGGCTTCGTAAGTTTGATGGGATTCAACTTCGATCCCATCATGCTGGTAATTCCGTTCATCATGACGGCACGTGATCTGAGCCATGGCATTCAATGGCAGGGACGTTACTACGACGAACTGCGACGCACCGTGAACAAGATAGAAGCGTGCGTAGCCACGGCTGATTTGATGTTGATGCCTGGTGTATTGGCGGTTCTAGCTAATATAGCCGGGATCATCTTTCTCACGGCCGGCAGCATCCCAGTACTAAAGCAGATCGGTATTGGCGGTGCGGTGTGGATGGGTGCCAGCCTGGCGATGGTATTTGTTTTTCAGCCGATTATCGTGAGCTACCTTCCGAAACCCGAAGCGCTTGAGCATACGGCTTCGAATACGGGACTGAGTGCTCGCATGGCTGAATTGGCAGATCGGTTTATCCTGCTTCCAGTCCGCAACGCGAGCGTTCGGAACGCACTACTTGTGGTCGTCGTACTTGTGCTTGCGGTCGGACTAGCCGCCGAGCGTCACGTAGCGGTTGGCTATCAAACCGCCGGCACGCCGATTTACACTCCGGAGTCGCAAGTCAATCGTGATACAGCGGAAATCAGCAAGTTCGTACCGACTAATATTGGATGGATCGTATTGGATACACCGGAATATCCGAGTCCGCAGTCGGGTGTAGGGACAGATACTTTGCGGATGACCGACGACCTGGCCAATTATTTGATGAAGCGGGGGGACGTCGTTGGGGTGTTGGATTTCAGCGGGTTGGCGGAAAAGCCGATGAACATGCTGTTGCATAACGGTCAACCGAAATATTACGCGGTGCCCGATAGCGACGCGTTAAGTGCCTCGCTGTGGGGATTTTTCTTCGCCGCATCTGCACCGGGAGAGGCGGAGAGCTATTTTGCGATCGCTCAGTCAATGAAAAACTCCTGTATTCGGGTCTTGTTGCCCGATCACACTGCGCGGCGGTTAACGCGGCTGCGTGACGATCTTGACAGCTTCATTCGGGAACGGGTTGCTCGCGATCCAACACTCAAGGACGTTCATCTGCGATATCTCGGCGGCGAGGCAGGTTTATATCTGGCGGCGAATGACGTAATCGGCCGCATGAATCTGATTAATTTGTCGCTGACTCTGGTTGCGATCGGACTTTGCTGCGCGATTGCCTTTCGGTCGCTCGTTGCAGGCGCGCTATTTCTGCTGCTGTCGATCGCGGCGAACTTCGTCGCATTTCTGTACATGAATCGACACAGCATGGGCCTTACTGCCGACACCATCCCTGTGATCTCGTTAGGTATTGGGCTCGGAGTTGACTACAGCATCTATGTAGTTGCACGGATTCGCGACGAGGTCTCTTACGGATTATCGCTTAGTGAAGCAATCACGAAGAGCATAGGGACCACTGGCGTTTGGGTACTCAGCACGTATGCGGTGATGGTCGGTGGCATATTAGCCTGGGTATTCTCGCCCCTATTATTTCATAGCGAGATGAGCATACTGCTAATCCTATTGTTAAGCACGAATCTGGTCGTCGGCCTGTTGATAATGCCGGCCCTGATTGGGTGGAGACACCCGCGATTTCTTACCCGGTACGAGGCGAGTGGAGCCGCCGCTTCGCCGGCTGGTCAAAAGGCGGGCACTGTTGCGACGTCCTGACCCGCTGGATCGGCAGTGACAGAATGGAGTTGTCAGCCGCCTACGATACGATCATAGTCGGTGCGGGATCGACCGGCGCCGTATTAGCCGTGAGGCTGTCGGAAGATCATTCACGATCGGTGTTGTTACTCGAAGCTGGTCCGGATTACAGAGCTGGTGACACTCCGCTGGAGATGCGAAGTCCAAATCCCGGACCGATAATTTTGGGTGGCTCAAGATTCCAGTGGTCCGGTCTAAAGGCATATCGAACTGACTATCAACGAGCGATTGACTATTGGCGGGGCCGAGGATTAGGAGGCAGTTCGTCAATCAACGGACAGATCGCTATTCGCCCGCCCTTGGAAGATTTCGACCTATGGTCGCGCGGCGGGTGTCGTGGGTGGTCCGCAACGGAGGTTCTTCCGGCGTTTATCCGGCTTGAGGACGACGTTGCGTTTGGCGATAAACCGTATCATGGCCGCGGTGGTCCGATTCCGATCTACCGGGCGCCCCTCGGGCAGTGGGGGTCCGTCGACATCGCATTAGCCGAAGCGGCCGTGGCGTTGGACTATGGCTATTGCGCGGATCACAACGCACCAATCGGAACCGGCGCTTCTCCGTACGCGATCAACTGCCGAGACGGCGTTCGCGTTTCCACCAATGACGCTTATCTCGAAGGTGCACGGGGCCGCGCGAATCTTTCGATCATTGGTGATGCGCTGGTCGATAAAATCGAATTCGCCGGCTCGCGTGCGGTGGCCGTTCGAGTTCGGATTAACGGAGATTGGTGCAGGGTCGAGGGGGGCGAGATAATCCTGAGCGCCGGCGCGATCCATTCGCCCGCTATCCTGATGCGATCGGGTATTGGGCCCGCCGCTACGCTCCGCGCGCTTGAGATTCCGCTTTCCGTCGAGGCGCCGGTTGGTGAAAATCTGCTCGATCATCCGCAGGTGTCGGTTCAGCTCGATTTGAAACCCGAAGCACGAGCGACGAGCGTCAATTCGCGCCATACGAATTGCTGCGTGCGCTACTCATCCGGATTCGATCGATCTTTAAGCAACGATATGATCTTCATCGCGTTCAATCTGCTGGGCGCAAAGCCAGATCATCTTCGCTATGGCCATATTTGGGCGTCGGTCTACCAGAGCTTCTCGCGCGGGCGCTTGGCGATTACTTCCCGGGAACCCGATGCTCACCCGGAAATTCGGTTTCGAATGCTGTCCGATCCGCGCGACCTTATACGCATGCGCGACGCAGTTCGGCGAATGCTCACTCTGACCCAGCATTCCGCCATTCGTAAGATCACTGATTCGGTGCAACTAGGACGGGCATTCGACCTCCTAGCAGATCCCTCAAGTGCATTTACGCCTACGGTCCCGAGCGATCGATGGCTGCTGGAGCATTGCTTCGACGTTCAGCACGCCGCTGGTACCTGCCGCATGGGAGCGGGAAGTGATCCCAGGTCGGTGGTTGATCCAGACTGCCGCGTGCTCGGCGTTGAAGGACTGCGCGTTATCGATGCTTCTATCTTTCCCGAGATGGTGCGTGCGAATACCCACCTGACCGCAGTTATGATTGGCGAGCACATGGCTGAGCGAATTCGGCGTCAGCCAAGACAGCAGGAGATCGAGGTCTAGTTAAAGGTCAACTCGTCGTTACGGGCGCGCTCGATGATTGCGCGTGGAATGCGCGATTCAAGCTTCGGGTTGAGAATCACCTTGACCATGCCGCTTTTCATACCGAATTCGAGCATTCCAGGCTGAAACCGATGCTCTTTTACTTCATTAGCGATTTTCAAAAAGGCTTCGGCGGTGGAAGTGACGGCGCTAGCCAACACTACATCGGGTGCGATGTCATTTTGGTTTCGAATCGTTCCGAACGCCAAAATGTGAGCTTGCGCAGCTGCCTGAAAGACCCCAAGACCGGCCGCGTCCGCATCGTGAATGAGAATGTCAGCTCCACGAGAAATCTGTGCGATCGCAGCTTCTTTCGCGGCGCCGACATCATCGAACTTGCCGGTGTAACTGATAAGTAAGTGCCCATTCGGCCGCACGGAGAGAAAGCCGCGTTTGAATCCCTCGAACGTGAGCTTAATCGAAGGCAGTTCGACCCCGCCGATTGCCCCAGCTATGCCGCTATTGCTGGCGCCGCCGGCCAAAACTCCTTCGATATATGCCGCATCGTCAATCTTGAACGTGATCGAAGCAACGTTCTTCGATGCTGCGCCACCCGAACTAACTACGAAATAGGTATTCGGAAAATAGCGAGCGACATTGATCGCGGAGTCGGTATATTCGTATCCGTGAGCAAATATGAGGTTGAAGCCTCGATTCGCAAAATCCCGGAAGCTATCGTCAAAATCGGCTGGCGATCGAGTCTGAACCATTGCAGTCTCAGCCCCGAGTCGATCTTTGATGAGTTGCAAGCCGTCGAACGCGGCGGCGTTCCAGCCGGCGTCGCTGATCGGTCCCGGCGTCAGAAGTGCAACGCGAAAACGAGAATGGTTGTCGACCTTGTCGCGCGGCGGCGAGCAGGCCGACAGCATTCCTATCAGGAAGAGCGCGATCACCCAGGATAGACGCCAGGAGGTGAAAGTCAATCGACGCTTAAGGAGATGCATGGACCTATAGTTCAGATCGATGAGAAACACCCAGCGACGACTAAGCGATCCGCTCGGCGCAAATGATCATTCGACGTGTTTCGATGGAGTAAGGTTCGCCGTTAAAGCCGCCGTACGACGCTATCTCACGAAATCCCGCTTGCGATAACATACGGCTAATCTCGGTAAGCGTGTAAAGGCGGATGTTATGCCCAACCGATTCGCGACGACCGCCACGTGAGTCGACGATCGTGAAGCTAACGTGCATGCGGCTCGAGACGAAGTCGAGTTCGCGCCGTTCGATATACAGTGTGCCGTCAGGTCCGGCATGCCAGTCATTTTGTATATAATTGGCCACCGCCCATTCACGATTTAGCATGTCGATGAAGAAGCGCGCGCGGGGCTTCAACGCGGTAGCTACCGATTCCAGCACCTGTAGATCGTCAGACTCGGTTTCCAGATAGCCGAAGGAGGAATACATGTTTATGACCGCATCGAAGCTACCCGCAAACGGAATCCTGCGCATATCAGCGGCAATCGTTTCGAGGGTCAGCTTATGTACATCCACCGCTTCTTGCGCGAGTCGAAGATAGTCCGGATTCAGATCCAACGCAGTGACTCGATATCCTCGTTGGGCGAGGGGTACGCTGTGCCGTCCTTGGCCCGAGCATAAGTCGAGCACCCGTGCGCCGGGAGCCAATTTCAATACTCGCTCGGCGAACGAGACCTCCTGCGCAGCACGCTCTGCCGTGAAAATGTGGCGATAGATGTTCAGGTAGTCGTCGCCGAAAAAATCCACATACCAAGCGCTATTGCGGGTGTCCATCGCGGTCCTTAGATGTGCAGTGAAAGAATTAACCTATACGGATATCGAGCGACACAATGGCACATTCATTCGCGATGGTCGAGTTGGCATTGGCGCCCGTTACTACAAACGTGTACTCTTTCCGATGAAATCGGGGCCGCGTGATCATGTTACCTACTTTCAAAACGTAAAATCAGCCGGGTTCGACATCTGTCGTTTTCGGTGGCTGGCCTCTCGGAACGGTTGACCTTTCGACAATAAAGGTCGTGGAGAAACGTTAGTGAATAGTATTGCGGTACTGGCGAGCGGCGGTCTGGATAGCTCCGTGTTGCTGGCTGATGAGGCGAAATCGGCTGTCGTATATCCGGTTTATGTGCGCTGCGGCCTGGCGTGGGAGGACGAGGAGTTCAAGGCGCTGAATGCGTTCGTGAACGCTTTGAGCAGTCCTAATGTGATGCGACCGACGACGCTCTCGGTTCCGGTTGCCCCGATGTACGGTAGCCATTGGAGCATCGGCGCGAGTGTCCCCGGCGCCGATGAGCCGGATACTTCAGTGTTTCTGCCTGGACGCAACATACTCCTGATTGGTCTTGCGGCTGTGTGGTGCAGCACCCATGACGTCGATTGCGTCGCTATCGGTTCCCTCGGCGGAAATCCATTTCCAGACGCTTCGATCGACTTCTTTCGATCCTTTGCTGCGGCATTGTCAACCGGTCTGGGCCACTCCGTGAAAGTGAAAGCATCATTCAGGGACTTGCGAAAGTCGGCTGTAATCAAGCGCTTCCAGCACCTTCCCCTCCAGTTGACCTTGAGCTGTATGGCTCCCACTGATGGGAGGCATTGCGGGCAATGTAACAAATGCAGTGAACGTCAAATAGCTTTCGAGCGCTCGGGTGTTGCGGACCTTACGGACTACCTAATTGGTCGCGTCAACTCCGAGTCGTCCCGCGTCGCACCATAGGTGATAGCCTGCAAAAAGGATTGATCGCAGACATAGGTGATTAGCCGCAATTGAGTCGGCGACAAGCAGTTTAGCAATCGGGGCGAGCAAGATGGAACAAAGGCAACTTGGTAATACCGCTGTGTCGATTCCTGAAATTGGCGTAGGTGTGTGGCGCTATGGCGGTGGTGTTGACCCTCTGCGCGCCGCAATCAAACTAGGCGCAACCCTGATTGATACCGCTGAGGCTTATGGAACTGAAAAGACTGTCGGAGAGGCCATCAAAGGGATCCGCGACGAAGTATTTGTTGCGACGAAAGTTTCGGGGAGCCATTTGCACCATGACGATGTGTTGAAAGCTGCGGAAGCCAGTTTGCGGCGACTCGACATCGACTACATCGATTTGTACCAGATTCACTGGCCGAATTCGCTTGTTCCAATCAAGGACACGATGCGTGCGATGGAGACGTTAGTCGATCGTGGCCTGGTGAAATATATCGGGGTCAGCAACTTCTCGACGGCTGAACTTCGCGCCGCCCAAGCCGCTATAAGCAAGTATCCGATCGTCTCCAACCAGGTTTTGTACAATTTGAATCGACGGCAGATTGAAGCCGAGCTACTTCCGTATTGTGAGACGAACCAGATAACCATCATCGCCTATACTCCCCTGGATAGCGGCCACCTCACCAAGGGTTCGGCGTCATCATCGCATCCCGAACGAATGAAGGTGTTGGAAGCGGTCGCGCAGCAAGCGCAAAGGACTCTGGCTCAAGTTGCGTTGAATTGGTGTACCTCCCGGCCTGGCGTAATCGCTATACCTAAGTCTGACAAGACTGCCAGGGTGGTCGAGAATTGCGGGGCATCAGGATGGCGACTCTCTGCTCAGCAGAAGGAGCTGTTGGATACAACCTTTTCTGCTGCCGGCTAGACTCCGCTCGATCGCCGTTCTAGATTGCTTGTCCCGCGCACCATCCACTCGACCAGGCCCACTGGAAATTGTAGCCGCCCAACCATCCAGTGACGTCGACCGCTTCTCCGATTACGTAGAGGCCAGGCACGCTGCGCACCTCCATCGTCTTCGATGACAGCTCCGCGGTGTCTATGCCGCAGACTGTTACCTCGGCTTTCGCCCATCCTGCGGATCCCGATGGCTTCAATTGCCAATGTTTCAGTCGCGCCGAGAGCTTGGCGATATTTCGATCCGGCAAGTCCGCGATGATTCCCGCTTCGGGCGGCTCTACCACAGCGTGTGCGAGGCGCGTTGGCAGAATCTCCGCTAATACGGTCTTGAGTTGCGCCTTTGGACGAGCGCGTTTGCGCCGTTTCAGGAAATCCTCCACGTCAAGCTCCGGCACGATATCAATCGAAATGGTCGTACCCTCTTGCCAATAGGAAGATATCTGAAGAATTGCCGGACCCGACAGACCTCGATGGGTGAACAGGAGATTCTCGCGAAAACTCTGCTGACCAATAGCCACCATCGTATCGACGGAAACGCCCGACAATGTTTGGCAGAGGCCTAACGCCTCGCCGTGCAACGTCAGCGGCACGAGGCCGGGACGTGGTTCGACTACCGATAAGCGGAACTGCCGAGCGACGTTATATGCGAATCCGGTCGCATTTAGTTTTGGAATCGAAAGACCGCCCGTCGCGAGCACCATGGCTGGAGCGACGAAGCTGCCGTGGCTGCTCTCTATGCGGAAGCGATCGGCGCGACTAACCTCGCTGATTTTGTGACCCAACCGCAGGTCAACGTTGGCTGCCGCGCACTCCGCCAGCAGCATCTTGAGGATTTCGCGCGCCGAACCGTCGCAAAACAGTTGCCCGAGAGTTTTCTCGTGATAGGCAATTCGATAGCGTTCGACGAGCGTAATGAAATCCCACTGGCTATAGCGGCTCAACGCTGATTTGCAGAAATCCGGATTTTGGGAGAGAAAACGCTCCGGCGAGATTTCGCGATTGGTGAAGTTGCAGCGTCCGCCACCGGATATGAGAATCTTCGCGCCTGGGTTATCCGCGTGTTCGAGCAGGAGCACTCGGCGGCCGCGCTGTCCAGCGCTAATCGCGCACATCAGACCCGCGGCTCCCGCACCGACCACTATGACGTCAAACGCCTGCATATCGCGGGAGTGATTAGGGATCATCGAGGTCGGCGGGTGCAAGTGAATCCGAGCTCCCAGCATGGTACCTTGGCGATGCGTCCCAGATTGATGCCATTATCCAGCAGAGGAACGTCGATGAAATCGGAAGCTAAAGCAGAAATCGTCGCCGGCGGTTCAAAAGCCCAACCCGGTGTAAGCATCCTGCCGGCGTACGCATGGGACAAGCTTCTGGCGCAAACGCGCGCACTGGTGCCGGAGGCGTTCAACTCCGATCGCCGCATTCTCAACCTGATCGGCGGAAGCTGGCAGGAGCCGGGCTACGAACGTCCGTACAAAACGCCAAATGACAGCACAGTGCTTGGCGCACTGCCGTTCATTTCATACGAGGTCGCGCGCAATGCAGTGGAATTTGCCGCGAGTGAACAGGCTGCATGGGCACGCGTCGATCTCGATGAACGCAGGCGCCGGGTTCGGACAATGCCTCGAATGATATGAAGCAAAATCGCGGCTTGCTGATTCCGCTCCTGATGTGGGAGATCGGCAAGCCGTTCAAAATCGCGGAAGCCGACGTCGACCGCTGTATTTCAGGCGTCGAATGGTACATCGAAAAGATCGAACAGATGCTTGGCTCGTCGGCAGCCGCTCGGGATGGTTTCCAATATCGCCTCGTGGAACTATCCGCTGTCCGCCTTGTTTCACGCCGTCCTCGTGCAGGTGCTCGCCGGCAATAGTGCGATTATCAAGACCCCGACTGACGGTGGACTGTACGCCTTGACTATTTCGGCGGCGTTCGCGCGGCGAGCAGGTCTGCCGATTTCACTGGTCAGTGGGCCCGGTGGCGACTTGAGCCGCGCGCTGGTGTCGGACCCCGCAGTCTCGTGCCTATCGTTCATCGGCGGCAAGGAAACCGGCAACGCGATCGCCGAACGCATGGAGATGCGGGGCGTCCCTTACATGTTGGAGATGGAAGGCATCAACGCCTACGGGGTGTGGGAATTTTCCAATTGGCCGGAGCTCGAAAAGCAAATCAAGAAGGGCTTCGAATACGGTAAGCAACGATGTACCGCCTATGTCCGGTTCGTGGTGCAGCGCAAACTCTTTCCGCGCTTTCTCGATACTTATTTGAAGGTCGTGAAATCGCTGCGCTTCGGCCATCCGGTCGCGCGCTCCGGCCGGAGCCGACGCTCCGCCATCGTTCGATTTCGGTCCACTGATCAGCCCCGGCAAAGGTCGCCGAGCTTCGCGCTGACGTGAATGAGGCGGTTCAGCGTGGGGCCACTTGTCTGTTCGAGGCCGAGTTCGACGACCATTGCTTCGTCCCCGGTCAGGATCGATCCGCTTACTTCGCTCCCGTCGCGTTGCTCGACATTCCCAGGCATTGCACGCTCTATCATCTCGAGCCGTTCGGACCGGTCGACACGTTCCTTGTGGTCGACCGCATCGACGAGTTGATTCATGAGATGAACGTATCCAACGGTTCGCTGGTCTCTACGATTGCGTGCGACGACGCTTCTCTAACGACTAAAGTCGCCGCGCAATTGCGTTCCTATAAAGTGGGAATCAATGCCGCGCGCTCGCGCGGCGATCGCGACGAAACCTTTGGTGGGCTGGGGCAATCGTGGAAGGGATGTTTTGTCGGCGGGCGTTTGCTGGTCGAGGCGGTGACCCGATCCGAGATGCCGGACGAGCAGCTCTTCGGGAACTTCAACGCCTACACACGGCTGCCCGATCAACGATGACGAGGCGGATCGCATTGCGAAAGTACGACTATTCGAGGAGTACGGTATGTTTGAAGACCAGACCATCGACATCCTCTGTCCACAATGCGCTCACGTTAATCCGGTGCCGGTCAGCGACTTCGAAGAGAATGCCGAAACCCATGTAGTCTGCCTGAGCTGCAAGGCTCGAATCAAAATCGAGGCGCACGAATTTCTCCAGCACCTCGATCAAGTCCGTAAAGAACTCGAGGAGTTCGAGCTCGAAGCAGCACGCGGTTCCAAGCCAAAGAGCAAACGGCCGCGCAAAGACGACTTTCAGATCTAAACGCGGACAGCGAATTGAGCCCGGTCCGCGGGCGCGCCAATAGCTAATTGGCGTGCCCGCGAGGCGCGATTATCTTAAGCGCTAGCGAATCGCGTCGAGGCCGGCTTGCGCGCATTCGATATCCTGCTCCACCGAACCGCCGCTTACACCGATGCCGCCGACCACTGCGCCATCGATCATGATCGGTAGTCCGCCGCCAAAGACCGCGATGCGCGGAATGTGCGGAGCGCCGGCGAGCAACGCCGGATTGTCTTTAATCCGGTTGAAAAATTCGTGCGACGGTGCGCCCAGAAGTGCGGTGTAAGCCTTATTCTGCGACACTTCGATGCTGATCAGCGGCGCGCCATCCATGCGGCAAAAGCCCTTCAAGAGGCCGCTTTCATCGAGGATCGCGACCACCTGCGGGACGCCCAGTGATTTCGCTTTGGCGACCGCAGCTTCGATCATCTTGGCCGCCAGTTCCGCGCTCACAGTCCGTTTGGTAAAGGTCTTTTCCACGGTCGATTCTCCTCTACGGTTTACCGCGCGACGCTAGTCATTTGATTTCGGTCGTATTATTTGAATGCACTATCGCCGCGTTCTGGAATATTTCCAATTGACTATCGCATAATCAAGTTCAGCCCACTCGGAGTCGAGTACCTGTTTTCGTCGAGAAACTCCTTGGGCGTCTGCTCGTTCACGTAAAACAGATGACTATTGTCGGTTGGGTCCGCGATGATCGAAGCGTGATTATTCTGGATGTCCCAGAAAGCGTAGATTAACGATCCTGACGAGTCGACTGGCCCGATATTGGGAACATCAACCGTGTGCAAGAAGAGGCCGCCGATCTTCCAAAGAGCGCCCTTCGGATCGTACAACTCTTCCCACAACGGCGCCGAGTCGGCCTTGTCGACATACATCACACGCTTGCCATAGCAATAGCCGCTACTCTCGGATGGAATTTTGGCGGCACTAATTATGTCGGTATCGCGCAACTGCCAATTGCCCCACGACGGCCTCGGCCATCCCAACGGCATGTCGTAACCGTCGGGGAATTTACTATCAGGCATTTTTGAAAGAATCAGCGACAATACCTTTCTTTCGCCGAGATAGTCGACGTTGAACTGGGTAATATTGGAATTGAACCCCGAGCGATAATCATCCTGGTTGATATCCATGCCTGACGTTTGCCCGCAGCGCGCCATCGCGGACACTGCCTGATAACGCCGCAGCGATGGAATAAAGGCATATATATCCTGCGTTCGCTTGAGATCGTTGTAGGCGATCGTGAGCGAGGCCGTATAGCGATCCTGTTCCGGTTCGAGGATCATGAACCATTGAGTATAGAACCTGCCTTGGGGATCAATCTCGTTGCTCGTTCCGGGGTCGGTGTTGTAGCTCAGTTGCCGATACACCACATCGCCAGTGGAGCAATTGATATTGCCGGCGCTGTTGAGTGTACATCCGCCCCCATTGCTGATGTATGAGAGGTGCGGAATATAGCGGTACCAGACGTTGGCCAGGACCTTCCAGCCCTTGTGCGGCTCTTTTGGATTCGGAAACGGCAACCCGCCCTGATAGCCGTCCAGGCTCAAGCCACCGTCAGGACGTTGCACGACCTTTACCTGACCGGAATACTTTTTCGTCGCAGCCAGATAATTCTTCGGCAGCGGATTTACGACGGTCGGTCCTACCGGCATCGATACATCCGCCGGCATCTTCCAGTAGTACTTGCCGGAAAAAAGGTCGACGAGGCCGTCGGACATGAACTGCCGGTACTGTTGCCAGTTCTGTACCGTTATTACCGTGCCGACTGGAATTCCGCCGGCGTCGGTAGTTATCGGATCGTTCGCTTTCGCGTTTGCGGACGAGGTCGGATTTACCGGGGCCTTTGCACCGGTATCAGGCGCGGACGCTGAAGTTGCAGGCGGCTGCTGTGCGCCTGCAGGCGTCGGCAGCGTTGCCAACAGCAGGTTGATCAAAATGATGAAGGCGAACTGATAAAAACACTTCATGCCCTGTACCACTCACAATCCTTTTCATATTTGACGTTTCGGCGCCGTTTGCGTTGACTTCTTTTTGGCTGCCGAATTCCGTTCGCATATATCCCAGACGGATTGTCTTTGCACGAGGCGTGCACACTTTTTTGTGCGTGACGATAGCGGAGCGCTACGATCGAAGATTTCAATATCGCAATAGCGCTCGGCATTCAGATGCGGTCCCAGCAGAACAGGAGCGTGGCAATTGGCCCGTCGTTTGTGCGATTCTCCGTGCGCGCGCGAGCCGCGCCTAAATTCTGTATGCCGAAAGAGATCAGCCTCGAGGAACTCGACCTCGCCACCATCATCCGCGACGGTGACCATATCGTCTGGGGGCAGGGCGCGGGTGAGCCGGCCACGCTAGTGGAAAAGCTGCTCGAACAGCGGCATCGAATCGGTCACGCCAACATATTCCTTGGCGGCGTACGTTCCCGACGCACGCTTCAGCGCGAGCACGCCGACGTACTGACCTTCAGCAGCCTTGGCGCGATCGGCAGTCTCCGTGGTTTCGCGCGCGACGGCTTGTTGCGAATCGTGCCGTGTCACCTGTCGCAGATTCCGGGCTTCTTCGAACAAGGCGTCTTTCGCGCCGACGTGGTCCTTGTGCAACTGAGCGAGCCCGACAATCGCGGTGAATATAGTTTCGCGCTGGGCAACGACTTTCAGCAGGCGGCGATGAAGAACGCGCGCGTCGTGATCGCCGAAGTCAACGATCAAGTGCCGTGGACCTCTTGCGAGGGCGGGGTCGAGTCGGCGCGGATTGACTATATCGTTCGCACCTCGCGTCCGCCGGTTGAGATTCGCGCGCAATCGATCGGCCCGGTCGAGAAATCGATCGCGCGACACGTCGGCCGCTATATCGAAGATGGCACCACGATTCAGATCGGCGTTGGCGCGATTCCCGACGCCGTGCTGGCGAGTGTGGGCGACCGCCGCGATCTCGGATTTCATTCGGGGCTGATCAGCGACCGCACCGCCGACCTGATGGAGAGCGGTGCGATGACCAACGCGCGCAAGCCGATCGACACCGGCTTCGCCACCACTGGATGCCTGGTCGGGACGCGCCGGCTGTATAACTTCGCGCATCGCAATCCCGCGATTCGATTGTTCACGCCCGCGCATATTCACAATCCGCTGGTGCTCGGCCGGCTCGGCAAGATGGTCGCGCTTAACTCGGCAATCGAAGTTGATTTGACGGGACAGATCAATGCGGAAGTCGCCGCGGGCGTGTATGTTGGCGCGGTCGGTGGACAGGTCGACTTCGTGCGCGGCGTCCAACTGTCGCCGCAAGGGCGCTCGGTGATCGCATTGCCGGCGACCGCCCGCGACGATTCGATCAGTCGCATCGTGCCGCATCTCGAAGGCGCCGTCGTCACCACCGCCCGGAGCGACGCCGATATCATCGTGACGGAGTTCGGTGCGGCTGAGTTGCGCTGCCAATCGCTGGCCGAGCGCGTTCGACGCATGATCGCGATTAGTCATCCGGTCTTTCGCGAGACGCTGGAGCGAGACGCGCACGATATCGTTCGGCGTGGCGGATGAGCAAAAGGTGTTCTTAACGCGCGGTGAAGGATTGCCTTTCTCGTTCCATTTGCTGGAGCGGTCGGTACGTCAAGCTATACACCCGTTCGGCATTTCGAGTGCCTCGATGATCCGTTCCATCGCGATGCCGCGCGAACCTTTCACCAGCAAAACGTCGCCGGGATGCACGAGGTCGCTCACGATAGTTGCGGCTGCGACGCTGTCGGCACAACGCTTGAGCAGGGGAGGGCGCGGCAGCAAGTCGCCATCGCGCGTAACTGCGTCGAGTGCCGACGCCATCTGGTTACCCACCGCAACGCAGGCGTCGGGTCGCGCGCGGCAGATGTCGCGCACCGCCTCGGCATGCATCGACTCGGCGAGATCGCCGAGTTCGAGCATATCGCCGATCGCGACGACCAGGCGCGTGCGCAAGCCGTCGGCGGTCTCGCGCGCCGCGTCGAGCGCGACGCGCACCGAGCGCGGGTTGGCGTTGTAAGTGTCGTCGATGACGACGATGCCGGCTACCTCACGCGTCGAGAGGCGGCCGGCGACGGGCTCGACGGCCGCCAATGCCCGAGCGATCGCCGCCAGATCATTGCGGGCGAGCGGTCGCGCGTATGCGGCGACTACCGCTGCAATGGCGGCCGCCGCGTTCATCGCGGACGCCGCGCCGAGCAACTGGAGGTTGGCCTCGAGTGACGCGTCCACGCCCTCGGCGGTCATCGATCGAGACAGCGCGATCGCGATTCGCTGCCGTCCCGGACTGATGACGACGCGGCTTGCCAGCCGCACGTCGGCGTCGGTGGTCGCGCCGAATTTCACTGTTTCCATTCCGGCTGGAATGCGCGCGAGCAACATCGCCTCAGCGGTGCCGACGATCGCGACGCCTGCAGTCAGGTAGAGTTCCGCTTCCTCGTCGGCCACCCCTTCGAGCGATCCGAGCCCCTCCGTATGTTCGACGTCAACGTTGAGTACGAGGGCGACGTCTGGCGCGACGATCCGCGCCAGCCTTTCGATCTCGCCGCGTTGATTTGTCCCGCATTCGAGTACCGCCGCGCGATGCGCATTGGTCAACGTGAGGATCGTCATCGGCACGCCGATGAGATTGTTGAGATTACCGGGCGTCGCCAGGATTTCGCCGAACAGCGCGCGCGCAATCGCGGCGGTCAGTTCCTTGGTGGTCGTCTTCCCCGCCGCGCCCCCGATCGCGATCGTCGGCAGCTGATGATGAGCGCGCGTTCGATTCAGATGAAACCGCGCCAGCGCGCCGAGCGCCGCGAGCGTGTCTTCAACTTCGAAGCACGCCATCCCTGGCTGACCGCGTCCGCGTTCGACCAGCGCTCCGGTCGCACCGAGTGCGGCCGCTGCGCCGAGGAACTCATGGCCATCGCGCATGCCGCGCAAGGCGACGAACAGTGCGCCCGGCGCGAGCGAACGCGAATCGATACTGACGCCCTCGAATGAAATCTCCTTGCCACCGAGGTACCTGGCGCTCGTCGCCCGAATGACTTCCGTCGTAGTGAAGGGGCAGTGGTTTTTCGGAATTGGGGTAGCCATCCAGTGATTCTCCGTCGTCGCCGAAGCGCATCCCGCAAAGTGATGCTGCTTGACACCGCTATATCTGCGCAGCAGCCTCGTGCGATTATAGCAAGGGCGACGGAGGTGGCATGCGATGGCATCGGTGGAGGCACCGCTGGTCGGTGTGATCATGGGGAGCAAGAGCGACTGGGAGTACATGGCGGCGGCGGCTGAGGTCATGAGCGAACTCCAGGTGGCGCATGAAGTGCGAGTGCTATCGGCACATCGCACGCCCGACCTCACGCTCGAGTACGCGGCGAGTGCGGCGGGCCGCGGACTGCGCGCGATTATCGCGGGCGCCGGCGGTGCGGCTCATCTGGCCGGCGTGATCGCCGCCAAGACGCTGCTGCCGGTGATCGGTGTGCCGATGCCCACGACGAGCCTCAACGGTATCGATTCGCTGCTCTCGATCGTGCAGATGCCCAAGGGTGTGCCGGTGGCAACCATGGCGATTGGAAAGCCCGGCGCCGCGAATGCGGGCCTCTTCGCGGCGGCGATTATCGCGCTTGGCGATGCTGCATTGAGCGATCGATTGAAGAACTGGCGAGCAGCGCGGGTCCGCGAACTGCTCGATCAGAAGCTGCCGTAACCAGCGGCTTGCGCTGGCGTCGATCACGGAATCTAATTGCGCCTCATGCCGAGACCTTCGGTCATATTTGCGTTGATTGCCGTCGGCCTGCTCGGCACTATGGCACCGCAAGCGTGGGCGCTCGAGGTTCGCAAGTCGGGCAAGGTCACGGTGCCCGACGCGGCACAGGTGGTGGCGTTCTCGACCGACGCGATCGTAGCCGATGTGCTGCGACAGGACTTCGCCGCGGAGCATCGGAGCGCCGATGCCAATGCGACGTCGCCGGTCACTTTGTCGGTCTCGGTGACCCAGGAGGCGCTGCGGCCGGGCGTATCGTTGCAGCAATTGGCGCCGGGCGCTCCGGAGATCGAGGCGCTGCTGAAGTCGGCGGGGGCGACGCCGCCGCCGGTTGGC
Source organism: uncultured delta proteobacterium (assembly GCA_963774705.1). Taxonomy (GTDB): domain Bacteria; phylum Desulfobacterota; class Binatia; order Binatales; family Binataceae; genus JADMIL01. The sequence goes on from CAVZFW010000016.1 coordinate 100,075, forward strand.
GATACTGGTACGGACGTCGATGAGGCCGCGCTCGCGCGAGCCCGGGCCGAGAATCATATGCTGCCGCCGGGAGCGACGCCGATGCAGAATCTTTTCAACCGGCTCCAGACGCATGCCGACCTTGGACCGGATCCAGATGATCCCAGCGGGTGTGTTCCCGGGATGCCATGTCAGCCGCCGATCACCGGTGCTGCAGCCGGACCACCGGCGGCGCCCGGAACGCCGGGTTATACCGGCGATACGCAGGATTACATGTTGCAGGGTTACGAAGGCGCGGCGCGGCGGGCGCATCGGATGCAGCCCAAGGATTTCGACAACGTGATCGTCGCGCGCGTTTCGCTGAGCGGCTCGAACGATGAGATGATCGTGATTGCGGTGTTCCATCCGGGCGAGGACGAGCATCAGGCGAAGAAGCTGATTGCTGAAGAAATCGTCAATTCCGTGCTGCATTGAGCGCATTTTCGACCACCCGAAAACGAGAAAGGCCATATTTCCCCGGCATAAATTGGCTTTGTTATGTACCGGGAGAATCGATTCCGCGAAGCGACGATCGATTGAGGGATAAGGTGCCGGCGTTGACGGGGCGGGCGTTGTTTTTTGATGGCACGGGGTAAATGGTTCCATTCCTCTGACTGGATTGCGGAAATCATGGTCGACGGCGGCTTAACGGGGAGCCGGAACGCGGCGCTCCAGGAGACCGTCGCGGGACGTGCCAGCGAATCGTCAGAGCCGCCGCATGACGTAACGACGATCGTAGGCGGTGGCGAGTCGGGGGAGCCGCCGCTTCGCTTGCCTGGCAGTTGCTTGGCGGAGGCTCTTTTGACGGCCGTCAGGCATGTGAAGCTCTTCGACCTGCCATCTTGTAGCAGTGTACTCCTATCAGACGATGGAGGCCAGCCGTCCGGTCGGAACGGCGCCCGCAGTCGCGGGCCTCGCGGCTAGCCAGGCATGCGACCGGGAGCTTGAGCGGAGTACGGAGGAGTCGGTTGGAAATTCAGCATGACCTCAGGATGCTGGTAAAGGTCGTCGCGGTGGCTTTCGCGGTGGGGCTGGACGTACTCGCCGTCTCGATCAGCGTGGGCGTCGCCCAGCTCGCCTTCGAGGCGAGCGTGCGCCTTGGAATCGCCTTCGCCGGCGCCGAAATCGCGATGCAGGTCGTCGGCTACGAACTGGGCACCGGGGCCGGGAAATTGCTGGGCGCGATCGCGACCTATATCGGCATCGCGCTGCTCGCCGCGATCGGCGGACTGATGGTGTGGAATTCGTTGCGGCATGAGTCCGAAGCAGAATTCGATGTCACTCGCGGCGCCGGCCTGCTGCTAACGTCACTGTCGATCAGCCTCGATTCGCTGGGCGTCGGCGTCGCCTTGCCGGCCGCCCGAATCCCCCTGCTGCCGCTGCTGGTCACGGTCTCGATGACGACGACCGTCTTTACTTTTATCGGCCTCGCGTTCGGGTCGCGCCTGGGTCAGCGCTACGAGCGGCGTGCGACCCGCGCGGCTGGCACGATCCTGATGCTATTGGCAGGGATATTTTTGCTCGAGCAGCTCGGGCGCTGACACTCGCGAATCGCGTCGGGGAAGAGTGAGCACGAGCGGTGAACGATGCCGGTTTGGGGCCCAATTATGCAGAACGCAGCAATCTTACAAATGGGAAGTCTGAAACCTCACTGAGGTTTCAGAAAAAGAGTCTGGTTTCGTTCTTCTGCCTGCTGGGTTTAGCGTCTGCGGCGGGTTACGGCCTTGAGCGGCGGGGCCTTGTGCTTGGCGTCGAGGGTGCGATTCGCGAGGTAGCCGGCGAGGATATAGAAGGCGGCAAAGCCCAGTTCGATCGCACTGATACGCTTATCCGTTTTCCATCGGGTGGCAGCGAGAAAGCCTGAGCCCAGCACCAGGAATGCGGTCAACTTGGGAATGAACGCGGTCAACGGGGAATTCGGATTGCGGTGGCGCGTGCGGCGAGCATCACCCAAACCATCACGAGCGTAAACGACACGCTCAGCAGAATTATGCCAAGGACGGCAGTGCCGCCGTCGTTGAACCATAGCGCGGCGAAAAAGAGAACCGTCGCGAGCGGCCCGAAGACGAAGGCGCGCCAGCTTACCTGGAGGTCGTCGGCGTTGCGGTCGGCATTATCCATCGGGAATAAGTATCCACACGCGGTACGGCGCTCCGCAAGCGCGCACGAGGAGAGTGGTCGGGGAACCAGGAACTGTAGTTTCTTTCTGAAACCGACTTTATCTTAACGCACCTCGCGCAGCTCACGAGCTCGTTGGCTCGGCTCGCAAGCTCGCCTAGTGGTGAGGTTTCAGACTTCCCATTTGGAAGAGTGCGCCGCGACGATCACGAGTGACGCTCGCGATGCTCCGGATGCACGCTGATCTTCACAAAAAATGGCTCCTTTGCTCGACTGCTCGGGAAAGCTTCGTTTAATTGTTCGGAATCGAGATCGAAATTGCGGAGGATACGATGTACCAATCGTTTGAATACTCGCTGACCGACGGGATTGCGCTGGTGCGGCTGAATCGCCCCAGCAAGCTCAATGCGATCGATAACGTGATGGTGCGTGAGTTCGGCGAACTCGCCGCTAATATCCGCGCCGACAAGAACGTCCGCGTCGTCGTCTTCACCGGCAATGGACGCGCCTTTTGCGCGGGCGCCGATATCGCCAGCCTCAACAGTATCGAGACCAGCGGCGACTTCATGACGCATATCGAGAATATCCAGAAAACCTTCAACGCGATCGACGATCTCGACCGGCCGACGATCGCGGCGATCAATGGGCTGGCCTTCGGCGGCGGCTGCGAACTGTCGCTGGTCTGCGACTTTCGGATCATGGCCGAGGAAGCATCGATCGGGGTGCCGGAAATCCTGATCGGCGTGCTGCCCGGCGCCGGCGGGACGCAGCGGCTCGCCAAGATGCTGCCGCCGGCGATCGCCAAGCAGATGATTTACCTCGGCGAACCGCTCAAGGCGGCGCAAGCGCTCCATCACGGGCTGGTCAATGCGGTCGTGCCCGCAGCGCAGGTGCTCGATACCGCGATGGACCTCGCGCGGCGCTTGCTCAAGATGCCGCCGCTCGGCGTGCGCTGCGCCAAGCTCCTCGTCCATACCGGGATGAACGCGGACCTTGAAGACCGGGATCGAGGCCGAGCGACAGGCGATGGCGTTCCTCTTCGGCACCGAAGACCGCGTCGAAGGGATGGGCGCATTCCTCGCGAAGCGGCAGGCAGAGTTCAAGGGGAGGTAGGGAAAGAGAGGGGAGGGTGGTACAAGGAAGAAAGAACTTTAGCTTTCTACTGAAACCTCATTGAGGTTTCAGACTTCCCATTTGAAAGATAGGTGCGCGGTATAATTGATTGGCGCTCGCGCTGCTCGAGTGTCGCGAGACTGGTTCAGGCGACACGGCTATATGACTACACGAAGCAAACAGTACCCTAAAGGGATGCGTGCAAATCGGGCATGTGATTACAAAACCGCCTATCGCATTCTGAAGACCTTAGCTGAGGAGGGGCATTCCCAGGCACAAGTTGCCATAGGTTCTATCTACCAACTTGGCCTCCGAGGCATAGCTATCGATGAAGACGAAGCTATGAGGTGGTACGCATTGGCTTCGGCGAAAGGAAGCGGATTGGCCTCGAACAATTTCGCAACCATCGCGCTGTTACGAGGCGATCGAGAGACCGCCATGCAGTGGTATTCAAAGGCTCGGCAGCAAGGGTTTCGTCATTCCCCGGAGTTTTCTCCGCCCGCACAGAAAAAAAGTAGATTTGATCTGCGCACAGGCGCAAGTCTCGAGAATCGGTCTAAAGCGTCGCGATCGAAAGCGGGCGATTAGCGGTGTCGTTCGCTCATGGTTCTCGCTCATGCCCAATGGGAAGTCTGAAACCTCATTGAGGTTTCAGAAAAGATCTACAGTTTTGCGTTCTTCCACCACCCTTCCCGTTACGCGCTCGGGCGCGTGTCTCCCACGTGCGAGTGCTGCGGCTGCCGCGCTCGCCCTATTTGAGGCCTTTGAGGAATTCGATTAGCAGGCGGTTCACTTCATCGGGACGTTCCTGCTGAGTCCAATGGCCGACGCCCGGGAGGATCACCTTCTTAACCAGGTTCGGCACGTTTCGTTCGAGAGTCTCGACTTCCTCGCCCCAGAAGCCGAGGACGCCATCGCGGTCGCCGGCGATGAACAGCGTGGGCTGGCGCAATTTGGCGCCGTCGAGGAAGGGCGTTAAGGCCCAGTTGCGATCGACGTTGCGATAGTAATTGAGACCGCCGGCAAAACCGGTGCGCGTGAATTCATTGACGAAGAAATCGACGTCGGCGTCGGTGACGAAGCTGGGCTTTTTGGGCGGCGGCGGCATCATGTTAGCCGCGTCCTTGGGATCGATCGCGAATTTCCATTGCTGTTCCGCAGGCGGCTCGCCCGACGCGGAATAGAGCGCGCCCAGGATCGACCCGCGGACATCGGCTTCGAAGAACTGCTCCGAGCCTGGCGTCCGAAACATCTGCTGGTAGAAAATCTTGCCGGGATATTTCTGTTGCTCCCACTCGCTCGGACTGATCGAAAGGCGCGGCAGAAATGGCACGCTGAGCAGGCCGACGCCGCGGAAGAGGTCGGGGCGGAAGAGGGCGGCGGCTTGCGTAATCCATGCGCCCCAATCATGGCCGACGATTACGGCGGGCTGGCCGCCTGCAGCATTGACGAGTCCGACGAGATCGCCGGTCAACTGGAAGATGTCGTAGGCCTCGACTTCTTTGGGCCGGTCGGTCTGGCCGTAGCCGCGCATGTCGGGGGCGAGCGCGTGGAAGCCGGCGTCGCCGAGGGCGCGGAGTTGATGACGCCATGAATACCATGACTCGGGAAACCCGTGGCATAGGAGGATGAGCGGTCCGGTGCCGGCTTCGGCGCAGTGCATCTTGATGCCGTTGGTGGTGATGAAGCGGTGCGTGATTTCGGCCATCGTGGTTGCCTCCGGGAGATTCAGTCGCGGTCGCTGATCGCGGGTGAGGCGATGCGGTGGTTGGAGTTGGCTTGGGCCGCCGGACGCGGCTTAAATCCGAGGACGGCCGATATGCGTTCGAGGACGAAATCGTGCCACGCCGAATCGCCGATCAGATGGGGCTCGAGGGTGTCCATGTGAGTGAGTCCCATGATCATCACGAGTAGGAACCGCGCACTGAAATCGGGATTGAGGGTGCGGCTGAAAAGCCCCTGGTCCTGAGCGCCCTCGATACTGCGGCAGATGGCCTGCGTAACGTCCTGATTAACGGTATCGAGCAGCTTACGGGCGTCCTGCTCGCGGCTGGCGGCCAGATGAATCTCGAGCGACAGCTGGCGGATCAGCTTATGCTCCGGTCTCACGTAGCTGGCGGCAAATTCGGGCAGCTCGAAGGGATCGATGCGGGCGGGTTCGAGCAATCGGACGCTGGTCGGCAGGGTGTCGAGGGCGGAGCGCACCACGGCCATCAGCAATTCCGCTTTGCTCTCGAAATGGCGGTAGATGGCGCCGGGAGTGATGCCGCTGCGTTTGGCAATCGCGGGCATCGAGGTGTTCGCAAAGCCAAGCGTCGCAAAGAGATGCATCGCGGAGCTGACGATCCGGTCGCGAGTGGTAGTGGGGGTGGAAGTTGCGAGGTTGCGCTGCGCCGACTTCGCGAGGGTGGGCGGTTTCCGCGCGATTTTTGCTTTCGTTTTTTTCACTTTTTCACGTGCTCACGGCCTTAACAGACTTGCCGAATCCCCACGCTGTTTCAAGCGAAGGCAGATTTGGGGACCGGCGCCCCGAATGAGCGGAAAGCGCGATCAGCGAAGGATTTCGCATCGCCGGTCGATTCCGTTTGACAAGTAAATGGTCATTTACTAGGTTACTCCACGGATTCAGCCGGCACGCAAGACGATTTATTTTTTGCGAGCGAGTTATGGATGAGCGGTGGCGCGCCGGTGGCGGCGAGAACGGCGTGTGCTTGCGTTTGGATTCGTTTAGGGCGGATAACGGTTATAAGTAGTGCTGTTGGGGTATATTAGGATTACAGGCTGGGGAACAGAGCGAACATTGGGAAAATTCAGCAGCGTTGGGCGATGCGCCAGCGATCGAGCTGCGCTCGCTCCAAAGGAGATCACACATGGCAGAATTTGACGTAATCATCAGCGGCGGAATGGTCGTCGATGGGACGCGGCTGCCGCGTTACCAGGCCGACGTCGGGATCAAGGACGGCAAGATTGCCAAGATCGGCAATCTGAAGAAACATACGGCGGACAAGACGATCGACGCGAAGGGCAAGATCGTCGCGCCGGGCTTCGTCGATCTGCATACGCATTACGATGCGCAGCTCTTCTGGGATCCGTACTGCTCGATCTCGAGCTGGCACGGCGTCACGTCAGTCGTGATCGGCAACTGCGGCTTCGGCTTCGCGCCGGTCAAGCCGGACTTCCGCGAGCGTGCGATGCTCACGATGACGCGGACCGAGGCGATTCCGTATGCCTCGATGAAGGCCGGAATGCCGTGGGACTGGGTCACCTATCCGGAATTTCTCGACAGCATCGACCGCCATCCGAAGGGCGTCAACCTGCTGCCCGTTCGTGCCGATGGCGCCCGTGATGGTGTGGGCGATGGGCCTCGAGGCGGCGAAGTCGGGCCGCATGCCGACCGACGCCGAGACCAACGAGATGAAGCGCATCGTCAACGAGGCGATGGACCATGGCGCGTGCGGATGGTCGGCGCAGCGCTTCGGGCAGAACAGCGTGCAGGCCGACTATGACGGCACGCCGATGGTGACCGACCTGATGCATGACGAGACCGCGCTCGAAATGGCGAAGGTGCTCGGCGAGCGCAACGAAGGCTTCATCCAGATGTCGTACGTCCCGGACGCGAGCAAGTACGAAGGCGACGGCCAGGACCATTCGGAGAAGCATTACGAGGAACTGGCGCTGCTGGCAGGCCGGCCGATTCTGTACAACGCGATCGCCGTCAACGACATGTATCCGGAGCGCTACAAGCGCCAGCTGAAGTGGCTCGAAAGCTGCGCGAAGCGCGGTATCCGCGTGCTCGGCCAGAGTGCGACGCTGGAACTGAACTTCGCGTTCTCGCTTCAAGGACTGGAACCTGTGGGACGATATGCCGGCATGGCGTGAGTGCACCACCGGCCCGATCGAAGATCGGCTGATGAAGCTGTCCGATCCGGAGCGCCGGCCCGAGCTGCGCAAGGTCGAGCAGACCGGACTGATCACGAACAAGATCGACGAGATCATCGTGCTCGAATGCAAGCGCGCGGACCTGAAGAAGTACGAGAACATGACGATCGGCGAGATCGCGAAGGCCGAGAACAAGCACGTCGTCGATGCGATGCTCGATATCGCGACGGCGGACGGCTTGAACACCGACTTCTACACGCCGCCGGTCAACATGAACGTGAAGAACATGTCGGAGATGATCCATTCGGAATCGCAGCCGATCTTCGGCGTATCCGATGGCGGCGCGCATACCAAGTTCTTCACCGGCGGCCGTTATCCGACGGAAGCGCTGATCAAGTTCGTGCGCGAGAACGACGTGATGTCGCTCGAAGAGGCGCATTTCCGTCTGAGCGCGCAGCCTGCGATGTGCGCAGGCTTCAAGAATCGCGGCACGCTGGTCGAAGGCGCTGCGGCCGACGTCGTGGTCTACGACTTCGACAACCTGAAGATCCTGCCGATGGAAATCGTGCACGACTTCCCGGGCGGCGAATGGCGCCGGGTGCAGCGTGCCGAAGGGCTACACAGGCCGTCATGGTCAACGGCGAGGCGATTATCGAGGACGACAAGGAGACCGGAGCCGTACCGGGACGCCTGCTGCGTCACGGCGGCTGAGCATTAGCGAACTGTAACTGAAACGCGCGATTCGTCGCGGAGCGGGCGGGCCGGCAGATTGTCGGCCCGCCATTTTTTTGGCGCTGGACCAGCATCACCCTGCGTTCGACGTTTGTACCGCATTCAAGAATTAACGCACGAAAATACTAACTCTAATCCGCTATTTTTATCCCACTTGGCAGAAAAAGCGTAGTGCCTCACCGGGATCGCTGGTAACGTCAGCGAATATATCACCAAAAAGTGAGGAGATGATGGCAAAAAGTAGTATCGGAGTGCTGGTCGACTGGATAACAGGGATGGCTGCCGGAGCGCTAGGTGTGACGGCCTTGGTGGTTGCACTGACGGGTTCGGCGCAAGCGAAGCCGGCGTCGTGCAGTGCGAGTATCACAGAATGCGGCTGTGTGATCGATACGACGGGTACCTACGAAGTTGCGAATGATCTCGATTCGACGCAGGGGCTGACGGCGAACAACAGCTGCATCGAGATAGCGGCCGATCACGTCATCCTGAATGCCAAAGGATTTGCGATCATCGGCGCCGGGTCGGGAACCGGCATACTGATTCAAAACAGCGCGGGCTTCGCAGTGGTCCAAGGCACCGACGCCGGTGCCGCGGATCAGGCGATTATCAATAGCTGGAACGTGGGAATCGAAGATAACGCGAATAACAGCGTGATCGAACTATTCCGGCAGATCGGCGGCAATCTTTTCAATCAGCACGGCAACACCAAGGCGGGCATCCTGTTGAAAACCGCGAGCAACACCACGCTCGATGATTTCAATGCCAGCTTCAACGGCGAGAGCGGAGTCGAAATCCGCAACGGCAGCGGCAATCGGCTGCTGAACTTCGACACGATCAGCAACGGCGCGTCCGGTGTGCTGCTAAGATCGAGCAACGAGAACACGTTGACGAATTGCACGTCCAATTCGAACGGCGCTTACGGCGTGGACCTTGATAACTCGAGTCAGAATCAGATTTTCACGTCGTCGCTGAATACCAACGGCAATGACGGACTGCTGCTAGGCTGCGGGAAGTCCGATCAGAAAGGCTGCGGATCAAAGGGCAGTGATCGCAATCATCTCTCCAATTCGGGGACGAACGGCAATACCGGGACCGGGATCACGGTTACGAAGGGCAGTAACGGCAACGCGATCACCAACATGACCGCCAATGGCAATCAGGGCAGCTTCGACCTGGTTGACGAGAATCACAAGTGCGGCGACGACCTTTGGTACAACAACGTCTTCGGCCAGGTGAGCGATTCGAACTGTATTCATTAATTAACTTCTGAGAGCCGATTCCGCTTCCTCCGCGGGCGCGCCCTGTGCGTGATCCTGTTCGCCTGCCGCGGTTTGATCTATAAGCGAAACAGGACCGATCACATTAGCGCGCGCTGCGGCCTCGATGCGCTGTCGCGGAGCGGAGGAATCGACATGGCGGAATACGACGTTATCATCAAGGGCGGAATAGTGGTGGACGGCACTCGACTGCCACGCTACCAGGCCGATATCGGGGTCAAGAATGGCCTCGTCGCAAAGATTGGCAACCTGAAGGCCCATCAGGCCAAAAAGACGATCGATGCGGGTGGGCATTACGTGGTGCCCGGGTTCGTCGATCTCCACACCCATTACGACGCGCAACTGTTCTGGGATCCGTACTGCACGATCTCGAGCTGGCATGGAGTGACCTCGGTGGTGATCGGCAACTGCGGCTTCGGTTTCGCGCCGGTCAAGCCCGAGATGCGCGAGCGCGCGATGCTCACGATGACGCGCACCGAGGCCATTCCGTATCCGTCCATGAAGGCGGGGATGCCGTGGGATTGGGTGACGTATCCGGAATTTCTCGACAGCATCGAGCGTGGCCGCAAGGGCGTCAACATGCTGCCGTTCATGCCGATCGCGCCGCTGATGATCTGGGTGATGGGTCTCGAAGATGCGAAGTCGGGGCGCAAGCCGACCGAAGCCGAGACCCGCGAAATGTGCCGCCTGCTCAACGAGGCGATGGACCACGGCGCATGCGGATGGTCGGCGCAACGCTTCGGCAGGAACAGCGTGCAGGCAGATTTCGACGGCTCGCCGATGGTCACCGACCTGATGGCCGACGAAACCGCGCTCGCCTTTGCGCGCGTGCTCGGCGAGCGTAATGAGGGATTTATCCAGATGACTTACCTGCCGGAGGCCACCGAATACGGTGGCGACCTGCAGGCCCATTCCGAGAAACATTATGAGGACCTGGCGCTGGCGAGCGGCCGGCCGATTCTTTACAACGCGATCCTGGTCAACGACCAGTATCCGGATCGCTTCCGCGGACAATTGAAATGGCTCGAAAGCTGCGCCAGGCGCGGCATCCGCGTGCTCGGCCAGAGCCTCACGCTCGAGCAGAGCTTTTCGTTCACCTTCAAGGACTGGAACCTGTGGGACGACATGCCAGCGTGGCGCGAATGCACCACCGGCCCGATCGAAGATCGGCTGATGAAGCTGTCGGATCCGGAGCGCCGGCCGGAACTGCGCAAGATCACGCTGACCGGCCTGATCACCAACAATATCGACGACATCATCGTGCTGGAATGCAAGCGCGACGATCTCAAGAAATATGAAAACCTGACAATCGGCGAAATCGCGAAGATGGAGCACAAACATCCGGTGGACACGATGCTGGATATCGCCACCGAGGACGCCCTGAACAGCAGCTTCTACACGCCGCCGATCAACCAGCGCGTGGACAATATGGCCGAGATGATCCATTCGGAGTCGCAGCCGATTTTCGGCGTCTCCGATGGCGGCGCGCATACCAAGTTCTTCACCGGCGGCCGCTACCCGACCGAGGCGCTGATCAAGTTCGTGCGCGACAATCCGGTGATGAGTCTCGAGGAGGCGCATTGGCGGCTCAGCGCGCAGCCCGCGATGTGCGGCGGCTTCAGGAATCGCGGCACGCTAGTGGAAGGCGCGGCGGCCGATATCGTGGTTTACGATCTCGATCAGCTGAAAATCCTGCCGATGGAAATCGTGCACGATTTCCCGGGCGGCGAATGGCGTCGCGTGCAGCGCGCCGAGGGCTACAAGACCGTGATGGTCAACGGGGAGGCGATCTTCGAGGACGGCAAGCCGACCGGCGCGGTGCCCGGGAGTCTGCTGCGCCACGGCGGCTGATCTGCAAACCGGTCGGCGAATCGGATGATCGGCGGGGTCCGCTTATCCGAATCGCGTGACGCCAGACAATCGAAACGGGGAGCTAATTATGTCGGTGGACACCTTTATCTCGGCGGATTCCCACGTGGTTGAGCCCGCCGATCTGTGGACGACGCGGATGGACGATCGCTTTCGCGCCCGCGCTCCGAGATTCGAAGCGCGCGAGAAGGGCGATGTCTGGGTGGTCGAGGGACTCAATACCCTGGACATCGGCCTGTTCGGGCCGATGGTGAGCGACAAGGCCAAAGGCGGAATCGAGCGCGGCCAGGAGCGCCGCCACGAGGATACCCGCGCGGGTGCGAATAACCCGGAGGCCCGGCTGGTCGATCAGCGGCTCGATCACGTGGATGCCGAGGTGATTTATCCGGGACTTTGCCTGACTCTGTTCGGAATTCCGGACGCAGAATATCAGCGCGAATGTATCCGCGTTTACAACGATTGGCTCGCGGAGTTCTGCGGCGGAGAACCCAAGCGCCTGCTCGGCATCGGGATGCTGCCGATGCGTGGTCCGGTCGAGTGGTCGATTCAGGAGGCCCGGCGATGCGCGAAGATGGGCTTGCGGGGCGTGATGATTCCCGCGGTGAAGCGCAATCCGTCCTATCATGAACCGATCTTCGATCCGCTGTGGAATGCACTGCAGGAGCTCGATCTGCCGATCGGCGTGCACAGCGGGGCGGACGACGAACCGCTATCGATCGTCACCGATATACCGCTGCATGCGAGAGTCTGCGACAACAAGATGTTCATGATGCAGCGGAGTCTCGCGCTGCTGATAACTTCGGCGGTGCCGCAGCGCTATCCGAAACTGCGGTTCGTGATCGTCGAAGGCGGAATCGGCTGGATCGCGGCGCAACTGCGTTTCATGGACCATTGGTGGGAGGACCATCATCGTTGGATGGAGCCGAAGCTGGAGGAGCCGCCGAGCTTCTACTTCAAGCGTCAGTTCTGGGCGACTTTCGAAGACGATCGGGCGGGTATCCTGACGCGCCACCTGCTCGGAGTCGATCGGCTTATGTGGGGCTCCGACTATCCGCATACCGAGGGAACCTTCCCGTTTTCGATCGAACGCATCAAGAAGGATTTCGTCGACGTACCCGAAGATGAAACCCGCATGATGGTGCGAAATAACGCGACCCGGCTGTACGGGATCGGATGAAAGGTAGAGAGGCGAGGAGGGCGCCGCAGGCGTCCTCCTCGCCTCTCCAGGACCCAAGGCGATGTGAGGCGTGGAGCATCACGTCGCCTTGGGCCAGCAGCGCAAAAGGAGAGGCCGGCGTCAGCCGGCCTCTCCTTTTTGCGCTGCGTTCCGCGGCGAAATACTGACGGCAACGTTCCTCGTTGCCGTGGGCAGGCGATTTGGCGGCGAGCCGCCAAATCGCCTGCCCAATGAAATCACGCAAATGGTCTCATGGCCGCCACCTTCTGGCACCGAGCCCGGCACGGTTGATGCGTTCTTTTTGGAATGGCGCCAGCGCCGCAAACAGGCGAAGAGAGGAGCGCAATCATGAAAACGAGAAATTTAGTGGGAGTTTGGCGCGTAATTCCTATTGCAGTGACCGTGATCTTGGCGAGCGGATGCTCGAGCGCCTTGCAAAGTGACCAGGGAAAGTTGCCAGTCGGAAACCGGGACGTCGCGCTTGTGCCACACACGCATGTGTCAACGGTGAACGATTATGCGAGTCATTGCGATGCGCAAACACAGCAGCGCCAGCACGAACTCGCTAACTGCACCGCCGTAAATCTGATGGACGTACAAATTGAGCCGAAGTCATGATCGACCGATCAACACCCGGATTTGCGGGTAGGAGGTTTAGGATTGCTTCGGCGGAAGCGATTCGAACCACGGCAGCACTATCCGTTCGTTGATTGAATAAGGGAAGGCGTGGCCCCAGTCGGGGAGTTCTTCGTACTTCACGTTGTAACCAATTTGCGTCAACAGGGTGCAAGTCTGGCGCGTGAAAGTGACGGGGAAAATGAAGTCGTGGACGCCGTGGATGACGAGAAATGGCGTGTCCTTGCCGCGGCCCTCACGCAACATCTGATCGACCACCATGTGGAGCGCGCCGGCCACCGGCGCGAGACCGCGAAATAACTCGCTGCGCTCGAGCCCGAGGATATAAGTGAAGATGCCTCCGTCGGACAGGCCGGTCAGGTAGACGCGGCTGCGGTCGATCGCATATTCGCGTGTGACTTCGTCGAACATCCGCCCGACCGATCGCGTATCGTAACTCGGCACCGACATGTCCCAGGTGTCGCCGAGTGATTTCGGCGCGAGGATCGCATAGCCGCCGCTGCGCGCCGGTCGCAGCCACGTCCAGACATATTCGGAACCGCGTCCATAGCCGCCGTGCAGCGCGACGATCAGCGGCAAGGGTCTGTCGGGCGAGTAATCCTCCGGAATGTAGAGCGTATAATCCGAGCGATCGTCGTTGCGTTGGCGCTGGATGAAACCGGTCGGCGGGCCGTCGTTGGAGGCGGCCGCAACCGGTGCAGTGGCCCCGGGCAGCAGGAAGTGCGCGGCGACGATCGGCAACTGGTCGCGCAGTTCGTAGAGCGCGTAGAGGCCCTTACAAAAGGCGTTGCGGCTGTACAGGAAAGCGACGGTCCATTGCGGGTTCGGTTTGGTCATGAAGAAATTGAGCGACTTGCCCAATTCGTTAATCGCGCCGACCAGGCGCGGGTGCAAAGCCTTCATCGACTCCGGCGGGGTGAGCGGTGCAAACGTCGAATCGAAGCGGCGGAAGGTGTCGCCAACCGCGGCGACCAGTTGCGCCTGGCTTTCGAGCACCGAACCGAGCCGCAAATCTTCCTGGATTTTCTCGAAGGTGCGCAGGAAGTTTACGATTTCATTCTGGATCGTCGTCAACGTCGCCGAGTATTGATCGTCATTTGCCATTGGCGGTCCCTCGTTTCGCGACAATAGCCGATTCCTCGAATGATGCCAGAGGAATGCCGGCGAAAGTTGAGGTGGCGCGAGTGAACAATCGCGAATGAATCCCAGGGCAATTCTTCATCCCTTGACAAGCCGGGCGACTCCACTTATAAAACAAGCAAGCGTTTGTTTTAGACCGAAGCCCAATCCTCTATTAGCGACGGGTAGCGGCACTATCTAAATTTCAGGAGATTGAAAATGCCCGAAACTGAACATCTGGTGCAAAGCGAATTCGACACCCTCTATCAGCGCGACTATAGCGTGTTGGCGCCCGACATGCGCCGGCTCTACGAGAATGCGAAGCGCGATCAGTGGAATGTGTCGAAGGATATCGAATGGTCCACGCCGGTCGATCTCGAGAATGGCATTTTCGCCGACGGTATGATCGACGGCTACGGCAGTCCGCTCTACGAAAAGCTCGACGACAAGACCAAGCGCGAGCTCAATATCGAGTTTTCGTGCTGGCGTCTGTCGCAACTGCTGCACGGCGAAGAGGGCGCGATGCTCGCGTGCAGCCAGTTGGTGGACATGGTGCCGACCAACGATGCGAAGTTTTTCCAGAGCACGCAGGTTGTCGATGAGGCGCGGCATACCGAGGTCCTGAGCCGTTACCTGGCGGAAAAATGCGAGGGCCGCGTCTATCCGATGAGCCAGAACATCAAGCATCTGTTCGACTACCTGCTCGGGCAGGGCAAATGGTTTATCAAGACGGCGGGCCTGCAACTGGTCGCCGAAACCTTTGCGGTCGGGCTGTTCCGGATGCTGGCGGAGACCTCGCAGGATCCGCTGCTGAAGACCATCAGCAAGAAAATCCTGCAGGACGAATCGCGTCACATGGGCTTTTCGGTGATTGGATTGCCCGACATGATCGCGAGCCTCAGTCCGAGCGATTTTGCCGAGCTCGAGGATTTTACCGCCGAGGCCTGCCGCCTGGTGCTGCGCGGCCAGTTCCCGCGTCCGGCGTTCGAGAAAGTCGGCTTCAGCCAGAGCGAAATCGACGAAATTCAGCGTTATCGCGTCGAAAACGCGAAGAGCAACGACTACGTTCTGTTCCGCCAGATCTTCCGCCGCGAAATGTACACGCAGGTCGTTTCGAATATGAAGAAGGTCGGCCTGATGAGCGATCGCACGCGGGCGAATTTGACCAAGCTCGGCATCGACCCGAATATCGATGGGCGTGCGGCCACGCTCGAACAGCAGCCGGGCGTGTGAAGCGTTAGCCGATGGCCAATGCCTCCGCGCAGACTCTGAGCCGCGCTCCGCGACAGGACAACCGCCGCGCCCAGTTGATGGACGCGGCGGCGCGTCTTTTCCGCGAACGCGGTTACCATGCGACCTCGATGCGCGACATCGCCAAGGCCGTCGGTATGCTGTCGGGCTCGATTTACTACCACTTTGAGTCCAAAGAGGAGATGCTGCTCGCTGTCTATGAGGAAGGCGAGCGGCGCGTGGCCGAAGCGGTTGACGCGGCGGTCGCAGGTGAGACCGATCCGTGGCAGCGGCTCGAAGCTGCGTGTGCGGCGCATCTGGCGGTGCTCATCGCACATCGCGATTTTACCCAGGTCATGATTCGAACGTTACCGCAGGAAGCAGGTGCGGTGGGACCGCGCATTCGCGATTTGCGGCGCGATTACGAGCAGCGCTTTCGCAATCTGATCGACGATCTCGCACTGCCGCCAGAAATCGATCGACATTACCTGCGGCTGCTGCTGTTCGGCGCGCTCAACTGGTCGCAGGTCTGGTATCGCTCGGGCGGCGATTCGCCGAAGATCGTGGCGCGACGCTTTCTCGATACGCTGCGCATGCAGCTCGAAATCAAGCGCCGTTCGTAACCTCCAAACTGACGCAAACGGCCGACGCTAGCGAATCGAGCTCATTCCTTCGGCGTCAGTTCTTCGGTCGGGCCGCCGGCTTCTTTCCACGCGCGAAAGCCACCTTCGATATGGCACACCGGTTCGAGGCCCATGTTCTGGACCGCTTGCGCCGCTAGCGCCGATCGCAGACCGCCAGCGCAAAAGAAGACGAATTTCTTGCCCGTCCCGAAGATGTCCTTGTAGTAGGGACTTTCCGGATCGACCCAGAATTCGAGCATCCCGCGCGGCGCATGAAAGGCGCCCGGCACGCGGCCGTCGCGCTGAAGCTCGCGGATGTCGCGCAGGTCAACGAGCACGACGTTGGGATCGTCCTTGAGCTTGATGGCGTCCGGCGCCTTGAGCGTTTCGATTTCCGCGTAAGCCTCGGCGACGAGTTGTTTGATGCCCTTTTTCAATTTCAGCGCCATGATCGGTCACCTCGTTTCGGCGACAAAAATCATCCAGCGATCGAGTGTCTCGTTATCGATCACGCCCGTATAGGTCGGCTTGCGCTTTTCCATAAAGGCGCGCGGACCCTCGCGAGCATCCTGCGACGAAAAGACCTCACGCGCGATTTCGTTTTCAATCTTGAAGCCCTCGTCGAGCGGACGCCCCGAACATCGCAGCACCGCTTCCTTGATCTTGCGGACGGCTAGCGGGCCGTTGGCCGCGATCGTCGTGGCGATTTCCTCCGCCTTCGCCATTACTTGCGCGGCGGGCAGGACGTAATTGATCAGGCCGAGGCGCCACGCTTTCTCCGCCTCGATCCGATTCCCCGTCAGCAGGATTTCCATCGCCTCGCAAAATGGCATCTGGCGCGGCAGTCGCGGCAACGATCCGCCTGCCGGGAGCAGCGCCCACTTCACTTCCTGCAGGCCGAAGGTCGCATGCTCGGCGGCGACGCGGATATCGGTCGCGAGCATCAGTTCCATCCCGCCTGCGATGCAAAATCCGTTGACCGCGCCGATGATCGGTTTGTAAACGTCGTAGCCGCGCAGCAACGAGTTGCCCGCGTAATGCTTGCCCGACGAGGATCTTCTGATCCCATTCGTCCTCCGGCTGCCGCGCGCCGGTGGTCAGCGGGATCAGTCGGCCGAGATCGGCGCCCGCGCAAAAGGCCTTGTCGCCCGCGCCGGTTACGATCGCGGTCCGGATATCATCGTCGGCGTTGACGCGCGCCCAGGCCTCCGCGAGCTGCACCATCAACTCGGGGTTGATCGAGTTATGCACCTGCGGGCGATTCAGCGTCAGGTAGGCGATGTGATTGCGGACTTCGAAGAGCAACGCAGGCATTGTGGAAACTCCAGAACGGTCGTCGGCGCGGCGCGGTGGATTGGCCGCTCGTCCTCCGTGAGAGCTAGCGAAGTCACCCGCGGTGTTGCAACGCCGTCGACCCCTGAGCATGTGAGCGCCTTCAATGGCGGATTCTCAAATTTTGCGATAGTGCGGTATAGTCCGCGCCGGGGCGTCCTTCGGCATACGAAACGACCGGACGGACGCGATCGTTTTAGAGGAGCTACGACGGTGGCGAATCGTGCACTGAGCGACTTGCGGGTAATCGAATACGCCGAGATGGTCTCGGGCCCGATGTGCGGCAAGATGTTCGCCGACATGGGCGCCGAGGTGATCAAAATCGAGCCGCCGGGTGACGGCGACGAGGCGCGCAGTCATCCGCCGTATCCGGGCGATGTACCGCATCCGGAAAAGAGCGGTTTCTTTTTCTATCTCAACACCAGCAAAAAAAGCCTGACGCTCGATCCCGCGACGCCGCGCGGCGCCGACATCTTCAAACGCCTAATCGCCGATGCCGACCTCCTCATCGAGAACCATCGGCCGGGCTATCTCGAAAGCATCGGACTCGGTTACGAGACTCTGCACGCGTTGAATCCGAAACTGATCGTGACGTCGATCACACCGTTCGGACAGAGCGGCCCGTATCGCAATTGGAAAGGCACCGACCTGATCGAATGGGCGATGAGCTTGACCGGCTTCAATACGCCGACGCTGGTCGATGACGTCGCCAAGGAAAATCCGTTGCGCGCGCCCGGCCATGCGGCCGACATGATGGGCGCGACGAACGCGGCCGCGGCGTCGATGATGGCGCTGTTCCAGCGCGACGCGACCGGCATGGGCCAATGGATCGACGCGCCCTGCTGGCAGGCGACCGTGAACACTTCGAAGCTCGAAATGGCCGCGTATTCGTACATCGGCATCCCGTTCAGCCGGCAGCGCGCCAACGTGCAGGTCGGACTCGAACCGTTGCCCTGCCGCGACGGCTACATCTATACGCTGTGGGCCGCGGATGCGCATTGGAAAGCGTTGAAGACGCTGCTCGGCAATCCGCCGGAACTCGACAACGAGATTTTCAATTCGCACGCCGGCCGGCATGAAAATGACGACATCATGCGGACGTTGATACGGCAGGAACTCGCGCAACGCGACATGGAATATCTCGTCACCGAGGGCCAGCGGCTGGGTCTGACGATCGGCCCGGTCCATACGGTGGCGCAGGCCGCGCAACATCCGCATCTGCGTGCGCGCAATGCGTTTATCGAGATTGATCATCCGGTGGCGGGTCGCTTCGAGTATCCGCGCTCGCTGGTGCAGATGACCGCGACACCGCCGGAGGCGACGCGCGCGCCGCTGCTGGGCGAGCATAATGCCGAGATTCTCGGCGGCTGGGATTCACCGGCGACGAGCTGCGGGCTGCATAGGCGGCGTGATCTAGGGTTACGGAACAGTGTGAGTTTACTTCGACCATCGCCGCTTGCGTTATCCCATGAGTCGCGGCATCTCAGGCGGAAGTCTGAAACCTCGCTGAGGTTTCAGTTTGCGCAACAATGGCGACACTTCCGCTCGCAGGAATCCGGGTCGCCGATTTCAGTTGGATCATCAACGGGCCGCAAATCGCGCAATGGCTCGCGACCATGGGCGCCGAGGTGATCAAGATTGAATCGCAGGTTTACCTCGATATCGGACGCACCAATCCGGCGGGCATGGCCGATCGCATTTCAGGCGTCAATCGCAGCGGCTTTTATCACGCGCTCAACTACGGCAAGAAGGCGATCAGTCTGAATCTCGGAAATCCCAAGGGACGCGATCTCGCACATGAGATCATTCGCCGCAGCGACTTCGTGCTCGAATGTTTCCCCGGACCCACCGCGGAAAAATTGGGCCTGACTTACGACGAGATGAAGAAGGTCAAGTCCGACATCATCATGATCTCGGTGTCGCTGCTCGGCAAAACGGGGCTCGAGCCGTCGCGATGGGTGGGTTGGGGTCCGATGGCCTGCTGCTTCATCGGCATGTTCGACGCGCAAGGTTATCCGGGCGGTCCGCCGCGCCAGACCGGCGGCACCTGGCCCGATTACGCGATCGCTTCGTCGGTGGTTTTTCATGCACTGGCTGCGCTGCGGCATCGCAATCGCACCGGCGAAGGCCAGTGGATCGATGCGAGCATGGGCGAAACCGTAATCGGCCAGATGCACGAATGGTTCACTGACTATTTCATGAATGGACGGGATCGGCGCCAATGGGGTAATCGCGACGATGTGATGGCGCCGCACAATACCTATCGATGCGCTGGTGATGATCATTGGATTGCGATCGCAGTGAGTAATCAATCCGAATGGGAAGCGCTGCGTGCCGAAATGGGAAATCCGCCATGGGCGCGCGATGCGAAATTATGCCGACCAGTTCAGCCGTTGGAAGAATCGCGACGAACTCGATACGCATATCGCGGCGTGGACGCGCGATCAGGATCATTTGAAACTCGCGGCTCGCTTACAGCAGGTTGGCGTCGCCGCGGGGCCGGTGCTCGACAGCACGGAACTGCATAATGACCCGCATCTGTGGGAGTGGGGCTATTGGTGGAAGATGGACCATCACGAGGTCGGCGAACGGATTTTGCCGGGGATGCCGGTGAAGCTCAGCGGCGCGCCAAATCTGAACTACTCACATCCGCCTGATCTTGGAGAGCATAATCGCGACGTCTTCGGCGGATTGCTCGGACTCAGCGACGCCGAGATCAAGTTGCTCATCGAGGAAAAGGTGATCTACTGAATCGCGCGTCCGTTCGCATTACTCAGGCGTGATTCTCTCGATTAGGGTTCTCATCTCTGCGGCGATTGTCGCTGGGGCCGAAGCTCGGGTTGGCTTCGATAGAGAGCAACCGCGCGCTGAGCGGCCTGCAGCGAGCGAATCGTCGCTAGTAGTCCCGGAAATTTCCGCGCTTGCTCGGTTAGCGCACCTTCGAGTTGTTCGAGCGGCATCGCCGGCGCTTTGAGCACGAAACTGTAAACGCAGGTTTCGGGACCATTCTCGACCAGCCGCGAGCATGCCGTTGCGACATTCCTATCGGGAAATGTCATCGTCCAATCGACGATGCCGAATTCGCGAGGCGCCGTGACTAGCAGATCAATCAATACAGAGCCGTTTTCCGTTCGCATCTCGGCCTTCCCGGCGCGTATTTCTTTGAATGCCTCAGTCCACTCCGGCAGATTGCCAGGGTTCGCGATGTAGTCGAATGATCGTGCAAACGGCGCTTTAATCTCGATACTCGGAAGGTCGAAGGTCTTCATCGGCAACACTCCTTTAAACTGATTTCAGACCTTTAGACTTGGCGGCGGAGTGAAGTGTGACAACCAATCCCGCCGAAATAAGACGCTACAGTAGTGTGGACGGATTTACTTGCAAATTCTCACCGCATAATCGACATTCCAAACTCGGCATTGAGGTGGAGCTAAGAGGAGCAACCGATGTACTCACTTAAGGACAAGGCTTGCATCGTCGGCGTCGGCGAGAGCGCTTTCACTCGCGGGTCGGGCAAGACCGAACTGCAGTTGATGCTCGATGCCTCGACGAACGCGATCGCGGATGCCGGATTGAAGCCGCACGATATCGACGGCATCATCGGACCGCCGCTCGGCGCGGCCTCCGAACACATCGCGGCGAACCTCGGGATCGAGGACATGCGTTACGCGACCACCGTGCACATGGGCGGGGCGAGCCCGGTCGTCTCGTTGCAGAGCGCCGCGATGGCGATCGCGTCGGGGGTCGCGACCAATGTACTAATCCCGCTCGGCTGGAATGGCTTTTCGTCGAATCCGGTGCGTGGTGGCGGTGCGCGTGCGGATACTGGCGAGAAGCCGATGCCGGCGCCGAATCCGCTGCAAAATACCATCGGCGCTTTCTATCTGCCCTACGGCGCGACCGTCCCCGTCCAATGGTATGCGTGGCTCGCCACTCGTCATAAGGAGCTCTACGGCACGCCCTTCGAGGCGATGGGTGCGATTGCGGTGGCGGAGCGCAAGCACGCTCAGCTCAACGAGAAGGCGATGATGCGCGGGCGTCCGCTGTCGCTCGAGGATTACCTTGCAGCGCGCTGGGTCTCGTATCCATTTCGCCTCTATGATTGTTGTCTCGAGACCGACGCCGCCTGCGCGATCGTCGTAACTTCGGCGGAACGCGCGAAGGATCTGAAGCACGCGCCGGTTTATATTTCCGGCGTCGCCGAAGGTCATCCGTATCCGGCCGACGACATTCCCGCACGGCCAGATCCGTTCGTGATTGGTCTTACCTTCGCGGCGCCAAAAGCCTTCGCGATGGCGGGCATCACCCACCAGGACATCGACTTCCTCGAGGTTTACGATTGCTTCACCTACGTCGTGCTGCTGCAGATCGAGGCGATGGGTTTTTGCAAGCGCGGCGAGGTCAAGGATTTCGTCACCGGCGGACGGATCGAACTCGGCGGCGAGCTCCCGCTCAACACGCACGGCGGCCTGCTCTCTGAAGCTCACGTGTGGGGCACCAATCATATCGTCGAGGCCGCGCGCCAGCTGCGCCATGAATGCGGCGCGCGCCAGGTGGCGGATGCGGAAATCGGCTTAGTCACAGGCTGGGGCGATTTTGGCGACGGCGGACTCGCAATTCTGAGGAGATAATCGAGATGGCTGAGAAGATGTACAAGCTGCCGCTGCCGCGCGTCGGAGGACACTCGGCGGAATTCTACAAGTTCTGTAAGGAACACGAGTTGCGATTCCAGCGCTGCAAGGATTGCCACACATGGCGGCATATTCCGCGCGACATGTGTGCGAAGTGCGGCTCCTTCGAATGGGAATGGGCGCGATCGTCGGGCAAGGGCACGGTGTTTTCATGGACCACCGCGAGACAGCCGATGATGCCGCAATTCGCCGACAAGATTCCTTACAGTCCGGTAATCGTCGAGCTGGAAGAAGGCGTGCGCATGGTCACCTGGCTGACCGACGTCAAGCCCGACGAACTCAAGCTCGGCATGCCGGTCGAACTCGTGTTCGATGACGTGACGCCCACGGTGGCGCTACCGATGTTTCGCCGCGCGGCGTGACAAATCGCGTGAATATAACGGAGTAATTTCGACGTGATCAAGATGTACGATTTGGCGGGCGACAATCCGGACCGCCGGTTCAGTCCGTTCTGCTGGCGCACCAAGATGGCGCTGACGCACAAGGAACTGGAATTCGAAACGATTCCGTGGCGCTATTCCGACCGGTCGGCAATCGCGTTTGCCAAAGCCGACCGCGTGCCCGTTATCGTTGACGGCGATCTTCCGGTTACCGATTCGTGGAATATCGCGACCTACCTCGAAGATAGTTACGTCGAACGCCCATCCCTTTTCGGCGGCATTCATTCCCGTGCGGCCGCGCGATTCGTCAATAGCTGGGCGGACGCGACTCTCAATCCAATCCTGGCGCGCTTGCTGGTTCTCGATATCCTCGACCATCTCGATCCCGCTGATAAGGCCTACTTTCGCGAGTCGCGCGAAAAGCGCGTTGGCATGACGCTGGAAGCCTTTGCTGCCGATACGCAGGGAAATATCAAGGCGCTCCGCAATGCGCTCGAACCGCTACGCGTGACGCTCGCGACGCAACCGTTTGTCGGCGGAGATTCGCCGCTCTATTCCGACTACATCATTTTCGGCAGCTTGCACTGGGCCCGATCGATTGGCCGGACGCGCCTGCTTGAAATTAACGATCCCGTCGAGGTCTGGCGCGAACGGCTCTCCGACCAATTCGGCGGCATGGCGCGCAAGGCCCCCGGCTACTGGTGAACTAGCGACGGTCTGCCTGTGGACGCGCGATTTTGAATTCGCGGGCCACTTCGCTCATCGTTTTGAACGTCACGCCGCTGGAATTGCGTATGTGGTTGACCAGACGCTCGAGCATCAGCAGGCGATGGCCGCGGCCGATACACTGCGGATGCATGGTCAGGATGTAAACGCCTTCGCCCAGGCGATCGTGTAGATAATCGAAATCGCCCGCCCAGATTTCGTAAATTTGCGATGGCGCGGCGAGTCCCGGGATCACGCCGTTGCGTGACGCGACGAACTCGAAGGCCGGAAAATCGTCGAGTCCCCAGGTGAACGGCAACTCCACCAGGTCGGTCTCGCGACCCCAGACGAACGGACCGTCAGCGGGCGCCTGGTCGCCGATGCGGCAGTGGTACGGCGAGAAGTCGTTGCCCATCATGCTGCTGTCGTAAAGGAAATCCCGCTCGATGAGCAGTGCCAAAGTTGACGGCATCAGGCCGGCCGCGGGTGAACGATACCCGACGGGCGTCTGCCCCGTGATGCGCTTGAGCGCCGCCGTGGCGCGATCGAAGTCGCGCGCTTCATCCTCAGGCGTTTTGGCTTGCTCGTGAAAATAGCCGTGATGGGCAATTTCGTGGCCCGCTTCGGCGATTTTCGCAACCGTCGCGGGAAAGGCATCGGCCGTGTGTCCCGGTATGAACCAGGTCGACCGTATATCCCATTCGCGCAGCATTTCGAGCAGCCGTTCGGCGCCGATGCGGCCGAATTCGCCCCGGGAAATCGCGCTCGGCGATCGCGCATGGAAGGTGCCGATCCATACCGACATCGCGTCGAAATCGAAAGTCAGGCAGACCGAAAGGTTTTGCTTCATGATGCTTTCCCGAAGTGCCCGTATGTCGATTTAGCCATTCGCTCATCTCTTACTTCGATTGACGCGGAGGCGTAAAGCGCGCGATCATTCAGCCGCATTATTCGCGAACAGGATCGCCATCCGTTTCGGCGGATCACGCGAGCGCGACTTTGAGGACGTTCCCTTGACAGTTGCGGCAGGCATGTTGTAAGCCGTTGCAGAACTTTTAACTGTGGAATAACGCAAGGTTTCCTGTGCGTTTGTGATGAAGGCGGAGCGCGCGTGTGGAAGCGCTCGTTTTCCACCGGGGACGGACTGGCGATATCGATAAATCGGGCCATAAGATTCTGATGCGCTCGCTCGCGGCGACCCCTCGGGACGACGCCCGGACTCGCGAATCGAAGCGGTATTGGATCAAAGAGGATAGAACTTAAATTCGATGCATTTCAGTAAAATCAAAGCTTGGGCGATTGCCGGAGCCCTCATCGCGACGATCGTGCTGGGCGCGGTGGGCGCTCGCGGCGCGGTCGAAGGCGAAACTCGCACCGGGGCGCCCAATTGGCTCAGCCTGTTCGGCGTTGCGATTCAGCCCGACAACAAAATCCTTATCGTCGGTTCCAAAGGCTTGCTGCTGACCTCGAGCGATCAGGGCAAGACCTGGACGCAACGCACCGTCAAGGAGCGCGAAGGCTCAGACCTGTTTCAGGATCGCGACCTCTACGCGATCCGGTTTGCGCCGAGTGGCAAGGTGGGTTGGATCGTCGGTGAAGATGGCATCGTCATGAAGTCTGACGATGGCGGTGCCAACTGGACCCGGCAGGACTCCGGGAGCAAGAAAAATCTCTTCAATGTCTTTGCCGCCGACGATCAGCAGGTCGTGGCGATCGGCGCAGATGGCACCATCCTGCGCACCGCCGATGGTGGCAGTCATTGGCAGTCCGTGAAGTCGCCCAAGAACGTATCGCTCTTCGGGATCATCTTTCTCGATAAAAATACCGGCTACACGGTTGGCGAGTTTTCTACCATCCTGGCGACCACCGATGGTGGCCAGAACTGGACCTTGGCTTACGGCGGCAATACCGGCGATTTCACCGTTGGACCCTACTTCTCGATCGCCTTCAGCGATCCGCAGCATGGCATCGCATGCGGCCTCGCCGGCGATCTGCTGGCCACCGAGGACGGTGGTAAGACCTGGAAGGTGCAGAAGCTGCCCGACACGGTTGCGGCTTACATCGTGAGCGAGGATGCCGCTTCGAAGAAATTGTGGGCGGCAGGCGCGGGCGGACGCATGTTTCTTTCCGAACAGGCCGGCCAATGGAAATCGATTGATCGCACCGCCTTTCATGACATCACTGATCTGACCTTTGCGGGTAGCCTCGGAGTTGCCGTCGGATTGAATGGCACGATTCTGTTGACGAATAACGCGGGAGAGCAATGGCAAGCAGTTCAGTAAACTTAACCTCCCTGCGGATTGGTGACTTCGTCCTCCGCTTCAGGGCAATAATCGGCGGAATCCTGCTCCTGATCAGCGCAATCCTGGGCTACTACTGCACCCAGGTTAACGTGGCGACCAAGTTCGACGATTTCTTTCCGATCAATCACGCAAACGTCAAGCTGTATCATCAGTGGCAGAAATACGGCGGCGCACAGACGCTGTCCGTGATGGTTCAGGTCAAAGACGGCAACATCTTCAATTACTCGGTTCTCAAGAAGATTCAGGACATCCAGTACGACGTCGACAAGCTGCCGGGCGTCGATCATAACGAAGTGCTGTCGCTCGCTTCGTATCGCGTCAGCTATGCGGAGGCCACGCCCGGATCGCTGAACATCAAACCGATCATGTTTCCGAACGTTCCCAAGGCGCCGGAAGATATCGCCGCCCTCCAGAAGATCGTCCTCGCGAACATCGCCAATATCCGTCAATACGTCAGCCCCGATATGAAGAGCGCCGTAGTTAAGGCGTCATTCAACGAGTACGGATTGGATTACAAGACGCTCTTCAATCAGGTTCAGGACATCGTTCACAAGTATCAGGATCCGAACGTTGACATATTGGTCGCCGGCGAACCGATCATTCGCGGATACGGTTACTACTACGAACCGACCGTCGGCATCCTGTTTATGATCGCGGTTGCCGTCATGATCCTGATCCTGTGGCTGACCGGTGGCCAGCGCAGCCGTTGGTGGGCGCCGATCGTCACCGGCTTCCTGTCGGCCATCTGGGGTCTCGGCTTCGTCGGCGTGATGAAGTACGACTTCGATCCCGTCATGCTGGTCATCCCGTTCATCTTGACCGCGCGCGATATGAGTCACGGAATTCAGTGGCAGGGTCGTTATCATGACGAGTTGGACCGGCTGGGCGACAAATACGCCGCCTGCGCCGCGACCACGGATTTCATGTTGCCCCCCGGCCTGTTGTCGATCCTGGCCGACATCAGCGGCATCATCTTCATTTCTTTCGGCGGCATCCCGGTCCTCCAACATATCGCACTCGCCGGTACCGTATGGCTCGCCGGCTCGCTCACGATGGTCTTCATCTTCCAGCCCATCCTGATGAGCTACCTGCCCGTTCCCGAGGTCAAGCATCGGCGCACGCGTCAGCCCGGCACGATGGGACGGTCGATCGGCGAATGGCTCGAATGGTTCGTGCACGTTCCGACACGTCCCGGTTCTTTGCGGATGGCGCTGCTTGGGGCGGCCGGATTCTTCCTCATCTACGGCGTCATTGCCGGCGTGAAATCCAGAATCGGCTACGCCAGCGCCGGTACTCCGCTTTACCAGCCCACTGCGAAAGTAAATCTGGATATCAAGGCGGTCGGCAAGAAATTCCCGCTCGAAGAGGCGTGGGTAATTCTCACCACACCACCTTATCCGGACAAACAGTCGGTCTTGGGTCTCGAAGTTCTGCGCATGGTTGACGATATGCGCACGTCGCTCTTGTATGATCCGAAGGTCGCCCAGGTCGAGGAGTTCTCGTCAACGGTTTCCGCCAGCCTGAACGAGTTGTTCCACTACGGCTATCCCAAGTACCTCGCAGTGCCGGACTCGCAGGAGATGTCTGGTAATCTCTGGTTCCTGTTCATCAACGGCTCTGCGCCGGGCGAACTCGAGCGCTATATCTCTAACCGCATCAGCGATGACACCTGTATTCGGGTGCTCCTCAAGGATCACACTTACGACACGCTCAACGAAATTCGCGATCGCATCAGCGCATTCGTCGCCGAGCGCGTTACTCCAGATCCGGCGCTGAGCAATGTGAAGGTATTGTATGTCGCCGGTATCGCCGGCCTTTACCTCGGCGCCAACGACGTCCTGAAGCAGCTCGACTTCCTTAACATCACCTTCGTCCTCGCCGTCGTCTGGATGTTCTGCTTGTTCTCGTTCCGCTCGTTCGTCGCTGCCTTCATGTTCCTGTTCGCGTGCGTCCTGGCGAATTTCGGCGCGTTCATTTACATGAATTTCCGCAACATCGGCCTCACCATCGATACGATACCCGTTATCTCGCTGGGCATCGGTCTCGGCGTTGACTACGGCATTTACATGATCGCCCGCATCCGCGACGAAGTGATGGGTGGCATGGATGTGGACGACGCCATTGTGCTCGCCCTCAAGACTACCGGCGTCGCGGTGTTCAACACCTTCCTGGTTATGATCGGCGGCATTTTCCCGTGGATTTTTTCCCCGCTGCTGTTCCATAGCCAGATGAGCACGCTGCTGATCTTCCTGATGGGCACGAACATGATCGCGGGCTGCATCATCCTGCCGTGCTACCTGTCATGGGCGCGCCCGAAGTTTGTTTTCGGCGGCGCCTCGATGATCAAGGATCGCGAGCTGAAGGCAGCCGTCTCCTGAGCAAGTCGGGCCGCGGACGGCCGACTGCGGGTGCGCATCGGTCGCATACCCGCTGAAGCGTAAATACTGAATCCCCGCGGCGGGTCCTGTTCGGACTCGCCGCATTCCGTTTGGGCGCTACTGAACAACCTGATGCGAACTTCGTTTCGGTGTCGTCTCCCTGACGAAGGATCGCGTTTTCCTGAACCAGCTGAACTATTGTTGTCGGGATACCCGCTTGCCGCAGACCACTGCGTTTACGAGCCCCTTTCCAACGCCTCTCCTTGTCCAGACAGAGGTCGCGTGAGCATCGCGAACGCGGGTGAGGGAAGATCTGCTTTTTTCGGAATCTTAGCCATTTAGTGCTGCCGCGACCCCGAAGATCCGCAACCTGAAGATATTCATGCCTTATTCGTCAAATTAACAGTGCAATCTGAACTGGGGAACGTTAAGCCTCCTTCGATGGTTAGCCTTGTGCGCTGTAAAGAGATTCACCAGGGAAGCCCAGAGACCGTGGCGAGGATGCAATCTGCGCCTGCCCCTGATATGGAGAGTGGATGTCGATGACGAAGCGAGTCGCGCTAGCCCTGATCGCTGCTGCACTGTCCCTGAGCGCCTGCAATAGTAAAAGCGTCGGCGAATGGAAGGCGGATCCGACCGCCAACTTCTTCCCGTTAAAACCGAATACGGTCTGGACCTACAAGGTCGCGAGTAAGATTCAGCGCGCCAATTATGTCGTCACTGATCGGGTCGTGGGCTCCAAGTACGTTCCCGCGTTGAGAATCACCGGTCTCGTGGTCGAAGAGTTTTACAACCTTGACCGCGCCGGCCTCCGCCCGATCGTCTATCAGGAAACCGGTGGCTACATCACCCGCTTGTCCGGACTCGACTACGCCGCGCATCAAATCAAGGCACCGGCGTGGGGGCGCTCAGAGGAGCGGAACTTCATACCCGATCATCTTGTGCCAAACCTCGCATGGAACAATACGCTGTTCCCGTACGGCAAGCTGCCTGGCGCCTTCGACATCACCCAGGCGCATAAAAGCTATATGGAACCCGCCGAAGTGATTGTGCCGGCCGGCCATTTTCACAACTGCATTCGAATAGAAACGCTCGCTCACTATGAAGGCGGCCAATATGCCGCGCAAAAGCGGGACCTGAATCTGACCTATGAAGACTGGTACGCCCCTAACGTCGGTCTGGTCCGCACGGTCGCCTATCAGGGCGGACCGAACGGCGATGAGATGGAGCGCGTTGAATTGACGCGGTTCGACACCGTCGCGCCGTCAGTAACCTCGGACTCGCCACCGCCCGTTTCCGGGTCCCATTCCTGACCGAGTCGAACACCAGTCGGCGATAACGTCACTGCACGCTCGTCCCGACCGGCATTCGCACCGAATCGATTACGGTCGAAGGTGCGCTTCCGATTTTCGGCCGCTCACTCTTCGCGACATAATCGATCGCTACCGCATCGACGTAAAACCCGTTGTGGCCCGCCTCGCCGATCCGGCGGGTATGTTCGGCCTCGGTGATATAATCCTTGGGACTGGCGTAAGCGTTGTGCGCCGTCACGTCATTCATCGTCTGATTCGGCGTGGCTGCATATAGCAGATTCTTGATGTCCTGATGCTCGCTGTTGAGAATCACCAGGGCGTCGGCTCCGGTCTCACAGGCTTTGCGCTGCAGCGCCGGTAGCACGTCGGGCGGTTGATCCTTCTGATCGGCCCAGACCTCGACGATCGCGATTTGAGACAGGCTTCCCAACGGCATCAGTCCAAGCACCGGCATTTTGCAGTCAGGCGACTTTGCCGCATGCGTGTACGGGCCCAGTTGCGTGACCGCAACCTGCAACGGAATTTTTTGGGACGCACATCCCGCGACGGCCGTCGCGATCGCGATCCACGCTGTCCTGCGCATGATCTTCATACCGGTTTGCCGAATACTGTGGCTCCAATACATATCCACGGATTCAATCCCTCGGGTTTCTGCGCGGCGTGGTGCCAACTTCAGACGCCGGACGACCGCAAGATAGCACAATCCGCCGGTGCAACTCTCTATATCTACTGTGCCCGGTGGTTTGGTCCCGCGTGTGATCCTACAAAACGACGCACTCGACGCGCCGATTAACCTCGGGACTGTTTAATTCCGCTTATTAGAGTATGATGGAAACATGCATCGCATGCTTCATGGTGCACTCGCCCTCTGGTTTGTGATCGCCACCTCGATAGCGCAGGGCTGCGCGGTTCCCGCGCAAAGTAACAACCAGAGCAGTGCGGCCGGTGCAAGTTTCGCCGGTACAAAACAAAGCCAATTTCCCCAGCATTCTAAAGCCTCTTCCGGAATTCCAGATGTCAGAAATTACGTCCCGGATACCGGTGCCAGTACCGCTTTGACCGATCATTTGAAGCAACATCGCCTGCCGCTCGTTGGTGCGCAGGTCCTGCGCAACCCTAACGACGGTTCGCGCGCCGTCGTCCTCTATGGCTTCGTCGGATCGGATCTCGGCAAATCCGATGCGCAACGCCAGGCTGACGATTTCATCAATGATGCGTCAGTCGAAGTTGACAATCGAATCCGCGTGAACCCCGACTTGCTGAGCGCGCGAGGGTCATCGTCCACGACGTCGCCCGACGCCGCGAATGATCCCGACGCGCAAGCGAACGCCGGCGCCCCTTCGATGCCAGGGGCCCAGAGCTACGTTGATCAGCAGAATCAAACGGCGCAGGTGCAGCAGTACCAGCAGCAAAACTCGATGGGCGGCAGCATGACCTCGATGCTCCCGCTGATTGCCCTGTTGGGACTCCTGAGCATGTCGAGCGGGGGCGGAAGTTTTTCGACCGGCCCGCCGATGGGCTATTCGCCGTTCGGTTACCCCTCCTCCCCGTATGGTGGTTCACCATACAGCCCGTTTGGCGGCTCGCCGTACAGCCCGTACGGTTACGCGCCCGGAGCCCCGCCCCCCGGCTACGGCAATCCAGGTTATGGCTACGGATCGCCAGGTGGCGTAACGCCCTTCGGTTCGCTGCCCGGCAGCCCGTATTCCGGCGCGCACTGAGCGTGGCTCAACTATTTCATTGCACTGAAGAACGCGCAGATGTCGTCGGCGAGCAGCTTAGGCTCCTCCATCGCGGCAAAGTGCCCACCCGCCGGCATCACCGTCCAGCGCTGGATGTTGAAAGCGCGCTCGGCCCACGCCCGCGGCGGCTTGAGCAGCTCCCGCGGAAAAATCGCCGCGCCGGTCGGCGTCTCGATCCGTTTGGTGTTGTCCGGCCGCCAGGGGTGATGGCGCGACTCGTAATACAACCGGCACGCCGAATTTATCGATTGACTGACCCAGTAAATCATCACATTCGTCAGCAACTGATCCCTGCTGAACCGCCGCTCGACGTCACCATTGCAATCCGACCACGTGCGGAATTTCTCGATGATCCACGCGGCCAGCCCCGCCGGCGAATCGTTGAGCCCGTAGGCCAGCGTCTGCGGCTTGGTCCCTTGAATCGATTGGTAGCCGGTCTCTTCACGCCGGAAATGATCCATGTCGGCGAGAAAAACTTTTTCTTCGTTGGTCAGTTCCGCTGAATGGTCGCGCCGGCCGCCAACGAACAGCAAATTCAAGTGAATGCCGTAGAGACTGTCGCCGTGAACCTCGCCCAATCGCGAGGTGACCGCCGAGCCCCAATCGCCGCCCTGCGCACAGTAGCGCTTGAAGCCGAGTGTCTCGGTCATCAGGTGATGAAACATCTCGGCGATTGCCTGAATGTTGATCGCACGCGTTCGCGGATGATCGGAAAAGCCATAGCCGGGCAGCGAGGGGGCGATCACCGTGAACGACTGGCTCGGGTCGCCGCCATGCGCGGCAGGGTCGGTGAGCATCGGGATGATGCGCATGAATTCGTAAATCGATCCTGGCCATCCGTGCGTGAGCAGCAAAGGCTTCGGATTCGGGCCGCGGCCGGGCTCATGGATGAAGTGAATCCCAAGGCCGTCGATCTCGGCGCGATATTGGGCGAAGCGATTGATTTCCGCTTCGTGCACGCGCCAGTCGTATCGCATCCGCCAGTACTCGACGAGGTCCTTCAGGTAGGCGAGGTTGGTGCCGTACTCCCATCCGGAATCGGTAACGTCGCCTGGAAAGCGCGTCCGGTCGAGCCGTTCGCGCAGATCCTTCAGCACTTCATCTGATACTTGAACTTTGAAGGGAGTGACTTTGCTGTCTGCCATGATGCCTCCGCCAGGGGCGCAAACGTTTGCCCAGATTTACTTATCTGGTGCCCAACGGGCAAACGCCTTCGTGCAGGACCTTATTCACGGCAGGCGACTTTTGATGGATGGCACGGCGAAACTAGGCTGCGGAGCTCAGGCCCTTCGTCGCTCGTATTGGGGTGGGCGCGACCGCAACGAGTCTGCCTTCTGCGCGCCGATCGAGCATCGCCGCGGTCGCGAGCAGTATCGTAATGCCCAGGATATTCACCGTCAGCTTTGCGACATTAGGCACGCCGCTTTCCTTGATCAGCACGTAGCAGATGCAGCTCAACACTAACCCCATACCGTAGATAGTCAGCGAATGGCGGCCGCACGAGATAAACATTTCTGCCGCTTTTCGCTTGAGCCATGGAGCCCGCGGCGAGACGAAGAAGGCGAACACGTAGAGCAGCGCCAGTACGTTGGCGATGCGCAGCGGCGAAAGATAGGTCTTGTCCGCCGGCCATATATACGAAAAAGGTGCAAACTTTGTCAGCTCGAGCTGGTCCAGCGGCCACGCGATTATCGCAGCGACGATCAGGAACCCCACCGCCGCAAACAGCCAGCGGCGTTCCCACGAAAACTTCTGCGGAGCCGTGCGGCTCAGATGCGCCAACGTCATGCCAATCGTGTAGAGCAGCTGCCAGGTGAACGGGTTCAGGTACCATTCGCGGCCATACTTGTCGGCGCTCAGGTTCCAACTGAACTTCCAGGCCAGCAGGTAAACCGCCGTCGAAATCAACAGCGCGATGCGGTAATCGCGCTTCACCATCACCAACAGCACCGGCGCGATTGCCAACAGCAAAATGTACAGTGGCAATATATCCATCAAGCGTGGCAGATACCTCAACCGAAGCGTTGCGATGATTGCGCGACCCGGATCTTCGGCGAGCCATTGCAGCTTCAGCGAATCGATATAGTCCGCGCCTGCGAAGCGGCTCGCTACCCACAACGTTATGCTCGCCAAAACCGCGATCAGCAGCAGATGCGCGAGATAGATCCGTGCGCAATTGCGCCAAATCGCCTTCACGCACTCGACGAAGCCGAGCCGAGCCAGCCGCGAACCATAAGCCATGTAGCTGGCCATCCCGGAAATAAGGACGAAAACCTCGGCCGCGTCGCAGAACGAGAAGTTCCGCAGAGTCAAATTGGACAGGGGATTATCGGGAATGTGATCGATAAAAATAACGATCAGCGCTACGCCGCGACAAAAGTCGAGTCGGCTATCGCGTTCCCGTTTTTCGTTCATCAGTGTCTCGTTACCAGATTGTTAAGAGCCCGTTGTTTCTTCACTTGCTCAGTGGCTGTACTGAACCCGCCCAAAAACTAGGCGCGACGGTCTGATATTGGAGAATCACCTTCACTGAGCAATGTCCGTACCGACTCCCGGTGTCAACAGATTCGCCAGCGATCTCATAATCTGTTCGTCTCGATCGACGGATGAGCGGTGAACTCGTTTCCCTGTTTTCGGTAAAATTCTCCAGCTGTGGATGGCGATGGCCATGCGTCATCGCGCTCGAATCATCCCGCCGTGCGCTTGCTTGGGCGTTCGCCTAAATGGAAAATTGAACTCCCGGGCCGTAACGTCGTCGAACAAAATCTATTCTCTCTGACGGAGCCAACGTGGCACTCGCACCGCAAGTAAGCTCGACTAAAGCCGACCTCGATCAACTCTGCATTAATTCGATCCGCGTCCTTGCGATCGACGCCGTGCAAAAGGCAAACTCCGGGCCACCCCGGCATGCCAATGGGAATGGCGCCCGTCGCTTATCTCCTCTTCACGCGCTTCATGCGCCACAACCCCCTGAACCCCAAATGGTACGGCCGCGACCGTTTCGTGCTCTCTGCCGGTCATGGCTCGATGCTGCTCTATGCCTCGCTCCATCTCAGCGGCTACGATTTGCCGCTCGACGAGCTCAAACGCTTCCGCCAACTCGGCAGCAAGACGCCCGGTCATCCCGAGTACGGCGTGACTATCGGCGTCGAGACCACCACCGGGCCGCTGGGCCAAGGCATCGGGAATGGCGTCGGGATGGCGATCGCGGCCAAACACATGGCGTCGCGCTTCGATGACGGGGCGTCGCACCTGTTCGACCATCGCATTTTCGCGATCTGCGGCGACGGCGATCTGATGGAAGGCGTCGCCAGCGAGGCGGCGTCGATCGCCGGCCATCTCGGACTCGGCAATCTCATTTATCTCTACGACAGCAATCACGTGACCATCGACGGTCAGACCGATCTGGCCTTTTCCGAAGATGTGAACCGGCGTTTCGATGCGTACGGATGGCATACGCAGGACGTCACCGACGCCAACGATCTCGGTGCGTTGTCGCGCGCCATCGAGGCCGCGATTGCCGAAGACAAGCGCCCGTCGCTGATTCGCGTTCATAGCCACATCGGGTACGGCAGTCCACATCGCCAGGACACCTCGGAGGCTCATGGCAAGCCCTTGGGCGCTGATGAGATCAAGCTGGTCAAGAAGTTTTACGGCTGGCCGCTCGAGCCGGATTTCTATGTCCCCGACGCAGCGCGCGAGGAATTTCACGGCTGCGTCAAGCGCGGTGCGGATTACGAGGCGGATTGGCAGCGCCGCTTCGACTCCTACGCCAAAGCCAATCCCACGAAGGCCGCCGACTTCAAGGCGATGCTCGCCGGCGAACTTCCCGCCGCATGGGACAAGGACTTGCCGGTGTTCGCGCCCAAGGACGCGCTCGCAACGCGCGAATCCGCTTCCAAGGCGGAGGCCGCCATTCTGCCGCACGTCTGGAATCTCTTCGGCGGCGCCGCCGATCTCAACGAATCAACCTTCACCGACATGAAGGGTGGCGGCAGTTTCGAGCGCGGCAGTTACGACGGCCGCAATCTCCATTTCGGCATTCGCGAGCACGCCATGTGCGCTATTCTCAACGGCATCGCGTTGCACGGCGGCTTCATTCCCTACGGTTCGAGTTTCTTCGTCTTCACCGACTATTGCCGCCCATCAATTCGTCTCGCGGCGTTGATGGAAATCCACGTCATCTTCGTCTTCACGCATGACTCGATCGGAGTGGGCGAGGACGGCCCCACTCACCAACCGATCGAGCACGTTGGCAGCTTGCGCGCGATTCCCAACCTCACCGTTATCCGGCCCGGCGATGCGAACGAGGCGGTCGAGGCCTGGCGCGCCGCGATAACGCATAAGCATGGTCCCGTGATGCTGGTGCTGTCGCGCCAGAAGATGCCGACATTGGATCGCAGCGTGATGACGCCTGCGGCGGGACTCGCGCGCGGCGGCTACGTGCTGACCGAGACCGCGGGGCGGACTCCCGAATTGATCCTGATCGGAACGGGCTCGGAGCTTCATCTGGCGGTCGACGCGAAGGTGGAACTAGAGAAGCGCGGCCACGCCGTCCGCGTCGTCAGCATGCCGAGCACGAACCTTTTCGCCAAGCAGGATAACGCCTACCGCGAGTCGGTATTGCCTACGGCGATCCGGCGGCGGCTCGCGATCGAAGCAGGGGCGCCGGAGACCTGGTACCGCTGGGTCGGGCTCGATGGTGACGTCGTCGGGATGACGACCTTTGGCGCCTCGGCGCCCGTCAACGACGTAATGAAGCATTTCGGTTTCACGGTCGAAAACGTGGTCGCGCACGCACTCAAATTGATCGAACGGTGATTTCCCGTCGGCGATTCAGCGCGCGTGCTAACCTAATCGGCAGGAGTGAATGCAATGAGTGAATCAGCAAATCCTCTGAGGCGGCTGAAAGATTTCGGCCAGAGCGTGTGGCTCGACTATATCCGGCGCGATCTGCTCTCGTCGCCAGACTTCCGCCGTATGATCGACGAGGACGGCCTCGACGGCATGACTTCGAATCCGACCATTTTTGACAAGGCGATCGACGGCTCCAAGGATTACGACACGCAGCTCCGGGAGCTGGTGCGCGCCGGCAAGAGCATCGACGATCTCTACGAGGCCATGACAACTCAGGACATCATGGCGGCGGCCGACAAGTTGCGCCCGATTTACGATAGCAGCGAGGGCCGCACCGGTTACGTCAGCTACGAGGTGTCGCCGCTGCTCGCGCATGATACGGCGGGCACCGTCGCGGCCGCTCACCGTTATTTCAAAATGATCGACCGACCCAACTTGATGATCAAAGTGCCGTCGACGCCCGCGGGCATTCCGGCGATCGAGCAACTGATCAGCGAGGGGCGCTGCATCAACGTCACCTTGATGTTCTGCCGCAAGCATTACGATAACGTCGCCAACGCCTATATCCGCGGCCTCGAACGCCGTGCACAGGCAGGTCAGCCGCTCGATCGGATCGCATCGGTAGCGAGCGTCTTCGTCAGCCGGGTGGACACCCTGATCGATAAATTGATCGACACGAAGTTGAAGGCGAATCCCAACGAGGCGAGCGCTTCGTTGCGCGGCACCGCCGCCGTCGCCAACGCCAAACTGATTTACCAGCGCTTCATCGAGCTCTTTCACAGCGATCGTTTCAAGCCGCTCGCCGCTAAGGGTGCGCGGGTGCAGCGGCCGTTGTGGGCTTCGACCGGGACCAAGGATCCCAAATACAGCGATGTCAAGTACGTTCAGGAACTGATCGGTCCGGACACCGTGGACACGATGCCGCCCGCCACAATGGATGCGTATCGCGATCATGGCGCGCCGCGCCTCACCGTGACCGAGGGCATCGATCAGGCACATGAAATCCAAAAGCGCTTCGGTCTCCTCGGCATCGATTTCAATGAAGTCGGCGAGACCCTGCAGAAGGAGGGCGTCGAGTCCTTCAGCAAGTCCTTCGAGGACTTGATCGGCGTGATCAAGAAGCGCCGCGACAGCGCTCTCGCGACCTAACCGTTCGCGAGATTATTGCGCGGTCGGCTGCGCATTGCCCGTTGTCACGAAATTGTGATGCGCAGATCGTCCGTCGGTGTGTATGGCGCGCATGGGGCTGCATTCGCTAGCCTGACGCGCGACAGATGAACTTCTCCTTCAACGGGATCAGATGAGTGAGCCGAAAATCATAATCCTGGACGACGCACAGGGGCTCTATGCCCATGCGGCTGAAGAGGTCGCCTTTTTCGCTGGCGAAGCCGTGTGCACCCACGGTGAGTTCTCGCTTTGCCTCTCGGGCGGTTCAACGCCAGCGGCAGTCTATGAAATGCTCGGCAGCAAATTTCAGTTCAGTATCGACTGGAAGGAAATGCAGCTCTTCTGGGGAGACGAACGCTGCGTGCCGCCCGACGATCCTGCCAGCAACTACGCGATGACCGCGCGGACCTTGCTCTCGAAGCTCGCCTTGAACCCCTCGCAAGTCCATCGTATCCAAGGCGAGCTACCGCCCGAAGCTGCGGCTCGCGCCTACGAGGATGAGTTGCGCACGCATTTAGGCGTGGTCGATGGCGAGTTCCCGCGCTTCGATCTGATCTTGCTGGGCCTCGGTGAGAATTCGCATACCGCGTCGCTATTTCCGGGCAGTCCGGCAATTCACGAGATAGAGCGCCTGGCCGTCGCCGTCGAGGTTGACGATCCCACCCAGCGCCATCGCATCACTTTGACGCCGCCCGTTATCAATCATACGGCGCGCGCGATGTTCTTGGTCGCCGGTGCGGCCAAAGCGCAAGCGGTGTGGAACATCCTCAAGGGTCCGCGCGACGTCGATAAGTTTCCCGCGCAACTGGTCGTGCCCGATCATGGCGAGGTCATCTGGCTGCTCGATAAGGCCGCGGCCGGCCTCATCACTTGAGTTCCGCGGTCCACGGTCGCCGATCGCGTTCGTTGCCGCCACGCGCTTAACATCGCCCGGCCGCCTCGTCACAATACATCCCATGGCTCGCTTCGCACTGCGCCACTGGACGTCAATCCTGATTGCGATTGCCCTTGCCGCGTGGGCGATCTTTTATCTACCCGACACTCCGTCGTTCGCGATTTTCCAGCTCAAGCGGTCGATCGATGCGCGCGATGGGACCGGCGCAGCCCGGTTCATAGATTTCCAGCGGGTGGTTCGCAACGCCGGCTACGAAATGGTGGACGATCCGAATTCAGCGAGTGCCGGCAATATCATCGGCCAATTCCTCGGCAAGGGCGCCGTGGATCTGCTGTCCGGTCCGATGGCGGCGTTGCTCCAATCGTGGGCGACTCAGCAAGTTGACAACGGCAATAGGGATTTACAGATGCCGCCGGTCGCGGTCTTTGGCGCGGTCGTTACGATGCGTCGCACCGGTGATGTCGCCTTTACCCGCTGGCAGGATCACAAAGGCCGGGATTGGGAAGTACGGATGGCGCGGGAGGACGGCCAATGGAAGGTCGTCGAAGTCAAGAATGTCAAGCAATTGCTCGATAAGCTGAAACGTCAGGAAGAAAAGCGGTTCAATAATCCGCCCGCAACTCTACCGCCCGACGCTCCACCGCCGCCCGATGCCGGCGCAACTCCGGACACGCCCTGATAGCGGACCTCTAGAATCTTGAAAGCCGGACCTTTTGTCAGGGCAGTAAGCGGGCTTAATTGAAAATTCATCCTACTGTGCGCCGGTTGAGGAAACGGCGCGTTTACTCCACTCGTCTTGGGGAGTAAACTGCAAGCGAGCGCGGCCCCAGGAGCTCACGCGGCTTCAGGCCGCGCTTTAGCATTCAGCGCGACCGAAATATGCGACGACCAGATATCAGAAACCTTGCCATTGTTGCCCACGTCGATCACGGGAAGACTACGCTGGTCGATGCGCTCCTCCGCCAATCCGGTGTCTTCCGCGCCAACGAGCAGATGGTGGATCGCGTGATGGATTCCAACGCGCTCGAGCGCGAACGCGGCATCACGATCATGGCCAAGAATACTTCGATTATCGTTTGGCGCCACGCGCATCAATATCGTCGATACCCCGGGCCATTCGGATTTCGGCGGCGAGGTCGAGCGCACGCTCTCGATGGTCGATGGGGTGCTGCTGCTGGTTGACGCCTGCGAAGGGCCGCTGCCGCAAACCCGCTTCGTGCTCAAGAAGGCGCTCGAGTCGCGCCTGCCGGCGATCATCTGCATCAACAAGATCGATCGCTCGGACGCGCGCCCTGAAGAAGTCCTCGATGAGGTTTACGACCTGTTTATCGATCTCGAAGCGACCGACGACCAGCTTGATTTCACAGTGCTTTACACCAATGGGCGCGCCGGTACCGCGGTGACCAAACTCGGCGAGGAAGGCCACGATTTGCGTCCGTTGTTCGAGGCCATCATCGAGCATCTGCCGGGTCCCGAGGTCGATCCCGACGCCACACTGCAGTTCCAGGTCAACAATCTCGACTACGACGATTACGTCGGCCGTCTCGCGATCGGGCGCATCATCGCCGGCTCGATGACGGTCGGTCAGAATTATTCGCTCTGCCGCCCCGACGCCTCGCGCGACTGTCGCCAAGATCGCGCGACTCTACGGATGGCAAGGGCTCAAGCGAACCGAGCGCACCGAGGCGCGCGCCGGCGACATCGTGATGGTCGCAGGCAGCGACGATATCGAGATCGGCGACACGATTACAGACCTCGAAAATCCGCGCCCGCTGCCCGGTATTCGCGTCGATGAACCGACCGTTGCGATGACTTTCTCGGTCAACAATTCGCCGTGGGCCGGCCGCGACGGAGAGTACGTAACGTCGCGCAAAATCGGCGAGCGCATCCTTTTCGAGTCGCGCCGCAACGTCAGTATTCGCGTCGATCAGATCAGCGCCGATTCATGGCGCGTGTTGGGTCGGGGCGAGCTGGCACTCGCGATTATCCTCGAAACCATGCGCCGCGAAGGCTACGAAATACAGGTGTCAAAGCCAACCGTGCTGACCCGCCAGGAAGATGGCGGCATCCTAGAGCCGATGGAATATGTGGTCTGCGACATCCCGGAAGACTACATCGGCATCGTCACGCAGATCCTTTCGGCGCGCAAAGGCCGCATGCGCTCGATGGAAACCCACGCGAGCGGCCGCGTCCGCCTCGAGTACGACGTTCCGGCGCGCGGCTTGATCGGCTTTCGCGGGCGCTTCCTCGCCGAGACGCGCGGGCAGGGTGTGATGCATTCGATCTTCAACGGCTATGGGCCGTGGACCGGAACAATCAAATCGCGGCAGAACGGCGCAATGATCTCGGACCGCGAGGGCATCGCCAGCGCCTATGCGATCTTCCACCTCCAGGAGCGCGGACGCTTCTTTATCGGCGCAGGCGAGCCGGTTTACGAAGGTATGATTATCGGTGAGTACGCGCGCGAGACCAACCTGCCCGGTTAACGTCTGCCGCGAAAAGAAGCTGACGAATATCCGCGCTGCCGGTCATGACGAGGCGATTCGTCTGACGCCCGCGCGCGTGATGACTCTCGATACGGCGCTCGAATGGATCGACGAGGAAGAACTGGTCGAATTGACTCCCAAGACCGTGCGGATGCGCAACCGGATTCTCAAGACGGGACTGCGCAGCAAGCATCGCGCGGGTTGGTCGGATACCGTTCAGCCGGAAATTGCCGAGGGCGAGTGACGTGCCGGCCGGCGCTGGTTGGTAACCTTGGCCGCCGATATGGCCGTCGGCGATACTGAGTCCTCGGCGGCCGCCGCGACCAGCCATTGTATCGATTTGTCGCGCCTCGCTGAAAATCCCACGCGGAGTGGGTTCCGATGAAACTCTTCCGCATCCTGATTGCCGTCCTGATAGCGATCGTGATCCTCGTCGGTGGCACTTTCGCGATTGCCTGGCGCAATCAGGACCGGCTGATTCAGGCTGGTGCTCACACGCATCCACGCGGAAACCGGCTACGAAATCGTGCCGGCTGGCGCACGCCTCACAATTCGCAGCCATTTGGTGGTTTTGCTCGAGAAAGCCCCGCATCTACCTCAACGGCGTCGAGGTTGCGCAAGTTGATGACCTGCGAGCAGTCGTCTCCTTCCACTCGATCTTCAATAGAAATGGATTGCCGCTCTATGCGCTCGCGCTTGACCATCCGCGCGTGCACATCCCGGCCGGCGTGGCTGGCGTAACGCCGCATGGCTTTCCAAAGCCGGACATCGAGGTGGTCAACAAGGTCAAATGGGTCCTCGACGCGATCTCCGACGTTGCTCAGCGTATCGAGATCGTCGATGCTGCTCTGACAGATGTCGACGGGACCCCGCTGGTTGATCATCTCACGCTGACCGCATACCGCCAGCACCGCGGCAGCGGCAAGTGGCCGTGGATGGTGAATTTCAATGCGGGCTGGGATCATGCGCCTTTCGCCGGTGTCACGGTGGCCGGCAGAGCCAGGCTCGGAAACGCTCCGGGCATCGTCTCGCCAATGGTGTTAGGCGGCATGCTGACTTATCGCGGGCTCGAATTGGCACCGTTTAATGGACCCTACGGTATTCAGACCACCGGCCAACTCGCCGGTTCCATTCGCTACACCTTGCGTGACGATGGTCAGGTTTTCGCCAACACGGCTTTTTCCGGCAAGAGAATGATCCTCGAGGGGAAGCCTTTCATTACGCCGATCGTGCTTGGCGACGTGGCTGTGCGAGCGTCCTACAAATTCTCCACCCAACGGCTCGAACTCAAGGACTTCAGTGTTACTCATCGCGGCGCGGCCTTATTCACAGGTGGTGGCTCGATCGATCAACCCTATGCGGACACCCGCACGGCATCGTTCCACGTCGAAGGTATCCAGATTCCGCTGACGCAGATGGCGGCGTGGTTACGCGCGTTGCGCGCCGTTCCGCCCCCACTCAACGACTTTGCTCGCTCCTTCACTGCAGGCCGGCTGGAAGTGACTGAAGCGGTGTTCAATCCACGCGTTGCGGTGAAGGATTGGACGGCCCGGACATTACGAGAGGATTTAACGGTCCGCTCGCTAGTCACCGCGGTGAGCTTTACACCGCCCGAAAGTCTGAAGCTTCCGGTGGTTCAGCAGGCCGGCAGCGCCATCGAATATACAGCCGGCGTTATGACAATCACGCAGGGTTCGGCGAATATCGGAAATTCCACGCTTTCTGAAATCGCGTGCGAGATCCACATCAACCGCGCACCCGAATTGGTATCGTACAAGTTGCACAGCCGTGGCCATTTGGACTTCGGTGAAGTCTACCCGGTGCTGGCGGGAGCGATTAAAGCGAGCCAGCCGGATCTTGCCGCAAAACTAGAGGTTGTAAATGGGACCTCGGCCTTCGGTCTAAGCGCCTCGGGTGGTATTTCCAATCTAAAATGGTCGGTGCCAGACGAATATGCCGCGCGGATATCGCCCGAACGAGTTGAGATCTCGATCAAAGGTTCGCCAAGCCCAATCGCGATCAAGGGCGGCGAAGTCGAACTGCGGCCGGGCTCCATCAAGATAACCCAGATCATTGTCGCGCCGACCACTCCGCACAGCGGAAACGCCGCGATCAACGGCACCATCATCGCCGATGGTGCCACTCCAACCTTCCGTAACTTCACCGCCGAGCTGCATGAGTTCCGCGCCGAAACCTGGTTGCCGCTCGTCCTCGATCCGCACCAGTTTTCTGCGAAAGGCGCCGTCGGCGGCCGTTTGAGCGCGCAAAGCGATCCAGCAAAAGGCGGCTTCCCGACGATTACCGGTGATCTCACGTTGGGTCCCGGAGAATTGCAGCTGGGCTTTCTGCGCTCTCCGATCGTCGCCAGTTCGATGACCGTCGCGCTCGACGGCAAAGGACTTACCGTCAATATGCCGGGTGGCGAACTCGAGGGACATCCGGTGAACCTGGCGATTACGCTGCCCGATTTCGACCATCCGGTACTTGAGCTCGATGCTACGTGTAGCGATCTCGATTTCGAGGTGATGAACTTTATCCGGATGCCGTGGTCGCCACACACACCACCGCAAGTTTTCGACCTCGCGATCCAGGGCCATATCGTTGCCAATCACGCGCTCTTCGGGAAGCTGGCCTTGACCAACGTCGCCACCGATTTCGATCGGTTGAATGGCGAATGGCACGTCAAGGATTTCACAGCGAAGTCGCTCGACGGGCAGGTGAAGCTCAACCTCTCCGGCCTCAGCGGGCCCGATAATCACATTCATATCCAAGGCCGCGTTAACGGAGTGGATGCACGTGCCCTTTGCGTGCTGATGGGCCAGAGTACTCCGGCCCTGGTCGGCCGCTTGAGCGTCACTGCCGACGTCTGGGCCAACACTGATGTCGATTTTTTTGCTTCGCTTAACGGCAATGCCACGGTCGAAGTCCTGAAGGGCACGCTCAATCGCTTTGCACTGATGACCCGAGTTCTGAGCTTTGTCGATCTCAAAAACTGGCTCACCGCGCATCTACCTGATCCGAGCGTGTCGGGAATCCCCTTTGACACTCTGACCGCAAAGCTCAAGGGTCTTAGCGGCGTATTCGATACGCGTGATTTGCGGCTCTCTGGACCCGTGATGGAGATCACGGCGCGTGGCACCGTCAATTTGAGCAACAACACGATGGATATGGAGATCAGCCTGATTCCATTCGACACGGTCAATTGGCTGGTGCGCAAAATTCCAATTATCGGCCGGAATCTGTCGGGTGGCAGCAGCGATCTGATCGCGGCCTACTTCCAGGTGAGGGGGCCGATCGGCGATCCGTCCGTCTCGCCCAAACCGATCACGTCAGTGGCCGAGTTCGTCGCCAAGACCTTGAGCCTGCCGATCAATCTGATCGCGCCCAACACCATTAAACCTTGACCGACATCTCGCACTGGTACTCGCTAACAGATAAATAAAACGGATGTTTCGTGAAGCGATCGAACGGATGGCGCCCTACACGCCCGGCGAGCAACCGCGCCCGGGACAACGTCTGATTAAGCTCAACACCAACGAAAATCCTTATCCGCCGTCACCCGGAGTCCGTCGTGCAATTCTCGCGAACGCGGGCACCGCGCTACGGCTATATCCGTCGCCGCGCGCCGATGCCTTTGTCGCTGCCG
This sequence comes from uncultured delta proteobacterium, assembly GCA_963774705.1. GTDB lineage: Bacteria > Desulfobacterota > Binatia > Binatales > Binataceae > JADMIL01. Next base: position 143,761 of record CAVZFW010000016.1, read on the forward strand.
CTGCGCGTCTGTACGGAATGCCGGCCAGCCATATTATTGCGGGCAATGGCTCCGACGAGCTGCTTTCGATCGTCTTTCGCGCGGCTCTCGGACATGGCGACCGAGTCGCCTATGCCCAGCCGACCTACTCGCTGTACGACACGCTCGCTTCGATTCAGGAGGCGCGGGTGGTCGCGGTTCCGCTCGAGCACGATTATGCGCCGCCGCTCGATGGACTCGCTCGCGAACGGGCTCAGCTCACCGTAGTATGCAGTCCCAATTCTCCATGTGGAACGCTCGCTGATGTCGACGACCTGGATGCTCTCGCGCGACGCCTCGGTCGCCGCCTGCTGGTGATCGATGAGGCGTATGTCGATTTCGCCGAGAGCAATGCGCTCGCTCTCGTCCGCCGCCATCGCAACGTGATTGTACTGCGCACGCTGTCTAAGTCATTTTCGCTCGCCGGAATGCGGCTGGGGCTCCTCTTCGCGCAAACGCCGATTATCGATTCACTGCTCAAAGTCAAGGATTCCTATAATCTGAGCAGAATAGCGGTTGCCGCAGGCGCCCAGGCGCTCGACGATGCTGAGTGGATGCAACGCAATGTTGAGAAGATCAAGCGCACCCGCGCGACTACCGAGAAGCGCTTGCGCGAGCTGGGCTTCGACGTGCCGCCATCCTCCTCGAACTTCGTGATGGCGCGAATGGCGGGCAGCGATATGGCTCCGGTCGCCGCGGCGCTGCGGCGGCGCGGTATCCTGGTGCGTCACTTTCCGACCTCGGTATTTCGCGATGCGATGAGGATTTCAATTGGCACACCGGCGGAAATGAGCGCGCTGTTCAAGTCACTTGCGTCGTTGATCAAGCCGGTGGCGGTGCGCCGCGCAGATGGCCGCGTACGCATATAGAATCGGCGCGCACGGATGAGCCGGTTCGGCCGTTTGTTCGATAGATTTCGTACCGCCAGTGCTGCGGCTACCGATGCCGCATCGCCTACGCATCGCGAGATTCGATGGCTGGTGGTGGGGCTGGGAAACCCAGGAGATCAGTATCGCCGTTCGCGCCATAACGCCGGGTTCATGGTGATCGAGCGGCTGGCCGCCGTGCGCGGAATCGAATTGAACAAACGCAAGTTCAACGGCTTCTATGGCGAAGCGCGCGATGGTCAAGCGATCGCGATGCTCGCAACGCCGCAAACTTTCTACAATCGCAGCGGCGAATTTGTGGCCGCGCTCAGCGGTTATTTCAAGGTGCCGCTCGAGCGGATAATCGTGGTGCACGACGAAATGGATCTGCCCCTCGGCCGCATCCGTATCAAGTGCGGCGGCGGCGACGCCGGTAACCGTGGCGTGCGTTCGATCGCAGACGCAGTGGGAAACGACTTCATCCGCGTGCGTGTAGGCATCGGTCATCCGGCGGGCGCTCACGGCGACATCGATCACGTATTGCAGCCACTCGGCAAGGATGAAGCGCGCGACTTCGAACCTGTGCTCGTGCGGGCCGGCGATGCGGTCTCAGCGCTCATCCGCGAAGGCCTCGAACGTGCGATGAATCAATTCAACACGCGCTGAACGCCTGCTGCGCTCATCGCCCGTCCGATTTACTTTGCGCTGCCGGCCAAGCCGCGATGGCCCCATATGCTGGGGGCTTCATGACGCTCCACCTTCCAGATGCTGTCGTCGATGGTACGCGCGCCGTAGCCGTACTCGACCTCGAAACCTGACGGCGTGCGCATGTAAAACGAGACCATGTGGTCGTTGGTGTGGCGTCCCAACGAGGCCGATATTTCCGCCTTGGCATCTTGGGCGGCATAGTAAGTGGAGCCGACATCGTCGATCGATTTGACCTGCAACATGAAATGCAGCAGGCGCTTCGGCACCGGGATAACTCCGAATGCGATCGAGTGATGGCGCGGATTGCAGTGCATGAAGGTGAGCCGCAGGTTATCGGTGGGGCGGCCGCGGCGCGCCTTCAAGTCGATGAAATCGCTGATGCGCATGCCGAGCACGTCGCGATAAAAGCGGAGGCTCGTTTCCGGGTCGTCGATGCGCACGACGATATGGCCGAGACCCATCGTGCCGGTATCGAAGCCCGAGATCGATCGCGGCGATCGGAACGGCTTCTCGAAACTGACGAGCGGGCCGTAATAGGCCTCGCTCGGGACGCCGCTCGGATCGTTGAACTTGATCAACTCGGCGACGCCGCGCAGGGTCGCCTCTTCGGCGCTGCCGGTGCGCACCTCAATGCCGGCCGCCCGGATTTGCGCGGCGAGTTCCACCAATGACGGTTGGTTCGGAACCTCCCAGCCCGCAAATGCGAGATCGTCCGCCTCGCCGGCGCTGACGATAAACCGATGATGGTACTCGTCCATGCGCAGCAGCAGTGAGCCGTCATCGGCCTTTCCGGCGACCTGCAGACCGAGCACTTCGGTGGCAAACCTTTCCCAATCACCGAGGTTGCTGACGCTCAAACCCAGGTAGCCCAGTTGCGTGACACTCACCATCGGAATTCTCCTTTCTTTCGGGCATTCCTGCCGGACGAACTACGTGGCAGCAACGTTACCAGCACTGGACGCGAGGCTACGATCGAGCAACTTCATCAGTGCGTGTAACCGTATCCATGTATGGCGTCGCGATTTGATGGCGACGCGCAACGCGGATGACCGCGCCGCACAGCGCTTCGTATTCGAGCGGCTTGCCGCGCTCCGAGTCCTGCAGCGTCGAGGGCCGCACGTCGCGCAGACTCGCTCGCGAGCGCGTGATCTGCGCTTCGACTTGCGCATCGCCGAGTGCGACGCCTTCGGCGCGCGCCGCCGCGGCGATTTCACGCATCAAGGCGCGCAACAGTTCGACACAATCGGGATCATCGATGAGGTCTCCCACCTTGCGCTGCGCCAGAGTGGCGACGGTATTGAAAGCCGCGTTCCAGAGCAGCTTTTCCCAACGTATCGAGGGCAGGCGCATTGTCAAGTTCACCGAAGATTCCGGTGCGGCGGAACAACTCGGCCAGCCGCTGAGCGCGCGCGATATCGCGCCCGTCCAGTTCGCCGAATTCAAGTAGTCCGCCGGTCCGATGAACGACGAGACCGGGCGCGATGAGTTCAGCGCCCACGCGCGCGTTGCCGCCCATCACGCGGTCCTTGCCGAAGACCTCGACCAACAAGCTTTCATTTTCGACGCCGTTCTGGACGGTCAGGATCGTGCCCCCTGAAATGAGGCATCCCTCGAGCATCCGAGCCGCGGCGGCGGTGTCGTACGACTTGACGCAGAAGAGGATGAGATCATACGGCGCGAAGTCGCGCGGGTCGCCGGTCGCGGTAACTGCAATAGCAAAGTCGCCTTGATAGCTGGCGAAGGTGAGTCCGTGATCCTTAAGTGCGCGCAAATGTTCGCCGCGGGCGCAGAAAATCACCTGCTCGCCGGCCTGCTGCAGGCGTGCGCCAAAGTACGCACCGACGGCGCCCGCGCCCATTATCAGGATCTTCATTTCAGTGACTGACGCTAGCGTTGCTCGAGTACTATCTAAGTCCAGCTGCATCCAAAAGAGCCGTGCGAGGTATCTCGATTATGGTTCAACTCCTAGTCAAGATGCGGGATTGGTTTCCTGAAAATGCACTGCAAAGGCAACCCATCGAAAAGTATCGCGCAACTAGCGTAATTGCGCGAAAGTTAAAGACGCCGCCGGCCTAGTCGGGCCGACGGCGTCGCCGATTCGATCGCTCAGATTCCGTCGCGCGTCAGATGCTGATGTTGTAGAGCTCCGCGACGTTGTCGTGGAGGATCCAGTTCTTCTCCTGCTCGCTCAGGTTCTTGGTGTGCTCCGCGAGGATTTCCTGCGACCACGGCCACGTCGAGTCGCTGTGCGGAAAGTCGTTGGCCCACATCAGGCGGCGCGTGTTGCACATATCCTTCATCGCGAACGCCACCCAATCGTCCTGAAAGGTGGTGTAGATGTGCTCGCGGAAGTACTCGCTCGGCTTCTTTTCGAGCTCGCGTCCCTTGAGCATCCAAGCGCGATGACGATTGTACGCATGGTCCATCCGGTACATGTAATGCGGCACCCAGCCGGCGTCGGCCTCGACGCAGACCAGCTTAAGCCCCGGATGGCGCTGGAAGACGCCGCCGAAAATGAACGTGCCGATCAGATCCTGGTTGCCGCGAATGATCGACATGAAGCCGTTGATGCGCGGTCCGCGGGTGCGGATGTTGTCCTGCTTGCTGGTGAGGATGTGGAAGCTCAGCGGCATCTTCATATCGATGACGGCTTCCCAGAACGGCGCGTAAATCGGATCGTCGTAGTCGGAAACCTGCGGATTGCCCGGCATCATGACGCCGCGCAGGCCCATTTCCTTCATTTTGCGGACGTCGGCGATGCCTTCTTCGACCGACCGCATCGCAGTCTGGCCCAACCCGATCAGGCGATCAGGATGCGCCGCGCAATAGTCCGCGAGCCACAGGTTGTACGCATCGAAGCACGCTTTTTTGTAATCGTAGTCGGGATGATTGCAGAGCAGCATGCCGACGGTGGCATAGATGACTTCGCAGGCGACGCCATCGCGATCCTGATCGGCCATGCGGGCCTCAGGGTCCCATCCGCCGCGATGCAGGTCTTCGAACTTGGCACCGAACATCTTCAAGTCCATCGCATCGACGCCGGCGGCCGCGACCAGACCCATCGGGATCGGCTTGCTGGAGCCCTCGATGACGAAGATGTCGCCCATCTTGTCGTCGTGGACCATGTGCGGGGCGGTGTCCTTGTACTTGTGATCGATGCGGTCGATGTAACAACCCGGCGGTTCAGTGATGTGAGAATCAGCGGAAATGATCGGCTTTAGCATTGTTCCTCCGTTTGCGGGTCCGCCGCGTATTTGCTGGCAGCCCTAAAAAAGGTCAAGTTGTCAGCCCAATTAACCAAAACCCGGCGGTTATTACAATCGAAACGCTGGATTGGTTGGGTTTCGCATTTTGCGCAAATGGGTTTGTTATGTAAATAAAACATTTGCGGGAGTTTGAGCCCATCGGACTCGAGAATCGTTGGTCACGCCCGGCAGGTGGACTCATTTCGCTTCCCTTCCATCAGTAGCAAGTATACTCCTTTTTGAAGGTTGAGGAACGGTGCGAGGCACAGGGGCTGGCTAGTTAGAATTGACGCCAGTACCAGCGGAGGGCACCTCAAGGCAGAATGGTCGATTATTATTCCCTGGCCCCGCTCAACTCCATCCTTAATGCGATCGCGGCAGTCCTGCTGATGGCGGGCTACGTCTGCATCCGAACGCGCCGCGTGCGGGCCCATCGGGCGTGCATGTTAAGCGCGTTCGTGGTCTCGACGGCCTTTTTCGCTTCGTACCTGACGTACCACTACCACGTGGGCGACGTGCGCTTTCAGGGTCATGGCATCATCCGGCCGATCTACTTCACGATCCTCGTCACGCACATAATTCTCGCGGCGACGATTGTTCCGCTGGTGCTGATCACTTTGTGGCGGGCGTTGCGGGGCAATTTCCGTGGGCATCGGCGCATCGCGCGGTGGACCTGGCCGCTCTGGATGTACGTGTCGATTAGCGGCGTGGTGGTTTACCTGATGTGCTATCGGATGTACCCGCCGGGCTATAGGGTCCCGCCGCGGGCGGAAAGTGTGCCGACCGGAATTACAATCATGGGCGCGCGATCAGCGGATGCGGGCGGCATCGAGTGATTTTCTGACGTCCTTGACCAACTGAAAAAAGAGCATCGAATTGGTGCTGGAGGGTTCAAAGCCGAGGCGTCGATAGAACTCGGCAGCGTCAGCGGTCTTGGCCTGAACGATGATCGCACGGGTGCCGATGGTGTCGGCAGCGTGAACGATGCGGTGATAAGCGTCGCGCATCAGGAAGCGCCCCAAACCGCGACCGGCGTAATGTCGATCGACAGCGAGGCGGCCGATCAGCACGACCGGTATCGGATGGCGGGCGAGTCCCTTGGCAACGCGTACGGGAGCGGCGGCATGCTCGACCGAACCTGCAGACAGACAGTAGAAGCCGGCGATCAGGCTCGCGTCGTTATCGATTGAGAGGTAGACGCGGGAACTGCCGCTTTGATGGTTGGTCCACGCATGAACGCGGAGCCATTGATCCAGGACGGGCGTGCCGCAGTCAAATTTTTCGGAAAGGTGAAGGTCGCTCGCTTGAATCAGCCGCGGAGGTTCAAGCCCCACCGGCTAATCCCAGGGCGCCTTCTCATTGAAGAGGTCGATCAGTGCGGGAATTCCGCGGGCCTTTCGATCGAGGGCTGCGGTAAATTGCTTCCAACCCTTCTGGTCGAGACGGATGGTCTGCAAATCGTAGAGCGCGCTCTCAGCGGAGCGGCAGGCCGAGTCCAGTACAAATTCGCTGGTGGACTTGCGTTTCGCTTCCGCCGCCCGGCGAATCAGGTTGATCTGCTCGGCCGATGCTCGAAGATAGATGCGGTTGCTCTTGGCGGTTGCCATCCGTAGTTACTTCCAATTCCTGGTGCGCCGTACAACGTACGCACGCGGTGACGTGCATTGTACCCACAGCATGGGCGGTCGGTCAACGAGGGGCAAGGCGGCGGCGAATCTTCGAATACCATCATTGGTGACGAGCGGATGCGACCGTCCCGAAAAGCAGAAGCGAAGACCCGCTCGGAATGGCATTCTTCAGATTTGATCTCGCCACGCGTAAAGCGGACTGTAGATCCATGCGACCCCGGACCAAGATATCCACGCCATTCCCAACCGCCGAAGAAGCCGCCGCCGAGTTGGGAGTCGACAAAGAGCGCGTGACGCGGCTGGCAAGGTTGCTCGAAGCGTCGACGTCGGGTGGGAGATCGGGCGTATTGCCGCGCAGACGCGCTGCGAGGAAGCGCAAAAAGAAATAGCTCTTGCGATGAGATCAGTGCGTCGTCGATGGTATCGGTCAGCTAGTCTCTCGAAAAATGAAACGACCCCGACCTGCCGAGAGCGTTGTATTTCTCAACATTCCATACGATCACCGCTTTGAGAGCTTGTACCTGGCGTTCATTGCCGGGCTCTGCGGATTTGGGCTCATCCCTCGTGCGACGATCGAGATCACTGGCAGTCGCCGGCGGCTTGAACGAATTGCCAATCTAATTCAGAAGTGCCGGTACTCTTTTCACGATTTATCACGGGTGGAAGTTGACCGGACGCCTCCGCCGACGCCGCGATTCAACATGCCTTTTGAGCTGGGGCTCGCGGTCGCGCACACCATGAACCGTGGGGCCCGCCATGAATGGTTTGTGTTTGAAAGTCACGCGAACCGCTTGAAAAAGTCCTTGAGCGATTTGGACGGCACCGACCCGTACGTTCATGGTGGCGATGCCGACGGCGTTATCAGAGCGCTGGCGAACGCCCTATCGAGGGCACGTAATCGGCCTAAGCTCAGCGAACTTCGAGAGATACATCGCGATCTCAGAAGCGCCGCCCGCAAGCTCAAAGAGGAGTTGCATGGCGGGTCGCTCTTCGAAGCCGCGCCATTCAAGGATTTGGTGATGCTGGCCACGCTGTTCGCCAAAAGACGAATCGCCTCGCTCAAGAGCACCTGAATGAGAGTTGGGGCGCCCCTGGGAAACGGCAACCGACAGTATTGCAGTATTGTGAGGAGACGGGGTTGTCATTTAAAAGCGGTTGGACGTACAAGTAAGATTAAGAGGGAAGAGATCAGGCGGGGAGCAGAGGGCCTCGAGCGCGCGACGCGGCCGCCCGCCGTTCTGAGTTCGGACGAGGTCGCGGTCTCCGCAGTGGTTATCATGCGGCGATCGAAGCCTTACGAGACGTGCGTCATGCGCGAGACGCTCTCAAACCAAATTTGGGCAACAGTTGAGTCAACTGGTTACTGCCGAAAATTGAGCCCGCTGGAGGATTGCTAATGAAAGTTGGAGCATCATTTTTCTGCCAGAACTATTTCCGCGCGCAGAAACCGGACTGGCAGGTGTACCAGGACGATCTGACGCTGGCCGACATGGTCGAACCGTTGGGGTTCGATTCGATCTGGGGCGTCGAGCATCATTTCTCGCCGTACACGATGATCCCCGACGTGATTCAGTTCATGACCTACATGGCGGGCCGCACCAAGAAAATCGGCTTCGGTTCGATGGTGGTGGTGCTGCCGTGGCATGACCCGGTGCGGGTCGCGGAACAGATCGCGATGCTCGATATCTACCTGGGCGATCGCGAGCTCACGCTGGGCTTCGGGCGCGGGTCGGGCCGAATCGAGTACAACGGATTCCGCGTGCCGATGGGCGAATCGCGCGAACGCTTTATCGAAGCGGCGGAAATCGTGCGCCTGGCGCTGACGCAGGAGCGGTTCTCATACAAAGGGAAGTTCAACCAGATTCCCGACATGAGTATCCGGCCGCAGCCCCGTCGCAAGAACCTGACGGATCGCTTTTATGGCGCGATCGTCTCGCCCGAGACCGGCGACATCATGGCGCAGCAGGGCATGGGGATGCTGGTGATCCCGCAGAAGGCGTGGGCGGACCATAAGGCGGACTACGACCATTTCAAGGAATCGTGCGTGAAGTTCGGCCAGCCGGTGAAGAAGCCGATCGTGGTGTCGTTCATCTATTGCGCGGAGACCGAGCGGGAAGCGCTGGCGGGCGCCGAGAAGTACATGGGCAATTACGCGGACACCGCGATTGCGCATTATGAGTACGACGAGCCCGAGCATTTCCGCAACACCAAGGGCTACGAGTATCACACCAAGATGGCCGAGGCGGGCAAGAACGCGCCGCAGGATTTCCGCAACCTGTTCACCAAGACGCAGGTGTTCGGCACGCCCGAGCAGTGCGTCGAGACGCTGCGGACGATTGCGAGCACGATGAATGCGGAAGAATTCGTCGGCGTGTTCAAGTATTCGGACATGCCGCTCGATGTCGCGCAGCGCAACATGAAGTTGTTCGCGACCGAGGTACTGCCGCATATCAAGAGCGGGACGTCGCCGACGCAGAGTGCGGCGGCCGGCGGTCGTTAAGGGTCGCGGTCGTCGAGGATTTTGACGGGCGGGGAGGACGCGGAAGGGCGTCCTCCCCGCCCGTTTTCTTTTGCGGCGCGGGCAAGGCCGACGAGAAACGCGGAGCGTTCCGCGGAGGGCTTGCGCGCGGCGCAAAGGGCACGGGGACGGATTCGCGTTCGCGAATCCGCCGCCGTGGAGAAATCAATGGCGCTAGCGGAAACGCCCGCATCTTGCCGGTCGCCTGCACCTAGGGCAGGCGAAGTGCTAGCTGCCGGACCGGCTCATCCCTTGAGGAAACTTCGCACGGCCTGGCAGAAAGCCTCGGGCTGCTCGTACGGCAGCATGTGGCCGGCGGCGTCGATCATTTGAACTTTCGCGTGCTTGATGTGCCGAGTAAATTCGGCGGCATAGGCCGGCGGAATCAACCGGTCGGACGAGCCCCATAGCACGAGCGTCGGCGCGGCGATTCGATACGCACGTTTCTTGAGGCCGCGGTCGGGAATCGGCCACAAGAACTTCGATGCCGTCGAGAGCCGCTTGACGCGTTCGACATACATGTCCGCCAGCGCGTTCATGTCTTGCGGAATTGCAAGGAACAACTGCGCGAACGGCGACGTTGGATCGTGAAAGAGATAGGAGCCCAGGTCCTTCAAATCGAGCGCGAAGAAATCGGGAATCGGAGTTTCGTCGAGCCAGAAGCCCGCGGCACCGACCAGCACGAGTTTCTTGGCGCGATGAACGTCGAGGGCGGCGACTTCGGCGGCGAGCATCCCACCCATCGAATGGCCGACGAGGTGCGCCGAATCGATGCCCAGCTCGTCCATCAATTGATGGTAGAAGAGGGCCGCGTCGATGACGTCGTCGATTTGGTCGCCGCCGGTCGATTCGCCATAGCCGGGAAGATGGGGCGCGATTACCTTGAAGTCCTTGCCGAGTTCCTCAAGGAAGGGATCGATTCCCAAGAGGCCGCCGGCGCCGTGCAGGTAAAGCAGCGGCTCGCCGCTGCCGTAGGTATAGAGTTCGACCGAGAACTTGCCGTCGCGAAGCTGGTGTGTGGATTTCATTATTTCGCGCTCCGGCTCTCATGAGCAGGCGCGGCCGCCTTGCGCGAGGTCTTGCCGTTGGTCTGGACGCGCCCCAGGTTGAGCGGCGCGGGCATCGCGCGTTCCGGCTCGGGCATCGGTTTCGGCGACCACTTATCCTCGAAGCCCGGCCACAGACCGCGCATGTGGGGCATGACTTCGCGAGCAAAGAGTTCCGTGTTCATGCGCACGAGTTCGGGCGGCATCGAGCCGATCTGCATCAGGATCATCAGATGGCCGCAGTTGAGGCTCTTCATCGCTGACGTTAAACGCTCGCGCACGGTCTTCGGCGAGCCGGCGATGACGTAGCCCTCGTTGACGAAGTCCTTCCACGTGAGGCCTTCGCGACGCAGCGTTGCTTCCTTACCGACCTGGGCCAGGACGCCCGCGCGAATGGTGCTGACGGTGCGATAGCCGGGGGCGTCGGCGAACCCGTTATATACGTGCAGGCAGCGGTTATAGAAGTAATCCATGTGGGGCGCGTAAAGTCGCTCGGCTTCTTCGTCGGAGTCGGCAACGGCGACGACCTGCGCAAAGCCCAGACTGTAGGGATTTAGCTCCTTGCCCTTTTTCGCCATCACATTCCAATAACCGTCGGCGACCTTCTTGCCCGCGATATAACCGAAGTAAGAAAGGAAGCTGTATTGGTAGTCGTGATCGGCGACGAAGTCCCAGGTTTCGACCGAACCGCCGCCCGGAATCCAGATGGGCGGATGCGGCTGCTGGATTGGCTTGGGCCATAGATTGACGTAGCGCAGCTTGGTGTACTTGCCGTTGAAGGCGAAGACGTCGGGCTCGGTCCATGCCTTGATGATGAGGTCGTGCGCTTCGTAATACTTTTCGCGCAGCGTGGCCGGGACTTCGCCGTAACAGAAGTTGGTATCCATCGAGGTACCGACCGGGAAGCCGGCGACCAGCCGTCCGCCGCTGATGACGTCGAGCATCGCGAACTCTTCGGCGACGCGGACCGGAGGATTATAGAGCGCGATCGAATTGCCGAGGATGACGAGGTTCGCGTTACGCGTGCGGCGGGCCATCGCGGCGCCCATGATATTGGGCGATGGCATCAGGCCGTAGGCATTCTGATGATGCTCGTTGACGCCGAGGCCATCGAAGCCCATCTGGTCGGCGAATTCGAGCTGATCGAGATAATCGTTATAGAGGCGATGGCCGACCTTCGGATCATAGAGGTCGCGGGGGATGTCGACCCAGACGCTGCGGTATTTGTCCTTGAAACCTTCGGGCAGATATCGATACGGCATCAAGTGGAACCAGGTAAATTTCATACGCTAACTCCTTTGCGCCGCACCCCCCCGGACGCCGCTGAATGGTAGAAGTTATAACAATCGCGCGCTTGCGAAAAGCGGTGAAAAGCGCCGGTACTGGTTCGCTTTTACCGGGCGCTGCAGACCATCGCGAAGGTGCGATGATGCACACACATCGGGTCGGTGGGAAAGCGGTGTTTGAGGAGTGCGGCGAACTCGCGATCGAACTCTTCGACTTGCGCCGGGCTCAGTGTGCCGCCGACGCCGAAGGACTCGAGGCGGCGATAGAGTTCGTCGGGATACCCCGCGCGATAACGGCCGTAGTCGCTGGCGGTTTTGCCGAAATCAACCTGTTTGCCGTACGCCGCGACGGTTCGAATGCGATTCTTGGAGTGTTCCATCGGCGAAGCCTCCTGCGTCGGGGATAGCGGATTCGCATCGACCTGATTGCAACTTGGCGACAATTCGGAAATCAACATATATACAGTCGTGCGGGAAGGCGACAGGTGGCTTTCGGTGCGCCGCGCGCGCCCGTAAGCTAGAAGTTTGAACAGCGGAGAGAGAACCGCGTGAAGGGAAAATTGTGAAGGCAAAATTGCAGGGTGATTTGAAGACCGCGATGAAGGCGGGCGACAAGCTGCGGCTGATGACGGTGCGCGGGATCCTGTCGGAGGTTACGCGGCTGGAAAAGGACGTTTGCCGCGAAGCGAACGACGACGAGATCATTCAGATAATCAAGCGCGAGCGGGCCCGCCGCGACGAGTCGCTCGAATTCGCGCGCCGAGGTAAACGCTACGACCTGATTACGCAGTACGAAGCGGAAGCGAAGATCCTTGAGGGTTACCTGCCGGACGCGGTCGGCGAGGCGGAATTAAACGATGCGGTGAGCGCGCAGATCGCCGCCGGGGCGAATCAGATCGGACCGATCATGAAGGCGCTGCGCGATCAGTTTGGGGCGCGGCTGGACGGGAAGACGGCGAGCGCGGCGGTAAAGGTGGCGCTCGCGCCCAAGTAATGGGATGCGGCTTGGGAAGTGCAAGCGCCGCAGGAATCGAGGTTGGCGAAGGCGGTCGTGCAAAGCGGTCGAGATGAAGATGATTTGCCCGCTGTGGAAATCGCCGCCGACGATGGCGGGAATCGCGAGTGTTTTCGGCGATCGCATCTGGTAAAATTTCGGCAGTATGGCCACGGAGAAAATGGGCTTCGATTATGAGACGTAAGGTTGATCGCGACCGCCGGGTGGTGGTGACAGGGTTGGGGCTGATTACGCCGCTGGGGAGCGGGGTCGAGAAAAACTGGGAGGGATTGATGGCCGGCCGGTCCGGAGTCGGGCTGATCACCCGCTTCGACACCTCGGACTATCCGACCAAGATCGCGGGTCAGGTTCCGGATTTCGAGCCGCTCGACTGGATCGAAAAGAAGGATGTCCGCAAGATGGACCTCTTTATCCAGTTTGCGATGGGGGCGGCGGAACAGGCGATGCGACAGTCGGGACTCAAGATTACCGAAGAGAACGCCGACAATGTCGGGGTGCTGGTGGGAGTCGGGATTGGCGGTCTCTCGACGATTGAGGAGACCCATTTGATTTTCGACGAAAGCCGGCTCAAGCGGATTACGCCGTTCTTTATCCCGAAATTAATTTCGAATCTCGCACCGGGGCAAATCTCGATACGATACGGCGCCCGGGGCGCGAATTTTTCGACCACGAGTGCGTGTGCGTCCGGCAGCCACGCGGTGGGTGAAGCGTACCGCATGATTCGCGCGGGATACCTGGATGCGGCGATCACCGGCGGGGCGGAAGCCGCGATCACTTCGCTCGGGGTGGGCGGCTTCGTCGCGATGCGCGCGTTATCGACGCACAACGACAATCCGGCCGGAGCAAGTCGCCCATTCGATCGCGAGCGTGACGGCTTCGTGATGGCGGAAGGGGCGGCCTCGCTGATCCTGGAGGAGCGCGACGGCGCGATTGCGCGCGGGGCGAAAATCCTCGCGGAGGTGGTGGGTTATGCGACCAACGCGGACGCCTATCACATCACCTCGCCATCGCCGGAAGGGCAGGGCGCGGCCAAGTGCATGCAGCGCTGCCTCGAGGACGGCGACCTCGATCCGAGCGAAGTGGATTATATCAATGCGCACGGGACTTCGACGCCGCAGGGCGATATCGCGGAGACCCAGGCGATCAAGCGCGTGTTTGGCGAGCACGCGGCGCGAATCGCGGTCAGTTCGACCAAGTCGATGACCGGACATACGCTGGGTGCGGCCGGCGCGATCGAATCGGCATACACTGTGTTGGCGATCGTCAACAGCATGATTCCGCCGACAATCAATTACGAGTACCCCGACCCGGAGTGCGATCTCGACTACGTGCCGAATCGTGCGCGGCCAGCGAAGATCCGTTTGGCGCTGAAGAACTCCTTCGGTTTCGGCGGCACCAACACCACCGTGGCGTTTCGGCCCGCGGTCGAGCACTGACGGACGCGTAGCAATGGGTTCGAGAATTGTCGCCACGGGGCGCGCGACCCCGCGCACTCTGATCACCAATCATGACCTGGAACGGCGGATGGATACGTCCGACGAATGGATCCGCACGCGGACCGGAATCGGTCAGCGTTACCTCATCTCGAGCGGGGAGTCGTTGGTCGAAATAGCCGCCAAGGCGAGCCAGATCGCGCTCGATCGCGCGGGTCTGAAGCCGGCCGACCTCGAGGCAATTGTGGTCGGCACGGTGTCCTCGGATTATGGCTTTCCATCTTTCGCCTGTCAGTTGCAGCATCGACTCGGGATCGAATCGATCCCCGCTTTCGACGTTGCGGCGGCCTGCTCGGGCTTCGTTTATGCACTGAGTGTGGGAGATACCTACCTGCGCGCCGGCGACTGGCGGCGGGTGCTGGTGCTCGGTGTCGATGCGCTCTCGACGATGGTCGATTGGACCGATCGCGCGACCGCAGTGCTGTTTGGCGACGGCGCCGGAGCGGCCGTACTGGTGCACGAGAACGGCAAGCGCGGAGTGCTCGGCAGCATGCTCCGCTCCTCCGGCGGTTTGTGGGATTTGCTTTACGTGAAAAATCGCGGTGTGCAGACCACGATGGATGCCGAAGCGCGGCGCGCCGGCGAAGACGCGATCAACATGAAGGGGCCTGAGCTTTTCAAGATTGCGGTCAAGAGTATGGAGGACGTCACGCGCAAAGTCGCCGAGCGCGCGGGCGTGCCGCTGGGAGACATCTCGCTGATCGTCCCGCACCAGGCGAACCTGCGGATTATCAACGCGGTCGCCCAGCGGCTCGGCCTCGGTCCCGACAAGGTATTCACCAACGTCGATCGCTACGGGAATACTTCCGCGGCCTCGGTGCCGATCGCGCTCGACGAGGCGATCGAGGCGGGACGCGTGCGCGAAGGCGATCTGGTTATGCTGAACGCATGCGGCGGCGGTCTCACCTGGGGCGCCAATCTGATTCGCTGGTAACGCGCGGGGCGGGTTAACTGGATTGGCGCGGCTGACATTGGCGCCAAGTCGTTCCATTTCGCGTGAAGAGCCAGACGATAGACTCGCTACTCGAGCGGCGGCTTATCGCGGTGCTCGGCAAGGGCGGCGTCGGCCGTTCAACGATCAGCGCGGCGCTTGCCGCGACGGCGGCGCGGCGCGGCAAGCGTACATTGTTGATCGAGGCCGACCTGCGCGGACCGATCATCGTGAGCCGCGGAAAGCATCCGGGCTTCAAACCAGTCGAACTGGAAACCAGGCTCTTCGCCATGACGCTCGGCGGGCAGGAGTCGCTCGAGGATTATTTGGGCTTCGTGGTGCCGCGAATAGTTTTGCGCGCGGTCTTCGCCAGCTCCATCTATCAATATTTTGTGCATGCCGCTCCCGCGGTGCGCGAACTGACGATGATGGGCAAGGTGTACCACGAGATCGAACGCCGCGCGGCGCCGCTGGAGCCGTGGGATTTGGTGGTCTTCGATGCTCCCGCTAGCGGGCAGGCGCTCAGTATGATCCGGACGCCGTTTGCGGCGCAGGATACTTTTGGCGAGAGCGTAGTCGGACGCGAGGCCCGCAATATCGTGCGTCTGTTGAGCGATCGGAGTAAGTGCGCGATGATCGCGGTGACGACGGCGGAGACGCTCGCGATGACCGAGACACTGGAGGTGAATCGCACTCTCGCGACGCTGGGAATCGCGATCGCGGCGGTCTTTTTCAATCGCACAAGCACAGCCGCATTTGAGGCGGCCGATCTCGCACGGCTGGCGCGCCGCGGGGCGCGTATCAGCGAACTCAAACATCTGGATACGCTTGCCGCGATCGCGCGCGCCGAGTTGCAGCGGCGCACGCGTGAACGGCGCGCGCTTGCGATGATACGGCGGCAACTGGAATGCGAGGTGATTGAAATCGACGAGAGGCGCGGAGAGTCAGGCGCAGCCTTGATCGATAGGCTCGCGGCGGAAATCGAACGGGAAAGAGCGGCGCAAGGCGTCGCAGCTCACGCTTAATCGTCGCGACGCGTGACTTTACCGGCGCCGGCTTTTGTGGTTTTGGCTGCTTCGAGTCTGGCCTCCTCGCGCTTATCCAGTTCGAGATGGAACTTGTGCAGGAAGCGATGGACGAACGGCGTGAGCATCAGACCGGCCAAGCTGATCAGCAAGAGTCCGCTATAGAGCGCGTAAACCGAGGCAAAGAGTTTGGCGGGATTATTCTTAAGAGTATCGACAGGTCCCATTCCGCCGAGGATCATCGAGGCGTTCAGCAGCGAATCGATCCACGGAATCCCGTCGAGAAAATGGTAGCCGATCACCCCGATGGTCAGCGAACCGATTAAGATCGTCGCGGCCGCCGCGCCCCAACGGATGTAGCGAAAGAAGAACTCGCGCCGTGGCAACAAGGGTTGGTAACGCCTTTCGAAAGCCATCGCGCTATCCTAAACGATCGCGACGAGATGGGGCATAGCGATTCGGCGTGACTGGAATCCGCAGGTCGGCGCAATTACGCTGGAATGCCGACACCTGCCCGAGCGCGACGCGCATCGGCGGAGGAATGAATGGCCGAGGATCGTGGCAATAGATCAGTAAGCGCATCAGCGACGCCCGATGTATCGGCAATGCCGGCGAGCGAGTCCGATCTGACCAAGCCGAACCGGCCAGCCGTGAAGCAAAATAGCGAACCGGCGAAGCACAATCGGGAGCCTTGGATAATCCGCACGTACGCCGGTTTCGGCGACGCGCAACAGGCGAACCGCCGCTTCCTCAACAATCTCAAGCAGGGCCAGCGCGGACTCTCGATCGCGTTCGATCTGCCGACCCAGAACGGCTACGACCCGGACGCTCCGGTGGCGGCAGGCGAGGTCGGCAAGGCGGGCGTCTCGATTTGCCACTGGGGCGACATGGAGCAACTGCTGGAAGGGATTCCGCTCGGCAAGATCAACACCTCGATGACAATCAACGCGACGGCGCCGTTCATCCTCGCGCTCTACCTGGTCGTCGCCGAAAAGCATGGGGTGCCCTGGACGGAATTGCGGGGCACGACGCAGAACGATCTGCTCAAGGAGTTCGTGGCGCGCGGAACGTCGATTTTTCAGCCGGAAATTTCGCTCACGATTTCGGCCGAGCTGATCAAGTTTGCGGTCGAGCGCGCGCCGAACTGGAACCCAATTAACTGTTGCGGTTACCACTACATGGAGAGCGGTGCGGGACCGGCCGAAGAAATCGGTTACGCGTTCGGTAACGCGCTGTTGATCCTCGACGCGATCCGGCCGTCGCTGAGCGCGAGCGATTTCGAGCAGACGGTGCGGCGGATTTCGTTTTTCATCAACAGCGGGATCGAGCTGGTGCCGGAGATTTGCAAGATTCGCGCGTACTTCAAGTTGTGGCGCGAGTTGTGCCGCGACGAGTTCGGCATCGAGGAGGTCGCGTTTCGCGCCGGCTGCCAGGTGCGATCGCTGACGCTGACGGAACAGCAGCCCGAAGTTAACATCATCCGGATCGCCTACGAGGCGTTGCCGGTAGTGATGTCGGCAAACGCGCGCGTCAACGCATTGCAGTTGCCGGGATTTCGCGAAGCGATGGCGTTGCCCGATCAGGCCGAGCAATTGATTGGACTCCGCACCCAGCAGGTGCTGATGCATGAAACGGGCGTCGCCAACTATGGCGACATCTTCGAGGGCAGCAAAATCGTCGAAAAATTGACCGACGAGACGGCGACGCGTGCACGGACAATCGCGATGCGGCTGCGGGCAGCGGGCTACGCGCGATCGATCGCAATCGTGAGTGCGGAGCTGACGCATGCTCTGGCGGAGCGGCAGCGTCGCATCGAAGCCGGAGAGATCGTGCAGGTGGGCGTGAATGCGTTTCTCGGTGAAATCGGCTTGACGCCGGCGGCGGGGGACGTGGATACGCCGGATTACGCCACGCTCGAGCGCGAGCGGATCGAAGCGTTGGCGGTGTGGCGAGCGCATCGCGATAACGACGCGGTGACGCGGGCCTGCGCGGAACTTGGGCGCGCGGCGGCGGCCGGCGGGGCAACCATGGAGGCGACGCTCGTGCTGGCGCGCGCTGGCGGCACGGTTGGCGAATGGACGACCGCGATCGAGCGCGCGACGCGAGGCCGTTATACACCGCCGATCCTCGAGAGCAACGCGGCAGTCGGCGTGTTCAAAGTGACGAAGTCGCGTCGCCGCATTCGAATCGCGATCGGCAAGGCCGGGCTCGACGGGCATATCAACGCGGTCAAGCTGCTGGCGCATGCGTGCATGCAGGCCGGCATGGAAGTGATCTTGGCCGGCTTCAAGCAGAGCACCGCGCAACTGGTCGAGGCGGCGCTGCAGGAGGATGCGGACGTGCTCGCGATCAGCAGCTTGGCGGGCGCGCACATGACGATTGCGTGCGAAGCGATCGCGTTGCTCAAGGCGCGCGGCGCGAGCGACGTGCGGTTGGTGATGGGCGGGATTATCCCGGAGGCGGACCGTAAACGGCTCGTGGAATCAGGCGTGCGCGCGGTGTTCACGCCCAAGGATTCGAACCTCGGCGCGATCGTCGAGCGAATCATCGCAATCGGCGAGGAGCGTGACGTGGCGGCGTGACGGGCGCGGGGCGGGAGCGAAGATGCAGGGAGTGAGAAGCGCGATGAACCGGTTGATTTCGACGGCGATGCTGGCGGCGGGGATGTTCGCGTTCGCATCTGCGGTGGCGATAGCGGCCGAACCGCGGCCGTGGCTGTGTCGCGACAAGCCAGTGTTCTCGTCAGGCGGGCCGATGACTTACGACGCGAGCACGCGCGGCAGCGGTCATTGGGTCATCACTTTCATGCGCTTCGATCCGTCGGGCGGCCATGATGGCTTTACGGTATTCGACTCGCGCGAAGTGAGCGGGCAGGTCACGGGGACGCTCGAGCGCGGACAATGGTACGCGGTCGGCATGTACCGCGAGGAGGGCCGCTGGGTCTGCGCCGGGCCCGCGCAGGAAAATCACCAGTTCGTCACGGGTATCGTGCGCGACTTGTGTTATGGGATGGCCGACGGCGGCTGCGACGTCAAGATGATCGTGCGTGAACGCACCGCCGGTGCCGCGCAGAATCCGGCGCATTGAGCGAAGCGCGCCGTTCACCGGCGCGCCGGCAATAATTCAACCAGCCAAGCGAGCCAGTTCAAAAGAAATTGATGGAAGCGGCAAGGATTCGCATTCGATCGGGAGTCGCGATCGACTTTGTCTATCGCGATCCAGACGAGGGAATCAGTGCGCAGGTCGATTGCCGATTGCTGTTCATGGGCGCCAACTTTTTCGCGGTTAGGCGCGCGTATGCCGAGGCGATCCGCCTCTTCGAGGGCGGCCACAGCCGTGCGGAATTAAGTAAACGGCTGACGGACTCGCCGGAGATCCAACGGCATTACGAGAGCGTCGAGCGCGACGGCAAAGTCAGCATCACGATGCGCGAGGCGACCTTTCGCGAGCCGGGATCGCTCGAAGGAATCTTGTTTTCGCTGCGCATCACGCGCAGGTTTCGCGCGCATCTGTATCCGTTGGCACTGGAGCGATTTGCGGTGCTGGGCAACCTGATGCCGCTGCTCGAAGGCGGTCGCAGCGAGGCGGAAATTCGCGAGACGCTCGCGGGGCGATTATCGCCAGACGGTTGCGCGTGGGCGGAAGAACTCGTCGGATGGCTGAAGCGCGAGAACTTGATCGAGGCCGATCGCGACACCGGCGATGAGCGCGGGCTCGCGCTCGCGCGCCCAAGCATTACGTTTCTCGGTCATAGTACGCTGCTGATCCAATCCGAGCGCAGCGCGGTGCTGCTGGATCCGATCGTCAACCGCAAAATGGGATCGCCGAAGAAGGCGCTCAGGATTTTTCGCGCCAAGCTGGATGCGATTTGCTGTACGCACAGCCACTGGGATCATTGCAATCCGGAGACTCTGATCCGGCTCGACAAGGACGTTCCGATACTCATTCCAAAGGTACAGCGGCCGACGGCGCTGAATCCGCCAATGGTCAGTATGCTCAAGCGGCTCGGCTTCAACGACATCCGCGAAGTGAGCGTTTGGGAGCCAGTGAGGGTGGGCGATATTGAGATCGTGCCCGCGCCGTTTCATGGCGAACCTGACGAGCCGGGCGCCGAGATCGATCATTACACCTACGTGCTGAAGGTCCCGGGGATGACGGTGTACGGCGGGGTCGACAGCTATCGGGACAAATGGGGCGACATGCGGCCGGTGCTGGAGCGGGTCGAGCGCGAGTATCGCCCCGACGTGGTTTTCCTGCCGGTCTCGCGCGTCGTCTATCACTACCGGGAAGGCAGTCTTAATCAATTTTGCCGCTACGTGGACGAGGACTTGGTGGCGTCGTCCTTCCAGTACACGGCGGGTCCGGAGGAGGCCGCGGAGTGGTCGCGATCGATGGGCGCGGGCCTGCTGGTCCCATACGCCACGTTCGGCTTTACGCGCTGGGCGGATCGCGCGCAGGTGATGCAATTCGGCGCCGCGTTGAAAGCAATTGGGGCGGGCGATCGCTTTTTTCCACTGCGCCCGCTGGACTCGATTGCGACGCCGGACCTACGGCGAGCGGTTAAATCGCGGGCACGGCGGCATCTGTTGCTCTCGTGGCATCACGGGATTTCCGGGCTACGGCGCGCCGGACAAATCAGTGGTTTCTTTCGCATTTGCGAGGCGGTTTTCCGAGGACTGGTTGGCGGCAAGCGTTACCTCGTCAAGCATTTCGGACAGCAGCGCGTGGTCGATTAACAGGTAATCTCGGCTCGGTGAGGGACTGCCCGCGGCGATTGCATAATTGATGTACCCGCAGTCGCCGTGCTAGTTTGGCGGCCCGGTTAGTCGATGGGTCATCTATTCGATGGCTATCGCGGGGCGGCGTACCCAAGTGGTAAGGGAGAGGTCTGCAAAACCTTTATGCGTCGGTTCGAATCCGACCGCCGCCTCCAAAAATTTCCTTCGCGCGTCAGCTACGGTTAGCGTCTGCCCCTTATCGTCAAGGCGAATGAAATAGCCAAAAAAGCAACCTCCAACGAAGTCCTTCTATCCGTGCGGATTGCGCGCGCCAAGAACCTTCAGAAGGTCGTGCCGCCACAGGGACAGACGACACGGCCAGCGCGTGTCGATTAGGGGCGCGAGAATCGCCACGGCGCCGCCAATGATCTAGCGACGGGAACCAGTTACGAGAGGTTTCACTGCCCCGGCTAATGCGGCGGATGCGGTATTGCCCAGCACCATGACAAAAGAACCACGAGCGCGGCTGCGCGGCGGGGCTTCATGGTTGACTCCAGTCGAAACTCATTCGCTTCATGATAGCGGTTTTCTTGAATACGCACACGAAAGCGGTTTCCCACTGAGCTTATGAGGAGTGGTCAAGAATTTTCTGGAGAAGTTTTTCGATTTCCTGAAGCCGCGCCACTACCACGTCGATTCCATGCGCGATCCCATAGAGCATCAACATTACGAGAACAAAACCAACAATCATCGCAATTAGTGGGACGCTCATGGTGATGCCACCTAAATCGGGAAATTAATCACCGACACTATCGTCATTGTACTCGAAAGTTGAAAAGCATTAGCGCACAAAAAGGAATCTGCTTCAGCTAACGTAATGAAAAGCTCCAGGAATCCCCTCAGCCGCCCGCAAATCTTGACCGTGCAGGAAGTTTCGGAATATCTGCGCGCACATCCGACAAAGATTACCTTGTTATGGCCTGGACGAAGCTCAGGAATCATTCAGGCCGCGGCGCGATGGCTGAGAACCTGGCGAAGAAACTGTCCGGTGTGCGATCCGGTTGCTGCCGCGATTTCCTCGGGCGTGCCTTTCGCGACGATCTGCCCGCCGCGATCGCCGCCCTCCGGTCCGAGATCGATCACGTAGTCGGCGGTCTTGATAACGTCGAGGTTGTGCTCGATCACGATAATCGTATTGCCGTTATCGGCGAGACGTCCCAGCACCGTTAAGAGCTTCTTGATGTCGTCGAAATGCAGGCCGGTGGTCGGCTCATCGAGGATGTAGAGCGTGCGACCAGTGGCGCGGCGCGCGAGCTCCTTGGCCAGTTTGATGCGCTGCGCCTCCCCGCCCGAGAGCGTCGTTGCCGATTGACCGAGATGGATGTAGTCGAGGCCGACGTCGCGCAGGGTTTCGAGCTTCTGGCGAATCGGCGGCACCGAGCCCATGAACTCGAGCGCGTCGAGCACCGTCATGTTGAGGACCTCGGCGATGCTCTTACCTTTGTACTGGATTTCCAGCGTATCGCGATTGTAGCGCTTGCCGGCGCAGACTTCGCAGGTGACATAAACGTCGGGCAGGAAGTGCATCTCGATGCGAATGATGCCGTCGCCTTGGCAAGCCTCGCAGCGTCCGCCCTTGACGTTGAAGGAAAAACGGCCGGGTCCGTACCCGCGCATCCGCGCTTCGGGAAGTTGCGCAAACAGTTCGCGGATCGGTGTGAAGAGGCCGGTGTAGGTCGCGGGATTCGATCGCGGCGTGCGTCCGATAGGGCTCTGATCGACGTGAATGACCTTGTCGAGATGTTCCACGCCTTCGATGCTCTTGAGCGCGCCCGCGCGTTCGCGGCTGCCGCCGAGTTTCTGCGCGAGCGCGCGATTGAGCGTATCGAGCACCAGGGTCGATTTGCCCGAGCCCGAGACGCCGGTCACGCAGACCACCACGCCGAGCGGGATTGCTACGGTAATGTCGCGCAGATTGTTCTCGCGCGCGCCGCGAATCGTCAGCCATCGATTACCGAGTTGACGGCGCCGTGACGGCACCGGAATCTCAACTTCGCCCGAAAGGTATTTGCCCGTGAGCGAGGCGGGATTATCCATCACCTCGCGGGGCGTCCCCTGGGCGACGATATAGCCGCCATGGATACCTGCGCCGGGGCCCATGTCCACGAGGTGATCGGCCTCGAGCATCGTGTCGCGATCATGCTCGACGACGAGCACCGAGTTGCCGAGTTCCCTGAGCCGTTTGAGCGTCCCGAGCAGACGTTGATTGTCGCGTTGATGAAGCCCAATTGAAGGCTCGTCAAGAATGTAGAGCACGCCGACGAGGCTCGAGCCGATTTGGGTCGCCAGCCGGATCCGCTGGCCCTCGCCTCCGGAGAGGCTGCCCGAAGTGCGGTCGAGCGTCAGGTAGTCGAGGCCGACGTCGGCCAGGAAGCCCAGGCGCTCGCGAATCTCTTTGAGAATCAGACGCGCGATTTCGGTTTCCTGCACGCTCAGCTTTGGATTGGCGAAGAAGGCCACCGCCTGCTTGATCGACATCGCGGTGACTTCGCTGATCGATTTGCCGTTGAAGCGGACGAAGAGACTCTCCTTCTTGAGCCGCGCGCCGTTGCACGACGGGCACGGCCGCATGTTCATGTAGGATTCGAGGACCTCGCGGATGCTCTCGGACTCGGTCTCCTTGTAACGCTTGTCGAGCCAGGCCAACACGCCCTCGAAGGCGCGGGCGTAACCGTGCTGGCGTTCGCCGCGCTGATACGTGAACTCGATTTCATCCTCGCCGGAGCCGTTGAGGATGGCTTTGCGAACCTTGGGCGGAATCGATTTCCACGGCGTGTCGAGAGCGAACTTGTAGTGCGCGGCGAGCGACTCCAGCACTGGCTGCATGAAGTTCAGCGTAGCCCACGGCGCAATCGCACCATCGGCGAGGCTCAAGTCTTCGTTCTGCACCACCAGTTCGGGATCGAAGTACATGATCGAACCGATGCCCGAACACTCGACGCAAGCGCCATGCGGACTGTTGAAGGAAAACATGCGCGGCGTGATTTCGGGGTACGAGATGCCGCATTCGACGCACGCGAAGCGCTGGCTGAAATAGATTTCGCCGCCGCCGTTCTTCGCCGTAGTATCGAGGCGCTCGACCTTGAGCAGGTCCTGCCCGTATTTGAAGGCGACTTCGAGTGATTCGCCGAGGCGTTTTTCGATGCCGCTGCGAATCGCCAGCCGATCGACCATCACGTCGATGGTGTGCCGTTGATTCTTGTTGAGCGTGATGTCGTCGCCGAGCTCGACCAGTTTGCCGTCGATTTTGGCGCGGACGAAGCCGGCGCGGCGCAGGTCGGAAAGCTCCTTCTTATACTCGCCCTTGCGATCGCGCACGATCGGCGCAAGCACGTGGAGGCGCGCGGCCTCGGGCCACGCCATGATGCGATCGACGATCTGCTGGACGCTCTGCTGGGTGATTTCGCGGCCGCAGTTGTAGCAGAAGGCGTGGCCGACACGGGCGAACAGCAGCCGCAGGTAGTCGTAGGTTTCGGTGATCGTCGCGACGGTCGAGCGCGGATTGCGCGAGGTGGTCTTCTGCTCGATCGAAATGGCCGGGGAGAGGCCTTCGATCGAATCGACGTCGGGCTTTTCCATTTGCTCGAGGAACTGGCGCGCGTAGGCCGAAAGCGATTCGACGTAGCGGCGCTGGCCCTCGGCATAAATCGTATCGAAGGCGAGCGATGACTTGCCGGAGCCGGAAAGGCCGGTGATGACGACGAGTTGCCCGCGCGGAATCTCGATGTCGATATTCTTGAGATTGTGCTCGCGCGCGCCCTTGATAACTATGCGGTCCATGGCAGTTCTGACAGTGTAATCATCCGCGTCGCCCGTCGCGAGCGATCCAGCTCAGGCGGCGCGTCGATCGTGATCGACGCGTCCGCGCGCGACGCGCGCCGCATACTCGATCGCCGCGATCATGCTCGACGGGTCGGCCGTGCCGCTGCCCGCGATATCGTAGGCGGTGCCGTGATCGGGCGAGGTGCGCACAAAGGGCAGCCCGAGGGTGATGTTGACGGCGCGATCGAACTCGAGCGTTTTGAGCGCAATCAGCCCTTGATCGTGATACATCGCAACGGCCGCGTCGAAGGCGAATTCGCCCTTGCGCTGGATGAAGGCGGTGTCCGGCGCGAGCGGTCCATGAGCGTCGATGCCGGCGCGTTGGGCGCGCTTGATTGCGGGCGTAATCACGCGCGCTTCCTCATCGCCGAAGAGTCCATTTTCGCCAGCGTGCGGATTGAAGCCGAGCACTCCGATACGCGGCTCCGCGATCCCGAGGCGGGTGCGCAGATGTTCGGTCAGCAGGCGAATGGTCTGATACACGCCGTCGCGTGTGAGCGCCGAGGATACCTCTGCCAGCGCCATGTGCACGGTTACGAGTGCAAGCCGCAGCCGATCGCCCGCAAACATCATCCGCCATTGGCGCGCATGCGACAGTTCGGCGAGCAGTTCGGAGTGGCCGGGAAAGCGATGGCCCGCGCGATTCAGCCATTCCTTGTTGATGGGCGCGGTGACCAACGCGTCGACTTCATCGGCGAGCGCCATCCGCGCGGCTGCAATGATATAGCTGTGAGCCGCCTCAGCGCCGGCAACGCTCGGACGTCCCGCGATGGCGGCGCGCGCGGGCAGGCGTCCAACGTTGATCACGGCGAGCCCGTCGGTTTGCGACGCCTCATCGGAGCTTCCAGCGAGCCATTCGTACGGCTTAGGCACCCGCGAACCGAGGAGCCTTGCGGTCGTCGCTCATCGCTTCGAGGTCGCCGATCACGACCAGACGCGGGCCGATCGCGGTGAGACGCGAGCGCGGCGGCGGCCTTGAGGATCACCTCGGGACCGATGCCGGCAGGATCGCCCATGCTGACGGCGATCAGCGGAGTTCTTTTGGCCGGTGTCGCCACCGTTACTGCGGCAGAGTCTCGACGTAATGTCGTTTGACCAGGTCGTTGTCGAGCCAGGTCTGAAATGCGCCCTTGGCTTGCTCGGTCATCAGCTTCTCGCGAATCTGCGCATGCACCTGATCGAGCGGTTTCACTCCCGGGTAGTTGATGCTCTTCGACCTTGACGATATGGAAGCCGTACTTGGTTTTGACGACCGGCGAAATATCGCCGTCCTTCGAGTTCCTGATCGCGGCGAGCACGGCGTCATTGAGGTCGCCGGGTGAGAATTCGCCGAGTTCGCCGCCCTTGGTCTTCGAATCGTCGTCAGAATATTGCAGCGCGAGACTGCCGAAGTCGGCGCCTTTCTTGACCGCTTGTTTGGTGTACGTCGTCGGCCTTCTGGCGCAATTCTTCCAAGTGCTGCGGCGTGCTGTCAGCGGGCACTGCGATCAGAATCTGGGCGAGCTTGAACTTCTCCTCGCTACTAGTGAATTCGTCCGGGTTATCCTTGTAGTAATTCACGATTTCAGCCTCTGGAATAACGATCTTTTGCCGAACCTCGTGATCGATCATCGTCATCGCTTCGACCTGTTTGTGGATTTTATCCGCGAAACTCGTCGTAGCTGATATTTTGCGTGCGCAACTGACTGCGCAGTTGCTCGTCGGTGACGTGATTTTGCTGTTCGAGATTCTGTGATGTAGCGATCGACTTCGTCATCGCTGACCTTGGATGCGTATTTGTGCGATTCCTCTTCGAGTAACTTTTGTTCGATGGCGGATCTTGAGCGCGCCCGCCGGTTTATCAGGCGCGCCCATGGACATTGGACTAGTGGGTCCGTTGGTGATGGCCGACGGATTTTTCAAATCGTGCGAAGTAATCGGATCGCCATCGACGCTGGCGACGACGCTGTCGATTTCTTCGGCCAAGCTCACGCGCACATTGGTGGCGGCCGGCATCGCGAGGAGCAGCGCGGCGCATACTGCGATGCGAGTTCCGCGACGAGTCGTGTCGACAACCTTTTTCATCGATTCGGGATTCCCGCCAGTTCGGATGCTAATTAGCGAGCTCATTGGGTTCGGTTTAGTTCATCAGCGGCCCGGCCGCGCGGTCGGATTGGGACTCCAACTTTTCACAGGCCGCCAGGGCCTGCAAGACGGCGTCGATTTGCGCGAAGGTTTGTTCATATTCGCCGGGCGTCATCTTCATGATGACCTGGAATGACGGCGTCAGGCGCATCGTGTTGCGGTTGGCGTGTGCGACGCGCGGCAAGCTTTTCGATATCGAGCGGGGCGTCGGCGTGGAATTTGATTTCGAGCTGATCGTTCTTGATCACCGCGCTAAGGATCATCAGATCCCGCATCAGGCGGCGGATATTCATCGCGGCGATCAGATTTTCGATTAACGTCGGCACCGGACCGAAGCGATCGCGCATTTCGTCGCGCAGTTCATCGAGGTCGGCCGGCGAGTTCGCGCGCGCCATCCGGCGATATATCACCAGTCGCTCGTTTTCGTCGGGCACGAAGCTGTCGGGAATGTAGGCGGGAATCGCGAGGCGTAATTCCGGCTCGAAATCGGGACGCGCCGGTTCGCCACGCAATTCGCGAATCGCCTCGTCCATCATCTCGGTGTAAAGCTCGAAGCCGACCGCCGCGATCTCGCCCGATTGCTCGCGGCCGAGCAGGTTGCCGGCGCCGCGATGTTCCAGGTCGCGCATCGCGAGCTTGAAGCCGCCGCCGCCCTCGGCCTCGACCAGCTCGCGCAGCGCCTCGATGCGCCGCTTGGCGTCGCGCGTGATGATGTGCTCGCCCGGAATCAGTAGATAGGCGTACGCCTTGCGCTTCGCGCGGCCGACGCGGCCGCGCAACTGGTAAAGCTGGGCCAGCCCGAAATGGTCGGCGCGATTGATGATCATGGTGTTCGCGTTGGGGATATCGAGGCCCGATTCGATAATCGCCGAACAGATGAGCACGTTGATGCGATTTTCGATGAAGTCGCGCATCACTGTCTCGAGCTCATGTTCCTTCATCTGGCCGTGTGCGATAGCAATCTTTGCTTCGGGCACTAGGCCCTGCAGATGGCGCGCCATGTAGTCGATATTCTCGACGCGATTGTGCACGAAGAAAACCTGGCCGGCGCGATTGAGCTCGCGGATTATCACGTCGCGAATGAGGCCGTCGTCGAAGTGCGCGACGAAGGTGCGCACCGCCTGCCGTGCGGGCGGCGGTGTCTGGATTACCGATAGGTCGCGGATGCCGAGCATCGCCATGTGCAGCGTGCGCGGAATCGGCGTCGCGGTCAGCGTCAACACTTCGACCAGCTTGCGGAAGCGCTTGATGCGCTCCTTGTCGAGCACGCCGAAGCGATGCTCCTCATCGATCACGAGCAGACCCAGCTTGGGGAATTCGACGTCGCCCTGCAGCAATCGATGCGTGCCGATGACGATGTCCACCGTGCCGCGGCGCACGTCCTCGATGACCTGCTTGTTTTCCTTCGCCGAACGGAAGCGCGACACCATCTCGACCCGCACCGGATAGTCCTTGAAGCGGGTGCTGAAGTTGTTCCAGTGCTGCTCGGCGAGGATCGTCGTCGGCACCAGCACCGCGACCTGCCGCCCGTCCATCACGCACATGAAGGCGGCGCGCAGCGCAACTTCGGTCTTGCCGAAGCCCGCGTCGCCGCAAATCAGGCGGTCCATCGGCTTGGACCGCGAGAGATCGCGGATGACCTCGTCGATCGCAGCCTGCTGATCGGGCGTCTCCTCGAACTCGAACCGCTCGCAGAAGTCGTCGAAGTCGCGGCCCGGATGCGGGAACGCGTGGCCCTCGGCGACCTCGCGCGCGGCGTAGATATCGAGCAGGTCGGACGCCATCGCGAGCACCGCCTGGCGCGTGCGTTTCTTGACGCGATCCCACGAGCCGCCGCCGAGCTTGTCGAGCTTGGGCTCGGTGCCGTCGCCGCCGCCGACGTAGCGCTGGACGAGGTTGATACGCTCGACCGGCACGTACATCGTGTCGTTGCCGGAATATTCGAGATTGAGAAAATCGCCCTCGGCATCGGCGACCTTGAGATGCTTGAGTCCGCGATAACGGCCGATGCCGTGATCGATATGCACGACCACGTCGTCGGGCCGGAGCTCTTCCAGATTGAGCAGCGCGCCCTTGCCGTTGCGGCGAGTTGTGCGGCGTCGCGCGCGCGGCTCGCCGAAGAGATCCTCTTCGCTATAGATATACAGCCCGTCCTTCTGCAGGACGGTGCCGCACGGCGATTTCGCCTTCCATGATCACCGGACGGAAATCCGGCCATTCGAGCATCGCGGCGAAACTGGTGCACTCGGTATTGATCTCGATGTCGTAGGCTTCGAGATGGCGCCGGAGGCGCGCGGCCTGATTGGGCCCCTCGACGACCATCAGCGCGCGGCCTTGACCGCGGCGCACTTCGGCGAGTTCGGTCGCGAGCGGCTCGAATGATGGCGCCGCGTGCGTGCCGGTGAGTTCGGCCGCACCGAGGCGCAGGCTCGGCTGCGATTGCAGTTCGATCGGCGTCGCCCAGCCCTCGCGCGGCGCGCTGACCGTCACCAGGGATCCGACTTCGACCGCGATAAGTCCGGAGAGCGATCGCTCGAGTTCGTCGGTGCGGAGATAGAGTGATTCCGGCGCCGGATAAAAAAGCGGCTTAGCCTGTGCGGCGGCCGCTTCATTTGCAACGCGTTCCGCGATGCGTTCGGCCTCGCCCAGAATACGGCCGGGGTCGATCATCCAGGCGACCGAGTTGGGCGGCACATACTCGAAAATCGAATCGAGGCCGCGCTCGTAGAGCAGCGGTGAAATCAGCTCGACGCCGGGAAACAGCAATCCATTTTCGAGCGTCTCGGTGAGTTCGGCGGTTTCCTTGCGCACCATTCCGATTTCAGCGCACCGCAAGCGCGACGCGATCGACCAGGTGCTTGTCGCGCAGGATCGACGGCGGCACCAGCCGGGTGCGGATAATGGTTACCTCATTCACTTCGCCCAGCGAGCGTTGGCTCGACTGGATCGAAATGGCGAATCGAAGTGACAATGTCCTCTTCGAGTTCGATGCGCACCGGGTTGTTGAAGAGCGGCGAGAACACGTCGACGATGCCGCCGCGGACGCTGAAATCACCCGGTTCCTCGGTCTGCGGCACGCGCTGATAGCCCATCGAGGCGAGCGCTTCGACGATCGCGTCGAGATCGACACCGTCTGCCAGGGCGAGGCGGATCACCGAATCCTCGAAGACGCGGCGCGGCAGCGTGCGCATCATCAAAGCCTCGGCCGAGGTCACGATGACCGGCGCGCTGGTTCGCAGCATCGCGAAGAGCGCGGCGAGTTGATTGGCCTGGACGTCGGGCGGCGGCGACAGATGTGCGAACGGACGCGCTTCCCAGGCGGGCAGGAAATGCACGCGCGCGCTCGCGGAATCGCAGTCGCTGCGCTGATCGAGAAAGAACGCGAGTTCACCGGCCAGCGCTTCGGCCTCGCTCGCCAGCGACGTAATCGCAAGGATGGGACGTTCGAGGTTGAGCACGGCCTCACGCAGCATCAAGGCGTTGGCAGCGCCCTTGAGGCCCATCAGCGGAAAGCGGCGCTCGTTGCCACCCTCCAGCCGCGCCTTGAGTTCGCTGCTTGCTTCTCTGAGGCTGCGCTCCAATGCCCGGTTCCTGAACTCCCAAAATAATTCGCACCAACGCATCGCTGCGACGGCGTCGTGCGCTGGTAATCAGATCATGATAGCAGAGCGGCGGCGACCGCCGAATCACGCCTTGAAACCGTTGGCGCGATATTTCTGTTAAAGCCGGATTACGGCTGCCTCGGCGGTGAAGTCGCGGAACTCGCGGACGGTTGAGCGCCGCCATTCTCGTCCGCATTTGCCACGGACTTGGACGCATCGCCGAGCTTGATCGGAACCTTGAGCGTTTGCTGCGGGCCGTCTTTTGGCGCGCGCACAACCGTGAGATAAATGGTATCGCCCGGCTTGAGCGACTCCAGTTCCGACTGGAGGTCGAGGTCGTTGCTGACGCGGTGGTCGTCGATCGCGACGATCAGATCGCCGCCCTCGCCAAGTGAGCCGGTCTTCTTCAGCAGAGGCATCACGAAGAGGTTGAGCGGCGGCATCAGGGCGCCGACGGTCGCGCCCGATTCGCCGACCGCGGTCATCTTTCCGCGCCCGCGCAGGCCGGCGATCGCGGCGGGACTGTTTCGGTCGACGCTCACGACTTCGAGCCCGGCGACGACGCGGCCCGGCCGATCGTTGGAGTAAATGGATTGCACACCAATGCCGAGGTATGGACGTTTGGTCTTGGCGGGTGGAGTCGATTGTAGGGTCGTCTGCGCATCGTCTGGAGACGCGCCATGATCGTTGAGGTTCACGTCCTCTGTCGGCTCGGGCAGTGGCTCCGCAGCGGGCGGCGGCGATGAAATGCGCGGTGCGATTTCGAGCGTTTGATCCGACCCCGATGGTGCGCGATCCGACGACGCGGGAGTTTGCGATTGCGGCGGGCTCGCAATCGTTGCCTGCCGATCGTCTGACGCACCCTCCGCGGCGAGCGCGGTTTGGACCGGTGCGCAGTCGCCGCGCGCGATGAAGGCGGCGATTGCGATCGTCAACAGGGTGAGTGTCCATGGTGAGCGCATTGAGGAGACATATCTTAATCCGAAGGTGACGCTTGGGGAACGCGCGCCGACTCAGATTACCGGGCGCGGCGATGGGTCAACGTGATTTCGCTTGATGGCGGCGGGCGCTCCGTGCGAGATTGGCGCATCTCGAAAAGCGCGATACGCCAATGAAAATTCTCTCGACTGTAGGTCTGACGCCAGCACAACTGGCCATGGTCAAAGAGGCCGGCGGGCCCGGCACGGAAATTGTCGATCGTCCGACGCGGACGCGCGAGGAGCTGATCGCAGCGGCCGGCGATGGTTGCGACGTGTTGTTTGGACTGCGCGCGCCGGATGAGTTGGTGCGCCGCTCGCCGCAGTTGAAGTGGGTTCAACTGACCAGTGCCGGCGCCGAGCACATTCTCAAAGGAATGATCGCGGAGCGCACCGAGGTCGCGGTGGCCACGGCGAGCGGAATCCACGCGACGCCGATTGCGGAATATACGATCGGCTCGATGCTCGCCTTCGCGCACTGCCTGCACGTCACGATGCGGTCGCAACTGCGTCACGAATGGTCGCGCGGCTCGTTCATGGAGACGGCCGACTCGCTGCGCGATCGGACGCTGGGCGTGATCGGATACGGATCGATCGGACGCGAGACCGCGCGCATCGGCGCGGCGCTGGGCATGACGGTGCTCGCGCTCAAGCGGAGTCCCGCCGACCGCGTGGACACCGGTTGGAATCCGCCGAACGTTGGCGATCGTGAAGGTCGCATTCCGGCGAAGTGGTTCGGACCGGAGGATTGCGCAGCGCTGATGAGCGAAAGCGATTATCTCACCGTCACGTTACCGGCCACGCCGCACACGCGCGGTTTCGTCGGGGCAAGGGAAATCGCAGCGATGCGTCCGCACGCCTATATCGTGAACATCGGGCGCGGCAGCGTGATCGATCAAAACGCGATGATCGCGGCGCTGCGCGACAAGCGCATCGCGGGTGCGGGCCTCGACGTGTTCGAACGCGAACCGCTCGAAGCCGACAGCGCGTTGTGGGACATGGAAAACGTGATCCTGACGCCGCACATGTCGGGGGCGCGGCGGGACTACAACACCGACGCGTGCCGGTTGTTTGCCGACAACCTCCGGCGCTTTCGCGCGGGACAGCCGCTGTACAATGTGGTCGACCGCACCCTCGGCTATTAGCGCAGGGTTGCCGGGGCCTCGCCGCGATCGGTGCATAGCGCGCGCACGATGCGCCGCAAGAGATAGGCCGAGCATTTGCGCAAATGGGTGAGGTGATTTGCTTCGCAAGCTCATCGCCACCCGTTTGGAGTTGAACTACTCCGACCGATCATCAAAGGATGTTCTCGCGTAAGAACGCGGATGCATTTGCCAGCGCCCCATCGTTCAGCGGCCAGTGAATTTGGGGGCGCGCTTGCCGATGAACGCCGCCATGCCTTCCTGTGCATCGGCGGTGCGCGCACATTCGGCGATCAGTTCGGTCTCGAGTTCCATCTGTTCGCTCAGCGAATTATTGGTCGAGGCGTAGAGCAATCGCTTGACCCCGCCGAGCGCGGCGGTCGCACCAGCGGCGAGTTCGGCGGCGAGCTTTCCGGCTTCAGTCATCACGTCGCCATCAGGGACGACGCGCGTGACGATGCCCATCGCTTCGGCTTCGCGCGCAGTGATGGCGCGATTAGTGAGCGCAAGTTCCATCGCACGGCGCAGGCCGACGATGCGCGGCAGGTAGTAGGTGGACGAGCCGTCGGGCGTCAGTCCGATGCGCGTGTACGACATGGTGAAGCGTGCGGACTCGGCGGCGATGACCAGATCGCCGGCGCAGATAAGACTCAGGCCGGCGCCACCGGCACTGCCATTGACGGCGATCACGAGCGGCGCGCGCATCCGCGAAAACCGATTCATCGCGGCGTGCAGATAGAGGGTGACGCGCTTCAAATGCGCGGGCAGTTCCGCGGCGCTTTGTGCGGCAAAGGATTTGAGGTCGCCTCCGGCGCAGAACAGTTTGCCCGCGCCGGTCAGCAAGACCGCGCGGATGCCGGGATCCTCGGCGCAGCGCAGCGAGACCTCCTCAAGCTCCTGCGCCAGTTGGAGATTCAGCGCGTTGGCGCCTTCGGGGCGATTCAGAGTCAGGTGCGCGACGTTTTCGCGAACTTCGAAATTCAGACATTCAAATTTTGACATCGAGTGGTTCTCCCGGGGTTCGGGATTCTAGCAGGAGCGAGTCCGGATTGGTCAATTCGCGATCCCCCGCAAGCGTGCCGCGATAGTGCCAAGGGGACGCAGACGATTCCATCTACCGAGCGCCTTCGAGCGAACGATACCATGCGGCGATCGCGGTGCCGATTTCGTGCGGGGAATCTTCCTGGATGAAGTGCGAGCCGCTCACGGTGATCTCCTGTTGATTCGGCCATTGACGGCAGAACTCGCGTTGCGGACCGATCAGGATCGCGCCTGGCTCGGCGTTCACGAAGAGCTTCGGTAGCGGGCTCTGCAGGAGCCATTCGGCGTAGGTGTTGACGATCGCGGTGACGTCGGCGGGCTCGCCGTCGATCGGAATCTGACGCGGCCACGTGAGCATCGGGCGGCGCGACTCGCCGACCTCGAGGTAGGGCTTGCGATATACTGCCATCTCGGCGTCGGTGAGTTTGCGCAGGATGCTGCCGGGGAGGATGCGTTCGATGAAGACGTTGTTTTTGAGGACCATCTCGTCGCCGGCCGCACTGCGCATCCCGAGGAAGACCTTGCGCGCCGCCTCGGGCCATTCGGCGAGCGTGACCGGCCGCACGATGGCCTCCATGTAGGCGATACCCTTGACGCTCGCTTGATTGCGATAGGCCCAGTGGAAGCCCAGCGCCGAGCCCCAGTCGTGGACGACCAGCGTGACGTTGCGCTTGAGCCCGAGCGCGTCGAACCATCCGTCGAGGTAGCGGGCGTGATCGACGAAGCGATAGGAGCCGTCAGGGGTGCGGCCCGAATCGCCCATCCCGACGAGGTCGGGCGCGAGACATCGGCCGAGTCCGGCGAGGTGCGGAATGATGTTGCGCCAGAGGTAGGAGGAGGTCGGGTTGCCGTGAAGGAAGACGATCGGGTCGCCGCTACCGACGTCAACATAGGCCATCTCGACGCCCGCGACGTTGACGTGCCGGCGTGGATGCGGGTCGGCTGCGGAGATGTCGGTGATGCTCATTCTGGTTGCGCCCTCGCTGTTCCCAGAGTGATACGGGGTCGTGAGTAGAGAGGCAAGGTTAAGCGATTCGGTGGTATCCCAGAGGACACTTAGTGGTGGGCCAAAATTGGGTTTGTTCTGTATATTTCAAATTCGATTCCGTGGATTCGCCGGGCAGATAATTTGGCCTCGATTTGCCTCAAGATGGATGCGTTGACTAACGGTTGATAAGTAACGCGTGTCACTCGATCGAGTCCGTTCGATAGCGTTTTGACGCGTTTTTTGTTCATTTTGTGTTGATTTTCGATCGGGTTCACGGAGGAGGAAGAGAGGCCGTGGAAGCGCGGCCGAGTCACGCTGAAGGCCAGCCGCGCCTATCAGTAGCATCGTACTCCTTTTGGGAGCGCCTCGCTAGTGGCGGGAAGGTCAGTCGAGGACTGCGGTTAGTTAATGGAATTGTTTTGCGGTAAGTTTCCCTTTCAAATCGCGGACAAGAGGAGCGAAGGCGATGGCGGAACGCAGGCGCAAATTTTGGGGTTGGGGCTACGAAGACCAGGGACCGAATGCGACCCAGCAGCAACATCTGGCGGAGCGGATGGCGCAGCGGTTCGGGCTCGACGGCTTTACGATTACGCCGCCGCCGACCGAAGCCGAGTTGAAGTTGCGTACGCCGCGCGTAAAGCCGCCGGCGACGCTCGAAGCGATATGCTCGTCGAGCGTTTACGATCGCGCGGGTCACAGCTACGGCAAGAGTTTTCGCGATATCGTGCGTGCGTTTCGCCGCGATTACCCGAATCCGTTCGACGTGGTCGCCTTTCCGCGCGATGAACAGGAGGTGGTGCGCGTGCTCGATTGGTGCGATCAAGAGCGGATCGCAGTATCACCCTACGGCGGCGGATCGAGCGTGGCCGGCGGCGTCGAACCGCCTACGGGCGGCGGCTATCGCGGTGCGGTGTCGATCGATTTGGGTCATTTAAACAGAGTGGTCGAAATCGATCGGGAGTCGCGTGCCGCGCGAATCCAGGGCGGCGTGCTGGGCCCGGCGATGGAGGATCAGCTGCGGCCGCATGGCTATACCCTGCGTCATTACCCACAATCGTTCGAGTTTTCGACGCTCGGCGGCTGGATCGCGACGCGATCCGGTGGCCATTTTGCCACGCTCTACACCCATATCGACGATTTCGTCGAGTCGGTGCGGGTGGTGACGCCGAGTGGGATAATCGAGTCGTTTCGTTTGCCCGGATCGGGCGCGGGGCCGAGTCCCGACCGCATGTTTATCGGCTCGGAAGGGACGCTCGGAATTATCACGGAAGCGTGGATGCGCCTGCAGGACCGGCCGACCTTCCGCGCAGGGGCTTCGATTTCGTTTGCGGATTTCGAAACCGGCGCGAAGGCGGTCCGCGCGATCTCGCAGGCCGGATTGTATCCGGCGAACTGCCGGCTGCTCGATCCCGGCGAGGCCGCGAATGCGGGCGCGAATCAGGGCGAGGCGGCGGTGCTGGTGCTTGCATTCGAATCCAAGGACCACGCGCTCGAACCCTGGATGAAGCGCGCGCTGGAATGCTGCGCCGACTTCGGCGGCAAAGTGCCGGAGGCGGCGGCTCAGACGCGGACCGACGTGGAGGCGACGCATGAAGGCGCCGCGGGCGCGTGGCGCAACGCGTTTCTCAACGCGCCGTATTTGCGCGATACGGTGGTCGCGATGGGGATGGTGAGCGAGACCTTCGAAACCGCGATCACGTGGGATCGCTTTGCGGAATTCAATGCGCAGGTGATGGCAACGGCGCGCGATGCGGTGAATCGCGTCTGCGGCAAAGGCACCGTAACCGTGCGCTTCACCCATGCGTATCCCGACGGCCCGGCGCCGTATTACACGATCCTCGCGCCGGGCAAGCCCGGCTCGCAACTCGAACAGTGGGACGAGATCAAGCGGGCGGTTTCGGACAAGCTGAACAGCCTGGGCGGCACCATCACGCATCACCATTCGGTGGGCCGGGACCATCGCCCATGGTACGACCGCCAGCGCCCGGACGGCTTCGCAACGGCGTTGAAGGCGATCAAGCGCAGCCTCGACCCGCGGGGGATACTCAACCCCGGCGTGCTGATCGACCCATGAGGAGGAGGAAAATGGGGAGAGTTGATGAGGAACACTGGAACTATATTTTGTCTGAAACCTCAGTGAGGTTTCAGACTTCCCATTTGTGGGAAGGTCGTCGCTACGCGCTCGCGATGCTCGGGTGGTCAATGAGCAGTAGGAGATGAGAGCGCCTTAATGGGACGGGCTAAGATGATGAACCACGAAACGGGGCCGTTGACGGCCGATGGACAGTTTTTCAAGGCGTTGATCGATGCGGATGTCGCGACGCTGGAGGATTTGCTCGCGGCAGATTTTATCCTGGTGGATGTGATGGGTGGGTCGGAAGTACCGAAAGCCGCGCTGATCGGACTGGTCGGCTCGGGCCAACTCAAATTCGAATCGATCAGGCCGGCGGATGCACACGTGCGGATTTATGGCGCGACCGGGGTAGTGATCGGACGGACTGAGATGCAGATGCGTTTCGAGCAGACGGCGTTTACTACGAAGAGCCGCTACACGCACGTTTACGTCGAGGAGCGCGGGCGATGGCGGATGGTCTCGGCGCAGGGCACGCCGATCGCGGACGCGCCGGATGCTACGCGCGGCTGAGTCGCGCATTTAGACGGGGATGGAAAAGACGCTTCTTTTCTGAAACCTAAACCAAGAGTCTAAACAGGCGCACCTCGCCGACTCGCAGCTCGCCTAGTGGGGAGGTTTCAGACTTCCCATTGGGAGGAGGGTTGTCGATTGGCGCGCGCGATGCTCGGGAGTAAATTGACGATTCACAGTACCGTGAGACTTGGGCGCCGATCCGCGCATCGCGAGGAGTCCGAAAAGTCAGGTCAAGACGGTTGGGCAGCTCGTCAATCACTGAAAAAAGGCTTGGCGTGGGGGTGAATCGGGACTAAAAGGGAGATCTGAGAAGGGAGATCCAGGTCCGCAACAGATGCCTTCGATAGACTGGCAACTGGCCGCCGCTATCGCGACTGTTATATCCAGTGTGACGTTCGCCGCAAGTGCGATCGCGGTGGTAATGCAGTTGCGCCAAACCGCCCGGGGACATTTCTTTTCCGTCACTTCCCATCTCTTTGAAATCTGGCAAAGCCCGGAATTTCAGAACGACCAACTGTTCCTGATGCATAAGCTGGGGCGCCTGACCTGGGAGGAGTTTTGCGCGGGCGGCCGCGGCGAGCAGGCTGAGCGCGCGATCCATCGGGTGGGCGGCTACTACGATCGCGTCGGCAACCTGGTCAAGCATCATCTTATCAACAAGGAAGAGATCCTGCCGACAATCGGCGGCTATGCGGTAGCGGTATGGTATCGGATCCAGCCGCTGGTCAAGGAACTCCGGCTGAGAGAGAACGCCGTACTGTTTCAGAATTACGAATCGCTGCTACCCGAATGTCACGAGTGTTATGTGCCGGGACTCGATGCCTTTAGAGGGGCGGACGCTGCGTCGTCGACGGATGACGGAACGAGCGCGGCGGTTTACTGCGAGCTTCCGGCACGACTGGACGAGGAAGCGAACGGCATCAACGGCATGGCGAGGGCACCGGAGATTTTTGCTTTCGACGGACCCCTTGGGAGAGAATCGAGATGGCTCCAGAGAACACGACGATCAATGGGCAAACGTGGATGGCACCGGATTTATCGTTGCCGGACAGTGACGGCGTGGCGCGCCGTCTGTCGGAATTTACCGCCTCGGGGCCGGTGGTGATGGTCTATGCGCGGGGCGCCTTTTGCCCGTTCTGCCTGCGCCAGCTGGCGGACTACGCGGAGCGCTACGGCGACTTCAAACGCGCGGGGATCGAGGTGGTCGCGCTTTCGCCGGAAAGCCAGCGCAAGTCGCGGCGGTTGCGAACGACGCTCAAGCTGCCGTTCCCGGTGCTCTCCGATGCGCGGTTCGAGGCGGCGAAGAGCTTCGGTTTGCTGGGTCATGAGCCCTCCGGCGGGCCGACTCCGGCAACGCTGATGCTCGATAACCAACGGCGTGTGATGTTGTCGACGCGCAACGAAGGTACGAGGAGTCTGCTTGCACGCGACGTGCTGGAGTACGCGCGGATGGCCAGGCCGGGAGCCCCCTCGATTACGGCGCCGCCACCGCAGGTGCAGCCACACAAGCCCGGTTGGCTATTCGCGCGCGGGCTGGGGAATTTCGTGGTTGGACTGGTGAGCCGCTAGCGCATCGGTTGGCGAGCTTCAGTCGTCGAGGTTCAGTTGCTTGCGCGCCGCCGAGGACATGCGGAGCGGGGTCCACGCGGGGTCCCATACTAGTTCGACGTTGGCGTGATTGCAGTCGGGCAGGCCGAGCAGCTTTTCTTCGATTTCGTTGGCGATTAGATCGCCCATCGAACAGCCGCGCTCCGTCAAGGTCATCCGGATGGTAACGGTGTCGCCGTCGAGGCTGACGCCGTAAACGAGGCCGAGGTCAACGATGTTGACCGGAATTTCGGGATCGAAACATTCGCAGAGGACTTCGTAGATTTCGGCTTCGGAGAGCATCGGGGGTGACGTCGACGTCGGCGCCTTGCGTTCACGCTTTGCGGCTTTAGTATATAGATCGATCGAACCTGGAGTCACTCTCGCGTCGAGCGCTCCGATGAGCGATCGCCGTGAAAAAAGTTCCTACCGGGTATCGCGACGGCGAGCAGTAACGCGCCGGAGGGTGGTATGGCCGATAACGAAGGACAGCGTGCGCAAGCCGAGGAATTGTGCGACGAGGCGGTCGACCAATACGCCGACGGCAATTATGACGAAGCGATCGCGCTCTATGGCAAAGCGCTCGAACATGATCCGCGCTGCGGCGACGCGTTCACGGGCCTCGCGATGTGCCATCAGTCGAAGGGCGATCTCGATGCGGCGATCGAGGTGACCAAACGCTATGTCGCGGTCGAGCCGGAGGATTTGCTGGGCTTCACGAATCTCAGCATGTTCTATCAGAAGAAGGGCATGATAAAGGAAGCCGAAGCGGCCGGCGCCGAAGCGCGGCGGCTCGACTGGAAGCGTCAATTGAAAGAAGCGAAGGAGAAGGGCTCTCGGGACTTAGGCCGCGGACGGCCTAAGTCCCAGAGAAGAAGTTGATTAGGAACGAGGAACTATACTTTCTTCTGAAACCTCAGGGAGGTTTCAGACTTCCCATCTGGAAGAGCTAGCCGGACGTTTTCATGAGTCGTCGCAGGACTTAGCCGCCGATCCGAGCATCGCGAGGCGTCCAGTGGTGAAAAAAGGAGACAGTCAATGAGGCTCAAGGATAAGATTATATTGGTGACGGGCGGCGGCTCGGGCCTCGGGCGCGAGATGGGGCTGTTGTTCGCACGCGAAGGGGCGAAGGTCGGCGTCAACGACGTGCGGCCGGAATCGGCGCAGAACGTTGCGACCGAAATCACGCGGGCCGGCGGCGTGGCGAAGCCGTTCGTGGCGGACGTCTCGAGCAGCGCGGCCGTGAAGAAAATGTTCGCCGAATTTCTCGTCGCGTTCGGCACGATCGACGTGCTGGTCAACAATGCTGGAATCGGGCGCACACGCGATACGACCGGCGAAGTCGAGTTGTTGGGGACGATCGATCTGACCGACGACGATTGGCATCGGATGGTCGCGACGCATCTGGACGCGACGTTCTACTGCACGCGCGAAGCGCTCAAGGTGATGATTCCTAAAGGCGCGGGTCACATAATCAATCAAGGCT
This sequence comes from uncultured delta proteobacterium, assembly GCA_963774705.1. GTDB lineage: Bacteria > Desulfobacterota > Binatia > Binatales > Binataceae > JADMIL01. Next base: position 183,734 of record CAVZFW010000016.1, read on the forward strand.
CGATCGCGGGGACGGCGGGGTTGCCGTTCGTGTCGAATTATTGCGCGGCGAAGGCGGGAATTATCGGGTTTACGAAATCGGTGGCGCTCGAGGTCGCGAAGCACGGGGTGGTGGTGAATGCGATCGCGCCGGGCTTTATCGAAACGCCGATGACCGCGCCGATGAGCGCGGACGCGCGCAAGTGGGTGATCGAGAACACGCCGGTCGGAAGGCTTGGGGAGCCGAGCGATATCGCGGCCGCGGCGTTGTATCTGGCGTCGGACGAGGCCAAGTTCATGATCGGGCAGGTGATCAGCCCGAACGGCGGATGGACGACGGCCTAGGCGCGCGGAAATTACGAGGGCATCACGATGCGAACTGTGTTTGCATGTTTCGATTTCAAAAGCGCCGACCTCAAGGCGGAGGAACGTAATTACGCCGACGTGCATGTGCCGTTGGCGAGACAGTTGCCGGGGTTGCGGCAGTACGTCACGGGGTGGGTGCGTGCGCCGGCGGGAAAGAATCCGCCGCACTATCGCGCTGTGACGTTGAGCTTCGACGATGCCGCGACGGCGGCGGACGCGATGCGAAATTCGGCGGTTGCGAAACCGCTCGCCGCCGACGGCCGGGAGCATATGGCGAACCTGCGCTGGCTCGAAATGGACTCGGAGATAATCGTGCCGTTCGAAGGGAAACGGCCGGGACTCGGCTTTCTGCTGATGGCGGCGGAGTTCGATTTGCACGTCGAGAAGGCGGGGTTCAAGGATGCGGCCAGTGCGGAGGCCCGCTATCTCGGCGAGCACACACGAATCGCGCGGCGGTTGCCCGGCCTGCGCCATTACATGGTGGGGCGGCTGGTCGAAGTGGCCGGGCGACATCCGGATCGCTTGCGGCTGGCGATGCTTGCGTTCGACGATGAAGCGGCGCTGCGCGAGGCGTATCGGTCGGCGGTCGGTGCGGAGCTGATCAAAGATGAGGAAGCGACGATTGCGCAGGCGCGAGTCTATCGGATCGAAGCGACGGTCCAGATTTGAAGGGACGGCGATTTCCGCCGAGGTGACAATCTCGGCCGGTATGATTGGTTGCGCGGTTGAGCACAGGATGCGAGTGGGGTTCGGGCGTTTCTGCGGCTGAGATGCTGAAACGTATTGCCAGCGTTTTGATTCCGCTATTTTCCCTGCGCACCATCGAAGACTTCGGGCGCGGAGAAATTCATGCACTGGCGCCGATGGCCAAGTTGGCGCTCGCGATGGGCCATCGGATGATTCAACTCCTGCCGATTGACGAAACTGCGCCGGACGAAACCAGCCCGTACAGCGCGACGAGTGTGCTGGCGATCGATCCACGGTACATTTCGGCGCGTGGGCTATACGGGATCGAGGCCGGCGAAATCGCGGCGGGTCGGGCGGCCGCCGGGCCGGAGGATCCCGTCGATCAGGCAAAGCTCCACGCCGCCAAGATCAAGCTGCTGCGCAAGTCGTTCGATTGCTTCGTCGCGAGAGCGGGTGCGACCGAGCGCAAAGCGCGCGAAGAATTTGAGTATCGCAATCGGGAATGGCTCGCCGACTACGCGCTGTTTCGCGCGCTTAAGGAAAAATTCGGCTGGCGTGAATGGGAGTCGTGGCCGGATGGCCTCGATCGGCGCGCCGGCGGCGCGGTGAAACTCGCGGCACTCGAACTGGCAACGGAAGTGGCGTTTTACTCGTACGTCCAGTTCGTGGCGCATCGGCAGTGGCAGGAGATGCGGACGGAACTCGCACGACACCAAGTGAAGTTGGGCGGCGACCTGGCCTTCTCGCCGTGCCGCGAAAGTGCCGAGGTCTGGGCCAATCAGGAGACGTTCGATCTCGCGCGCACGGTCGGCGCACCGCCGGATGCCTTCTCCAAAGAGGGTCAGCGCTGGGGACTGCCGATGCCGGACTGGGAACGGATGCGCGCGGGCGGGTTCGAACTAATCCGCCGGCGCGTTCGTCATGCGCGCGAATTGTTCGACATAATCCGCATCGATCATGTTGTGGGCCTATTTCGGACGTACGCATTCGGATCGGATGAGGAGGCGCTCGGGGGTTTTGATCCGTTGAACGAGGACGATCAGCGCAGACAGGGTGAGGAGATCGTTCGCATCGTAAAGGATGAAGCGGGGCAGATGGAGGTATTTGCCGAAGACCTTGGAATGGTGCCGGCGTTCGTTCGCGCATTGCTGATGGCGCTTGGGGTGCCGGGTTACAAGGTTATGCGTTGGGAGCGCAAGTGGGATGTCGCGAGAAAGCCGTTCATCAAACCGGCGGACTACCCCGAACTGTCGGTGGCGACGACGGGAACGCATGACACTGACACCATGGCCGAGTGGTGGCGCGCGGCGGGCGCCGATGAACGTCGGCAATTCGTGGCGGCGTTCGGCCTCGAAAACGCGATTGACCTGAAGCGCGGGCCGCTTGACGATCGCGCGCTGGACGCAATTATCGGCGCGCTTTACAGTGCGCCGTCGCGAGTCGCGATTACACCGATGCAAGACCTTTTCGGCTGGGAAGCGCGGGTGAATATACCGGGAACCGTAGATTCGGCGAATTGGAAATGGCGGCTGCCGTTTGCACTCGACGGTCCGCAAAATAACGCGCAGCTGAAATCGCGAATCGCCGCGCTGCACGCGATCGCTGCGCGCAGCGGGCGGGCCTGAAGACGACGGGCACTTTGACAATCGAAGTCAGCGGTGTGCCGCCGAGCGAGTCGCGACGACCGGCCATCACGGGCGCTGGTCTGGCCTTTGGGCTGACGCGTCCGAGCATCCTGGTTTTGCTTTGCATCGGGACGCTGATGCACGTCGGTGTGGCCGTTGCGCAGAGTGCGGCGCGCCGGCATCAGTGGGATTTCAGTCACTACTATGTGTCGGCGCTCGCGATGCGCAATGGCGTCAATCCGTACGCGACAGACTTACGACCGCTTGGGGAGCGGCTCGGGCTGGAGGGCATCGCGCGTGCCACCGACACGCCGTTTTTTCTATTGTGCTTCGGACCACTGACGCGGTTGGGTGCCGGGCCGGCGTTCTGCATATGGCTGGCGATAAACGGTGCGGCTCTGGCACTAGCGATGACGCTGATTTTAAGCGCCGCGCCGCATCTCGATCGGGCGCAGTCGATCTCGCTGTGCGCGATTATATTGCTTTACCCGCCGCTCTCGAACCACATCTTTTATGCGCAGACGCAAGTCATAATTTTGCTGCTGGTGGTGGTTGCGATGTGCGCGCTGGAATCCGATCACGATCGAAGGGCGGGCCTGGCGCTCGCGCTTGCCGGCCTGCTGAAGGTGTTTCCGCTGGCGCTCGCCGGGTACTTCGTGTTGCGGCGCAGATGGCGGGCGCTCGCATGGCTATCGATCGGATTGGTTGCAGGAATAGTAGTCACGCTGATCGCGTTCGGAGTAGAGCGCAATCTCAGTTTCGTTGCCGGAACCTATCTCACGCGCAGCGCCGGATTTCTCGCGCGACCGGCGAATGTGGCGTTGGGCTCCTTCGTCTCGCGAATGTTCTGGTACGCGGCCGGCGACGTCGCGATGAAGCCGTGGCTCGATTGGACGCGGACGCTGACCGTGGTGGCGGCGGAAGTCACTCTGATCGGGCTGACGATGTTCGCGACGTTGCGAGATGTAGCGCCGACCGGCGAAGAAGTGGGTGCGCTCAACGGAAACGCATCACGGAGCTTTGCCCTGTGGGTGGTTGCCGCGATCATGTTGTCGCCGACGGCGTGGATCCATTACCTGGTACTGCTGATTTTACCGTTTATGCTGATTGCGGCCGCAGGATGGAATGGAGGAGCGAGTTCGCGGACGCTCTGGGCGATGGCGGCGAGTTACCTGGTGATCGTATTGAGCATGGCGATTGCGGGGAGTGCGCAAAGTTCGCTGGCGAATCGCCCGCATCTGAAAACCGCGCTCGAGGAATGCGCAACGCTATCGCTAATACTCGGGTATATCGCGACGTGGTTTTTTGCGGTCGACGTTCCGTCCCGATGGCGGCCGGGAACATCAGATGAAGCAGCCTGAGTTGAATCGATGCCGACCACGATAGATGAAGCGGCGGCGCTACCAGAAGCCGTAGCATCCGCGCGGGGGATAACCGGGGCGGGACTCGCAAACAAGCTGACGAAGCCGCCGATAGTCGTGATCATTTGGCTCGGCGTGCTTTTCCATTCGTTCGCATTGCTGACTCAGCTGCCTTCACGTCCGAACCATTTCGACTTCAGCATCTACTATGCTTCGGGACTCGCAATGCGCGAGCATCTCGATCCCTATACGACTGACCTCAATACCATCGCTCCCGCGCTCAATCTTGAAATCGAGCCGATGCATTACGCGACTGATCCGCCCACCTACCTGCTGGCGTTCGAACCGCTTACGCTACTTCCGCTCCAGCAGGCGTTCTGGGTATGGGAGGCCTTGAACTTGGCGGCACTGCTGGCTTCGTTGGTGCTCCTGTTCAGGGGTTCGGGCCTGGGTGTTTGGCCCGCGCTTGCGATCGTCGCACTGGCTCTTCTCTACCCTCCGGTCGGGGAGCATTTCTTTTACGGGCAGAACAAGATTTTCGTTCTCGTGATGCTCGCCCTGATGATCCGCTGGATGGCCGGCGGATATGACGCACCGGCCGGGCTGATACTCGGTGTCGCGGTGCTGATGCGCGGCTTCCCGCTACTCCTGATCGGCTACCTGCTGTTGCGTCGTCGATGGCGTGCGATCGCGTACACTATTGTCGGTATTGTGGGGGGTGCGCTATTGACGGTTGCGATTTTGGGACTTCCGCAGATCCTGAGCTTCAGTCACGGCTTTCAGACGGTAACGATGCCGCGATTTCTCGCCGTGCCCATCAACGTTTCGCTCGGTGCATTCGTCTCGCGAATGTACTGGTATTCAATCGGGGCAGGACCCGGACTGTCCAATCTCGATTCGACGCCTGCTGGTCGTGGCAGCCCAATTCGGCGTACTCGCGCTGACGGTGAAAGCAACGATCAAGTCGCGCGATAGCGTGGATCTCGATTGGCGCGGATTCTCGCTGTGGGTCGTCACCGCCGTACTTCTCGCACCAACCGCCTGGGTTCATTACCTGGTGTTGATGTTGATACCGTTCGCTTTCATGGCTATTGCAGCCGGCCGCGGCCGTGCGAATCATCGCGCGATCTGGATGGCGGTGGCGAGCTTTCTGCTCATTGCGCTTTCGACCGGCGCGCGCACGGCCTTTGGGCCTCACCCTCAGGGCGCGCTTGCTGTCACGGTCGCGGAATGCTCTTTTGTGTCGCTCGCAATGGCGTATGTTTCGGCATACTGGTTCGCCGCCGATGACACGCCGGGTGCGAAAATGGGTGCGCGGTCCGCCGTTGCATAAATAGATGCGTGACGGTACTGCAGCAGCGACGAACGATCGTGCGCGCTCGTTAGTGAGCTATCTTTATTTCGGGCCGAACGATCCGTATTCGGCTGGCGATGGTTTGTAGCGGTTGAATAGAGGATCATGGCGGGCGTGAAGGCATACCCACGGGTCGCATCGAGGTCTGCTGCTCAACCGGCTCTTGCAGTTCGGCGAGCGTTGCGTGCGGAGTGTTTGAATCGCGGCGTTCGTTCTTGCGTTCGTTGCTGCGGGCTGTGGCGCACGAAATCAGCAGCCGTTGCCCTCCGCGCGGAATCCACCCGGTGCGGCATTACCGATGCCGGCCGCACCGCCGCCGCTTCCGCCGATCAGCGCGGTACCGGCGGGTCCAGCGCCGTTTGCGATCGCACCGGGCGCTGACGGTAACTTATGGTTCACAGAATTTCGTACGCATCGGATCGGCCGTATGACCACTGAGGGCGTCTCCAAGCCTTTCGAACTCGATCGCGATGTGTTGCCGGAGCGCTTGACCGCGGGACCTGACGAGGCGATCTGGTTCACCGACCCGGCGGGTAATCGGATCGGCCGCCTGGACCCAAGCGGCGCGCAAGCCTACGTGCTGTTGCGGACGGAGCAGAGCGGTCCGGCTGCTATTACACTTGGGCACGACGGAAATCTGTGGTTCACGGAACATGCGGCGAACCGGATCGGCAGGGTCACCGCGCTGGGTACGCTGACCGAATTTGTCCTGCCGCACGCCGGCGGCCCGGCCGGGATTGCGGCGGGGCCCGATGGGAGCATCTACGTTGCGGAGAACAGCGGCGATCGAATCGATCGATTGTCGCCGGACGGGCGGATTGACGAATTCAGATTGCCAAACCCCGGCAGCCTGCCAAACGGTATCGTGGCCGGCCCCGATGGGAATATGTGGTTCACCGAGCTCGCCAGCGCAAGGATCGGACGATTATCTCCCGCAGGGGATCTCACCGAGTATCCGCTGCCGACGACAGGGACACCGCTGAGTATCGCTGCGGGACCGGCCGGCGCACTCTGGGTGACGGTCCCGAAGGCTCACGCGGTCTGCAAGATCAGTCCCGAGGGACATGCGATGACGTTCTATCTCCCGGAAACCGTCATCCCGAGTTTTATCGCCAGCGGCGCCGACGGAAATCTCTGGTTTACCCAGCCAACCGGCAAGATCGGACGGCTGACGCCGCTGGGCGCGCTGACCGAATTTCCGGTTTACCCGCCCGAGGCCGAAAACGCGGGCGCGAATCAGGAAGCCAACGTGGGCGTGCGCAGGAAGCTCCTGCTCATGTCGCAGCCCTGATCAGCGGGACGCTTATGGTTTTCCCGCCTTCGCCTATTTGCGCTATAAGCCTGAAACACAAAGCGAACGTTATTTCGCGGCACGTTATTGTGCCGGCAGGGAGATACCTACGATGAGTCGTCATCTGGAAGGCAAAGTAGCGGCCGTGACTGGCGGCGGACGAGGAATCGGACGCGAAGTCTGCCGAGCATTTGCGGCGCAGGGCGCGGCCGTGGTGGTCAACGATCTCGGCGTTTCCGTCGCGGGACAGCAGGAGAAGGCGTCTCCTGCAGATGACGTGGTCAAGGAGCTCAAGGCCGGGGGCGGCAAAGCCGCCTCCAATCATCTCGACATCTCGACGCCGGAAGGCGGCGAGGGTCTGGTCAACCAGGCGATCAAGGAATTCGGCAAGCTCGACATCCTGGTGAACGTCGCCGGCATTCTGCGCGACCGCATGATTTTCAACATGACGATCGAGGAATGGGATGCGGTCATCCGCGTCCATCTGCGCGGCCATTTCTGCACGATGCGTCCGGCGAGCGCGCACATGCGCGAGCGCAAGTTCGGGCGCATCATCAACTTCTCGTCGAACTCGGCGCTCGGCTCACCGGGCCAGCCGAACTACGCTGCGGCCAAGGCCGGAATCCTTGGGTTGACATACAGCGCCGCGAACAGCCTGCAAAAGTACGGCATCACGGTGAATGCGATCATGCCCGGCGCCGCGACGCGCATGACCGACACCATCCCGGAAGGTCGCCTGCCAGGTACGCGTCCGGCGAGCGAAGAGGCGAGCGGCACGCCGATGGACCCGGCCAACGTCCCGCCGCTGCTGGTATATCTCGCGAGCGACGAGGCCGCCGCGGTTAATGGCCAATGCTTCGGCGCGTCGGGTTACCGGATCACGCGCTACACGCATGTCGAGGCCGATCGCATCCTGTGCAGCGATGGCGCCGTGGGATATCGATCATCTTTTCAAGATTTTCAAATCGACGCTGGGCACTGGAATGCAGCCTCCGCGCATGTAGTTCGCAAGCGTATCGATGGCGACGCTTACCCTCTACCAATTCGCGACCAGCCCGTTCTGCGCGAAGGTCCGCAAGATCCTGGACTTCAAGGGCCTCGATTATCGTACGGTCGGAGTGGACTATCTCGAACGCAAAGAACTGCTGATTGCGTCGAACCAGATGATGGTGCCGGCACTGACGCTCGAATCCGGCGAGACGATCGTCGATTCGGATCAGATCGCGATGCGCCTCGACGGCATCTATCCGGAGCCGACGATATTTCCGCCCGAATGGCGCGGCATACATCTGGCGCTAGCACGCTACTTCGACGGCGAGTTCGAGGACGTGCTGTTTCGCGCGGCGCTGCCAGATGAGATCGATCATTTGGCCCGCCTGGGCCGCGATCGCGAGGCCTTCTATCGATTGATTCGCGATCGTAAATACGGTGCTGGATTTTGCGAGGAGACCATCAGGCATCATGCCGCGCACTGGGCGCGTGCGCTAGAGGTCCTTGCGCCGCTGGACGAGACGCTGCGCGATCGCGCTTTTCTGCTCGGCCGCATCGGCTACGCGGACTTTGCGTTGTATGGCCAGTTGAGCTTGCTCGCACTCACGGGCGTGTTGAAAATTCCCGACGGGATGACCAACTTGCGCGAATATTTCGGTCGCATCGATCGGATCACTGCGGTGCTCGATCCCAACGCGTGAGGCGGTTTTCAGGCGGTGTCGTAAACTGCCGAGTTCAAGAATCGGCCGAATAGCGCACCGCTGGAATCCAGCGCGACGTCGTAAAACGATGGGCCACGCCCGGGTGCGAAAATCTGATGGGTTTCGTCGAAAAACGCATACATCACGCAGCACGCCAGGGCCGCATAGGGGCGTCCGGCAAGTGGTCCGCGAATCAAAAGCCAGAACAGGATTATGTAGTCGGTAAAGTGGGCGGCCTTGCGGATTAGCGCGTGAAGCAGGGCTATCGTCGCCATTGAAGCGTTGGGAAAACTCCAGCGCAAGATCGGCTCGATGATTATGGACGTGTTGGCGGCCGAAAAGATCGAAGTCGAGAGAACAAACAGTGCGGCCATCCAGAGCAGCGAGGGCGCCCATCGGGCAAGCACGATAGCTTGATCTGATTCGGCCGGCTGGTCGGCAGTTACACCTGGGGTCTTTTCGGGACGCTCCGCTTGCTCCATTTATGCTTCCGGCGTTAACTCGATTGAGAGTTGCGAAAACTGCCGCGGTTGGCGGACCGCGCCGCTCTCAGCCTCACGATTGGGTCCGACGAAATAATTGTGGTCGGGCGGCGCAGTACAATCAAGCCCGTCAGTGCGTTGATTAATTTTAGAGGTGCGATAATCCCGTGAGCGAGACGATTCATATTGCCAAGGCGCAAGCCGCGCCACCCTGCACAGTCGTGATCTTCGGCGCTTCCGGCGATCTCGCGAAGCGTAAATTGATACCCGCCCTGTACAATCTGCGCGCATGCGGGCAGGAGGTCGCGCCGCACGAATTTGCGGTGCTCGGCTTCGCCCGCCGCCCCATGGCGGTCGAGGAATTTCGCGAATCCGCGCGCATTGCTGCCGCGCGTTTCTCTCGCCTCGAACTCGATCATAAATGCTGGAGCGAGTTTGCGGCCGGGCTTGACTATCTTGCGGGCCTCAACGAGCCCGACGGTTTCAAGCGCCTGAAGGAGCGCCTCGAGCAAATCGAAACGTCGCGCAGTCTGCCGTCGAATCGCATCTACTATCTCTCGGTGCCTCCCGAGGCGGTGACCGAATGTGTCGAGCGTCTGCACGGCGCCGGTTTGATCGCCAAGCCGGGAGCCGCCAACTTCACGCGCGTCGTGGTCGAGAAGCCGATCGGCAGCGACCTTCAAAGCGCGCTCGAAATCGAAGACATGCTGCGGCATCACCTGGACGAATCGCAGATCTTCCGCATCGACCATTACCTGGGCAAGGAGACCGTGCAGAATGTTTTTGTGTTGCGTTTCGCCAACGCGATCTTCGAGCGCATGTGGGGTGCACGAAACGTCGATCACGTCCAGATCACAGTTGCCGAGAGCGAGGGCGTCGGCTCGCGTGCGATGTATTACGACCCTGCCGGTGCGCTGCGCGACATGGTGCAGAATCACATGCTGCAACTGCTCGCGTTAATCGCGATGGAGCCGCCGATTTCGCTCGATCCCGACGCGATTCGCGACGCCAAGCTCAATGTGCTGCGGGCCCTGCGTCCGCTTCCGCGCGGCGCCCGCGAGCTCGTGGTCCGCGCGCGTTATGCGGCGGGCGTGGCCGACGGAACGCCCGTACCAGGCTATCTTCAGGAGCAGGGCATTCCGCGGTCGTCGCGCACAGAGACCTTCGTCGCCTTCAAGGCGGCGATCGACAACTGGCGTTGGGCCGGCGTGCCATTCTACTTGCGAACCGGCAAGCGCCTGCCGTCGCGCAGCAGCGTCATCTACATCCGGTTCAAGGACGTCCCGCTAATTCTGTTTAACCGCGAGAACAAGCTCCCGCCGAACGCTCTGACGATCCGGATTCAACCCGACGAAGGGTTTTCCTTCGAGGTGTTATCCAAGCAACCGGGGCTCGACATCGCGATTCGTCCGGTGCGTATGAATCTGCGCTACGACAGCGAGTTTTCCGGTCCCTCGCCCGAGGCCTACGAACGTTTGCTGCTCGATGTGATGATCGGCGATCGCACGCTGTTTGTCAGCGCGCCGTTTGTCGAGAAATCCTGGCAATTCGTGCAATCGATTCTCGACCAGTGGATCTACGATCCAGCGTTCCCGATGCATGAATATCCGGCGGGTTCGTACGGCCCGGAGGCGGCAGACCAGATGATTCGTAGCGACGGTCGCGAGTGGCTCAATCCGTAGTGGCGGCCTGATTTTCGCACACGCGCGGCGAAACGTCGGCGGCGCTGAATCGTATCAGTGATAAGGCGATTTCGGCGAATCGGCGCCCGCCGAGTTTCCTGTCAGCACTAAAGTCGGTAAAACCGTAGTGATGCCTATTGGGGCGCATTTGTTTAATGGCAAGGATTGAGCCGCTAAATCGCGAGATGCCGCCATCGGCGCTCGAACCGGTCTCCCAGGAGGCTGCGCTCGAAGGGGATGGCCTGAGCAAGCGCTATGGCGGCCGCACGGTGGTCGATCGGGTCAACGTCCGCGTCGGCAAGGGTGAGGTGGTCGGTCTGCTCGGCCCCAACGGCGCAGGCAAGACGACGACCTTCTACATGCTGGTGGGCCTGTTGAAGCCCGACGCCGGCACCATCGCGCTGGGCGGCGACGACATCACGCGTGCTGCCGCTGTACCAGCGCGCCCGACGCGGAATCAGCTACCTGCCGCAGGAGCCCTCGGTCTTTCGCAAGCTGACGGTCGAGCAGAATCTGCTCGCCGTACTCGAGACGCTGCCGCTGACCGACGAGGAACGGCGCACGCGGCTGCAGTCGCTGCTCGGTGAACTCGATATCGCTCATCTGGCGAACGCGCCCGCCGGCGTGCTTTCCGGGGGCGAGCGGCGCAAGGTCGAAATCACGCGCGCATTGGTGCTCAATCCGCTCTTTCTCTGCCTCGACGAGCCTTTCGCCGGTATCGACCCGATCACGGTGATCGAAATCCAGCGCATTATCACGTACCTCAAGGATCGCGGCATCGGCGTGTTGATCTCCGACCACAACGTGCAGGAGACGCTCTCGATTATCGATCGCGCCTACGTTATTCATTCGGGCAAGATTCTTTTTGAGGGCACGCCGCGCGAGATCGTCGATAACGACATCGTGCGCGAGGTCTTCCTCGGCGAGCGTTTCCGTTTGCGCTAAGACGGCAGCGGCTGCGGTGCTGGCAGCCGGGGGCGCGGCGATGGTATCGTTATCGACGGCCGTGCCCGGGAAGGGAGTAAAATAATTTCTATGAGCATCCTGATTCCAATCGTGGTCGAACAGACCGGGCGCGGCGAGCGCGCGTACGATATTTACTCGCGCCTGCTGAAGGACCGGATCGTTTTCGTCGGCGGTCAGATCGATGACGAGACCGCCAACCTGGTCACGGCGCAACTGCTGTTCCTCGAATCCGAGGATCCCGAGCGCGAGATCAACATGTACATCAACTCGCCCGGCGGCTCGGTGACGGCGGGGCTCGCGATCTACGACACGATGCAGTTCGTGAAGCCTCCCGTGTCGACGCTGTGCGTGGGGCAGGCCGCGAGCATGGGCGCAGTGCTGCTGGCGGCGGGCGCCAAGGGGAGGCGCTACGCGCTGCCGCACTCGCGCATCATGATCCATCAGCTCTCGGGCGGCTTCGAGGGCCAGGCGACCGACATCGAAATCCAGGCGCGCGAGGCGCTGCGCTTGCGCGAGATCCTCAACAACATCCTGACCACTCATTCCGGCCAGGCGCTCAAGACGCTCGAGAAGGACACCGATCGCGATTTTTTCATGCACGCGACGCAGGCGGTCGAATACGGCTTGATCGATGAAGTGATCGCGAATCGGCCGGGCAAGGGCGGCGCCGAGCATCCAAGAGCCGCTGAGCATCCCAAATCGGCCGAGCACCCCAATCCCACGCCGTAGGCGCGATCCTGCGCGACGACTCAAACAAACGGCGGTTGCGACTCTGCAACAGCCTTGCCGTTTCAGGTCTTCTCACGAACCGACTGCACGAGATCAGCGGTACCGGCCGCCGCCGGCGGCCGCCACCGACGGTTCGCCGGGTACGGCGTCAGTTCGTCGAGCGCCGGTTTGATCTCCTTCATGAAGAGTATGGAGCTTGCGGAGCACCTCTTCCTTCGGCATCTGCGCGTAGTGATAAATCAGCGTCAGGTATTCGGCGGGGAATTTCTTGTATTCCTCGACCAGCTTGGCGCGCACCTCTCGACCGTGCCGACCGCCCACAGGCCGAACTTGGTCGTCGCTTTGACGACGTCCTTCATCTCGACCGTGTGCCGGCCCATCGCGGCGTAAAAGTTGCGGAAGATGTCGGAGTCGTACTTGATTATCGACTTGCGCCTTCTCCATCGTGTCGCCGATATGCGGCATCCGCACCACCGCCTGGTTTTGCCCGAAGCGACATCGGGCCGCTCGCAGTCGGTGCGTTTCTGAGTAGGCGTTGCCCAGCGTGAGCGCGGTGTCGATGCAGGTGAAATACAGCGGGATGAAGCCGCGGCTGGCCGCGTACTCGGCGCTTTCGGGAGTGCCCGCAGTCGCGACGAAGACCGGCGGATGCGGCCGCGTGTAGGGCGACGGCACCACGCATACGCGATGCGTGTTGCCGTCCGCGTCGACCTCGCCATGCGCGCCGAAATCGTCCGGTCACGCCGACCTTGCGCGAGCGGCCAGTCGTCGACGCCGCGGTCGTACGGAAACGGGATCTGCCACGTCTTGCCGTTGTACTCGACGCTGTCCTCGGTCCACGCCTTGACGACGATGTCGATTTCTTCTTCGAAGATGCGCCGGTTGATGTCGTCGTCGTCGACGTCTCTCTTCTGCTTGTCACCCGCCGAACAGGCGCGCCGGATCGACCTCGGCCGCCGACGGCGAGGTGGTCGCGCGCGTGCCGAGATGCTGGCCGATCACGTTGGTCCATCGCGACTGGTAGCCCCGCGCGAAGCCGACGAAGCATCGTCCGTTGGCGAGATGGTCGAGGATCGCGGTCTCTTCGGCGACGCGCAGCGGATTCTGCGTGCTCATCACGTAGCCCATCTGGCCGACGCGGATGTTCTTGGTGATCGCGGCCCAATAGGCGTTGAGCACGCCGGGATTCGGGCCGACACTCGTAGCCTTCGGACCAGAAGTGATGTTCGATGGTGGCGACGCCCCACAAGCCCATCTCGTCGGCGGCCCTGATGATGTCGTGCCATCCGGTGAGCGTTTCGTGGTAGCGCTCGCGATGGCGCCCGATCGGGCGCAGCGCCGCGCGCTCCTCTTCGTTGGCCGCGGGAATCACCGGATAAAGTTGAAGTATTACTTTAACCATCGCAGTCCTCTGGAGTGGGGATATCGGACGCTACTGTGAATCGCGTCCACCTCAGCACGCGAGTATCACGCACTCGGTTTGTCCGGCAAGGCTAAACGAGTCGGAGTCCACGAAGGATCGCGAGGCAATACGCGTCACCAATTATCATACTTCGACAGCGGTCCCTTCACGCGGCCAGTCGGTGGTGTGGAACGATTCTGATTACGAACGTTTGTGCTGTGTCACGACACGACGGAGGCCAATGATCACGCCTGCCTCGCCGACTTCGCGTTACATAGGCGGTTACTTTCTGCAAAATGCGCGCACGTAAGTGACTAGCCCATTGATCTCGCCGTCCTCGAAGGCCTGTCCCCACGGTGGCACTGGTATGTCCAGGCCGGCTACTTCCTCAACCGACCTCACGCAGAATGCGGTTGAGGGTTTGCGCTTCGCTGCGAGCGCCCGCGCTTGCGGGACCCGCCGAAGCGACGATTGCCAAGCCGCCAAGTAACAGGAAAGACCGGGTGAATCTCCCGTAACCCATCACCGCCACCCCCCTGTGAAACGCGACCGACTCGGCGCGTTTCATCTTCCCCACCTACAAGCCCCCGGGCTCACGGGAAAAATTGAATCAATTGAGGTTTATGCCTACCGAATGTACGAATCAAGTGCCGCCTTGTTCCGTCTCATCCAGTTGCAGGCGCCGGAAATGCGCTCGAATCGTGCGCGCCGCGACTACGAAGCGCCCGAACAGACCGAGGCGTCGTCAGGCGCCCGGCTGGGAGGCGCCGGCCGCGGCTAGGATGTTCTGCTCGAGGATGCCTTTCGAGACGCATTGCTGCGGGTTCTCCGTTGCGCCGAGGCTTTTGTAGGTGCCCTCGAAGTCCGCGTCAACGTGCACGTAGCTAGTGTGGCGACCGACACCCTCGACCTTGATCTTGACGGTCACCGCGCCGTCGTCGAACAAATCCAGCAGATGGGTCGGACTCATCTTGCAATACGCCCATTCCGACCAGGTGCCGGCGTCGATGCCGCTGCGTGTCGCGATGATCGTGCGGGAACGCGGATCGGCCTTGACGAGCTTGAACTGGCTCGCCGCCTCGTCGGAGAAATAGCCCTGGAGTTTGTGGAAGGTCTCGCTCGCACTGCGCGGGGCCTGGCCGATTCGCGGAATGACGGCCGGCTGGGCGAACGTCAGGCCGCTCCACAGGATTAGTTCGAACGCCGCTGTCGCGAGCGAGAGTCGTCTCATGCGAAGTCGCGGTCTTTTCATGGGAAGTCGCCCCCTCGTTGGGTGTTTCCCGCCCCAAATTTAAGGATAGCGGCTGCGATTCGGGCCGGTAAAGTGGAGCGAACGCGCTTCAGGCGCCGGCGAGCGCGGCGACCGTATCGGTAAAGTGCCGCATCAGCGTTTTGGCGGGTCCGATCGGGAAGATCACCGGATGGCTGACGCCGACAGCACGGAAGCTTTCAACGAATCTCCGGCCGGCGGCGGGCGGCCCGAAGGCCGCGAGGCGGCGCGCCGAGGAATCGCTCAAGGCATTGGGCGCGTCGTCACGCTTGCCGTCGCGCCACAGCCGGCGCACCTCGGCGAATTCGTCCTGTAAACCGTAGCGCTCGAACATCGCATTGTATTGATCGACGAAGGCATAGGTCGCGAGTTCGCGCTTGAACGCGGCGACAGCGGCGTCCTCGTCCTCGGTGATGCACATGCGCAGGTAAATCCCGATATCGATGTCGGCGAGCTTGCGGCCGGCTTTTTCAGCGCCGGCGCGAATCTCCGCGATCATTGGCGGAATGGCTTCGGGCGGCGAGTAGTTGAGCAGGACGCCGTCGGCGACCTCGCCTGCCAGCCGCAACATAGGGGGGTTCAACGCGGCCAGATAAATCCGCGGCGGCGGATACTTCGATTGGAAGCCCAAGCGGAAATCGCTGCGATAGACTTTGCCCTCGAGCTTGCCGCGGCCCTCGGTGAAGAGCTGGCGCATGATGGTGACGCATTCGCGCATCGCGGTGACCGGCCGGGCGTAGGCGGCGCCGTGCCAGCGCTCGACGATCACCGGGCTCGAGACGCCAAGACCTGCAATCGCGCGACCGCCGGAAAGTTCATTCAGGGTAAGGAAGCCCATCGCCATCACACCCGGGGTGCGAAGCTGAATGGGAACGATACCGGTCGCGAGATCGGCTTTGGTCGTCGATTGCGCGATTGTCGCGAGGGTCACGAACGCGTCGGGGCCGCTGACCTCGGGCACCCAGATCGACGCGTAGCCGCGTTCCTCGGCGTCGCGCGCGAGGCGCGGACAATCGGCGAAGGCGGTCGAGCCAATCGACATTTCGAGACCCAGTTTCGGTGCGGCAGCGGGCATAGGAACTCCAGGCGAAGGGTGAATCGCTGAGAGGCTAGCGCGAAGAGATGGTGACGTCCACGGTCATCCCGAGGTAATCGGCTGGATTCCCGGTCCAGCTGCCGATGATCGGAATCGCCTGCGCTGGATCGCGCACCACCGCGACGCGGATCAGGTCGCGATTGCCGACGATGCCGTTGGTCGGATCGAATTCCATCCAGCCCGCGCCCGGCAAATAGATCTGCACCCAGGCATGCGTCGCGCCGCCCCCCACGTTGCCGCCTTTGTCGGGCGTGGGCGAATAAAGGTAGCCGCTGACGAATCTCGCCGCCAGGCCGAGGGCGCGCGCCGCTTCCATCATCAGTACAGCGAAATCACGGCAGGTGCCGCTGCCCAGTCGCAAAGTTTCGGTTGCCGACCGGACGCCCTCCGCATCGCGGGTGGCGTAAATAAAATCGGTTCCGATCGATTGTGTGATTGCGGCGAGCATCGGCAACGTCTCGGTCGGACCATCGGTGTGCACGAAACGCCTGGCCCACAGATCGAGCGTATGATTCGGGTCCGGATAATGGCGTTCGATCAGACGAGTGAGATCCGGAGCATCTTCGAACGAATAGCTGAACGGATAAGTCAGGGCATACGCATCGATTCCGTAGTCGGGTTCATTGCGTTCGAACTGGTCGAGATCGATTTCGCTGATGATGCCGAGCTGGTTGGAGGTAATCGTGCCGAACGACGCGATCGCGACCGAGTTGCCGAAGACGTCATGCAGCCAGCGCACCCCGACCGGCTCCGGGTTGATCGTGAGGCGCGTGCGAAGCAGGCGCAGATCATGACTGTCGCGCGGCCGGACCATCATGCGATGTTCGCCGAAGGTGACCGGATTGGCGTAGCGATAAGCGGTGGAATGTCGAACAGTCATCGATCGCATTTTTTCTTCCGTATCTTCCGGGTACTCTGATGGTACAGCGAACTGCAAAGCGAATCCGGGGCTGATCCGCCTTGTGATTCCGCGGATGGTTTCGTCCCACTTACGATCGTAATCTTGCGGCGGGTCGGAGGGGTAAGCGAGTGCCCTATTTCGATTCGCGCGGCGTGCGGATTCATTACGAGGATCACGGCGAAGGTGCGCCGGTTGTGTTGGTGCATGGGTTCGGCACGGACGCGCGGAGCGCATTGGGGCGACAGCGGGTTGATCCGGTTTCTCGCCGCGCGATATCGGGTGATTGCGCCAGATGCGCGCGGTCACGGGCGCAGCGACAAGCCGCATGCGCGCGAACATTACGGGATGCGCAACATGTGCGGCGACATCGTGCGACTGCTCGATAACCTGGGCTTGCGACGGACGCTGCAGGTTGGCTACTCGATGGGGAGCCGCGTGTGTCTCGAGCTGCTTTCAACGCATCCGGAGCATTTTCGCGCGGCGGTGCTCGGCGGGTTCGGCGCGAACGAAGCGATGTCAATACCGGGTCAGCGCGAGCGGATCGCCGCGGCTCTGTTGGTGGAGGATCCAGCGAAGATCGCAGATGATCTGCCGCGACGTTTTCGGCGCGGAGTCGAAAACACGGGCAACGACCTGCGCGCGTTAGCAGCGTGCATGAGTGCAGAGGAGGGGTGCTCGAGGTCTCGACGTTGCCGCGGATTGCGCGTACCGGTGCTCTTCCTTTCAGGCACACGCGATCGCCTGATCGGCGATCCGCATGGCATGAAGGAGGTTATTCGAGGAAGCCCACGTGGTCCGAATCGAGGGCGGTGATCACATAAGTTCGCCAACAGATCGGCGCTTTCACGAAGCGATCGGCGAGTTTTTCACGCACGCTCCGGCATGATCGAATGCGGCGAATGGCTAAAGGGGTTTGGCTGCCTCGCGCGGATGCGCGATGCTAAACGTCTCTCTTGCGTCGAGGGACGCTACCCTCTCCATTTTGGGCAGGGCATTTAGGGAGCGTGCGGAGGCAGGCCAGGCTGAATGATCGTCAGCTGAATTCGAGGGCGAAAACAGATCGCCTTGGATACTGAAGGGCGCGTCAGGGCCGGGCGGGTGCGGTAGCAGCTTCATGAAAAAGCCGAAATGGTCGCGACCCGCCTGCGTCGGATCAAGTAAAGCGTCAGGTCGATGGTGCTGTCTTCGAGAGCCTCACCGAGTTGGATCGTGCCGTCGGCTTTGAGGTCGAGATCGGCCCCGTGCCCGACAAATCCGTCCAATTTGATCGCGCCTCGCTCAAGTTCGAGATTGCCGGTCACGGTGCCGAGATGAATCGCCGGAAAGCCGTCAACGATTGAAATGGCTAACTCATCGCCGCTGACTCGCATCGCGGCGTTATCGTCAGGAAGATTGGGTCCATTGATTTGCGCGCTGCCGTCGCCGGAGAGCGTGCCCGTGACGACCGCGCCGAGCGTTCGCAGTTGAGCGTTCTGCGCGAGTTGGAGCGAATCGAGATCGAAGTTCAAGATTCACCGTATTTCCGCGCTGATGAAGCGTGACGCGAATGAGGCCGCCATAAAGATCGGCGCGCAGATGCATGCCAGGGCGTCCGAAGAGCAGCGACGCGAGGGTCGGCGCGAGGGTCATCGCGTCACTCTGGAGCAGCGCGTCGTCGGAGGCGGCATTCGCAGTTGAGAACAGGCGAACGTCGATGAGCTTGGCACCGATCGGGACGCTGAGCCGTTGCGCCGAGTAGGTCAGCTTCAGATGGTAGGGCGCGAGCAACGCAGTGAGAGTATCGGCGTAGGGAAAATCTGCGACTAAAAAAGACGCGAAGACCGCCGCGCCGAGCAAGGCGCAGATGACGATCATCGTACGGCGCGCCCGGATTATCAGCGGGGCCGGCTGTGCTGCAGCGGCGTCATCCATTGCGGCCAAGCGCCATGCACGTCATGTCAACGTCATAGGAATGGGTATCTTTGTCGCGCTGGCGCACGTGCAGGTTGGAGACCGTCACGGGCATCGGGAGCGTCTGCACGCCGTCGAGAACATCGACGATTTGGGCAAGGTTGAGGCCGGCGAGTTTGAGATCGATCGTGTATTGCTGGTAGCCGCCCGGGACTGGGTGATCGGACGGTGTGATCGAGCCGATTTTGTCGCGACCAACGGACTTGGTCAGCGATTGTTCAATGACCGAGAAGAGCGAGAAATCCTTGCTCGGCACGGTGCGCTTTTCGGTCGCGGCGAGTTCGACCTTGAGGCGATTGTATGAGCGCATCATCGAGCGCACTATGGCCAACTGCCGCTCGCGCGCCGTCACGCGATCGCCGATGCCGCCGCCCAGGCCGGCGATCGGCGTGAAGATAAAATTGTAAAAGACGACCACGCCGAGGACTGCGCCAAACACGCGAAGCAGCAGCTTTTTCGCGCGGCTCGCGTTTGGAGTACCAGGCGCGTGCGACACTCCAGGCGGGCGCGGCGAGCTGCGCGAAACGGGCGGCCTCACGGTTCGCGACGGACTCGAGGCGCGCGAGCAACCGACGCAGTGCGGGGGCATTCGCCACCGCGCGCATCCATTCGCTCGACTGCCGACTGGATTTTCTCGAGGAGTGCTCTGAACTTCGACACCATGATTTATTCCGCTCCCGGCGGGGCTTCACGCATCGAAACAGTGAGGCGGAATTCGATTTTACCGGGGTCCGATCCGGCGGCCGCATGCTCGACCTGAATTTGTTCGAATTCCGGCGCACGTTCGAGGGCCTTCTTGACCTGATCGACGGTCGCGAACGAGTCGGCGGTGCCCTCGATTTTCAAGCCGCTATCGTCGATCAGCAGATCGCTCACCTGCACCGGCACACCGGGTGGAATCGACCGCGAAAGGGCGAGTAGCACATCGAGCGGCGAGCCGTGCCCGAGATTACCACCCATCAGGTGAAGCCGCTTGCGCATCTCGGTGAGCTTCTCCTTAAGCGACGCTTGCGCGGTCGCCGGGATCGGCGTCGCCCAACGCCGGCGCGGTTATTTGCGCGATCTGGCGATTCAGGAGATGAAGCTGACGGGCGCTGGTGGAAATGCCGAGGATAAAGTGCAGCACCGCGAGCAATACGGCGACCGTCGCAAGCGTGGCGGTCAGGCGCAACGGGCCGAGGTCGCCGGTGCGGCCGCGAAAGGCGAATTCGCCCAGGCGGAAATTCAAGAGTTCGAGCGGTTTGACCGGCGCCTCCGCGAGGAGCATCGCGAGGCACGGGGCGAAGGCGATAGGCTCGGTGCGATTGCCGGCGAAGAACGACGAACAATCGAATTCATCAACGTAATGAATCGGCACGGCGAGGGCGCTGCCGATCTGCTCGCGCACTGCGGGAGTGGTCGCGGCGGTGCCGGTTAAGACCAGGTCGGGCCGTTCATGCTCGGAGCCGTGAGCGAGCAGAGTCTGGCGCACCGCGCCAAGAATTACGGCCGCCACGGGGGCGGGCAGGGCCGCATTTCCGTTGAGCGGGATGATGCCGCGACCGACGGTCCGTACGGCGCGCGGAGTACCCTGAGCGTCGATGAGAACCATCGAGGTACACGCGTGATCGATATCGACGACGAGGTGCGAACCGCCGGCGCCATTGCGCGCTCGGGCCAATAGACCGGCAAGGGCGAGCGTGCCAAGCGTGACCATTTTGGGATCGAGTCCGGCTCGCGCGAGTAATTCGAGATGGCCTTTGAGATCCTCTTTGCGCGCGAACGCGGCGATAACCAGCGTTTTGTCATTCTCGCGGCCGACGCGGGCGAAGGCGACGGCGGCATCGTCAACCGGGAACGGCAGGTGCTCTTCCAAGGCGAACGGTACGACCTGCGCAAGCCGGCGACGATCGCTGAAGGGGAGCGTCAGCAGACGCTTGGCGACAAATTCGCCGGGCAGCGCGGAGATCACGAGATCGGGATGGCCGGCGGCATCGAGGACGCGGACGATCGCCGGCACGAGGTCGGCCTCGTCGGCCCCCCGCGCCTGCTCCCACGCGCCGATCAACTCGAGCGAATTCCACGTGCGATCAGCCATCGCGGCACGCACGCGCTCGCCAGCCAATTCCAGCGCCATAATGCGTTCGCCCATCTTTAGTGCCGCTCGCCCATCTTAATCCCAGTTCTCCAATATCTCGGCGTCCCCGCTCCCGCGCGCCGGCTAATCCTCGTGCCAGCTTATCAGCATTGCAGAGCCATTCGCATTGCGTCGGAAGGTCGCATAGATGCGTCGTCGCGCGCCGGCGAATTGTCCCTGACCGGTGATCGTAAAGTAAACACTGCGGGTGGTTAAGAGGGGCGACAAGTGCTGGCCGAACTGTCCGATGCCGGGCAGATTGAGGACGTCGGTAATCGCGAGCAGGGGATGGTACTCGCGCGCGGCGACGATTTCCTTTACCAAATCGGCATTATTCGACAACTCCGGCGTCAACGCCGAGAGCACCTCGGGCGATGCCGTATTCACGTTGACGCGCGTCTCGGGGGCGGTGGTGAGAAAGGTAGCTAGCCGGATAAACGTCGCATCATCGACGCCCTTGAGCGCGCGTAAATCGCCAACAGTCGGCATCGGACCGTTGCGGGGTTCATAGGGCGGCACCAACCGCAGGTAATATTCGGCCTCCGCACCGCCCGGTGAATCGACGCTATCGGGATCGAGCCAGTCTGCGATTATCGGGATCAGATCGGTAGTGACGCCGATGCTCTCGAAGAGCCGCGCTACAACCTGGGCGAAATTCGGGTCGATCTGGCGCGCC
This sequence comes from uncultured delta proteobacterium, assembly GCA_963774705.1. Classification (GTDB taxonomy): domain Bacteria; phylum Desulfobacterota; class Binatia; order Binatales; family Binataceae; genus JADMIL01. The sequence continues at coordinate 205,357 of CAVZFW010000016.1, forward strand.
CGCAGATTGTAGAGCTGATTGATGTTGAGTTTGCGTGCCTCGTCAACGATCGAAACCGAAACCGTGCCACCTTCGACCGGAATCGGCGGAACCTGGATCGCCCAGACATCGTTGAGCGAATCATATGGCGTCTTTTGCAATGCGTCGAAAATGGAATCGCGTTCGAGCACAGCGACCCCGACCTGAATTCCCGAACGCGCAAGGTAGAGTGCGCGTAGTTCGTCGGCTTGATTCGCGGCAGCGCGATAGCCAAGTGCCGAGGTGGTGGCGAAGTCCACGACCAGAATCGTCATGAGCGCGATCGCCAGCAACGTAGCAAGCAAGGCGATACCACGCTGACTACGGCCCAGGTGCCCGAACAGAATTGGCGCGCGCGCTACCATTGCTGGAACGCCATCGGCAACGAGACTGCGGTCGATAGGGCAAGCGCGGTGCCGCTGGTCGCGCCGATCTTGAGGTCGATCGCGATCTGGACCGGCAGCGATCGCCCCGGTGGCAAGTTGGTCGAATCCCAGCTCTCGCTCCAGCTGTCACCGTCGAAATAGCGAATATGCAGTGAGACTAGATTATCCGCCAGGACAACGGCACCGGCGTTTTCGAGGATCAGCGGATTTGCGAGCAGATTGCTGTACTGGACGCGCTTCAGCAGAAACCATCCGCGATGATCCGGGTTTGGCGCCGTGACGTAGCTGACGATGTCCTCGGGTCCGAAGCCTTCGAGGCTGCGGCGATGGCCGGGGTCGAGCGTCGAAACGGTGAAGGTATCCATCGCCAGGCCGTTATTCATGCGCGCGTTGCCGGTGAGCAATACGCGACTTTGAACAAATGGCGTCTGCACCGCACCGCGCAACTCGTCGCTGATCTGCGCGAGAATCGTGCGCCCCGCCTGATCGATCGAAATCCGGTTTTCACCGTGTGACTTGCTGCCAGCAACCGCATGGAACGAGCCCGCCAGCATCAGCAGCACCATGCCGAGGATCGCGGTCGCCAGCATGATCTCGATTAGGGTAAATCCTCGGGCAGCGCTACAGCAGCGGCGTTGGCGATGAGTGGCGTCGCGCTTCATTCGTTTGGATCGGCCTGGTCTCCGCCGACCGCCGGATTGTTCGCGTCAGGTTGATTGGGCAGCGGCGGCGGATTCGGGTTGTGCATATATTCAAAGAGGTTGAACCGGCGGCCGAATCTGTGCCCGTAGAAAATGGTGACTCGCACACGGCGCATGTCGGGAAAGTCCGACATCACATCCACTTCGCGTTCCCAGCGGAAATTCGCGAACGCGCCCCGATAGTCGTGCGCGAAGTCGCCGCTCGTCTGTCCCGGCAACGGAAAGCGTTCGACTTCCGCCGTGCTCATCACCTGCTGTGCGAGCATCGCGGCGCGTGTCAGGTCCTGCGCACGGATGACGGAATCGAGGTCGCTCCGGTGGAGCGAGATCAATGCGAGCATCGCGATGCCGATAAAGGCGACCGCGATCATCACCTCGAGCAAAGTGAACGCGCGATGCGATCGCTGCACCATGCGAGCATACCATCCGGCGTTACCGCCGGTGGCGGTCGCGATGGCGCGAAGACTCACCAATGAGTCCTGACGCCGCGGCCCGGCCGGAGGTCGCCTTGCTCGATCGAGACGTGGCCGCTGAACGGATCGATGCCCAGCGTGAAGACCTCCCCGCGGTCGTCAGTCAGGTGAACCAGAGTGGCGTCAACCGAGCCGCCGGGGTAGAACTGCGAGCTCGCGACACCCTGCGCGAGAGTTCCCTGGCCCTCGACGGTGACGTCGCGAATTCTGATTCCGGTGGGCATCACGACGCGCACGCCAGCGGGTCCATTCTCGGGCAGGAAGGCGGGCTTGGCCGCGAACGGGTCGAGCCGAGTCACGAAATAACCGTTGTTGGCGAAATCGAAGTTCAGCCGCAGGATTACCTTTTGCGCTCCGGCTTCCTGGTAAAGATAATTGGCCCGGCTCGCCAGGCGGCGCGCTTCGCTGCGCATCTGCGAGGTTCGGAGGCTGCCGAAGTAGGGCATCGCGATCGTCATCACGAGTCCGATGAGGAACATTACGACCGCGAGTTCGAGCAGTGTGAAGCCGCGCGCGAAGCGCAGATGGCGGCGGGGGAATTTGTCGAGCATTGCAGTTTCGACGCTATGCATCGCCTCAAATTCACTCGTCCACCAAAGATCAGTCGAAAGATATCCTTACGAGCTGTTGCCGTTGGTGCTGCCGTCGATGTCAGCGTTTTTGCCGGTGCCGCCTTCGACGCCGTCGGCGCCGTATGACTTCAGCACGTAATTATCGCCGTCGCTCTGATACACGTAGGGGTTGCCCCACGGATCGTTTGGGATCCGTTCTATATAGCCGCCCGGCGGGTAGTCGGCGGGAACCTTGCCGTTTTGCGGTGCGCTAACCAGCGCGGGCAATCCCTGATCACTGGACGGATACGATCCGTTATCGAGGTAGTAGCGATCGAGCGCCGTCTTGAGCGCCGAGATGTCAGCCTGCGCCTTAATCCGCTTGGCCTTATCGGTCGCACCCTTGAGGTTCTGCACGACGATGGTCGCCAGCAATCCGATAATCAGGATGACCACCATGAGCTCGATCAAAGTGAAGCCGCTCTCGGATTGGCGCAGCCTTTCGCGCATCGCTTTAGTCCTTGCCTGAGCAAATATCGGGGTCATCATCACTGCATCAACTGGTTGAGCTGGAAGATGGGCATCAACACCGCCATCATCATAAAGAGAATCATCCCTGCCATCACGAGCGTCATCAAGGGCTGGATCATCGCGGTCATCTGGCGCAGCGAAGATTCCACTTCACGTTCGTAATTGTCGGCTACCCGCTCTAACATTCGTTCGAGCTCGCCGGACCGCTCGCCGACCTTGATCATATCGATCAATAACGGTGGGAAAAGACCGCTGCGCGCCAGCGTCTGGCCCATGCCATGGCCTTCGCGGATACTCTCGCGGCTGGCGTCGACCGCATCGGCGAGGATGCCGTTCGTGACGACTCGGCGCACCGCCGTCAGCGCCGGCAACAACTGCACGCCGCTCGAAAGTAGGGTGGCAAGAGTGCGCGCGAAGCGTGCACAGATGATGCGGATCACCGTCGGCCCAATATAAGGCAGGCGCAAGACCCACCCATCGTAAAGCCGCCGTCCCCGCTTGCTGGAGAGCGCGGTCAGGATGCCGGCCACCAGGCCTACCACTAAGATTAACAGTGCCAGCCAGTAGGTCGTGAGGAAGCTGGAGAACCTGATCATCACCCGCGTCATCGTCGGCAGCGCGGCATGCTGCTGTTCGAAGATCGTCGCGATTTGCGGCACCACGTATGCGACGAGGAAGCCCATAATCAGGAAGCCGACGACCATCATGATGATCGGATAGGTCAGCGCGCCGCGCACCTTGGAGATGAACTCGGCCTGTTGCTCGCTGTATTCCGCCAGCCGATCGAGCACCGCTTCGAGTGCGCCCGCGGCTTCACCCGCTCGCACCATCCCCACGTACAAATCTGAGAAGATGTCAGGATGCATCGCGAGCGCGTCGGCGAGCGACGATCCTTCGCGGACGGCTTCGCGCACCTGCGACAACATTCGTTTGACGGCGGGGCGCGCGGCTTGTTCCGCGAGCGTGCCGAGCGCCTCGACCAGTTGCACGCCGGCGCCGAGCAGGACGCTCAATTGGCGCGTCAGCAGTCCGAGTTCGGTGGCTGGAATCCGCCGCTGCAGCACCGGCATCAAGCTGCGCAGCGACCATCCCGAGCCGCGTTCCGAAGCGGCTTCCTCACCGAGATCGGTCGGGAAGATACCGAGGTCGCGCAATTTGCCGCGGGCGCTGCGCGCACTGTCCGCGTCGATCACACCGGCGACCGAACGGCCGTTGGCGGACAAACCGCGGTAAGCGAATACCGGCATTGAAATTATAAATCGGGGACCGCGCTAAGCGATCTCTTCCTGGGTAACGCGCAGCAGCTCTTCGACGGTGGTCTGCCCGGCGAGAATGCGATCGGCACCGTCATGCCGCAGCAGCTTCATGCCCTTGGCCATGCACGCGCGTCGAATCATCGAGCCGTCGGCCTTCTGCATCACCAGTCCGCGGACGTCGTCGTCCACGACCATAAGCTCAGTAATTGCAGTACGACCGCGATAACCGGTGTTGCGGCACAGCCTGCACCCGGCCGGCTTGAAGATGGGCTTGGTCAGGCGGACGCCGCCGAGACCGATGCGCGTGAGTTCTGCTTCAGGCGGATTATACGGTTGGCGGCAATCGGGACAAACCACGCGCACCAGCCGCTGCGCGAGGACGGCAATCACCGATGAGGAAACCAGGAATGGCTCGATGCCCATATCGACCAGTCGCGTGAGCGCGCCGAACGAATCGTTGGTATGCAAAGTCGAGAACACCAGATGGCCGGTCAACGCCGCCTGAATCGCAATTTCAGCGGTCTCGCTGTCGCGGATTTCTCCGACCATGATGACGTCAGGGTCCTGGCGCAGAATCGAACGCAGGCCATTGGCGAAGGTGAGTTCGATCTTGGGACTAACCTGCATCTGACCGACGCCGTGCAGCTGATATTCGATCGGATCCTCGATTGTGATGATGTTCTTTTCCGGCGAATTGATGCGGCTCAGGCAAGCATAAAGTGTAGTCGTCTTACCCGACCCGGTCGGCCCGGTCGCGAGAATGATGCCGTGGCTCTGATGGATCAGCCGCTCGATCTTTGGCAGGTTGTCGCCGGAAAATCCCAGGCGGTCGAGGTTCACATCGACCAGCGCCTGCTGCCGGTCGAGCAGGCGCAGCACGATACGCTCGCCAAACGCGGTCGGAATTGTCGAGACGCGGATATCGATATCGCGTCCCGCTATGCGCAGCCGGATGCGTCCATCCTGCGGCAGCCGCTTCTCCGCGATATTGAGGCCCGACATGACCTTGACGCGCGACGTAATCGCCGCGTGAAAACGCTTTTGCGGTGTCAGCACGTCGAACAGCATGCCGTCCACGCGAAAACGCACGACGAGATCCTTCTCGAACACTTCGATATGAATGTCGCTCGCGCGGTCCTTGACCGCTTGCGATAGAAGCCCGTTGACCAGGCGGATAATCGGCGCGGCGTCGTCGGCCTCGAGTAGATCGCGCGGCTCGGATGCCAGCTCGCTCGCCACCAGGTCGAGCCGATCTTCCTCGAGGTCGATCATCAAGTCGTGCGCGGTGGTGGTGGCCGCCTGATCGTAGGCCCGGTTGATCGCTTCGCTGATGACTTCGACCGGCGTTACCACTGCGAGGATCGGCTTGCCGAACAGCACATGCAGATCGTCGAGTGGTTCGTAATTAGCGGGATCGGCGATGGCGACCGTTACCGTCGTCCCGTCAGTCAGAATCGGCAAGAGACGATTGCGCTTGGCGTAATTGATCGGGACCTTCGAAACCAGATCGTTTTCGAGCGTCGCGGCGTCGATATGCGCCTGAAAGGGCAAGCCGTATTCCTGGGCGAGCGCACGCGCGAGGCGCTGCGGCTCGAGCGCTCCCATGTCGATCAGGACGTCGGCGATTTCTTGTCCCGGCTTCCTGCGCTGATGCGCCTTTTCGAGGTCCTGCGGCGAGACCCATGAGCGATCGAGCAGGATCGATTCGAAGCCGCTACGCGCCGTCGCCATTAAGACACCTTCTCAAACTGACATCCTGCGCCCCGCACCTATTGCTCGATACAGAGCACGGGGATTAGTGCTACAATTAGACACGATGCGCCGCGTCGGGTGCAATAAGGTTCCTGCCAAAGGAACATCACGCTAATAATGCTGCACCGGGGAAACCGCTCCACCAGGGCCGAATCCGTAACTGAAGCCCGCTCCCTGTTTAGCCGGCATCGTATGCTCATTCTCAGCCCACGAGACGAGTTTGCCGTCGGTAAACTTCAAATCGAGGAATTTGCTTTCGTCGCCGGACTTGGTCGAGGTGTAAAAGACAGTCGCCGCGAGATCGTTATTGTTTGGCCGCCGGGCATAGCTCCAGAGCTCGCTACGCTGGCCCAAATCCTTGCGCAAGTCCGGTTCGCCCCAATCCTTGTGGACCTGAAGCGACGTTTCCCCGACTTTGAGAGCGTCCTTCATGTGACTGGTCTTGATTCGCGATCCGGCTTGGTACGCCAGGCCGCATCCGCAAATCGAAGCCATCCAACAGACAATAACTACCGCGACCAATTTCCCGATCCATTGACGCATTGTGCGGGAATTGTCTTTGTCGCTACGCCCGCTTGTCAATCGCAGACGCCTGACTGCAGTTACCATGCGGGCTTCCGTTCGATTTGGCGCGCAATGCGGACGCGGCCTCAACCGCGGATGCGGTGTAAGCTGACCAGCACTATGCCGGTCGGGCCGGCGTCGGCGAGGAGGTCTGTGGAATGGCGCACAAACTGAAATTGGTCAAGGGAGCGGCGCAGCGCAGCGCCCTCATTTACGGGATGCGGATGTTCGCTCCCGGCGAAGTCACGGCCATCGATGATGCTCAGGTGCGCCTCGCCGACGGCGCGATGGGGCGCGTCGCGATGCACCTGATCGAGGGAACTCGCGCTCAGATTCGCCGTCAATTGATGCAGAGCATCGACGCTTTTTTCGAGCTGCTCGCCGAAGAACCGGTGTCCTAGCGGACGAGGGGAGATTTTGTCGCCGGCGAGCCTCATTTCGATTTCGTGGGATGTGACTGAGCGAGAGATGCTTGCGGGGCTCGGCCGCCACCGAGGGCGGCCGAGCATCGGTCATGGGGTTGTCATTGACATGCAGGTCGCGAAAGTCGTCACTTCAACCACGTGTACGCTGTTATTGATAACCGTGACCTTCTCTCCAATCGGCGCGCTGTTGGTCTGGTCCATGCCGGCCGGAAACGTCGGGCGCAGGCTCGTCACGTAGACGCGCTGAGGAACCCGGACGCCGTTCATCGGCGTGTCCGTCTGGAAACTCCCACTCATAGCGTAGAACTTCTCCGAGCAGTTGGCCTCGACACTGATGGTCTTGCCGCGTTGGACGGTGCCGACATTGCTGACGACTTCGTAGACTGGCAGGGGGATGTTCGGCGGCGGATCGTCGTTAGGCACGAAGCAGTAGTGCCAGTTACCCTTGCCGTCATCGCAACTGCGATCTTTGCCGTGATCATTGTTGGCGAATGCAGGCGCAGTTGTCAGCGCCAGTGCCAGAGCTGCGGCGGCGATCAGAATCGGTGAACGTTTCATAGTATCTCCTTAAAGCAGTCCCATGCTGGTCATGTGATAAATAACGCTAATCAGCATTCTCAGAGTCTATTATAGATAGTTATAAGATGTCAACATTTAAACATCATAAAGTATATTAAAGTATGATATAGCCTAATTAATCAACTGTGGATGTGGTATCGCCAAACTGCCGAAAAGCGCTTCGAGACTGCGAGCCCGAGGGCGAACTGCCGGGGTTCTCGCTTGACCGCTGTTTGCCGTGGACTGTGCGGCTCAAATCTGGAGAGGGGGGCGAAATGAACACGCCCGAGCATGTCGCGCATTTGCCGATTGTGCGAGGGAAATGAAAGAATCGCACGGCGGCAACATCACTCAATCACCAGTCAGGAGGCTCTCGGCGGACGATGGATCTGAAATACATAAAGTATGAGAAGAAAGACCATTTGGCATATATCACCTTCAATCGGCCCGAGGTGATGAACTCGATGCATCCGCCTTGCCATCTGGAGATGGACGGCGTCTGGGATGATTTCGTCGCCGACAGGAATCTGTGGGTGGCGATCGTGACGGGCGCGGGCGATAAGGCTTTCTCCGCTGGCAACGACCTCAAGTACACCGCCGCGCATTCCGGCGAACCCGTTCCCCGCAGCCAGGGCGGCTTCGCCGGCATCACCTCCCGTTTCGATATCAACAAGCCGATTATCGCCGCGGTCAACGGCTTCGCGCTTGGAGGCGGTTGCGAGATTGCTCTGGCGTGCGACATCATCATCGCCGCCGACCACGCCCGCTTCGGGTTGCCCGAGCCGCGCGTCGGCCTGATGGCCGGAGCCGGCGGGGTCCATCGCATGCCGCGGCACATACCGCTCAAAATCGCGATGGGCATGATGATGACGGGGCGGCACATCACGGCGGCCGAAGCGCATCGATGGGGATTGGTTAATGAAGTCGTAACATTGAAGGATTTATTGACCACTGCTGAGAAATGGGCCGCCGAAATCATGGAATGTTCGCCGCTCTCGGTCCAGGCAAGCAAGGAAGCCGCTTACGCCGGTCTTCACATGTCGCTCGAGGAGGCCTGCAAAACCAACTTTCCGGCGAGCAAAAAGCTGTTTCAATCGAAGGATTTAATCGAGGGACCGCGAGCTTTTGCCGAGAAACGCAAACCGAATTGGAAGAACGAATAAGAGTTAGTTAGAAGTGCAACGGAGAATCCCTCCCGCACGATCGGGAGGGTCTCCAAAACCTTTCGACATTTCGGACACGGCGCGATCGCGCTGCAAAATATTTTTCCCACCTCTTGCAATCGTCAGCGGAATTATATAATCAGCACAACGTAGTTTCCTTGTTTGCGTAGTACCCCCCGGATTCGAAACATGAACTCGGGAGGGCGTTGAACGGTTTGTTCGGCGTTGTGACTGTGCTGGCGACATTAAAGTTGGCGCCAAGCTGGTCGGTGTCGCAAGGAGTTAAGTCGCCGCATCGTCCGCAAACGGTGCGAGTGATTCCCTCACAGGAGGTGACTCATGGGAACTAAGCCAACTGTCCGCCTCGCGGCCGCTCCGGCCGCAATTATCCGCGCACATACGCGTTACGGCTCGCGACATCTGCCGCGAATTCTCGCTCGTCTCCGCACCATCGTCTCGGCATAACCGGCTCGACCGTTCGACGCCGCTGTAAGGCGTCGTCGTGGCTCGCGAGCCGGCTGTTGCAAATAGCCTGCAGGACCATCTTCGCCTGTTTCTCTGGAAGCAGGCCGAGGCCGCAAGAAGCGCCAACTGTCGGGGGACGGTTGGCCCAACACTTGTCACTCGGGGAGGTAGTAATGGGTTTCAGGAGTCGTTTTTCAAGTATCGGGGGAACTGGAAAGCTAACCGTAGTCGCGGTCGCAGTGATCGCGATGGCATCGATGTGGCCGGCGTCAAGTCGCGCCGGGGATACCTTGAGCGTCAGCAGTACCAGCGTGCTGCCACAGACTTCGAGCGTCGCCGGAGTATTGCCGCAGACCTCGGCCACAGGCGCACCTCCCGAACATAACTGGCTGTCCGGCCTGCATGTCTCGGGTTACCTCAGCCAGCAATTCGGCATGTGGCAGGATCCGCAGGCGCTGCGCGAATTCACACCCAGTCGCAATAGCCTTTCAGTTGCGCGCACACTGTTGCAAGTTGACGAGAACTACAGGCTGAACGAAGCGAACAATTTCTTCGCCCGCGAATGGTTCGTGTACGAGCCGCCGTACGATTTCGATAGCCGGAACAATCCGGCGTGGAGCGCGGCGAGCCGGAACCATTCGAGCTTCGGCCACTTCATGAACGGCTACTACAACAACTACCAGGTGCGCGACGCGTGGTGGGAAACCAAGATTGGACCGCTGACGCTTTACACCGGCAACCAGATCGCGGTGTGGGGCCAGTCGCTCGCGTTTCGCGTCGGCGACGTTGTCAATCCCGCCGACACGTGCTGGGCGTTCGGCTTCGCCAACCTCGAGCAGTCGCGGACTCCGCAGTGGATGGTGCATCCGATCCTGAATCTGCCGCAGGTGGGACCCTTCCAGTCGAACTTCGTCGAAGGTATCTGGCAGCCAGGTTGGTCGCCTAACTACTGGCCCGAGCAGCAGTACGATCCCTACGGCAAGTATATCGGCATGGGCTCCAAGGCAGGTCGTGCATTGCCGTGTCTGCCGTCGGCCAGCCATGGGCCGAGCGCACGCTTCGATATTCACTACACCAGCCAATTCCGCTTCGGCCTGAGTGCGCTGACAACTGCCGGCGGAGTGGTGGCAGATCCCGACCAGCATCAATTCTGGCTGTGCAGACAGCTGCCGAGCGCACCGGGAACGAATCCGTTGCCACCGGCGCTGCGCAACAAGTTCAATTGCAACCTCGGGCTCAGTAAGAACAACAACCCCTATGCGCCGATCGGCGACGGCAGCCTGATCGACATCGGGGTCTGGAACATCCCGGGAATGCAACCGCAGAACTGGAACGAGGGCATCCGCGCGCATACCATCGTCGGCCCGGCCGAGCTGACCGCCTTCTGGTACAACGACAACATGAATGGCGGCAGCCCGGGCGCCGCGATCTGGCATCCGCTAACCAATCTCTTCGATTATCACTACCAGGATATACAGGACATTGGCGTCACCGGCGACGCTCCGTTGCCGGTGCCTGGCGCGATCGGTGAGTTCCTGCCGTTGGTCTTCCGCGCCGAGGGCGTTTACCAGAATCACGTGCCCTTTTCCGATGCCAACCCGTTCAACTTCAGCGCCCACTCTTACTCGGACGTGGTCAAATGGATGCTCGCGTTGGACATCGACCAGGCCTACGCACCGTGGTTGACCGATACCGGTAATCTCTCGGCCAATCTCGAGGTCGAGGACACGATGATCATGGACTACAAGTGGACCTTCGTAAGCAACGCGGTGAGCAATAACTTCCCGAAGAACGATGTGGCTGTACTGTTCAATATCGGCACTTCGTGGCTGTGGAACGACATTCAGCCATCTTACACGATGATCTATTATGCCAAGGGCACCAACATGGCGATCTTCCCGGCGGTGGTGCTGAATCCACCTTGGACCAAGAAGTACTTTTTGAAGCTCCAGGCGATCGAACTTTTGGGCGGCGACAAGCTCAGTAATGTCGGCTTTTTCAAGGGCCAGAGCATGCTGCTCGGCACGCTACAGTACAACTTCAACCTGCTTTGAGTGAATGTCCTTTAACCGGGTTGACGAGCGCGTGCGCGCTCGTCAACCCGCAGGATTGAGGGTGCGTTCGGATCGGGATTCCGGCAGTGATTTTCGTACACGCGAGCATTTTCTGCGGGGATGTACGGTTCAGGCCCGTCCATTTTGGGCATGGAGCGAACGCTGCGAATGGGCACGCATAAACAGGTAGGAGGAACGAATAATCATTAGCATGTAAGCAAAATGTGAACGCGCGTTTACACTTCGATTACACGCGCCTCGCAACACGGATAACCCTGTAATTATTGGCCTTATCTGTCTTTCGAGGCTCTCGGTTCGCAGGCCGACGCTGGCCCTCTGCCCGCGCTCCCCAACGAGACCGCCTTCCGCGAGTTTGGGAAAGGCTTAGCAGACTGCTGAAAAAGCGGTCGGATAAATCTTTGCCCACCCCCTTGAAAACCTTCCCCGGTTTTTGTAAGAACCTGCACGTAGTTTCCTTGTTCGCGTAGTACCACCTTGTTTCGAAACATGAGACAGGGGGGCGCCATCCCGAGGGGAGCGGCGCAGGGCTCGACTGGTTGCGGGGGTAAATCGCCAGGACGGGTCCATATTCGCACGGCATTTTATCGACGTACCGTCGGGGGATGGTACCAACGATTTTGCTGACTAGAGGAGGGAGCTCATGGGGACTTGTTTTTCGGCCGTCAGGTTACGCCGAGGGGGAGGGGGAGCCACAGCCGTCCTACTGGCTTTGGCGATGGTCATTTCACTCGGTTCGCGCGCGTCTGCGGCGGACCTCTCAGTAACTTCAGGCAACACTCTTAACGTAACCGGGGCGACCACTGCCGCGGTCCTGCCGCAGACCTCGGCCACGGGCGCACCTCCCGAACATGACTGGCTGTCCGGCCTGCACGTCTCGGGTTACCTCAGCCAGCAATTCGGCATGTGGCAGAATCCGGGCGCGCTGCGCGATTACTCGCCCAGTAATAACAGTCTTTCAACTTCGCGCACGCTGCTGCAGGTTGACGAGAACTATAGGCTCGGTGACGCGAACAATTTCTTCGCCCGTGAATGGTTCGTTTACGAACCGCCGTACGATTTCAACAGCCGGAACAATCCGGCGTGGAGCGCGGCGAGCCGGAATCATTCGAGCTTCGGCCACTTCATGAACGGCTACTACAACAACTACCAGGTGCGCGACGCCTGGTGGGAAACCAAGATTGGACCGCTGACGCTTTACACCGGCAACCAGATCGCGGTGTGGGGCCAGTCGCTCGCGTTTCGCGTCGGCGATGTCGTCAACCCAACGGACACTTGCTGGGCGTTCGGCTTCGCCAACCTCGAGCAGTCGCGGACTCCGCAGTGGATGGTGCATCCGATCCTGAATCTGCCGCAGGCGGGACCCTTCCAGTCGAACTTCGTCGAAGGTATCTGGCAGCCAGGCTGGGCACCCAACTACTGGCCCGAGCAGACCAACGATCCTTATGGCAAGTATATCGGCGAGGGCGCCAAGGCGGCCCGTGCATTGCCGTGTCTGCCGTCGGCCAGCCATGGGCCGAGCGCACGCTTCGACATCCACTACACCACCCAGCAACGCTCCGGCTTGTCGGCGCAATTGGCAAGTGGAGCGGTTGTCGCGGATCCCGACCAGCATCAGATCTGGTGGTGTAAGCAGTTCCTCGGGGGCCAGACCCCGGGATCGAATCCGTTGCCTAAAGCGAGGCAAAATAGCCTCAATTGCAATCTTGGTCTCAGCAAGAACAACAACCCTTATTCGCCGATCGGTGATGGCAGTCTGATCGACATCGGCGTCTGGAACATTCCCGGATATCAGCCGCAGAACTGGAACGACGGCATTCGCGGGCATACCATCGTCGGTCCCGTCGAGCTGACGGCGTTCTGGTACAACGACAACATGAACGGCGGCAGCCCGGGCGCCGCGATTTGGCATCCGCTCACCAACCTGTACGACTACCACTATCAGGATATTCAGGACATTGGCGTGACGGCGGACGCTCCGTTGCCCGTGCCGGGATCGCTCGGCGAGTTCCTGCCGCTGGTAGGTCGTGCCGAAGGGGTTTACCAGAATCACGTGCCGTTCTCGGATGCTGACCCGTACAACTTCAGCGCACACTCTTACTCGGATGTGGTCAAGTGGATGCTCGCGTTGGACATCGACCAGGCCTACGCGCCGTGGTTGACTTCCACGGGCAACCTCTCGGCGAATCTCGAGGTTTATGATCAGATCATAATGGACTATGCCGCGTCCTTCGTAAGCAACGCGGTCAGCAACAACTTCCCGAAGAACGATGTGAGCATCCTGTTCAATATCGGCACCTCGTGGCTGTGGAACGACATCCAGCCGTCGTACACGATGATCTATGGTGTGAAGGGCACCAACATGGCGATCTTCCCCGCGGTGGTGCTGAACCCGCCTTGGACCAAGAAGTACTTCGTCAAGCTGCAGGCGATCGAGCTTTTGGGTGGCGACAAGCTTAGCGGAGTCGGCTTTTTCAAGGGCCAGAGCATGCTGCTCGGCACGCTCCAGTACAACTTCAACCTGCTCTAACGTGAACAACCCGGATCGGCGAGCGCGAAGTGCGCTCGCCGATCCGGCTCTCCGCCGACCTGACCAGTCATTCCGTCGCGCGTGGTTATGCGCTTGTAGATTGCGCAGCGGATAGGCCTTACAGGTTGGCGATGAAGGTGAAGTTGCCCGGGGCCGTGGAGAGCCAATGCCCGTTCAGCACCAGCGCTCGCCGGTCACCATACAAACCGGCTGGCGACCGGCCATGCGACCGCAGACCGCATGGCCATCGGGGTGATCTCCCTCACCGGCGGACGGACAGAAAAGGGAACGCCTGACTCCCTCGGCGCTGCGGCCCTGGGCCGATCTCAGCGCTTAACTTTTGTAGTAACCGGGCGGCGTCCGCGATGAGCGTGGCGCCGCTCGCTTTTTGTGGTACTCGCATTGGCGAGCGGCCAAATTTGAATGAGGAAGCGATGTGGCTTCGGTCCTAGATCCGATCGAGAAGCCAGCAACTTATACCGGGCAGCATGAGTCTGCCGGGTGTGTGGCGTGATGCCTTATCGCAGTTTGATTGGTGATGCTGGACGCTTGCGACATCAGATGATCTTGTTGAGCGGGAACTCGATGATCCCGACGGCGCCGGCTTCGAGCAGCTTCGGGAACAGCTCGCGCACGGTGTGCTCGCTGATGACGGTCTCGACCGCGATCCATTCCTTGCCCTTGAGATTGGGCGACGGATAGAGCTGCGAAACGGTCGGCGCGGTGATCGAGGGCAGCAGCGCGATGACCGTTTCGAGGTGCTCGCGCGCGACGTTCATCTTGATCCCGACGCGGTTCTCGGCGTCGAGCGCGCCCTTCATCAGCACCCCGATTTGGCGAATCTTGGCCTGCTTCCATGCGACCGCCCAGCCGTGGGGTTGGCGACCAGCACCGGCGTCGAGGTCAGCAGTTGCTCGACGATGCGCAGTCCATTGGCGCGCAGCGACGAGCCGGTCTCGGTGACTTCGACGACCGCGTCGACCAGGCCGTCGGCGGCTTTGGCCTCGGTGACGCCCCACGAAAATTCAACTTCAACTTTAACTTTACGTTCCGCGAAAACCCGCCGCGTAAAGTCGACCATCTCGGTCGCGACGCGCTTGCCTTCGAGGTCTTCCAGCCGGCGCACCGGCGACGATTCCGGCACGCCAGCACCCATCGGGTGGGCTGCAGCGAGACCTTGGAGTAGATGAAGCTTTCGACTTCGATGCAGATCGACGCGCGTTCTCGACGATCCAGTCGCTGCCGGTGATGCCGGCGTCGAGCGAGCCGTCGGCGATGTAGCGCGGCATCTCCTGCGGGCGCAGCAGGCGGCAACTGAGCGTCGGGTCGTCGACGCTCGGCATGTAGGAGCGGTCGCCGACCGACATGCGCCATCCCGACTTGCGCATCAGTTCGATCGTCTGGGCCTCGAGGCTGCCCTTGGGAATGCCGAATTTGAGTACGTTGTCAGCGGCCATGATCGCTTGCGTGCTCCGTTTGGTCGAGTTATTGACGAATTTTAGCAGGCGATGCGCGCGGCTCATGCGCGGGCTTGGCGGGCTGATGGCCGTAGCCGGGGCCGTACTTGGCCGGATCGACCCGGCGCGTATCGATCGGTCCGCCAGGCGCCGTCGTCGCAGACGCGAAAGAAGCACGACTCGAAGCCCTCGTGGCAGGCGGCGCGGTCGCCGTGCTGATCGACCGAGAGCAGGATGGTGTCGTTGTCGCAATCGATGCGGATTTCGCGCACGGTCTGGAAGTTGCCGGACTCCTCGCCCTTGCGCCACAGGCGGTTGCGCGAGCGCGAGAAGTAGCACGCATGGCCGGTCTCGACGGTTTCGTCGAAGGCCTCGCGGTTCATGTAGGCGACCATCAGGAGGCGTCCGCTGCGATAGTCCTGGGTGATGACCGGGATAACGCCGCCGCCCTTTTCGAAGTCGATTTGCGCTGCCGCGGTTGTTTCCATGCTTAACACCGACCGATTTCGTCCAATTAGAACCAGACAGTATCGGTCAATTCCTCAATCGATTCAACGACATCGGGTCGGGAAAATTGGGTTCGTTATGTTCATAGCGCTTTTCCGGCGGTAGGTCAGGCGAGGTCGGTGTCAAGCGCCTCGGCGGATGAGGTGGCGTCCGCGTCAATGCCAAGATCGAGCATCCCAGGCGCAGGGACAACTTCGCCCCGTCGCATCGCTTGAAGCCGTTGGAGTTCGTGCAGGGTGCGATGGAGCGCGTTGGTAAGCGCGCGCTCGTGTCGCCACAGGTTGGCGAAGACGACGACGGAGTTTTCCAGCACGCGGCTCGCGTCGAGGACCGCATCGCACATATATAGCTCGTCCTTTGCGTCCTTCATGTCCCGCAGGGTCTGCTCGGCCTCGACACGATAGGCGGCGGGCTTGGGAATTTTGGTCAGCGAGGCGAGGATCGTGGAGGTTTCAACCGAGATAGCTTCGTCGAGGACTTCCTGCGCCTGGTGGATCGAGCGATCGTGGCGGGAGCGGCGATGGACCGCCGCCTCGAGCATCGGGATGCGGCGCAGCCGCCAGGCGTGGGCGACGATAGTGTCGGCCAGGAAGGATTCGAGGTCGCCCTCGGGGTCGAGCGAGAGGAAGATTCCGGCGCGAAACGCATTGTATTTTCGGGCGTTCTCGTTGGGCAGGACGATGTGGCGGCCGACGAGGCCGTGTTTCAACGCATTTTCGGCGGCGCGCGACTTGCCGGCGACGGTGCGCGGGCCGCTGCTCTCGCGGGCGTTGCGTTGGTTAGCTTCGATCTGGCGATCGGTGGACATGGGTGCTCCTGTGGCGGGAACGCTTGAAAATGAGCGGCGGGACAAGAGAGGCCAGATAAGACGTACGGACCGGAAGGTCGTCAGGTACCGCCGCCTGGTAGCAGTATACTCCTATTGGGAGGAGTGCGTAACCCCCGTGGGGAAAAGAACGGAGAACTGAAACCTATAATAGGTTTCAGACTTCCCGTGGGGGTAAGAGGCGGGCCCGAGCTGATGAAAAGTTATGTTGGGGCCGAGCGCTTCCGTCGTTCTGACTCGCTTGTAGCGGGAGCTACCCGATTCCGACGATCACTCGGTCCGGCTCGGTTTGGTCATTAACCCAGATTTCGAACGGGTGTCTCCTGCTGCGACGCCGATGCTTCAAGGATCGTTCCTCCGACTACCAATCGCGGCGAGATTAACACGACCGGTCGTACTTGATATGTACGACCGGTCGTGCTGTAATGGCAGCATGGTGAAAGTGGTTAAGACTGCGAAGCGCACGAGTGCGTCACATGAGCGGCGAAGCGTTGGAGGCGGATCAGCGGCGCAAGCGACGCCGGGGATGGTTCGGGCGGGGCGAGTGAAGGCGGGATCTACAGAGCATCAGAAGCTGACGACGCGGGACAAGATTCTGCACCAAGGGCTCGTCCTCATGAGCGAGGGGGGCCTTGGCGGCGTGACGCTCGGCGTGCTCGCGGATCAGGTCGGCATGTCGAAAAGCGGCCTGTTCGCGCATTTTAAATCGAAAGAGGACGTCCAGATCGAGCTGCTGACCCATCTGAGGGGATTTGCGCTCGCGCGGATCGTGAGCCCCTCGATGACCGCTGCCGAGGGTCTGCCGCGCCTGCAAGCGTTAGTCGGAAATTGGTTCGGCTGGGCGTCGCGCGCGGGGCTGCCGGGCGGCTGTCCGGTGGCAGCCGGGCTGTTCGAATTCGATGACGTCGAAGGCCGCGTGCGCAACAAAATCCTCGAACTGGAAGGCGAATTTCGCGGTCTGTTGACCGGGTTGGTAAATCGAACCGTCGAACTCGGCCATCTGCGCGACGACCTCGACGTCGAACAATTCGTCTGGGAATTGTGCGGAATCTACCTGGGCCATCATGCGGCGAACCGTTTCCTGCGTGCCGCCGACGCCGACCAACGCGCGCATACGGCGTTTGCAGCGCTGCTCGAGCGCGCGCTGCCGAGACGGCGCGGCGCGCGGGGGAGGGGGAGGATGGAGAAAAAATCGTGAAACGTTTGAAAGGTTTCACACTTCCCACAGTGAATAAACGGGGCAGCGTACTCGCGGCGTTTTTTGTTCACTGGTTCGTAAACTGAGTGGCCAGGCTCAGTCTCGGCTACCGCATCTACAGGTGCCATGAGAAGGCGACGCGTCCTAACCAAAGGGAAGTCTGAAACCTCATGAGGTTTCGGAAAAAACTAAAAGCTTTTGCGCTCTTCACCCATGGATTGTGGCTTCGCGCGGGGCGATCCCGCTGCAGAGCCTCAGGACGAAGCGAATTACGGCGAGGAAAAAGGAGACGGTCATGAAGCAAGATCAACCGAAGCTCGAAATTGGCATGCTGCTTTACCCGAAGCTGACGCTGCTGGACCTGATCGGTCCGCAGACGGTTTTCTCATGGTTCGCCAATACCCATCTGGTATGGAAGACCACCGATCCGGTGCTGTCCGATACGGGGATTGCGATCACGCCCAGTGCGACATTCGAAACCTGCCCGCGCGAACTCGATATCCTGTTCGTGCCCGGCGGGTTCGGGACGAATCAACAATTGAATGATGCCGAAGTGCTGGCGTTCCTCGCGGATCGCGGGGCGCGGGCGAAGTACGTAACCTCGGTGTGCAGCGGATCGTTGCTGCTTGGCGCGGCCGGGCTGTTGCGCGGCTACAAGGCGACCTCCCATTGGGCGGTGCGCGATTCGCTGAGGGCGTATGGCGCGGAGCCGACGGATGAGCGGGTGGTAGTGGATCGGAATCGCGCGACCGGCGGCGGAGTCACGGCGGGAATCGATTTCGGGCTGGTGCTGCTGGCGAAGCTGCGCGGCGACGAGGCCGCGAAAATGACCCAGTTGGCGATGGAGTATGACCCCGCGCCGCCGTTTGCGTCGGGGAGCCCGAAGACGGCGTCACTCGCGACCGTCGAGCAGGCCTTGAGTTTTATGGCGGCGGCGTTCGAGTAGCGGTCGCGGCGGCGTTTCCAAAGCCGGCGCGCGAGGCTAGATTAGCCGGCTATGGGTGACGCGGAGAGGCGGCGGCGCGCGCCGAAGGGCGATCGTCGCCGGCTTGCGCTACCCGGGCGCCGCATGCGGCGCCCGGGTAGCGCGGACGCCGGGAGCGGCCTGGCCGCTCCCGGCGTTGGGAATGCGCGGGGCGGCGGGGCCGCGGCGCGTATTGCGGTGTGGGTCGCGGCGGCGGCGCTGGCGGCGGCGCTCGGCGGATGCCGAGCGCGCGGCGAGCCGGCCGTCGCGGGGCCGTCGCCGGCGGAATCGCCGGGCGCGCCGGCGGCGCGCCCGGCGATTCCGCCGGCAGCAGTAAAGTTCGACGTCGCGCCGTTCAATTTTCAGATCGCGTCAGGCGACGACCAATATCAGATAGAGGGCTTTATCGCGCGCACGAAGGAGCCCGGCCGGCTGCCCGCGGTGCTGGTACTTAATGGCGACAAGGGCAACGCGCGCAGCTGTATCAACAATACCGGACGCTTCGCGACGATGGGGATCCGGGTGGCGTGCATGAGTATCCCCGGTTATGGCAAATCGTCAGGGCCGAGTCGCTTCGTTGGCGCACAATCGGTGGCCGCAGCGCGGCGCGCGCTCGATTTGCTGGCGGCGCGGCCCGACGTCGATCCGAAGCGGATGGCGGTCTGGGGACTGAGCGATGGCGCGGTGGCCGCCGGCCTGCTGATGGACTCGGATACGCGGCCGCGCGCTGTGATCCTGCAGTCCGGGGCGTACGACATGCTGAAGTTCTGGCCAGAGGCGGCGCTCGGCACGAAGCTCTCGATTTTACGCCAGGTGTGGCCGTCGAAGCGGGCGTTGCGCCAGCGCAGCGTGATCGAAAACCTGCCTGCACACGTGAGCTCCAGCGTGTTGATCCTGCATGGCGGACGCGACCGCCGGATGCCGATAGACCAGGCCGAACAACTGGCGGAAGCGCTGGCCGAGCGCGGCGCGCATGTCGAAACCCATTATTTCCCCAAGGACGCACATGACCTGGGCACGCGGGTGGATTTGCCGCTGCGGAATTTCCTGCGCGATAATTTGATCGCATCGGCGACGCCGCCCGCGAGTGAAGTACCATGAGCGCAGAGAGGAAGGGGGAACGTGGTTAAGGAACGAAGAACTATAGTTTCTTTCTGAAACGATTAACCAGTATTTTGCGCACCTCGCCGACTCGTTAGCTCGGCTCGCAAGCTCGCCTAGTGGCGGGGTTTCAGACTTCCATTTGTAAGAGTGGGACCAAGTGATCAGGCTGCAGCGCGCGTCGTGATGGAGCGCACGCGCCTGGGGAACCTTCGCACAAGCCGGGAAGTCATTCTGAGCTTGCGAAAAATCCCGGATCCGGGACCCATTCGCTGCGCTCAGGGAGACACGATGTAACTTGTCCCGAGGTTCCTTAGTTGAGTTGCTTGAGCTCGGCGAGGACTTCGTCGGTGTGGCCGTTGACCTTGACCTTGGGGAAAACGTGCTTGACGACGCCGTCGCGGCCGATGATGAAGGTGGTGCGCTCGATACCCATGAACTGGCGGCCGTAAAGCGACTTCATCTTATAGACGCCGTACGCCTTGGTGACGGTATTGTCGGGGTCGCTCAGCAGCGGGAAGTTGAGCGACTGCTTCGCGATGAATTTCACGTGCGACGCGGGCGAGTCGGCGCTGATACCGACGACCTGGGCGCCCAGCGCGCGCAGCTTGCTCGAGTTATCGCGGAAGCTGCACGCCTCGATGGTGCATCCGGGAGTCATGTCCTTGGGATAGAAATAGAGCACGACGGGGCCGCGCGCGGTGAGCGAGGCGAGCGAAACCGGCTTGCCGTCCTGGTCGGGCAGCGTGAAGGCGGGCGCCTTCTTACCCATGAGTCCGGCGTCGCCGGTCGTGGACTTGGCCTTCTTTGCCGCGGCGGAAGGCGCTTTGGCTGACGGCTTGGTGGCAGGCTTGGGCTTCGCGGGCCTGGCGGTTGAGGATGCGATTTTCTTTGGCATGTACGCGGGTCTCCCAGAATTGTTGCGCGCGCGAGCAATCGTCCAATTATGACTCAAAGCGATCAACGGCTGTAGTGCGCGCACAGTCTGGAAGCGGGAAAATCGGCGGTCAATCGAGGTTTTCGGCGGACGCGTAGTTGACGAAACGATCATTCGGCCCTAGACTTGCGGCGGATCAAGAACCCGATTGTAATTCAATGGCCGTCTATACCGAGCTCCACAAATCATTCCTCGAAGAGCTCGCCGACGATTACAATCTCGGGCGCATCTGGGCGGCGCATCCGGCGATTCCGCGAAGGCTCGGTCAATTCGAACTATCTGATCGAGACCACCAAGGGCAAGATTCCTGCTGCGGGTCGACGAGGTCAAGACCGAAAGCGAGGTTCGCCGCGAGATCGATCTGCTGGCCTTTCTGCGCAAGCATCCGTTTCCGTGTCCGCATCCGCTGCAGGATCGCATCGGCCGCTACTATCGCGAGTACGAGGGCAAGTGCGTCTCGCTCTACAAGTATAACGAAGGGCGGGTCGGTGCCGGCCGAGCGCCTGCGGCCGAGCCAGCTCGAGACGATCGGCCGCGCGCTCGGCGAGCTGCACGTCATCGGCAAGGGCTACAAGAAGGGTATCGACAATCGCTTCAGCTTCGAGCGGATCGCGGATCTGTATCTGAGCGGTGCGCAATCGGCTGCCGAATTATTTTCGCAAGATCAGCGCGCACACTCGAGGACGAGATCGATTACCTGACGCGTTATCTCGAAGGCAAGCTGCCCAAGGGCGTGATCCACGGCGACCTGTTCGCCGACAACCTGCTGTTCCGCGGCGAGAAGCTGACCGCGGTGCTCGATTTCGAGGCGGCCTGCCGCGGCAAATTCATTTTCGATATCGCCACGGCGGTCAACGCGCTGTGCTTCGTCGATGGCGACTACTCGCTCGATCGTTTTCGCTTCCTGCTGCATGGCTACGAGTCGGTGCGCACGTTGTCGCTGGCGGAATGGGACGCGTTTCCCAACGAGTTGCGCTATTCTTCGCTGCGCTTCACGGTCACGCGCCTGCACGACTTCTTTCTCAATCCGACTCGACGGGAGCGGTCCGGGTGGACAAGGATTTCCGCGAGTTCTTCGAACGCCTGCGCGTGCTGCGGCGCGAGACGGAAGGCGGGATGGAGGCGTTGCTGATGGCGATGGCGACCGGGCTACGACTATCGCAAGTATCAGAAGGTCAAGGCGAACGAACGGCTGAAAGCCTGAAGCGCGCCTTCATCGCCGATAGCGAGCCCCCTCCGCGATGACCTCAAGCAGTATGCGCTCTCATGCCGCTCTTTTCATCGACTCCGCCGGACCGCATCGGAGGGATCGCGCGGGCGCGAGCCATCCGATGATCCGAATCGCTGTTACGAAACGCCTCGTCGGGCACGGCCCCGGCGCTCTGGCTGGAGATCGGCGCCGCCGCGCGGAATCGCGGTCGAGTCGCTGCTGGCGAAGCTCGGCGCGATGCGCGGCAAGGTCGGACGCGATCAATCTGGTGGACAACGCGCTTGGCCGGGTCAAGCTGTCGGCGCTCGTGTTCGCGTCGATGATCAAGGCGCGGCTGGGAATTGCCGGTGGTGATCAATTTTTCGTGCCGCGATCGCAATCGCTTCGCGCTCAAGGTCCGACCTGCTCGGCGCGGGCGCGCTCGCATCGACGCGGTGGTCGCGCTGCAAGGCGACAAACTCGCCGCCGATGGCAGCGCGGGCGCGCGTAGCGGTCCATGACCTGCGACACCTTCAGCCTGCTGCGGATGATTGCGGAACTGCACCGCGGCGACACCGGCGAGGGCCGCCGCCTGCTGAAGACGCTACCCGGGCTGTTGCCGGGCGTGGTCGGCAATCCGAATCGCAAGGCGCTCGAGCGCGAGCTCGAACTGCTCGAGCGCAAGGCCGCGGCAGGCGCCGTTTCGTGATCACGCAGCCGGTGTTCGAGCCGGGCGTGGCGCGGCCGTTTCATCGCACAAGCGCGCGAATGCGGACTGAAGGTGATTCTGGGCATCCTGCCGGTCAAGCGCGAATCGATGGCCAACTATTTGAAAGACCAGATACCGGACTTGAGCGGCGCAGCGCATCATCTTGATCGTTACGCCGGAATGTCGGATGAGGATGCGAGGCGGATGTCGATTGAACAGAATATCGCATTGATGAGCACATTGGCGGACGAGGTCGCAGGCTTCAACATCATGAGCGGCGGCGGTCCCTCGCTCGCGATCGAGCTCGCGCTCGAATGGAACCGTCAGCAAAGTCCAGCCTAATACCGAGACCGACGAGGGCAACAATCATGGCTGAAGACCGCGCCACCGTCGAGGAGGCCGTTCGCGTGATCCTGCGCCATTCGGCGAGGACCCGGAGCGCGAGGGTCTCGCGCGAACGCCGTCGCGAGTGGCCAAGGCGTTCGAGTTTCTGACGCGCGGCTACGACGAGGATCCCAAGGTCGCGATCAACGGCGCGTTGTTCACCGAGGAAGAGTACCAGGAGATGATCCTGTGCAAGGACCTCGATTTCTATTCGCTCGTGCGAGCATCATCTGCTGCCGTTCTTCGGCAAGGCGCACGTTGCGTACCTGCCGAACCGGCGGATCATCGGGCTGTCGAAGATCGCGCGCCTGGTCGAGATTTACGCGCGCCGCCTGCAAGTGCAGGAGCGGCTGACGACGCAGATCGCCCACACCCTTATGGAAGAGATCGAGCCGCTCGGCGTCGCGGTGGTGCTCGAGGCGGAGCATCTGTGCATGCGGATGCGCGGAGTCGAAAAGCAGAATTCCTACGTCACGACCTCGGCGATGCTCGGTGTGTTCCGCACCAATCATGAGACCCGGCAGGAATTCATGAACCTGCTGCGCAATGCGAAAGCCTGACGGTGTGAAGAGCGCGCTCGCGCTCGGGATAGGACGGTCTCAGCGACGGGGCAGGGCCGCGCGGCAATGAAGAAGTCGATCGGATCTCGAGCATCTCAAGGCGCTGGGCGCGTATGCGCTGCGCTACGTCAAGCCCGGGCAGACGATTGGGCTCGGCACCGGCCACGCGGCGAGTGCGTTTATCACGCGCGCTCGGCGCGCGCGGCATCAAGGTGCGCGGCGTGCCGACCTCGCATGCGAGTGCGGACCTCGCGCGTTCGCTCGGAATCGAAGTGGTCGGAATTGAGCGAGGCGCCGAAGCTCGACGCCGACTTCGACGGCGCCGACGAGGTCGATCCGCGGCTTAACATGGTCAAGGGGCTTGGCGGCGCGATGGTGCGCGAAAAGGTCGTCGCAGCGCGTCGCGCAAGCGTATGATCCTGATCGGCGAGGAAAAGCGGGTCAAGCGCCTCGGCGAGCACGGCAATCTGCCGGTCGAGGTCGTGCCGTTCGCGGCGACTCTGGTGCGCGGGAGATCGCGGCGCTCGGGCTCAAGCCGAAGGTGCGCAAGGATACGAACGGGACCGACGTCATCAGCGACAACGGCAACCTGATGTTCGACTGCGGCGTGCGCGAGATCCGCAATCCCGCGCGGCTCGAACGCGACCTGCTGATGATTCCCGGCGTGGTCGGCACGGGGCTTTTCATCGGTATCGCCGACCTGGTGCTGGTTGCGATGCACGACGGCCAGATCAAGACGCTTCGTCGCAAGCCCTAACCCACTGGCGTTGCCGCGCCATCGGCGCATGGGGCAGCATTTCGATCGAGCGAAATTTTCACTACGAGTGACGCTTCAATTCGATGAGTGCGAACGTTCCACCGCGAAGCCGCGCGCGCGCAGACCTGATGCGAATCTATGCGGCAGCCGTCACGGCGGTCGGGCCGCATCATGTGATGTCGCGCGCGATGAATGGCGAGGCCGACACGACCGGAAATGTGCCCGCGAAAATCGAGCAGGCAGAGGCGTGCGGCTGCTGGCGGTCGGCAAGGCGGCGATCGGGATGGCGGCTGCGGCCGAGGAGCGGCTCGGCGGTCGACTGATCGAGGGCCTTGCGATTGCGCCGGCGAGTCTCGCGAACGGGGCGGACGCGGCGGCCTTGCGCTCGAGCGTGATCGGCGCGGCACATCCGCTGCCTGATGCGACCTCGGTGGCGGCGGCGGGCGCGGCGCTCGAACTGGCGGTGCGTGCACGGCCGGGCGAACTCCTGATGGTCGCGTTGAGCGGCGGCGCGTCGGCATTGCTGGCGCTACCCGCCGGCGCGATCACGCTGGCCGACAAGATTGCGATCACCTCCGCGTTGATGCGGGCCGGCGCGACGATTCGCGAGCTCAACATCGTGCGTAAACATCTCTCGGCGATCAAAGGCGGGCGCTTGCTGGCCGCGACCCAGGCCGGGGTCGAAGTGCTGAGTCTGATTCTGTCCGACGTGCCCGGCAACGACCTCGCGACGATCGGATCGGGACCGACCGCCGCTGACCCCTTCACTTACGGCGACGCGATCGGCGTGCTCAAGCGCCGCCGCGCGTGGGGTCGTGCGCCGGAAAGCGTGCGCGACCATCTGGAGCGCGGTGCGGCGGGCGAATTGAGTGAAACGATAAAGGCCGGCGATCCGGCGCTTGCACGGGTCACAAATCTGATCGTGGGCGACAATCGGATGGCGGTGGATGCGGCGGCCGAGGCCGCGTCGGCGCTGGGTTACGAGGTCGTGCAAGGCCTCGAACTCAGCGGCGAGGCCAACGAGCTGGGTAGCGCGATCGCAAGGCAAGCGGGCGAAATCGCGGGCGAGCGGGTGTGCCTCGTGGCGGGCGGGGAGCCTGTCGTCACGGTCCTCGGCGATGGGCGGGGAGGGCGCGCGCAGCAATGCGCATTGGCGATGGCGATCGAATTGGCGAGCGTCGCGGCGGGGCGCAGAGTGGCGGCACTCTTCGCCGGCACCGACGGGATCGACGGACCGACCGACGCGGCGGGCGCGATCGCGACGCCGGAGACCGTCGCGCGGGCGGCGGATGCCGGCGTCGATCCAGGCGCGGCGCTGGCGCGCAATGACGCTTACGAATTCTTCAAGGCACTCGGCGATTTGATAATCATCGGGCCGACCGGCACGAACGTCGCTGATCTAATGGTCGCGCTGATCAATTATTGACTGCGTGCGCAAACCGCAACGGGTGCTTGACTCTTCCGCTGTCGGCGCGGCTTCGCTATTTATCAATCCTATGGCAAAGCCGTTGACACGCAAGGCAGCGGGCGACCGATTGCCGCCGGGACAGTATCTGACGACGCAGTTTCCGGTTCTGAGCTACGGGCCGACGCCGCGCTTTAATCCGCAGAAGTGGGATTTTCGCTTGATTGGATTGGTCGATGAACCGCTGCGCCTGACCTGGGAGCAGCTTCGCGGGCTGCCGAAGACCGAACAAATCTCGGACTTCCATTGTGTGACCACGTGGTCTCGGTACGACAACCGCTGGGCGGGCGTGCACGTTCGCGATTTGATGAAACTGGTCAAGCTCAAGCCCGAGGCGAGACACGTTTTCGTGCTGTGCGACGGCGGTTACACGACCAACCTGACGCTCGCGGAATTTCTCGACGACGACGTGATGGTGGCGTGGGGCCATGACGGCAAGGACCTGCATCCCGACCACGGCTTTCCGTTGCGGCTGGTGGTGCCGAAATTGTACGGCTGGAAGAGTGCGAAGTGGGTGCGCGCGATCGAATTTACGGTCAACGATCGGAGGGGCTTCTGGGAGGTGCGCGGTTACCATAACCACGGCGACCCGTGGACGGAGGAGCGCTACTCGTTCCAGGAGGAACCTGAAGACTGATCGCGCTTCGGCTCGTCCGCATCTGATGGGGCTCGGCCGCGAAGTCGATCAGCCGAAGACGCTGCGCCGACGCGCCCGAGGGATTTCGCTGGTGATGCATGCAGCCCGACGAGTGAGTTCATCAGCGGCGAATGAGATTTCGCGTTCGGAACAACTATCCCGTCTGCGCACGGAAAATTTCGACCTCGCGGTAATCGGCGGCGGCATCAACGGCGCAGCGATCGCGCGCGATGCGGCGATGCGCGGGTTGCGCATCGCGCTAGTCGATCGCGGCGACTTCGCCGGGGAGACGTCGTCGCGATCGTCGAAGCTGATTCACGGTGGTTTGCGTTATCTGCCGCAAGGGCAGTTGCGCCTCGTCCACTCGGCGTTGCGCGAACGCGAACGCCTGCGGCATCTCACCGCGCCCCACCTGGTGCATCCGATTCGCTTTCTGTTTCCTTGCTATCGCGGCCGCGAGCCCGGCAAATTTTTGCTGTGGGCGGGGCTGGTACTGTACGACTTGATGGCGCGAATACCGTCGGCGGAGCGTCATCGGCGACTTTCCGCCGACGCTACGCGCGACATCGAGCCGCTGCTCTCGGCGGCAGGGCTGACCGGTGGCGCGATGTACTACGACGGGTGGGGCGACGACGCGCGGTTGACCTTGGAAAATGCGATCGATGCGGCGCTGCACGGTGCTGCCGTCGCGAACTACGTCGCGGTCGAAGGATTTTCGCGCGTCGGGTCGCAGACCGCGGCGGCGACCGTGCGCGATTTAGTGGGCGGCGAGTCGTTCGAGTTGCGCGCTCGGCATTTTGTCAACGCCACCGGCCCGTGGCTCGACGACGTGCGCAGGATGGACGAGCCCGGCGCGGCGTCGAGCGTGCGCCTGACCAAGGGCGTCCACCTGGTGATTAGCGAGACGCAACTGCCGGTGCGCAATTCGATCGTACTGGGTGACGATGCGGCGCGAATCGTGTTCGTGATGCCGCGCGACGGCTGGGTGACGATCGGCACGACCGACACGGACTTCGATGGGGATCGCGTGCGGCTGACGGCCGATGACGCTGAAATCGACTACCTGCTGGATGTCGCTAACGTTGCGATGCCAGCAGCGAGCCCTTCCATTGATGATGTCGCCTACAGCTTTGCCGGATTGCGTGCGTTGCCGATCGGCGACCATGGTCGCGCGACATCGAAGGTGCCGCGCGAGGAAATCGCAATCGAGAGTGCGTCCGGCCTGCTCTCTGTTGCGGGCGGCAAGCTGACAACGCATCGCGAGATTGCGCAGAAGATCGTCGATGACATTATGGGGCGAGTGGGAAGATCAAGCGGGCAGTGCCCCACGCTCGAGACGCCGCTACCGGGCGCGCGCGGTTTCGTTGCCGGCTTGCGGCACGGCGATGGCGTGCTTGCTGGCGACGTCGCGGACCTGCTGGCGGGCCGCTACGGAAGTCGCGCGTCGATGGTGGCAGCGATCATGGTGGAACGCCCGGAACTGGCTGAGCGCATCGTCGCGGGCTGTCCGGCCATTCGCGCCGAGGTGGTGCATGCGATACGCGCCGAGATGGCGACGTCGGTGATCGACTTCCTGGTGCGGCGCACGTCGATGGTCTGGCGCAATCCGCTAGCTGCAATCGCGTCGGCACCCGAGGTCGCGCGCCTGATGGGCGTGGAGCTCGGCTGGAACGATGAGCGCATCGCGAGCGAATTGAGCAATTTCTTCGCAGCGCACGCGTTGCGCGATACCGTCGCAGGCGGTAAGGCCATCGCGACGAACTCGATCGAAGGCGCCGATGCCCGCAACGCGCCGAGATAAGCGCCCATCGACGCGAGCGACGCGCAAAGTCGCGGCAAAGCCCGCCGCAAAGATCGTCGAACGCGCCGGGCGCATCGCGATGAGGCTCGCGGAGTTGTATCCCAAGGCGCGCATCAGCCTCGACTTCGCGACGCCGTGGCAATGCCTCGCGGCGACGATCCTGTCTGCGCAATGCACCGACGAGCGGGTGAATCGCGTGACGCCTGAATTATTCCGCCAGATCCCGGACGCGGCTTCGATGGCCGCCGCGCCGCGCGAGCAGATCCAGCAGCTCATCATGACGACCGGCTTTTTTCGCCAGAAATCGAAATCGCTGCAGATGGCGGCGCTCGCGATCGTCGGGCGCTTCGGCGGCGAAGTGCCTGATCGCATGGAGGATCTCGTCACGCTGCCCGGCGTCGGCCGCAAGACTGCGAACGTGATTCTCGGGCATGTGCACGGCGCGCCCGGCATGGTCGTCGATACGCATGTGCGGCGCCTCTCGCGCCGGCTCGGATTGACACGGAGTCTCGATCCGGCCCGCATTGAGATCGATTTGCAGAGGCTGCTGCCATCCGCCGAATGGACTGGCTTCTCGATGCGCTTGATCCTCCACGGTCGGCAAGTATGTTTCGCCCGCACCCCGCGCTGCTCCCGATGTTCGTTGTTGCCCGAGTGCGCGCAAATCGGCGTTGCCGCTAAAGTTCGAACCCGGAGCCGCGCGCCTCGTTCCGAACACGACCCGATCGCTGGCGAAAAGCCGTCCGTTGGTGAAGAAAAGTCGTGAGTCCCACGGCTTGGACCTCGATTGGCGACATGTAATAATCGGCGTTCGCGCCGCGAACGGAATGGGCGCCTTGGCCGTGAAGCTCCGGGTAGATGATATAACGGCCGATGCGAGGGAGCTTTCCTTTTCCGAGCCGGAAGGGGAGATTAACCGCGCACTCGGCCTTGGACCGATCAGGGAATATCGCCTGGAAGGACCGGTGAACGTCGCGATGAGCTACTATCGCGCGGGCACCGAGTTGTTCTTTCGCGGTGAGTTCACCGCCGCAACGGTGGCGACCTGCGCGCGGTGCGCGGAGGAATTCGTCGCGCCGAGCGGGCGCAGCTTTCGTTACGTTCTCGCACCGCGTTCGATTGGCGACGATAGCAACGCCGGTCTGCGCACCGAGGACCTGGAATTTTCGTTGTACGATGGAGAAGAGGTCGATTTGACGCCATTGATCCGCGAACAGATGCTGCTGGCGCTGCCGACGCGGCCGCTGTGTCGCGAGGATTGTCGCGGCTTGTGTGCGCGATGCGGTGCGAATCTCAACGAGCACGATTGTGGTTGCACAATCGAGAGCGGCGACGCGCGGCTCGCAATTCTTCGTAACATCAAGCTCGAACGTTCCAACTAGCCCGATCGGTTTAGGGACTAAGGCAGCGTCTTTACTAATCTGCAATTATTTCAGCCATTGGAAGTTAATCGCCATGCAAGCACCCAAACGCCGCACCTCCAGCTCGAAGCGTAATATGCGCCGCGCCCACGACGCGCTCCGGCCGGTCAACCCGATCGCGTGCCCGAACTGTGGCGAGCCTGCGATGCCTCATCGCGTCTGCCGCCATTGCGGCACCTACCGCGGCCGCGAACTCGCCGCCATCAAGGAGTAGGTGGCAGAGGCACGACGGTGAAAATCGCGCTCGACGCGATGGGGGGCGACCTTGCTCCCAAGGCGGTGATTGAAGGCGCGGTGCTTGCGGCGCGCGACTTCGGCGTGGAGATCGTGCTGACCGGCGATCGCGATACGATTACGCGCGAGCTCCACACTCATCAGACCAACGGCCTCGCGATCGAAATCCAGCATGCCAGCGAAGTCGTCGCGATGGACGACTCGCCGCTCGAATCGGTGCTTAACAAGCCCGATTCTTCGATTCACGTGGGACTCGAACTGGTCAAGCAGGGCAAGGCGGACGGTTTCGTCAGTGCGGGAAACTCCGGTGCGATGATGGCCGCGGCGATGGCTATCCTGGGGACTCTGCCGGGCGTCGATCGTCCCGCGATCGCCTCGCTCGTCCCGACCAGCGCCGGCTTTGCGCTCCTGATCGATGCGGGTGCTAACACCGAGGTGAAGGCGGTCCACCTGATGCAGTTCGGGGTGATGGGCAGTGTGTACTGGCGGCGCGTACACGACTGCGCCAACCCGCGAGTCGCAATTTTGTCCAACGGCGAGGAAGCGTCGAAGGGCACCGACCTGACGCGCGCCGCCGCTCAGGCGTTGACGCAGATGGCGCCGCACATCAATTACACCGGCTATGTCGAGGGCCGCGACATCAACAAGGCCAGGGCGGACGTGGTCGTGACGGACGGCTTTACCGGCAACGTCGCGCTCAAGACGATGGAGGGCTTCGCGTCCTTCCTGCTCGGCAGTCTGCGCGAGATTTTTACCAGCGGCATCCTGGCGCGGCTGGCCTACCTGATTATCCGCAAGCGGCTGACCCGCATCCGCGAACGATTCGATCCGTCGGAATATGGCGGAGCGCCGCTGCTCGGCGTCAATGGCGTGGCGATTATCGCGCACGGTTCGTCTAACGCGCGCGCTATTCGCAATGCGATCCGTGCGGCCGCCAACGAGTCGCTGGTGCATGCCGTGAATGCCGGGATTGTCGAGATTCTCGCCGCGCACAGTCCGGAGACGATGATCGTTAAACCATCGAGCAAGGGCATCCGCGGGCTCTTCGTGCGGATGCGTGAACGATTGCATATCCATCGCGAGGCGAATCCGGAACAAAAGATCGAGCGTTTCAGCAAGGGCGAAAAATCCGACCGTCCCGAAAAGCCCGATCGCGCACATCCAGTGCCGGTGACTGCGGAAACGTCTTCTACCGCAGTGGTGTTAGCCCCGCTCGAAGAAATTCACGGCGCTGCAGGCGCGATGAATCACGTGCCGGCGGCGACCACTGGAGCGAACGGTTCGGCTAACGAGGCGCACGCCTCTAGCGTCGCGGCGCATGAGCCCAATCCGGAGCATCGCGAGCAAGAAACGCCGCCCGCTCCCGAGCACCATCCGGCCAAGAGTGAAAATTCCTGAAAGCTTTGATTTGATGAAAGTTGCGTTTCTTTTCCCTGGCCAGGGATCACAAAAAGTCGGTATGGGCGCCGATCTGGCGCACGAGTTTCCCGCCGCCCGCCGGGTCTTCGAAGAAGCCGACCAGGCGCTCGGCTTCGCGCTCTCGCGATTGTGCTTCGAGGGGCCGGAAGAAGACCTCCGCCTGACCGCGAATACGCAGCCCGCCACCCTGGCGACTTCGATCGCGGCGCTGCGTGCATTCGAATCCGAATGTTCCATACGGCCCGAATTGGCCGCCGGTCACAGCCTTGGCGAGTATAGTGCGCTGGTCGCAGCCGGCGGGCTGACGCTCGGCGACGCTTTGCGCGCGGTGCGCGAGCGTGGCCGTCTGATGCAGGAGGCATGTCCGCCGGGGCGCGGCGCGATGGCCGCGCTGATCGGCCTTGACCTTGCCGCCGTGCATGAACTCTCTACCGCGGCCTCGACCGGTGGTGAAATCGCGGTCGCCGCCAACCTCAACGCGCCCGGCCAAATCGTTATCTCCGGCGATGCGGGCGCGGTGCGCCGCGCGCTCGAAGCCGCCAAGGCTCGTGGTGCGGGCGCGTCAGTGGAACTTAAAGTCAGTGCCCCCTTTCATTGTCCCCTGATGCGGCCGGCGCGCGACGGCATGACGCCCGTCCTCGAGTACTTGACCATCGCCCCGTTGAATTTCGGCGTCATTGCCAACGTTACCGCCGAGATCAATCGCGACGCGGCGCGCGTGACGCCCCTGCTGCTCGAACAGATCACCGGTCCGGTGCGATGGGAAGAGTCGATGGGAAAGCTGGCGTCGGCGGGTGTTACCGAGACCATCGAGTTCGGCGCGGGACGGGTGCTGGCGGGCCTGATGCGCCGCATCAATCGCAACGTCAAGGTGCGCTCTGTCGAGGACGCCGCCTCGCTACGCTCCACCGTCGCGGCGTTAACGGGCGAATCGCCTACCTGAAGCTCCATAGGCGGGACAGTCCTCACGCGCTGTGGTTGGCCTCGCGTCGAACTGCAAGAACGAGATTGTTCCGGCAGCGGCATGCTACACCTTCGAGATATGAAGCTTGGGTGGCGCCGCATGGTGTTTGGGTTCGGAATCGTTGTTGGCCTCGCTTGCCTTTACCCCTTGATCTTCGGCGCTCCGTTCTTCCTCACGAAGCGAGATTTCAACGATCCAGGAATGTGGAAAACGCCGGTTAGGCTCCCTGACTTATCCATCGCGACCGCCTTAGGCATGAGGCTTTCCTATTTTGGGTGGGAGTTTGAAGTCCCATGGAAGGATCTGGATCCCAATGAAACCAAAGTAATCGGCAAACCGCCGTGGCAATGGCAGGTGATTAGCTTTCGTTCAGGCAGGCGGATCGTCTTTATGAGAGGTCCAGCAAATGTTTGGCTGAAGGTTCTGTTTCCGCCCAGTGGCTCGTTTCCAAGAAACGCATATAATCGGTGGTTGCTCGGGGCGGATACATGGTCGGACTATGCGTTCACCCGCGCGATGCTCGAAGTCACTCCTGACCAGCTCACTCCATTCACATTTCGAAGAGAAGGCGCTCGGTTGACGTGGCTGCTGATGTTCAAGTTCGCCGAGGTGGCAGGTCACAATGCCAATTCTGACATCTTCATGATCGACGCTCCGGATTTCAGAGGATTTCAGTACGGAAAACCGGGGAGCGGCCAGTCACAGATCGACGATCGTCTGTACTCGGATAAAGGCGGCGTCGAGTTTCGCTTTTCGTCCCGTCCTCCAAACACGGCGCCGATCTCACAAGCGGATATCAATCGCGTCATACAGACCGTGAAACCGCCAGACGATTGGCTTGAGCGGCCGGCCAATTAATAAGGTAGTTCGGAGCCGCGGGTGTGGTAACTTGCCAGCGCAGCGCCAACTCCATAAGCTGCGCGGTTGAGCCGCTGCGAGGGTGACGATAGTTTCCCTTTACACCCGCGGGTGCATAAAATTGGCCACGACCGACTCTGCGGGTCCAGCGGCGGCGGCTACGATTTCCCGGCTATGGCACAGGATGCCCGGGCTGGCAGGAGGAGCGTTAATACGATGGCTGGTGATATCGAAGCAAAGGTTCGTGAGATTATCAGCGAGCAGCTTGGCGTGGCGGCGGACGAGGTGACGCCGGAGGCGTCCTTTATCGAGGACCTGGGCGCCGATTCGCTCGATATCGTTGAGCTCGTGATGGCGCTCGAAGAAGAGTACAGCATGGAAATCTCGGACGAGGACGCCGAGAAAATCCGCACCGTCAAGGATGTCGTCACCTATATCGAGGCGCATAAGAGCTGAGCGTCGTCGCCGATTTCGCACGATTCCGCAAGCATTGGGTGGCCGTGGGATACCGCGGCCATTGCGCTTTGATTAGGCCCGTTGGGCGATTCGACGGTGGGTCGAATTGCCGCCGAGCTGCTCGTGCGCGCGGCCGGAAGCCGTTGGGCCGCCGCATTTTGTGCGATCTCTCCCACGCCCAAACGGTATCCGCCGGAAGAATGCGGCAGCCCGCGATATCTCGATAGAATCCAGCCATGCGTTGTCCCTTCTGCCGCCATCGCGGTAACCGCGTCGTTGATTCGCGGATGTCGGGCGATGGCGCGACGATTCGACGCCGGCGGATGTGCGCGTCGTGCAAGCGGCGCTTCACCACTTACGAGCGCGTCGAAGAAGCTGCTCCGATGGTGGTCAAGAAGGACAGCCGTCGCGAGCCGTACGATCGCCTCAAGGTAATCGCGGGCATCAAGCGCGCCTGCGAAAAGCGCCCGGTCTCGATGGAGACGATCGAAGAGATCGCCGACCGGATCGAGGCCGCCGCGGCGGAACTTGGCGGCAAGGAAGTGCCGAGCGAATTTATCGGCGGCGCGGTGATGAACGAGCTTCACGGGATCGATCAGGTCGCCTACGTGCGCTTCGCCTCGGTCTATCGATCGTTCAAGGATATCGACGAATTCATGCACGAACTCGAAGACCTTATTCGTCTGCGCAAGGACGGCGCGCCGGCAAGGCGTCGCAGCCGCGCGAGAAGAAGAGCGATCCCGTTTCCTGATCGCAGATCGCTGGATCCAGGTCTCACTCTTGAGTGAAATTCTCTCGGTGCCTCGTCCCGCCAAAATCACGGATGGCTGATTTCGCAGTGACGCCGCGAACGCCGATGGAGATCACGCACGACGAAGGGTTCATGCGCGAGGCGCTCGATCTGGCGCGGCCGATGCTCGGACTGACCACGCCGAATCCGGCCGTCGGCTGCGTGATCGTCAGTGACAACAAGATCGTCGGCCGCGGCGCGACCGCGGCGGGTGGCCGGCCGCATGGCGAGACCGTCGCGCTGGCTGAGGCCGCCGGGCGTGCGCGCGGAGCGACCGCGTACGTCATCCTTGAACCATGCGCGCATCAGGGGCAGACGCCGCCGTGCGCGCGCGCCCTGGTCGATGCGGGCGTCGCGCGGGTGGTCGTCGGATGCCGCGATCCGTATCCGCCGGTGCGCGGGCGCGGTATCGCGATCCTGCGCGCGGCCGGCGTCGCGGTCACCGAGGGCGTGCTCGAAGACGGAATGCCGCCGCCTCAATGAAGGCTTCTTCACGCGAGTGACGCGCGGACGCCCGTTCGTCACGCTCAAGCTCGCCGCCACGCTCGACGGCCGGATCGCCGCCGTCGGTGGCGATTCGCGATGGATCAGCTCGCCCGAATCGCGCGAACTGGTTCATCGATGGCGGCGCGAGGCCGACGCCGTGATGGTTGGCGCAGCGACCGTGCTCGCCGACAATCCGCGCCTCACCTGCCGCACGGCGGGCGGACGCGATCCGGCGCGGGTGATTATCGATGGGCGCTTGCGATCGCCGGCCGAAGCGAAGGTTTTTCGTCAGCGCTCGACGGCGCCGACGATCCTCGTTACCACGCCTGCCAATCGCTCGCGCGCTGAACGGGCATACGGCAGCCGCCGCGGCGCGGGCGCCATCGTCGAGATCGTTGCGGCCAAATCGGCCTCGGGCAAAATCGATTTGAATTTGCTCATGCGCGAGTTCGGCCGACGCGGATGGACGAAGATTCTGCTCGAAGGCGGTGCGCATCTGGCGGGCGCCGCCCTCGCTGCCGGAATCGTCGATCGGGTGGCCTTCTTCCTGGCTCCGCGGATCCTCGGCGGTGGCCTGCCGGCTATCGAGGGTTTGGTGTCGCGATCCATCCGCGGCTCGATTCGGCTCGGCGAACTACGCGCCACTCAGGTTGGTCCCGACCTGCTGATCGAAGCGGAGATCGCGCGTCCGCCGTCAGGCAAACGCTGAAAATCGCGAATCCAGGTTGACCATCGTAGTCTCCGCAGGGTGGCCGTGTGCATGAATAATTTGGCGACGACTCCGGACGGTGATAGGATTGCACGTCGGAGATTGGAAGAAGTGGCCGCAACGGTACTGGAAGACGCCTTTAGCCAAATTCGCGCCGCCGGGATGGTGGTGCTGGTATCGAGCGATAGCGAGGACGCCGAGGGCGACCTCGTGATGGCGGCCGAGAAAGTCACTCCGCAACACGTCAATTTCATGGTGATCCAGGGGCGCGGCGTGGTTTCGGTCGCGCTTCCCGAAAGGCGTTTGCGCGAACTCGGTATCCCCTTGGTCGCGTCGAGTATGGGTGGCGACGTGATCGAGCAGGCGGGCGCCCTGGTCGAAGCGCGCGAGGGCGTCACCACGGGCATTTCGGCGGGCGACCGCGCCACCACTATCGGCGTTCTGGCTTCGGACAAGTCGGGACCGGAAAACCTCGTGATGCCCGGTCACATATTGCCTTTGATGGCGCTCAGCGGCGGTGTGATGATGCGAATGGGACGTGCCGAAGGCGCGGTCGACTTGGTACGTAGCGCCGGGATGCGTCCGGCGGCGGCACTTTGCGCGATTCTGCGCGAGGATGGCGAATCCGCTCGCT
The DNA here is from genome assembly GCA_963774705.1 of uncultured delta proteobacterium. Classification (GTDB taxonomy): domain Bacteria; phylum Desulfobacterota; class Binatia; order Binatales; family Binataceae; genus JADMIL01. The sequence goes on from CAVZFW010000016.1 coordinate 241,265, forward strand.
TGCCCGAGCTGCGCGAATTCGCGAGCGCCAATGAACTGCCCCTGGTCTTTATCAACGACCTTGTCTCATTCCGTCTGACCAATGAAATTCTTGTGCAGCGCGTCGGCGAGAGCCGCTTCACCGTGCCAGACGGCGAGCTTCAGGCTATCGTGTTTCGCAATATCGTCGATGGGCGCGAGCATCTCGCGCTGGTCAAGGGCAACGTCGGCAGCGGCCGTCCCGCTCTCGTGCGGCTCCATTCCGAATGCCTCACCGGCGACGTTTTCAGTTCAAATCGGTGCGATTGCGGCGAGCAGCTGGCGGTCTCCATCCGGCAGATCATGGCGGCTGACGCCGGCGTCATCATCTATCTGCATCAGGAGGGCCGCGGCATCGGTCTGGGCAACAAAATCAAAGCCTACGCGCTGCAGGATCAAGGCCTCGATACGGTCGAGGCGAACCTCGAACTGGGCTTCAAGGATGATCTGCGCGACTACGGCATCGGCGCACAGATCCTGCGCGACTTCGGTATCGGTGAAGTCCGTCTGCTGACCAACAACCCGCACAAAATCGAGAGCCTCCAGCGCTACGGCGTGACGGTCACCCGGGTGCCGCTCGAAGTGACGCCGCACGTCGGCAATATCGATTACCTGCGGACCAAGAAGGAAAAACTCGGCCATCTGTTCACGCAGCTCAAGGTCGTCACCTGACGTACGCGGGCGCACGCGCGTTACAAGGTTCGGGCAGCGCGAGCTTCTGAAGTACATTTTCGTACGATGGGAACCAGGCATAACGGCCGCGAGCTGGCGCTCAAGGCTCTCTATCAAATCGACCTTCGGGGCGGCGCCTCGACCGACGACCTCGCGCTGTTCTTCGAGACGTTTCCGGCCGAGGATCTCGCGCGCAAGTTTGCCGTGACACTGGTGGAGGCGTGCGCGGAGAACAGGTTGCGCTCGATCGCCAGATCGCCGACGTTCTCGAGCATTGGTCGATTGGACGGCTCGTCGCGTGTTGACCATAATATTTTGCGGCTGGCGATATTCGAGTTGCTGCGAATGGAAGACATTCCGGCGCGCGTGACCATCGACGAGGCGATCGAGCTGGCGAAGGCTTACGGCGACCAGGAGTCCGGGCGGTTCGTCAATGGCGTGCTTGATCAGGTCGCGTCGCGGCTCAGGCTTGAAGGATAAAGGTGAGGAAAGTAATCCAGCCAAGCTCCACCAGGGGTAATCGAATCGGCGCGACGGTTTGTGGAATGCGGGTGCCGTTCAAGACGCTCGGGGATGGGTCGCGCAACGTTTGCGGTGGATAGCGTTCGCCACGATTGCGATCGTTGCTTCGGGATGCGGATATCATTTTGCCGCCTCCGGCAGCGGCCTTCCTGCTCAAGCCAAGACGATTTACGTCCAAGGTTCGGCAATAAAACGCGCCAAACCGGTATCAACGATGAGTTCATGCGGTTCGTCGAAGACGAAATCGCCAACCGGAAGCGGCTCGAATTGGTTGAAAACCCGTCGCAGGCGGACCTCATATCTAACGGGCGACATCATTTACGATGATTCGGTGCCGATCGCGTTTCAACTCCGCTGCCGAACCGACCATCTACACGCGAGACCATCAGCGCCGACGCCAGCCTCACCGACGCCCATGACCATAAGGTGATCTGGGCGACTCGCGGCGTGAGCAGCACCCAGTCAGCTCCGGTAGTGAGTCAGTCGGTTATCACCACGTCGCCGTACTTCGCGCAGCAGAACCTGCGTTCGCGGGATATCGCCGAGCATGCAGGATATTCAGGTCGCGCAGACGCAGGAGGCGTCGTCGAAGCAGCAGGCGATGCAGACGCTCGCGCAAAACCTTTACTCCTCGATGAGCGAAGGCTTTTAAGCGTCACGATGCGTCAGCCTGGCACCCTTTAGTTCGATCGGCTGGACGATGCGCGATGGCGGTTGAGAACGCGCTCAATTTTCTTCGCGGTGGCATTCGTCCCGCGGCACCATATCAGTCTAATCGCAGGCCCGCAGCCGTTTCTGCGCGAGTCACGTGCTCGAGGCGCTGCGCGTTCGCGCCGCGGCCGAGGGATTGCAATACCGTCCGTTTCAGGTCGGTGGCGCCGAGGGCTACGGCGCAACGATCAGCGAGCTTGAGGGCGCGGATCTCTTCGCGCCGAAACGTCTGATCGCCTGTCGCGTCCTGAAAACTCATCGGGAACGCGCCGGTGCGGAGGAAGCGACCCGGCGAGGGCTCGGAGGGCCGCGACGGTGGCAGCGCCGATGAGGCCGCGTTTGGTGCCGCGCTCGAACGGGTCGGCGGACCAGTGCAGGTCGCAATCGTTTATGAGCGGGACAACGCGCCGGCAAAAATCCGCCGGGTAGTAGAAAAGCTTGGTATCGTGATCAACTGCTTGCGGCCCTATGACAATCAGGTCGGACAATATGCCGAGGTCTTCGCGAAGAATCTCGGGCTCAAGTTGTCGTTTGACGCGGTGGATCTGCTGGTCGCACGGCACGGCAGCGACCTCGCCGCGATTCACAATGCGCTCGCGAAGGCCGCAATTACGAAAAGCGACAGCAGCAAAGTCGAAGTTGCCGATCTCGGCGGCGGTGGCGGACCGTCGCGCATTCCGGAATTGTTCGAACTGGCGGAGAGCATCGCGCGCGGACGTCCGGGCGAGGCGCTGACGCTGTTCGATCGCGCGATTCGAGACCGGACGCGATGCGATCGAGTTGCTCGCGCTCGAGATAATCCCACTGGTGCGCCGGATGCTGGTGGCGGCGTCGCTGCTGGAAAAGCGCAAGAGCCCCGCCGATGTGGCGCGCGCGCTGGGAATGCCGCCGAGCAGTCAGTTGATCGTTCGCGCGATCGACGGTGGGCGGCGCTTCGGCGCGCGACGGCTGATGCGTGCGCATCGGCCACGCCTGCGAACTCGATGCGAATTTCAAGAACGGCCTGATTCACGAGCGCGAGCAGGCTATCTCAGCGCTGTTGCTGGATTTGATGGCGCCGGCGGAAGCCGTTCGTGCGACGGCCGCGGCGCGGAAGATCTAGCTCTGCGCAGGCGCCCTCCGACTGTCGCCGCCTCATGCGTGCGATGGTAGCGGCGTGAGAGACGAGCGACCTTGCGCGCGACCGTGTTCTTGCGCAGCGTGCCCTTGCTCGCGGCCTTGTAGAGCACCTTCATCGCGGTCTTCAGCGCATTCGCGGCCGCTTGCTTATCCTTGCCCTCGATTGCCTCGAGCGCGTTCTTCGAAGCGGTGCGGACGCGGGTCTTGATGGCACGATTGCGCTGCTGGCGCTTGAGGCTCTGACGATGACGCTTCTCGGCCGACGGATGAACTGGAATATGCGGCATAAGCGGTTATACCTAACAGGCCGCGCGCCCCTGATCAATAACCCGAATCGCTAGGTAGTGTCCTTGGACATTACCTAGCGCTCTCTGGTGTTGAGTCTTCCGCGGCATAAGCGAATCGAACGATTAATTCTGACCTTCGGAGCAGCGCAATACCCGCAGCCGCATAGAAGACTGCAAATGCTACTGCAGGTTGCCAATCAAAGTGATTTATCGTTCGAACACCGAAAAATTGTATGACTCCGTGGATCGCGGATACCGCGAGAAACAGAGACCAAAGGCCGAACGCTCGAACGACCACCCCGAACGATCCTCCTTCCGTCATCACCCGCCCCTCGATAGAGAAATTCGATGATTAAATTCATGGCACGACCAGTCGCCACGCACCGATATCAGTTTGGAGGCAGTAAGTCACTTTTCAGTGGATTCGCGTTTCGCTTCGTTCCAGAGGGCGTCGATTTCGAGCGGGCGGAGTTGCTTTAAATCGAGGCCGCGAGTTGGCGGCGATGCGTTCGACGGCAACTTAAAGCGATGCGTGAACTTGTCGCAAGCGCGGCGGAGCGTTTCCTCCGCGTTGTGATCGATGAAGCGCGGCGCATTCGCCAGCGCCAGCAGCATGTCGCCGAGTTCGCTCGCCGCGGCGTCGGTATCGTTGCTCGGCGAGCGCGCCTTCGACTTCGTCCATCTCCTCGCGCACCTTGGCGAGCACGTCGTGAATGTCGTGCCAGTCCATCCCGGCCTGGCGCGCGCGCGAACCGAGCTTTTCAGCGCGTGCGAGCGCCGGCATCGCCCGCGCGATACCATCGAGCGCCGACGTCGCTCCCGCGCTCTTGCGCTCGTCCTGCTTGATTCGATTCCAGTTCTCGATGACCTCTGCGGAGGTCGCGGCCGTCGCGTCGGCGTAAACATGCGGATGACGCCGCACGAGTTTATCGGCCGCCCATTGAAACAATTGCGCGACGCGAAAGCGCTGCTGCTCCTCGCCGATTACGGCGATCGCCAATACCTGCGAAATGAGATCACCTAGCTCGTCGACGATGGCGCCGGTGTCGTCGCGCTCGATCGCGTCGAGCGCCTCGTAAGCCTCCTCGACCAGATGCTTGCCGAGGCTGGCGATGCTCTGTTCGCGATCCCACGGGCAGCGTTGCCGCAATTCCCGCAGGACGGTCAGCAGCCGCGCGAATTCCTGATCGTCCGGTGACGCTCATCGCTCATTGGCGACCTTTTCGATCAGGAAGGCCGAGAGGTCGCGCACGCCATCGGCCGCGACCTCATGACCGCAATCGTACTCGCGAAAAACCAGCGGCACCTTCAACTCGCGCAGCGCTTCGACCGATTTGCGCGCGCGGGTCATATCGATCGCCTGGTCGGCGCGTCCGTGCTGGACCATCGTTGGCAGCCGCTGCACGGCGTCATGATTCGTGATCTGGCTCGCGAGGCGCTCCGGAAAAGCGGTCGCGATACCGACCAGCGCGGCGAATCGCTCCGGCCATCGCATCGCGAGGCTGTAGGCCATCATGCCGCCCTGACTGAAGCCGGCCACCACGACCTTGCGCGGGTCGACCGGATAGCGGGCGGAGGCTTCGTCGAGAAACTCGCGCAGCTCGATCGACGGCGGCATCGACCTTGTCGGGATCGGGCTGCGATCCCAGACGCATCTGATACCATCCGTAGCCGTTGATCGCGCCGATTTCGACTTCGAACGATCCTTGAGGGCAGATGACGAGGAAGCGGCCGTCGGCGATGTAGGGTGCCGAGTCCTTGCAGATCCATCGCGTTGGAGCCCCATCCGTGCATCGCGAAGATGGTCGGAAACGGGCCGTTGCCCGCCGGTTCCCAGGTGGCGTGAACAAGTTTCATGCAAGCCCTCCTACGGTGCGCGCATTATTCCGGGTGCGCGACAATCATAGTCCGCGATATCGCCCCGCCCGCCAGTTGTGCGAACAGCCCCGCGCAAAGGACGTTCATCTAGAAGCGCCGGTGACGCTATGTTAGCTGCGCGCGATGGCGCGTTCGTCGCGCGATGGGCGCAGCCGAGGCGGAGAACGTGGCGAGGAGAATGTGGGTGGATGGGCGCGTTTAACGCAAGTCACTGCGATTGCGAGCGCAAGCGGCGAAACTGCCCGGCATCTTCGCGGGCGCAAACGCTCGCGGTACTGGTTGGCATACTCGCTATGGCTGCTTGCACGGCCAGCTCCTCGCGATCGCGATCGTGATCTGAAGCGCGTCTTACTTCTGCTCACTGGATTGCTGGTGCTTAAATCATTCGCCTTGCGGTACTTCGCGGGCTTCAGCGTCGACCTCGGCACGTATGAAGCCTGGGCGCTTGAAGATCGCCAGCCGAGGACCCGCACGCACCTACCAGGAAGGTTACTTTCTCGATTATCCACCGGGATACCTCTACCTGCTTGTGGGCGGCGGGCGCGGTTGCCAACGCGGTTGGAGCCGGCGGCGGCGACGCCCTCAAGTTTATCGTGCAGATGCCGCCGTTGATCGGCGACTTCTTGCTCTCACTGGCGGTTTATCTTTTCGTTCGACGCATCGCACGTCGCGCGATCGGCCTGGATCGCGCTCGCCCTGGTCGCCCTCAATCCCGCATTTATCTTCGATTCAGTCGTGTGGGGACAAACCGATTCGCCGCTGGCTCTGATGCTGTTTCTCAGCGTCGCGATGATTGTGCGACGGCGAGTACGAAGTGGGCTGGGGCCTCGCCGCGCTCGCTGTCCTGATCAAGCCGCAAGCGTTCTCGCTGCTTCCGGTGATTGGCATATGGACGTTCTTGCGACTCGAACCGCGCAAATGGTGGCGAGCCGCGCTGGGCGTTCGTTGCGATCTTCGTCATCGGCGCCGCGCCGTTTCAAATCGGGCATCCATGGAACTGGCTGCCGAACGTCTACTTCAGCGGCGCCGCCTACTACCACGAGACCTCGGTCAACGCCTTCAACCTGATGGCGCTGATCGGCGGTCTGCGCGTGAATGACGGGCAACCCGCATTCGGCGTTTCGTACTTCGCCATCGGCATGACGATGCTGGTGCCGCTGTATGCGTTCGTGACGTGGATGCTCTGGCGACGGCCCGATCGGCGCAATTTGTTATTCACGTCATTTCTCGCGATTTACGGATTCTTCATGCTCGCCCCGCGCATGCACGAGCGTTATTTCTATGCGGCCGTGGTTTTCGCGCTGCCGCTCGCGCTCGAAGAACCGGCGATGCTTGCGATCTTCGCGGTACTGACTGCCACCTGCCTCTTTAATCTTGCGTACATTCTCCATACCTTGCAGACGACGATATTTCTGGACTCCCGCGATACGATTGCGATGGTCGCGTCGCTGCTTAACTTGGGTGTGCTCGCGGCGGTCGTTGGGTATGGCTGGGCGCAAGTGGATGCCTCGGGGGAGGAGATGGCTGAGGGAGAACAGATCACGCAGCCGGTAAAAGATGCGCCGAGTGCGAAGGCCGTCGATAGAAAGAAGGCAGGTAAGGCTCCTGCCGCCGGCACGGCGGTAGCCCCGCCGAGTGGATGGTTCAAGTTGAGACCGCCACCACCGGAAACCTTCGCAACGTTTCGGTGGCTGCCGATCGATACGATTTTGATCGTCGTACTGGTTGGGATAGCCGCTGCGCTGCGGTTCTGGAATCTCAATCATCCCAACGAACTGGTTTTCGACGAAGTGCATTTCGTTGGACAGGCGCGCCACTATCTCCACGGCGAAAAGTTCCTCGATCCGCATCCACCGCTGGCCAAGGTGCTGATTGCGCTGGGGATCAAGTTATTCGGCGACGTCCCGTGGGCATGGCGAATTGGCGTCGCGACCATGGGGACGATTTTGTGCGGCGTTACCTACCTGCTCGGCCGACGGATGTTCCATTCGCGGCTCGCGGCCGCACTGAGTGCGAGTTTCGTACTGTCCGACGGCTTTTTCCTGGTCGATTCACGCATCGCCGTGATCGATATTGTCTATTTGACGTTCGCGGCGATTTCCTACCTGCTGATGTTTCGCTTTATCCAGTCGCCGAACTGGCGCGATCGACGCCGCATAATGATATTTCTCGGAATCTCACTCGGTCTCTGCCTGGGCTCGAAACTATACGTACCGGCGATTACGTTTCTGCTCGTGACGGGATTCATTGCGTTCACGTTGGCGCGTCCTGAAGCGGAAAAAGCTCGTGCAGTTGCCTTCGGTGAGCGGAACCGGCGCATCACCGGCGCTGTTCTGATGCTTGGTGGAATAGCTAGTGTATTTTATCTCGCCTGCTTTATACCTCACTATTATCTTGGCTGGTGGGGCGGTATCGCGGACCTGTTCCATTACTACAAGGACGTGATGTGGTACGAGAAGAGCGTCTCGACGGCGACCCATCCGTATGCCTCGCCGTGGTGGAGCTGGCCGCTGATGATGCGGCCCGTCGCATACTGGCAGAATTTTCCCCAAGACGGCGCGGTGGCGACCATTTGGGGAGCGGGAAATCCACTCCTGTGGTGGGGCGTGATACCCGCGATCACGATAACGGCAGTGCGCGCGATCGAACGCCCGGATCTCACTCGCACATTTATTGTGATTGCCTATTTGGCTAACTATGTAATCTGGATTCCAATCGGCCGAATACTATTTCTCTATCATTATATGCCGTCGGTCTATATTGGCTATTTGGCGCTAGGCGCGGTGCTGGCCGATTTCTGGGAAGGCAATTGCGAATTCTGGGAGACGTTTGCCATGTTGATCGCGATGCTGCCGGCGTTCGCGGTCGGCTTCGGACACATCGCGGTTTCACTCAAACCGAATTTTCTCTCAGAAAACCTCCGTCCCGCCGTAGGTTTGCCGTTCGTGCTCCTGTTAACTTTGATTTTTATCCCGCTGCGCCGCGAGCCGAAACTCAGCGGGCGCTTCATCTGCATAACGTTCGTCGGTTGTGCGCTCGCCGTCTTCATCTACTACCTGCCGGTATGGATCGGGCTGCCGATCTCTCGCGCTGGTTATTATGCGCGCATGTGGTTTGAAGGGCCGGGTCTGCGAAATTGGATTTGATCGTGAGCGAGCGAAGGTTGCGAACCCTTGCGATGGGAATGGGCACGGTGGCGCTGCGAATGGCAATCGCGATTGCGGTGGTTGCAGTGGGTATGTTCATCCGACCGCGCGTTTCGCACGCCGCGGAGGGCAACCTGCTCAACAACGGCGACTTTGCGCGCGGGTCGGGCAACTCATGTGACGGGTGGCGCGTTGACGCGTGGATCCTGTCGCCGACCGCTACCGAGTTCAAGTGGATTCCGCCAAACGGCGACGAGCCGGCCGAACTTGAAATCGACACCCATCACGATAACGATGCGCGCTGGGAACAGACCGTGCCGCTCGCGCCCGGCTGGTACTACTTCAGCGTTGAAGCGCGGACCGTTAAAATTTTGCAGTTTTTTATCGGCGCGACGATCAGCGTGCTCGAAGACAGCGTCATGTCGGCCAATCTCAAGCGCACCAACGATTGGACCAAACTCGGTTTCTATTTGCGGGTGGGACCGAAGGGTGCTGACGTGGACGTTGCCTTGAGGGTCGGCGGTTTCATGAATCTGAATCGCGGCACCGCCTTCTTCCGTCGCGCCAGCGTCGTTAAGGTCAGCGGTCCGCCTCCTGGTGATCAGCACGTTTTCGACCTTGAACAGATTCGCAAGGACGAAGTTACCGGACCGATCGGCAACACCTGGAGCCTGGTGGCGACCTTCATCGCCTTCATCGTGATCGCCGCGGTCGGCTGGCGGATGTTCAGCGACGGCCGCGCCTGATTCCTCGCGAGGTTATCCCGCGGACGGCTTGAACTCGGGCCGATGCTCCTTGCGCGCCTGCTCTTTGATCTGTTTCAGTAACCGCGCCTCCTGCACTCCAGTCGAGACACAATTTTCGGCGCTCATCACATGCAGCGGAACATGCACCGGTGAGGTGAAGACCGCCTGCAGAACGACCGTGCTGGCTTCGTTCCCATCCGGCTTGACCGCGAAATTATAGACCGCCGATGATCCCGGATCGGGTTCGGCGTGATACTTCTGCGCAATCCCGCGCAGATCTCCGCAATCGGCATCCTTCAGACTGAAGCCGCCGACCGCCTGGCTCTCGATAATGCCATTGTTCGGATCCTCGGCGATGATGTGAAACTTGTTAGCCGCGAGCACCGCGTGCACAGCGTCCCATGCCAGATCGAAGGGCAGGGCAAGCGAAATCTGACCACTGGCGTCGGACACCGGCTTGCGGGTCGGCGGATAAAAGCATCCGGCCGTGGCCAGCAGCAGGGGTACCAAATAGCGCAAAGGCTTCATCGCCCAACAATCCAATACCAAAATCGAACGTTGTGCGACCTCAGCCCCGGACCCGCGATGAGAGCGCCGCCCTGATGACTCCCGCGCACACCGCCGTGTATGCTACGCTGCCAAACGGACGGGAGCGTGGACTTCGCGGCCCGGAGGCAAGAGGCCATGTCAGGTCATTCCAAGTGGAGTTCGATCAAGCATAAGAAGGGTGCGCGCGACGCCAAACGCGGCAAGCTCTTCACCAAGCTGATCAAGGAAATCACGATCGCGGCGCGCCTCGGCGGCGGCGACATCAACGCTAATCCGCGCCTGCGCACAGCGGTACTTACCGCACGGCAGCAATCGATGCCCAACGACAACATCGATCGCGCGATCAAAAAGGGCACCGGCGAACTCGGCGGCGGCCAGCTCGAACAGATCGTCTATGAAGGTTACGGAGCGGGCGGCGTCGCGGTGATCATCGACGTCTTCACCGACAATCGCAATCGCATCGTCGCCGAATTGCGCGTACCTGCTGTCGCGCCACGGCGGCAATCTCGGCGAGTCGGGATGCGTCGCGTGGATGTTCAAAAAGCGCGGTGTCATCTCGGTGGAGAAGGACGCCGCCGATGAGGACAAGCTGATCGAATTCGCGCTCGAGGCCGGCGCTGACGACGTTATCAGCGAGGAAGAGGGCTACCAGGTGATGACCGCGCCCGAGAATTTCCCGGCGGTGCGCGAGGCGATCGAAAAGGCCGGTATTGCAATGGCCGGGGCGGAAGTCACGATGATGCCCGAAAACACCGTCAAGGTATCGGGCCGCGCCGCCGAGCAGGTCCTCAAGATGATGGAAGAACTCGAAGACCACGACGACGTGCAGAGCGTGTCGTCGAATTTCGACATTGATGATGAAGTGATGGCGCAATTCTCCGCGGCGTAGCGATTGTGTCGCGGCCGTTGTGGTGGAGGTGTGCGGTGCGGGTACTCGGAGTGGATCCCGGCAATGCTGTCACGGGGTTCGGTATAGTCGATCGCGCGAGGCGAACTCCATTACGTCATCGCCGGGACCATCCGTAGCGGCACGCTGCGCGGGCCCGCACGTCTCGCCGCTATCTACGATAATTTGATCGAAGTGATCGATGCGCATGCACCCGACGCGATCAGCCTCGAGCGAAGCTTCGTCGCGGTTAACATTCAGAGCGCGTTCAAGCTCGGCGAGGCGCGCGCGATGGTTATGCTGGCGGCGGCGCATCGCGGACTTGAATTGTTCGAATACACGCCGACCGACGTGAAGCTGTCGATCGCGGGCTACGGTCGCGCCGACAAACGCCAGGTCAAAGACATGGTCCATCGCACGCTCGGTGCGGGCGTTCCCGATCACTTAGCGGAGGACGCTACTGACGCGCTCGCGATCTCGTTATGCCACATCTTCCGCGCGAAAATGCCGCGACCGTCCACCGTGCGCAAGGCGTTTGCGCGCCCCTTGCGTCCGCGCGTAGTCGCCGGAGCGAAGCCATGATCGCGTCGCTCGCGGGCCGGGTCAAAGTGCGTGAGGCCGGCCGCCTCATCGTCGATACCAACGGCGTCGGCTACGAGGTCTTCATCCCGCTCGCGACTTATTACCGCACACCGGCGCCGGGTGCGCAGTTCGAGCTCGAAATTCGCCAGGTCGTGCGCGAGGATTCGATCACGCTCTACGGCTTTGCCACGGCGCCGGAAAAACACGCCTTCGATCTGTTGCTGGGCGTGCAGCACGTCGGACCGAAGCTCGCGCTCGCGATTCTCTCGGTGCTGTCTCCCGAAGATTTGGTCGACGCGATCACCCAGGAAGATGTCGATCGTATCGACGCGGTTCCGGGCGTCGGTCCGAAGGTCGCCGAGCGTTGCGTGCGCGAGTTGCGCGACAAAATCTCCGCCCTCAATCTCGTCGTGAGCGAGCGTCCGACCGCGTCCGCCAACGGCCATCATGCCGCCAACTCGATTTTCGACGATGCGCTCTCCGCCCTGGTCAACCTCGGCTACAAGCCAATCGAAGCCAAGCGTGCCGTCGATTCGATCGGCGCGGAAGGCATTGAGGAAGGACTCGAAACCCTAATCCGAAAGTCACTCGCGGTGCTGCTCGGTGAAAAATAGGCGGACATTGAGACCGAAAGCGGCCTCGCCGACGCCGACGCTTCGGTGGCTAAGCCGTCCACGCATCGTCGCAAAAGCAAGGCAGCAGCGGATAGTGCGCGGTCGGATGCGCCGCTGGCAAGTGAAGAGGAGAGCACCTTCGACCTCTCGCTGCGGCCACGATCGCTCGGCGATTTCGTCGGCCAGGACCGGCTTAAGAAAATCCTCGGGATGTCGATCGCTGCCGCCCGCCAACGCGGCGAGGTCCTCGACCACGTGCTCTTCTCCGGACCGCCCGGACTCGGCAAGACCTCGCTGGCGCATATCATCGCGCGCGAACTCGGCGTTAACCTGCGCGCCACCTCCGGCCCTGCGATCGAACGCGCCGGCGATCTTGCCGCAATCGTCAACGATCTCGATGAGGGCGACGTGTTCTTCATCGACGAGATTCATCGGCTCGCCCGCCAGATCGAGGAGATTCTCTATCCCGCGATGGAGGACTTCGAGCTCAACATTGTCGTCGGCAAAGGGCCTGGCGCGCGCTCGATGCGCCTGGCGGTGAAGCCCTTTACGCTGGTCGGCGCGACGACCCGATCGGGGCTGCTGAGCTCGCCGCTGCGCGATCGCTTCGGTCAGCACTACCATCTGGACTTCTATGATCGCACCGAGTTGACGGAGATCGTCCGTCGCTCGGCGCGCCTGCTGGGTGTCAAGCTCGACGACGACGGCGCGCATGAAGTCGCCGGCCGCTCGCGCGGGACTCCGCGTATCGCCAATCGACTGCTGCGGCGAGTGCGCGATTTCGCCCAGGTCAATGAGGCGCCGATCGTGACGCGCGAGGTGGCCTTGGGCGCGCTGGAATTGCTCGAGATCGACGCGTGCGGCTTCGATCGGATGGACCGCGCGATTCTCGCCGCGATCATCGACAAGTTCGATGGCGGTCCGGTCGGAGTCGAGAGCCTGGCCGCGGCGGTCGGCGAGGAATCCGACACCATCGGCGAGGTCTACGAGCCCTATCTGCTGCAGGAGGGGTTCGTCGCCCGCACCGCTCGCGGCCGCGTCGCCACGCAGCGTGCCTATACGCATCTCGGCCGTACCCGGCGCGGCCCGCTGCTCTGATTCTCGGTCTTCGAGAAGCTGAATGCCCGCTGATTCTCTAGGTAATTTACCTACTCGCCAACGGTTTCCAAATTGTGCTAAAAGTACGTTTAGTCATCTTTTGTTGCATTTGCGTTTCGTTGTATGACTTTTCCTCGGACTGAACGTGGTAGTACAAAACAGCATACCGGTGAGCGGGCGCGAGTGCCCAACGTGGCTCGAGCGAAATGTCGCTCCGGTCGCCGGTCTGATCGTTCTTGCGCTCGCTCCCGCTGTCTTGATGATGATCCCCGCGGAGGCGTTCGCGCAGCCACCGATCGCGGTTACGACCTGCCAGAAAATCACCAAGCCGGGTCTCTATGAAATCGACAACATTCTGATCGCGTCGTCGCCGGCGGCTGGTGATTGCATCGTCATCACTGCGCCTAATGTTTCTCTCAATCTGAACGGTTTTGATCTTTTGGGAGCGACCAGCGCGGCCGGCATCCATGTGATGAAGACGGCGGCGAAGGCGGTAATCGAGGGCAACGGTTCGACGATCCAGACGTTTGGCGTCGGCATTCAGATCGACGCGGCGGGAGCGCTGGCCGATAATTTCACCGCGACCAAAAATACCGACGCTGGCGTTGTGATCAATCATGCCCAGCAAGCGGAGCTTTCGAATTTTACTTCCACTGACAATTTGAACGACGGCGTCAGGATCTTCGGTGGAGGGTTCAACGGGCTGCAGATGCCGTCGATTTCGGGCAACGGCCGTTATGGTGTCTGGATCGAGGGCTCCAGCAATAATAGCGTCGGCAATTTCGATATCAGCAAAAATGGGCTGGCGGGAATTTACGTCGGCTGTTCGCAGGCTGGTCCGCGTGCCGCGTGCCTGCGCGGTATCGGCCCGAGCAATTACAATCGTCTGTTCTCAGGCACGATCAAAGACAGCGGAGTACAGCAGTATGGCGTCGCGATCGACCTCGGCGACAATTTCAATCGCGTGGTAAACGTGTATGCGTGGCTGGATAGCCAGGTGGACTTGCTCGACGAGAATCCCGATTGTGCTAAGAACTACTGGTTTGCCGAGCCCATCATCGGTGTAGTCACACCGCCGACCTGCATCAACTGATTTTCGCGCTGCCGTTCATCATTTTTTCGCACTTGGACGGCGATCCTCCGATGAAGGTTTCGGTTTGCGGAGCGTCGCCGCGCGCGCTAATAAGACCTCGTGAAGCGGGGCTGGTTCGCGACGCGGTCCAGCATCCGGTTTAGCGTCACGACCGATGCGGTTTTCCCCCGCCGGCGTGAACACACAAGGAGGTTGCCATGTCCGACAATCGTCTAATCTCAGCCGATTCGCACTTCGTCGAGCCGCCTACCATGTGGGTTGAACGGATGGATCAGCGCTTTCGCGATCGCGCGCCGCATACGGTCAAGGGCTTGAGCGGACGCGAGGGCGAATTCTTCGTCTGCGAAAATGTCACGCCGATGGCGGTGGCCGGCTTCTTTGGCGCGGGCGTCCCGTCGGCCGAACTGCCCGAACACAACAAGCGCGGTTTCGACGCCGCGCCCAAGAGCGTGTGGGATCCCGCCTTCCGGCTCAAGGATCAGGATCGCGACGGCGTTGCAGGCCGAAGTCATCTACACCTCGATGGGCATGCCGCTGTTCGGACTGGACGACGCCGAGCTGCGGGCGGCCTGCTTTCGCGCCTTCAACGATTGGGCGACCGAGTATTGCAGTCACGATTTCAAGCGTCTGATTCCGCTCGGCCTGATCACGCTCGAAGATATCCCTGGAGCGGTCGCGGAACTCGAGCGCATCGCAAAGAAAGGCATGAAGGGCGCGATGATCTGGGCGGAGGCGCCCGACGAGCGGCCGTATAGCCATCCGGATTACGATCCGTTCTGGGCCGCCGCGCAGGACCTCAATATGCCGCTGTCGCTGCATATTCTGACCGGCCCGCAAAGGCACCGGCGCCGATCAGCGGGCCGGGAAGAACTTTCTGCTCTCGCTGGCCAATCTCCATCATCAGATCGAGCGTTCGATCTCCGTGCTGGTTTATCGGCGGCGTCTTCGAGAAGTTTCCGCGTCTGCGGATCGTCTCGGCTGAGAACGACGTCGGCTGGATGGCCTATTTCATGTATCGGCTCGACACCGTGCAGAACCGGCTCGGTGCGGTCGGCGGTATGAAGCTGCCGATGCGCGCGAGCGACTACATCAAGCGCCAGGTGTTCGCGACCTTCATCTCGGATCCGGTCTTCGTCGATTCACTGCATCGCTATGGTGCCGACAACATCATGTGGTCGTCGGACTACCCGCATACGGCGGCGACCTTCCCGCGCTCGCAGGAGATCGTGGCGAAGCGTTTAGGTACGCTGCCTGCGGATCAGTTGCGCAAGATCGTGCATGACACCGCGGCGCAGGTTTACGGCCTCGCATAATTCTCTCGACGGCACCGTGGTCACACCTGGATCAGCTCGATCACGGTGCCGTCAGGATCCGAACAGCAGACGAAACCTTCCTGCCGGCCGTCGCGGACCGCGACCATTTTAGGCTCCGTCCAGAACTCGATACTCTTCGCTTTGAGCTCCTCGTAATCCTTCACGAGGGTGCGTGTGCGCTGGCGATACGGCAAATTCCGGCGTGCCACAGATCTGCCTGCCCTTCGGTTTTGGATTTTTCCATTCGATCAGATCGAGCCGGGTCGCGTGCGGATTGTCGCCCAAGATCATCAGCACGGCCGGCCCGCGGCCGTCCGGCATGCGCAAGCCTTCGCTCAATTTCTTACGGCCCACTTCACCGAGGTCCAGGATCACCTGAAGCCGAGCAGTTTGTAGAATTCGATCGAACGTTCGAAATTCGTCACATTTACGTTGACGTGAAATATGCTTTCGATCATCGCAATCGCTCCGTTCGGGAATTCACGCACTATGACGCGATCGCGTTTGGCGCGAAACCTTCAATCGGGCGAAGAGCGCCGCACGGTGCATTTTACTGACGATCATCAGAAGCCGATAATCGAGTCGGTGAACGATCACCCGTTGGCGCGCTGACACGCCCATCGGCAGGAGAATTTGGATGGCATCGGATCAAGCCGTCTTTCTTTTCGACGTCGACAACACGCTGGTCGATAACGATCATATCCAGGCCGACATGGCGAGCCATCTGGAGCGCGCCATCGGTGCGGAACGCAACCGCCACTATTGGGAGCTCTTCGAGGAACTTCGCACGCAGCTTGGCTATGCGGATTATCTCGGTGCGCTGCAACGCTATCGGGTTGAGTTCCCGCGCGATTTTCATATCCTCGCGGTCTCTGACTACTTGATTAACTACCCCTTCGCGAACCGCCTCTATCCTGATTCCCTCGACGCCATTGACCGCTGCCAGCAACTGGGTGGAACGGCGATCGTGTCCGACGGCGACGTCGTCTTTCAGCCGCTCAAGGTCCATCGCTCGGGACTGTACGAAGCCTTCGATGGCCACGTACTCATCTATATCCACAAGGAATTCGAGCTCGACGATGTCGCTGCTCGATACCCCGCATCGCATTACGTATTCATCGACGACAAGGTGCGTATTCTGAGTGCCGTCAAGAAGGTCTGGGGTGCGCGCGTCACGACGGTCTTCCCACGGCAGGGTCATTACGCGCTCGATCCGCTGGAAATGTCAAAGTACCCGGCGCCCGATGTGACGATCGATCGAATCGGTGCGCTGCTCGACTATGATTTGAAGGCGCTTACCACCCCGCGCCAATAACCGGATCGCGATCTTCTCGCGATTGCGGGAAGCGAATCACCATATCTGCCGTCTCCTATGCACCTTCACGATTGCTGGACTTCACCTGCGGATCTGGCGGCAGGTTGAGCACGTCGCGATTGTAGAAGTCGCTCAGATACTCGATCAGATTGCGCATCGACACCTCCGCCACGGGGCGATTGTTGTCGTCAACCAGCGGGATGTGGCGGAAGCCCTCCACCACCATCCGGTTGAGGGCGAAGGCGACGGCCGAGTCGGCGGGAAGCGTGACCGGGTTGCGAGTCATGAACGCGCTTACCAGGCTGAGCTTCAAATCGATTGCGTGGCCGGCGACTTTCATCAGCACGTCACGCTCGGTGAAGATGCCGACGAGTTTCCCCATTTCGACCACCAGTGCCGTGCCGCGATTCTCGCGCTGCATCGCCTCGATGACTGCAGCCAGCGTCGAATTCGATTCGACCAGGAGTGGCTTGTGCTGGACGACGTCACTCAACGTGACCGTCACCAGCGCGGATTCAAGATCGTTGGGACCAGGATGCTCCTCTTCCAGCACCCGTTCGGTTTCGTCGTTGTCGAGGGACATGTCGAGACCTCCCTTTTTGGCCCGATCACCCGCATCCCCGCAACCCCACCCAACATACCTCGCGATGCAAAAACCAGAGAAAGGTTCGCGGCGCGAAGCAAGGCGAACTTGAGAGATAGCATTGGATCCCGAGCGACGCCACGGTGGGGTTTCAACAAGGTGGGGTTCCAAAAAGATCACGTCGAGACTTTCGCGCGGTCGAAACAATACATTTGCGGCCTTGAGACATTTCCTGCGGTCGTTGTTCGCCTGGTCTCGCGCTCGGCAGTGTTTCCACGACGCGGACCGATGTTCGATCGAGAGGCATGAGCACGGCGCGGCAACGTCTAATGCGCAGTCCCCCAGAGAAATATCAGCAGGTCCTTTAGATGCGATCGCCAGGTGGTCCAATTGTGAGCGCCGGCGACTTCCTGGTAGCGGCAAGGCCAGCCCCTTCGCTGCAAGCGGGCGACGAAGCGCTGGTTCGCCGGAATAAAGCGCGGCTCGTAGCTACCGACGTCGAGATAAAATCTGAATCTGAGGTCGTGGCCCTCGTCGAGCAAAGAGTTCAACTCACTTTCCGCGTAATGAAAGGCGCTCGACTGCCCGCCGACTTTAGAGAACACTTGCGGCTGCGAGAGCGCCGTGTAGGCTGAGATCAATCCACCCAGTGATGCGCCCATCACGGCGCGGCTTTCGCGGTCGGCCACTGTGCGGAAGCGGCCATCGATCATCGGCACGAATTCCGCGCACAGGAAATCGCGATACTCATCGTTGATACGGTACTCGTGCTTGCGATCGACCGGGTCAACCATCACCGCGATGATGGGCGGAATCTCACGCGCATGAATCAGGTTGTCCATCACTGTAGGCATTCGTGAGTGTTCGAGATATTCGCCGCCGTCATGCACGTACAGAACAGGAAAGCGTGCCATGAGATCACGATCGTATGCGGCAGGGAGATATACATACACACGCCGGGAATCGAGTAATCGCGCGCCCGCGAAATCGAATTCTTCGAGGCGTCCGTGAGCGATATCGGGTACCCATTCCAGCTCCGGTGGATCGTGAAAATCTCCGACGACGAAATAGGTAATCTGATCGTTGCCGTTGCCGATGCGGTTCTGGCAAAGGGGATCGGCCTTCCATTCGCCATCGACGATAAACTTGTATTCCAGCCGCGTGGATCCGGGCACGTCGAGCGTATGGAAAAAGAGGTCGCTTGCGGCGATGCGATCCATTGCAATGGCGTTGCCATGCTCGCCCCAATCGTTGAATTCGCCGGCGAGCTTCACCTCGGCAGCGAGAGGATCGCGATAAACGAAATGGACTTTGGCGCCCTCGATTAGTGGCGTGCCGATCGCCGACAGGACCTGGATGAAGCGTTCAATCTCCGCGTTAAGCTGTTCGGGCCGCGCTCGTTCGATGCGCAGCTTCCAGCTTTCGAACGTCGGCGTTGCGCTTTCACGCGGCACTTGGTTCCTGCCGGATGATAGGCAATTCATCGCGTTTTGTAGGTCGGTTCATGACGGATCGTTATCGAGCGCCTTGGAATAAGTGTGCGCGGCCTCGCACAAATCCAGCAGACGAGTTTCGTTGGCTGACGCTGCCAAGCCCTTCCGCAACGGAACGACGCTGAGCCAGTCGTCTCCGATCGGTGACGTCTTTGCACTGCCATTAGCTATTGCTTCAGTCACTGAAGCCGCGGGCAGACGAAATTCGACGGAGAGCATATCGAGGGCGATGGCGAAGATCACGTTGGCGTTAGTGTGCGCGATCACATATGCACAACTGGGAAACGATGGACAGTAGTAGTGAGTATTCGGGATGCGTTTGGTCAGCCTGATTAGCAGGCCGCCAATGTCCGAATGAGCAAATGGATTTTCGCGCCGGATATATTCGATGACCGCGCGGTTCGCGGGAATCTTGAATCGCTCTTCGGTTATGTCGATAAGAAACGCCACTCAGATGGACTCATCAATCATAACAATGGCTATTCGTAAGTGCTGACTCTCAGTCGTTCGGCCGCAATGTAGCCCATCAGCTCGTGGGCGAAATCGCTGGCTAGTTGCACCCGGGCGACATCGAGGGGAACCATCAGCTTTTGCATCAGGATGCGATCCCTGGTCTGGGGGTCGCGCGGCGCGAAGCCGCAGAAGAAGAAGCCGGTTTTTTCCATCACGTCGCAGAGGGGGACGGTAGCGGGGTCCTGTAACGGCAGCTCGGCAAACACTACTTCGGCGCCTTGAGTCCGAAAGGTGCTCTCGGCCGCGTGCACGTGCAAGTGCGCATCGTGACCGGCGGCGAGAACTTTGATGTTTCCCTGCTTCAGGCGGGAATCGTAGCTTGAGTCGATGCGGCTGGTTTCCGCTGAAGTGCCCGCCGACGGTGAATCGTGAAAGTCCACGTGACGGCCGGTACCGCGGAAGATGCGCTCGGCGAGTGAGTGATGGCGAGGCGGCAGATGTAGTTTGGCGGGGCCCGGAACCGCGGTGTACTTGAAGTAAGTTATGAGGGTCACGCGTTGCGGGAAGTCCTTGAGCAGATGCGCCGCGGCGGGCGAGCTGCCCAGCAGGATAGCAGTCGGCTGAGCCTTGGCGCGTTCCTCGGTCAGCTGGCTGAAAATGTGATGGGTGACGGCGTTGCCAAAGATTCCGATGAGGCCGATTTCGCGGCCTTGAGCGTCGAGCATCTCCTTCATCCGGTCGAGAAGATGATGATGCCGATGCTCGGGCAGAACCATCGCTTCGCCGCTTTCGGCATAAGGCTCCGGATCGGGGCGTTCGAGCGCGGCATGGCCGACCACGTCGGTGCCGCCATGGACGGCCACGACCGAAAGGAGCCGGCCCGATTGGTTCATCGAGAGCAGGCGCTCAGGATGATAGACCTCGGGATGGATATAGTCCGGACCGTTAACGCGGGTGGTCAACTCGGGTATCGCGGCCGCGTCCGCGGGGGTGAGGCGGCGGACTTCGTATTCAGCGGGTTGCACGTATTCAGCGGGTTCCCCGTGGTCAGAAGGTTCCATTCGGCTCCTCGATTTGAGGCTTAGGTATACCCTCCCTGACGGTTTGGGAAAATGGGTTCGTTATGTACGGGCAAAATTTTCGAGCGGTCGAGGGCCGGCGGCTCGTAAAGGGGTCTTTGACGGTCGTGGAGTACGGTGGCCTAACGTGCGTGATGTCACGAACCGGTGCTTTTTGGTCAAAAATCATCCGCATTGGGTTTGAAAAATAACGCCTCGGAGAGCGGGTTGGCGAAGGAGCGGGCATTGCGTCGGACGGCCGAAGGCCAATCGGGCGTGGAAAGCTTCGGTAGCGTCGCGCACCGAGCGTATGTCGGGCGCGAGGTTGAAGCAGCGGCCATCATGGCAACGACCCGACAGGCTCGATCAAGCCTGGTGGCCTGCCAAGGTGTAGTAGTATGCTCCTTCGAGGAGCTAAATGTAAGCCCCCTTTTTTCTGAAAGCTCACAAGGTTTCAGACTTCCCATTGGTAAGAGCGATAACGATGGGCGGACGAAGTCGGTTGCCGGGCGCTTTCAAGCATCGTCGGCGGCACTGCCTCGCGTGCCCGTTACCGTCGGTGCTTCAGGGAGGAGCCGGTGCGCTGGAATGCTCACGGGCGTGGAAGTTAATGCCCCCGAATGAGGCCATCGTAAAGGGGCGGCTTACTGCTTGAAGACTACCGGGGGGCCGGCGACGCGTTTGCCCTTGAGGTCAACGGTCACCTCGACGCGGTCGGCGATGCGGATAAAGGGGATACCGCTGTTCATCCCGTAGTCCTTACGGTCAAAGGCCATCGTGCCTTTGATCGTGCCGGAGCCGGTGCCGCGGCCGGAGACCGTGAGAGTCAGTTTCTCCGGTTTGGTCACTCCGCGGATGGTAAAGTTACCGTCCAGCTCAAAGGTGTTGGCTCCGGTCTGGATAAGCTTAGTCGATTTGAAAGTAATCAACGGATTGTTATCAACGTCGAAGAAGTCCCCGCTCTTAAGCTTGCTGTCCTTAAGGCCACTGCCGGTATTCACGCTCCCAGCCTGAATCTCGACGTCCAACGCGGCTGTCGTCACGTCAGGAGACTTGAAAGTAAGCGACGCATTCCATTTGTCGAAGGTGCCGGCGATTGAGATCGACGCCTTAACGGCGAATTGAACCGTACTGTCGGCCTGTGAGATCTCGAAAACGGGAACGCCTGCGGAGTCCTGCGCCTGCGCTACAGGTGAAAACAGAAATGCGGCGAAGATTAATAAAGCAGTTAATCGCATGTCGGAGGGTATGGTGATTGCCGCCGCGCGGTCAACCCAGGGGTGCGCAGATAGTCGGCGCATCCGCAGGCGGGTGGGCGAGGGCACCACGCGACGCTCGGCGGCCAAATCCGGCAGGCAGGCGAGGGCGATTTCCCGCGTGGGCAACGCCGCTCGAAGGCACCAAAGTAGTTATCGAGTACGCCTGCCCGCGACGCGAGCAGGCGTCCAGCGAAACCTCAGCGGGCCTGACTCGGCTGCATGTTATCGATGCGGAAGCCGGCGGCGGCGACGCGTTCGGTGTACATCGAGCGGATGCCGGTGAAGCGGAACTGGCCGAGCACCTTGCCGCCCTGCCCGATGCCGGTGCGCTTGAATTCGAACAGGTCCTGCATCATGACCATGTCGCCTTCCATCCCGGTGATCTCGGAGATCTTCATCATCTTGCGCGAGCCGTCGGCCAGGCGGCTGACGTGCACCACCAGGTTCAGCGCCGAGGCGATCTGCTGGCGCATCGCGCGCTGCGGAATCGACGCACCCGACAAGAGCATCATCATCTCGAGCCGCTGAATCGCGTCGCGCGGGGTGTTCGCGTGGACCGTCGCGATCGAACCGTCATGGCCGGTCGACATCGCCTGGAGCATGTCGAAGACCTCGCCGCCGCGCACCTCGCCGACGATGATCCGGTCGGGCCGCATGCGCAGGCAGTTCTTCACCAGTTCGCGCTGCGTCACTTCACCCTTGCCCTCGACGTTCGGCGGCCGCGTCTCCAGCCGCACCACGTGGGGCTGCTGCAGCAGCAACTCGGCCGAGTCCTCGATCGTCACGATGCGCTCGTCCGACGGGATGAACGACGACATGCAGTTGAGCATCGTGGTCTTGCCCGAGCCGGTGCCGCCGCAGACCAGCACGTTCAGCCGCGCCTTGACGATTGCCTGCATGAACTCGACCATGTCGGCGGTGACCGTCTCCTTATCGATCAAATCGTCCACCGTGTAGCGCTTCTTGCCGAATCGCCGGATCGAGAGCGACGGCCCGTCGAGCGCCAGCGGCGGGATGATCGCGTTGATACGCGAGCCGTCGGCCAGCCGCGCGTCGACCATCGGCGAGGCCTCGTCGACGCGCCGGCCGACCTGCGACACGATGCGGTCGATGATCAGCATCAGGTGCTGGTCGTCGTTGAAGCGCACGTCGGTCAGGTAGAGCTTGCCCTGCCGTTCGACGTACACCTGGTTGGGCCCGTTGACCAGGATATCGCTGACGTCGTCGTCCCACAGCAGCGGTTCCAGCGGGCCCAGGCCGAGCAGCTCGTTCTTGATCTCCTCGACCAGCCGCGCCCGATCGGTATCGGTCAGCAGGCGGCCCTCCTCGTTGAGGATCTCGGTGATCGCCTGGGTCACCTTGGTCGAGGCCATGTTCTGCTCGAGGCTCTCGAGCCGCGAGACGTCGAGCGTCTCGAACAGGCGGTTGTGCACCGCCAGCTTCAACTGCTGAAAACCATCCGCCATCGTGTCGCGCTGGCGCCGCGGCGTCGTGCTCATCAGCGACGTCCGCACCGGCGTCTGCGTAGCTTGCGTGGCGGTCTGCGTGGAGATTCGTTCGACGAGTTTCATAGGCTCCCAACTGTGTGGACTGCGCCGCGCTGGAGAGGTTGATAACGGCGGGGGCGGAGAAAGCGCGGTACGTTTACGTTACATTGATAAAATCTGTTTAAGCTCCGATAGGCGCAAAGCTAGCACGATAGATAAACATAAGTCAAAACGATTATCTGTCGGTCGTGGCCTCGCGAACGCAGGCGCATCGGTGGGCGATATCGCTGCGGTTGCGATTCTTTAAGCGGGACGAGGTGCATCGCTCCTGCTTCGGGCATATCAGCGCATTTCTGCACGAGCATCGCGGCTTCAAAGTCGCGGTCAATTGCGGCAGCTGCAACGGCTCATAGATCAGGCTCCCTGATAGACCGCGGCTCTCTAACTTGGCATCTGCGGCATGAAAGTTTGCGGCGAATGGCAAGCGAGCTTGACAGCGCCGCTCCAGATCCTTGAGATACTAGACGTTTCTTGGCGGCATCATCGTTGCTTTAGCGACTCGTAGCGACAAACCTTCTGACAGACCGAATAACTGATTTTCCGAGCGAGCAGTGAACGAATGTTCGAGAATAGCCACTGGTTTCAATTCACCCTCGGAGTTCTCGGCACGTGGCGCATCACTCATCTGTTCATCGCCGAGGATGGGCCCGCCGGGATTTTGAACCGGCTCCGCGAGTTCGTCGCGCGCGGATTTCTGCGCGGCCTGCTGGGTTGCTTCTATTGTTTAAGTTTGTGGGTGGCGATTCCTTTTTGTTTTCTGGTCGGTCGCAGCGCCACGGAGCGGGTGCTTTTATGGCCCGGTTTGTCGGCGGCGGCGATCATGGTCGAGAACCTGTCCGCGCGGCTGGGCAGTGCGCCGCCGGCCTTATATTTCGAAGAAGGAGACAAGAACGATGAGTTGTTGCGGAAAGAGCACGACCACGGCGAGTCCGCGAGCTAGCTTGCGTGCGGGCCCGTCCTGGCCGACAAACGGCGGAGTTCCAAGGACCGCCTATGTCCGATGTACCGGGCGATCCACCGTGGTGACGGTCGGGCCAGTCTCGGGGAAGATGTATCGATTCCCCTCGTCCGGCCAGATTGTTGAAGTCGATGCCAGGGACGCAATGTCTCTGGCGCGAGTACCGCACCTGCAAACGGTGAGGTCTCGCTAGCTACTAAATAATTAATCGAATCAAAAAGGGGGTTCGAGAGATGGCGACCATAACTGGCGAGCTGGACCTCAGCCGCATATCCAAGGACGACTTCAAGAAGGACCTCGGCTTTCGAGTGGCGGTGGTCAGAGAAGGCAAGGTTCTCGGCTCCGTGGACCTGAAACCTCCGCGCGATCCGAGCGAGCGAGTTTCGTTCTCGGTCGATTACGAGGCGATTTTCAATCCGGGCATCCGGATTCCATGCGGAGTTACTCTCGTTATCGGCCCGCAACTGTCGGATCGCGAGCTGCTGACGATCGACAGTTTGAGGCACGTAATCAACTACACCGGCGCAGGCACGACGTCTGGCGGGAAGGCAGGGGAAGCAAACAAGACGAGCGCCGCGGAAGTCGAGAAGTTCAATGTCGGGACACTGGCGGTCGAACCCGCGCTCTACCTGTGCTGGATCTACTGCTGTCGTCTATATACGGTTCGCGGTCGAATCGTATGCCGTCAATGGGCTTACGATCCGAAGACTCAACGATGGAGCTTTTGCGACAACCCGGTGCCTGGAGCGACCGTGCAGATCTACGATGTGCACAGTTTCTTCTGGTGGAGCTGGCGCAGCCTGATCGGAACCGCGACGACCGATATCAACGGGAACTTCACGTTTGACTTCACTTGGTGCTGCTTCCGCTGGTGGCCCTGGCTGGATACGAACTGGCTCCTCGACGAATCGCTGTATAAGCGCATCAGCGAGCTACTGACGGCGAACAGGCTCCCGGTACCTCCAGTCCCACCCGGACCGGGCCCAGACCCGTCGGTCTTTCGACCGTTTATCGGCCGTGCAGCCCAGCTTGCTCCAGCGCGCGCGGGACGCGGCAGCCGCCAGGCGCCGGAAATCGCGGCCAGCTCTCTTTCGCGCGAGGCCCTCTTGAGTGTGTTGCCGGCGTCAGCGGAACTCGAAGCGCTGCGCGTCTGGCCGTGGTGGCCATGGTACGATTGCGGGCCGAATCTCGTTTTCGGCGCGACTCAAATCTGCCACGACCGGCGGGAAACGATATATTCCGAAACCAACGCGCAGGCGCGCTGGGATGTCGGAACGAGCACGAGCGTCACGCTCGTCGCCAACGATAACGCTTGCTGCCGACCGGTCTGCCATGAGCCGCCGTGTCCGAATTGCCTGGCCTTCAGCTGGGTTTGCGATGGCATCCCCGCCGACAAGATCAGCACGGATGCGGGTCCGCCAGACCTCCGCGGTTATGCTGATACCGACACCTTACAGGACTGGGCGTTTACCCTGGACCTGCAGATTCGCGGCGATCTTGGCGCGGGAATCGACTACTACAAAGTTCAGTACAGCTATAACGGTGGCGGGTGGCTCGATTTGCCGACGCCGGCGTTCGAGGGGTTCCCGATCTCCTATTTCGATCCCGGTCCGGCGCACTTCGTGTCAGTGCCCGGCGGCCTCAATCCCGCTCTCAAAGATGGCCAGACGGTGATCATCTCTCGCGATCATTATGCCGCTTTGAATGGGACGCCGACGATTGGCGGACAGGTCGATTGGAACGACTTCGACACTCTGTTCCATTTCAATACGCTCGCTGCCGGAGTCGGCGACGGTCTCTATGAGTTACGCCTGGTCGGCTACACCGCAGATGCCGGAGATCATCTGACCAACGAGCGCATCGTGCCGTTGTGCGGCCGGGACACCGCCGCGTCTATGTTTATCAAGGTCGACAACCAGCATTCCGTCCATCCGCCGTCGACCCTCAAGCACCCATGCGGGCCGCCTTCCAACCATCTATGCACGCTGGAACCGGACTGCTATTTCCGGCAGATCTGCAAGAACGAAGGGCAGCCCGACATGGAATGTTTCTCGGCCTGCGACATCATTCACCTGAAGCAGACCGATACCTTGACGCTGCACTTCACGGCGACTTGCCCCTCGAATACCAGCGATGGCCATCTCGGTGGCTATTCACTGGAAGGGATCTATGGTTACTCGGACGTTTTGGCGATTGGCACGGCCGCCGCGGGCAGCCCCTGCCCCACGCTGCTCACCGATCCGCGCGGAACGTTTGAGGCAGATCCGGCGTCGCCCGCGGTGCAGGTCGGACCGACCTACCCGCTAGCGCTTACGCAGGGGGCACCGCGGCCGCAATGGTATGGCGGCGATTATAAGGTGATCCTGCGCGGTTGTGATTTCCCGGAATCCTGCGCGTACGACTTCCAGTTGTGCGCATGGAAACGGACCACCAATGGCTGCACGTTCTCCGGCTGTCGGAATCTCGACTACAACATCTTCGACATCACGTTGACGATCATTCTGGACGATTAAGGCGAAGCCGGAACGTGCCGAGTAACTAGCGCTGATCAGGTCGAAGTAGGAGTGCGGCGAACGCCCCGTTCGCCGCACTTCTTATATTCACTTGCCCTTTTGAAACGCAGAAACCGAGGTAGGTGGCTCTTTTTGGTGGTGGGCAGGGCGAGAATTTGAACTGCCAATAGCCCACCGTCCTTTGACCGCTGCGCAGCGCCCATAGCGGTATTGGGCGCCGACAATAAACGCTGCCTTCTTAATTGATGAGGAAAACGACAACTCCTTCGCCTTGGCGCCAAGCACCCTGGCTGCCTCGTTGTCCTCGTACAGGCGATCCAACGCGGTACTTGCGTTACCGGTTGATCTCGGATGCGGCCGGCGCCAAGTCCGCCAACGCGACGCCGGATAAACAATCCAGCACCATTGAAATCATAAGAAGCGCAGCGGCTACGTGTCTATTCATTTCTCTATCCTGCTCTGCGACTTGATTGATAAGACGTTAACTTCGAACGCCGACACCGGCCTAGTTCGCTTATTAACTGAAAAAATGAGAAAGCGGGAAAGACCGCTCTTTACAGAGGATGTCGAGACGCGTTGTGGCAAGCTGGTGCCATTCGACCGTCACGCAAAGAATATCACCAGAAAAACGAAAAGACGATGACTGTAACGGTCACCAGGAAGGCGACCGGCAAGAACCAGCGAGCCTTAATGTGCAAGGCAACTGCAGTATCTTCTTGATCGGAACGACCAATTGCATAAATAGTGACCGTTTCCACGATAGTTAAAAACACAAATAAATAAATGGTCAGAAAAAAGGCATTGATGAACGTAAGATACGGGACCCGCGGCAGTGTAAAGGACATCGCATAGGAGAAGGCGATGACGCTTAAGAACGTAGGCATTGCTATGGCGAGCTGTTGCGCGAAATTGGCGGGAGCGATCCAAAGCACACTCCACGCAACCATAAGCATCACAATCAACGGTAGGATCATCGTCCAGACATAAAAGCCGGCGCGCCTGCTGACGAACAGGCGGAAATCAACTTGATCGATCCGAACGGTATCGCCGATCACCATGGTTTGCTCGAGTGAAGTGATGCGGCCTAGCTTCCATTGTTCGAGCTCAAGAAAGCGACCGGACCGCAACCGGGTCAGCGTATTATTCGGCTTTAGCTGAATCGATGCTGTCCCGGACGTAAAAGGAGTGATCACGATTTCGAGATTTTGGGAGTCGAAAGGAAACCGCCGAAGATGCAGTTTAGTTGACAGCGTTGCAACGAAGCGCTCGACGTAGTAAACGTGCCCGCTAGGTGAGGCACTGATTGTGGCGGATCCCGCCAGCGGTGTTATAGCGTTGACCAGCTCAAACCCCGGCGTCCAGATATCGTCCTGGTTATAAAAGCGACGGCGTTCCTTTGCTCGTGGATTAAAAGCCAGACGTGAATCGTCCCAAAGGGCTAGGATCAACCCACTCAACCGAAACTGCTCGCGCGCTTCATCAACTTCAGCCAGGTTCGTAATCGTCAAACCTATTTCGACAATGATGGGCCCCTCCGTCTGCGGCGGGGCAACAGCGGATTGGGCGATTGGCGTTCCAGGATTTTGGGTGGCGGCCCAAGCCACTCCTGAAAGCGAAGACAACACGATACCGAGAACAATCAGCAATTTTGATAGGGTCGGTAAAATCAGATAATCCCCGTACTTCCATCGGCCGCAATCGTTTTGCCGGTGGGCGAAATAGTAAAAGGAATTATCCCTGCTAGGGTGAACACACTCTTGAATACCGGCTTTGAACTATCGAAGAGCGGTGGCCAGACGACTTGGGCTCATATCGGTCTTCATGCGGCCACTGCTGATAGCTCCAGTCGGCCTTCGTTCGATTCTTTAATTAGCGTAATAACGTCGCGCTTGTCGCCCTGTCCGAGAACCACCTTGCCGTGCGAAAGTCGTGGACACTTTGCCCGTAGGGACCTGCCCGCCTGCTGACGCTCGTCGACTGTACGAATCTTCACATTGGCCATACTGATAACGCTCTAATCGGTCTCTTCTTCGACTGAATCGCTCGGCACGTCCGCCGACATGGTCTTTCCAATCAGCTCGAACCGAAGATCCCAATTCGTCGCCCTCGTCTATCAGGCATGACGAGACGATTCGGCCCCTTCTTTTTCAGAACAACTCGGGTACGACGTTGTATCGTCGATTTTTCGGTTCGACGTAGCCATGAGGCTTCTGTCGGTCAGGTAGCTTCACCTTATTGCCATGAATCGCTTTGTGAGGGATGACGCTCAAAAGATGTGAAATACAATTGAGCCGGGCCCGCTTCTTGGCGTCGGCGTTAACGATATACCACGGCGCATACGAGGTGTCAGTTGCAACGAGCATCTCGTCTCTTGCTCGCGAGTAATCGTACCATCGCCGGTGCGATTCGAGGTCCATCGGGCTGAGCTTCCAGATCTTTCGACGGTCGTCGATCCGCGATCGAAAACGCTTGGTCTGCTCCTGCTGGCTCACTTCGAACCAGTATTTGATGAGGATGATTCCCGATTCGACGATAGCTCGCTCCCACGCCGGGCAAAGTTCGAGAAAGCGAGCAACCTCCCGTTCAGTGCAAAATCCCATCACACGCTCCACGCCGGCGCGGTTATACCAACTGCGATCGAAGATGACCACTTCACCAGCGGCTGGAAAATGGGAAATGTAGCGCTGAATGTACATCTGCGATTTTTCGCGCTCCGTCGGCGCCGGCAGTGCCACGAGTCGGAAGACTCTGGGGCTAACCCTTTCAGTGATCCGTTTGATGACTCCACCCTTTCCCGCAGCGTCGCGGCCCTCGAAGACCACGATAACCTTAAGTCCCTTTTCCTGCACCCACAGCTGTACCTTAACGAGTTCAGCCTGAAGCTTTGCGAGCTGGCTCTCGAACTCTCTCTTCTTGAGCTTCCCTTTCGGGACGCTCGAAGGCGTCCTTGCTTTAGCTTTGACTCCGGACTTTTTGCGCACTGCACCGCCCTCCACTTTAACTGTCAAGGGGTTCACTTCTGGCGCTGCCTGATTTGGCGTTAATGCTGTTGGGTCCATTGTGTGTCGCTCAATTTCCATCCGCCACCGAGCGCCTTATACAGATTTACAACAACAAGGATCTGATCGCGCTGGGTCTGTGCGAGTGCGTCTTCTGCAGGGAAAAGCAGCTGTTCTGCTTCCAAGACTTCGAAGTAGCTTGCGCGTCCGGCATTATACCGAAGAAGTGACAGATCGACTGCGTCCTTCAGAGCGGCAACCTGACCTTCGAGCGCGGTGCGCTTATCAACCAACGTCGTTTGCGCGATGAGGGCGTCGGATACTTCCTGAAAAGCCACCAAAACCGTTTGTTTGTATTGCGCGATAGTCCCTTCCCAGAGGGCCTGCTGCGCGTAATATGTTTCCAATATCTGTCCGCCCTGGAAGATTGGACCCGCCAGGTTGGCCGCTATATTCCAGATGCTGAAGCTGTCGTCTAATATATGATTTATACTCTGACTCTGTCCGCCGTAGAGCGCCGACAATCCGATTCGCGGGAAGAAATTTGCTACGGCAACGCCAACCTGAGAGTTCGCGCCGATCATATTCTGCTCAGCCTGCAAGATGTCAGGCCGCCGTTGCATAATGTCTGTTGTCAGGCCCAACGGAGTGCTCGGCACCGATTGATCAGTCAGCTGCGCTCCTCGCGCAATCTCTTCCGGATACGCACCTAACAGAATACTAAGCGCGTTTTCCTGTTGTACAATGGCCCGCTTCAAGCTAGCGATGTTGGCGATACTAGAATCGTACGCGGCCTGAGCGCGAGCGACCGGCAGTTTGCTGTCTTTGCCGAACTGAAACCGTTGGTTGAACAGATCGAGAGTCTTCTCGTAGGTGACTGAACTCTCCCGCGCGATGCCGAGCTCGCGATCAAGTTCAAGCAGGCTGAAATAGCCGGCGGCAACGTCGCTCACCAAAGTAAGCATCACGCCGCGTCGCACATAAGACTGAGCGAAAAGATTCGCGCGTGCGGCTTCTGTGGAACGCCGAATTCGCCCCCACACATCCAGTTCCCAGACAACGCTAAACAGGCCCGCAAAAGCGTTGAAGGTAACATTTCCCCCCGACTGCTCCAGGGGTACGAAAGCCTTTTCCCGCCCCGCGAAGCCTTGATAGCCTATCTGTGGATAGAGCTGCGATGCTGTCACTCCGACCAGAGCACGCGCCTGCTCAACCCGATCCGCGGCAAGCTCAAGGTCATAATTGTGCTCCAAGGCCGTAAGGATAAGCTGCTGAAGAGCCTTGTCGTCGAAAACCTTCCACCACGGCAAATCCGCCAATGAGTCGGCCTCGGACGGTACGATCTGCGAACGATATTGCTCGACCGGCTTAAGCGTCACCGGTTTATAGTCCGGGCCGACTTCGAGCGACCAGAGCTTGCCCCAAAAACCGTGAGGTTCCGTTGCCGGCGAGCAACCGATTATACCGCTCGTAATCGTAAGAAGGGCGAGGTATCTCAAAGCCATCAACGATACTTTAAATTTCACCCTGGATTCCTCTACTGAATTGCCGCGAGCATCTTCCGGAATCTGGAAAGCGTGAAGAGGGTGTAGGCGGAGCCGATCAGAAACATCTTGGCCAGGTCCGGCCACACCATACTCGGGGTCGCATTCCTGAAAAGTACCGCCTGAGAAAAGCTGACGAAGTGCGTCGAGGGCACGAACTGCATAATCCGTTGCAGCAGTATCGGCATACTCTCTAGCGGAGTCTGACCACCCGAGAGCAGGCTCATGACGATAAATACCGGGAATGCCAGCAATCCAAATTGTGGCATCGAGCGAACCACCGTCGCGAGCATGATTCCAAGGGCTGTTACTGAAAATAGGTACACAACGAGCCCTCCGACGAACAGAGGAATTGAGCCGGCGACTGGGACACCGATTGCCCCCTTTACGACTAAGAAGAGTGAGGCCATCGCAGCTACGACAACGACCAGTCCATTGGCCCATATCTTGGCGAACATAAGCTCGTAGGGACGTAGCGGCATCACGAGCAGATGCTCGATTGTTCCATGTTCGCGTTCACGCAAGACGGCAGCGCCGGTCAGGAAGATCGCCAGAACGGAGATGTTATTGATGATCTGGTTGATGGCCACGAACCAGCCCTGTTGCATATTCGGGTTGAAGCGCGCCCGGGTCACCAACTTGGCTAACTCCCGGTTTTGAGGCTTCCCACGGCCGGCCCAGTAGGGTTGTGCTTCGTTCGTGATGATCTTTTGGATGTATGATGGGCCTCGACCCGCCTGACTCATGGCGGTGGCGTCAGTGATGATCTCGACCGTTGGTGTAACACCCTTGGTGAGGTCGTGCTGGAACTTGGGCGGAATGTTCACAACGAAAGTATATTCGCCCTCATCCATCGCGCGGTTGATTTCGCTGAACGGGATCGTGGCAGCTGGCAAAAACAGAGGCGGTAGCAACGAATCACGTATCTGCCGGGACACCGTCGAATGGTCTTCGTCGACCACTGCGATCGAAGCATTTATAACGTCCATTACGGCGCTCTTTGAGGGCGTATATACCGAGAAGGTAAAGGAATAGACGATTAAGAAAAGCAATACAGGATCGCGAAAAAGGCTGAGGAGCTCTTTGATCCCGAGCCGAATGACGTGCCGAAGATGCTGCATCGCCTAGTCTTCCTGCTTTTCCAGCAATACAACGGATGTGACGAAGTAAATAAGAGCTAGCAAACCGAGCGCAGCGACATTGCGCCATAACGACAGCAAGCCCAGCGCCTTGGTAAACGTTCCCACACTAATCGCCTGGAAGTAGGTGCTGGGAAAGATCCTCGCGGCAAACCATGCTCCGCCCGTCAGCGAAGAGACCGGAACGAACATTCCAGAAAACTGCACGGCCGGCAGAATCGTTATGATCGCCGCCGCAAAAATTGCCGCAGTTTGTGTCGGGGCGAAGACGGAAATCAGTAAGCCGAACCCCGTGCTTGCAAGAATATAGATCACCCCGCCGAGGACGAGCGTTTCCCAACTTCCCTTCAGCGGGACACGGAAAAGGAAAATCGCCAGGGCGACAAGGGTCACAAACTGGATTAGCGCCACGCCCACATACGGCAACTGCTTGCCTGCGAGGAACTCTAACCGGGTCGCAGGGGCGGCGTAGAAATTAGCAATTGAGCCGAGTTCCTTCTCACGCACGACGCTGAGTGCGGTCAGCATGCTCGGGATAAGTATCAAGAGGAGCATAATGTCCCCCGGAACCATCGCATAGATACTTTCGAACTGCTGGTTATACAGGGCCCGCGATTCTATCTTTATCGGCTCGGCGGCCGGCGGCAGGCCCTTTGACTGGCGTAGTTGTGTCACGTACTGGTCATGTACGCTCTCGACGTAACCTCGTGCGGTTTCAGCCCGGAAGGGAACGGCAGCATCAAGAAACGCGCTTACCTCGGGTTGGCGGCCTCTTTGCAAGTCCTTCTGGAATGCGGGAGGTATTTCCACCGCTACGCGTAATTCTCCGTTGCGCAGGCGCCGGTCGAGCTCCTCGTAGTTAGGTATCGGAGTTTTTTCGTCAAAGTAGATCGAGCCGCGAAAGCTATCGATATAATCACGGCTGGCAGGAGTTCCGTCAAAGTCCAATACGGCAAAAGGCAGATGCTCGACGTCAAGCGAGATCCCGTACCCAAATACGATCATCAGAAGAATCGGTCCGAGCACCGCGAAAGCCAATCGAACTGAATCGTGCTGCAACTCAACCGCTTCGCGACGCGCAAACGCCCACACCCGTCCGAGACTGAACTGGCTCGGCGTTTCATCGACATGTGTTGCAGGACCGCTCATTTCAGCGGGTTCGGAAGTTGCGGAAGTAATGAGCGACTTTTCGGCGGCTTCCTCTAGATAGCCGATAAAGGCGTCTTCCAAATTCTTTGCTTTCCGCTCGGCGACTAACTCGGCAGGAGGTCCTTGAGCTAGTACCTTCCCCGCGTGCATCATCGACATCCGATCGCAGCGCGCGGCCTCGTTCATGAAATGAGTGGAAAGAAAAATGGTGACGCCGTTCTCGCGTGACAGCCGGATCAACAGTTCCCAGAATCCGTCCCGCGCGATCGGGTCGACGCCGGACGTCGGTTCGTCGAGGATAAGCATCTCCGGCTGATGGATGACCGCAACCGCCAGAGAGAGCCGCTGCCGGATGCCCAACGGCAGACTTTCGGCTAAGGTGTCGGCTACCGATTCAAGCGCGAAATGTGTCAGCAACTCATCGACACGCTTGTCGGAGGCTTCTTTCGGAATGTCGAAAAGATGCGCGTGCAGAACAAGATTTTGGCGCACCGTCAATTCGGTGTAGAGGGAGAAGGCTTGCGACATGAAGCCCACTCGCCGGCGCGACTCGACGTCTCCACCCTGAACCTCCTGGCCGAAGAGCACAGCGGCCCCTTCGGTGGGCGGTAGCAGGCCTGTCAGCATTTTCATCGTGGTTGTCTTGCCGCACCCATTAGAGCCGAGAAAGCCAAAAATCTCTCCGCGCTCGATGCGGAAGCTGACGTGATCGACCGCGGTAAAGCTCCCGAATTTCTGAGTCAGACCGTGCGCCTCGATCGCTGGAGTACCGCCACGGGATTGCCAGGGCAAAATCTCCGGCTCCTTGTGGCCACGCCGCGATTCCTCCGGAAGCAGCTGAATGAAAGCTCTCTCGAGTGTCGTCTCGTTGGTGTCGCGCTTCAGTTCGTCGGAACTTCCAGTTGCCAAGACCTTGCCGGCGTTCATCGCAATTAGCCAATCGAATCTCTCCGCTTCGTCCATGTAAGCGGTGGCGACCATTACGCTCATACCTGAGCGGCGGCTTCGGATGCGGTCGATCAGTTCCCAGAATTGTCTTCGCGCGAGTGGGTCAACACCGGTGGTCGGCTCGTCGAGAATGAGCAGATCCGGATCGTGGATCAGCGAACAGCACAGACCCAGCTTCTGCTTCATGCCTCCGGATAATTTTCCCGCCGGACGATCTCGAAACGGCGTAAGATCCGTGCTGGCCAACAGATCCTTTATTCGCCAGTCGCGCTCCTCATGCGACTGGCCGAACAAACGCCCGAAGAAATCGATGTTCTCAAAGATCGACAAAGTCGGATACAGATTTTTTCCGAGTCCCTGAGGTAGATACGCCACTCGCGACGATACTGAATTCCTGAAGCGAGCATCTGCGATATTCCCGCCCAGCACGGTGACGTTGCCGATCTGTATGCGACGAACCCCCGCGATGATGCCTAGGAGGGTCGATTTGCCAACTCCGTCAGGGCCGATCAGGCCAATCATTTTTTGCGCGGGAAAGTCGAGATTGACGTCATCGAGCGCGATGGCCTTTCCGTAGCGCTGCGAAACTCCTTTTAGGCTCGCAACGGTCTCGGGCGCCGTAATGTTCATGAATTGGAACCAGTGGAGCCAGTGGGCTTCCACAGTTGTTCGGGAACCGGCTTCACTTGAAGCATCGGCGGCCACTGGGCGCTGTTGTCAAATCGAACATAGCCCATGCCAGGGATCCCGACTTTCACGAAAGGCTCGAACTGGCGAAGCCGCTTCTTATCGAGTTGCAACTTGACGCGAAAGGTCAGATTGTGACGCTCTTCGGCGGTCTCGACGGTTTTCGGAGTAAACTGCGCACTTGGCGAAACGAATGACACGACCGCCCTGATCGGATACCCAGGAGCGGCATCGAGAACGATTCGCGCTTCCGCACCCAACGGCACTTTTCCGGCCACCTTCTCAGGGAGGAACAAATACATATAGACGTCGCTCAAATCGACCAGAGCGAGTACCTTGCCCCCAGCGGGCAAAACTTCGCCCGGTTCAGCCAGACGATTCTGTACTCTTCCTCTGATGGGGGCCTTGAGTACGCTGTCCCTGATTTCAGCTTTTAATCTCTCGGCCTCCGCGGTAGCAGCGTCGATTGCAGATTGCGTACGAACCGCTTGCGCCTGGGCGCCCAGCAAGGCTGCCTGGCTGGTGTCCCGGTGGGCGAGATCGATGTCTCTTTCCTGTTCGCTGACGGCGCCACGCACCAAAAGTTCCTTTGACCGTCGATACTGCTTGTCGGAATAGGTCAATTCGGCCTTCTTGACCGCGACCTCTGCGAAAGCGGTGCGCCGATTGTCCTCAGCCTCCCGAATCTTCGCCTCGGCGTTACGCAACTGAGCCTCGAGGGGCTCGGTGTCCATCGTCGCGACGACCTGACCCTCATCTACGGTATCCCCTTCGTCAGCGAGCACTTCCTTGATCCTGCCTGGATATTTCGTCGCGATGTCAACCTGTTTGGCTTCGAGTCGGCCGTTAACGCCAGCAAAGCCTTCCGGTAACTCGGGTTTGGAGAGTATCAGCCACGCCGCCGCGCCGCCGCCTATCGCGACGATTGCGATCGCGATAAGAATCAGCTTTTTCGACATAATATCCTCACCAAAAAAGTTAGGTACCCTCTACTTTCATTCGCATAAGTTGGCGAGATGCGGCCGTAAAGACCGATCGCACGAACACCCGAGTTTTGCTGGTGTTCTGTAGCTCCACCATAGTAGGCATTTCTGCGACCCTTATTCTGAGCATCTCCAATCCATGCGCCTGAAGCGGTCCGAGATCGGTGCGAATTGCATAGTTGGCGGTCAAGCCGTCAGTGGGAACGCTCTTATCGACGTGGAAGCCGCTCCCATTAAGCAGAGTCGCAGGGGCGAGTTCCGGCGCTTGCAGGATCGGAGGCGACTCGAACGTTCGTGTGTCTTGGGCGAACGCGACACTCACAAGATTGATTGTCAGAAAGACGATTGAGCAGTTCACAGCCAACTTCGGCTCTTGCTTGAGTTTCGACCTTTCAAAAATATAGTGAATCCAAAGTCTCTAAGACGCTTTGCAACAAATAGCCCTATCAAGGCGACCACAATGCTGTCACAGACCGACGTTACCATCCTATCGGACCAAGGTCCGATACGGTCTTTATAACTGCGTCAGCCTAGGCATGATCGTCGTACTTTAGTTCTAGGAGCCCGCGACGGGGACCGTGCAGCATGTCTTGAACAATCAGTTCTCTCGAGCTCGTCCCATGGCCCTTGAGAAATCCGTCTGCGACGGCCTGACACCGAGGTGTGCCGCCATCATCACCAAACCAGCCAGTGACTCCGCCTGCATCTTGTTCATTACAGCGCCGCGATGTTGCTTTGTGGTTTTCAGTGCGTTTCCCAGTTCGGCAGCGATCTGTTTATTGAGTAAGCCCGCTGCGACCAGCGCGAAGACTTGCCGCTCGCGCGGAGTCAGCTTCGCGTATCGCCGCCTGAGAGAATTCAAGTCCACTGCTTCCGCTTCCGAGCGGTGAGTTCGCTGCGTGGCTCGAGCAATCGCCTCCAACAGATTTGCTCGTCTGACGGGCTTTTCAAGAAAATCGACCGCGCCTGATTTCATGGCTTGTACAGTTGAAGGTACATCGCCATGTCCGGTGACAAACACAATGGCAACATGAGGCACGCGTTCGGCCAACGCGGTCTGCAGGCGCAACCCGTCAATTCCTGGCATTCGCAGATCTGAAACGACGCACGACATACGTTCGATTTCGGCTACTGCCAGAAGGTCTTGGGCTGACGAAAAAGCCAGGACCTCCATTCCAGCCCCAACAAGTGTTCGAAGCAGCGCCTTTCGAATCGATTCGTCGTCGTCGACAATCGCTATGATCTCCCTGTCGTTCGTCGTTCCTAGATTGGTGCTGGCCGTCATCAGTTATTCTCTTGCAATGCCGGCAACACAATTTCGAACGTGGAGCCACGATCAGGATTCCGCCAGGCGGAAATCTGTCCACCGTGCGCCCTCACAATCGAACGGGCGATTGCCAAACCCATTCCCATTCCCTTGGGCTTGGTAGTAAAAAAGGGCTCAAAGATTTGCGCAATTGCTATCGGGTCGATGCCGCTGCCCGAATCAGCGACGGCTACCCTGACTTCATCCTTTCCCACGCTCATCCTGATGGAGACTTCGCGGAGGTCGTCTTTTTCGGAAATTGCGTCGAAGGCGTTGAGAACCAGATTGAGAATCACCTGTTGGAGTTGGATTCGATCTCCGGCCACTGGTATCCGCCGCACAGTGGGCGCTTCAAAAGCCAGCGATACGTTTCGCAACATCGCATCGCTGCGAACCATTCGCACTACTTCAGCGACAACCTCTCTGACATAGAGCTGAGTCTTCTTCTCGACCTCACTTTTACGAAAGAAGCCGCGCAGCCCCTTGATAGTCTCAGTCGCACGCAGATCATCCTGGATGATATCGCCCACAATGTCCCGGATGTTCCCGAGATCGGGCTCCGTAGTCTCAAGCATCCTTTGGATCTCTTCTGCGTTAATCAGGATCGCGCCAAGCGGCTGATTGAGCTGATGAGTCAGCGAAGCGGTCAATTCGCCCATGACTACAGTACGCGACAGGTGATTTAACTCATCACGGAGGAGGGCAATTTCCTCAGCTGCGAGCCTTCGTTCCAGTGCGCTCCCGAAAGCCTGTGCGACCAGTTCCAAACGCCGGAGTAACCGCGGCGACCACGTACGTTCCCTTTTCAGGGAGGCAAACCCGAGCGCTCCAACGACTTCCCCGGCGATTCTAATCGGTACCGTGACGTTTGCTTTGGGGACGTAGCGTCGGAACGCAATCCAATCATTAGTGAGGAATTCCGTGGGAAGTTGCTTCACGGTTGAGAACGCAACGGTGCGCCCCTTCCCCAGCATCCCATCAAACCATGGAGCGGGTCGAGCAAGCTCGAGGCCGATTGGAAGTTTGGTGAGGTGGTCGCGCCCCCAGGAATGACGTACCGTCAACTTACCCGATTTCGGAGCAAGCTGAGCCAAGGTACCTCGATCGAGGTTGAGCCCGAGCACGATCTCTTTGATCCAACGGTCTATTTCGTTGCCGATTTCATCGACCGGCGAGCGTACAAACGAAGCCGACAGTTCCTCGATGAACTCTTCAAAGCGTTTTCCCTCCAGAGAATCGGCAACAGATTGCCGATCGGCCATCCTTGCGAAGGGTTTCCTGGAAACCGGCTTAGGAGAAAAGGCAGGATTGCGCACCTAGCACCCTTCCTTTTTGCACTTATCGAACCGTCGGATTCCAAACGCTTCCCCGTCAACAAAAGGAGAAGAAAGCAAAAACGAGTGCCAATTTTCGAGCGTTCACCGAACGAATATTCTCAAAAGCGGTTACGTGTCAATGAGAAGGGCAACCTGTTTGGTTCTGTAGGGAACGAATCTCAATTCCGTGTGTCGAACGGATGCACTAAATCACTCGTTCGGAGTGATCGCCCACATTTCTGTGCGGAACCAGTCGACGATTCTGGCGACTTTTGCTGAGGTCGTGACTCGGCGGGGTCGCTGGATGATCACTAACCTTGCTGGTCGGCGAGCAGCGCACTCTGGATTGAATTTATCAAGATATCTCGGCCGAATGGCTTGATAAGCAGCGCAACCGGATGAGCACCATCAGCCAGCATTCGTGTCTCCTCATCTGTGTGCGCTGTGATCAGGATGACAGGAAGCGTGCACCCAGAACCTGCAAGCGTCTCGCATAGTTCAACGCCGTTCATCTCCGGCAGATCTATATCAACTATGAGGCACGCCCCTGTATTTGGTAATTCGCTCTTGAGCAGTGCGCTTGGCCGATCAAAGGTTTGAACGTCAAAGCCTGCCCCAGAGACAAGCCGGCGCAAGGCGCGTAGGATCGAGGGATCGTCGTCGATCACGATTACCAACGGGTTTGCCACCCAAATGACCTCATCTTCATCCGACTCCCAATTCGCCCGGCCGTAAATCGGACCTTAGTCCGACAGCCACCGACAACGGTTCGGCCAAAACGAGTGAGGTTGATCCTCACCCGCGGCCGACCATCGAACTAGGTCTAAATTATGTTGAGCCAGAGGACGAACGAGAATGAGACAGGTATGAATACTTCACACGAATGGAGGCGACCG
This sequence comes from uncultured delta proteobacterium, assembly GCA_963774705.1. Taxonomy (GTDB): domain Bacteria; phylum Desulfobacterota; class Binatia; order Binatales; family Binataceae; genus JADMIL01. Next base: position 280,644 of record CAVZFW010000016.1, read on the forward strand.
TAGAAACGGACAGGAATTGTGGTAAAACTAGGGAACTCACTGCTCCTGGCTGGAATTGCACTGGCACTGTCCACTGGCGGTCCTCCACAACCGTCGAAAGCCAACAGGAGTCAGCAAAGCTTTATGACTGCACAACCATTTAGAGCGAGTTGCTTGGCCAGATCGCGAACCGCGGAATGCACCGACTTGTCTCGGGAAATGCGAGCGGAACCAAATATGGCAACACGGAACTCAGACCGTCGCGTCGGCGTTAATCGAGTAAGATCGTTCACGACATCCCAGAGTCCGAATACTGATCGACGTAGTATATCGAGAACCTGGTCCTCATCGTGCAAAGCTACCGAATCCGCTGCGCTCAAATCGGATGCGTCTTTCGTTATGGCTCTGTAAAACTCCCCGTAGTGGCCGCAATTCCAAACTAGATTCAAAAGAATTGTGACTTACCGGATTCGAACGGAAAATCAGACCTTGGTCCGATAGACGCCCGCCTCGAAAGTGATCAAAAATCCAGCAACATTAAGTAGAGCATCGCGACTGGTCATGGAAAGATCAATTGACCACGACAGAGGCTATGCCAATCGGATATCTTCAGTCACTAGTCACCGGGGAGTGTGAGAGTGAGACTACTAGAAAGGGGCGAAGGCCGCTTACTGCCATTGATAGTAACGGTAGCGATAATAGCGTCCATTTCATCGTCGCCGATCGGTTACTCGTTCGCCTCAGATCAAACTATCGCTGCAGCAGCCGAACCCGGACCGGCTCCGGGGGCTGGTACTCAGCAAGAACTGGAGGAGCTGGTCTCGCCGATCGCACTGTATCCTGACTTATTGGTCGCCCGAATCCTGGTGGCTTCGACTTATCCGGATCAAGTCGTGGAAGCTTTTGCGTGGTTGCAGCAAAACTCGAACCTTCCTCGCGAGCAGCTGGCCGCTCAGGTGAATGCACAACCTTGGGATCCCAGCATTAAGTCGTTGGCACAGTTCTCTCCGGTTCTACAAACGATGAACGACAGCCTGGCTTGGACTTCAGCGCTCGGAGAAGCATATTACAACCAGCCTGATGATGTGATGAAAGCAATCCAGTCGCTGCGTACTCGAGCTGTGGAGGCTGGGACCCTTAAGAGCACCACAAAGCAGAAAGTAGAAGTTCAACCTGCGCCATTACCCGTGTCATCGGAAGGTGAGGCGCAACCCGCTGCGCAACAACAAACAGTGATCATTCAGCCCGCTGAACAAGGGGTTGTGTATGCGCCCCAATATAACCCGGCGACAGCCTACGGAGCTCCGATGGCGGCTCCCACGGGATATACCGGTACCGAAATGTTGGCGACCGGGCTGCTGTCGTTCGGAGCCGGGATGGCGCTCGGTGCGCTGATCAATGAAGATGACGATGATTGGGACTGCGGTTGGTCTAACGGGTCAGGTGGGTCGGTCCACTATAACAATAATGTTTACGTATCCAATTCGCCGGTCCCACCAGGACGCGGCAACTATCCTGCAAGGCCACCGGCTGCAAACCGACCGGGGGGAGTGGGTAGGCCCGGCGCTGTGGGCGGCGCTGGTGGAGTGGGGAAACCGGGGAGAGTTGGCGGGCCAGGCGGTGTCGGGCGTCCGGGAGGAATCGGTGGCCCTGGGGGAGTTGGCGGTGGTCCTCGACCTGGTCCTGTCCGCGGAACGGGCGCCCCCAACAGGCTGGGCGGACCAACCACTCGGCCATACAATCCGTCTAAAGCCAGGCCGTACGCGGGCGGCGGCAACTCCAACGTGGCGCCGAATTTCCCCAAGGCAAGCACTCTTTCCAACAATCCAGGGCTCGGGAGCTCGAACAGAAATCTGGCGCAGAACCAACCCCTGCGAAATGGGAATGCGTCAGCGCAGCCAGCCAATAGGATGGCCTCTAACCGACCCGCAACTGGGAATCGCGCCAACAATCAGAAGCGAGGGTTTGGCGGCGCGTCTGATTCCAGAGGCGGACGCAATGGAGCATTCGGGGGCTATCAACCCGGTGGTAGAGCTCAAGCCTCGAGCAACCGCGGGAAATCCAGCTTTGGTGGGGGCGGTGGTGGGAGAGGCGGCGGTGGCGGTCGAGGTGGTCGAGGAGGTGGCGGCGGTGGCCGTGGCGGAGGTGGTGGACGACGGCGCTAGCTGGCGATTCGGGCCCCAAGAATCGAAGGCGGTTAGCATGGAAACGCGAAACGATACAGAGACTAGCGATGCAATACTTCAAGAATTCTAGTGCGTCCGGCGGATACGGACATCTAAGTACACTCCCGCTACTTGCGTGCTGCTTCTTATTCGTCTCAACCGCAATCGCCGCGACACCATCGGGACAGCAAGTATTCCCATCAGCTACGGCAGCCGCGAAGGCCCTGGTAGCGGCGGCGCGCACCGACGATATGGCCGCGCTTTCCTCTATTCTAGGTAGCGATGCGAAGGAGATTCTCTCGTCGGGCGATCCGGTTGCTGATAACAACTCGCGTGACAATTTTGTCGCCAAGTACGACCAGATGCAGCGTTTGGCCTACGATGACCAAGGTCGAGTAATCTTGTATCTCGGGGCTGATAACTGGCCATTTCCGATTCCGTTAGTCAAGAATGGCAACGGGTGGGCATTCGACACGGAAGCTGGCAAAAGAGAGCTGCTCTTTCGTCGTATCGGTCGTAACGAACTGTTTACTATTGACGTACTTGCCGACCTAGCAGACGCGCAACAAGAGTACGCCAGCGAGATTCGGGATCATGGAAGCGTCAAGCACTTCGCGCAGAAGATTCAGAGCGCACCAGGTAAACAAGATGGCCTATATTGGCCGGTTAGTTCCGGCGAAGAGGAAAGTCCGATTGGGCCCCTAATCGCGGATGCTACAGCTGAGGGCTACCGGACCGGCGCCACCGCGCCCATTCCGTTTCACGGCTATTATTACAGAATCCTCTCCCGGCAAGGAAAAAATGCTCCCGGTGGTGCGAAAGACTATGTGGTAGGGGGAAAAATGACGCATGGTTTTGCGTTCCTTGCTTATCCTGCAACATACCGTGCGTCGGGCGTCATGACATTTATGATAAATCAAAGCGGTGTTATCGTTCAGAAGGACCTTGGCCCGGACACAGCAAAGGTGGCCAACAAAATAGCCGAATACAATCCGGATAAGAGCTGGGATGAGGTAGACGACTAGGCTGTTTGAGAGCTGGCGTGGAATACAGTTCAGCCGCTCGAGAGAATGCTCGATCGAATTCGTCAGATTCAGTCAAGAGATGTCTCCAGCTATCCTGTGGCGCAACGAATTTATTTTATTCTTGGCACTGGACAGCGTAAAGTGTCCGGCTTGCTGGCGCTCGTCCCGTTGACTATTTCTGTTACCGGATGTCGAATCCTAGGCCGCGCAATTCCGGAAATAACCTCACAGGCAACCCGCTCGAACGCGCGGGTCTCTAGTGTAAGAACTGGAACCACGAATTTTCAACTAATCTGAATGACCCGATCCAAACAGTCTGCAACGATCGGTAGGCGAAAGGCCGGCATCGCTCGTTTCCTAAGGTTGAGCGTGATCTCGGTGCTGGTTTGCACGCTCACGCCGGCAATCGTGCGGGCGGTCGGAATCGAAGCTGATACCGGCTTGCAGAGCCCGCCGATAGCTGATCACCAGCCGGTCGACGTGAAGACCGGACTGTTCCTTACCAACTTGATCGACGTTGACGAAGTCAAGGAGACGTTCCGTATCAGTGGCTATCTCTTCATGAGCTGGAAAGATCTGCGCCTGGCATTCAGTCCGGCCGGAGGCCACACGAATCGATCGTACTCCCCTGATAGCATCTGGCTTCCGCGGGTCTTTTTGGTTAACGCTGCCGTCCAACGGGAGCGGACTAACATCAACATCACTGGGACTCCCGACGGGACCATCCATTACCTCGAACTGTTCAAGGCGGAGCTTACGAACTCCTTCTACCTCAAACCCTTCCCCTTCGATACTGAATCGCTGGGAATATTCGTGGATCCGTTGCTTGATGAGCGCGAAATGATGACCCTCGAATACGACAGCCAGGTCGGCGGAGTAGGGACGGAACCCTTCGTGGAGCTCGCGCAGTGGAAGATTCTCGGCCTGCGCGGCGCAAAGCATCGTCATGAAATAGCCAGAACCGGCAAGATGATATCCGGACTTGAAATCAACGTGGTCGTCAAGCGGCGCTACCGATACTACATTTGGAAAGTATTTGTGCCGCTGCTTGCGATGGTCGCGATTGCATATTCGGCATTCTGGATAAAGACCAGCGACTACTATACTCAGATATCGATCACCATGACCGCCATTCTGACCGAAATTGCGTTTCTATTCGCGATTTCTTCGAGCCTGCCTAAGGTGCCTTACCTCACATTCATCGACGCGTTCTTTCTTGTGAGCTTTGCGTTCAGTTGCGCGTGTATTGTCGAACTTGTCGCAGTCCATCAGAGTCATGAATGGAGCCGCCCAGAATACGCGGCGCGAGTCCGCAGAATCTCGCGCGTACTGTACCCGACCATCTATGTTTCGGTCTTGGGTGCAATTGCCGTCGTGTTTTTCGCAACCGCAGCGAATCGCTAGTCAGCGATCGCGAGAGGGGAAGAAGCGCCGATGTATCGGAGTCCCTCTCGATTGCACAATTGAGAGAAGAAGAATCAGAAGCGCGGGATGCGTTCGCGCAATCGGCTTTTTTGACCGCGACCCGGGCGAGCCCACGGAGCCCGGGCGATTGCTATCGGGCAAGACAGGGGCACCCTCCTCGCCGGCGCTGGCCGAAGGCCAGTTCGAGTGGTATCCGGAAAAGCTCCAATTGGCCCTTTGTCCATAATATTGAGTACCTCGGACCAGCAGGCTTACGTTTATCGCAATGGTATTGAGATCGCACGCGCCGCTATGTCCGCCACCGGTTTGGGCCAAGGCTTTGGGAGCTACGTCTATTCAGCCCTCGACAAATTCGTACCCTAGAGGACGCCGGGAATGGATCTCGACCGCGAGCTTCGGTCGCACTCGCGCGCCAGAATGTTGAACCCGTTGCCGCTGCGGGTCTGACCGCTGATTGTCCGTCACCCGGATGCTCGCCAGTCGCCTGCCGGCGTGACGAAGTATCAGCAGGACGATAGCGAGCAGCGAGGTTGCGCCGGAGAGTCGTGATGCAGGAACTGAAGCGTGCGATGAGCAAGGGAGCGCCTTTCCCAATACTCTTCAGGCGCACCCGCTGAACAGATCGGTTGCATTAGATTGCGCGGCCCGGCGACCTCTTTAAGTCGTTTACGTTGACGAGAGTCGCGCTTCCTTCGGGTTCACCGACCGTGGCGCTAAGGATGCTCAGACACTCTAGAATGGTACCAAAGTCTGATTGTCTTAGGGTCGACTTACCCCGCGTGCATACGCCAAGCGCTTGTTGCGGTTACGAATCGCCGCACTAAAAAGAACTCGATGAAGCGGCCAATGGCAGCGGCCTATTTATTTCGTCGGCCAGCACGTTCCGGTGAAGGCTTCGACAGCCACTTAAGAGATTACCCGCCGCGTAATCAGTGATGGCGTTATATCGGGTCAATCGCTCCACTTGTCCCAGTGAATTATGCTGGCGATCGGCTTGCGCTTGACCTTGACGAAATCCTTCTGCGGCCAGCCAATCGGGATCATAACGCCGAATTTTATCTCCTTAGGAATTCCCAGCAGATCGCGGAGCTCGCTTTCCATAAACATGTGAAAGGTCGTGAAGGTTGTGCCCAAACCGAGCGAGCGAGCGGCGACTATCAGGTTCTGCGCCGCCGGATAGAGCGCCGACCACACAAACTGCTCCAGCGGCGCGTTGGGCGGATAAGCTACCGGCCCGCAAACGAAGATGATGGCCGGAACCTCATTCAATGTCTCCGCCAGATGCATGGCACCAGCAATCATTCGACTAGAAACCCGGCCGGTTGGCGCTGCCGCTCGCATCGCCTTGAATCGCGGCGCGAGCAGATCACGGATTTTTTCCTTTGCTTCAGGATTGCGTACAACGATGAAGTCCCATTCCTGGCTGTTGCCGGGACTCGATGCACGAGTAGCGGCGTAGATCACACGTTCGATCAAGTCCTGCGGCACCGGATCGGGCTTCAAGTAGCGCGCCGCACTGCAGGTTTCCATCGCTTCGATGACATCCATGATTGTCTCCTATTCGATTCCGACTCGTTGATTTCGTCGCGACCCAGCAATTACTAATGTCTTATCTGAGCCATGGCTCACAAGTCGATCGCCCGGATGCACCGAATGAAAGTCCGCGATGTTACTTGATTGGGGAAGGGGCCTTTGCGGTTTCAGGCGGTGCTTGCAATGCTTAAAAATTGATCAGCATCGCGCTGAGAACGTGATCCACTCCCGGAACGATGAGTTATGTTCATTTTCCGGCGTACGGCGCGCGGCGGTGCGGTAGTATGTTAGCGAATTTTCGGCCTTCACCAGGCTGGGCCAGCCGGCCGAACTCCGGACCATCACTCGTGCTCATGTGATCGCCTGGCGCAAGCACCTCGAGTCGCGCGTGCTCGCCCCGTCCCGCATCCGGCGCAAGCTCTCGGCGCTGTCCGCACTGTTCGATTACCGGTGTCGGCGTAACTTGGTCGCCAGCAGTCCGGTCGATGGTGTGAAGCGGCCGGTCCCTAATAACAACGAGAAGCAGCGCCCCGGCGCTCTGTGATGGGCAATCCCACGAACTGCTCGACGCTCCGGCCGCCGCTACCCTCAAGAGCGTCCGCGATCGCGCGATGCTGGCGACCCTGCTCGCTACCTTTCACTTCCCGTGATTTCCGAATCAGGGCGCTGAAGCTAGTGCCAGCACTGACCTCGAAGCTGAAAGGCATGGCCGAGGACGATACTCGGACTATCCAGGACGCGAAGAAGTTGTTGGGCTGGTAGTCTTCGATTGACGGTGGCTTTCATTTTCCTGCTCTAGATTTCGAACAGACGCCCGAGGGGGAAATCTTCCTCGGGCGTTCTTCATTCGCGATCGTCGAAAACCTTGAGCCCGCGCCAGCCTTTCGAGGTCGTGCGTGGCAGAATACCGGGTACGCAATTGTGAGCCCGCCGGCGGCAGTCATGGCGCTAACCCAGCCGGGCCAGATTCCCACACCCAGCCTTCGTACATCCCGCGCGATAGCCGAAGCGCGCCGATCATCACGCTCGCCCGCGGTCTCGGGGGTGGTCCGCACTCACGGTTGCGCACCCTCGGGCGGTTGCGGGGCGGTATGAAAGGGCTGGCGGTTATGCATCGACTCATCGCGGAAGTTTCGCTGTACGACTGAGCCGATGAGGCCGCCGACCGCCAAGATGAGCATCACCGTGGCGGCGGCTAACGCGATCATCAGGACCATGCGTCCGATCTTTCCTTCGCGCGGCTCTTTCACCGGAATTCTCCGTCAAACGCACAGAAGCTCCTCAATCGAGCGGGTCGCGGGCGGTGCGCTTCTGGTTATCAATCATTGCGTGTGTAACGACGGTCTACTCATTTAACGCAGGAACGGTGTGCGACATGAAGCCGCCAGAGGGCCCGGAAGAAACACCGGACCGAAGGGCCACCAGATAATCCGGCGACAATAGTAGCAACGAGGTGGGAAACGCATTTCGCACCCTTCGCGACAAGTGACTACTTGAGTGTAGCGCAAAAGGTTGAAAAAGGGACGGTGCGCGAGTGGGGAGAACGCCCGCAATTCCCGCGCCAGCCTTCGCCAGTGCGACGTTTGGACCTCGACGGGGACGAAGATAGTGAGCTATGAGCAATTCGAGGGACTTATACCTGATAGATTCTCCAAATTCCGCTTTTCAACTGATGTGGAATCGCTCGCATCGGCGAAGCTATGGTTTCCCAAAGTGGGATTTCGAGATGACGACGAGGCGATCGTGATCACCCGGTTGGCATCGAATATTCTCTCGCGCGAGCATGATAACTTTGCTTTGGCGCTTCAAAGGGGCCCGGAAATTCGTAAACGCGATCGGCGCTTCACCGGTCGCCATGGATTGGGAACTTTGTGATTCCGCCATCGCGGCGCGCGCCGCCGAACCTGTGGTCGTCAAACGTCTCGGAAATCCTGAAAAGTATGGTGGGCAGGGGCAGAATTGAACTGCCGACACGAAGATTTTCAGTCTTCTGCTCTACCGACTGAGCTACCTGCCCACCGTGAGCGGCTTCCCCTGCAAAGAAAAACAGGGAAGTTCCACGGTGTTTAATTGGTACCGATCCGAATCGGGCGTTGCAAGGTGCGTTGAGTGGCCGGCCGGTCGAGTGTCAGCGGGTGTGTAACACCCGCGACATCCCCGGGAGCGCGAGGCGCGTTGCGGACGCGCCTCGCGCTCCCGGGCAGTGCAAGACCCGAGTCGCGCTCGCGCGAATCGGGTCTTGCACCAGGGCCGTGACACGCGACGCAGCGCCGCGTCGACGCCGCGGCCCTCAGCGCAGCGCCGCGACCCGCGATTCGACGAAGTCGATTACCTTCGCTTCGAGATTCGCCGCGTCGAGCTGATCGATCTCCTGGATGCCGGTCGGACTGGTCACGTTCACCTCGGTCAGGAAATTGCCGATGATGTCGAGGCCGACGAAGTACAGCCCGTCGCGCTCGAGGCGCGGCCGCAGCATCCGGCAGATTTCGCGATCGCGCGGCGTGATCTCGGCCTTCACGCAATTGCCGCCGACGTGGATGTTGCCGCGATGTTCATCGTCGCGCGGGACGCGCAGGGTGCCGCCGAGCGGCTCGCCGTTGAGCACGATCAGCCGCTTGTCGCCGCTGCGGATTTCGGGAATGTAGCGCTGGCCCATGATCGGACGGCTCTCGAAGCGGGTCACCGCTTCGAGAATCGCGTTGAGGTTGCGGTCGCCGGCGTGCGCATGAAAGACCCCTTCACCCCCGTGACCGTCGAGCGGCTTGACGATCATCTCGCCGCCCTGTTCCTCCATGAAGCGCTTCAGGCGCGGGATTTCGTAGGTGACGATGGTGGGCGGAATCGCGCCGGGAAAGTTGAGCGCGTAGAGTTTTTCGTTGGCTTCGCGCAGGCCAGCGGGCTCGTTGAGAATAAAGGTGCGATTCCGATCGGCGAGACTCAGGATCATCGTTGCGTATAGGTACGGCGCGTCGGCGGGCGGATCCTTGCGCATGAAAATGGCGTCGAAGGCCTCCAGCGGATAGGGCGCGCCGCCGTCGAGGAAGCGGAAGTGCGGTAGCGAGGGCGACCGCGCGACCTCGCAGCGCCGGGCATGGGCAAACCCCTGGTGCCCCTGCGCATACAGGCCCTTGAGCCCGACGTGGTAAAGCTCGTGACCGCGCCGCAGCGCCTCGAGCATAAAGACGAAGGTCGTGTCCTTGTCGGGCAGCACGGCCTCCAGCGGGTCCATCACGAATGCGAACTTGTAAGCCACCGGTCAAATTCCTCTCTCGATTTCGTCCAGCGCGCCGGCCGCGAGACTGAGCGCGGCAAGTGCAGCGGTTTCACTGCGCAGCCGGTTTGGTCCGAGGCCGACAGCCACAAAGCCCGCAGCCTCCATCGCCCGACGCTCCGCCGCATCGAAGTCGCCCTCCGGACCGCACGCGATCAGCATAGCGCGCGGACGTGCGCCGCGGACCACGGCGGCAAGCGGCGCGGCACCTTCGGCGCAAACCATCGCGAGCGTCTCTTTTGGCACTTCGCGAGCGGCGTCGGCAACCGAAATCGGCGGTCGAATCTCCATCTGATGCGGCGCCAGACTCTGCTTGGCGGCTGCCGTCGCGAGGCGACGCCAGCGGGCGAGACGTTCATTCCCGGGTTTGCGCACGACCCCGCGCGCACATTCGAGCGGCCATAGCGCGGACGCGCCGAGCTCCGATGCTTTCTCCACCAGGAAATCCATCCGCGGACCTTTGATGATCGCAGTGGCGAGGACGATCGTCGCGCGCACCGCTTTGCGCTCCACGACCCGGTCGATCTCGATCTCGGCGTAGTAAGTCCCGAAACGCGCGATGCGCCCCGTGAATTCGGCACCATCGCCAGCCATCATGCCGACCGCGTCGCCGAGGCCGAGACGCATGACGTCGCGCAGGTGATGCAGCTCGGTGCCGCCGATGCGTGCTACGCGACCGTCGATCGCATCCTGCGCGATCGCAAAGCGGGGCGGTCGATGGGTCGCCGGCTTCATCGCGCGAGGACCAACGCGGTCCATCCGCGATCGGTGCGCCGATCGATGCATCGAAGCTGCGGCCGGTAGGCGACGAGGACGCGATCGGCCTCACGCGCTAGGATTCCGGCAAGAATCAGACGGCCCTCGGGCGCGAGACGGCGAATCAGCAGCGGCGCCATTTCGATCAGCGGTCGAAGAAAGAATGTTGGCGGTAATCAGATCGAAACGATGGCGTAGCGACGAAATCGGCACCAGCGACAACCGGAGGTGCCCGCCAATGTGATTGAGCTCGGCATTTTCGCGCGCATTTTCGATCGCGACCGGATCGATATCGATTGCGGTGACGTCGCGGGTGCCGAGCAGGCGCATCGCGATCGCAAGAATTCCGGAACCGGTGCCAACGTCGAGCGCGCGCGCGAATAAGCGCTTTTGGCACAGATCGTCGAGCAGGCGCAGGACGCCGTAGGTGCTGCCATGATGCCCAGTGCCGAAACCCTGGCCGGGCTGGATGACGAGGCGGAACGTCCCGGCGCGATGGTCGTGGCTCCACGGCGGAACGATCAGGAAACGCCCCACTGCGAAGGGCTTGAAGCGAGTCATCCACATCGTGGCCCAGCCCGGATCGACCAGCGGTTCGGTCTGGAGTGGTGTCGTCGCAGTGATCATCGCGGACGCTTCCAGCACGCGGCGGATGCGCTTGAGGTCGGCGTCGTTGAGCCGATCGAAATAAGCCTTGAGCCGCACACGGCGCGGCGTGCGCGCGGGTGCCGGATGCGAGGAGCGAAGCTTGCTGACCTCGCAGCCGAGCGCGCGATTGGCCACGAGCAGCGTAGCCGCCTTGTCGGCCGATGCGGCAGGCAGGTCGAATTGGAGCCGCACGTAGGATCGCTGCCGGCGCAGTTTATCGCTGACGGGATGATTGGGCTGTGCGCGCATACGCTCGAGGTCCGCCGGACGATCAATGGCTCGCCTGTTCAACCAAGAATAAAGGATGACCAATCCCCGCAACAGACCGTAAAAGGGCGTACGATCGGCGGTGATTTTCAGCCGACGCGCCTGTCGCTGTGGAAGACCGAGGCCAGGGTGAATTGCGCGTGGCAGGGCCGCGTGGTTACATCGAATACAGATGACAGGACCGGCCGATGAATTCAGCGCACGAGCGCCTTCAATGACTGCGATTGCGTGGTCATGCGGCTCGTGCTGAACATTGCGCATCGCGGGGCCAGCGGCCGTTTTCCCGAAAATACGCTCAAGGCATTCGGCGCCGCGATCCACGCGGGCGCGCAAATGTGCGAACTCGACGTCCAACTCTCGAGCGATGAAGAGGTCGTGGTGATTCACGATGAGACGGTTGATCGCACGACCGATGGGCGCGGCGCGGTCCGCGCGATGACGCTCGTTGATCTCAAGCGCCTCGACGCCGGTGTTCGCTACGGCGATGAATTCAGGGGCGAACGGATTCCGACGTTGAAAGAAGTCCTCGCGCTGACCGACGGCCGCTGCGGTCTCAATATCGAGCTTAAGAGCGGAGGCGTCGAACGCAAGGTCTGCGATCTGATCGTCGAACATCGCGCCTTGGCGAGCGCGATCGTTTCAGGCTTCGATTGGGATGCGCTCGCCATCGTCCGCCATCTGGAGCCGCGCGTGCGGGTCGGCCTGCTGGCGAGCCAATGGCCTGCGCGACTGGTGGGCGCGGCATTCGAGATGGGCGCCGATGCGATCAACCCGCGTTCCGATATCGTTACCGAGGACCTCTGCATCGAAGCGCATCAGCGCAATCTGAGCGTCTACGCGTGGACCGTCGATGAGCCCGACGAGATGCGCCGGCTGATTGCGTTTGGCGTCGATGGCATCATGACCAACTACCCGGAGAGGTTGCGCGAGCTGACCGAGTATTGAGGTGAAGGAACGCAATACTATTGTTCTTTTGAAACTATCGTCACGAGCTTTTCGCAGGACTTAGCCGCGATCCGAAGATCGCGAACAGTCCGAAAAATCAGGTCAAGACTGTTGGGCTGCTCGTCAAGCAGTGAGAAAAATGGCGCGGTTCGGCCAGGATAAAATCGAAGAAGTGCGTGCCCGCGCCGATATCGTCGAGATCGTCGGGGCGCAGGTGCGCCTGAAACGTGCTGGACGCAACCTCGTTGGCCTGTGCCCGTTCCACAACGAAAAGACTCCGTCGTTTTCGGTCAACGCCGAGCGGGGCTTTTTTCATTGTTTCGGATGTGGCGCGGGCGGGACCGTCTTCGATTTCGTGATGCGCACCGAAGCGCTGACCTTCGCCGAGGCCTTGCAATCGCTCGCGCGCCGCTACGGCATCACGTTGCCGGAGCACTCGAGTGCGGGGGGTGCGCCGACCGGCGAGCGTGACGCGCTAGCGTTCGTGAATCAGACCGCGGCTGAATTTTTCGAGCACGTGCTATGGAAAACCACCGACGGCGCGGGTGCGCGCGATTATTTGAAAGCGCGCGGCATCAGCGAGGAGACGGCGCGCGCATTCATGCTCGGTTTCGCGCCGGCGCGACCCGCCAATCTCGCCGGGGTGGTCGGCAAGCGCGGAATCCTCGAAGCCGCAGTGAAGACCGGCCTGGTCAAGCGCTACGATGGGCGGCAGCCCTACGACATGTTCCGCGCGCGCCTGATGTTCCCGATCCGCGACGCGCAGGGCCGCGTGCTCGGATTCGGCGGTCGCGTGCTCGATCAGAGCCTGCCGAAGTACATCAACTCGCCCGAATCGCCGATCTACTCCAAGGCGCGCGCGCTCTACGGTGTGTTCGAGGCGCGACAAGCGATCGCGAAAGCCGATCGCGCCATCGTGGTCGAGGGCAACATCGACGCGATCGCATTGTGGCAGGCCGGCTTCAAGGAAACCGTTGCCAGCCTCGGCACCGCGTTGACGGTCGACCAGTTGCGCCTGCTCTCGCGCTACTCGCGCAATATCTTCGCGTGCTTCGACGGCGATGCGGCCGGGCGCAAGGCCTCGTTGCGCGCGCTCGAAGTTTTTCTCGGCGCGGGACTGCTCGGCCTCGGCGTCTTCATACCATCTGGTTTCGATCCCGACACGCTGGTGCGCGACCGTGGTGCGCAGGCCTTCACCGAACTGATCGACCACGCCGAGTTGCTGGTCGATTATTTTCTGCGCGAGCAAGCGGCAGCCGCCGGCGCCTCGTTGAGCGGACGAGCGCGCGCAGCCGAGCGAGTCGCAGAAATCCTGCGGATGGTGGCAAATCCGTTCGAGTTCGATTTGCTCGCGCGCAAGGCGGCCGATTTTCTCGGCGTCAGCGAGGCGCTCCTGCGCAAGGAAGCGCGCAAGGGCGGGGCGACAAATCAATCGACGGGGCGCACGCAGGCGCCAGCGCCATCACGTCAGGCGACGTCGACGACGAGCGGCGATGCGGTTGCACAGGCTGAAATCGGGCTGATTGCGATCGCGCTGAATTATCCGGAGTTACGCGACGAAATAGCCTTACAGGCCTCGCCCGAGACGGCGGCGGAAACTCTGGCGCCGGCAACTTCCGTCGAATTTCATGATCCGATCCTGGCTGCGATGCTCGAGGATATATGCCTGTCCAACGAATCTCAGGCGGCGCTAGAAGTCCGTATTCTCAGCGGCTTGAGCGATGAGCAGCGCGAGCGCTTGAGCGCCCTCGTCGTGGGTCCTTTGATCGCGGAGGCGGAGGTAGCGCGGACGATGGCGGCCGAATTCATTGCGGCGTTGGCGCGCAATCGCCATCGGCGCGAGGTCGAAAGCCTGCGGCGCGCAGTATCGGATTCGACGGGCGACGATGCCGTCGCGAAAGCGCAGGATCTGATCGCGTTGCGGCGCCAGACCCAGGACGGACGCTAATCCTCGATCTTTCGCCGTTAATGCAACCGATCCCCACTCTATTAGCGCTACTTAAATCCCGTCCGCAAACTTGGTACAATATCCCTTCAGCTTGATGAGACCGCAAGGGCCCATAGCTCAGCTTGGTTTAGAGCTGCCGGCTCATAACCGGCTGGTCCCAGGTTCAAATCCTGGTGGGCCCACATCCATATTTTTGTCAAAAGAATCGCATCGCTCATCCGTGATGCCGTCGCATTGTGCGGCGGCGATCGCGGATACGGCGATGCGACCAGCTTTTAGCGGAGGTTGCTTTGCGTGAAGAGATAACCCGGTTGATGAGTCTGCAAACGATCGACCGCGAACTGCGCGAACTCCAGGCTTCGCTCGCGACCGTTTCCGGACGATCGGTGCGGTTGCGGCAGGAAGCGCTCGATTACGTGGCCGAACTGGAAAGGCTACAGCAGGAAGACCAACAGAGCGTGGTGAGCCGCCGTAATCTCGAAAAGGAACTGGCCGAAAATGAAGCCCGCGCGCGCAACAAGCGGATGCGCAGTAACCAGGTGCGCAACGACCGTGAGTCGCTGGCGGTCGATCACGAAATCGAATCCCTCAAAGAGACCAAGCAGCGCCAGGAGGCCGAACTGCTCGCGATGATGGAGGCGGCGGAAACGCGCACCGCGCGTATCGCGGAGCTCGGTGAACTCTCCAAGCAGCGCAAGGCCGAACTGATTGCGGCGGAGAAGGAAACCGCAGCACAGGTCGAGGACCTCAAGATTTCGATCAGCAAGCAACACGTCGATCGCGACCAGATGGCGCAGAATATCGACGTCGTACTGCTGCAGCGCTACGAGATGCTCTTTAGCCGCCGCGCCGGCGTGGCAGTATCCGAGGCCAGGCTCGGCACCTGCCAAGGCTGTCGGATGCGTCTGCCACCGCAGCTCTACAACGAACTGCAAAAACATCTGCGGGTGCATTTCTGCCCCAACTGCCAGCGGATCCTGTATTTCGAGGCGAGCGTCAAGGACGAATGACCGCGCGTTCACCAGCCGCGAAGCGTCCTCATCGTGATGGCGCGAAATGCCGCCGTCGTGATGCTACAATCGGCCTGCCGGAGTGAGTTGGGCGATCACCCTTCACGGGGAGGAAAGTCCGGGCTCCACAGGGCAGGATGGCCGCTAACGACGGCGCGGAGCGATCAGCGGAAAGTGGCACAGAAAACAAACCGCCCATTCGGGCAAGGGTGAAATGGTGGGGTAAGAGCCCACCGGCGCGCGAGTAATCGTGCGCGCACGCCAAACCCCATCCGGAGCAAGACCAAATAGGAGGCAGAGCGGCCCGCTCATAATGCCTCGGGTATGGTCGCTTGAGCCGGCGGGCAATCGCCGGCCCAGAGGAATGATCGCCACCCGCAAGGGTACAGAACCCGGCTTATAGACTCACTCCGGCTTTTCCACCGCAACGCGATCGTTCGCAAGTCCCACGGTCTCTGATCACCGTGGGAAGTGTGAAACCCTTCAAAGGTTTCACAGATTTTCTCTCCCCGTCTTCCCACTTCAACGGGCGGCGCGGCGCGAACTCGGTTTAGTCTTTCGACTCGCGATCGACGTGGCGCCAGTCGCGATTCCAAATGCGACTTCGGCGTCCGCGAGCAAACTTCGCCCGTTCGTCTCTCCCGCGAGGATCGCTCCGACTTTCGCCAGCGTGCTGAGGTCGCGTACGCCGACGTTGATTTCGGGCGCGATCGCCAGTTCGACCGTCGCCGGCAGTTCGCGCGCAAAGCGCGCCGCGCGTGCGACCTCGCTTCGCTGATTCGCGCCGTAGTCCTCGAGATAGCGAACCATCGAATCGAGCCTCGCCTCGCCAGCCCCGTCGAGCTGAAGCGCGGTGCGCAACTTCGGAATCTCGGCAAGCGCCGCCGGCATCGCACGCGGCGCGGCGAGCAGAGCGTCAAACGTGCCTTCGTCGAGCATGCGGTTGAGCACGATCGCGCCGAGCCGCAGGCCCTCCGCTTCCATCTGGCGGACCAGCGCGTGAGCTTCGCGCAGCCGATCCTCCTCGGTCGTCGTCACCAGTACGAAATGCACGCTCGCCGAATGTAGCATCGCATCGACCTTGCGAAAGCGCTCGACGATCGCGTCCGCCGCCCCGGCCGCCGCGCCGAAGAATTCCGAGATCGAGGTGAGCGTGCGGATGCCCGCGAACTGCTCGAGTTGTTCAACCACGAACCCGGCGGCGCGGTTCGCGAATCCGAGCACGGTCTTGCCCGCAGCCGCGTACGGAATGAAGAGCCAGCGCGCGGCGCGCGAGTCGAGCAATCGCACCAGATGCGCCGGCGCCTGGATGAACTCGAACGCTTGGGCCGCCGGCGGAGTATCGACGATCTTGACGTCGAACCGTGCGGCGCAGTGGAGGTCGTAGAGTTGCTCGAGCGCGGCATACGCTTCGGCGCCGGCGAATTGCTCGGTCAGGCTCCGATAGAACGGATTTTTCAGGATGCGTTCGCGCGCCGCCGTCGTCTTGATGAAGCGCTCGACCAGCCCGTTCCACGCGCCCTTGACGTCGAGCACCATCGCGGAAAGTTTCAGTTTCGGGTCGAGGCCGGCCGCGACGAGGCGGCGGGAATCGATCCGCGTGGGCTTCGCGGTGAGCCGTTCGAGTCCGAGCGCGTCGCGCAGGCGGCGCGCGGGGTCAACCGTGATCATCCCGGTGTCGAGGCGCGCGCGGGCGGCCGCGATTCCCAATGCTGCGGCGACCGTGGTTTTGCCGACGCCACCGGGTCCCAGCAGGATGACGGTCGAGCCTTGCTTGAGCAGTTCCTTCACTAACGACTTTGCGTCCGCGGCGCTGCGCGCGATGCGCCCGCGTCACGATAGCATTGCGATCGGCGCGACGCATTTCATCGGATTCGCAGCAGTCGCGAGGTTCGCCTCTTCTGGGGATTTGCGTTTACCGCCGCAATAGACGCGGTCCGTCTGCGCGCATAAATTTATCAGGGAGTGGGTGGTTCGAGGCGGAGGGTGCGATGATCCAATTAGTAGCGATGGCCGTGGGGGTTTTGCTGGGCGGTGCACTCGGCTGGCTGTGGGCCGGTGCGCGAACCCGCGCGACGTTGGACCATGCGTTGCGCGAGGCTCAGACCGAAGCGACGGCCGCGCTCTCGGCCAACATTGCCGTTCGCGCGGAACTCGAATCGCGCAAGCTCGAGACCGAGGCCTTACGCGCCGATCTCCGTGAAGCGCAAAACGCTCGGGCTGCGCTCGACGCGCGCGCCGACGAAATGCGCCTGCGTTTCGAGGAGCAGCAGCGCCTGCTCGCCGACGCCGAGCGCAAGTTGACCGACACCTTCCGTTCGCTCGCCGCCGACGTCCTCAAAACCACCAACGAAAGTTTCCTGACGCTCGCCGGTGAGCGCCTCGGTTCCGTGCGCAATGAGGCCTCGGCCGATCTTGAAGCGCGGCAGCAGGCGATCGAGGGAATCGTCGCGCCGGTCAAACAAACGCTCGAGACCCTCGACGGCCAGTTGCGCGCGATCGAAAACGTCCGCAGCGCCGCTTACGGCACGCTCTCCGAACAGGTCAAGTCGCTGGCCGAGACGCAGACCCAACTGCGCTCGGAAACCGCCAACCTGGTCAAAGCGCTGCGCGCGCCGATCGTCCGCGGACGCTGGGGCGAGATTCAACTCAAGCGCGTCGTCGAACTCGCCGGCATGATCGACCATTGCGATTTTTACGAACAGGGCACCGTTGCGACCGACGACGGCCGCCTGCGCCCCGATCTGATCGTGCGGCTGCCCGGCGCCAAGAATATCGTCGTCGATGCGAAAGCGCCGCTGCAGGCTTATCTCGAAGCGCTCGAAGCGCCCACCGACGAACTGCGCGCCGCAAAGCTGAAGGAACACGCCGCGCAGGTGCGAAACCATACGGCGAAGCTCAGCGCGAAAGGCTATTGGGAGCATCTGCAGCCCACCCCGGAATTCGTCGTGCTCTTTCTCCCCGGCGAAACTTTCTTCAGCGCCGCACTCGAACAGGATCCGTCGCTGATCGAGCAGGGCGTCAACCAGCGCGTGATCCTCGCGACTCCCACCACGCTGATCGCGCTGTTGCGCGCAGTCGCGTATGGCTGGCGTCAGGAACAGGTCGCCGAGAACGCCCAGCAGATTAGCGACCTCGGCCAGGAACTTTACGAACGCATCGCGATCATGGTCGAGCACCTGGCCGTTCTGCGCTCGTCGCTGAACACCTCGGTCGGCGCGTTCAATCGCACGGTCGGTGCGCTGCAGGAACGGGTGCTGCCGTCGGTGCGCAAGTTCAAGGAACTCGGTATCGCGAGCAAAAAGGAATTGAAGGAATTCGAGCCGATCGACAGCGTCCCGCGCGAAGTCCCGGTGATCGACGCCGGCCACGAAATCGGCTTCCGGGCCAAACTAAAGTAAGGGCACGCGCTAAGACTTGGTTGCGGAGCGCGAAACCGTAGCCTTCACTGAAACCTCATAAGGTTTCAGACTTCCCATTGGTAAGAGCGCCGCGACCGCATGAGTGCAACCAACCGGCTTGGGTGTGCCGGGGAACTATTCCGTTTCGACGTTGGAGGGCGCCGGCGCCTTGAGCTGTCCCCGTTCCTGCCCTTCGGTGATCCACGCTTCGACGTTGCGTCGTTCGCGCAGCAGGAAATTTCCGATCGCCTTGCGCAGTCCCGAATGCGCCACGTAATGCATGCTGCGCGTCAACGCCGGATTGAAGCCGCGCAGCCATTTGTACTCGCCGCCCGCGCCGGGCTCGAAGCGCTGCACGCCGCGCGCGATACAATGATCGATCGCCGCATAGTAGCAAACGTTGAAATGCAGGAACTTCAGCTCCTCGAACGCGCCCCAGTAGCGTCCGTAAAGCACGCCCGATTTTTCCAGGTTGAAGGTTCCCGCGATCAAATCCGGACCGCGCCACGCACAAACGAAACAGAGGTTGCGCTTGAAATGGTCGCGCATCAGGTGAAAAAACTCGCGCGTCAGATATTGCCGGCCCCAGTAAAGCTTCTCGATCGTCGAAGTGTAGATCTTGTACATCGGGCCGAACAGCGCGTCGGGAATTTCATCGCCCGCCAGCGCGCGAATCTCGACGCCCTGCGCCGCGAGCGCCGCCCGCTCATGGCGCACCGCGTAGCGCCGTTTGCTTTTCAGTTGGGCGAGATAATCGTCGAAGGTCGCGAAGCCCGCGTTGATCCAATGGTACTGGTAGCCGAGCCGTTCGGCGAAACCGACCTCGGCCAGCGCTGCCGCTTCCTCCGGCGCGCAAAAATTCACATGCACCGACGACAGTTTGTTGTCGCTGCACAATTGCACCAGCGCCCGCCCCAGCACCTGCACCATCCGCGTGCGCTCGTATTCCGGCGCCACCAGGAAGCGTCGCCCGGTATGCGGCGTGAACGGCACGCCGACCAGCAGCTTCGGAAAATAGTTGATGCCCGCGCGCTCGGCCGCGTCGGCCCACCCATGATCGAACACGAATTCGCCCTGGCTGTGGCTCTTCAGGTAAAGCGGGCAGGCCGCCGCAATCTTGTGCTCCGGGCCCATCCGCACGATCAGATGAAACGGCGCCCATCCGGTGGTGCGCGCCGCGCTCTTGGATTCCTCCATCGCCCACAGCCAGTCCCAGTCGAGAAAGGGCGAGTCATCGGGCGCGAGCAACGCGTTCCAATCCTCGCGCGGAACGTCGCGGATGCGATCGAAGACGGCGACTTCGGCTTCGCTGTCGGCTAGCGGTTTTGTGTTGTCCCGTTTTGACGCCATGTGTCAGTGCCCGGATTCTCGCAGGGTCCGAGCTTAATCGCGCGAGCGCGCGGTGCATAGTATCCAGCGTGCGCCAGCCCGGCGGAACAAGTGCCCTCCCGATCTGATGGCGCGAACTCTGAATGATGATTATTTTCGAGTTCACGACCTATTCGTTCGAAAATGTACCGGCGTCATGAGCGATGCCAGACGCGATTTTTTCTGGTAAACTGAATTGGTAAATCGGCGATGGGAGAGACCCAGCTCGCGATGAAACACGACCTCGAAAAGATTCAGATGCATTTGCGCGGCGCGGGGCCGGGCGGCGCCGACGACGGCAACCAGAATGGCGGCCGCTCCGGCGGCGACACTGTTACCGAGCGTCGCACCAAGGAAAAGGTCAAGACCAAGCGGCCGTCGATGTACAAATGCATCCTGCTCAACGACGACTACACGCCGATGGAATTCGTCGTCGAGATTCTCAAGACCGTGTTCCATCGGCAGCACGCCGAAGCCACGCGAATCATGCTCCACGTGCATCAGAACGGGATGGGTGTGGCGGGCGTGTATCCGTTCGAAATCGCCGAGACCAAGATCAAAACGGTCGAGGAACTCGCGCATGAGAGCCAGTATCCGCTCAAGTGCGTGATGGAAAAGGAGTAACCGCGGTTGCTCTCAAACTTGCGAAATAAGGCCAATTTCAGCCGCCGAACCGCATTTTTGGATATGGTTTTTAGGCGCGATATTTGGTGCAAACTCTGCCTTACGTCGCCTTCGGCCATCGCCGAGTCGCGAAGCGGGAGTGTCCGCGGTTGATTTTGCATATACATAACGAACCCAATTTTTATGAGCCGGGGAGGGCGCTGAAACCGCCATGCCATCTTCAGGCGTGATGATTAGCCGCGAGCTGCAGATTACCTTGCAGCTAGCGATGACCGAGGCGCTCAATCGGCGCCACGAATATGTCTGTCTCGAGCACGTGCTGTACGCGATGCTCCACGACGTCACCACCAGCAACGTCCTGCAACATTGCGGCGCCGACCTCGACGCGCTGCGCAAGAAGCTCCAGAAGTACCTCGACGAGGACGTCGAGCGGCTGACCAAGGGCGGCGCCTTCCAGCCTCATTATGCGGCCGGCGTCCAACGCGCTCTGCAGCGCGCGGCGCTGCATGCGCAGTCGGCGGGCCGTCGCCGAGATCAACGGTTCGCAGGTGCTCGTCGCGATGTTCCATGAGACCGAGTCGCACGCCGTCTTTCTGCTCCAGGAGCAGGGCGTGACGCGCTTCGACGTCATCAACTTTATCTCGCATGGCGTGTCGAAGACCGGCGCCGATGACGATCGCGAAGTTCACGGCGCCAACGAAGAGAGCGAGCACGAGGGTGACGGCGAGCCTGATGGTGAAGAGGGTACGCCCAAGCTATCGCCGTCCAAGGCGCTCAAGACCTACGCGGTCAACCTGGCCGAGCGCGCCGCCGCTGGCAAAATCGATCCATTGATCGGACGGCGCAACGAAGTCGAGCGCGCGATCCACGTGCTGCTGCGGCGGCGCAAGAATAATCCGGTCTTCGTCGGCGAAGCGGGGGTCGGCAAGACCGCGCTGGCCGAAGGCCTCGCGCTTGGCGATTCACGACGGCAAAGTGCCCGCCGCGCTCAAAGACGTGCATATCTATGCGCTCGATATGGGCGCGCTGCTCGCCGGCACCCGCTTTCGCGGCGACTTCGAACAGCGCCTTAAGGCCGTGATCAAGGCCGCTACTGGCAATCCGAAGATCGTGCTGTTCATCGACGAGATTCACACCATCGTCGGTGCAGGATCAGCGTCCGGCTCGACCATGGACGCGTCGAATCTGCTCAAGCCCGCGCTGGCCTCGGGTGATCTCCGCTGTATCGGCTCGACCACCTACCAGGAGTACAAGCGCTCGTTCGATCGCGACAAGGCGCTTGCGCGCCGCTTCCAGCGAATCGAGGTCGCCGAGCCGACTCGTGAAGAAGCCGTGCAGATTCTCAACGGCCTGAAGAGCCATTACGAAAAGCATCACAATGTCCGCTACACCTCCGCTTCGATTCGATCGGCGGTGGAATTGTCGGCCCGCTACATCAACGATCGTTACCTGCCCGACAAGGCGATCGACGTGATGGACGAGGCCGGTGTGGCCGGCCATCTGCGCGCCAAGAACAGCGAGACCGTCACGGTCGGCGCGCGCGATTCCGAACGCACGGTTGCGCGAATGGCAAAGATTCCCGAGCGTACCGTCTCCTCGACCGATCGCGCGCGGCTGCAGGATCTCGATAGCGAACTCAAGACAGTCGTCTACGGGCAGGACACTGCGATCGACGCGGTCTGCCGCGCGATCAAGCTCGCGCGCTCGGGCCTGGCGCATCCGGATCGTCCGGTCGGCGCATTCCTTTTCGCCGGACCGACTGGCGTCGGCAAGACCGAAGTCGCGCGCCAACTCGCGAAGACGATGGGCGTCGAGTTCCTGCGCTTCGACATGAGCGAGTACATGGAGCGCCACACGGTTTCGCGATTGATTGGCGCGCCGCCGGGCTACGTCGGTTTCGACCAGGGCGGACTGCTCACCGATGCGGTCAACAAGACGCCGCATTGCGTGCTGCTGCTCGACGAGATCGAAAAGGCCCATCCCGACCTCTTCAACATCCTGTTGCAGGTGATGGACCATGCGACGCTGACCGACAACAACGGGCGCAAGGCGGACTTTCGCAACGTCATCCTCGTGATGACCACCAACGCGGGTGCGCAGGAACTGTCGCGTGCGATGATCGGGTTCGGTCCGAGAATTACGACCGGCTCGCCGCGCGCGATGATCGATCGCATGTTCTCGCCCGAGTTTCGCAACCGGCTCTCGGCGATTATCGAATTCGCACCGCTGCCGCCGGCGGTTATCGAGCGCGTGGTGGACAAGTTCCTGCTCGAACTTTCGGAGCGTCTCGAAGCCAACAAGGTCACGATGGAGGTGACGTCGGCGGCGAAGAAATGGCTCGCCGAGCGCGGCTACGATACGCGTTTCGGAGCGCGGCCGCTGGGCCGATTGATCGAAAACGAAATCGCGCGCGTGCTCGCCGACGACGTCCTCTTCGGACGCCTCACCAAGGGCGGTCGCGTGGTCGTCGATCTCGACGGCGACAAGCTGTCGTTCTCCTATCCGGCAGCCGAGCGCACCGAGCCACCTCAGACCACGCCGCCCGAAGACATCGGCACGGAGGCGTAACATCACTAACCGTCGAAGTGCCAGCGCGCCATCCACCTTGCGGCGTCGGATGGCGCGCCGGGCGGCATGAGCATGAGCGTTAAAGGATCGTTTGAGCGAAGCCTGTCGGCGTCGTCAATAGTTAATCGGTTGATAGCTCATCGGCTCCTTGGTTCGAGCCGCTGGTCGCGCCTGACGCCTGGTGGGCAGTCTGGAAGTAAACATGCACTGTCTGTCGGTTGGTTTGCAGGTTAGTGTACAGCGTTGACGCCGCCGCTAACTGCGAAGCGGTAAGCTGTCCGCAAACATTTTGCGCGACTGTGTCCTCATCCTGAATCATCTTCAACTGCGCTTGCGACAACGCCGTCTCGTAACTACCTAGCGACGTATTCTTGGCCAGGATTTGCTGCGCCAGATTGTCCTTGGCGGTCTTCACGGCCTCGCGGTCGGTGCGCAAAGAAGAGCCTTTGATTGTTGACCACAGGTTGGTCTTGACTGACGCGGGCGCCGCCGTCATGCACGCCATCAAGGCTGGTGACCCATGATGATGTCCTCCATGGCCGCCAAAGGCCTGTGCAGAAACGGCGAGGCCCAGAATTGCGGCCCCGGTAAAGGTGGCGATAAACGGTGACAGCTTGTTCATAATGTGTACTCCTCGAAATTGCGGCGTCATTCGCCGATATCAAATCGAACACTTATTCGACGGCTGAATTCCACAAAGGTTTCGCGGAGCGCATCGGAGGGAAGTCGGCGCAGGGCAGAATTAAACGATGTCCCGGATGGAAGTCGAGCGTTTGCGAGCGAGTCTTGGACGATCGCTACGCCGCTTCGCCTTAGGTCAAATGAGAGCGGGGGCGAGCGGATCAGGCGGGCAAGGCCGAAGCCTCCACCGGCATCGCGTCGCCGCGGCTGACGACGCTGTCGCGCGGCGGGTGGGAGTCGTCCAAGTCCGGATGGTCGATGTTGTAGTTCAGGCCGCGCGATTCCTTCCGCGTCATCGCGCAGCGCACCACCAATTCCGCCACCGTCACGAGGTTGCGCAGTTCGATCAGATCGGAATCGATCAGGTGATCCCAGTAGTAGCTGTGGATCTCTTCCTTCAACATCAAAATGCGCCGCAACGCGCGCTCGAGCCGCCGGTCACTGCGCACGATGCCGACGTAGTTCCACATCAGCCGACGAATCTCCTCCCAGCTATGCGTAATCAGCACGCGCTGCTCGCTCTTGATCGCATCGCCCGGATCCCATTCCGGGAACGAGGGCGCGATCCCCTCGTCATGACGTTAGCTGCTCGCGCGCCGCGGCAAACGCCCGGCGGCCCATCACGGCAGCTTCGAGCAAAGAGTTCGACGCCAGCCGATTCGCGCCATGCAGCCCGGTCATCGCAACTTCGCCCGCTGCATAAAGCCGTGGAATCGCAGTCCGCGCCATCAGGTCGGTTACCACTCCGCCGCACATATAATGCGCCGCAGGCACCACTGGAATCGGACCCGCCGTCAGGTCGAAACCGTACGCCAGGCAGCGTTTGTAGATGTTCGGAAAACGCTCGCGGATATACGCGGGCTTGTGATGACTGATGTCGAGGTACACACAATCGAGGCCGAGCCGTTTCATCTCGGAGTCGATCGCGCGCGCGACGACGTCGCGCGGCGCCAGTTCGGCGTCAGGATGATAACGCTTCATGAACGGAGTGCCGTCGGGCAGGCGGAGAATCGCACCCTCGCCGCGGAGCGCTTCGGAGATGAGGAAGGACTTCGCCATCGGATGGTAAAGGCAGGTCGGATGGAACTGGTAGAATTCCATATTGGCGATCGGCGCGCCCGCCCGATACGCCATCGCGACGCCGTCGCCCGATGCGATATCGGGATTGGTCGTGTAGAGATAAACCTTGCCGGCGCCGCCGGTCGCCAGCAGGGTCGCGCGCGCGACGACCTTGTGCACTGACATCGTTGCCTTGTCGAGCGCATACACGCCCCAGCAGGCTCGCGGACAGCGGTTAGCATCGCGCTCGATCAACAGGTCGACCGCGACGTGATTCTCGAGCACGCGTATATTCGGCCGGGCCTTCGCCGCTTCGCCGAGCGCCCGCATGATCTCGCGTCCGGTCAAGTCCTGCGCATGAAGCACGCGCCGATGGCTATGGCCGCCCTCGCGGCCGAGGTCGTATTCGTCTTCACCGCCCTCATCGACGCGCGTGAAATGCGTGCCGAGCGCGATCAGTTCGCGCACCGCTTCCGGACCGTCGCGCACAATCGCCTCGACCGCCTCGCGATTGCACAGACCGGCACCCGCCCGCAGCGTGTCCTCGATATGCGATTCGAACGAATCGTCGACGCTCCAGACGCTGGCGATCCCACCCTGCGCATACGCGGTGTTGGCCTCGTCGCTGGCCGCCTTGGTCAGCACCGTCACGCTGCCGACGGCAGAGGCCTTGATCGCGAAGATCAGCCCGGCGATACCGCCGCCAATTACCAGGAAGTCGCTGCCGGTGGGGGGGGTGGTTTTCATGTCATCAGTCGGCAACATAACCGTAACCTAATTCGATGCTATTTGACGCACGATAGTCAACCGAACCGCGCAGTTCGCTTTGCGGCTCGCCCAGCCTCATCAATGACGTTGTGCTCCGCGGAAGGTTCGAAGCTTGTTGTTACAGTTTTCATGTGATTTATCACGCAGTTCGATTTAGTACGCGCGAACGAGAATGTACGTTGCGCCGATTAAGCGCATACTTTACAGTTGAATCATCCCAGCACGATCGTTGGCCCAGAGCGTTCAAGCGACGCGCTTTGAACTGGTCGGCGAAGGTGTCCCGGCGTGACGTTCACGGTTCCCAACGTCCTCACTTTCATGCGCATCGCGACGGTGCCGCTGCTGGTCTATCTGCTGACCTTCACCGGACCGGTGCCGTCCGCCATTGCGGCCGCCGTTTTCTTCGTCGCGACGATTACCGATTTCCTCGATGGCTACATCGCGCGCTCCTACGGGTCGGGAACCAATCTCGGCAAGTTACTCGACCCGCTTGCCGACAAGTTGCTTGTTGCTGCTGCGCTGATCATGCTCGCCGCGATGTCCGCGAACGCCGCATGTGCCGGCGTGGATGGTAGTCGTGCTGGTCTCGCGCGAGATTCTCGTCACCGGATTGCGCGCCGTCGCCGCCAGTCGCGGGCGGATTGTAGGCGCCGAGGAACTCGGCAAGTACAAGATGGCTTTGCAGTCGATCGCAGTCCACGGGCTGCTCATCCATTACACTTATTATCACGTGGATTTTTTCGCTGGCGGCATGTTCTTGCTCTGGATCGCGACGGTACTGACGGTGTGGTCGGGCATCGATTACTTCATTCGATTGTGGAGTCTGATCGCGCCACGGCCACGCGCAACCGTCGCGCGGCGCGCCGCAATTTGATCGCGTCGTGGCGCGAGTCCGGCGTGGGTAGGGATGGTCGAGACGCCGCGCCGACACGAATGAATAGGAATTCCGACAATCACAAAGAGCGAGCATCTTCGTTGATTCGCGGTGAGTGCACTGCGATTTGACAAGTGTCGCGCCGACTAATAAATGATCGTGCTCTGGTCTGCCGAGACGGCGAGCGGGTGTAGCTCAGTTGGTAGAGCGTGTGCTTGCCAAGCACAAGGTCGTCGGTTCGAAACCGATCACCCGCTCCAAAAATACCCTATAAATCAAGGACTTCTTGGACGTCGCATTAGCGATGGCGAGGGCTCGTCGAGCTATGTAGACGCGGTGTAGGCGGCGCACGCGGTCGGCCCGGGTGCAAAGCTTATGGAAAAATTTTTTGCGATGTCCCAAATTGCGGACTCGAAGCTGAATTAGCGTCCTTTATTGGGGAACAGGTTATCGTGCCGGTGGGGAAACCGGTAACCCGAAAACCTCAAGGGCTTATGCGGGATCTTTTGCTACGTTGCCCCGTTCACGAATTTAGATGGATTCAGATAGAAGGGCATCACATCACCACAGATCGCTCCGGCCAAGGTGAATCGCTGCCCGTTCCTTGCCGATACAGATGCGGCTGGAAGATTCGATTTCGAGACTTTGAACCCGCAATCGTGAAGTCACATGAAGCGCATTGTCGATCGAACCCTGCCAATAAGGATAATTCAGATTAGGATCAGCGTCGGATTCGTCGCGCTGATGCTCGCATTGGCGGTGACCAAGCTGCCCGGAGGTGTCGTACGTGCAAGTTCGGCGATCAACCTTCGCCTATCATGGCGCTGTCAGAACATACCAAGGGGTTTTGAGTCGGCGGCTGATTCGAAGTTTGGCTCATCTGCATGCTGACCAAACGTGCCACCAGTGTAGCCAGATAAATTGACTCGAACTCGGCTTCCGGACTGTCCGGCAGAATAGGAAGTCCGCCTTAAAACCGAATTTCCAGAGACTAACAAAGGACCGGCGGCAATGACTCTAGAAGAGGTCTACTACGTAAGCCAGGTAATCTCGACCATCGCGTTGGTCTTTTCTGTAATTTATTTGGCGCGCCAAACCCGACTCGCCGCGAAAAGTAATGTCGCCCAGATGAATCAGGCCCGAAGCGTACAGCTCCATGACGTGATGTTGAAGCTGACAGACGCTGAGTTCGGACCTCTTTTTACCTCGGCTATCCATGGCAACCTGGACCTCAATGACGAGCAAATCCGCCGCTTCTACTTTTACGCAGTCACGATGCTACGGATCCACGAAGAAATGTATCGTCAATGGCGCGAAGGTATGATCGCAGCGGATCGATGGAAAACCACCGAGCGAACTCTTGCTGGCGCTATGACATCGCCCGGTTACCAGGCTTGCTTCTCGGCGGTGCGCGGAAGCTTAGATAAAGAATTCGCTGAATTGATCGACGAGATGATTGAAAGCTCCCCCGCCGCCGCGTCATACGACCTCGCGGCAGAGTGGCGCGATGGCGTTCGGCGCGCAATCAGTGGCGGGAAGGAAAAGAAAGCATGACGCCCAACGCGCCAATGGAGCGAAACCGATCACCCGCTCCAGTCAAATCGCCAACGATTTCAAGATGTTACGCTGTCTGAGACCGATGCTCCGTCTGATCGGTTCAAGCGTCCATCACCTATCAAGTTGGCGGAAGTTGTCGGCCGACCGGCGCGGAAAAGACCGGAGAAATTGCAAGCGTGTGAGCTCGCTTCTCGCGGCTCTTGATGGGCCTGCTGCATGAAGTGGAGCGCTGTTAAAATTCCCTGGCGTTCGAAACATTGTGGGTGGTGTGCGCGTCGTGCGCGCAAAATTTAAAACGAGGGCTCCGAAACCGCCCACGCGAAAATCGTTCGCCATAATGGTGCATGGACCTCGGCCCGGAAGCCGTTCGAAGCAGTCCAGTCCTGGGCTCGGTCAATTCCGTCAACGACGGTTCATCCCGTAAGGTCAGGCGAACAGGGACTACAGCGGTGAGTTGGCGTGAACAGCCGAGCGACGATCTGAAACATGGGCGCGACACCGCGGGCGGACGCGCGCCACACCTTAACTCGCAAGGCTAGGCTCGCGCCGATGCTTTGGAAGCTCCCTGCTCGACCTTCTCAACCGTATTTGGAAGGTCGAGCAGGGAGCCGTATTTTTAAAGGGAGAGAGAGGGGAGGGAGGGAGTATTGCGTCCACAGCGTGCCACGCTGCGTGGCGCGCGCGGACGCACGACCGACCGACCTACCGCTTTTAGTTTCCGTGCCCCTCAAAGAGGTCATCTCGATGAATCATCGAGTCTGTCCCCGACCCAAGCAGAGCCAACCACTATGTTGTCGCGCTTCACGATCAGCTCATCGCTGAAGTCGAAGCCGCTGGTAACGTAACCGACTCTGCGTGTTACTGAGCTTCCTGAATCGAATGTCACCGCTACTCGATAATCCTGCCCACGGCACGATCGGATTTGATAAAAGAACGTTCTGGATTCATTCGATCGTAAATTGTCGAATTTATACAGCTGCCCACAGATTACCAACTCGCCCTTGATGACCATCTCATGGCTGCCGTTGACTATCTTCACACGTCCGTGATGGGTCCCATATATAGCACGGTCACACCCTAGTACTGTGCAGGCGGAGAAGACGAATATCAGGAGGCGCCTCACCTCAGAACTCGCTTCATAGTCTTCTATCAAGCGTCCCGTCCACGGAATGTCCCATCTGGATTTCTTAAGGCAGAAGCTGAGAGCTTCCAAAGCATCCGAGGGGTCGTGCCCAATGATGGAATCACGTTTAACTCGGAGTGTGCACGGCTGCGCCGCGCAGGAGTCCGACGAAGTCATTGAGGCCGCTGCGATCGGCATCCGAAATGACCCAGTAGTTCATCCCCGACTCGGTCCAGTGCGCCAGGTTGTAACCCTGCTGTATGCTCCAATCCGGGGCGGCGTCACGCACATCTCCGGCAGGCCAGATGAAAACATTCACAATATGTTGCCGATGCCGATAGACCAGGGCTGCGACCTGGTGATGATCGAGGTAGTCGAGGCGGCCGCCGGCCAGGGCGAAGTCCTGTTTCGCAAAATCGACTACCGTCGGAGCGAAATCCAGGTTGCGGTCGAGCCAGGGCTTTACTGTGTGCCGGTCGGTCGAGACCACATCGAACAGATGATCGGCCATCAGTGACCGGGCATGGCTAGCCACCACCTCCTGTGCGACCAGGTTCTCGGCCGACCGCTGCGTCAGTAGCGTGCTAAGGCCCACAGTTGCGATCAGCAACGCGGCGACTGTCCCCGCGAGAATTCGCCATTTAGGCGATCTGATGGGTTTCCAAATTGCGGGTCCGGACGACGGGCGTAATTGAGAAACGATCGCACGTCGTAGCGCCTGTGGCGCCGTGAAGTACTCGGCCGTATTTCGCACAGCTGCGCCAAGGTCCTGGTACCGCCGAAATTCCTTGCTGCAGTCCTGGCACGATGCCAGATGGGCTTCGAAGGCCATGCTGCCCGAAGAATCGAGTTCTCCGTCGAGATAGCCGTGTAATAACGCGCGAGATTCGTCGCAATTCATTTTGGCACCTTCGTGCGCAATTCCTCTTGCAGGTGCTTTGTCAGCAGAGCGCGTGCGCGCCCGAGTCGAGACATCACGGTGCCGACTGGGACTTCCGCAATCATCGCGATCTCCTTATAGGAGAGATCTTCGAACTCGCGCAAAATCAGAGCTTCCTTGAAATTGACCGGCAGACGTTCGATCGCGGCATGCATAACCTGCCGATCGACCTTGGCGAGCAGGAGCTCCTCCGGATCGGCAGTAATACTATCCGACGCATGACTCGAGGCGGCCGCCATGCCTTCGATCCGGTTATGATCGTCTTCTTCGTCGTCGAGCGAGACGACGTTCTTCGCGCGCTTTTGCTGAAGCCAGGTAAACGAGGTATTGCGTACGATCTTGAGCAGCCAAGGGCGCGCATCCACCCCGCGGAATTGAGCGAAAAACCTGAACGCGCGCAGCAGGGCTTCCTGGGCGACATCCTTTGCATCCTGCTCGTCGCGCAAAAGCCAACGAGCCAGGTTGTAAGCGGAGTCGAGATGCGGCAACACCAGCAATTCGAAGCGCTTGTTTAGCTCTTCTTTATACAACGCTGCCGTCTGCCGTATCGAGTGCTTCGAAGCTGACTCAAGCGCCTTTATCTTATAGGAAATCGAAGTCGCGGCGATACGCTCGCCAAGATAGGGAGCATAGCTCCAAGATGCGGTGGTGGATGTGGTCACAGAATCGTTCCCCGTAACGTGCAGCGCGCGCCTCCGGAGCCATTGGAGCGCGTTCGTTTCCTCACTGAATCAAACCTTTCACCGCGTTCGTGCGAATTTGTGAGTCCGGTGTCCGGTAGCTTCGTCTGTTGCTGACCGCGGCCTGGCCAATTTTATTCCCGAAAAATTTGCAGTCTCGCTCGCGGGAATTTTTCTCCTTCGGTCGAGTCTTGTTCGTTGAAGGCGCAAATCAGCGCAAGGAGATACTTGATGAATGCTAAATTTGATCGTCGATCGTTCCTGCGTATCGCGGGAACGTCGTTCGGCATCGGTGCGCTCTATAGTGTGTTTCCCGCACTCACGCGGAGCGCGCGCGCCGAGGGTATCGTGCGCACTCTCGCCGATCTCAACGGTGAAGCCCCCGCACCCTTCTCGTTCGTCCAGCTGAGCGACTCGCATGTCGGATTCAACGGGCCACCTGACCCGCTGGGCACCAAAGCTTTCGAAAGCGCGGTAGCTACCATCAACGGGCTCAAAAATCGCCCCGACCTGGTAATCGTGACCGGCGATCTGACCCACGATGCTGACTCCCCGGACGAGCACGCCAAGCGCTTCAAACTGTTCAAGGAAATCTCCGGCAAAATCGGTGGGGCGCAAGTCAAGGTGGTCCCGGGTGAGAATGACGCCGCACTCGACGGTGGCGAGATGTTCCGCGAATTCATGGGGCCCACCCATTATTCGTTCGACCATCGCGGAGTCCACTTCATCGCGCTCGACAACGTCTCTGCCGGACGGCCCGCGGTCGGCGCCGAGCAACTCGCGTGGATGAAGTCCGATCTCGCGCGCTTTCCGAAAACCGCGCCGATCATCGTCTTCACGCATCGTCCGCTGTTCGACCTCAAGCCCGAATGGGAATGGTTCACCAGCGACGGCGACGACGTGATGAATGCGCTTGCACCGTACGAAAACGTGACCGTACTTTACGGCCACATTCATCGCGAGAACTTTCACCAGGCCGGCAACACGAAAATGTACGCTGCGCGATCGCTGATATTCGCTTTCCCCGACCCCGCGATCACCCCTGAGAAAAAACCCTTGGCCTTCGACAAGTCACAGCCATTCAAGGACCTGGGCTTACGGCGGATTAACGGCAACGCCGACGGCAGCGATTTGCAGATCGAGGAAGTGGAACTGGCGACGGCCGAGTACTCCGGCACCGTCGGAATGGATCGAGTGCTCAAACACGGCGGCAATGACGCAAAGGACGAGTAAAAAAATGAAAACGACCATGATCAAAAAGCGCATCGTCAATACGATTATCTATGCAGCTGCGTTCGGGATGGGACTCGCCGCCCTCACGCCGCAGGGCAGTCTGGTGCATGCGCAGGAAGCGGCGAACGCGGCGGTCGAACCGAAAGTGATCGAGATCAGCGCGAAAAAATTCGCCTTCTCACCAAGTGCGATCACACTCAAGAAGGGCGAGCCGGTAATCCTGCGGCTGACCAGCGCCGATCGCGTGCACGGTTTCATGTCGCGGCCGCTGAAGATCGATACCGATATCGCCGCGGGCAAGACTACCGATGTTGCCGTCACGCCCGCTACGACAGGCAACTTTACGGTCATCTGCGACCACTACTGCGGCACCGGCCACGGCAACATGAAGATGAAAGTCGCGGTGGTTGAGTGAGCCTGGCGAGCAACCGATAGAGGCTAGGGCCCGCTACAACTAGGGCCCTGGCCCGCGTCAAATTGGATCGTTTGATCGGCGCTGGCGACCTGCTAGCTAAGCGTGTGCGATTCGACGAAGGGCACGAAGACCCGAATGAACTCGTCGGGACATTGATTGAAGAACGCATGTCCCGCGCCATGAATCACGTGATAACGGGCGCTCGGAATGCGCTCGGCGATAATCTCGGAGTTGCGCGCCGGAATCAGCACATCCCCTTCACCGGTGATTACCAGCGTCGGCGTACTGACCGAAGGCAGCCGATCGTAAGTTTTCAGCCCGTAGGTTGCATCGAGATGCCGCTTGTAGGAGGACGGCGGCGTCGGATGGGCGAGCAACCGTGGAATTGACGCCTCGAGTTCCGCGCGATGTTGCTCGATGTAATCCTTGGGATACGCAAGCGGCCACGAGCGGCGAATGATCTCTTCATCCGATGCGCCCTCGCGCGGTGCCGTCAGGATTTTCAAAGACTCCGGCGGTGGCGGTACCGCATGCCTTCCGCCGCAGGTTGTGCATCCGAGCGTCAAGGTCTGCAAACGTGACGGGTATCCGAGTGCGAGTTCCTGTGCGATCATCCCGCCCATCGAGACACCGAACACGTGGCACCGTTCGATTTTCAGCGCATCGAGCAAGGCGATTGCATCGCTCGCGAACATCGTCAGGCTATACGGAATCGATGGCTTATCACTCTGCCCTGTACCGCGATTGTCATATACGATTGTCCGAAAGTGCCTTGAAAGTTCATTGACCAGCACCGGACTCCACGTGGCCGAGCTCGACCAAGTCCCATGATCATCAGCAACGGTTCGCCGCTGCCATGAACTTCGTAATGGATTTTAACCTCACCCGCTTGAACTTGCGCCATTGTCTTTCCCTTTCTCGCCGAATGCCGCTTTCTGCTGTCGCGATTATCCGACGATTAGCCTTCTTTCGTCCAGAGTCGCTCGGGATGCGTCAGAGCGGCGGTGCCGATCCGGCTCTGTGAGTGCCATGTGCGATTTTCCCTATGTTTCCACTGGTATCGTCCGGATCGCCTCACGTTAGACAGGATGTCTCGACCGAACGAAGGTCTTTGGTTCCTTACAGCACTCAAAGCGTTCGCATCCGAAGGCCCGCCGGGCGCCATGATAGGATCTGTCTGTGCGCTTCTGCGCAGTAGTGAGGATCGCACAAATGGCTCATTTGCCGATTTCATACGAAGATCGTTGTCTCCGCACCTGGTTCACGCTTCCGGACGTTCAAGATAGCCGCGATAATCCGCTGCACTTCTGCACGCATTCCAGGGCCCATTCGCTCGAGTGCACGTGCAAGTGCGGTGCACTCGAGAGACCTATCGCGAGCGGTGCGCCGCGCAACGAAGCACGCCACGAATCTGACAGCATCGGATCGAAAAGGACCGAACAGCTCCACATGGGGCAGTCAGCAATGGTCGAAGAGGCTCATGGAGTTGAGGCCGGGCGTCCCGCTGGCGTAGTACTTTCGCCATCCGCGCGGACGTAACTTTCATCTTATCGGCGGATGGTCCGAAAACCTCGCGAGGTCTAAAGGGCCGTATTTGAAATTCGTCAACATTTCCTTTCCGAAGTTTTACGTGCGCGAGGCCGCCTAGTGCGGCGACAACTGCTCCGATGTCACGCATCGTTCGCTGTCGAGAAAGTCCGCGGATCGCCATCGGTGATATCATCCGATATCGCTTGGTCGTTGTTTCTTTTGTGACCCAGGCCGGATCAGTCATCTGTTTCACTTGACCCGATTTATAGTCTTCACAATCCCGTTCGGAACTGAAGATGCCAGCGACTCGCTGCCATGTGTTCAAGGGCGCATTCGTATCGTTCTGAGTTAATGAGTACAAACTGTAAGCGCCGCGATTCTCACTAATTCCTGACGTTGCCAGGGGCCCGCCCATCATCGGTGACCGATCGCTTGCATACGCCCGTTGCGGCGGTGTGATCAGGTACCAGCCGCCGGCATCGCTCGCTTTGGCCGCCGGTGAAGGTGCCGGTACCTCCTGATGACTATGCGAAGCTTGCTGAGCACATCCGGCAAGGATCAGAATGATCGTCGCCACGATCGGCAAAGCGCATCGGCGCATCAATGCATCTTTTAGTATCATCGAGTACAAGTTATCAATATTTAGTTGTCCAACAACACTCCGTGCCCTTTCGGGAAAGTCCTCGTTAAGGTCGAGCGATCGAAGGGCTTGCCGTTTTCGCCCAACTTTACGAAACTTCACTCTTCCAAGGGAGAAGACCTCGCGATGGACAAGCCGAACCGGTTGTTGAGCAACGAGGATATCGCCGAGATGGAAAAGCTGACGGTCGATCGGCTGACCGAGGCCATCGACGCCGGCAATCTCGAAGGCGCCAAGAAACTCGCGCGCCGCATGTACAACGAATTCCTGAGCATGCACGACCTCTATCGCGATTGGACGGTCGCGACGCTTTCCTTCGTCGGCCGGCGCTTCGGCGATAAGGTCCTCGAGGAGGCGATGGACGCGGGCGTCAAGGCGTGGTGGGGGCCGAATCTCGACAAGATGCCGCAAGAGCCTGACGCCTTGCGGGCGCGGGTGAAGATGTTCGCGGCCGGCATCAAGGCCCATCTGCAGCCGCTGCATATTGAAGAAGACGACGAGAAAATCGTGATGCAAATGCGCCCGTGCGGCAGCGGCGGACGGCTGGTGCTCGAGGGCAAGTACGAAGGCCCGGACGCGATGTACACCGTCAAGGGCCCGCAATTACTCACTTATGGTCGCGAAGATTTTCCGGTCTATTGCGCCCACGAACCGCTGATGGAATTGCAGGACATCAAGGCGCACGGCGCGCCCTTCGTGGTCATCGAGCCCGCCCACGAAATCGGCAAGCAGCACTGCAATTTCATCATTTACAAGGACAAGTCGAAGGTCCCGGCGAAATACTATGAACGCCTCGGGCTCAAAAAGCCCGGCGCTCAATAGTTCGATTAGCTAGTCCGCCGCTTCAAGGATCGCCGCGAAGCCCCGATAGGCTGCCGCGAGGAATGCGCGCACGCGTGCCGTGTCCTTCCGCCCGCGATTCCCGGGAACGTCGGTATGCGTGAACGAATCGACGCCCCAGGGCCGCACCGTCGCGATCGCTTCGTTGACGTTATCCGCCGTCAATCCGCCCGCCAGTATCACCGGTATCTGCGATCGCTTGACGATTTCGCGGCTGATCGTCCAGTCGTGAGTTTCGCCGCGGGCGCCAGCGAATTTACCGCCCTTGGCACCCGAATCGAGCATCAGATAATCCGCGCATTCCTGATGGGCCTCAGCCTCCGCCATGGTCTCGCCCGCGCGGACTGCGATTGCGCGCAGCAGGCGCACCGGCGCGATACGATCGCGAATCCAGGCGCAATCCTCCGGTTCGATCTCGCGCGCCGCCAGATGCAGCACGTCGGGCCGCACCGCCTCGACCATCGCGCAGATCTCGTCGCGATCGTCGGCCAGCGACAGCGCCACGCCACGCGCCCGCGGCCTGACCACCGCCATGATTTCCCGGGCGAGATCGAAGCCGACCCCCTCCGCCACGATTCCTGGCTCTGCGACCACCACGCCGATCAGATCGGCGCCTGCCGCGGCAGTCGCGATCGCGTCTGCAATCGAAGTCATGCTGTAGATTTGCACGGCCATGCCAGTATCGCTCCTGCGGCGCGGCGTTCGTCGCGCGATTCGATCTGCGCCGAATCCGCCACCGCCACTATTTCTCTTCTACCAGTCCCGCGTGCGTACCGCGACGGCCGCGCCGGCCAACCTCGCGCGCCATCACAATTCGATTCAGCCGCGTGAAGCCGACTTTGCGATAGAACAATTGCGCGCCTTCATTTTCTTCGACTACCTGCAACTCGACGGTGCCGATTCCCTGTGATCGGCAACAATCGTCCACCACATCGAGCGCGCGCTCACCCAATCTGTGACCGCGATATCTCTCTTCAATGTAAAGGTCCGTCACCAGACCCTCGAAGCCGCCAAATTCGAGATCGAAATTGAAGGTCAATATCACGTAACCGACCGCCTTGCTTTCGTCGCGCAAAATCCAGATTGAGCCCAGCCTTCGATTCCCGAGCAATCGCACGAGCGCCGATTTGATGACCATGCGGCGAAAGCGAACCTTGTCGAAGCGATAGTATGCGCGAATCAGGCGCAACAACTCGACTGCGTCGCCCGGGCGGGCCCGTCGAATCGTTATTTCGTTGCGCTCAATCGCCACTTTCGCGGT
The DNA here is from genome assembly GCA_963774705.1 of uncultured delta proteobacterium. Lineage (GTDB taxonomy): Bacteria > Desulfobacterota > Binatia > Binatales > Binataceae > JADMIL01. The sequence goes on from CAVZFW010000016.1 coordinate 317,178, forward strand.
TTTCATAAGAATTGTTTGACCCGATCAATCCGCCGCTTACTTCAAATGTTTCCTGGCACTCGCCTGAGCTGCGCGCTTGCGATAAACCTTGCTCTGCGTAAAGGCCATTAGCTACTCACGCCGCAACATGCAGCAAGACCCGAACGCGACGCTACCACTTTTTGTCTATGGGAGTCTGATCGATCCCGTCCATCGAGCCGAAGTCCTCGGTCGCTTCGCCGACGCGGTTCCCGCGGTTCTGCACGAATACGAGCGCGGCCATTCGCGCCATTGGTATATACGCTATCGCGAGAGCGCTGAGACCTACGGATTGTTGATTGTGAATCTCGACGCGCGCGACTACACGATCCTCGATCAGTACGAGGAAGTGCCGACGCTCTATACGCGCGCGCGCAGGTCGAAGTGACAGCGCTGGATAGCGCCCTCATTCGCTGCTGGGTCTATCTACCTACCGATTGGGCCTAAGCGGCAAGAGGAATCTGTGCACCCGCCGGTGCTAACGCCAAATGACAATCGCCTCGACCCGAAGATTGCGGTGCCTGATTAATTCGTGATCAGGATCGATTCGTTCCTCGAGACCGAATGGCCGGCGGAATCATTCACGCTGACCGCGAACGAATAGCTATTCGCATTTATCGGTATTCCCACCACAGTGCAGGTGCGTGCGTCGATCGACAATCCGGGCGGAATCGATCCGCCGACCAGCGCCCCACTGTACGGGGCCTTGCCTCCGCTGATCTGAAGCGAAGCGCTGTACCGAATTCCAATTTTGCCCGCTGGCAACAGCGATACGCCGATCCTCAGCGGCATGGGCATTGGAGTCGGCGTCGGCGTAGGCGTGCTGGTCGGAGTGGGCGACGGTGACGGGGTGGGCGAGGGCGTGATAGTCGGAGTGGGCGACGGTGATGGGGTGGGCGAGGGCGTGATAGTCGAAGTCGGCGAAGCGAGCGCTAGCTGACCCCACCAGGTTCCCCAGTTGTTGCTGAACGATGCGTACTCCTGGATTGTCCACAGATCCGTATCGTTGGCCGGATCGACGGCCGTATTACTATAGTCGCCCCAGCGATTATCCTTACTCCCGAAATCCTTGTAGTAAGGTGCTTCGCCCGTTTTCAAAAGCGTATCACCTTCATTCGTGCCGCCTGCGTCGCTGGCGCTATGGAAGGCATAGTTCGCGCTTGCGTACTGCGATGCGCCGAATCGGCTGTAGCCGATCATCGCGTCACCTTTTTTGTTGACCGCGATCGAGGGATAGGCGAAATCGAAATTATTCGTCGGGTCGTCGATTCGTCCGCGCTGCAACACCCGGCCAATGTTGCCCACGGTCGTATCGATTTGCCACCATTGTGCGGCGCTCCGTTTCGGCGTCCCCGTGCCCGGCAGATAAATTGTTTGCGCCGCCCATACTGCGCCGTTGCGATAGACGCAGTTAAGGATGCGCGTGTCGTCGAGATCGATCTTGAGCGCTGAGCCCAATTGGGGCGCGAAGTTCGTCACGCCTGCAGCCTCCTGCCAGATCGCGCCAGTGCTCGGAAACGCGACTCCAACGCTTAATACCTCGTTACCCAGCGGGCCGGTGATGGTGCTCAGCCGCAGTTGGCCGATCGACCCGTTCCAGAGTTCGAGCAAATACTCGGTCGCAATTGTGTTGTCGTAGGTCGCCGCTGGAAATTGAGTAAAACCGGCAGTCGATTTCAGCACAGTGTACGAACCGCTTCCGCCAGCGTAAAGATTTGCCTTGTCCAAGGCCCAAATATTTGAATGGCTGAAAGCCTCGCTTGCGTTACTGAACATATTGGCCTGCACCACGATCCATTTCGAATTGAAGCCGAGCGTCGGGAAATCCGCCCAGAGCGTTCCGCCCGTGTCAGCTTTGATCTTATAGAGATTCCAATTACCGGTCGGATCCGAGGTCTGCGACACTCCTACCAGGATTGACGCACTGGCTATTTGCGGATCGGCGCCCGCCGAAAAAATCCAGCGATTCGCATAAGGGTCGTACAACACGCGGGGGTCGAACGCTTCCGCGACATTCATGGCGGCCCAGAATGTACTCATGCTGACGGTGCTGACGATAGTGCCGTCCTTGTTCTGAATTCGCACCTGGCTGTTCAGGGTCGTCATCAAATGATTCGGCCCGACGGTTCCCTGGGTGTCTGGCGGAATCGAGGTGTTGTCGTCGCCGAGCGCGAGAAAGTTCGCCGATACCGCCGGCGCTTGCGCGGACAACTCGGGCGGCGGCGTGCTGGTGGACCCTATAGCGATGTTTGGAGCAAGCGCATCGCGGCGCGGATTGCCCCTCGGCCGCATTGCGTGCGGATTCTCTATCTTCAGCTGAATGAGGTGCTGCGTCAGGCCTTTAAAATCGATTACCGCGTGAGCGTTCGCGATTCCCGATGTGCCCAGCGTCTCGACTGCCGGAACCTCATCGAAGGTAGCCGCTTGCACGTCAGCAAAAAGACTCAGGTTGATATTTCGTCGTGAAGCGATCCAGAACGCGATTACGCTTATTGCCACCGCTGCATAGGCGAGTACAAGCAACGAAAGATCGCGCCGTCGCGGTTGAAGACGCGGCCGGCCGGTTTCTGTAATCAGTATTTGCGGGCGAGTGTCTTTGCGCGCGAACACCATCTCCGCAGGCGCAAGGATGATGCCGCGCGGATGCGCGAAGCTCCGCGAATTGTAAGCGACGGTGGTTACTTAAGCCGTCGGCGTTGTTGCGATTAGCTAGTCCCGGAACGGGTCTGGCCGTCATCGACGATGGTTGGGGTACCAGCCTAGTGATATCGCTAAATTGCGGACCAAGAAACTCGAACTGATCTGCGCAAGTTTACGATTATGACACGTACCACGTCGCACGCCTCGCAAAACGAGACTAACCTCCTAACCTAACGACGGCGGTGATGCGATGCGATTTCCAGCGCTACTAATCCCACAATTAGTCCGCCAACGATCAGGTTCGTTGTCATCGACGATTGTGGTTCATTTCGTCGTGCGCCACCGCCGCCCAGTGCGATCCTCGGCTGGGCATTCTCTCCCTGCTGATTCTGATAGTCGCTGATCGATCCCACATTAGGATCCGGGGCGGAGGCTTTATCGTTGGCCGCGATGGTGTCCGGCGGATCAGCCGGATCTTTCGCTCCGGCGGCCGGGTCTACATACGCGCCGGGCGTTTCGTTGCCGTACTCATCGCGTTCCGCGTACGTCGTAGCGTAAGGAGGTTTGCGCGCAGCCGACGCCTCGGCCGGAGCGCTGGCGACCTGCGGAATTTCCAGCACCTGCTCGCCTGCAAACGCCTCACCGACCGGCAAAACCGTGAGGCCCATCGACACGATTGCACCCAGCACCCGCGCCGCCCAGTGCGAGCGGTGATTACGCGAGCGTTGCTGGGGAATGCTTTCCTCGTGGACGCTCTCGTGGTCAGCAAACCGAAAAGGGTTACTCTTATCGCGCGTCATTTTGGCGAATCCACGGAAAAAGGGCGTACTTCACAAGGATAACGTTCCCCGCCGCCGTTTTTCGATGTCCTCCGCGTTGATTTTAACGCATAACTCGTTCCCACTCGGAGGTATCGCTCAAAAGACGTTTGATGGACCATCTCGTTTCAGCGTCACTCGATGACCTGTACCTTCAGCACCTCTGCGAGTTTTGCTGCGAACGGTCGGGCCTGCGCTCGGGTTGCGAAGCCAACAAAATATCGAGACAGGATAAAAGCCAGCTGCCCTCCGGCCAACTCCAGCCCCACCTCGTGGTCGTTCGCATCCCCACTCCGCGACTTTGAGATTCGTATCGCGCGAACCGTCTTCGCCCGGCAGAGCTCCCTCTCAGCGGTCGCCCTCATGCCTGACTGCGTAAAGCATCGGCATCAGATTCCTGATGCGCTTCACTTTAAACTCGGCCCGTTGACGCAATGTGTCGCGATCGTCGCGCGATTTACCCGCCCCAAGCCTCGTGAGCGGTTACTCTTCCAAATGGGAAGTCTGAAACCTCGCTGAGGTTTAAGTAATTCTTTTCTCTCTCTTAGATCTTGTTCCGCCCGATTAGGCCGCGGGCGATTACCAGCGCCTGGATTTCGTTGGTGCCCTCGCCGATCATCATCAGCGGTGCGTCGCGGTAGAATCGCTCGACCGGGAACTCCGCCATATAGCCGTAACCGCCCAGCACGCGCAGCGCATCGAGCGAGATCTTCGCGCAGGCCTCCGACGCGAAGAGCTTCGCCATTCCGGCTTCGACGTCGCAACGTTCGCGCGCGTCCTTTTTCTGAGCCGCATTTTCGACCATCAAACGCGCCGCCTGCAGCCGGGTGCCCATGTCGGCGAGCAGCAGTTGGACCGCCTGATGCTCGCAGATCGGCTTGCCGAACGCCGTGCGCTGCTGCGCATAGCGAATCGCATTCTCGAATGCCGCCTCGCCCACCCCCACGGCGCGCGCCGCCACGTTGATCCGTCCGACTTCGAGCGCACTCATCACCTGCTTGAAGCCTTGTCCTTCCACCCCGCCGATCAGGTTGGCCGCCGGCACTTCCAGATCCTCGAACAGAACCTCGCACGTATCGATCCCCTTATAGCCGAGCTTCTTCAGCGGCTTGCTCACGGTCGGCCCGCGCTCGTTTTTCTCAACTGCGAACATGCTGATCCCAGCATATGCGGGCGTCGCCTTCGGGTCGGTCTTCGCCGCGACGGCGAGCATCGTGCCGTTGCTTGAATTGGTGATAAACATCTTCGTGCCGCTGAGTACGTAATTGTCGCCGTGACGCGTCGCTGTCGTCTTGATCGATTGTACGTCGCTGCCCGCATGCGGCTCGGTCAGGCCGAGACCACCTCGCTTCTCGCCTGCCGCCATACCCGGCAAAAAGTAGTTCTTCTGTGCTTCTGTGCCATGGTTGGCGATTATGTAACCCATAATCAGATGGCTGTTGATCACGCCCGCAAGCGACATCCAGCCGCGTGACAACTCTGCCATGATGCGCGCGTAGCTCACGAAGCTGAGGCCTAGCCCGCCGTAGTTCACCGGGATCGTTGCTCCGAACAGTCCCAGTTCCTTCATGCGCGCGACCAACGCGTGAGGATATTCGTCGTTATGTTCGAGTTCGCTCGCGACCGGTATCACGTCGCGATCGACGAACCGACGCACCGTCTCGACCACCGCGCGATCCGTAGATTCATCCATTACTTTAATTTCCTTTCAGGTGTCACTTGAAGTCGCATGAAGTTCATCGGGGCAGGTTCGCATTCGAAGATCTCGCGCAAGTTCATCGGTGGCCTGTTGTGTGGCATCCCCAGCCCCGATCACCTGCTCCCGCGGGCAAGTTTCCTGGCAGCATGATATTCCCGACCCGGTCTCGTACGGAAACGTCACGCACCCGAAGAAGTCGAGCCGCCGAATTGAAGTAACGGCATGGTCATCGAAAAGTCCAGAGCGAAGCGCCTGCCGGACGCCGATCGATTGACTACAGGAGTAGTTTATTCGCGCAAGGCCGCGGCGCGGGCATCCCTCAGTGCGGAGGCTTCCCTCGTCGGCTCAGAACACGACCTCGATTAATATATGGACCATCATCGCGATCATCACCACCGCGCCGATCGTAAAGACTATCGTTCGCGCCGGCTGGATCGCCTTGATGAAGGTATAGGTGTGCGCAATCCTCATCGCCATGAACACCAGGCAGTAGAAGGCGAACGCCTTTGCCGACAGACCCGCGGCCACGTAGATTCCCGCGAGAATCAGGAAGATGGGAATGTTTTCGAGGTCGTTGCGCCAGGCCTTCGAAGCCCGATCCACGATAGGCGCTTCTTGGGGGACTTCAGTGCCTTTAAAGAGCTTCGCATCTTCGGGCAACACGAAATGACCAGTGCTGACCCGGCCGCGCCCCTGGACGAGCGCGATCGCCGCCATCTTGAACTCCAGCACCACTGCGGTTAACGCGTACATCGGCAGCAGTTCCATCGAATGTTCCCTCCCAGTCGTAAAGTAGGACTTGCGCGAACTACGAGTGGCAGCGCTTGTCACCGATGTCAAACAAGAACCAATGCCTCGTGTAGCTCTTGCCGGCAAAAATAGACGCCATCGTTGCTCCGCGAATCCTCAACGGGGGCTTGATTCATGCCCTGCGAGGCGCGCGTTGTCTTTCACCTCGACCGATGCTAAAGTCGTGAACAGTTAGTGTCTGTGTGACGTTAACTGTCGTAAGGGTGACGCTACCACGGCAAATTCGGCCGAAGAGTACGGAACGCGACCATTACCAGTCGGACGTTATCGAACCAGCTGCAACTCAATCTAAAGGATTGCATGAGAATGGAAATGCACGAATCAATTACTGCGGCGGATTTGGAGCGCAAGCTCGGTCCGCTCGATCGTGAAGCCTATACGCCGGCGTCGTGCGAACGCTTCGCGGCGACGATTGCGGAAGTGAAGCGGCTCAAGCGCGAACGGCGCGCGGTGATCCTGGCGCATAACTATCAACGACCGGAGATCTTCGAGGTCGCGGACTATATTGGTGACTCGTTCGAACTGGCGCAATCGGGCGCGCGAGGTCACGGACGCCGAAGTGATCGTCTTTTGCGGCGTCCATTTTATGGCTGAGACCGCGAAGGTCTTTAATCCCGAGCGCAAGGTGCTTATCCCCGATTTGCGCGCCGGCTGCTCGCTGGCGGAGAGCGTCACGGCCGAGGCGCTCGCTGATCGGCGCGACGAGTTGCTGCAGCTTTATCCGGATTTGAAGATCGTCTCGTACGTAAACTGCACGGCGGATGTAAAGGCGCTCTCTGATGCGTGTTGCACCTCGTCGAACGCGGCCAAGGTCGTCAACGCGATCGACTCGGAACACATCCTGTTCGTGCCCGATCAGAACCTCGCGAATTACGTGCAGACGCAAACCGCCAAGCAGATCATTTCGTGGGACGGCAACTGCTACGTGCATCATCAGATTACGCCCGACGAGATCAACAAGGTCAAAAGCGGGATTCCGGGGCTGGTGGTCATTGCGCATCCGGAGTGCCGCAAAGACGTGCTGGCGCTCGCCGACGCGGTGCTCTCGACCAGCGCGATGATGCGCTATGCGAAAGAGAGTCCGGCCGACAAGTTCCTGATCGTGACGGAATGCGGCTTGTCCGATCGGCTGCTGCTGGAAGTGCCGGAAAAGCATTTCTACAAGGCCTGCAAGCTCTGCCGTTACATGAAGATGATCACGCTCGATGGCGCGCTCGATTCGCTCCAGCACCTGCGCTACGAAATCGAGCTTCCGGAAGAGGTGCGCGAGGGCGCCAAGCGCGCATTGACACGGATGCTCGAACTCGGCGCGTAAGTGACACGGGCAAGCGATTTGAGTGCGGTCGAGCGTGGAGCGTTGGAAACTCTACACAATCAGCAACGCTTTCGCGGCAGCGAGGGGGTCTCCCGCGCGATCGAGGTGGTGCGGCCGAAGGTTGCAGTCGATACGGCGCTGTTCGCGATGAGAGCAGGCGCGCCTGAAGTGTTACCTGGTGCAATTGCATTCGGAGGCGCTGGCCGGCAAGTGGGCCTTTCCGGGCGGACTCGTCCGGGTGGGCGAGACCCTCGATGGTGCGGCGCGCCGCGAGATCGAAGACGCGGCCGGTCTGCGCGACATCTACCTCGAGCAAGTTGTTCAGCTTCGGCGATCCCTCGCGCGACCCCGATGCGCATGTGGTATCGGTCGCATATATGGCCTTGATCCCGCAGGCGGGCGCAGCGCGCCTGGGTTCGCGCAAGTACGCGGCCGGGCAATGGTTTGAGGTGGCGCGATTGCCGGCGCTCGCCTATGATCATACGGAGCTCGCCGGTACGCGCTCTGCAGCAGCTGCGCTCGCGGTTGAGATATATGGATATCGCGAGGAACCTGCTGCCACCGACGTTTACGATGGGCGATCTCTACGACATTTATCAATCGATACTCGAACGCGGAATCGATCGACGTAACTTCCGCCGCTGGATGCTGACGACCGACCTGCTCGAACGATTGCCAGGGAAGCGCCGCGGAGCTCATCGGCCAGCCACCATCTACGCCTTTCGCCAGCGCAACGACGAAGCCTTCCGAATCCTATAAGGTGAAGCCAGGGATAATAGCGATGGCAAATGGATCGAAGAGCCGGACGCGCTGGATCATCGCGCTCGCGGCGATCGGAATACTTTTGATTGCGAGCGCTGGCGCGTGGCATATGCGGACCGCCGCAGATGCGAGTGGCGAAGGTGCTGGCAGCGGCAGTCTCACGCAGGACCCGGGCTTGTACCAAGGGGACACGCGGCAGGCCTATATCGTAGCGCGCGAACATCCAGAGTTGCTCGCCCAACTCGATTGCTATTGCGGCTGTGAACAGAACGAAGGCCATAAGAATCTGCTCGATTGTTTCCGCACCAATCATGGCGCAGGTTGCGATATCTGCGTCGGCGAAGCGGTGACGGCGGGACAGATGCTGAGTCACGGGACGCCGGTGGACCAGATTCGCGAAGCGCTGCGCGCGCGCTACGGCCACGGAGGGTAGTGCGTGACCGGTCTGGTCTCCGGATACATCGAGCATTTCACGTACGCCGGCTTGTTCTGCGTGCTGCTCCTGTGCGGACTGGGCCTGCCTCTGCCGGAGGATCTTGCGTTGCTGGCCGGCGGTTTCCTGGCGCATCGGGGAATCACCCAATTTCCGATGACGCTGATGGTCGCTTTCCTCGGAGTTGTCGCGGGCGACAACTCGCTCTACTACATGGGGCGGCGTTTCGGCGCCGGGTTGATTTCTTTTTTTGTAATCGGGCGACCCTCGTCGCAAGTCCAGGTCGATAGACTGAGGGGCTACCTCGATCGCCACGGCTCGCGGACGATATTCTACGCGCGCTTTCTCGCCGGCCTGCGTGCGTTAGTCTATCTGACTGCGGGTTCGCTCGGCGTGAAGCCGGGGGTCTTCGTCTTTTATGACACGCTGGGCGCGCTGATCTCGGTGCCAATCGTGGTTTCGCTCGGCTACGTGTTCGGTCCACAAATCGAACATGTGTTCCGCTATCTGGGCGGCTTCGAGCATCTGGTCTGGATGGTGGTGCTGGGAACGTTGCTGGTTTATGCGAGCCGGTCGCAGATTTTCGTGCGCCCACGCGACGGCGATCCCACCTGAGACGACGCGGCCGAAGGCCGAACGAGATCTCCGTGAAAGCAAGTCAAGCGTGAAGCCGGGTCAAGACGGTGGAGCCGCACGAAGGATAATGGGTGCGGCGTGCGGGAGAGGCCTTCGCGTCGTTCAGTACGTAATTATCGTCTTGGCGCGACCCACCTGCAAAGCATCAAATCTCCGACGCGGGCGCGCGCTTACAGCACTTCAACATGCGAATTGAGTTTCCGGTTCTCAGTCTGAAGGCCAAGCTGATCGGGTTGATCGTAGCGCTGTTGGCGCTGACGCTCGGCGCCGAGATGCTGGTGAGCCTGAAGGCCGAGGAAGTGATCGTCAGGACCACGCAGAACAAGGTCAAAGACCTAGCGAGCGTGATCCAGATCAGCGTGCAGGAGCTGACCTCGGTGGCGGCGACCGATCGCGACCGGCTGCAGAATTACGTGGCGCGACTGCACACGCGGGGCCTTGAGGTTTCGATCGCATCGAACCAGGATTTGATCATCAATAGCTCAAATCCGAAGCTCATCGGGGCCGCGCTGAACCCGGAAATGGTGCGCGCTCTGCTGGCAACGCGGGTCGGAAGATCCCGCGATCCCGTGGCCGTGCCGTCTTCGATGCTCGGACTGGCCGACCCCGCGAGCACCGTTTACTTCATTCCGGTCGAGGTCGAGGATCATCTGCTGGGGTACGTCGAGGTCAGCGCGAACTTCAGCGATTTCGATCAGCCGTTGCGCGACTACCGCTTGCGCCTGCTGTCCTTGGGAGTGGCGATTTTCGCGCTGGGGCTGGTCTTCGCCTATATTATTGCGGAACGCTACGTCGAACCGATTCACGCGGTCGCGGACGCGGCGGGGAATATCGCGGCGCGTGGACTCGAGCCGGTGCCGGAGGTCCGCCGGCGCGACGAAATCGGGCTGCTGACCCGGAGTTTCAACGACATGGTCTCGCAATTACGCCGGGCGCGTGAGCGCGAGCAGGAACTGAATCAGCTCGAGCGCTTTACAGCGCTGGGCCAGTTGGCTGGCGCGCTCGCGCACGAGATCAAAAACCCGCTCAACTTCATCAGCCTCGCGCTCGACCAGTTACGCACCCGCTACGGTCCGCAATTGACGCGTGGACGCGAAGAGTTCATGCGCCAATTGGTGATCATGAAAGACGAGGTGCGGCGGCTCTCGGAGATGGTGCAGACCTTTCTACATTACGGGCAGCCGATCGAGATCCATCCGGCGCCGACCGACCTGCGCGCGTTGGTCGGGGGCGTGCTGGCGCTGTCGGAATCGAAGATGAAGAGCCAGTCGATCGAGGTGTCCGAGGAGGGCATGGAGGTGCCGGCGGTACTCAGCGTTGACGCGGAGAAGGTACGCACCTGCTTCGTCAACGTGGTTGGCAATGCGACCCAGGCGATGCCCGACGGCGGCGCGCTGCGGATCAAGTTCGCGCAAGACAACGGTAATTTCGTTGTGCGGTTTTCGGACACCGGTAAGGGAATCGATCCGCAGGTCGCGGAGCATGTGTTCGAACCGTTTTTTACGACCAAGCGCGAAGGCATCGGGCTCGGCCTTTTCTTTTCGAAAGCGATCGTCGAAAAACATGGCGGGACGATCACGATCGGTCCGAGCGAGGTGCCACCGGGCACCACCGTAACCTTTACCTTTCCCATCGGCGGGGTACATAAACAGTGATGAGCCAGGCCTCCGTACTGGTGGTCGAAGACAACGACCTTGAACGGCAGATAACCGCCGACACACTGCGCGATGAGGGTTTCGCGGTCGAGGAGGCGCCGATCGGCAAGCGCGCGCTCGAGTTGCTGGCGCTATCGCGCTTCGACGTCGTGTTGACCGACCTGATGATGCCGGGGATGTCGGGCGAAGAGCTGCTGGCCAAGGTCAAAGTGCAGTACCCGGCGACGCAGGTGGTGGTGCTGACGGCGCACGGCACGATCGACAGCGCCGTGCAGGCGATGAAGAACGGCGCGTTCTACTACCTGACCAAGCCGACCGATCGCGAGGCGTTGGTGATGACGGTCGGCAAGGCCTCCGAACTGTCCAATTTGCAGCAGGAGAACCAGCTCCTGCGCACGCAGATGGCGGGCAAGCTTCAGATCGAGGGGATCATCGGTCAGGATCCGGCGATTCAGGAAGTGATCAAGATCGTGCGCAAGGTCGCGCCGTCGAACACAACGGTGCTCATCCAGGGCGAAAGCGGGACGGGCAAGGAGGTCGTCGCGCGGGGAATCCATCGGTTGTCGCCGCGCGGGCCGCGCCCGTTCGTGGCGATCAACTGCTCGGCGATCCCGGACAACCTAATCGAGAACGAACTCTTCGGCCATGAGCGTGGCGCCTTTACTGGAGCAACCGAACGCAAAATCGGACTGTTCGAGAGCGCCGACAAATCGACGCTGTTTCTCGATGAGATCGGCGACCTTGGATCAGGAGTACAGGCGAAGATTTTGCGCGTTCTGCAGGAACGCGAGGTGCGGCGTGTCGGCGGCAACGAATCGTTCAAGGTGGACGCGCGGCTGCTGGCGGCAACGAATCACAATCTCGCCGAAGAGGTCGCCGAGGAGCGTTTTCGCGAGGACCTCTATTATCGCGTCAACGTCGTGACGATTACGCTGCCGCCACTGCGCGATCGGCGATCAGATATTCCGCTGCTTGCGAACCATACGCTCGCGCGCTTCAGCCATCTGTCGGAGGGGCGGGTCAAAGAGATCGGACGTGAGGCGATGGAGCGGCTGATAGATTACTCGTGGCCAGGCAACGTGCGGCAATTGGAGTCGGCGATTGAGCGCGCGATCCTGCTCTGCGAGAGCGACTCAATCACGCCGCGCGATTTGCCGCAGGAAGTGCTGGCACGCAAGAGCGCCGGTCGCATCGAACGGTCGCGGGGCGGCGACCGGTTCGAGATTCCGTCGGAAGGAATCAACTTTGAGCATCTCGAGCGCGACATCATTCTGCAGGCGATGGAGAAGGCTGAATGGGTGATCGCGAAGGCGGCCAAGATGCTCGGCATGAGCTATCGGACACTGCAATACCGGCTCGACAAGTTCGGTATCAAGAAGCCGGACGGCAAAGGCGGTGCGGCACCAATGGAGGCGTGAGCCGGATAGTGGGCGGGCGAGTGCGGGCCCGCCGCGGCAAATTCGCTAGTATAAATCGCGCGCGCTTTCTGTTTTACTGAATGGGATATGATGCAGTGTGACGAGTCGAAGAGGCGGTCAGGGTGTGCGCCAGAGTGTTGATGGCGGGCATAATTGCCTGATTCGGTGATGATAAGCTTGAATTTCGCGCCTCGAGTATCGTCTGAAAGCTAGGACGTTTCGCTGAGGGCCCCGCATCGGCGCGGTCCGGCGTGACCAGGAGGATTGCATGGGCAAGACGGTCGCCGCCATCGTGGGTGGCGTGGGATTGGGCATTTTGATTGCGTTCGCCAATGCGGGCGCGTTTCCGTTTTGGGGCTCGGACGACGCTCATGCGCAGGGCAAACCGACGCCAGTACAGCCTGCGCCGGCCGCTGATAATCATCAGCCGGCACCCGCCAATGCGCCCGAACCGAACGAGAAAATTGTCGGATTGCCGTCACTGGCGCCACTGGTCAAGCGAGTGATGCCGACTGTAGTGAATGTTGCGGTGGTGCAGGAGGTCAAGAGCCGGCTTTCCCGAATGGCAGTCCGGAAGGCGGCGACGAAGGCGGCGATCCGGGCGATCAAGGCGGCCCCGGTGCGGGGCCGGGCGATCCGGGCTCCCCGGGCGGAACTCCGTTTGGACCCAACAGCCCGTTTGGCGGCAATGGCGGTGGTGATCCGTTCGAGCAGTTCCGTCATTTCTTCGGCCAGATGCCGCATCAGTTCAAGCAGCGCGGACTCGGCTCAGGGCGTGATCGTTTCACCCGACGGTTACATCCTGACCAACAATCATGTCGTTGGTCATGCTGACGAAATCCATGTGACGCTGCTCGACAAGCGCGAGTTCACCGCCAAGGTTGTCGGCAAAGACCCGAAGACCGATCTTGCGCTAATCAAAGATCGATACGAAGCAACCGCTGCCGTCAGCGTCGCTCGGCGATTCAGGGCAGACCGAGGTAGGCGACTGGGTGGTGGCGATCGGCTCTCCGTTCGGCTTCAACCTGACGGTTACCTCGGGCATTGTCAGCGCCAAGGGACGCGCACTGGGCGGAAATTACGACAACTTTATTCAAACTGACGCCTCGATTAATCCGGGCAATTCCGGCGGACCGTTGTTCAACACGGACGGCCAGGTAATCGGCATCAACACCGCGATTTACAGCAGCACCGGGAGCAATGCTGGTATCGGCTTCGCGATTCCAATCGATATTGCCAAGAGCGTGATGCAGCAGCTTAAGGATCGCGGTCGGGTGGTGCGCGGATGGATCGGCGTGGAGATTCAGGAAGTGACTCCGGCGCTGGCAAAGTCTTTTGGGCTGGCGGCGCCGACCGGCGCGCTGGTCGCGGGTGTCCAGAAGGATGGACCCGCGGGCAAGGCCGGGGTGCAACGCGGCGACATCATTATCAAGTTCAACAACGAGACGGTGCACGACGAGCATGAGTTGCCAGAGATGGTCGCGTCGACCTCGCTGAAGAAGTCGGTGCCGATCGAGGTGATTCGCGGCGACAAGCACGCAACCCTGAACGCGACGATTGAAGAGCTCAAAGATACGCAGATTGCAAGCGCGAAGGACAGCGAGGCGCCGGGCACCAGCTGGGGCATGCAGGTGCAGGACATCACGCCGGAGATCGCAGCTCAACTGCACACGCCGAACGCCAAAGGCGTGGTGATTCGCAATGTGCGGCCGGACTCGTCGGCTGCCGAAGCGGGTCTGCAGGCGGGTGACATGGTGCTGGAGATCGACCATAAAAAAGTAGGCTCGGCGGATGACTTCGCATCGATGGCGAAGGCGGCGCAGAAAGATAAGAAGTCGGCGTTGTTGCTGGTCCAGCGCGGGAATTCGACGCTCTATACAGTGATTAATCCGGAAGGCTGATGACCTCGGATACTCGAACGAATCCACAATGAGCCCGGGCGGCGGCCTAAATAGGTCGCCGCCCGCGCAGTTCTGGCAGCAGCGGCGGCAACCGTTGCATCGCAGGAGTTCGACAGCGCAAACTGCTCTATGTTTCGCCGACGTAGCCCCGCTAGCGGCGACCGGCCTCGGTCGCGACTTCGCGGCATTCCACGCAGATCAAAGCTGTCGATGCGTGGAGGTCGTGGGAACTCTGGGGGACGTCCGAACCCGATGATCGTTATCGTAATCCTCGTGCTGATTGCCGGCCTATTGATGCGACGGGCCAGCATCTCCACGCGTCCGCACAACGCTCGTGTTCCGTTATCTGCAGTGCCGCGCGGATGATTGGCGCCTTACCTAGCTGACAGCTGATCGCGACCAACGGAGGCGTGACAACTGATCTTCAGAGGGCCCGCAGTTATGCGGGCGGTCGCCTCGATAGGTCGAGCACAGGCAGCGATGCGGTCTTGAACGTCATCAGGAACATTTGTGGGTCAGCGGTCTGATTGGCGCTTGATTGTTGTGTCGAGTAGCGGATCGGGTAGGGGTAGTAGACCGCATCGGCTTGCCGACCGAATCGCGCACTCAGTTTCGCTGCGGCTTGCGGGCCCGCGAGGACGCCGATCGCTATCGATTGCGCGGTCCACGGGCCGAGCCAGATGCCTCTGGTGCTGATGGCGTCGCCCGGCGCATGCGGTCCCAACTCGACTGCGAGTCGCTCGCGAATCATCCCATGCGAGAGCAGATAACCCACGAATGTCTGAAACGTCTCGCTGGTGCGCGCGGCGCTGACGAAGGGATAGCCTGACGTCTGCCCACGCATCGGGTCGCCAACTGCGGCGGTATCGAGCAGTCCGATGCGCGCGGCAGCAAATGGACTCAAGTCGAGCGGAGAATTTCCTCCCGCCAGAAAGTCGCGGGCGGCGTGAATCAGGATAGTGAAGCGCTCGATATTGTAACGGGTATCCATCGAGGCGGCGGTCATCGCAGCAAACGGAGCGAGCGCTGGCGGATTCAAGCGCAAAAAGACCACGCCGCCGACGTGGAGCGGTACGCCACCCAGTGCGGCGCACAATCTCGCGTAGTCAGCGTATTCCGTCTCCGCCACGATTATCGCACGGACGTTGTGAGCGCCGAGGAACGCCTTAAATTGATCGGCATAACCCGGAATATACGGATCGTCTTCGAGCAGCGCAGGGATGATCGGCCAAACCGAGTATTCGTGCGGGATCACGCTGAAATAACCACCAGCGAGGCGAAAAAGAAAATCGCTTTGCGCCTGCCATTTCATCGCCTCACCGTTGGAGGCAAACGGCAGGATAATGACGGTTTCGCCATATGTCAGGTGTTTTCGATAGGTTCGTTCGCTGAAGAACGGGATCGTAGCATTGGCTGCCGGTATGGACGTTGGCAGTACGGAGAGGACGGCGGCCCCCGCGGCTAGCCATCGTAGCGAAGTCCGCCTGTGCACGTCGCTGAGCCAAACCGTGATTGCGACGCTGAGGACCAGAAATCCGTACAATACGAAGCGTGCCGGCAGCGCATTGTTAACTATCGGAAATACAAGGGCCGTCAGCCAAACTGACGGCGCGATTGGCGTGCCGGCGAAGTGGATAACGGGGCCGAGGGCGAGCACGATTATTACGGTGAGAAGCACTGCCAAATAACGCTCGAGTCGATACTCGCCGGTAGGTTTCTCGCGGGGTGCCAGGGCCAACCAGATCGCGACAACCGGCAGCAGTCCCATATAAGCGGCGGGCTCGCACCCGAAGCTGATTCGGCGACTTAAGGCTTGCACATAACTCAGGCTGCCGACGAGGCTTGCGTGGGTTGGGAAAATAACCCCGAGCAGGTCGGTCGAGCAATGTGCGGGATTATAAATCGGCGACAATCCAAACGGTGATGGAATGAATCGATAAATGTAGGGGCTTAACGCGGCGATGGCGCACGCTATTGCGACGACACTCTCGCGTAACGTCGCTCGGAGTCGGTGGCGGACTTCCAGATTGCCGATACACCAGCTCACGGCGATCGCGATTGCACCGAATAAGATCGCACTGGTGAAGATTTCGGGAGAGATCAGGAACTGGATCGTCAGGCATACAAACAGGAGGAGTTCGTAACGGAATCTTCCGACAAGATTTTCCAACCGCAACGAAAACAGCAACGCGAGCAGCGGGGGAACAAAAGTGAGCGAAAGGTTAAGGTGATCCGCCTCGATGCGTTGGTAGGTTGAGAATCCGTACACGAAACCGCCTACCAGCGCTGGTAATGCCGCCTTCGTGACGTGACGACAGAGCGCAAAGGCAGCGTAGGCGCTGACGATCGGCGTCATCACGGTCAGCAGATTGAACGAGACCAGCGGACCGAAGCGTACTGTAATCGGCCACAGAAGTAGCGCGGGCGCCGGGATGGTCGTTGACCACGCGAGGTTGTAGCCACCCGGTGCGAAGACCAGGTTCGTGAAAAGGGGATCGAGGCGATGGCTGATCGCGTACGGATACCACGCGAGTCCCCACATAAAGATTTGCGGATCGTTGCTTGCGGGTGCTCCGATGCTGACGCTGCCGAGACCGCCCGCGAGCAGGGGATACAGCAACATCGCGGACGTGATCGTGTAAGTCACGATCGCCGCCACGTGCCACATAAGGCTGTTATTGGCGTGGCCCAGCCGCATTTTGCAATCCCACCAACGTCGCGAGGCGTCGACTGTTCGTCGGCTAGGGTCGATCGGCGGCAAGGGGGCTGCGCAACGGATCCCAGATTACGCGCACATGCTCAGGACCGCGAAACGACGCGTTGGGTGAAAACTCCCAGCGCTGGCCGGCGACCAACTGCATATGCGGGAGACGGCGGCTCAATTCCTCGAGGGCTACCCGCATCTCCATGCGCGCTAGACCGTCGCCGATGCAGTGATGGCGGCCCCAGCCGAACGCGAGATGCTCATCGGCGTTTTTGCGGCGGATATCGAACGTCTCGCCGTTGGCGAACTGATCAGCATCGCGATTGCCTGAGGCGAGTGCGAGCAGCAGTCGCGATCCGGCTGGAAGATCGACCCCGCGAATCGTGACCGGCCTCTTGGTGATGCGTCGCCATTGCGGCACCGACGGATAGAAGCGCAGGCTCTCCTCGACTGCGTTGGTAACCAGATTCGGCTCGGCACAAAGCGCTTCCCACTGGCTGCGATTTTCGAGCAGAGCCCGAAACGCACCGGCACTGGCGTTGGTGGTAGTCTCATGACCGGCAAAGATGATCGAGAAAGTTACGGTGGTAAGGTATTGGCGGTCGAGCGGCTGCGATCCGTGGACGTCACGCATACCTGCGATAAAGGTGCTGACCGCGTCGTCGCCCGCTCGATCCATCAGGTGCTCGACATGCTGCCTGCAGTAGCGCCAGAATTCGCCGAGTGTGTCGGTGATTTCGATCTGCACGTCGTCCGAAGGATGGCCGAATTCGAAGACCGCCAGGCGTTTCGCAAACTTGCGCACGGTCATCAGATCGGCGCGAG
Source organism: uncultured delta proteobacterium (assembly GCA_963774705.1). Lineage (GTDB taxonomy): Bacteria > Desulfobacterota > Binatia > Binatales > Binataceae > JADMIL01. The sequence continues at coordinate 334,812 of CAVZFW010000016.1, forward strand.
GTACACCCATCATTTCGAGAATGATTAGCGCCGGTACCTCGAACATCAAATCGGTGACGAGGTCGGCATGGCCGCGTTTGATGAAACCGTCGATGCGCTCCGTGACCAGTTCGCGTGTGCGCGGTTCCATCGCGGCGACGCGCTCGGGAGTGAAGCCGCGGCGCAGCGCCTGTCGATGGGGGGTGTGACCAGGCGGATCCTCGTCGACGATTGTGGGGCTGACGGCGAGTCCGTATCCGATCGCCTTATTCATCGCCTCTGGACATAGCGGTTTAAGTAGCTCGAGTACCTTTTCCGCGGAAAATACCGCGGGGTCACCCTGCAGAATCTCGCGAATATCGCGGTAACGGGTGACGACCCAGAAACCGATCTGCGGGCTGTAAAAGATAGGCTCCTCAACGCGCGCACGAGCATAGGTGGGATAGGACTCAGCATCGAAGGGGTCGAAGGCCGTGCCGAGGCTGGTAACCGGACAGCCCGTGTCCTCGCGAGGTGCCCGGGTTTCATCATTCATCATTTCGTCGCCTCATAGGTATTGTCCGATGTTGGGCGATAGCATCGAAACATTGTTGCAGAAGGGTGTGCTGGAAATCGAGCGGAACTCGCCACTGCGATCGCGCGATATTCATCACGATGCTTTGCGGAGCACAACGAGCACCGACAGCCCGATCGCGAAGCACATACTCCATTTACGAACGAGAATCGGCAGCCCGTCGAAGTTCCGATGTGCATTGTCTATTGCTTTGGTGAGGCCCGGAAGCTGAGCGAAGAGCGCGTCTACATTGATGAGGCCAGGACGATGCTGTAATCGAGGCGTGCGTGTCGTGCTGTTCGGCGACCAAGGTGCTCGACGGCCATTGCCTTGGGTTCGACCGCTCAGGGACCTGTCGTTGCGACACGCGAACCGCCTGTGAGATCTGGCGGAGGATCGACGATCACGAGTTCGACGCCGTCGAGGCCGCGACGGACTTCGACGCCGTCCTGAAATTCGCGTCCTGTCACGATCGCGACTCGATATGCGGCGCGATCGCGCACCGTCCAAACCGCGCTCGCAACGCCGTCCGTCACGATCGCCTTTTTCCGGACGATCACCAAGTGTGCCGTCGGGGCACGGCTTTGGCTAGTCATGAAGGTCACCTTGGCGCTCATCTCGGGCTTTATAATCCGCAGGTCGGGATCGCGAAGCTTGACCTCGACCTTGACGGTGCCCTTTTGGCGGTCGGCCTCGGGATAAATCTTTGCGACAAAGGCGGCGAAGGATTTGTCTGGGTAGGTGTCGGGGACCACGGCGGCTGCCTGCCCGATGGCGACCTTGGCAATGTCAGTTTCGTTGATATCAACCTCGGTCCGCATGTCGGTAGTATCGGCTAGCTGCACGATATCGGTGCTCCGCCGCCGGCCTGAATATTGCCGCCGTAATTAATCGTATCGCCCAGTTCGCGATATTTCTGCAGAACGATTCCATCGATCGGTGAAGCGATCACGCACTGACCGACGTTGAAGCGAGCATAATCGATTGCTCCTTCTGACCGCTTGAGTTCGGCTCGGGCCACGGCCAAGGCATTTTCAGCGATGTCGAGCTGATCGCGCGACACCGCCTGATTGCGAAACAGCTCGCGAGCGCGTCGCCTGCGCCGCTTTGAGCTTGACGTTTGCCGCGGCTAGGTCGCGGTCCGCGATTGCCTGATTCAACTGGGCTAGTAATCGCGGTCGTCGATCCGCGCGAGGAGATCGCCGCTGCGGACATGTTGCCCCTCCTCGATCGGCTCCTCAACGATTTGCCCAAGAATTTTGGTACCGATCACGATGTACTTATGCTGGGTGACGACGTATCCGGAACCCGTCACAATCCTGAGTAGCAGGTACGCAGTGCCGCATCCGAGTAATCCGCCAACGAGTGCGATGATCAGCGATTCCGCCAGCAGCATTGACAGGATCGTTCTTTCGGGAAATCCAATCGATCGCAGCACGGCAATCTCGGTGCGGCGTTCACGGATCGACATCGCAGCGGTGTTGGCTGCGACCAACCCGATCGTGAAGACCACGACGATTCCCATTAGTTCTGCAATCTGAAAGAACACGCGGTAGCCTGCTATAAAGCCGCCGTAAAAGGCCGCCTCCGGCTCCGTCAGGGTCTCGGCCGTTGAATTGACGAAGCCCTCGTCGATCGCCGCTTCCACTTGTGGGACATTCACCGAATTGTCGACTTTGATCCATATAACGTCGACAAACCCCGGTCGCCCGCGCACCTCCTCCAGGTAGTCGCGCCGGAAAACCAGGAAACTCGGCGGGCCTTGCCGCCAAGCGTTCCCACGATATCGAGCGTCACATTAAACGGATAAAGCGTCCCGCGCAGCATGATTTGCTGCCCGACGTGAAGACCGAACCGCCTCATGGTCTGGAGGCCCACCAGTGCGCCGGTGCGAACGCGCTGAAATTCACGCAGGGCCTGCGGGGCTATGTCCCAGTCGGGCCACATTTGCCCGATCATTTCAGGATCGACAGCCATATTGGGGAACTGGTCGGACACCTCATGGTAGATTCCGCCAAACCAGCTTTGCGCTGTGACCGAAGCGACGTGAGGCGTTGCCGCCACCCGTTGCTTGTACGCCTCTGGAATGCCGTAGGTTACGCCAGCCTTGTTATGGCAGGCGATGCGGGTCGTCGAGGCGGAGTCGGCAAGGAACTGGTTGATCACCGCGGGCATGCTGATCAGCGCGGAGAAAATAAACAGCGAGACCGCGATCGAGAGCACTGTCAGAATCGTGCGGCGTTTGCTACGCATGAGATTCTTGAGCACTAGCATCGCATATTTCATTCGGCACCTCCGCTTGCACTAATGCCAAATGCCAACCAGATCTATGTGGAAGCTGCTTTGGCAGCGCCAGTGACGGTCGCGCCTTTCCCAGGTTCGATACCAATCAGCACGCCTTTTTCGAGCCGAAAGATCTCGTCGACATGGCGCTCAGCGCGCGAGTCGTGAGTGACCATCACGATTGTCTTGGCAAAGCGCCGATTGAGTTCGCGCAACAAGTTCAGGATGTCTTCCGCCGAGCTAGCATCGAGATCGCCGGTCGGCTCGTCCGCCACAACGATTGTAGGATCTGTCACGATCGCCCGCGCGATAGCAACGCGCTGCTCCTGCCCGCCAGAGAGTTGGCGCGGATAATGATCCATGCGGTCGGCCAGTCCGACCACGCGCAAGGCCGCCTCGACATGCTCCCGCCGCTGAACTTTGTTGAGTGGGGTGAGCAGGAGGGGCAACTCAACGTTCTCGAACGCTGTCAAGACGGGAATCAAATTATAGAATTGAAAGACCAGCCCGATGTGGCGCGCGCGCCATGGCGCAAGCTCACGCTCCTTCATCTCGGTGATCTCCTCACCGCCGACCGCGACTCGCCCGGAAGTGGGATGATCGATGCCCGCGATCAGGTTCAGCAGAGTTGTCTTGCCCGAACCTGAGGGCCCCATTATCGCGACGAAGCGGCCCGTCGCAATCTTCATCGTGACATTGTCAAGCGCCCGCGCCTCGAACTCATCGCGCCTGTAAATGCGCCAAACGCTCTGTAGGTCGACGGCGTCAGTAGAACCCATCTCACTCTCCCTTCGCGCGTGATATCCGCGGCCGATTCTTTGCCGACGGTTGATTCCTTGTCCATACGTTCATTGTCAGGCGCACGGATCGGGAGGTCCTGAACGTTTGCGATTTACAGTCGACGCCAGTTAGATATGGTTCGACGGTAAACTCAAGACGGTTTCGGGCACACTACTCGGTGACCGCGCGATGATGAAATTCGGCCTGTCAAGCGCAGGAGCCCAGGTTCAAGGTATCTCAGAATGGGCAACATCGCCGCCGGCGCGCGACCGACGGCCTCGTGGCAGGCTAGGCGACGTGAGAAGGCGATAAGGAGACTTTACATGATTCCTCGCGGCATAATCTCTTCAGACGGGCACGTGTGTGAACCGCCCAATTGTTATGTCGATTACATCGACCCGAAATATCGCGACAACGCCCCGCGCGTCGTTCCGCAACCGGACGGCAGCGAGGCTTTTGTCGTGCCGGGAATGAAACGGCCGGTCGCACTCGGCTTTATCGATGGCGCCGGCTTCAGCATTAAAGAACGAAACGATCGCGCCAAAAGAATCAAGTTTGCAGATATCCGCGAGGCCGCTTATGGCGGTCGGGCGCGCCTCCCGTATATGGACCAGGATGGGATCGCCGCCGAGATCGTTTACGCCTCCGTCGGAATGGGCCTTTGTATGCATCGCGATGCCGAATACAAGGACGCCTGCATGAAGGCCTACAATCGATGGCTGCAGGCGATGTGTAGTGAGGCGCCGAATCGTATTCTCGGTCTGGCGCAGACCGCGATCCTCAGCGTGGATAGCGCGATCGAAGATTTCCGCCGCGCCAAGGAGATGGGCATGGTTGGCATGATGATGCCCGGCCGGCCGATCTACGAAGACTACGATCATCCCGATTACGACGCGCTGTGGGAGTGTGCCACGGATCTGCGGTTGCCGATTTGCTTTCACATTCTGACGTCACGCGATGGCAGTCATTAACATGCCGCATCGCGGGCACGAGATGAACAATTTCCTCGGCATCATTCGCGCGGTGCAGGATGTCGTCGGTCTGATGGTGCTGGGGGGTGTTTTCGAGCGCCATCCAAAGCTGAAACTGGTATGCGCCGAAGGTGACGCTGGGTGGATGCCACATTATATGTATCGCATGGACCACGCGGCCAAATTCAACTTTGAGAATGGTCTGATCAAAGGCTTGTCCAAAGTGCCGAGTGAGTACATCAAGAGTAACGTCTGGATGACCTTCCAGGACGACCTGACCGCCTTCAACTCATTGCATCAGATGCCGTACACGCAACTGCTCTGGGCCAGCGATTTCCCACATACGGATTCAACCTGGCCCCGCTCGCAGCAATTGCTGGCAGAACATACGGCCCATCTGCAGGAGGAACAGCGTCAGGCGATCATGCGCGAAAATGCAGCCGCGCTCTTTCAGTTGGCGGCTGGTACCGAGTCTTGGCGTATGAAGGGCGCGTAGGCATAGCGGTACGTCAAAGCCGGAATTGGTAGGGTCAGGGGACCTCCATGAAATTCGGACTGCACTACCAGGTCCCGTGCTCCATAACGCAATCGCCGGTCCAGCGCTACCGCGATACTCTTGATCAAGCTGTCCACGCCGAGGCGCTCGGGTTCGAGTCGGTATGGCCGGTGGAACAGCACTTCATCCCGGACCTTTCGATCATGCCGGCCCCGATGTTGCTGCTGGCGGCGCTCGCCGAACGAACCAAAACGCTTCGCCTCGGCATTGCGATCGTGCTGCTGCCGCTGTCGCACCCGCTGCGTATCGCCGAAGAGGTCGCGACGCTCGACGTGCTCAGCAATGGGCGCGTCGAGTTCGGCATCGGCCGCGGTTCAGTTCCGAGCCACTTTCTCGGCTTTGGGATTCCGCAGGCGGAGAGCCGCGAGCGCTTCCTCGAGGGACTCGAAGTGATTCGGCGCGCATGGACCAACGAGCGCGTTTCGTTTCATGGCCGTTTCTTCGACGTCGATAATCTGGCGGTGGTTCCCAAACCGGTTCAGCAGCCCTATCCGCCGATTCGCGTCGCAGCCAACAGCGTCGATACATTTGAACTCATGGGCCGCTTGGGGTTGCCGATCTTCGCGGCGTCGCAGGTGAATCCATTTGCGCGCATCCGCGAGTTCCTGCCCCTCTATCGCGAGAACCGCAAAGCCGCGGGACATCGTGACAATGGCGGGGAGGACGTCACGGTGCTGATGCCCTTCTACGTTGGCGAGCACGCCGCGGAAATCCGGGGTGACCTCGAGCCCAGCATCCAGCATTTGCTGCACACCGCGACAACGCTCTTCAGTTCGACCGGCGCTGCATCACCGCTCGGCGACAGGCCTCCCAGCAAAGCACGGGAAAAGTTTGGCCGACTTACCTACGATAAGTTCGCGGCCTCGATGGGCGTGTTCGATACACCCGAGGCTTGCGTCGAACGGCTTGGCCGCCTGCACGAGGACTTCGGCATGGGACGTACAATCCTATGGTTCAACCCCGGTGGGCAGGTCCCCCACAAACGCGTGATGCGGAGCATGGAATTGTTCGCGGCCAAGGTAATGCCACACTTCGCGTAGTTCTGATTCGAACCGGCGCTGATCGAGCACCCCTCACGTCTCCGTTCGCCGTTCAGATCGACCACAGTCCTCATGCTGCTTTGTCAGATGTCGTCGAGCGGAAAAACGGGACGGCGAATCTTCGTATAGGGCAGACGGCTCAACACCTGAGTTGCTAATCCGGGGGTATCGACGTCGATAAACGTTCGCGCCGTCTCCGCCATCCCAGGGCGATGTTGCATCTCGGACTTGCAGACGAGGATTTTGCGTTGACTTGGCTCGATACCGAGGCTGCGGAAGTGGTTCGGCTCGAAGACGAGCACCGCGCGCGAAGTCAGGATTACCTCAATTCCGCCGCAATCGACCACCGCAGTCGCGCCGCGACGGGTGGTGCCGCCATTGAACCGCGTCGAGGTGGTGAAGACGCCATCGTGGATCGTCCGCACGCGGCCGCTAATCTGAACCGGGTCGCCGTGGAATCGATCGACTTTGCCACCGACCGTGAGCGACACGGTCTTGCCGACGCCGGCGCGAATCGCATCCTGGACCGCGGTGGGATCGGCGATGTTGCCGATTACCGCGCCTTGGGCGTTTTGCTTCAGCAGTTCCGCCAGTAGCGCAGTGCCGTCACCGGGTGTTCCGGCTCCCCCGCTATCGGCGAGATCCCCCAGCACCACCGGTCCTTCGTCCGTTTCGATTGCCTCGCGAACCGCCTCTGGTGCCGGCACCATATCCGTATGGAAGGAGTGGCGCTTGCGCCAACATGCTTCTTTGATCTCCTCCGCGATCTCGCGCGCGAGGCTGGATTCACGATCGGTCGTCGCTACCACGCTGATGCCGGTCTCCGGCCGCTCCGAGCAAAAGAAACCGCCAAGCAATGAGACGTCGAGAACACGCGGGTGGTTACGGGCGCGATTATGCGCGAGGCGCATCAGATGTTCCATCGGCCATCCGGGTGCGATGTAGAGTTTCTGCAGGGCCGGCGCCATCGCCGGTTGAGCCAGGGCACTCGTGGGCATGAGGGATCCGTCAAACATACCGCTCATCACGCGTGCGGCGAGTTGCCCGGTCTGGACGAAGTCATAATGAGGGTTGGTTTTGACGCCGATCAGCATGGTCGCGTTGCGAGCCATCTGAGGAGTGACATTGGCATGGCCGTCGAGCGACACCATTATCGGGGTTTGATCGCCGACATGGCTGCGTATCGCCGCCAGGAGGTCGCCTTCGCAATCGTCGATATGATCAGTGGCGGAGGTGCCATGAACCTGAAGAAAAACGCCGTCGACCCGGCCGCATTCCCGCAGCGTCTTCAGGAAGGTTTGTTTGGCCCACTCATGCGCATCGTCGGTGGCCCTCCCGGCGAGACCAGGAAAAATGAAATGGAGCGGCAGGATATCCCAGCTGTGTTTGGCTGCATCCGCAATGAATCCCGCGATTGGATTTTCACCGCGGGCCAGTCGCAGCACGGAGTCTCCGGAAAGCATCGCGCGCTGAAACAGTTCCAGGCCCATGCGTTGCGTCGCGAATGTATTCGCGGCAACCAGGTAACCGCCAACCGCTACACGCATCTGATGTTCTCCTGCAAAGCGCTACGAACATTCGAATATTGATTCCACCTTCGCACCAACACAAAGCGGTCCGCAAGGCGAAGATAGAGCGGCGCGGCTCTCCGAAGATGAGCGCAGGATCTTACTCTTGGGACTAAAGCTGCTTTATGGCGATATTCAAGTATCGGGTCTCGAGATCAGGTCAATTGCGCCGAAACTCGGATAGGATGCCTGCAAAAGAATCGGATTAGAATAACGCTCGCGAGCGCAGCGCAGGATGATCGAATCGATCGCGCGGTCCGAGTGCTGTGGTTGAGGATTTCCCGTTAATTGTCATTGACGAACCGGAGACCCACAACGATACTCGTGTTGGCGCCGCGGCGCCGATGAACGGCAATCATTTTATAATTTATGGCGGTAAGATTTCCTTCGACAGAATACTTCAAGGCCCTCGGTGGGCGGATGGTTGCCGAACAGTCGCGGTTTCGCGCGCTGGGCTTCATCGATACTGTGTTCGGGATCTCCGTCGCCGATAATGGCAAAGCCCGCAACTTCATTCTGAGCTTCGAGGTCTTTGAGCTCGCCGATGTGCGAGAAGTCGACGAGATTGACTTGTCGTCGATCGATTTTGTGATTGCCGGAGACGCCGCCGTCTGGCGTGAAATGATCGATAATATCCGCCGGAACAACGAAGCGGACACGCACCACGACATCAATACGCTGACCCATTTTGGCGAGGCCCTTAAAGTCAGTTACGCCGATCCGGAAGGGCATGACAAGCTGTACCGTTTCATGGAATCGATTCAGGAATTCTTCGACCTCTCCAATCAGGTCGAAGTGACTTTCTGACCCGACGGAGACCTCGATGGGATATCTGGCTACGAAAGACTACTTCGAGGATCGAGATTTCATAGACAAGTGGCTCTATACGATTCGCACGGGCGAGCTTGATCTATCGTGGATGAAAGCGACCACCGAAAAGGTGAAACCTCACGCCGAAAATCCACGACGCGGCCTCATCTATCGCGATATCGATTTGGGCTCTTACGGCTATAGCAACCTGCCGGAGAAAGTGCGCGGCAATCGCTCGTATGCGCCTCGTGGCGCCGAGTTGCCGGAAGGCCTGCCGGACGCGCAACCGTGGGTTTCGCGCAAGAGCGAGCTCTGGGCGCACAACACTGACGGCTATTACGAAGAGGCGGTCACCCGCCAATGGAATGCTACCACCGATATTCCATGGGAGCGGCTCGAGGGCGTAGAGCTGCCTGAAGCAACGGGCAAGGCGCTCTCGCAGTTGATGACGTTTCTCACCGAAGTCGAAATGATCGCAACCGATACGCCGGCGATGTGGCTGCCACGGCTCAACCCGGAGTTTATCGAGGTCAGAGCGTTTATAGCGGCTCAGGCGATGGACGAGGCGCGCCATGCCGAGGTCTTTCGCAAGCGCGCCCTGACGACCGGCCATGGCCTGATGAAGGCGAGCCCGATGAACGAGATGGCGCTCAAGCATCTGCGCGACGCCGACTCCTTCAGCGAGATGTCCGTAGCGCTCCATCTGGTTGCCGAGGGAAATGTACTGACGCTGTTTCGCTTCAGCGAATTTCTCTCGCCCACCGATGTAGACAAGCGGATTTTCCGCCTCGTAATGCAGGACGAGGCTCGCCATGTCGGTTACGGCATGCACCATTTCAAGTGGGTGCTCGATCATTTCCCGCAGAAGCGCGAGGTCCTGCACAGCCATCTTGATGAGGCCGAGAACATTTCGTTCGCGTCGGGCGCCGCAACCGAGCTCACCGAGTCATTCATCGTGCTTGCTGGCGGCGGCCTCAAACACGAGAACATTGCGCAGGGAGTGAAGATCACGACGGCCTTCCAGCTCAAGCAGATGTATGAGCACTTCGAGCGGCTCGACAAGTGCGGGATGCCCGAGCGCAAGAGCGGAGATCGCTCGCGTCTCTGGAACATGTTCGAAATGGGCAAGGCGGCAGCGGCAGAAGCCGGAATCAAGTTCTAGACTTTACCTGACGATCAGGAATAGCGGGCGAGCTCAGTGGCCTTTTACGCGGACAAGGATTACACCGAGGACCAAGCTGTTCTTGATGCGATGAATGCGGTTATGCAGGGCAACCTGTCGCTGCATTGGTTCGACGCCCTCACCGAGAAGGTCAAGGTCCAGCCCCGCGATGCGCGCCGGGGGCTCGTCTATCAGGACCTCGATATTGGCAGCTACGGATATTCCGATATCCCAGAGTCGGTGCGTACCAGCCAGTCGATGGCGGCACGGGGCAGCGAGAAGTGGGGCAAGCTGCCCGATATGGGCTACTTGGTCAACCGCAAATCCGATGTCTGGTCGGACAACGTCGTAGCGCTTTACGAGGAGAGCAAAGCGCGGCGATGGGCACCGGCGCTATCTGTCCCATGGACCGAGCTTGACGCTGATCGGCTCGCGCCCGAAGTCGCCGCTGCCTGTGTGCAGCTTTATACGTTTCTTCAGGAATGCGTCGCGGTTGCGCTGGACTTTCCCTCGCGATGGGTCGCATTGATTAATCAGGAATTCATCGAGCAGAAGAGCTTTATGTGCTCGCAGATGCTCGACTGCGCGCGGCTGCTTGAGGCGTTTCGCAAGCGGGCGTTGTACGGCGGTGGGTTGGGACGCGCCAATGTGGCCGCCGAACAGGGACTTAAGCAATGGCTGTGGGCAGATGAGTTTTCGCGCGGTTCGCTCGTTATCAACTTGATACTCGGTGGCTTCCTGCTGGCCCTCTATCGCCACATCGCCGCATTCGCGCCGACTCGCGTTGATCGCGCGATTATGGGCTTTGCGATGCAGGACGCGGGGCGTCATGCAGCGTATGGTACTGGCGCGCTGCGGTACCATCTCGTGCATCAAGCGGAGGAGCGCGCCACTCTGGACGCATGGCTCGACGGCGAAGAGCACGTGATCCTCGCGCTGCTCGGCAGTCCCGAACTGATCGAGCCTCTTATCATCGTCTCGGGTGGTGGGCTCGAGGCGGGGCAGCTCCACAGAGGCCGTGAGGCAGCATTGAAGTTCATTCGACTCGTCGCGCGCGAATATTTCGAACGGCTCGAATCGGCCGGCCTTTGCGGCCGTGCGGTGCGGAGCCGTCTCTCCGCCATCATCTCGCGCATTCGCATCTAAACCGCCGTTCAGGGATAGGTTTGTCGCATGCCGCCGGACGCGCCGCCATCCTGGTCCATTGCGGTCGTCGCGACGGAATCCACGAACCAGGTTTCTATTTCTTTCCGCCGCTGCTCGTTGAACGGCCACCAGCGTGATGGCAGACCCCTTCATAATATCCGCCATTTCCAATATCGTTTTTGGCCAGCGAGAGTGGCGGAATGGCAGACGCGCCGGACTTAGGATCCGGTGCCGCAAGGCGTGGGGGTTCAAGTCCCCCCTCTCGCATCACCGCGCGCTCCACTCTGGCGTCTCGTTTCGCAGCGGAAATCGGATGCTCTTTGCGCGCAGAAAAGCTCTCGGACAAACACATTCAGGCGTGGTAAACTGCGGGGTTGGCGGGCATTGCTCCCGTCGAAGAAGGAGTCGGGATGAAAGCTGGATCTAAAACTGCTGGTGGCAGTCGTCGCGATGGGGCTGCCCCACGGATCGCATTGGCAACGATGGCTGCGGTGGTAATGATTGCGGTAGCGAGTGGACTGAGGGTCGCACCGCAAACGCTGTGGGCCGCGGACGATTCCGCGAGCACGATCGTGGCAACTATTGGCACCCATAAGATTACGAAAAGCGAGATGGACGCCGCGATGATCGAAAGCATCAGCAAAAACCAGCTCTACGACTTGCGCAAGCAGGCGCTGGACAAGCTGATCGACGGCTTTTTGATCGATGAGGCGGCGAAAAAAGCCGGTCTCACGCCGGAGGCGTATCTGGATCGCGAGCTGCACGCGAAAGGCAGTAAGGTCACCGAGGCCGATGCGCAAAAATATTACGACGAGCACAAAGCGGGAATCGACTCGCAAACCGGGGGAAAGTCTTTCAAGGATATCGAGCCGCTCTTGCTGAGCGCGCTGCAACGGCATGGCGACCACGATCGGCGCGACGAATTAATCGCAAAGCTGCGCACTCAGGATAAGGTCAAGGTGATGCTGGAGGCCCCGCGCGTGAACGTTGCCGGTACCGCCGGGCATCCGTGGACCGGCGGCAAGGACGCGGCAATTACAATCGTCGAGTTTTCGGACTTTCAGTGCCCATACTGCCGCGCGGCAGAGCCAGCTTTGAAACAGATTCGCGCGAAGTATGGCGATAAGGTGAAGCTGGTTTACATGGATTTCCCGCTCGGGATGCATCCGCACGCGATGGACGCCGCAGTAGCCGGACGCTGTGCCACCGATCAGAAAAAGTTCTGGGAATTCCATGACGCCATGTTCGCCGACCAGTCGAAACTCGATGCCGCCGGGTTGAAGGCCAGTGCCGTAAAGGCCGGATTGGACGCAGCCAAGTTTAATGCGTGCTTCGAAGCGAAACCGGGCACGGCGGGGATCAGGGCAGACCAGGCCGAAGGCCAGCGTCTTGGTGTGACAGGGACGCCGACCTTTTTCGTGAACGGACGTGAATTAGTGGGTGCGGAGTCGGAAAAAGGATTCTCGGATGTGATCGATGACGAATTGGCACATCCGAAAGCGTCGATCGCGCAAGCCAGCGCACATTGAAATTGAAGCAATAGGGCAGGGCGCACGACGAGACTGAAGACGGGTCTGGTCCCAGATCGGCATACCTCCACGACCATGAAGTAGCGCGCGGGCGGGCCGTAAATCCGACCCGCGCGGCAACGCCTATCGATTGATCCGTCGGGGCAGGCTGGTACGCTGCCTTCACGTCCAATCCCCCACAGGCGGTGTGCTTCGATGGCGGAAAAGTACGACTTCGACCTATTCGTGATCGGCGCTGGATCCGGCGGTGTGCGGGCCAGTCGTGTCGCCGCGAACCTTGGCGCGCGCGTGGCCGTCGCTGAGGAGCGCTACCTCGGTGGGACCTGCGTCAATGTCGGGTGTATCCCGAAAAAGCTGCTGGTGTACGCATCCGAATGCAGCGAGGCATTCGATGATTCCGCCGGTTTCGGTTGGACCGTCGGCGATTGTCATTTCGACTGGAACAAGCTGATCGCTAACAAGAATACGGAAATCGCACGTCTCAACGGAATCTATGAGAGCCTGCTGATCAATTCGGGCGTCAAAATATTCAGAAGCCGCGCACGAATCATCGACGCCCATACGATTGAGGCTGCCGGCGAGCGCATTGCGACGCGCTATATTCTGGTTGCGACCGGCGGTTGGCCCACCGTGCCGAACATTCCCGGCGGCGAACTTGCGATTACGTCCAACGAAGCATTCTACCTCGAGCAAATGCCACAAAGAGTGGTCGTAGTTGGCGGCGGTTACATTGGCCTCGAATTCGCGGGGATCTTTCACGGGTTGGGCGCGGAAGTGACTGTCGTTCACCGCGGCGAGATTTTTCTGCGCGGTTTCGACGACGATTTGCGCAGCACGCTAGCAAGCGAGATGCGCAAGCGCGGAATCGGTCTTCGCTTCCAAACGACAGTTATCTGCATCGAACGTCGAAATGCGGGTGTCCGCGTCATGCTGAGCGACGGCGCCGAAGTCGACGCGGACGCAATCATGTTCGCGACCGGGCGTGCCGCGAATACGCACGGCATCGGCCTCGAGGAAGCGGGCGTGATGCTCGATGGGGTGGGCGCGATCGTAGTGGATCGCTATTCGCGCACGTCAGCCGAGAACATCTACGCGGTTGGTGACGTGACGAATCGCAAGAATTTGACGCCAATCGCGATTGCCGAGGGACGCGCGGTCGCGGAAACGATCTTTGGCCGGCGCGCTATCAGTGTCGAATACGACAATGTGCCGTCAGCGGTGTTCAGTCAGCCACCAATCGGCACGGTCGGGCTGACCGAGGTCGAAGCGCGCCGGCGGTATGGCGAAATCGATATCTACAAGGCAAACTTCCGCCCACTGAAACATACGATGAGCGGGCGCGATGAGCGTTCATTCATGAAGCTGGTCGTCGATCGCAAAAGCGATCGCGTGGTCGGCTGTCACATGATCGGCACCGACGCTGGAGAAATAGTCCAGGGCTTGGCGATTGCACTCCAATGTGGTGCGACCAAAGCTCAGTTCGACGCGACGATCGCGGTGCATCCAACGGCAGCTGAGGAATTTGTTACGATGCGGGAACGGGTCACCGCGTGAACGTTCATGTCCTATCTCGCGCGGTCATATATAGGGAACAAATATTGGTTCATCGCGTGTAGTAGAAAATGAAGGGCCGGAAATCGGCACCTGAGGACCGTCGAAGTCCCGGGAGCCACCAACTAGGCTCTAAGTAATTGGGTCGACGCTTAGACCAGTGAGTCGCTGGAGGCGTCACGGCTCGAATCGGTTAGTCAGCGCTGAGGCAATCGGAGGGGTGGCCGAGCGGTTGAAGGCACCGGTCTTGAAAACCGGCGTGGCTGAAAGGTCACCGTGGGTTCGAATCCCACCCCCTCCGCCACACAGTCTGTGGATTTTGCATACAATTTGGAGAAGGCCGAAAGATCGCGCGGAAGGCCCGGGTTTTTTCCATTCTGAGCGCACCGGAGAGCGAGGAACGGAGCGGGATTCTGCAGTTTTGGCGGCAATCCTCTCCGCGCCCAACATAGTCGGTTCGCTTTCGTCCTTGCTGACAGCGACGACGCATCTTCGGCGAAGTATCGCCACATACGATCAAAGCAGGGAAACGCTTAAATCAAGCGGCTGCTGAGTGCCTTGGGGACGGACCGCACCTGATTGAAGCACCTCGGCTCTACTTGAGGCCGAGTGCGTGCTCCTGCTGCGTCCATTCCAGCGGCAGGTGGATACGGTTGAGCAGGGTCTCGGCGCTGAGCTCGGCGGGTTGTTGCCCCTTGCAGATCGCTTCCACGATGGCGGGTGCGATGAAGGCCAGGCGCGCGAGGCGCTCGACGTAGCCGCGGGCGATGCCCTCCCGGCGCGCGACCTCGGCGAGCGAGCGTACCCGTCCCGACGCGAGTTCGTCGAACCACACCCGCGCCCGCGCCAGAGCTTTGAGCAGAGGCGGGTCGACCCTGCGCGGAGGTTGGTCACCGGCGGCAAGCACAATCCGGGTTTCTACGCCGCGCCGCTTCATCACCAGCGGTACGAAGCGAGTGACGCCAACCATGCTGCTGGTGCGCACCCCGGCCTGCGAGCAGGGAACCGTCAGCTTCAGTCTGACCCGGATACCGTCGTCACACAGCTCGATCCGATCGATAATCTCGGCCAAGCAGGTCCGCGCGTTGGCTTCGTCCTGCAACCGGCGGCAAAGGACCGTTGAGGAATCGAGGGTGGCTCTGATGTCGGGCGACTTGAGCTGGGAGTGCTCGATCACTTCGAGCATCCCGGCACGATCGCTCAGGATGCGCTGTGCGGCAATCGCGACCGCCCGCTCGAGCTCGGGTGCGGCCAGCCGCCAACCCTTGCGGTCGTCGCCGGTGGAACCATTAATCAGGCTGCGGAGACGTAGTAGCGATAGCGCCGGCCTTTCTTGACCGCGTGTGATGGCGTGAGCCGCTCTCCTTGAGCGCCAACCAGCAAGCCGGCCAGGAGGCTCGGCTCCGCCGCTCTATCCCTACGTCGATAGCTGGCGGCGTTGGCGGTGAGCCGGTTTCGGACAGCGTTCCAGGTTTCATCATCGATCAGCGCCGGATGCTGGCCGGGGTAGAGCTGACCTTTGTGCGCAATCCGGCCGGTGTAAATCGGGTTCGAGAGCAGTCGGTAGAGGTGCCCGCGCGAGAACGGTGTGCCGCCGCGCTCGGCGCCCTTTGCTGACCTATGGCGCTTGGTCCGCAATTCGAGCCGGTCGGCCTCGTCTTTGACCCGGCGCACGCAGCCGTGCTCGCGATAGAGCGCGAAGATGCGGCGCACGGTCTCGGCTTCGGCGGGGTTGATCATCAGCGCGCGCTTGTCCGCGTCATAGCCGAGCGGCACGTTGCCGCCCATCCACATGCCCTTCTTCTTCGACGCGGCGATCTTGTCGCGGATGCGTTCGCCGGTAACCTCGCGCTCGAACTGGGCAAAGGACAACAGCACGTTGAGCGTCAGCCGCCCCATCGAGCTTGTCGTATTGAATTGCTGCGTCACCGAGACGAACGACACAGCCTCAGCATCGAAGAGTTCGACGAGCCGGGCAAAATCGGCGAGCGATCGGGTCAGCCGGTCGACCTTGTAGACGATGACGATGTCGATGCGGCCGCTGCGGATATCGGCAAGCAGATGTTGCAGCGCCGGCCGCTCCAGATTGCCGCCGGAGAACCCGCCATCATCGTAGCGGGTTTTCGCCAGCACCCAGCCCTCGTGCTGCTGGCTGCGGATATAAGCTTCGCAGGCTTCGCGCTGCGCGGCGAGCGAGTTGAATTCCTGCTCCAGCCCCTCCTCGGAGGATTTGCGGGTGTAGATCGCGCACCGCCTGATAGAAGTGTTAGCCATTGGCCACCTGCTGCGCTCGTTGTTTGAGTCCAAAGAACAACGGCCCCGACCACTTGCTGCCGGTGATCCGCCGCGCCACCTGGGACAGCGACTGGTACTGTCTGCCCTGGAACTCGACCCCGCGATCGCGGACGATCACCTGGTGCTCGGTGCCGTGCCAGTTGCGCAGCAGCACGGTCCCCGGCTGAAGAATCGGCGCGGGTGCCACATGGATGGGCCGTCGCGCCGAGGCGGCGGCGGCACCTTGCCCAGCAACCGGCGGGTCGACGGCTTCAGACCACCGAGGGCCAGCTCCTGGAGACGATAGGCGATAGCGCGCCTCAGCAGTTCGCGGCTGATGCGCCGCGGCGGTTCGGTGTCGTAGAGCGCGCGCCAGTGGCTTGTGAGATCCGCTCTGGATGCGCCGGCCAACGCGGCGATTTCGCGGGTCAGAGTTTCAGGATTGCTTGAAGAGAATTTGCTCTTCATGGATGGTCCGCCTCCTCGCGGACCGTCACCACACATCGCTCTGATGCGCCCGTTAAGCCAGTCCTGGGCTCGAGATTTCCGGTGGGCCGCGATTACGGCACGGAGATACAGAGAATCCGAGGCGAATTTCCGGCGATTAAATTCTCCGCTACGGTCCTGCCGGTTTCTCAGCCCGAATACTCGGCCAAAGTCTCCAGGAATTCGGGCGTCGCGAAGAATTGATCGAAATCCGCGCGTGTGCGCGCGCTTTGCGATCGTGCATGGACCCGGAGAGCGCCCTCGGCGGCTCGAATCCGCCAAATCCGCCGAAACCTCTCCGCGCGCAATTTGGCCAGGTCCACCGATCATCGCCGTAAATTCGCCTGCTAATCGAACCCGGCGGACCGGGAGAAGGGCCAATTGCAAATTGCGAGGCGCCGAAGACCGAAGACTATAGACGTTGCGTGACGAATCAGCTCCCTGTCACGATCCTTTCCCGGAAAAACGAGACTCTCGATCCGTCGATTCAGATGCCAACCGCCCGCTGTGCTGTTCTCGGGGACCGGCTTGCTCGCGACTTAGGAAACCACGCTTGATCAGGAAATAGCCGAAATGGACAAGCAGCACTTCTATCGAGAAGCACGGCAAGATCTCGCGGGACCATTGCAGGGAATCCGCGTACTCGAAGCGACCACCAGTTGGGCTGGCCCGATGTGCGGATGCATGTTCGGGGACCTTGGGGCAGACGTCATCAAGGTCGAGGCGACCGACGGGGAGATCGGGCGGCGAGTCGGTCCTTTCGTGACGGGCGAAGGCCGCCGCGTCAGCTTCCTGCACGCGACGGTGAATCGCAACAAGCGCAGCCTGACACTGGATCTGCGCACTCCCGCGGCTGATGCGCCGCGGCGGTTCGCACCGGAGAAGCGGCGGGATCGCTGATTAGGAGACCCGTCGTGCAGCCGCCGACGAAAACAATTTCCGGAAGCAATGACTTCAGCCTTGCCGCCATCGAGGCCAGAAGCTGTCGATTCGATTGGGAGCTCAATTTTTGAGTCTGACGGAGAGCTCACGTTTCGCCAGTTCGCGCTCTCTCGCGTTCCCATCGCGCAGCGCGTCTACCAGCGCAAGTAGCTGGTAGAGTTCTTGGTCTTTCAGGGCCGCTTGTGGCGCTTTTTTGTAAAGCGGCAGAAACGCATAGCCCCGCTTGGAGCCTTGCTCAAACGGCCAGACCGGAACGGGCTCTTCCTGAGTCATCTTACGGCTTAGCGGCTCCGCCGCAGAAGCGGTGGGAATGCCGCGAGTCATTCCTCCTTTTTCCGGAGGAAAAGCATACCTGATCCCGTGGACGAGGAACTCCTCCAATGCCTTTGCGTTTACCCGGTCGCCGAGCTCGGGTCCGTGAATTAGTCTGGAGGCGCGAGCGCGGCGAATTGAAGCGTGAACCTCGGATGGGCTCATATAGAGGTCGACCGCCAACTGGGCATAGGTCGGCCGTTTGTCCCCTGCTTTGAGGAGCTTCAGCAAGACGACGATATCCGGAGGCTTGAGCGTCATGGTGGTAGAAACCGTTCGCGATTCGCGATTCTAGAATAGCGAATACAGACTTTCAACCCCTTCGGTCGCTTCGACGCTCCTTTATGCCCCGGCATCGTGTCTACGCCACTCCGCACCCAACCGGGGTGGAGGGCTTCGATGCTTCTTCGTCGAAAACGCTGAAGGTCACTGCTGCTCGGAAGAAAAGCGGGAAGCCTGGGGCACTGAAAGCGTGATGACGAGCGCGAAGGGCGATCAGGCGATGGACAGAATGGCTCCGTCGATTTTTGTTCCTGGCGATCCAAAAAACAGTCTCAAGTCGATCTGACGTATCGTCTTACGACCTCCTGTAGCGGAGCGCATCGACCAGTAAGGCGAAGCCGGGCGTTAGTTGGCGGCGACTCGGGTAATAGAGATGGTAGCCCGAAAACGGAGGGCACCAATCTTCCAGCACTCGCTCGAGACGACCTTTGACCTGCCCAAGAATCCAGTTCGTGCGCAGTCGTTCACGATGACATTCGGAAGGTTCACGTTTTCTATCCGGAAGCCAGCGAGACGCGATGCACCGTAGCACCTTGCTGGAGGTCGATCCGGTTAGGTTGGTGCATGTAACCCGCGAAGTTTGGTTCGAAGCCAGAAACAAGCAGCATCGCCCCGTCGGTTGGGCTCATGGACTACAGCGCCGCAACGGCTGGGGCGCCTTCGGATCTTTGGGCGGCAATGCGCTTTGCCCATCGGACATACTCAGAAGCTTCGCCATCGAAACCTCAACCGAAAATCTTTTTCCTCATCAGTCATTCGGTTCAGCATGACCGGACATGAGGCTAGCTTGTTTTGCTCGA
>CAVZFW010000017.1:0-383810 GCA_963774705.1 uncultured delta proteobacterium
GCAGTTATCGCTGAAGGTAAATTTCAACTGTGAGTCAAAATCTTCGATTAAGCGTCGTGCTCGCCACCTATAATCGCGCGGACACGCTGCGTAGGACCCTTCGGCATCTGTCCGAGCAGGATCTCGAGCCGACGAGCTTCGAGGTCATCGTCGTTGACGATGGGTCGCCGGACCATACCCGTGAAGTGGTTGAAGAGGCCCTGCGGGAAGCGCCGTTTCAGGTTGAATACCTGCATCACTCGAATCACGGGCCCGGTTATACGCAGAATCGCGGGCTGGAGCGGGCTAAGGCACCAATCGTGCTCCTGATGGCAGACGACATTTTAATGTCGCCAAAAGCGCTTAACGCGCATCTTATGATGCATCAGAAGATCCGGATCGGGAAGTGGCGGTGCTCGGCCGAGTTCTTCAATCGCCCGAATTGAATCAGTCCGTCTTTCTTCGCAAGTGGGACGCGTTTCGCTTCGTTGGCTTTGGGGAGCAGACCGATCTGCCATATTATCGATTCTGGGCCTGTAACATCTCGGCCAAGCGCGACTTCCTGTTGTCGAGCGGCGGCTTTCGAGAGCATCGGGGACGTGGCGGACCGAGCGCTCACGAAGATCCGGAATTTGGTTTCAGATTGCATCTGTCCGGACTGCGAATCCTCTACTGCCAGGAAGCTCTGGGGTACCATCACCACGTCGTGACCTTTGAGGACGCTTGCCGACGCAAATTCGAAGCGGGGATCAATTTTGGCGAATTCCGATCGTATGCGCCGGAACCCGAGATCGCAGTGGCCTACCATGTATTGAATCGCCATACGATTGGCGACCATTTACGGGCTTGGTACAGCACCAGGCGGCGCTATCTGGCTGGAGCCGATCGTAAACCCGCAGTAGCATTAGGGCGCCATCTTATGCGCGCGCTGGCGTTTAACCGCTGGACGGTTAACCTGCTTTGGGTGCCGTTGGTCCGCCGCGCGGAGCACGACTCGAGATTTGCCAGAATCGTCAATCGCGAAATCTACAGAGGCATCCTGTTTTACTACTTCTTGCGCGGGAATCGAGAAGGGGACCGAAAATACGGCGTTCTGACGAATCCTGGCGAAACGAGAGTGGGTGCGTCAGCGTGATTGGGGCGGCGATCGGCAGGTTGGAAAACTGTTCTCCCTCGATCCGATTTGTCGAGTGAGACGATCGAACAAGATTCGGTATTGACGCGATGGCGGAAGATTTCAAATTAAGCGTGGTGCTGGCCACCTTCAATCGGGCCGAAACTTTGCGCGAAACCCTCCGCTGTTTGGCCAAACAGGATCTCGAGCCGCATAATTACGAAGTCATCGTTATCGATGATGGCTCGCCCGATCATACGCGGCAGGTGGTGGAAGAAGCCCGATCCGCCGTTCCCTTCAGCCTCAGCTACCTGCATCATCCGAATCGAGGCCCGGGCTTCACGCAAAACCAGGGAATCCGTGCTGCGCGGGCTCCGGTGGTTTTGCTGATGGCAGACGATATCTTTATGATGCGGGGGACCCTCAGGGCCCATCTAAATGGTCATGAAGCGCACCCGCAACCGAATGCTGCGTTGCTCGGTACCGTACGTCAGTCGCCCGCATTGAATCAAACCGTTTTCCTGCGAACTTGGAAGTCGTTCCGCTTCAGTGATTTCGAGGGTCTGGTGGAGGTCCTTTACTATCGATTCTGGGCTTGCAACATCTCGGTTAAGCGAGACTTTTTGCTGCGGAACGGGTTATTTCGCGAGACGAAAGGGCGCGGGGGGCCAGCGGCGCACGAGGATCCCCAGTTGGGTTATCGACTATATCAGGCAGGTCTCAGCATCTTTTACGATGCCAAGGCGTTGGGTTATCACCATCACGTGGTTACCCGCGAGACCGCCTGTACGCGCGCCTACCAACAGGGACTTAACTTTGACGAATTCCGCGCGTTGGTGCCGACTCCCGAAATTGCGGTTGCTTACCATGATCTACGCTGGGGAACACTTCGTGACCACCTTCGCGTCTGGTTTGGAACCCGCGCAGCTTTTTTGTCGCCGGCGGAGCGCAATCCGGCGATCGCGATTGGCCGGTACGCATTACGCGGGATTGCTCTTCAACCGCGTGACGGTCAGGGTTATCTGGAATCCGGTCTTCGACCTCGCCGAGAAAAGCCCGCAAGTTGCCAAGTTGATGCGACCTGTGTTTTATCGGGGACTGATCGCGCACAATTTCTTGCGTGGATGCCGCGACGGAAATCGTCGTTTTGGAACTCCCAAGATTCATCAGACTCAACAAGCGTAAGTCTCTGGCACATTACGATTGGGCGTGCAGATCGGCGTAAATGCCTCACAAGACGTCTATCAAGAGCCGCTCATTGAGCATAAGAGACTGATGTGATAAATAGCGGCCTCAAACGTCCATATAAAGGAGAATTCACCCGATAGCTCGTTTCTCGCCTGCACAGGAGAAGGCAATCGCAAATTGTCGGGCTTGCCATCCTGGCTTCCCGGTGCGAATAACGATACCCGATTTGGCTAGAGCAAGTGCTTTGCCCGGTTTGGGATGACGGGACCCAAGGTCAAAACAAAGGGGATATGACCAACGCCACTACTCGACCAGGTAATGTCGATGATCGGGATTGCGCAGCGACCGATGCTGGGGCGATTCCTAATTTTTTCATCGTTGGCGCCGCGCGTTGTGGGACGACGTCAATGTACAGGTACCTCTCCACACACCCTGATGTCTTCATGTCGCATCAAAAGGAACCCGCCTTCTTCGGTTCCGATCTAACAAAGACACCGAACGAATTTGCCGTATTAGAACGTCAGGCGTATCTGGATTTGTTTCGAAAGAGCGCCGATGTTCCGATTCGCGGCGAAGGCTCTGTGCTGTATCTCTTCTCGAAAAGGGCGGCGCAGGAGATTCATGAGTTCAATCCGGCGGCGCGCATCCTGATCATACTAAGAAATCCAGTCGACATGCTGCAGTCTTACCATGGGCAAATGTATTGGATTGGTCATGAAGACATCGCGGATTTCGAAGAGGCCTATGCCGCGGAGCCGGACCGGCGTCAGGGTCGGCGCGTGCCCAAAAACGCGCTCGTTCCGGAGGCGCTTTATTATAGTGAGATTGCGATGTTTGCCCCGCAGGTAGAACGCTACCTGCGCACATTTCCGCGCGAGCAGGTCCACATCGTTTTATATGATGATCTCGTCCTATCATCTGAGGAGTGCTATTTGTCGGTTTTGGATTTCCTCTGTATCAGACGCGTGATTCTGCGTAGATACGGAATTAGGAACGCATACAAAGCGCCGCGGAGTGCATCGTTCGCCGGGATGGTCCAGCGCCCTCCCGGGGCAGTCCGACTTTTTCTCGACCTTCTGCCGCCGTACGTCCGACGAGCCGTGCTTGAGAAGGCGCTGCTGCTGCTCAACACCCGACGGATTGCTCGTGCGCCAATGCGGGTGGAATTCAGAAGGCAACTGTTCGAGCAACTTGCGCCAGGAATACGCGATTTGGAACGCGTCATCGATCGCGACCTCTCGCGGTGGCTGAAGGATGGGCCCGAGGAGGAGGACATGCGAAGCCAGAAAAGCGAACGGCGTGGTGCACATTCGGCGCTGCCCACAGAAACCTGTTAGCCAGAATCTCGCTGGGAAGCGGTAGCCGCGAACGCCATGCGCAACTCTTCGGGCGCCGTTTCTCGCAGCGATGACCGTCTGCAGAATCTATCGATAATTACCCTGGCGCTGGTCGCTGTATCGTCGAAGCTGCTCGTTCAATGGCATCTTCCTGCGGAACTTTCCTTGATGCCGGTCGACTCCACGGAATATCTCGACCTCGCGGCCGGTATCCGTCACGGTTGCGGTTTCGCGCGATGGGCCGCCAGTTTCTGTCAGCAGGGGGAAATCCTGCGCACGCCAGGCTACCCGTTGTTTCTCGCGGTATTTTCCGGAATCAGACCAGCACTAGCCGCTCAGGCATTCCTTAGCAGCGTAGAATGCCTGCTAGTCGCATGGTGGGTGCGAAGGTCGTGGGGTTTCCGTGCGGCGGTGATTGCGGAAGGGCTGATTGCGTTCGACCTCCCCTCGCTGGTTATGGCGAACCTCGTCATGAGCGATCTGCTGTTTCAGTTTGTACTGCTACTGGCGGTTGTTCCGCCGTTGCTCATTGTATCTGGAAGCATCAGAAACGTTGCGGCAGTTACATTGTTTTCGGCCGGTGCCGCCGGATTCACGATTCTGACGCGTCCGATCGCTCTGACCTTGCCGCTCGTCATGCCGATCGCGCTACTCTACGCGTACACGATTGAGCGACGCCGCCGCGTGGCACTGGCCGCGGTGGCGTTCATCATTCCCGCCTTAATTATGTCCTTCTGGATTGTTCGCAATTACCGCGTGGCCGGATATGCGGGGCTTTCCACGGTAAGCGCGATCAATCTTTACTTCTTCCGTGCAGCCAACGTCTCGGCACGAATCAGCGGGCGTTATTTTGATAGCGTCCAAAAGGAGTTTGGTGAGCGTCTTGGACAATCCTATAAGCAGGTTTTGTCAGCGCCGGCCCAATCTCACGAAATCGTCCGGAAGATGACGGAGGACGGAGAGACGGTCCTGTTGAGCCATCCGTACGAAGCACTGGAAGCGACGATCCAAGGGGCCATCTATATGGCAATCGTGCCGGATCGCAGCATGCTTGCGCGCCAACTCGGTCTCCGCGGGGGATACCGCGAGTTGCAAGTCGGTCTGAACGCCGGGGCCCCCAACGTGGGACGTTTCAAGACGGAGATCAATCGACTGTTACAATCGCCGACGCTCGTGGCCTTGATGGGTTTTCAGATGTTGCTGATTTTAGCTATGTGGACGGGCTTCGCGTGCGCCCTCTTTCGATGCAGGCAGGCCTCCCGCGTCTACCGGCTATGGGTCCTTTATCTCGCGGGTGTTGCAATGATGTTCATAGTACTGGCAGCAGGAGGGGAAGCCGCAGTTCGTTTCCGCGTGCCTGTCGTGCCGTTATTGGCTATTGTTGCATCTTTAGGCTATAACCAAGGACTTCAAGACGATAGATCCTAAGTCGACTTCTACTTCTTGTCAGGTCTAGTTCGGACAATCGTCCGGCGATTGGCGCATCGAGGCTTCCTCAACGACGGATTTCGCTACCTACCAGTTAATAAAGACGTTTATAATCGCTATCGCGAAGAATCTTTCCTTTCTTAGCGGAGAGCGTGGTTATTTTTGGTCTGGTTCTTTGCAGGAGTGCTTTTCTTGATTTTGAGCCGCGAATGCCCTGAATCGAGATTTGAGACGTTTTTAGTATCAGAAAAATCCTCTTTGACTCGCAAATTCCAGCATGATACATCGGTTGTCCATGGTCGCCGATCATTTGGCGCACCGTCACGTTAAAACAGTTAAGATAATAGATTTATTGATATGTAAAGCTCCTTTAACGTCTGTGAGAGTGAGGTCATCTTGGCGGCGCGACCGAAGATCGAGCTGACTGAAATTTCCGGGGTTCTGGTGATCAAACCGCCAGAATTTCAAGACGAAAGAGGCACTTTCTCCGAGACTTATCGTCGGGAGACGTTCGAAGAGCTCGGCATCGTTGGCGAGTTTGTGCAGGACAACCAGTCGCTTTCGCGTCAAAGAGCGACCATCAGAGGTCTTCATTTTCAGGCCCCTCCGGCGGCTCAGGCCAAGTTGGTCCGTGTACTCAAAGGAGCGGTACTGGACGTTGCCGTTGATTTGCGGCGCGGATCGCCGACTTTCGGGAAATATGTATCGCGGCTGCTTTCGGCCGAAAATAGGGAACAGCTACTTGTGCCGGAGGGATTTGCTCACGGCTTTTGCACGCTTGTAGATGATACGACCGTTTTATATAAGGTAACACGTTATTATTCTCCAGATCACGAACGCGGTATACGGTGGAACGATTCGCGATTGCAAATCGACTGGGGAGTTTCGGTCGCCGACGTCCTGCTTTCAACGCGTGATCGAGATTTTCCGGCACTGGATCAGGTGCCGATCGTTTTCGAATACGAGGAGTCGCACAAACCTGAACACTACCGAAGCTGACGCGCCAGGCATTTTGGACGCACTAACGGGCGGTCTTCGCAACTAAGAGGAAAGCGAATGCCCGGGGGGAGATAACGAAATGCGCAAAATAATTGTTACCGGAGGGGCAGGTTTCATCGGCTCCTGCCTCGTTCGCCATCTGTTGGGGGAAGCGACCAACTTCGTGGTGAACGTGGACAAACTGACTTACGCAGCCAACCCGGACATGGCGGTCCTGCCGAGCAATCGAAATTACCATTTTGAAGCCGCAGATATTTGCGATTCACCGCGCATCGCGAATCTGTTTCGTCAATTTCAGCCCGATGCGATAATCCATCTCGCCGCAGAATCGCACGTTGACCGCTCAATCGACGATGCGGACAGCTTCATTCAGACAAATATCGTCGGCACTTACCGACTACTCGAGGTGGCGCGCGACTACTGGTCTACGTTGGACAGCGCGCGTCAAGGCGGCTTTCGCTTCCATCATGTATCTACCGACGAGGTCTACGGATCGCTGGGCGCCGAAGGTAAGTTCAGCGAAACCACACCATATAGTCCGAACTCGCCATATTCGGCCAGTAAGGCATCATCTGACCACCTGGTACGCGCATGGCACAGCACCTATGGGCTCCCGGTGGTACTGACCAATTGTTCTAACAATTTTGGTCCTTATCAGTTTCCCGAGAAGCTTATTCCATTGACGATTACCAAAGCGATGGCAGGCGAACAGTTGCCGGTTTACGGGCGGGGCGACAATGTCCGTGATTGGCTATACGTGGAAGACCATGTCCGCGGCTTGACGAAGGTCTGTTTTGAGGGCCGGGTTGGCGAAACCTATAATCTGGGTGGCAACAGTGAGCGCAGCAACCTTGAGGTTGTGGAGCGAATCTGCGAATTGGTCGATGAACTGTCACCGACCGGAAAAGAGACGAGAAAATCGCTGATCAGGTTCGTGACGGATCGCCCCGGCCATGACCATCGCTACGCAATAGACTCCACGAAGATTAACGGCGAACTCGGTTGGGGGCCCCTGGAAAGCTTTGACACGGGGTTGCGCAAGACCGTCCAGTGGTACATCGAGAATCGTGAATGGTGGCAGCGAATTCAACAGTTGCACTATCGCGGTGAAAGGCTGGGGACGACTCTTGAACCGGTCGAGGGAGCGCCGTCGGGCAAATGAACCTGCTCGTCACAGGAGCTTCCGGACAGTTGGGAAGCGAATTGGGCCGACTGCTCTGGCCGGCTGGTACCAAGCTCATCAAGTACGGTCACAAGGAACTGGACATCACGGATCGAGGAAGCGTAGCGGCAGCCATCACACCGACGGTGGATGTGGTAATCAATGCAGCTGCCTATACGGGCGTGGATCGTGCCGAGAGTGAACGCGAGAGCGCGTGGGGCGTGAACGTGGAAGGTCCCACGGTGCTGGCCGATCGGTGTGCGGCGCGCGGCATACCACTGATCCACTTTTCGACCGACTACGTATTCGACGGGAAGCGAAACACGCCATACCGCGAGGACGACCAGACTCATCCGCTGAACCATTACGGCGCAACTAAGCTGCGTGGCGAGATTGCTCTGCGCGAACGCCTGCGCGAGCACATCATCGTGCGGACGGCGAGCGTGTTCAGCGAGTTCGGCAACAACTTCGTCAAGGCGATCTTGCGGATCGGCCCAGAGCGCAAGACCCTCAACGTAGTGAGCGATCAGTATTCGTGCCCGACCGCGGCGCGAGACCTCGCGGCGACCGTTCCGGTAATGCTCGCAGAGATTGCCAGCGGCAGAGGCGAACCCTGGGGGACCTATCATTTCTGCGGACAACCTCCGGTCACCTGGTTCGACTTCGCCAGCGAGGTGTTCAAGGCTGCCAGTGAGTATAGTGTGCCCACGCCCGAGTTGCGCCGGATTCGGGCCGACGAGTATCCAAGCGCAGCGGTTCGCCCGCAGTATTCGGCGATGGATTGCTCGAGAATCAGCAAAACCTTCGGGGTGCAAGAGTCGGTATGGGCTGACGGTGTGCCGGCCGTGGTGACGGCGATGGTCAGCGGAGGAAAGAGCTGATGAGCGGAAAGGGAATCATTCTCGCCGGCGGCAATGGAACCCGACTTTATCCGTCGACGGTTTGTGTGAGTAAGCAGCTATTACCGATCTACGACAAGCCGCTGATCTATTATCCGCTGTCGACACTGATGTTAGCCGGAATCAAGGACGTGCTGGTAATTACTACGCCGGAACACAAGGCGCAGTTCGAACAATTGCTCGGCGACGGTCATCAGTGGGGTATCTCGCTGCAGTACGCGGCGCAGGAACGCCCGCGCGGATTGGCGGACGCGTTTATCGTTGGCGCCAGATTCATCGGTAACGATCGGTGCGCACTGATTCTCGGCGACAATATATTTTTCGGCCACGGATTGACTGGTATGCTTCACGCGGCGAGCGACCGAAAGACGGGCGCGACGATCTTCGCGCACAAGGTTCGCGAGCCCGAGCGCTACGGTATCGTTGAACTCGATGAGCGTGGTCGGGCGCAACGGATCGTCGAGAAGCCGAAGGTACCGGCGTCCCGATTTGCGGTGACCGGACTCTATTTCTATGACAACTCGGTGGTCCAAATGGCGCGCGACTTGAAACCCTCGCCGCGCGGCGAAATCGAGATAACGGATCTAAACAACCTCTATCTCGAGCGCGGTGAGATCGAGGTGGAGGTGCTCGGGCGAGGCTACACCTGGTTCGATGCTGGAACGCCACAGAGCCTGCTGGAGGCAGCGGAGTTCGTCCATACTATCGAGAATCGACAAGGCCTGAAAATCGCCTGCATAGAAGAGATTGCCCACGCCCAAGGCTACATCGACCGTGCCCAACTCACGCGGCTGATTGCGCGGGCGCCGAAGAGCCATTACGCCGACTATCTGAGTGATCTTGGGTAGATTTCGGAGAGCCGAAAGTGAAAGTCGGAACCGATACCGTGGAGTCGAAAGGGAGTATTGGGCGACAGGCCAAAGAAGCCGGCGATCGCGTGGAAGCGGCGGCCGGTGCGTCGCTAATTTCCGTCCTGATTATTAATTGGAACAATTGGCCGAAGCTGCAGAATTGCCTACGAAGCATCTATTCCAGCTCGCTGCCCGTCGCCCAGGTGATAGTCATTGATAACGACTCGTCAGACGGGTCGCCGCAACGTGTTGCGCAATTGTTTCCGCAAGTCGAATTGCATCGTAACGCCACGAATATTGGACACACCAGGGCTATCAATCACGGATTCTCGCTCGCGCGCGGGCGCTATATTGCGGTGCTTGATAATGACACGGAGCTCGAGCCGGATTGCTTTGAACGCCTGATGGCATTTTTGGACGCGAATCCAGACGCTGCAATGGTAGCGCCCCGGACCTTCAATTCGGATGGAACGATTCAGGAATCAGCACGAAGTTTCCCGGGTGTAATGAGCGGTTTGTTTGGACGGCAGTCAGCGCTGACGCGCATGTTCCCTGACAATCGGTTTTCGAAGAGATACCTTGCGCGCGATTTTCTCGATTCCAAGTTGCCGTTCGAGGTTGAGCAGATCGGCGCAGCGTTCATGTTGTTTCGCCGCAGCGTGCTCGACTCCGTCGGTGCGTGGGATGAACGTTACTTCGGTTACTGGGTCGATACCGACTGGTGCCGCTCCGTCCGCCAGAAGAGTCTGCGGATCTTCTGCGTTCCGGAAGCCCACGCAACTCATCATGAGAATAATTCGAGGCGTAAACGCAAAACTGCGCATCGCATCTGGATTTTCCATTTTGGAGCCTACCAATACTACACCAAATGGCACAGCCGCGGTGTCTGGGATCCGCGATCGCTGTTTGCCGGTTCAATGCTGGCTGCGCGTGCGTTGACACTGATGGCGGTCAACCGACTGCGACCCGTGAACGAACTGGATCAAACGGTTCAGATCGCCAAAATCGAAGACGCGTCACCCGAGCGGCTGTCGGCGAAGTGATTCTTACCGCGAAGCGAGCGATTTTGGCAGGTCAACAATACACATGCATCGCCAGTCACGATCGGCATACCGACCGGACCAATGGCAATGATGCGGCGACCTCTAACACTGACGCACCCACGGGAATCCATCTGGTGCCAGTGCTCGACGTCGCACCACGCGATCATTGGTTGATCGAGGCGGCATACCGCGGTTTCGAGATCGTCGTTGCACTGACCGGGCTGATCGTAAGTATGCCGGTAATTCTAATCGAAGCAGCACTGGTTCGATGGGAATCACCCGGGCCGGCGCTATTTATTCGGCGACGCTCGGGCAGGTTCGCGATGGTCCGCGGTCGGGATTTGGAAGACCGCCATGAGTTCGTCGCTCCCGGTGAGGGGCTTAAGCCCGATGAGTTTTACTACATTCCGACGACCTTTCCATTCGTCAAGATTCGCACTATGTATGCGGATGCGCGGGCACGATTTCCGGAATTATACAGTTACCCCTTCTCTCGCGAAGAATTTCACAAACTGCCTCTGAAGCGCCCCAACGATCCGCGCATAACTCCACTCGGAAGGTATCTGCGAAAATTGACTATCGACGAGTTACCGAATTTCTGGTGCGTGCTCACCGGGGACATGCGATTGGTTGGACCCAGACCTGAAGATCCGGATTTTCTCCCGTGCTATTACGGGAATGAGATGTACAAATTCTCGGTCAAGCCCGGAATCACGGGACTTTGGCAAACTAATGGGCGCGGTTTGTTGAATTGGGGTGAGCAAATCGACTGGGATCTAGAATACGTGCGAACCCGGAACGTTCGAATGGATCTGAAAATTATTATGAAAACGCTGTGGCTGGTGATGAGAGGACACGGCGCGCTCTAAAGGCGTTGATACAGATGAACGAAACCTCGGCAAATCATTCGAACGCACCGTTCGCATTTACCCGTTGGGAAGTATTTGAGCCATTGCGCCGGCACGGCGCCTTCATCCGGCTGTTTACGTTATCAGCGGCGCTTAGCGCGCTACTGCTTACCTATGTTTATTCGGAGAAGTATGAGGCCGATTCGACGATTATTCTGAAACCGACGGATGTAGTCCGACTACAGCAACACGATGTACAGGCGCTCGGCGCACCAGTGCCGCAGCTGGAATATAAAATCATCGGCCAAACTATGAAGGACCTCGTCGAGAGCGATCCCATCCTTCGCAAGGTCGTTGTTAAGTTGCATCTGGATACGCCTGAACCGAGAGTCTATACGGGTCCCTTTTATTACCGTTGGTACGAAGAGTCCAAAGACTGGCTGAGTGATGAGGGTTCGGATGCGTGGAGCATTCTTAAGTACGGACGCGTCATCGATGAAGACCCGATTAACAACGCGGTTGCAACCTTACGCAAGAATCTGTCGATCAATAGCGAGGATTCCTATGTCTTCGAACTTAAGATCCGCGATAAGCATCCGGATCGCGTAGCCGCTATCGCGAACGAGATCGGACAGACGGTGATCGCGATGCTGCGTAACAACCAGCAAACTCCTGCGCAGACCCGAAGCACGGAACTGCGGCAGCGACTCGCGAAAAAATATCGCGAGATCGAGACTTCCGAAGAGAAGATCAGCAACCTGCTGAACAGTGCCCGTACCGCGTCGATTCAGGAAGAGATCGATAAGGGCACCGGACAATATATTGAACTCAAGACATCCTGGCTGGATTTGCAGAGTCAGATCCAGCAACAGCGGGCCACAATCGCCGCTTATGATGCCAAGCTCCAGGGCAGTAGCAATCCCGCCCCGGGAGAACAGAGACTTCAGTCTGACGACTTCAAGAAGATGATGTCCGACCGATTGAATGCACAGCTTGCGCTGGCTGGAACTGAACACAAGAGTGCCTCCCTTGGCCAATCTCTGCTCGCGCTGCACAATCGGCTCCAGGAACTACCGCAACTCCAGGTGCAGTACGATCTCCTCGAGAACAATCGTGAACGGGCACAGCACGATTACTCGCTGATTAACGACGCTTTGCAGGAAGCGATTCTCGAGGAGCAAAACAGTGTCACTGCCCTGGCGGTAGTCGGTCCGGCGGCGGCCAGCAATTCACCAGCAACGCCGATCAAAATTTATCATGTGGGCCTCGCTACAGGTCTCGCGCTCTTACTCGCCTTGGGAATGGCATTCGTTCTGGGCTATTTCGAGATAGAGTTGTTTAAGTCACCCGAGCGACCTCGAGAGGAGCGGTCGGAAATGCTGCCTTCAGCGCCACTGGTGGGCGCTCTGCGCGGCACGGAAGCAGGAGGATCGTGAGGCAAGATGCCTGAAAAACGCAGAAGGATTCCCACGTGGATGCGTGCACTGTTTATCAATCTCCTGGTGATCGCACTCGGGGCCTCGGTGGCAGGTGCGGCCAGTTATGGCCTGCGTTGGCTCGGCTATTGATCGGAATGAATGCGTGTTTTCCCAGCCGACGGCTTGGTGCTACGGCGTCCTGATCCCGACGGCCTGACCGGTCAACAATAGGGTTGGATCTTTGGACGCAATTCCGAATTTTATCTACAGGGCTTCGCAGAAGTTCACGATTGTAGTTCTGGCCAGCCTATTGTCCCTTGGCCTTTATCAGCTATGGGATTTGAAGACGCGATGGTTCATTGTTTCGGTCGCGGCGATCGCGATGCTAGCCATAGCGATGTGCATGGTCAGCGTCTTTTCAGATTTCCTGCTGATCGTATTTTTTTTCATCTTGCCACTTGCCTCTTTTGGTAAGTGGTTCTGGCCGAGCAATTACTCCTTCACCGATCGCGGCAATCTGGTTTACGGCGGCATCGTTGGACTGAGTATGGTTGATTTTCTGGTCGCCGGTCTGTACCTGAGCTGGTTCTATCGCATCTTTGTCGCCCGGACGCAGCCGTTTCCTCGCCTTCATCCGCTAGACCTCCTAATCGGTATTTTTGTTTTTGTTCATCTGGTCGCTACCATCGGTTCGGTGCAACCGTCCTTCGGGCTCGAAAGTACGGAGTACTTGTTTAAGCACGCCCTGCTCTATTTCTATATCTCGCGCAATCTGCGCCCAGCACATCTACCCTGGATGGTAGTCGCGATTTGTAGCGCGATCTTTATTGAAGCTCTCTTCGGCGTCTATCAGCATCACACCGGCAAGCTGCTCGGATTCGCACTCGACAAGGGCGCTGGCGGCTCGACGCTGAATTTTACGTACAACGTTCCGGGGCTCACCCAGACCCGGGCTACCGGCACCTCCTACGATTCGCACGCGTTGGGGAATTTCGCCGGAATGTTATTACCTTTCCCACTGGTCCTCAGCCTGACTCCTTGGGTAAAGCCATTTTTGCGAATAATGCTTGCGGCGCTTGCCGCGTTGGGACTCGTTGTCGTGCTATTGAGTTTCTCTCGATCAGCGTGGTTGGGTACCGCTATCGGCTTGTCGATCGGAGTTGTCCTGTTTCTGACAGTATGGCGGGAGGGCACTATCATACCGGTGCTCGCTGCGGTTCTGCTGGCGTTTTTGATTTCGGCTCCATGGACCGCGAAGGTTATCGGAGACCAATTCAAGCATGCGCGCTACAGCACTCTTAACACCCGCTTCGAGCAATACGAAGTGGCGCTGACTATCTGGAAGCAACACCCCATATTAGGTGTGGGACCCGGTAATTACATACATTCGCTGCGTAAGTACGATTACTTCTGGCTGCAGGAACTGCCGGTGCACGACGTCATGCTGTGGATCGCGGCGGAGACTGGGATCGTTGGGTTGTTGGTCTATCTAAGCATCGTATTCAGCGCGATGAAGTGCCTCTTCCGCGTTGCGAGGCGGCGAAAAGATTTGACCGGGCGCATCGCGATGGGCGCTTTGATCGCCTTACTGTCCTACTTCTTTGACGGTCTTACTGACCCGCTCTTTCGCGAGCCGAACGTGTTCGCCACGCTCTGGCTTCTTATCGCGTTGGCGGTGGCGTTACCTGGATTCGAGCCTGCCACATCGTCCGTGCCCGCGTATGGGGATTCATTAGTAATGCCTGAACCTGCGACGGCAGCCGGGTAAACTTTGGTGTCGTTCCTATGAAGCGTTTGGATATTGCCATCCTCGGCGGAGGTCTCGCCGGACTCACTGCATCGATGTACACAGGTGCGCCCGTGTATGAGGCTGCGGATCGTGGCGGAGGTGTAGCGGCGAGCGATACGATTGATGGCTTCACTTTCGATCGCGGGATCCACGTCTTGCAGACGACCAATCAGGAAGTCCTGCGGATGCTCGACGAACTTGGAGTCAAATTCACGATCTGCGATCGCAGTGCGCACATCTACGCCTTCCGCAAATATACCGCTTATCCATTTCAGATAAATTCGACCAATCTTCCGCTCCTCGAGCGGATGGGGTGTCTATGGCATTACCTGCGCCGAGAGTCTAATCCAGAGCCAACGAATTACCAGGAATGGATCTATCGGACGATCGGGCGGGGTTTTGGGGATACCTTTCTAATCCCCTACAGCGAGAAGTTCTGGGGCGTACATCCGAGCGAGATGAGTTTCGAATGGACCGGCAACCGCGTTCCGATGTCCAATGTCTGGCAGGTTCTTCGAGGGGCCTTCGTAAGCCGGAATACTCGCGTCGGCACTAACGCTACGTTTCGCTATCCAAGCGGTTCAGGCGGTTATGGCACCGTAGGCGCGGCAATAGAGCGGCGGGTGGGCGCAAACCTCCATACTAACTGCCGCGCGATGGAAATCGATACGCGGCGACGACGAGTTAACTTCCGCGACTTTTCGATCGATTATTCGGTGCTGTTGAGCACAATCCCCCTGCCGGAATTGCTGCGAATCGCGACCGAGGTCCCGGCCCAGATCAGTGAGTCGGCACAATCGCTGCGGACCAACAGCATTATGGTGGTCAATCTGGGGATAGACCGGTCAAAGCTGACCGATAAGCACTGGATACACTTTCCGGAGAAGGAGTTTTCGTTCTTTCGCATCAGCTTCCCGC
Source organism: uncultured delta proteobacterium (assembly GCA_963774705.1). Classification (GTDB taxonomy): domain Bacteria; phylum Desulfobacterota; class Binatia; order Binatales; family Binataceae; genus JADMIL01. The sequence continues at coordinate 14,974 of CAVZFW010000017.1, forward strand.
ATAACTTCACGAATGGAGTAGTGCCCAAAGGGATGTCATCGATCTCTGCGGAAGTGTCGTATCCTCTGGACGCACCGCCGGACGAGTCGTCTCTCACCCAGCGCGTGATCGACGATCTGATTAAGGCCCGCGTGATCGATTCGAAAGATCGTATCGTGGTGAAGCACACGCGCAACATCCCATATGCGTATTGCATCTACGATAACGCTCGACGTCAGGCCTTAACGGAGATTAAGCGTTGGCTCGACGACGTAAGTATCGTTCCTGGCGGACGTTATGGTTTGTGGACCTATTTCTGGAGCGATGAAGCGATCTTGAGTGGTAAGAAATCTGCTGAGTTGGCGAGACGGCGACTGGAAGAAGCGGCCGGAACGCACGATGCGCTCGATCTGGAAAGCTAGAATTCCAGACACGCGCGTGAATTTTTTTCTCGTCGGCACCTTCAGGGGTGTGCGGTGATCGAAATGGAGATCTTCAAGGAACCGCCGACGAATTCAGTTATTCCACGACCGGTGGCGTCAACTCGACTGGAGTAACCTTGTTTCGTCGCATGATCCCGCGCAACATCTGACGCTCTTCGTCGCTTAGGCATAATCTCCAGATCACCGCGGCCAGCAATGTGGTTTCCAGGATCAGACGGATCAGCAGATGTGGTACTCCCGTACCTTGGCCATAGCCGAAATAGGTCATCGCGAAATATAAAAACAGGATCAATGGAACAGTGATCGGGATTACGCGAAAGACCCGTAGATCGAGCGCAACTGCGGGAAAGGCCCGCGAAACCTGCCAAAGGCGCATCCAGCTGAGAACGAGCAACGACGTGGTCGTCGCGATCGATGCGCCCATCAGTCCCATTCGCGGTATCAGATAGTAGTTCAGCCCTATATTGAGCGCTGCTGAGACTACTGCATTAATTGCCTCCAGGCGCTGTTTGCCGCCCAGAATCAACAGGACCGCCGCAACGCCAACAGAGATCTTCACTAGATTACCGAAGGCTAGAATCGAGACTGCCACCGCGCCCGTGCTGAAACGCGGACCGAGTACTCCGAGGATGTCGCTTGCATTGCAGACGACCAGGAGAAACACCGGAGTAGCAAGCAGAGTCGCAAGGTGCATCGCCGCAAGATAAGTGTTGCGCAATTGTTCAAGCCGGTTCTCTGCGAGCAACACCGGGAAAATCGGGCCAACCGCCGCAGTGTAAACGGTCCAGATAATGTCGAATGCGATGACTATCTGCATACACGCGCGATAGATACCCACTGTGTCGGCATTAGTGAAAATCCCCAGTTGAAAGAGGTCGGTCCAGAACAGCGCGAGCGAGACGATCCCGTTCAGAACCACGGGAACCGCATAGGAGTAGGATTCGCGAAGCTGGAGGCGTGGCCTTGCGGCCACGATCAGCGACCAAGCGAACCTGAGGATGACAAGGAATCCGATCAGTGAAGCGAGGGAATAAGCGCCGACAAATCCATTTGTAACTTCGATCCGCGGTGCGCCGAGATGCCTCAGATACAGCAGAACTACCATGTAGCAGATCGGGGGGGCCAGATTACGAATTACGACGTAAGGCAGTGCGTAGCCAAAGCCGCGCGCGATGTGTCCCAGTACCTCAGTCAGCGCAATCAGCGGTATCAGAAAGGCAAGATTCCGAATGTACGCGGCGGCGCGCGGCTCGCCGAAAACACTGATTGCGAACCAGCCGCTAAGAGACTGCAAAGTCAAAGCGAGAATTACGCCGCCGACTAAGGGTAGCAATACGCTGCTGATAATCGATCCGAGGGCGCGCTCCTTGTCGGCCCGACTCAGATAAACCGGTAGAAAGTGCAGCACCGTAACTGGCATTCCGAACGCTGCGATGATCGAGCCGATTCGCGCCAGCATGAAGCCGATCGCGTAGTCCCCATACGTATCCACGCCCAGGAATCTTGCGATCAGGACCTCATTTAGAACCGCTAAGATGCCGCCGAGCAAAGTGCCGACGAGTGTGACGCCAGCATACCCCATGAAGGCGCTGCCGGCTTGGAGTAATCCCTTATACCGAATTGAGGTGTCTGCCTGGTCGGAACCCAGCGGGATGTTTTTGTCAGACACTTAAGAATCTCTAACGAGAACAAACCGGAGAATGTAAGAATCTATAGCGAGAACGAACGGAAGATTGCCAACTCGCTCTCCTTTTCTGCCCTCTGCCGGCGAGTCCACGGCGGCCCAGCGACGAGATCCACGGGATGAAACCACCCTGTCTCAGATACTCCAAGCTCACCGGCTCGATCTTCGCAAATCGATCCTCAATGGGAAACCGGGACAGTCTGAACAGTCGTCGAATTGGAGCCAACTGAATCAAAGAATGTGTACCCAAAGTTCGTGACGACCGCGCGCGGGATAATTTGGTTGACGTATTGGTCCACGTATTGGTCGACCTGTGCAATTCGGGTCTTGGGCACAAATATGATGTCGTGAGGACGGAGATACAGATCACTGGATTTGTTGTTCAGCACCAAATCGGCGTTGCGCTGATAGGCACGAAATTCGCCTCCTCCCTGAGCCCGAATGATGATTATCTGGGCCTGATTCGCCGTGGGCAGGAAGCCGCCGGCTGCGACTACACTTTGCAGCAAAGTAAGCGAGCCTCTGATCTCCTCGACGGTCGGAGCCTTGACCTCGCCGCCGACGTACACCACTTGGCCGACGGTAGCGTCAACGGTCACGACAATGTCGGGCTTCGCGACAAGCTCCTTGGCGTACCCATCGTGTAACTCATCACTCAACTGTCGCGGTGCCTTGCCGGCCGCGACAATGTCGCCGAGAAAGACCACTGAAATGCGACCGTCAGGACGCACCGTTACCTTTTCGCGAAGGCTGGCGTCATAGTAAGACTGAATCTCGAGAGCATCTCCCGGCTGGATAAGATATTCCGGTTCCGAGACGCTGGTGAAATCGGGCCTGCCGGGTGCCGGGCTAAGAAGCTCTGGCACCTGATTAACGGGATATTGAGAGGCGCACCCTGATATTCCGGCCCAAAACAGCGCCACCAACAGCCGGCGTTTAGTCGCTGCCCATGAAAAGCGTATCGAGGGTTTGAAACTCTGATTTGATGAAATGACAGGTCGTTGTGCCTTCGGTTCGAGACGAATCACCCATTCCCCTCACTCGTGGCGCGATTCGTCCCGCCGCCACCGCCACTGCGGGTAACCATTGGTACCCTCGATATTTTTGGCGCGCTAAAGTAGCGATAGCAGTGCCTCTTTGGATCTGAGAGCTTAGCTTAAGCGGCGCGAATTTTGAATTAGCACGATACCGTTCAGACACGTAATCACACGAAATTAGCCCAAAAATGTAGCCTACGCAAGCAAGAGAGTTGGAGTTCCGAAACATGCGAGCTTTTAATGAGGCCAGAACCGACGCGACGCAATCGGTCAGCGGAAATTCGGATGAACCTAGAACTGGAAGCCCTCTAAAAGTTCGTCCGATTATTGTCGCCATTAAGTCCCGTTCCGGTCTGAAAGATTCGAAAATAGGGCTTTGAACCGTTTATTTCGAGCTGGCTGTACACGAATCCGCTTCGCGTTACCGTTGGTTGGTAGGTGCAGGCTCCGTTAAAAGAATCAGGGCGTCCATTAATTTCCTGGATCACGCGTGGCGCTCCGTTATCGCGTTCAAGCGTGGCCGCGCCGAGATCCGCAAAGCGAAAGATGCGACAGCCGTTATACGCGTTTTTCCCAGGCCGATTCGTCACTGGCGAAGCGATCAAATATGCTTTTCCTCCCTCGGCAAACAAATCCGGGGCTGAGTAGGCGATAAACCCTGCCGACTTCGCGTCGTCGACGCTGAGTACCGTTCCCAGATACCTCCATGCGCCTGGGCTGGACGCACTTTGATTCGGATCACATTTGAGGAGAATCGTGGTGTTGCTGACACCGAAGAGCGCCATCCCAAGCAGACCGATTGGATTGTTCACGTTCGGCCGATAGCAGGTGAGGGCGAGGTACAACCCCGACGAAGTCGCCATTGCCCCTGGTTCACTCAACGCGACGCACATTCCAAGGTCGCTATTCATCTCGTGAACTTTGATTATCGGGGCGCCCCCTAACGGGGATCCATTTTGACCCGCTACGTTATCGTTATCAGCGTTGTAGCCGCGAGCTCCGAAGAGCTTAGTTTCCCGTGCCGCCAGCAATTGCATTGGAGTGGAGGCGGTCTTGAGGCCGATCCACCCGTTCTGGAATTGCCCCTCTTCGTTGACGTGCAGATAATGATGCCAGAAAAGCTTCCATCGCTCTTCGGGTGGAGCTGCGGGGTCGAACACGAGCGACGAAACTTCGCTGACCCAGGTGCCCGCCTTTGACCCGAGCGCGACATCCTTCGTTTCATTGACTGTCGAACCCGCGTCATTCCATGTCGCACCAGCGTCATCCGAATAAGCGAGGCGGGTGCCGATGACTCGGGTATTGCGGTCGGGGAACCGCCTCGAAGGATTAACGGCTGAATAGCTCATCCAGGCCCGCTGTCCCAGCGGTGTTGCGGCGATCGACGGATCGAAAATCCCCCGCTCGGCAACGCCGGGGATCGTCACAGGCGTTCCCAATTGATTTGCCGCACCAAGCCCCATTAACGAAAACATCCCGATTGCCAACAGCCCCAGCCGATTCATCTACTACCCCGAAAGATTAACTGGAATGCAGAAGATTAACTGAAAATGCAATTGTCCCCGAAGGCTTCGAACTCAATTTCTAATTGTCGGTGGGTTGCGCACTTCGGCCGCTTGAAGAGCAGGTGCACGACACACGATTGCCCTCAATCGCTCGGTCACCCCTTCCGCCGAACTTCGACTCTCTCTTTCTATATACGCGCGAAATATCAGCAGATGAGATGCTTCTTCTGTGAATTCTTCGCCACCGGATCCATTTAGCATAGTGTTCGCGCCGAGCCGAGCCGAACGTGCAGATCTTAACGAGATTCGTCTAACTGCTGCGCTGAATCCGGCCCGGCGGACCGAAAACCTCACAAGGAGCTTTTCAGCACGGGCGGAGAACGCTCCGGTCATGATCACGCTAGGCTGAACGCGAGGGCTATGCTAAACGAGCCGTGTATGACGAAGACGTCCAAGTTTCGCAAAATCACTCCAGTTCTGCTCTATGCGTCAGCGATCGCCGGTGTCGTCGTCGGATTTGTTTTGATTCAAGGGTTGGGCAACGAATTGGTCCCACCCGCCGCGAATCCCTCATTGGTTTTCGGTCGTGCGGCGACGCAAGCCCATGCGGCCGACCTGCTCCACGTACTGCTCGCCTTGGTCACCGTAGTCGCGATGGCGCGAGTGGTGGGCATGCTGTTTAGTGCGATTCAACAGCCGCCGGTAATCGGTGAGATCATTGCCGGGATTATGCTGGGACCCTCGCTATTGGGGCGAATCGCGCCTCCGATATCCGCTTATCTTTTTCCGGCGACGGTTGTGCCCGCGCTCAATGTGATCTCCCAAGTGAGCGTGATCCTGTTCATGTTCCTGGTTGGTCTCGAACTGAACCTGAGTCTGCTACGGAAACGTGGTCATGCGACCATCGCGATTTCACACGCCAGCATTCTGGCGCCGTTCCTCCTCGGTGCGCTACTTTCGCTGCTGCTATATCCGCGGCTTTCGTCCCGCGATGTCCCGTTCACCAACTTCGCGCTGTTTCTCGGCGTCTCGATGTCGGTCACGGCTTTTCCAGTGCTTGCACGAATCCTGACCGATCGGCGTATGAGCAGAACCCGGATCGGTGCGATTGCGCTCACCTGCGCTGCCGTGGACGACATCACGGCATGGTGCCTGCTCGCCTTAGTGGTGGGCGTGGTGCGGGCCGAAAGCGCCGGCTTCATCAAGACGATTTTTCTGGCGCTGACATATATCGGCGTGATGGCAGTGGTGGTACGGCCAGCGCTGGGTCGACTAGCCCTCGTTTATGGCAACAAGGGACGGTTGACACAGGGGCTGATGGCGACGATTTTCGTCCTCCTGCTGCTGTCCGCGTCGGCGACCGAAATGATCGGCATCCATGCCATCTTCGGCGCTTTTGCGCTCGGTGCAATGATCCCGCATGACAGTGGGATGGCGCGCGAACTAACGGACAAGCTCGAGGACCTGGTGGTGGTCATGTTGCTGCCGGCCTTCTTCGCCTTCACCGGGCTGCGCACCCAAATCGGTTTAGTGAGCGGCGCTGAGCAATGGGCCCTGTGCGGGCTGATAATTACGGTCGCCTCGGTCGGTAAATTTGGGGGGAGTTTGATAGCCGCGCGGATCACGGGCTTGGGCTGGCGCGACGGGTCCGCGCTGGGTGTTCTGATGAACACGCGCGGCCTGATGGAACTGATTGTGCTGAATATCGGCTACGAGATGCACATTATCTCGCCAACACTGTTCGCGATGATGGTGCTGATGGCGCTTGTCACAACCGTGGCAACTACTCCCATTCTGCATCTGGTGATGCGCGATAAAGAGGAAAATCCCGAGGCTCCGCCGTCAGTTCAATTCGAGCGTGAAGATGAGCCCACCGCATTCCTGGTGCCGATAGCGAATCCAAACAGTGTGGCGCGGCTGGTCGGCCTCGCCCTGTCGGCGACGCCGGTCGGAGTGGCGCCGCCGCGAGTTGTAGCGCTGGTACGACGGCCTGCAGTGGGCGTGCGCACGGGACTCGGCGATACGGATGAGCGTTCGGCGCCCCGCTCAGCCGCGCTCGGCGCGGCACTCAAGTTGGCTTGGGGGCAGGGGGCCGTGATTACACCGCAGGCTGTATGGAGCGACGATCCGGCGGCGGACCTGGTGAAAATTGCGTTGGAAGCGGACGTTGGCTGGATCCTGCTCGGACCCCATCGCGCGGTATTCGGCGCGGACTTCCGCGGTGGCGTGGTAAGCGCGGTACTCGACCGCGCCCAGGCGCTGCCGCTTAACGTCGCGGTTGCAATTCAAGCCGGGGAAGGCTCATTTGATCACCTGTTCGCGATAGTCGATGCCACTCCTGACGGCCGCGCCGCACTAGAATTGGCCACTCGCGTAGCCCAACAGCGCAACGAGAGCGTTCGTGTTTTTCGGATTATAGGCTCGAACGAACCAATCGAGCGGGAATTCTCGTCGGCGCTTGCGGAAGCAGCCCAGCGCATCGGCCGCGGACTCCATATTGAAACGATGATGGACCCGACGACCGCGCTGATCGTCGAGCGGACTGCCGCCGGGATGGTGATTATAGGAGCTAATGTTGCCGAACGGTTGGGTTTGGCGCGCCGCGGCTTTGCCGGCTTTCCCGATGGCCATCCGATGTTGCTGGTGCAGGGTTCGCGATTTGCTCGAGTTCGCAGCGCTGCTTTGGGCAGGGTTCAGCGGGCCGTCGCTTCCTGATTGACGATGACTTTGGGAAAGCAGGGCCACAGCCTTCGCGGCCAGCGAAAATCAGCAGCGCTCGTGTAGTCTATTGAAGTAAAATCGAAAAAAACGCTGCACGATCTACAAAATCGTCCATGCGTGTGTGAAATCGACTCGTCCGAAAGCGCCGCACCGAGCGGGATGTTAGGCACCCGCGCCGCCCGCGAGTTCCAAATGCCAGTTGGGAAATTAAAGTCTTGTAGCCGACTCAGCCGGCGAGCGATTCGGGCGTAGTCACCGACGCAGCAAGCGCCTCGCAAGCGGGTTCAGATCTCGCGCATGCTTGAGGTATCGAATCCTAAGCTAAACTCACCATCTCGACCGAGGTCACGCCCCAACTCAGCCGCCACTTTCGACGCTCGGCGCGGTCATTTTTTCATAGTTAGCGATTCATATTTCGATTTGAGCCCAAATAAAGCCTGCCAAATTCGGGGCACAGACTTTGCTGTGTTACAAGACTAGCGTGCTTCGTGGATCGAAAAGGCACGTTCATTCAGTCCTGGAGGAAATCGGCATGAAGAGTTCACGCGGATGGAAGTTAGTCGCACCCATTTTGGTGCTCGGATTGTCAGTAGCGACGCCATTATTTGCCGAGGACACGGACAGCGCACCGCCAGGTTCGGCCAGTTCGTCGATGCACAAGGCCGGGGAGTCGATGGAAAACGCAGCCTCCAATACGGGCGATGCTATCAAGGACACCTATCATGGCACCGTCACCGCCGTCACCGATACCAAAATCACCGCCAAGGTAAAACACGCCTTGCACGAGGCGGAGCTCACCGAAGGTGGTGATATTGACGTTGATACGGTCGCCGGGGTTGTGACGTTGCATGGCACCGCGCGATCGGCGACCGCTGCAGCGAAAGCCGCGCGGATTGCCGGAACGGTGGAAGGCGTCAAAGCGGTCAAGAACAATTTGGTCATAGCCGCGCGATGATTTCAGGCTCCCCGCGCGAATTAAAATGATCCGCCTCGCAGACCCGGCCTCCTGCTGAAGAAGCGGGAGGCCGGGATAAAAGTAAAGCAAAGGTGGAGCTACAACAGCAATAAAGCAGTTTGGAGTGCCTCAACGGATAGCAGGTCGGGCTCTGGCCAATGGCGATCGAGTGCGGCGCCTAAAGTGGGAAGCGGCCGATAATCGCGCCGGCTCAACATGGAAATCCTGCGCCACGCGTGTTCGGTCGAAGGCGCGTCCTTATATAAAGGTGTAGACCAGGCAGATTCACTCGCGTCGCCTCCGAACAAGAAACCAAGTACGCTGGAAACGGTCACGCCGACGGCGGCCCTGAATTTGCGTGATTGATTTGGACGGCGGTGACTCTCGGACGTCATTTTATCCCGCAATGTTCGATCGAATTGCTTGCTCCTTGATTATCGCGAAGAACGCTGGCACCAGTACGAGAACGTGAATCGTCGAGGTGACATGCGCCGACGCTGGGACTGTTCAGACGCCGACGGTGGCGCCACGATAGTAGTGCTGCAGGACTTCCGTGTAGGTCTTTCCTTGATTTGCCATGACCGCAGCACCGATCTGACATAGACCGACACCATGTCCCCAGCCCGCTCCGCTCAGGATCAAGCGGTTGGGCTCCTGATCGACAACAAATGCCGAGCTGTAAAGGTGCGTCCGCGACAGAGCGCGGCGAATTTCAAGCTCCTTACCAATGATGACGTAATCGCGACTCCCCGTGACCTTCAGCCGATATATCCGGCCCGAAGGTCCACGAGCGAGAGCCTCTACGTATCGAATCGGACCAAGGTCCACTGAGAGCCTGGATTTAATCAGATCGGCCAGTTCTTCAGGTGTGTACGCGACCCGCCAGCGATAAAAATCGCGTGTCTCCTGATCGAATCCCGGCAGGATTCGCGAGAGGAGCATCGAATCACTGGCGTCGCAATAGGCCGATGGGTTGGAGCGAATCCACATTTCCGCACTTTCAGAGCAGGATTGCTGCGGACCGTCGTGGACCGACTCAAGGTAGGGAATCTCTACATCTTCCCATGCAGTCGCATAGCGCTCGGTTATGCCGCCGCACGATTTGGAAAATCGAGCATCGCAGATGGCGCCGTTACACCGGAGAAACTCACCCGCGGTCGCGCGAACCGCCTCGGCTGCAGCCGCAGAGAATGTCTTTGTTATGCCCTGATAGCGTTGACAATGGTCGTCGGCGCACACATCGAAATCCGCATGGGTTTCGCGGCCATACCAGCGAACGATTTCGTGAGAGTCAAGTGTCGCTCTCTCCGCTGTGCCAGCTCGAACGGGATTTGCTTTCGGAAACCACAGCCAGCTGCGCGAAATCACCGCGTGCGCCTTCAGCAGCTCAAGCGGACACGATGCGCTCATCTCGGATGAAATTACGCTGGTGACGTACTCCTCGAGCGGGACGTCATTGATCACCGTCAGGCCCGCTGCTCCTTTCAGCAGGCGAAAGGCGCCGCGGAATACCTGCCGCTCGTTGCGTTCCCAATGAAATCCGATTCCGATCGTGACGTCGTCCAGCGCAAACGCGCAGTATGCTGAGTTCGAAGGAGTCAGCGTAACTTCAGAAGTAAATCTGTAGCGTCCGGGACCGTGCGGCGTGCCGAAAGCATCGACGAACGTACCCGTCAATTCGACCTCGACAGCTGATCGCTTTTCAAGCAGACCTACAGAGACTTCCAACTCTCACTCTCCAACCTCCTGGCGACCTCGCGAAACTGATCGTCGGGCAAAGTGATCTCGCGAAAGATTGCAGCGATCGCGTCACCGGTGATCTTTTCGAAATCGTCAGCCAGCGGAACGACCAAGATTCCACACATATCGATCGATGCCGGACTCACGGTCAGTTCGGTCGTGTAAAAGACGTGCGGACGATGTTTTCCTCGGGGGAACAGGTACGTAATCCATTCCGCGCGCTCATAAGAAACCGCGATGTTGACCAACGGCTCTGGTCGTTTACCGGTCGTTTCCGCCAGTAGGTCGATGGCGCGATCCGTTCGATCGATCAATGCGGATCGATCCCGTCCACGAAACAGGAAGACGTTTCTTGCGTAGTTCGGCACGACAATGCCAGTCAGTTCGGCGGTGTCCTTCTCGATCGGGAGCGTTCCTAGCAGGCCCGCCTGAAAGTGCAAGTGGTCGGGTGCGGACGCGCCGCATTCCGGACCGTTATAGATCACGAAATATCCCGGCAGGGCTCTCGCAAGATCCAGCATCTCTGCGAACTGATTCGCAATGCGCTGTAATCTGTGTTCTCGGTGAGCAATAGTAAGGTGACGATCGACAATTGGAAAAGGATTGCAGTAAATTGTGAAGTCCGCGTCGAACTGCACCCCCTCCTCCTCGCGAGGCAGATTTTCCGTACATAGGAAGCAGGGGCGCTTCGCCACCGAATCAGGATCAACAGCCGCCGTGGTGCTGCCAACACGATGGGGAATGTGACGTATCAGGATATCGAACCAATCGATCCTAACAGTCCGAGTTCTCGCCCGCGCGAGACCTTCAAGACCTTTAGCTAGCTGCGGCCATACCCGCGCTTGCCGTTTAAACAGCTCTTCCAGATCGTCGATCATCTCTGCATTCGAGCCTGGATCTCGATAGTTCGGAGCCAGTCCTTATAATGGTCGTAGCGATTGGCAACCTCGAGCGGCAAGGCGCTATCGCTATTACCTTCCCAGCGGCGGCACAGATAAAGCGAGTCGTAGATCCGGCCGATCTCATAATCGCGGTTGATGCGCAGGGCTACGGCGTAATCTTCGCCGTAGCTGACGTTCGGAAATCCCATGCGACGCAGTACCGAGGTGTTGAATGCACGCGGAGCACCGAGTCCATTGACACGGAGGGCGTTGTTCCTTCCGTTCTCGCGACTCCACTCGCGATGGTCGATAAGGCCGGGCGGAATCTCCTTCAACAAGAAATCCACCATCGTGTAGGAGCCTATGACCATCGCATAAGGTCCACTTTCAAGCTCTGCAACGATGCTCCTAAGGACGCGGTCATTGATGTAAAGGTCGTCGGAATCGAGTTGAATTGCGTATTGGGCGCAGTCTTTAGAGTAAAGCGCTTCGTTCCAGCATCCTCCGATTCCGAGGTCCCGCCTTTCGGGAATGATGTGCTTAAGTCGCGAATCGCTGACACCACGCAGGATTTCCGTTGTCCGATCCGTCGAATGGTTATCGACGACGATCACATTGAATTCGAAATCGACGCTTTGCGCGAGAGCACTGTGGACGGCGTCAAGAATTGTCCGTTCGCGATTCCGAACCGGGATGACGACGCTGGCTTTTACGGGGAACGTTTCGGCCGCAACTGGAACCTTCTCGAAACTCGGCTCGATCCAGGCGCCGATTCGTTTCAGATGAGCCGTCGCGATTTGCTCCATTTCGATCTGGTAGTCGCGATTGCGCGGATCGACATAATCGAATTGCCTTTGACCAGTCGGCCGCGCGTCGAGCATCGACGCGCCATATAACGGCTCCGGGATCCGCACCACCGAGTGCTTCTCCGCGATCCTTAACCGCAGGTCGTACAGTCCGCCCCATTTCCACCCGCCGTCGATTCCGGCCTGACGCGCAGCACGAATCGATACTCCGACTAAGGGGCCGAAGTCGAAACTGTCGCGGATGCTTCCGGCTTGATAGTCGATACGAGGGTGGCTCACTCCGTCCGCATAAACCCAGCCAGCACCGGTTTCACGCATGACTTGCGTCATCCGCTCAAACAACCGCGGTCCGCTCTCGATCTGAACTCGAGGATCGCCGAGGAAAAGGACCTCGGAGTCGGCCGCTTCGACGACTTCTTGAATACTCGCGGATGCGTAGTCTTTTGGATAGACGATGTTCATCTTCCGCCCCGACTCTTCACCCACCTATAGTCACGAAGAGAAGATTCGCCCCATCGAAAAACATGGCAGATCAGCTAGCGACCGCGATGCGTTCCGTAACCTGTTGCGGCCGCGCCACGATGACGCCCGCCATCCGATTCGACTTGAGGAACTCGCTCAATTCCTGTTCCACGACCATGCCCGCGGTGCGCGATGCATGACGCATGAGGATTCTCTTGCGGTCAAGCACGATGATTCCAGCGTGAAAGACGTCGAGACTCTTGCGGGTGGAGGCAAAACAAATCAGATCTCCGGTCTGCAAATGCGGAGCGAGACGCCGCACGGCTGACTTTGGTACGCATTTGAGGCGAGTCCGCCGCGCAGCGAGTCCAGGTACGCCATTCAGGACGCGCTCCCTACTGACGATAGGGAGTGCCCGCATGGGATTCGAACGAACTACCCCTTCGCGCCCATTGTTGCGCAGCCATTGCGTCATAAAATGATTCCGCCGCGCCCATTGAATGCTGCCGCGCTCATACCGAATCTTTCGCAACCACTCGATGAAGTCATCAACGCTCGAAGCACGCGCGAGCGCCAGAACTGTTTCGATGTAGGTGACGCAGTCGAATCCGTCGAATGAAGCCGAGAACACTTCTGGCGTATCGGCAGAACCGATCAGTGGATTTGATTGATAGGGATATCCCAGGAAGGTGCGGGTGAAGGCTTCGACTCGGCCGGCGGTAGAATGTTCAGACTTGGCTTTCGACAAAAGCTCCTGCACGCGTCGCCGGCTGAAACCTCGCGGTTGGGGGTGCTTCATCACTTTTATTTTAGCATGCGCCTAAGAAGACCTATCTCTTGGTTCTGGCGGCTGAAGCAGGAGGGCGAATCCGTCGGAGTTATGAAAATCCGGTTTGTCGATCGGATGGCTAAGGGCCCAATACGAGAGCCCATCGCTGGCCTCGACGACCGCACAGAGCCCGACACGGAGGGTGGCCTCCGGGTGAATGGACGAAAGGCTATCAAGCCGGACGATGCTCTTAAGCTCGAGCCGATTCTCAGTGGAGCGTGCGGCTATCAGTGGCTGCAGATTTTCATTCGCAATAGGGCCGCCGTCGCGATAGGCGGCGAAGGCGTAGACGGCCCATTCCCGTGATGGGGCGAAATTGAACTCGAAATATGCCGTTTGCCCTTTGATCGCGATGAAGGCTTCGAAACAGGTATGACGCCAAAGGTCCGTTGCGATCCGCGGGGTGCCGGGCCGAGGAATCCGAAGCCGGCTAAGATCTCCGTCCAGGCGAAAGGTCATCTGGAGTTCAACGTCCGTCGATCGGCGCATCAGCACCTCGATGGTGCGCACCGCCTCACAACGTTTCACCGGGTGGCACTCGAGGGCTATCCACTGTTCGAGACTCGTCATGGTCCCGATGGCCCTGCCGAATTACCCTCAGATCGGAATATCGCAAACGGCCCAGGGTTAAATCGCCGACGCAATCTTCGTGCTTCCTGGCATACTGCTCGCGCGATGCCGAGGCCGAGCGCACGCCACGGCGAGATCCCGGAGAACGCCCCGCCCATCGCGTACAGTGTGCGCAACGAAAAGCTGCGTTCGTTCGAGATCGCATAGATGGTCTCCCAATGACTTGGTGCCATTTTTGTGCGAAAGCGCTCGAGCCCGCGAAAATTGTAGAAGCGGGTCGCGTGCGCGCGGGCGAAAGTCATCATGATTCGCAGCCACCACGGATTGATCGCACTCGCGTTGAACGCTTGCGATGAGAGCGCGACCAGTCCGAGCGTCGCGTAGGTTTTGCCCAGCGCTGCGAAGCCGCGCATCGCCGCATCGATCAACAACTCGCTGGAACCATTGGGCGCGCGCGGTGAACGCGCTATCTGTTCGATCAGATAGCCATTGCGGGCCGTCACCGGCGAGGCCACCAGAAACGCAACGACGGAACCTGCGCGGCGCGCAACCAGCAGGACGCGATCGGCCACTGCTCCACGCAGTGGCCGCGGCTCGACCAGGAAATGTAGCGGCGGCAGACCGCGCGCCTTGAGCCATTCGTCAAGCACACGGTCGAGTTCAGGATTGTCGCGTCCCTCCGCGGACGACATTGCTTCCACGGTGACGCCTTTATTCCGTGCGCGCGCGAGTTGTGCCCGCAACGAGCGCCGCGATAGGACCAGCGCGGCCCAAGTCTGCGGATTCCAGACCGGCTGCGCGCCGATCACGATCGTCGAGTGTTGGCGCGAGTCAGAGATCAGATCGTGAAGTCGATCGGCAGCGCATACGTAACAGACGCGGCAACCCTGCTCGTCGGCGAACCGCTCAAAGCCGGCGACAATTCGTGGGAGAGCATCGAGTGCGCAGACTGGTGCGCCTGCCACGAGCAGAACGTTACGGCGTTGCGTGTATGCAACGACCGCCGGTGGCTCGGGCGCAGACCAATATTGAAACCCCGGATTGAGAATCTGGTACGCGGTCGTGTTCCAGCCATGCGTCATGACCAGTTCTCGCGCGTTCCGACGGCTCACCTCCAAGTTTAATTTGGATGTAGCGGTGCGCATCAACTCAGCCGGCGTGAGCCGCTGCGAACGTCGATGGCTCGCCGATTGCATTGCATAGCGATGTTCACCACCAAGATTAAACTTCTGACAGTCATAGGCGGCGGCATCCAAGTAAAGCGAAACGACTGTCGCAACGATGCAAATTCACATGTTTCAAATCGGCAAAGTTGATCGACCAATCCGCAATTCTGGTGTGTTTGCTCGTTCGCCGGGAAGCCTTCCGACGTTGATTGCAGTCCTAGTAGTCTTGGTTTTGATCATACCTTGGAAGGCAGCCGCACAAACCCAATCGCTCGCCGGCAACCATCCGACTGTTAACCTTGCGAATCTGTCCGGGCGTGCCACCGCAGCGCGTCCTCTTAACCTATATATATCGTTTGCCCCGCGGAATCCCGTTGCACTGGCGAAACTTTTAGCCGATCTGCAGAATCCGTCGTCACCGCGCTACCATCATTGGCTTTCGCCGGTACATTTCGATGCCCAGTTCGGCCGACGCGCCGACGAGGTCGCTGCGGTCCGTGAATGGCTTTCGGGACAGGGTTTTCATGTGATCGAGTCCTCGCCGCGCGGCGTCACGACCGCCGCCACGGTCGCACAGGCGGAGTCCGCCTTCGTCACGCCGATAATTGCGTCAACCGATGGATCACTATATGCCAATGCTCGCGATCCGCAGATTCCGGCTCGTTTTGCGGGCGTAATCGGTTCAATCGAGGGTCTCGACAACAGCCGTCATTCGCTCGCATTGGCTTTACCTCCGCGCTCCTCGAGCGCGGTCGGAACTGCGGCGTTTTCTGAGCCGCACAATGATAGGCTCGGGACGGGCGCGCCAGCGTACGCTGCGCACTCCGCCAATCTCATGCCTGCGGCAGTGCCCGATTACAGCAACGGCCTGGGACTCGCGTTTGGCCCGGCGGACCTATGGACCTTTTACGACGAAAACTCCCTCTTGAACGCAGGCACCGACGGGGGTGGCGGCGATTGCATGGCGATCATCGAGGATACCGACTACTTGAGCTCGGCAGTCACGCTATTTGATTCAAATTTTTCTCTCCCGCTGGCCAACATTACGAGAGTGCAAGCCGACGGCAGCAGCCCAGGTCGCAATGGCGACGAAATCGAAGCGTTGCTGGACATCGAATGGGCGCACGCTGTGGCTCCGGGCGCCGCCATCGACGTGTACATCGGCAACCCGGCAAGCGCAAAGATCGATCCGCTGGTTGACGCTCTGAAGAGAGCCGTCGCCGACAACCAATGCGGCGCGATTAGTATCAGCTATGGGTTCTGTGGTACCTCCAACTCATTTTTTACCGGCATCTTAGATCCGATTTTTGCGCAGGCCGCGGCGCAAGGTCAGTCGGTGTTCATCTCGAGTGGAGACGATGGCGCGGCGGGTATCGTACTCAACAGCACGAGAACCGCATGCGTCACCGGCAAGAGTCGTAGCGTCAGTGAAATGTCGGCCGATCCAAACGTTATCGCCGTTGGTGGCACCGAATTCACTCCCACCTATAACGGTTCCCACAACGACGTCGGGAGCACCGCCGAAAGCGTATGGAATGATTTTACGGGCGCCAGCGGCGGTGGCGCCAGCGCAATCTTCGCGAAGCCGGCCTGGCAGACTTCGGTCACTCCGGCCGACTCCAGGCGCGATGTTCCAGATATCGCCCTCGGTTCCAGTCCAATCTCGCCGGGCTTCTATTGGGGCGACGACAACGGTGGCAGCGCTGCGATGAATTGCTGCGTCGGCGGCACCAGTATCGCGGCGCCAATGTGGGCCGGACTGGCAAAGGTTGTCGCACAAGGAATGGGCTCTCGATTGGGCAACATGAATCCGCGGATCTATACCCTGGGCGCGCTCCACGACGAAACCGTTTCGGGTTTGCGCGATGTAATCGCCGGTAATAACAACTTCAACACCGTCACCGGCTTTGACGCTGTCGCCGGATACGATCAGGCCACCGGCTGGGGTAGCGCGGACATGGCGGCCTTCGCCGCGGCCTATCCGGTCTCGACCCCGTCACCGTCACCAACGCCGTCACCGTCACCAAGTCCAACGCCGTCCCCGTCACCAACACCGTCACCAAGCCCAACGCCGTCACCGAGCCCAACGCCGTCACCGAGCCCAACACCAACGCCGACACCGACCCCAACGCGACACCGACACCCACTCCAACTCCGGTCGCGGGACCGGCCACAGTTACTCCGAAAACCATCCTCTTCGGGCGGCACAAACTTGGCACCGTAAGCGCTCCGAGGATGGTCGTGATTACAAATCAGTTGCGCAACAAATCCCCTCTGATAATCGGCGCCCTTAGCCTTACTGGGGGCAATTACGTAATCGATTCGGCAACCACCACATGCAACAGTGCTGGTCTTTCACCGGGCAGGCGCTGCCGAATCGGTCTCCGCTTCGTGCCTGGCGTGGCTGGACATCTGCTCGCGACCCTTGCGGTGTCCGACAATTCGAGCAACGGCCCGCATCTCGTGGCGCTCCACGGCACCGGCAACTAATCCGTGGGCTGATCGCGGTCCACTGGATGGGCCCTTCGAGCATGATTCAGGCGACAACATTGAATGGCCCATGCTCGCCGAAGTGCAATCCGTCTGTTCAGGCAACGGGCCTTGTACAGACGTGGGCCGCAAGCTAAGGAGTGAGCATGCCGGTCCGACTCAGACGTTCGGAGCTCTCAGTACCAGCGTCGAACCCCAGAATGGTGGAAAAGGCGATCGCAAGTGCGGCCGACCTGGTGTTTCTCGATCTCGAAGACGCAGTCGCCCCGGCACTGAAGGAAAGCTCGCGAGCCAACGTAGCAGCAGCGCTGAACGATCCCGCTTGGGGTCGCAAGCTGCGCGCTGTTCGTGTCAACGCCGCCGAGACCAAGTGGGCGCACGACGACGTGATCGAAGTCGTCGAGCAGGCCGGCGAATTTCTCGACGTCATTATCCTGCCAAAGGTGAAAGCCCCTCGCGATGTCTGGTTCTTCGACACGCTGCTCACCCAACTCGAAATCAAGCTCAAGCTGAAAAAGAAGATCGGGCTGGAGGCGCTTATTGAAGAGACCGCTGCGCTGGCACGAGTCGAGGAAATCGCAGCGTGCTGCCCACGCCTCGAAGCGATCATTCTGGGCTTCGGTGACCTCTCGGCGAGTCAAGGCGTGCGCGCTGCGCTCGCAGAGGAAGACGAGGCCAATCGCTATCCCGGCGACCCGTGGCATTTCGCTCGCGGCCGAATGATCGTTGCGGCGCGAGCGGCGGGCATCGACGCGATCGACGGACCCTTCGCCAACTATCGCGACCCGCAGGGCTATCGACGCGAGGCGGTGTGGGCGGCCACCCTTGGCGCGGTCGGCAAGTGGGCTATTCACCCTGGCCAAATCGATATCGCCAACGACGTCTTCGCACCCACGCCAAAGGAAATCGATCTCGCGCGCCAGATGTGCGAGGCTTATGCGATCGCAGAGCGCGCGGGCGACGGTGCGGCCGGCGCAGGCGGAGTGCTGATCGACGCCGCCACTGTGCGCATCCACGAAGCGGTCATCGAGCGGGCGAGGTTGACCGGTCGAGCGTGAAATTTAATTCCCCGTCTCATTAGTGGTAGGTTCTGACGCCGATGGATTTCAATTACGACGCCGAAGACGAGGCCTTTCGCGGGGAAGTCCGCGCTTGGCTCGAGGCCAATCAGCAGTTCGCACCGTTCGCGCGAGGTCCGCTCGACGATGGCGGCGCGGAGGAATGGGCCGCGCGGGTGCGCTGGCATAAAAAGCTCAACGACGGCGGCTGGGTCGCTGTTCATTGGCCAAAGGAATACGGCGGCCGCGGCGCTACCGTAATGCAGCGTCTGATCTTTCGCGAAGAACTCACGCGGCTTGGTCTCGGCGAGCCCGGCTTGGGAATGGGTATTGGCCTGCTCGGGCCCACGCTGATGCATTGGGGCACCGACGAGCAGAAAAGTCGCCACTTACCCGCCATTTTGAAGGGCGAGGAGTTCTGGTGTCAGGGCTACTCAGAACCGGGATCCGGATCGGACCTGGCCTCGATCAAAACCCGCGCCGAAGAAGACGGCGATTACTTCGTCGTCAACGGTCAAAAGGTTTGGACGTCGGTGGCGCAGTTCGCCGATTGGATTTTCCTGCTGGTCCGCACCGACCCGGACGCACCCAAGCACAAGGGCATTAGCTACTTGCTGGTGGATATGCATAGCCCCGGAATAACAGTTCGTCCATTGGTACAGATGACCGGCGGTAAAGGCTTCAACGAGGTTTTCTTCGAAGACGTTCGCGTGCCGAAAAACAATCTCGTCAGTGAAAAGAATAACGGCTGGCAGGTGGCGATTACCACCCTGATGTTCGAGCGGTCGGGCTCTGGCGGCGGCGAAGGTGTGATGACCCAGGTCAATCAACTTACCGAGCTCGCCAAGCAACTCCCGCGCAACGGCAAGAAGGCGTGGGACGACTCAGGTGTTCGCCAGAAAATCGTCAAGTTCGCGGCCGAAGCATTCGCGCTCAAGTACACCGGTTATCGTCAGTTGACAGGCCAGCTGAAGGGTACTCCGCCGGGGCCGGAAGGCTCGATGATGAAGCTGTGCGGCACCGAACTGTCGCTGGCGATCGCCCAGTACGCGATGGAGCTGCTCGGGCCGTATAGTCAATTCGAATACAACGCGCCGTTCGCGCTCGACCGTGGGAAATGGTCATTGCGGATGCTGGCCGCGCGCGGGCCGACTATCTATGCCGGGACTAACCAGATTCAGCACAACATCATCGGCGAGCGTGTGCTCGGACTGCCAAAGGGCTAGTCGGACAGTTTGAGCCCAACGGGTTTACTAGTAGCAGTCATAATATCGCAGGCCCTGATCGCCACTCGGATTGACGCGTTCTGGCTGGTGGTTACCAGCGGGACTTCCAGGTTGACTTCGCTGACCGGCAGTTGGCAATTCATTGTGCCCAGGAGGCGAACGTCAGCGGGTCGCATTGGCCTGATCGCTAGTTACAGATCCTAACGTGTTGCTGACGCACTACGCCGCGCGCATGAAGTGCGCGATCTCACGCAATTTGAACTTGCCCGGCGCGCCGGCATTTCGCATCAGGCGCTCGGCGCGATCGAGGCCGGTACATATCAGCCCGTCGTGACGGCAGCTCTCGCGCTTGCAAGTGAATTGCGCGACACCGTCGAAGGCCTGTTCGGCGGTGAGCCGACCGGCGAATCCCGTCGGATATGCGTCTCCTGGACCCGCGACCACCGGCGGCGGCCAAGGCGCCACGCAGCGTCGCGCTCGCGCGCGTCGGCGGCAGGGTCGTAGCGGTCACGCAGCCCGCGGTGCGGCTAACGCTCGCGCCGCGAGTTTGCAGATTTGGCACGAAAAGGGTTACGTATCATCAATCGGGAGCGGGACTCGGGGGCGCGCTTGGCGCTGGATGAGGGTTTGCGCGAATGGTCCTCACGGCCGGTGAGATCGCTGGCTATGAACCGGTGAGATCGCTGGCTATGAAAACGAGCTCGGTGGCCATGCGATTACGCTACTGAACAGATGGGCCGCACTCTCATACGCATCGCCTAGAGTGAGGCGTCTCACCCAGCAATAGGATCGGCATAAAACAAAAACAGGGAAGGTGATTTATGGCAGCAGCAACTGTATCGGTTGAAAGAAGCGCCGCGGGCGCGAAGAATAGCGCGGCCCTGGATTTTTTGCGGAAGCCGAAGCTGCTTCTGATTGGCGGCAAATGGGTTCCGGCAAAGTCGGGCAAGACGTTCGAGACGATCAACCCATCCAACGAAGAGGTCCTTGCGCTCGTCGCAGAGGGCGACAAGCCCGACGTTGATGAGGCGGTCAAAGCCGCGCGCAAAGCCTACGAGGAAGGTAAGTGGTCGAAAATCGGACCACACGAGCGCGCTCGTTACCTGTTCAAGATCGCAGAACTGATCGACGCGCACGCCGACGAACTCGCCGAACTCGAAACGCTGGACAACGGTAAGCCCCTGACGTTCTCGCGCGGCTTTGATATTCCGGCCGCAGCCGAAACCTTCCGCTACTACGGCGGCTGGGTCACCAAGATTTATGGCGAGACCAATCCGTCGGATCCATCCTTTTTCAACTACACACTGCGTGAGCCGGTCGGAGTTTGCGGGCAGATCATCCCGTGGAATTTCCCGCTGCTGATGGCGGCCTGGAAGCTCGGCCCCGCGTTGGCCTGCGGCAACACCGTGATTCTGAAGCCGGCCGAGCAGACTCCCTTGACCGCCCTGCGGCTCGGGCGAGTTGATCACGGAAGCGGGCGTGCCCGAGGGCGTCCTTAACATCATCACCGGGATGGGTCCGGGCGCCGGTAGCTCGATCGCCGAGCATCACGACATCGATAAGGTCGCGTTCACCGGTTCCACGGAGGTCGGCAAGATCATCCTGAAGGCCTCTGCCGGCAACCTCAAGAAGGTCTCGCTGGAACTCGGCGGCAAGGCGCCCGAATATCATCTTCCCGGACGCCGACCTTGATCAGGCGGTGCCGACCGCGATGATGGGCGTGTTCTTCAACTCGGGCCAGGTTTGTTGCGCCGGCACGCGGATTTTCGTGCAGCGCGATCGCTACGACGAAGTCGTCGGCAAGCTGGCGAATTTCAGCAAGGGCGTCACGATGGGCGATCCCTTCGATCAGAAGAGCACGATTGGACCGCTGGTTTCGCAGAGAGCAGTTCGATCGCGTCAAAGGGTTCCTCGCTGTCGGCAAGAAGGAGGGCGCAAAGGTCTCGGCCGGTGGCGAAGCGGGAACCGGCAAAGGGTACTTCGTCAACCCGACGTTGTTCTCTGACGTCAAGAACGATATGCAGATCGCGCGCGAAGAGATTTTCGGCCCCGTCGGTACGGCAATCTCGTTCACCGACGAGAACGACGCGATCTTCCAGGGCAACAACACCGATTACGGGCTTTCCGCCGCGGTCTGGACGCGCGACACCAGTCGCGCTCATAAGGTTGCGCGCGCGCTGAAAGCCGGCACGGTTTGGGTCAACTGCTACAACCAGCTCGACCCAATCTCGCCCTTCGGCGGCTACAAGCAGTCCGGCTTCGGCCGCGAACTCGGCCGGTACGCAATCGATCTTTACACGCAGATCAAGTCGGTTTGGATGAAGCTATCGTAACGACTGACCACGCGCGGAGTCGCGATCGACTTCGCGCCGCAGCCACGTCGATGCAAAGGGCGCCCAGCGGGCGCCCTTTCCTTTTCATGCTGCCGTCATCGAATGGCGATGAGCACCTTGTTAAGATTTACAGGTGTAGTGCATCGCCGAACTCCGGCGCACGCTATGCGCCATGTTCGGCGGAGCAATGAAGTCCGCACGGGAACGCCCGGCGCGCGATTCAAGATAAAGGAGCCGACCAATGCCGTCATCGCCAACGTCGTCGTCAGATGCCCCGCTTACCGAAACGCCCGCGTGGAAGGCACTCGCGGCTCATTACGAGAAAATCCGGGGCGTGCATTTGCGCACGCTCTTCGCTGACGATGCGCAGCGCGGGGAGCGGATGGCACTCGCGGCCGAGGGATTTTATTTCGACTATTCGAAACATCGCATCACCGATGAAACCTTGCGGCTGTTGATCGGACTCGCGAACGAATCCGGTCTGCGCGATCGCATCGATGCGATGTTTCGCGGCGACGAGATCAACGTGACGGAAAAGCGCGCGGTGCTCCACGTCGCTCTGCGCGCACCGCGCGAGGCGTCGATCGCGGTGGACGGGAAAAACGTCGTGCCCGAGGTCCATCAAGTGCTCGACCGCATGGCGGATTTTTCCGAACGCATCCGCAGTGGCGCCTGGACGGGACATACCGGCAAGCGTATCCGCGCCGTCGTCAATATCGGTATCGGCGGTTCCGACCTCGGCCCGGTGATGGCGTACGAGGCGCTGCGTCATTACAGCGATCGCGGGCTCACGATGCGCTTCGTCTCGAACGTCGATGGAACCGACTTCGCTGAAGCAACACGCGATCTCGACCCGGCGGAGACGCTCTTCGTTATCTCGTCGAAGACCTTCACCACGTTGGAGACGATGACCAACGCGCACACCGCTCGCGAGTGGAGCCTGCGCGCGCTCGGCGATGAAAAAGCGGTCGCGAAACATTTCGTCGCGGTATCGACCAATGCGGCGGAGGTCGCGAAATTCGGCATCGACACGGCCAATATGTTCGGCTTCTGGGATTGGGTCGGCGGGCGCTACTCGATGGATTCGGCGATCGGACTTTCGACCATGATTGCGATCGGGCCTGAGAACTTTCGCGCGCTGCTCGCAGGCTTCCACGCGATCGACGAGCATTTCCGCACCACGCCGTTCGAGCGCAATATTCCCGTCCTGATGGGGCTGCTGGCACTCTGGTACAACAATTTCTTCGGTGCGCAGACGGTCGGGGTGTTTCCTTACGAGCAGTACCTCAAGCGCTTCCCGGCGTACCTGCAGCAACTCACGATGGAGTCCAACGGCAAACACGTCACGCTCGACGGCGCGGTGGTCAATTATCAAACGGGCCCGATTTACTGGGGCGAGCCGGGTACCAACGGCCAGCATTCGTTCTACCAGATGATCCATCAGGGAACGAAAATCATCCCGTGCGACTTCATCGGCTTTCTACCGGACGCTCAACCCACTCGGTCGCCATCATGACATGCTGATTGCGAACGTGTTTGCACAGGGCGAGGCGCTCGCCTTCGGCAAGACTGCGGAGCAGGTGAAGGCGGAAGGCACACCCGACTGGCTGGTGCCGCATCGGACGTTCGAGGGCAATCGTCCGTCGACGACTATCCTGGCTGAACAGCTTACGCCGGAGACGCTCGGCAAGCTGGTCGCGCTGTACGAGCATAGTGTGTTTACCCAAGGCACCATCTGGCGAATCAACTCGTTCGATCAATGGGGAGTGGAGCTGGGCAAGGCGCTCGCGCAGAAGATCATTCCGGAACTTGAGGACGCGGCCGAACCGAAGTCCATGCATGACAGCTCGACCAATGCGTTGATTCGGCTCTACCGGCAGCATCGCAAGGGTAGTTAGTGCGGGGATGCGAGCGACCACTGTAGTTCGTACACCATGCGGCCGCGTGCGCAGCAAACGTTCGTAAAGGGGATGCGGCGCCATCGCATGAGCGAGGACGCCGCATCTAGAAAATCAGTGTTTAGAATGTTGGTAAGCGTATAAGTGACTACTTGTCGCGGACACCGATGGCGCCGGAGCTGCGGAGCTTGTCCAATTCGGTGGGGCTGAAGCCCCATTCGTGCAAGGCCTCCTCGGTATGCTCGCCCGGCTTGGCCGGCGGGCGTTGAATCTTGCTGGGGGTGCGGCTGAAGCGCGGAGCCGGTCCCGGCTGCACGACGCCCTCGACTTCGACGAAGGTGCCGCGGTGCTGGTTATGCGGATGGCTGGGCGCTTCGGCCATGCTGAGGACGGGGGCGAAGCAGATGTCGCTGCCCTCCATGATCTTGCACCACTCGTCGCGGGTCTTGGCCTTGAACAGCGCGGCGAACTTTTCCTTCAAATCGGGCCACGCCTTGCGATCCATCTGACGCGGCATCTCCTGGCCCTCGAGGCCCGACCGCTTGAGCAGTTCGGCGTAGAACTTGGCCTCGATCGAACCGATGGAGACGTACTGGCCGTCCTTGGTCTCGTAAACGTCGTAGAAGTGGGCGCCGGTGTCGAGGATGTTTTCGCCGCGCTTGCTCCGACCACATGCCAGACGCGTGCATCCCGTAGATTGCGGTGAGCAGAGAGGCGGCACCGTCCACCATCGCGGAGTCGACGACCTGGCCCTTGCCGGATTTCTGGGCCTCGAGCAGGCCGGCGACGACGCCGAGAGCGAGATACAAGCCGCCGCCGCCGAAGTCGCCGACGAGGTTGAGCGGGGGTACCGGGGCCTCGCCGCGGCGGCCGATCGAAGCGAGGACGCCGCTCAGCGCGATGTAGTTGATGTCGTGGCCGGCGGCGTGGGCGAGCGGACCCTCCTGGCCCCATCCGGTCATGCGGCCGTAAATCAGGCGCGGATTACGCTTGAGACATTCGTCGGGTCCGAGTCCGAGACGCTCCATCACCTGGGGGCGGAAGCCTTCGAGCAGGGCGTCAGCCTTTTCGATGAGCTTCATCGCGGCGGCGACGCCTTCGGGTTTCTTGAGATCGATAGCGACGGATTTGCGGCCGCGGCTGAGCAGGCTGTACTTGGTCTCGAGCGCGACGCCGAGGGCGGCGTCTTCGGCCCGGTCGATCCGCAGGACGTCAGCGCCCATATCGGCCAGCAACATCGCGCACATCGGCGCCGGGCCGATGCCGGCGAACTCGACAATTTTATAACCGGACAGTGTACCCATGATTCAGGCCTCCCGCGTGATGCGATGAAGTTAGAACGGTCGGCCTCCGAAGTACAGTCCGGCGAGTTGACGGGTCGCGCGGTTCGCGGCGGTCGCTCATGGGAGTCGCGCATTCGCGGCGCGTGGGTGATTGTGAATTTTGCAGCAACGGTCTCCTGCAGCGCTGAAAGCGGGCGATTTGCGACATAAATTGGCTTGGTTATTTCGCGATAGTCGAGTGATTTGCTGGGAAAAATTGGGTTCGTTATGTACACGGCAATTTTTGCCGCGCGGCGCGGACCTCGAAGGAACAGAATCGAGCTGCAACTCTCTCTGGTTCCCGAGGCGTCCATTCAGTTCCCGTCCCTCGCAGCTCATTGGTACTGCGAGTGGGCGCGCGAATTGTGGATGTTGCTGTTTGGTCATGGATGAAGGGGCGGCAGGCGTTGGTGGGGGAGGCGCGCACCGGCGAAGCGCTGCTCCGCCCATGAGTAGGAGTTTACTCCTTTGGGTCGCCGCGCGATAGTGGCCGCTCTCCAGAACGACCTTGCTGAGCTATTTTTGGTAAAGGCCCTAGCAGGGTGTTGATGAAAGGGTTGATCACGAGCCTGGCTGGCCTGAAGGCCGGCCACGTCGTGCTCAAGCAACCGCCCCCGGTTGCGGCTAAAGGTTGAGTGATCGAAGCCCGGTTCGTCTCAGTTCAGATCAAGGAACCAGCGGAACAAAAGGTTGTAATCCAACTGCTCACAGAACATCCGCTCGCTGCGCACGGTATACAGCGCCATCAAGAGCGAGGCTTTCAGCAGCTGCTCCGGCGGGATCGAGGGCCGACCCACTTGACTGTACATCTGCTCGAACAAAGGCGAGAGTTCTTTGAGCGCCACCTCGGCCAGCTGCTTGATTAATCTGATCGGATGGTTTCCCGGGACCCTCTTCTCGGGGTTTACCAAGGTCAGCATCGTCGTCTGTGGCCGATTGTGTCCCCGCACCTTCTGCCTCCTCAACCCACCGCTTGCACCGCACTATACAGATGCTAAACCAGCGGCCGATCCCATCGGATAAACTTCCTTAATATCTTGCTAGGCCTCAAGGTCCCCCAAGCCAAGCTTTTCGGCGAGTGCTCTTACATAAGCGGGGTGCCCGGGATTTCCGGTTTCTTTCGCCTGCTCAGCCAATAGGGCACGCGCGTCGGCGACCTGCCCCCCGCTCGGCAAGGATGATCGCGCAAACGATACGCGGCGGCCCGCCGACGAAAAGCGCCTTAATCGCGCTCTTATATTCCGTCAAGATTGCATCACGGGTTTCAAATCGATGGAAGAAGGGGAACGCATCTTGCCCAAGCCGCTCTTGCAGTTCTCCAACAAATCCGTCGTCTTGTCGAATATCCCACCACACATCCGACTGCTGTGGTTCTAGCCTTCTCAGCCTTGTCCGCAAGCAACAGTGATATTCCTGAACAAATGAACTTGCGGTTCCTCCTCCGTGATACTTGGCAACCTCGGGAACGTAGACCCCCAAATTTATGGCGAACTTTCCGTAACGATTCTCTCTGAGGTCCGGGAAGTAGGTGGTGCCTGGAGGATCGAAACTCCCCATTTGCAGCTTCACAACCTGCGTCAGTCCGTCAGACGTCGCCCGGTTAAATGCGCGTCCACGTGTACGAAAGCCTTTATCCTTTAAGAACTGGCGAAGTTTGGCTTGCAATTCATCCAATGCCTTCGCCAGGTCGGATTTCTCGTGGCCGTTCAACGGCTTCACCTTAGCTACGCGCCCATACTCAAGTCATTGGCTGACGGGTTCGGCTTAGACATGGTGTGATCATTGCCGGTCATGACCGGCCAACCCTCGGCGACTTATATCTTTACAGTTGCAAGGTATCTCGTCGATTCATCATCGGACTTTTTCAACAGCCTCCTAGATGGCGGTGCGCCCCGAAAGTCTATCTTGAATAATCTTTCTACAAGGAGGTGATGAATTCTTCTCGAAGCCTTTGGACCAGTTCTAAAATCGCTTTAGCGTCTGGATCTTTTTCTGGTTGACGTCCGTAAATCTGCTGAGACACGGGCGCCAAGGTCCAGCTCGAAACCCGCCCCGGTGAAAACGTTCGCAAGCCTTCAACCCGCGCCGGCGTCAGGTGCCCGACTAACTAGCGCTCACGGGAATTTGCGATTGCGATCGTGCGGCGTGGTGAAATCGATCGCCGGGCCCTTCGGCACGATGCGGGTCGGATTTATAGCCGCGTGACTAGCATAGTAGTGGCGCTTGATCTGGGTCAGGTTCACGGTCGCGGCGATGCCCGGCACCTGGTAAAGCTCGCGAGTGTAGTTCCATAAATTCGAATAGTCGGCGATGTGGTGCAGATTGCACTTGAAGTGCACATAGTAAACGGCGTCGAACCGTATCAGCGTCGTGAACAGCCGCCAATCGGCCTCCGTGATCCGATCCCCGGCAAGATAGCGCTGGCGCGCCAGTCGCGCATCGAGTTCGCCGAGCGTGCGAAACAGCGCGTCGAAGGCTTCTTCATAGGCCGCCTGGCTGGTGGCGAAGCCGCACTTGTAGACGCCGTTGTTAACGTGGTCGTAAACCGTCGCGTTGATGCGGTCGATCTCGCCACGCAACGCTGGCGGATAGAAATCCTGTGAGCTATCGCCCGATTGGTCGAACGCACTGTTGAACATCCGGATGATTTCGGCCGACTCATTGTTGACGATGGTGCGCCGCTGCTTGTCCCACAGCACCGGCACCGTGACGCGTCCGCTGTAGCCGTTGCGGGCCGCTGCATAGATCTCATGCAGGTAGTGAGCGTGATTGAGATCGTCGGGCGTGGAACCCGGCGTGATCGTGGCATCCGGTGCAGCGAAGGCCCATCCGTGTTCGCCCATGAAGGGATCGACGATTGACAGCGAGATCGCATCACCGAGGCGCTTCAGCCGGAGGAAGATCAGGGTGCGATGGGCCCACGGACAAGCGAGCGAGATGTATAGATGATAGCGGCCGGGTTCGGCCGGGAACCCGCCGTCGCCGCTGGGACCGGGTTCACCGGTGCGGGTGACCCAATTGCGAAAACCACTTTGAGCGCGGACGAAGTGTCCTTGGGTGGTAGGAAAGGTGCCATCCGCGCGCCATTTGCCCTCAACCATGATTCCCATTGGCTTTGTTCTCTATCCTTTTGCTTATCGAGTCCGGCGTGTTGCGGCTCGCGCGGTTCGCGGCGGTCCGCTCTTGGCGGGCGTATATTTGCGGCGCTGTACAAACAGACTGCGTCATTTAGGAGATAGCTTCGCTTCGATACTCTCTATCTCTTTCTCCGCCTTTGCCCTGATTGTCGGGGAAAGGCGACGACGGTCACGTTTCGCGCGCAACCCCAATCGCAAACCGAACGTCAGATTTGATACCATTAGGAGCCAAAAAAATGCCGTTCGAGACCAATCGCCTCTGATTATGCCCAGCGAATCTAACAAAAGGTAAATTCCACCCAAAATGATATGAGCACTAAATGTAACGGTAAAAATTGTTAGAATTATTAGCTTCAAAATAAGGTCGATACCCTCATCAACCATCGGTACATCACGAAGCTCATCTCTCTGTTTGAGCAATACCCTGTGGCGCTCAATAAGTGATGCCTGTGACCGCGCAGACCACCAGTTTCGCAACATCGGTGTACTTAAGTTCGCGACTAGGCTCACTGGATACATCAAAATCAACGCGATTATCGCCAGAAACGTCGCTAGGTCATGTGGTCGCCAGCTCATCTGGGCCTTGCTCTCGATCTCAAGCTACTTGCTCTTGCCCTTGATTAAATCCGCAGTCTTTCGCGTCCGCAAATCCAGTTTAGCCTTCAAATCGTTTATCTCTGAGTCGAGGGTTGCAAGTTTCGCAGAAAGTTTCGATCGAGTGTCAAATCCAGCGAGTTGCATCCCCCACACGCCCAAAACAATAGCAATAGCAAAGATGAATAATGCCACGACCGACAATCGGAGCCCATGTGTCGGAATAAGGGAATCGAGAATGGCCGCGACTGCTCCCATGCAAGTGAAGGTCAAGATCGCGAACACCAGCTTCAATGTAGCCAAGTATAGTGTTCGGTCAGATGACATGTAGGAGTTGATTGCATCCCTGAACGTTTGCAGTTGAACGATACGTTGTTGTAGACGTGACGCCGATTGCTCCGAAAGCTTATTCTTGAGCTGTCTTATGCCGGCGACGGAGCCGGTCTTTACTAGGTCGTAGACAACGGCGCCTATGATGGCGAACACAAACGCGATTATTAAATCTCGCTCGTTTCTAGCGAGCCACCCCATGAACGTGTTCGGAAGCTGATACATGTATTGTAATCGTGGGATGCTGCTGTAGCGTCACGTATTCTTACTCGAGACCGATATATCGTCATGGCTCGAGAGTTGGCATGCTTTGTTTGTCTCTGATCCTTATTATTTGCATCTCCATCGCAAGTAACAATCGCCAGAAGAGGTTTGTTGCGGCGGAGGCTGCTTAGTTCAGACGGTGCGCAGGCCGAGATGGTGTTCGATTGGATCGAAGTCGCGGTCACAATGCAGAAGGCGGTGATGATTGAGGATGCAGAAAGTGCCGATGATAAGGTCGATGGTTTTGCGCACAGTGACGCCGCGATTGCGCAGCGCGCGGTAGTTCTCGGCGCTGGCCAGGGCTACGCGGCGGCCGACCATCGGGCTGAATTCAAGCACGCCTAGCATCTGCTGCGCCCGTCTAAAGTCCGCCTCCAAGCGGAAATCCCTGGAGGACTTCAATCAAAATCAGGTCGCCGATCAGAAGCGGATCGGAGACTAACAGGCGATCGAGTATTTCGACTTCAGGAGTTGCCGCACCGTTGAAGTAATCGATCCAGACAGAGGTATCGACGACAATCATCAATCACGGCGCATCGCGTCGAGGTCGCCCTCCCAGCGCAGCTTGCCACGGGCCGCGCGGAGGTTCTCCTGTTCCTTGAGGCGCACTAACAGCTTGAGGCCGCGCTCGACGGTGGCGCGTTTGGTCGCGGTGCGGGCGGCGCGCATCGCGCGCTTCATCAGCTGATCGTCGATGACGATATTAGTTCTCATGGCAAAGCGACCTCGATGTGTATTTTACTACGAATCATACACATCACAACCCTTTCTAACGAGACGGCCGAAGATTCGGGCGGACGTTGACGCATGACGTTCGTAAAGGCCGCGATTCTTGCCAAACGGAAGTCTGACGACAAAGAGTCTAAGGGTGCGCACCTCGCGCAGCTCTCAGAGCTCGTTAGCCCGGCTCGCGGGCTCGCCTAGTTATGAGGTTTCAGAACAAGGCTACGGTTCTGCGTTCCTCAAGATGAGCTGTGCGGAAGATCATTAGCGGGTCCAGAAGAGGAAGCGTTCGAAGAGGCGTTTCAGGCGCGGGGTCAGGCGGGTGCGATTGTATTGGTCGCCGAGTTTGCGGAAGGCCTCGGCCTGCGTCGGATAGGGATGGATGACGTCGGCGAGCGCGCCGAGACCGATGCCTTTGGCGATCGCCAGGGTTAGTTCGGAAACCATCTCACTGGCATGGCTGGCGACGAGGGTCGCGCCGACGATGCGGTCGGTGCCCTCAGCGACGATCACCTTGAGCAGGCCGTCGGTCTCGCCGTCGAGCACCGCGCGATCGACGTTGGCGAATTCCTGGATAAAGGCCGTGACCTTGAGGCCGCGCGCGAGCGCGTCGCTTTCGTAGAGGCCGACGTGCGCGATTTCGGGGTCGGTGTAGGTGCACCACGGGATGGTCAGGGCGCTCGCGCGGGCGCGGCCGAAGAAGAGGGCGTTGCGGATCACGATGCGCGCCATCGCGTCGGCCAGGTGGGTGAACTTGAACTGCGAGCAGACGTCGCCGGCCGCATAGATGCGCGGATTGGTGGTGCGGAGGCGGTCGTCAACGGTAACGCCGGCGGTCGGGTCGTAGGCGACGGCGGCGGCTTCGAGGTCGAGTCCGGCGACCATCGGAGAGCGGCCGACGCCGACGACGATCTCGTCGATTGCGATTTCGGCGGCATCGCGCGTGAGTTTAGCAGCGCCCGCGGTCTGGTCGTGTGTGAGATCGGGCGGCTGCGAGATTGAGTCCGGCGACGACGGCGGAGCGCTCGACGCCGATGCGGGCGGCGGCGACACGGCGGATGCCGATGCGGCCGACGCTGATGCGGAGGAAGGCCGGTCGGTTTCGCGTGGAGAACTCCCGGCGAGGTCGGATCGCTCAGAGGAGCTGCCGGGGCTGGGTTCGTCGCGAGGGGAAACGGCCGGGGCAGCGGCGGAGCGGCGTTCGAAGCGGATGACTTTTTCCGCGCCACGACGTTCGACGCCGGTGATATTGCATCCGGTGATCAAATTGATGCCGTCGTGAACGAAGGATTTCTCGACGCGCGCGGCGGCGTCGCGATCCTCGCGGATGAGGATTTGCGGGGCGACCTCGAGGATCGCGACTTCGGCGCCGAAGCGGCGGAGCGCCTGCGCCAGTTCGCATCCGAGGGGGCCGCCGCCGATGACGGCGATGCGGCGCGGCAAGACGGTGAGCGCGAAGACGGTCTCGTTGGTGAGGTAGCCGGCTTCCTTGAGGCCGGGGATGGGTAGTTCGGCGGCGCGCGCACCGGTGGCGATGGCGGCGCGGCGAAAACGCAAGGTCGCGTCACCGACCGCGATGGTGTCGGGGCCGGTGAAGCGGGCGTCACCGAGGAAGACGTCAACGCCGAGGGCGCGGAATCGCGCGGCGGAATCGTTGAGGCTGAGGTCGGCGCGCAGCCGGCGCATCCGGGCCATCACGGCGGCGAAATCCACGTGAACGCCGGCGGGGACATGGAGGCCGAAGCGGGCGGCGTCGCGAATTTCGGCGGCGGCGCGCGCGGCGCGGATGAGCGCCTTGGACGGCACGCAGCCGAAGTTGAGACAATCACCACCCATCAGATCGCGTTCGACCAGGGCGACCTTGGCGCCGAGACCGGCCGCGCCGGCGGCGATGACGAGTCCGGCGGTGCCGGCGCCGACGACGACCATGTTGTAGCGCTTGGCGGGCGGCGGATTAACCCATCCATCGGGATGGACGTTAGCGGCGAGGCGGCGGTTATGCTCGTCGGCGGGGGCGAGCGCGAGTTGGGCGGGCGTCGCGGCCATCAGGTGCTCGCGAGCCTTTTCTCGGCGAGGGCGCGGCGCGCGATGCGGGCGGCATAGAGGGCAACCGCGACGGTCGCTGCGAGGCCGACGACGTCGAGGATCCAGTAACCGGCGGGGCGGGTGGCGGACGCCGAGCCGAGTCGCGTCAGGTCGCCGACCACCGAACCGATATAGGTGTACATGACGGCGCCGGGGAGCATCCCGAGCCATGACGCGAGCAGGTAATCGCGCAGGCTGACGCGGGTCAGTCCGTAGGCGTAATTGAGCAGGTTGAAGGGAAAGACGGGAGAGAGGCGCGTGAGGCCGACGATTTTCCAGCCCTCGCGGCCGACGGCGGCGTCGATGGCGTCGAAGGTGGCGTTGCCGGCGAGCTTCGCGGCGACCCAATCGCGGGCGAGGTAGCGGCCGATCAGGAAGGCCGCAGTGGCGCCGGCAGTCGCGCCAATCGAGACATAGATCGAGCCGCGGACCACACCGAAGAGGACGCCCGCACCAATCGTCATGATCGAACCGGGAATGAAGAGCACACAAGCGGCGATATAGGCGGCGATGAAGACGATCGGAGCGACGGCGCCGAGCGAGGAGATCCATTCGAGGAGATGGGTCATCGGGGAGTAAGCCAGTGCCTAGCCATCATGATGGACTGCTCGCGATGCGCGGAGAATAGCTCGAGAAGCTCTCATTAGTCCGACTCATTCCAGTAGGTGGATTTTGCGAGGGCGGCCGGACGCTACTGACAAGCGCCATGCTTATAATGAAGGCGGCGATGTTGTAAACCTTGAAAGATGGCGGTGCGGGAACATCATCGGAGGGGCGCGCAAGCTCATTTGAGGATGGCGGTGATCACGGCGAGCGACACGCGCGACGAAGCGAGCGACGAGAGTGGGCGGCTGATTCGCGAGCTGCTCGAGGCAGGAGGCCATCACGTGGCGCATTACGAGGTACTGCCCGACACGCCCGAGCGAATCACCAGAGTGGTGCGGGAAGGGCTGCGGACGCTCGATGGGATTATTATAAACGGGGGGACCGGAATTGCGCCGCGCGACTCGACGATCGAGGCGATCCGGCCGCTGATCGACAAGGAACTCGAAGGTTTTGGGGAGTTGTTTCGCGCGCTATCATTTCAGGAGATCGGATCGGCGGCGATTTTGAGCCGCGCGATGGCGGGTATCAGCGGCGGCAAAATCGTCGCAGCGCTGCCCGGGTCAACGAATGCGTGCCGGCTCGCGATGGAGAAGCTACTGTTGCCGGAACTCGGCCACATGGCCCATCTGCTCGGGTTGGGGTCGGAGGAGCATCGTCATTAGAGACGCGCGGTTCGGTTTCCGGCGGCTGGAAATCGGCGGACGGCGTGATTAACGAATCGAGATGAACCGGCTCACGATCAAATTATTTGCGACCCTGCGCGAACGGGCGCGGGCAGCGGAACTAATCCGGGAAGTTCCGGAGGGTATCACGGTCGGCGAAATCTGGAGCCGGTTGTTGAGCGAATTTCCGGCGCTGGGAGGGCATCACGATGGCGTCGCGTTCGCGGTGAACCAGGAATATGTGCGCGAGGATTTCCGTCCGCGCAACGACGACGAAGTCGCGTTTATCCCGCCGGTCAGCGGCGGCGTCGATGCGCAGAAGGCCGCGTGGGTGGGGCCGGTATCGATTGGGCGAGCGGCGGTCGATATCGAGGCGTTGGAGCGCGCGGTCGCCGATCCGGCGGCGGGTGCGACGGTGACATTTGCGGGCATGACGCGTAACGGCAATGCCGGGCGGCAAGTGCTTAAGCTCGAGTACGAGGCGTACGAGCCGATGGCGCTGAGCGAGATGAGCAAGCTGGCGGTGGAGGCGGGCGAGCGCTTCAAAATCGTGCGTATCGCGATACAACATCGGATCGGGACGGTCGAGATCGGGGAGACGTCGGTCGCAATCGCGGTCTCGGCGGCGCATCGGGCGGAGGCATTCGACGCGTGCCGTTTCGCGATCGATCGGCTCAAAGAGGTCGTGCCCGTGTGGAAGAAGGAATATTTCGAGGGCGGCGAGGTGTGGATCGGCTGCCAGACGTCGCATCCGCCAGAGCCGCACGGATGAGGAAGAAGAAGATTTATTCTGAAACCTCAAAGAGGTTTCAGACTTCCCATTGGGAAGAAACGCTCGCGATGCTCGGATGAATTCTGTTCCAACATCAAAAGTTGAAGGCGAACGCACCACCCTGTTCAGGGCAGATTATCCCGACATACACAAAGGTGGGTGCACACTTCTCGCCCGCGCCGAGCGTGCTGTATTCCCGCGAGCGCGCCATCCGGTGATGATGAGGATGGCGGAGTCCTAGATGGAACGAGAGCGCAGGATTGGTTCGAGCGGCCGGTGGTTGACTTGAGATTGACCGAGCGGCCAGTATCAAATAATCACACCGTGAAAGATGCTGCCCAGCGAAACATCGATTGAAAAAATAATCCTGGCCGAACCGCGTGGCTTTTGCGCGGGCGTGGATCGCGCCGTCGAGGCGGTGCGCGGGGCTTTGCGCACGTACGGGCGGCCGCTCTACGTACGCCATCAGATCGTGCACAACCGATTCGTACTCGAGGGCCTCGAGCGTGAGGGGGCGGTCTTCGTCGATACGCTCGAAGAGGTCCCGGAAGGTCAGCGCGTGATTTTCAGCGCGCATGGGGTAGCACCCAGCGAATGGGATCGCGCCGCGGAACGCAAACTGCGCGTGATCGACGCGACCTGTCCGCTGGTAACCAAGGTCCATTCGGAGGTCGAGCGCTACGCCGAGGAACGCAACACTGTAATCCTGGTGGGCCACGCGGGGCATGAGGAAGTTAAGGGCACGCTGGGAGTGGCGCCGGGCCGGGTGCTGCTGGTGGGCACGGTCGAAGAGGCCGAAGCGATCGAAATTTCAGACCCCGAGCATGTTGCGGCGGTGACGCAGACGACGCTCAGCGTGGACGACACCCGCGATATCATGGCAACGTTGAAGCGACGCTTTCCGGAGCTCGCCACGCCGAAGACCGACGACATCTGCTATGCGACGCAGAATCGACAGAACGCGGTCAAGGAGCTGGTCGAGGTGAGCGACGTGGTGCTGGTGGTTGGCTCGCGACAAAGCTCGAACGCGAATCGGATGGTGGAAGTGGCGCGGATGCGCGGCGGGCGCGCGTTCCTGGTCGATTCGCTGGCAGACGTCGAACCGGCGATGATCGACGGCGCAAAG
Organism: uncultured delta proteobacterium; assembly: GCA_963774705.1. Lineage (GTDB taxonomy): Bacteria > Desulfobacterota > Binatia > Binatales > Binataceae > JADMIL01. Next base: position 50,378 of record CAVZFW010000017.1, read on the forward strand.
TCCGTCGGACTGACGGCGAGCGCCTCGTCGCCGGAATGGCTGGTGCAGGAAATAATCGGCGCGTTTTCGAAGCGCGGGGCGGCGGTCGAGTTGCTGAAAACCAAAGAAGAACGGATACATTTCCCATTGCCGAAGCCCGCGGACGAATGAGTTCGTGAGCGGCATCACACGGAGGTAGTTCGCGGTTCGCCTCGGGGGAGGATCGATCCAAGCGGCTCGATGCAGCGACGCGGCGGCTACATAGCGATCGAAGGCCCGATCGGGGTGGGCAAGACCAGCCTGGCGCGGGCGCTTGCGAAGGAGCTCAACGCGCGGCTGGTGCTCGAAGGGGTCGAGGACAATCCGTTTCTCGCGCGGTTTTACGAAGATTCCGAGAAGTACGCGCTGCCGGTTCAACTTTACTTTCTGCTCACGCGCTACAATCAGCAACGCGATCTGGCACAGCAGGATCTGTTCGCACAGGCGACGGTCGCCGACTATCTTTTCAGCAAGGATCGCATTTTCGCGGCGCTGAATCTCGCACCGGATGAGCTTGCGCTCTACGACAACGTTTACCGGCTACTCGACGCGCAACTGCCGCGCCCCGACCTGGTGGTCTATATTCGTGCGAACGCTGAGGTACTGATCGAGCGGCTACGCAAGCGAAATCGCGACTTCGAACGCCACATCAGCGTGCAGTACCTCGAGCGCGTGTCGGCGGCGTTTCGCGATTACTTCTTCTATTACGATGACGCGCCGCTCCTGGTGGTGGATACGACCGAGCTGGATTTCGTCGGGGACGCGGACGACCTGAAGGATCTGATTCGCGAAATCGACGGCGCCGGCAAGGGAATACAGCATTTCGTGCCGCGAAAAAGTTAAGCGCGTCGAACCATCGGTAGGCCTCGCGCCGACCGCTGCACGGCGTCAGGCGCTGAGGGCTTTAAAGGCGCGCTCGATTTCACCGGCCAGAGCGAAATCCTTTTCGGTGATGCCGCCAGAGTCGTGGGTCGAGCAAGTGAACGTCACGCGCGTGTAGTTGATGAAAATGTCGGGATGATGGTCGGCGGTCTCGGCCATCTCGGCGACCTGATTAACAAAGCGAATGCCCGCCATGAATTTTTTGAAGCGGTAGAGTTTGCTGATGGCATTTTCGCCATAATGCCATCCGTCCACCGCCTTGAGCCGAGTCGAGATCTCCTCGGGACTGAGTTTTGCCATAGTCGTACACGCTCCTTGCAGTTGGGCGCGGCGCTTTCGCTTGTCGCGCGCCCGCGTCATATATTAGACCAATTGCGGAGCGTCACTGCATAGCCCACAACTTGGCATCGCCGCGATCCGCGGCCAGGAAATTAGCTGCATGAGTAAGGCCCAAACCGAGACGCGCAAAGTAATCCGCATGACGGCGGCCGAAGCGACGGCAATGCTGCAGGACACGCCGAATTGTTCGCTGGCGACGCTCGATCGCGACGGCTATCCGCATCTGGTGGCGATGTCGTTCGCGCTGGACGCCGACGGCAATATCGTGATGACCAGTTTCGGCAAGGCGCAGAAGGTGATCAATCTGCAGCGCAATCCGAAGGTGGCGATAATGGTCGAGCACGGGACGGCGTACGACAAGATCAAGGGCGTGATGATTCGCGGACGCGCGATAGTGGTCGAGGGACCGGAAGCAGTGCTCGCGGCGATGAAGCTGGTGGTCGGCAAGATGGCGCGTCTTTCGGGCAAGGCGATCGCGTCGAACGACGTGGTAATCACCGAGGCGTATCGGCGGCAGGCAGAAAAGCGTGTCGTGATTCGGATTCATCCGGAGAAATGGGCGAGCTGGGACCATTCGAAGCTGGCGGGCGCGGCGGCGGCCGGTCCGATCGAGAAGAAAGGCCGGTGAGGCGAGCGTCGCTGCAGCGCTGCATTCGAGGTTAATGGAGATGGCGAACAAGTACGTCACGGAAGAGGCGAAGAAGCAGATCGGAAAGTCCGGCGAGGCGCGGACGATCGAAGTCGAGCGTGGCGCGATTCGGCGTTTCGCCGAGGCGATCGGCGACGGCAATCCGCTGTTCAACAGCGAAAGCGAGGCGCGCCATACGCAGTTTGGCGGGATGATCGCACCGCCGACCTTTGGGCGATCGTTGTCGGCCGCGATACCCGACGTCAAGCTCGACATGGGCGAATCGTTTCGCGGGCTCGACGGCGGATCGGACTGGGAATACTTCGAACCGATACGCCCGGGCGATCGGATCACGGTGCAGACGAAAATCGCCGACCTGCGCGAGAGCGCCGGGCGCCTCGGCCCGATGGTCTTTATCACGACCGAGACGAGTTACACGAATCAATTCGGGCAGGTCTGCGCGCTGCAACGGTCAACGGCGATTCGTTACTAGGCGGCGCAACGGCCGTTACTGCGCACAGGGACGGGAGACTTCGACGATGGCGCACAAGCAATTCTATTTCGAGGACGTGGAGGCGGGATTCGAGATTCCGCCGCTCAAAAAAGATCCGACGACGCAGCAACTGGTGAAATACGCGGGCGCGTCGGGCGACTTTTACCAGATCCATTACGACAAGGATTTCGCGCTGAAGAATCATCTGCCGGGAGTGATCCTGCACGGGGCGTTGAAGAATGCGTTCCTCGGGCAGTTGATGACGGATTTCGCGGGCGAGCTCGGATGGCTGCGCAAACTGTCGGTACAGTATCGCGGGATGGATCAGCCGGGGACGCCAGTGGCGTGCAAGGGCAAGGTCGTCAAGAAATATATCGAGGGCGGAAAGCATCTGGTGGACTGCGAAATCTGGCTCGAAAATGCGCAGGGCGAAAAGACCACGCCCGGCAGCGCGACCGTAATGCTGCCTTCGCGCAACGCCGGCTGAAGCACGCCGCGGCCCTCAAGGGTGCATTGGTGAAGCGCCTATACGAACCCGGCACGGTCGAGGCCGCCGACCTGATCGAAGGCCGCGTCGAGCCGCATTATGGAAAGACGCTGATGCGGCTGCTGGCCGCGCATGCGATTGCGGAAAAGCTCACGGCGGTCGGTTATCAACGCGCGCTGGAAACTATCGCGGATGCGACGTTGCGGCCGACACTCGAGAAGAATCTCGCCGAAGAGCGCAAGCACGCGCGCCTCGTGTACCAAATCCTCGAACAGCTCGGGACCGACGAGACGCACGCCGATCGTTCGATGATCCCGCTGATGAAGTCGCCGTCGTTCGCGGCACCGCGCCATTTCGCCGAGCATCCGGCGGACGCGCTCGAGGTGCTAATGGCGGCGCTCAGCCTGGACGTCACGGGGCTGCTGATGATCGGCGTCAATTACCGCGATTCAAGCTACGCGCCGCATCGGCGCGCGGCGGAAGTCATTTTGGCGGAGGAAGAGGATCACGAGAGTTTCGCGAGCGAGCAGTTGCGCGAAGCGATCGAACGGTTCGGCGTCGATCGCGTCAACACAGGGCTGCGCGAATGGCTTCCGCGGGCGGTAAATTTCTTCGGGCCGCCGGGCAGCGGCTTCACCTTCGACTGCATCCGCTATGGGCTGAAGGCCTGCGATAACGACGAACTCGCCGAGATGTACCTGACGATGCTGGAGCGGCGCGTCGATCAGGCCGGGTTGACGATGCCGCTTCTGAGCGCCAGCTATCCGCATACGCTCGCCTGATTGAGTTAATCTCGCGACCGACCGCAATGGCGGCAACTCACACAACTCACGCCGACGATGCGCCGCTTCGAATCGGGATCTCGGCCTGTCTCCTGGGGCAGGAGGTGCGCTTCGACGGCGGACACAAGCGCAGCGACTTCCTGGTTGATGTTTTTGGACCATTCGTCGAATTCGTGCCGGTTTGCCCCGAAGTAGAGATTGGTTTAGGCGTGCCGCGCGAGACGCTCCGGCTGGTGCGCATCGGCGACGACACGCGGCTGGTCGGGAATAAGAGCGGCGCCGATCAGACCGCAGCGATGCGCCGTTATGCGGATCGCCGAACGGAGACGCTCGCCAACGACGATTTGAGCGGATACGTTCTCAAGAAGGATTCGCCGAGTTGCGGGATGGAGCGCGTGCGCATCTACGGCGGCAGTGGGATTCCGACGCGCGACGGTCGTGGCATATACGCAGACGCGTTGATGCGGCGCTACCCGAATCTGCCGGTCGAGGAGGAAGGCCGGCTGAACGATGGGCGTCTGCGCGAGAACTTTATCGAACGGGTTTTCGCGTATCGCCGGCTGAAGACTTTTTTTGCCGGGCGCTGGACGACGGGCGGGCTGGTGGCGCTGCATACAGCGCACAAACTGCAACTGCTCGCGCATTCGCCGCACGCCTATACGGAACTTGGCCGCATGGTCGCGAGTGCGTCCACGATGTCGCGCGAAGAATTGCGCGATCGCTACGCGGGCGACTTCATGGTAGCGCTCGAGCAAAATCGCCACGGCCGCCCGACACGTCAACGTGCTGCAGCACATGGCGGGCTATTTTCGCGATCGTCTCGAGGCGGAATCGCGGCGCGAGTTGGCCGCCGTGATCGAGGACTATCGCAACGGGCTGGTGCCGCTAATCGTTCCGATCACGCTCGTGCGCCATTACGTGCGCGTCTTCGACGTGGCTTATTTGCGCGGCCAGGTTTACCTCGAACCGCATCCGAAGGAGCTGATGCTGCGGAATCACGTGTGAAGAGGGGAGCAGCGAAGACGAAGCGACATCAATAACGCGCGGAGGGCGCGACTTGTTATCCGCAATCCGGTCATAGTAATGGTCGCGTGGCCGCAACTGTTCAAGCGGCTGGAGACCGATCATGAAAATTGGTGTATTTGCGATGGGCACCAACCGGATGGCCGGCGGCGCGCTACTTCGATCGGTTGCGGCCCATGCCGAACGACTCGGAGTCGCGACACTGTGGGTGCCCGAACACGTGGTGCTGATCGACCAATACGCGTCGAAGTATCCGTACTCGACGGACGGGCAGTTGCCGGCGCGACGGACGGTCCGATTCTCGATCCGTTTCTGGCGCTGACCTGCATGGCCGCGGCGACATCGAAGATTCGGCTCGCGACCGGCATCTGCCTGGTGCCCGAGCATCAGCCGCTGGTGTTGGGGAAGGTGATCGCTACGCTCGATTTTTTGAGCGGCGGACGCTTTGCGTTGGGCGTCGGCATCGGCTGGCTCGAGGAGGAGTTCGTCGCGATCGGAATTCCGTGGGAACATCGGGCAAAGCGCACGCGCGAATATATCGAGGCGATGCGCAAGCTCTGGGGCGACGATCCCAGCAGCTACAGCGGCGAGTACGTGAACTTCAAAAATGTGCGCAGCAATCCGAAACCGGTGCAGGGGGCGAAGCTGCCGGTGATTTTCGGCGGCGAGAGCGCGCCTGCATTGCGTCGCGTGGCCGAATATGGCGATGGCTGGTGCGGCTTCAATCTCACGCCGGACGAGGCGGCGGCCAAGATTCGCAAAATCGAAGAGTTGCTCAAGGCCAACGGGCGCAAGCGGTCGGAGATCGAAATCGCAGTGTCGCCGTACTCCAAGCCGATCAAGCAGGACGACCTCAAACGCTATCGCGATGCGGGTGTTGACGAAGTGGTGATGATCACGTTGCGGCCGCCGCGCGTCGAGGCGGAAGACCGTGGCGAATCTTGAAGAAGATCGCGCGCGACTGGGTCGAACCGGCGGCCGCGCTCTGATTATCGAGGAAAGGCGCGAATAAAGGCTTCGCAGCAGGAGTAGCAGTGGGATGAGAATCGGATATTTCGCCGTCGGAATCGGACCATTGACCGAACCCGCCATGATCAAGACCGTCGCGGTGACGACCGAGCGGTTGGGCTTTTCGACCTTGTGGGCACCTGAACACGTGGTGCTGCTCTCTGAATATTCGTCGCGCTATCCATATTCCGCGGGCGAGTTTCCGATGCCGGTCGATACTCCGTTCGGCGATCCGTTTACGACGCTCACGTATGCCGCCGCGATGACTTCGAAGATTCGACTCGCGACGGGTATCTGCCTGGTGCCCGAACATAATCCGCTGGTCCTCGCCAAGACGGTCGCGACGCGCGGATCGGCTGAGCAGCGGGCGCTTTATTCTGGGCACCGGTATCGGCTGGCTCGAAGAGGAGTTCGAGGCGATCGGCGTCGTGTGGGAGCGTCGCGCCCACCGGACTCGCGAGTATATCGAGGCGATGCGCCTGTTGTGGTCGCAAAGAGCAGGCCTCTTACAGCGGCGAGTTCGTCAACTTTCGCGGCGCGTTGAGCTATCCGAAGCCGTCTCAGCCAGCGCGTGCCGGTATGGTTCGGCGGTGAGAGCGGTCCGGCGTTGAAGCGGGTCGCTGAGTATGGCGACGGCTGGATCGGCTTCAACATCAGCCCGGCCGAGGCCGCACCGAAAATCAAAAGAATCGAGGAGTTGCTGAAGGCCGCCGGCCGCAAGCGCTCCGAGGTCGAGATAGCAGTATCGCCGTATATGAAACCGATGACGCTCGACGACCTGAAACACTATCGCGATCTCGGCGTCGAGGAAGTCGCGGTGGTGAACTTCGACGTCCCGCGCGAAGGAATCTGAACTGGTCGCGAAGATCGAGGAGATCGCGCGCGACTTCGTCGAACCCGCGGCAAAGCTCTAGTGTCTGACTTGGGAGATTATACGCCGACTACCGACACGCGCTCGGGCTCGGCGATCGTCGCGTCTGACATCGGAATCGCCTGGTGCGGAGGTGGCTCGCGGTCCCTCTCCGCGCGACCATCGTGAGAGGCGTTCGACGATTACGAATAGCATCGGGACCAGGAAAATCGCGAAGGCGCTCGAGAACACCATGCCGACGATTGTGACGGTGCCGATCAGGTGCCGCGCTATCGCACCGGCTCCCAGAGCGGTCCAGAGCGGCATCAGCCCGAAGATGAACGCGAACGACGTCATCAGGATCGGTCGCAGCCGCAGGCGCGCGCCGTTCAACGCGGCATCGACGATCGACTCGCCCTTTTCCATTTCGGCGCTGGGCGAATTCGACGATCAGGATAGCGTTCTTCGCCGCCAATCCGATCAGCATGATGAGGCCGATTTGCGCGTAAATGTCGTTGTCGAAATGGCGCGACCATAGTCCGAAAAACGCGCCGCACACGGCGACCGGAACGCTCAGCAGTACGCTGAAAGGCAGCGACCAGCTTTCGTAGAGGGCGGCGAGGATCAGAAAGACCAGCAGCATCGAGAGGCCAAAGACTCCGGCAGCGCCGCCCGCGATGGACTGCTGATACGAGATGCCGTTCCATGCGGTGCCCATGTCGCGCGGCAGAACCTGCTTTGCGACCTGAGTGATCGCGTTCATCGCGTCGCCGGTGCTGTGGCCGGGCGCGGGCGCTGCGAAAATCTCGATGCTGCGATACTCGTTGAAACGGGTGGTGTATTCGGGGCCGAAGACGCGCTGCATATCGATCAACGTCGAGAGCGGGACCTTGGTGCCGGCGATGTTGGTCACGTAAAACTGGCCGACGTCCTTGGCGCGGGCGCGAAATTGCGGCTCGGCCTGGACGAAGACTTTCCATACGCGCCCGAAGCGATTGAACTGATTGACGTAGTAGCCGCCCAGCAGTGTCTGCAGGGCCGCATAAACGCTTTCGATCGAGATGCCGAGCTTAAAGACCTTGTCCTTATCGACGGCAGCGAACATTTGCGGTACCGCAGGACTGAAGGTCAGATTCATGCGGCCGAGTTCCGGACGCTTACGCGCGGCGGCGAGGAACTTCTGGGTGTTCCGCCATAGGTAATCGACCGTCCCGCCGGAATAATCCTGTACGAAAAAGTCAACGCCGGAGGCTTGGCCGATGCCCGGAATCGCCGGCGGCAGGAACGCAAACGACTGCGCGTCGGGGAGCCGAGCAAGCTTTTGATTTATCGCGGCGACGACCGCGGGCGCTTGCAGAGCCGGGGTAAGGCGATCGCCGTAGGGGGAGAGCAGACAAAAGTACACGCCGTTACGGCTGCTGGAGGTCTGCGAAAGAATGCTGAAGCCAGAGATCGCATTGTAGTAGCGGACGCCCGGCTGATGCTTCAGGATATCGTCGATTTTACGCATCACGGCGTTGGTGCGTTGCAAGGATGCGGCCTCCGGCAACTCGACGTTCATCAGGAAGTAGCCCTGATCCTCGTCGGGGAGAAAGGATTGCGGCAGGATTTTCCCGATGCCGCCGGCCAGCACCGTGAAAGCAATCAGGATACCGATCGCCAGTATGAAGCGCCTGATTAGCAGGCCCGAGAAGCTGACGTAACCGTTTTGCACGCGCGCGAACCCTGCATTGAAGACGCGGAAGAAACGCGCGAGCGGGCCGCGCGCCGCCGTAGCGCTTCGCGGCCGCAGCAGCATCGCACCGAGGGCGGGACTCAAGGTCAGCGCATTAAAGGCGGAGAGGATTACCGAAAACGCGATGGTGAGCGCGAACTGCCGATAGAGCGAGCCAGTAATTCCCGCCATAAAGCCGGCCGGGATGAAAACGGCCGACAGTACGAGGGCGATGCCGACGAGCGCGCCCCCGACCTCGTCCATCGCTTCTAGCGCGGCCTCACGCGGTGAGCGTCCCTGCTCGATCTTTGCTTCGATAGCTTCGACCACCACGATCGCATCGTCAACCACAAGGCCGACCGCGAGCACCAATCCCAGCAGCGAGAGCGTGTTGACGGAAAATCCGACGGCGGGAAAAAACATGAAGGCCCCGACCAGCGAGACCGGGATCGTGAGCAGCGGAATCAACGTGGCCCGCCAACTTTGCAGAAAGATGAACACGACCAGCGTAACAAGGCCGATTGCTTCGAGCAGCGTTTTCACGATCTCGCGAGCACCCTCGGTCACGGCCACCGTGGTGTCGAGCGTGAGGCTCAACTGCATGTCCTGCGGGAAGCGCCGGGCCAGTTCGGCCATTTTTGCTTTCGCAAGATTGGCGGCCTCCAAAGCATTGGAACCCGGCACCTGGTAGAGACCTACGATCGAGGAGGGGGCACCGTTGGTGTACGCCTGCTGGCTGTAGTTTTCAGAACCGAGCGAGATGCGCGCGACGTCCTTGAGCCGCACCACCGAGCCGTCCGGATTTGCGCGCAGGATGACGTTGCCGAACTCGTCGGCGTCCAACAAACGACCTTGCGCCCGCACGGTATAAGTCACCTGCTGCCCCGGTGGCGCCGGCTCGCCGCCGATCGTACCGGCGGGATTCACCACATTCTGTGCGGAGAGCGCTTTTACGATATCGGCTACAGTCAACTCAAATTTGGCGAGTGTGTCGGGTGCCACCCAGATCCGCATCGCGTAGTTCGAGGAGCCAAACACCTTGACCTGGCCGATGCCGGGAATTCGCGCGAGTTCATCTTCGATATTGATGGCGACATAGTTGGCGAGGAAGGCCTGGTCCCACGTGCGCTTCGGCGAGGTGATCGAAAATACCAGCAGCGGAATTCCCACCGTCTGCTGGGTGGTCAAGCCGTAGTTGCTGACCGCGGCCGGCAGACTCGACGTCGCCTGCGCGAGCCGGTTCTGCACTTGCACCTGATCGAGGTCAACATCGGTGCCAACGGCGAAACTGACTTGCAGGCTCATGCTGCCGTCGTCGCCGTTGATCGATTGCATGTAGATCATGTTCTTCGCGCCGTTGACCTGCTCTTCAATCGGCGTGGCGACAGATTGCTCGACCGTCAACGCGTCAGCGCCGGTATAAATTGCGGTGGTCTGAATCTTGGGCGGCACTATTTCGGGAAACTGCGCGACCGGAAGCCGAAAGACCATCACGGCACCGGTGATAACGAAAAATATCGCGATAACCATCGCGACGATGGGGCGGTTGATGAAGAACTTTGACATCGCCCTAGCTCTGACTGCCGGGGGTCGCGGCGCTCGCCGGCACCCCGCTCGCCGAGGCAGGGGTGGCGGCGGGCCGGGCCTCGGGGGTAGCTTGTCGCGGTCTCACTTCCATCCCATCGGAGACTTTCTGCAATCCTTCGGTGATGACGCGATCGCCCGGTGCGAGACCTTCATCGATGATCCGCAGATCGCCCGTCTGCTTACCAATCTTGACCATCCGCATGCTGACCCTGTCGTCCGCTCCCACGACTGCGACCTGGTATTGCCCCTGGGTCTCGAGCACCGCGTCCTGCGGCACCAGCAGCGTGTCTTTTCGCACGTCGGTGGCGACGTGAATTTTGGCGTACATGCCGGGGCGCAGGATGTCATCGGGATTGGGAAACACGCCCTGAATCGTGATGGTGCCAGTCTGGATGTTGATCTGCCGATTCGCGACGTAAAAACGTCCGGTGTACTTGTAGGCTTTGCCATCCGCCAGGATCATCGTGAGTATCGGCTCGTTCGGCGACGGACTGGATTGTTCCTGGTGACGCCGGATTCGATCGGCAAAGTGCAGATATTCGCGTTCGCTGATTGGAAACGTGACTTTTATCGGATCGACCCGCGAGACCGTCGTCAGCAGCGAGGTCGGAGTCACCAGATCTCCCACTTGCGCCGTCGCAATCGCGGCGACGCCTTCGATCGGCGAGGTCACCTGCGTCCATTGGAGATTGAGCTTCGCCGTCTCGACCGCAGCCTGCGCCGACTGGGCGGCGGCGGCGCTGGCACGCGTGCTCTGATCCACATGATCGTAATTCCTGCCGGCTGATCACCTGTTGCTGGAAAAGCGGAGTGTAGCGGGCCAGATCCTGCCGATTTTTCTTGTAGTCGGCCTCTTTCTGCGCCAGGTCGCCTTGCGCCTGGTCGAGCGCCGCTCGATATTCGCGGTCGTCGATTTGGAATAATAGTTGGCCCGAAGGAACGTGGTCGCCATCCTTGTAGTTTTGCTTCAGCAGGTAGCCAGAGATCTTGGGATGGATTTCGGCGTTGACGAATCCTTCGGTGGTGCCCACCCAATCCGAAAAAACCGGCACATCGCGCTTGATCACATCGGTGACCAAGACCTCCGGCACGGTCGGTGGCACGGCCGGGGCCACGTGCTTGCAGCCTGACGCCACTGCGAGTGCAAATACGATCGCAACATTGGCGAGAACTCCGCGCAGCGATGAGCGGCCGATAAGGTGATCCTGATTCAAGTTCGTCCCACGCACGTCGTTGCCCCTCGCTCTGGCGTGACCATAGAATTTGCCAGACGAAAATGATCCGGAATTTCAGAAAATGAATCTACCTCCGCGCGGGGATCGCGTGCCAGCGGAACCGCCGGATGACTAACCGGCCATCGATTTGCCGAGCGATAATCAAGCGGCCGCGATGCGGATGATATGAAGATATTCCTGCCGATTATTGTGGGTGCGCTCACTTCCGCAGGCACGATTGTCATTCATGCGTGCGCGCTGAGGACGGTTATTCATTTCGTGCAGCACGAACGTCTTCGCGGCCGCGCGGGCGTTCACTTCTGGATGGACGTGGCGATCGTCGCGACTGCCACCCTGATGGCTTTGGTCGCACACCTGGCCGAAATCGCGTTGTGGGCATTGGTCTTTTTTGGCTGCGGAGAATTTCCCGACCTCGCCTCCGCGCTCTATCACTCCGCGGAAAACTACACGACGCTGGGCTACGGTGACGTAGTGATGTCAGCGTCGTGGCGACTGTTAGGCCCGTTGGAGGCCGCCGACGGAATGCTCATGTTCGGCGTCTCGACCGCGCTGATTTTCACTTTGATCAATCGTCTGGTCGGGGCGCGACTTCACCTCTCGGCAAGTTGAGGCTTTTCCTATTGCGCGATCATGCCGCCATCGACCGGCATCGAAGCGCCCGTAACGAACGACGCCGCGTCCGATAGCAGCCACGTCACCGCCTCCGCGATTTCGGACGGTTTGCCCATGCGCGCAATCGGCTCGACGCTGACCAGCTTGTCCTTGAGACGCGGATGCGTCGAGACCATTCCAGCCACCATCGCGGTATCGATCACGCCCGGACAGACCGCATTCACGCGAATTCCGGTACGCGCGTATTCGAGCGCCGCCGTTTTCGTCAATCCGATCACGCCGTGCTTCGAGGCGGTGTAGGCGGGCATCCCATGCGACCCTACGAGCCCCGCCGCGGAAGCCGTATTGACGATCGCGCCGCCATGCCCCTGCCTTACCATTTGCTGAATTTCGTATTTCATGCAGAGCCACACGCCGCGCAAATTCACCGCCATAATGCGGTCGAAATTATCCTCGGTATCATCCGCGGTGCGCGCGATTTTGCCGGCCACGCCGGCATTATTAAAGGCGCCGTCGAGCCGGCCGAAGGTCTTGACCGCCGTCGCCACCAGGGCCTCCACATCGGCTGCGCGGGCGACATCGCATTTGAAGAACTCGGCTTCGCCGCCCGCATCGCGAACCAACTTCACCGTCTCGCGACCACCGTCTTCGGTCATGTCGGCGATCAGCACCTTCGCCCCTTCCCGCGCGAATGCGATCGCGGCCGCTCGTCCGATTCCCGATGCGGCGCCAGTGACTAGGGTTACCTTTCCGGTGAGTAATTCGGCCATCTGCAACTACCTCTGGTGCGGATTTGATCGCACGCTTCGCACCGCGGAATCATGATCTATTTCGTTCGCTATGAATGCACCGAGCAAAGCATCGCGCGAGAAAAATAGCATTTGCGGGCGCGCCGCGAACAGCGCCGCCGGAGCTACGACAGCCGTGGCACTTTGCGAGGGCGACGCTCACGGGATAATTTGAACCAGGTCAACCATGCTGCGTGCCGGACGCCTGCGCCGGCAGGAGAACGTTTGCCAGTGCCACGAATTGTCTCGCTGCTGCCAAGTGCTACCGAAATCGTTTGCGCACTCGGCTTCGAAGATCAGCTGGTCGGGCGATCGCATGAATGCGACTTCCCGCACTCTGTCACGCGTCTGCCTGCGCTGACCACCCCCAAATTCAACCCGGAGGGCACCAGCGCTGAGATCGACCAGCGCGTCAAGACGATTCTTTCCGAGGCGCTAGCTGTGTATCGCGTGGACGCCGACCTGCTGCGCGACTTGAAGCCCGACGTAATCGTCACGCAATCGCAATGCGACGTGTGCGCCGTCAGCATGCGCGAGGTCGAAGACGCGGTCGCGCTATGGACCGGGGCGCGGCCGCAAGTGGTCTCGCTCGCGCCGTATGGACTTGGCGACGTCTTTGCCGATATGGAACGGGTCGGCGCCGCGCTGGGTGTGGCGGATAACTCGAAGGAAGTCGTCGGTCGCCTCAAGGCGCGGATGGGGGCGATCGAGGATCGCGCGCGAAGCGCCGAGTCGCACCCGCGCATCGCCTGCATCGAGTGGATCGATCCGCTGATGGCGGCGGGCAATTGGATGCCCGAGTTGGTCGCGATGGCGGGCGGCGCCAATCTTTTCGGCAAGGCCGGCGAGCATTCGCCGTGGATGAAATTCGAGGAAATCGTCGCGGTCGATCCGGACGTCATCCTGATGGCGCCGTGCGGCTTCAACATGGACCGAGCGGCAGCTGATCTGCCGGCGATTACCGTGCGACCCGAGTGGCGCGGGCTCAAAGCCGTCAAGAATCGGAAAGTATTTCTCGGCGAGGGTAATCAGTACTTCAATCGGCCGGGCCCACGCATTGTTGAGTCACTCGAAATCCTCGGTGAGGTCATCCATCCCGAGCTGTTCAGCTTCGGCCACGAAGGTACCGGGTGGCGTAGGCTCTAGCTGGCGGAACGGGCCCCCAGGCGGCGTTGCAACGCGACGATAATGAGCTGCGTCAGGAGCTGGCCAGGTACGCGAGGCCGTCGCGCGCGGGCGTAAGCGCGAGGCCAAACTCCGCCATCAATGGCTGAATATCGCAATCGTTGTCGGCGACCATAAAGGCAACCGCATCGCGCGAGAAAAGCGCGCCTGGTAATTTCTCGGCGACCGCGCCCGCAATCAGGAGCATGCTCTCCGGCAGGTGCACGATCGGCCGCCGGTGTCTGGTTATCTCCATCACCAGGCGCACCAGTTCGTCGAAGGTCATCGCGTCGCGACCGCCAACTTCGTAAATTCCATTATGACCTCGACCGCCAATCGCGAGCGCTACGCAAGCGGCCAGATCGTCAACCAGCAGCGGCTGCAGCTTTTGCTGTCCGTTTCCGGGCACCACCATTACCGGCATCATGCGAATCGCTTTCGCGAGACGGTTGACCACTCGATCTTCGGGCCCATACACCAGAGATGGCCGCAAGATGGTGAACGCAAGTCCCGCGTCGCGCAGCGCACGTTCGGCGCGCCCTTTAGCGCGGAACGCGGGATTCACCGACCGCTCGTCTGCCGCCGCGCCACTGATATAGATGAAGTTCGTGACACTCGCTGCCTTGGCCGCCGCGATTAGCGCGACGGTGCCGCCATAATCGACGCGATTGAAAGTCAGCCCGCGCGAGGGCTGCTCGATCGGGTAACCATCGAACTGAACCGCATTGACGATCGTATCAGCACCCGCAAGCGCGGTCGCCAGGCGCGCCGGATCGTTGATGTCGGCAGCGACGAAATCGACTTTGCCATCGAACGCGATCCGAGCTCGAGCTTTCTCCGGATCGCGCGTCAACACGCGCACGGTCAGCCCGGAGATAGCCGCGATGCGGCGCACGATCGCGCGGCCGATGAAGCCAGAGCCTCCGGCGATCGCGATAATCCGATCGTTTTCACTCATAGGATAATCGGTTGCGTATTGCGCAGATCATCCCTCGATCCTATCGCCGATAACCTCGGCGATCTAACTTTATCTGACGACGGAGAGCGTGAGGCGAAGGATTCTATGCGTGGCGCGGACGGCGGCGGCGTTTGGCCTTGGCTTGCGGAATTTCGCGGTGCGCACTTTCGGCGAGCGCAACCAAGCTGAAGCGCGAGATCTCGGGCCGGCAATTGATCCTGATCCGCATCCAGAACGTTCCGAGTCCGCGGTTCGTGTAGATGTAGAAATTGCCGTAGCGATTCAGCCCCGCGTAATAATCCTTGCCAATGCGCAGGATTGACTTGATCGGCGAACCGTAATACGGAATCCGCACGACACCGCCATGCGTATGCCCGGAAAGCATCACGCCCGGCGCGAGATGGTGCGCGTAGAGCGCAGTGTCCGGATTGTGCGCGAGCACGATCGTGCAATCGTCCGGCATGACGCCGTGAAATGCGCGCGACGGTTCCGCTCGCCGCGACCATAGATCGTCGATCCCGACTATCACCAGGTTTTCGCCGTTGATCTTCAGCCGCTCGTGTTGATTGGCAAAGACGCGTGCGCCAGATGCACGCAATGCCTCCGAGATCATCCCGAACGAAGACCAATGATCATGATTGCCTGCGATCGAAAAGACGCCGAGCTTCGGCGTCAAATTTGCCAGGGCGCGGCGAAACCCGTCGATATAGCGGCGCATCGTGTCGGGCCCGGAAAAATAATCTCCGGTAAGAAATACGAAATCCGGATTCTGACGGTTAATCGTCTCGACCGCTTTTTCGAGGCGCGCCAGATCTTCTTCGCGATCGACGTGAAAATCGCTAATTTGGCACGCGACGAGCCCGGCCAGCGCCGCGGGCAATCGACGCACCGGCAAATCGACGCGCACCACTTCCACGTCATCGATCGTCCGCCGCCACATTCGGTGGAGCGGCCGCAGAGCGATCGGTGGTTTACGCGTGCGTGACTTCTTTTGCGAAGGGCGCCGTACTTCGGCCGGTTCGCCGGCGACCCGTAGGTGAGCTGTGGACATCGATCCTAGCAGTCTAGAACAATTCGAGTAGCTGGGGGAAGGCGGTAATCACGGTCAACCGATCGTCGGCATGATCGAGGTCTTCGTGCTCCAGTTCCCAAGTATACGGATGCGGGATGAAGACCGCGCGGAGTCCCGCCTGCAGCGCCGGATTGATATCCGACCGCGGACTGTTGCCGATCATAAAGGTGCGCGACGGATCCAGCTCGGCCTGCGCAATCAGCAAAGCATAGTTCGACGAAGCCTTTTCGACCGGTACACCGATGCGATTGAACAGTGGCCGGAGCCCGGATCGATCGAGCTTGCGCAATTGCTCGCCCGGGTCACCCTTGGTGAACAACAGGAGCCGATGACGACGCGCAAGTTCACGGAGCGTTTCCACCACGCCCGGCAACAATTCGCAAGTCCGATCGATCAGGCGCTCGCCAATCCGTGCGACCTCTGCGCGCAGATTGCCATGATGGCGCGGATGGGCAAGCTCTTCGGCCACTCGATGGAGCGCGATCAAATACGGGCGACGGCCATATCCGTGGCTCTGAATAATCCGCAACTCGTGACGGCGCATGGCCGAGCGGATCGTCTGATCGTTGAGGACCTCCACACGTCCCAACGTCTCGATAAACGCGGCCTCGGCCTCAAGAAAGTGGATGTTGGAATCCCACAACGTATCGTCGGCGTCGAAAATCAGATTCAGCGCGCCGTCCGGGCGTTTTGCGATCATCGCAACCGAGGGTAACGGGCCGCCTCCCGACACGCAATTGACTCGATCTCAAGGGTCGCGCCGTCCAGCAGATCCGATTGCACCGGGCAACACTGTGATCGCGCCGTTGGCCGGATTGCGGCCGACGTGAACTTCGGTCTCGTAAACCGTGCGTAGATTTGCGGCGGTGAAGACCTCGTCGGCCGTGCCGTAACCGGCCACCGCGCCGTCCTTCATCAGCAGCACGCGATCGGCGTGGAGCGCCGCGGCATTGAGGTCATGTAGCGTCGCGATCACCGCCAAGCCACGCTCGAGTCGCAGCTCGCAAAGGCGGGCGAAGATTTCGGACACGTGGCGCAGGTCGAGAAATGCGGTCGGCTCGTCGAGGAGTGCGACGCGGGGATCCTGCGCCAGCGCGCGGGCAAGAAACACGCGCTTGCGTTCGCCGCCGGAGAGTTCCTGAATCGAACGGCGCGCCAGCCCGATCAGATCGAAGCGCTCGAGCGCGGCGTGCGCAATCGCTAGATCGTGACGGGTCTCGAAATGAAATGCACCGAGATGGGGCGCGCGGCCCATCAGCACAATCTCCAGTACAGTGAAGCGAAAGGCGACCAGATTTTCCTGCGCGACCATCGCGAGCCGCCGGGCGATCGCTCGCCGATCGTATTCGCCGAGCGGTCGCCCTTCGAGCTCTACCGCGCCGCTCCACGGCCGCAACGCGCCGCTCAGAGTCTTGAGCAGGGTCGATTTGCCGGCGCCGTTCGGCCCGACGATTGCGAGCATCTCGCCCGCGTGGACGTCGAACGATACGTTATGGAGCACCGCTCGATCGCCGTAGCCAGCGGTTAGATCGATTGCGCGAATCGCAACGCCGGCGGCCTCGCCATGGCTTTCGCTCGCACCGGACTCGGCATTTTCGTCGTTGGCGATTCGCCCAGCTCCACCCATCACAGAGCCAATGATTTGCGGCCTTCGCGGCGCAGCACGTAGATGAAGAAGGGACCCCCGCAGAGCGCCGTAATCGCGCCGACGGGCAGTTCCGACGGCGCGATCGCGACCCGCGCGATCAGATCCGCCGCGACCGTGAATGCGGCGCCGCCCAGAATCGACGCTGGTATCAACATGCGATGGTCCGCGCCGATCGCCGTGCGAATGATATGTGGAACGATCAGGCCGACGAACGAAATGATTCCGCTCACCGATACCGCTGCGCCGATCATCACCGAGGTCACCACGAAAATCGTCCGCCGCACCGCGTCCACTTCAACCCCCAACTCCGCCGCCTCGTCGTCGCCGAGGCTGAGCAGATTCATGTCGCGCGCCCGCGCAATCAAAATCGCAAAGCCGATGAATCCAAGCACCGCCACCATCGCGACTTCGCGATAGGTCGGCGCTTCGAAACTGCCCATCAGCCAGAAAATAATGCTGTGCGTGAAATAGAAATTGACGATGCTGTTGACCAGCATAATCGCGGCGCCCCAGAAGGCGTTGAAGATGACGCCGACCAGTAGCAGCGTGAACGGCTCCAGCCGCCCGTCCACCAAGGCCAATCGATAAACCGCGAGCGTCGAAATCAATGATGCCGCGAATGCGCAGAATGGCACCGCCACATCGGCCCCGCCCAACCGCGAGAATACTACTAGCGCGACGATCGCGCCGAATGCGCCGCCGCCGGAGATGCCGAGGATGCCGCCCTCCGCGAGCGGATTTCGCACCAGCGCCTGCAACGCCGCGCCGACCGCCGCGAGCACCGCGCCCACTATTGCACCCATCAGAACGCGTGGGATTCGCGCGCCGAACAGGATCGCGTGGTCGGCGCTTGAGCGATCGGCGAGCGCGCGCATCAGATCGACATGCACGCTGCCGAACGCCGCGGCAGCGATCGATATGACGATCAATGCGACGCCCAACACTCCAAGTGTAATCACCATGCGTGAGCGCGTCAGATGCGCGTCGGCAAATTCGCCCAGCCCGAGGTCCGCGTGCGTGGAATCGTTCGCGATCGCGGGTTCGCTCATCGCGTCAACTCATTTGCGATCGCAAGCACAGGCGAATTGTTCGCGATCCGCCGCGGCGTATCCGGCTCGATGGCGAACGCCTCCGGATGAATCCGCCGCGCCAGTATTTCCAGCGTCTGCACGATGCGCGGTCCGGGATGCAGCGTCGGATCTTCGGGATAGCCGAGCACGCGATTCGCGCGCACCGCCGGAATGGTCGGGTACTTCGCCCAGAAACTCGACGGCGATCCCGGATCCGAGCCCATCTGCCCGTCCAGAATAACTTCCGGTCGAGTCGCGATGATGTATTCGATGCTGAGCCGCGGCCAGGCCTGCGCGGCACCCGCCGCGATATTCTTCGCGCGCGCCATCGTCAACAATTCGTCCAGATAAGTCCCGGTCCCGACCGCAACCATCGGCTGGTGTCCCACCACCATCAGCACGCGCCGCTCCGTCACTGCACGCAAACGCTCTTCAATCGCCGCGATTTTCAGATGCGTCCGATCCAGCAGCGCCTGCGCCTGCCGCGGTCGTCCGATCGCATCACCGACGGTGCGGATGCCCGCCTCGATTCCGGCGATTGAATTGTCGTCCACCATCAACGTCCGAAAGCCCATCGCTTGCAGCGCTCGAATCTCGCGAAGATCCGACGAGGTTCGCAGGCCAATCACAATGGTGGGCCGCCGCCCCGCGATCGCCTCGATATTCGGCGTGAGAAACGTTCCGACCTTGGGCAGCTTGGCAACCTCCGGCGGGTAGTCGCAGTATTGCGACACGCCGGCCACCTCCGCGCCGGCGCCAAGCGCGAACAACGTCTCCGTGATGGCCGGCGCTAAGGACACGATCCGCTGCGGACCGTCCCCCTTGCGCGGCTCATGGTTCAATCGCGTATCGCAACCCATCAATGCGGCCGCGCCGATCGCGCCGATCATCATGATCATGATCGCAATCGTAGCTCGCCGCTGAATCGCCGCCTTCAATCTCACACAGCGAAACTATCCGATAGGCGGCGCCGGATTAAGCACCCGCCTCACCCGACACGGTTTGCATCCAAGTCCTCCGCTTGATTAGCTTTCGTTTCGCGAGGTGAAGCGCGTTGCCCAAGATCGCAGTTTGTATCAAGCAGATTCCACTGGTCGAGGATGCCAACTTCGATCCGGTGAGCCGCACCATCCGGCGCGATGGCGTCAATGTGATCAGCGCCTATGACCTGCGCGCGATCGCGCAGGCGGTCGATCTCAAGACTCGATTCGGCTTCGAGACCGTCGCTGTTACGATGGGCCCGCCGCAAGCGCGCGAGGCGCTCGTCGATGCGCTCGGCATGGGCATCGATCGCGCCGTCCATCTGCAGGATCGCGTCTTCGCCGGCTCTGATACGCTGGCGACCGCCCGCGCGCTCGCCCTCTGGCTCAAGCGCGAGTCCTTCGACCTCATTCTGCTGGGAAAATATTCACTCGACGCCGAGACCGGCCAGGTCGGTCCCGAGATCGCCGAGTTGCTCGGCATCGCGCAGATTACCGGAGTGCGCAAGCTCGAACTGGACGGCGATCGAATTCTCGCCGAACGCGAGAGCGACGAGGGTGTCGAGCAGGTCGAGGCGTGCATGCCGGCGCTACTCACCTGCGCAGAACGCTTGATAAATCCGCTCAAGATCGATGTGAAGACGCGCGAGGCGGCCCAGTCTGCGAACCATCGAATCCGTCGCCGCGACGGAGTTGGACGCAGACGCCGCGCAATTCGGCTTCGCCGGATCGCCCACTTGGGTGCAGGAAGTCCGCGCGCAGGAGTCGCCGAAAGTCGAATGCCAAATGATCGACGCCACCGACCCGGATCGCGCGGCGCTCGAGGTCATCGCGGCGCTCGAACAAAAGGGCGCACTCAAGCCGCGCGTCCACCATCGCGCTCCGATCGAATCCAGCATTCGCAAGGCGATTCGCGGCCGTGACGTATGGGTGGCTGTCGAAACCAGTCTCGACGGTGAAATAACGCTATGTAGTCTCGAACTACTTTCGGCCGGGGACCGCCTCGCTACCAAGCTTGGCGGTGCGCTGATCGCCGTCGCGATGCCGGGCACCGCGGCGCGCCACGCGAGTCTGCTCGCGAGCTACGGCACCGACCATCTTTTGTTGCTGGATAGTCCTGCGCTCGAAAATTATTCGCCCGACACCGCCGCCAAAGCGTTTGCGCGCATTGTTCACGAGCGCACGCCGTGGGCTCTCCTGCTCTGCGCGAGCGAGCGCGGCCGCGACTGGGGTCCCCGCCTCGCGGCACGCCTCGGTCTCGGTCTCACCGGCGACGCTGTCGGCCTCGAACTCGATGGCGAAGGCCGCATGGTCGCGCTGAAGCCCGCCTTCGGCGGCAACATCGTCGCACCGATTCTCTCGAAGACCTACCCGCAGATGGCGACTGTGCGCCAGGGCGTGCTCGAACTCGCCGCACCGAATTCCGCACGCGTCGCAGAAATCGAAACGGTCCGCGTCGAAGTCGGTGCGCCAATGACGCGGTTGATCGGTTCGACCTCGAATCTCGATCATTCAGTCGCACCGCTCGACGGCGCCGAAGTGGTCGTTGGTATCGGGATGGGCGTTGGCGGACCCGAGGGGATCGAGGTGGTCAAGGATTTCGCGCGCACCCTCGATGCCGGTCTTTGTGCGACGCGCCGCGTCACCGACAAGGGCTGGGTTGCGCGCCAATTGCAGGTCGGTTTGACCGGCAAGTCGATCGGCCCGCGACTTTACTTCACCGTCGGCATCCGCGGCGTGCCCAATCATACCGTCGGCATCAAGCGCGCCGAAACCGTGGTCGCGATCAACAACGATCCCGACGCGGTAATCTTCGAGCGCGCGAACTTCGGCCTGGTCGGCGATTGGGAGCCGATCACGCGCGCCCTTACCGCGGCCTTCCGCCGCCGCGCGGCTAACTAGCGCGCCTCCTACTAGCGGCGATCGTCCACTGGTCGGAAACTACGGGGCGAAGCGCTGGCTCGTCCACTCCGTCAGGACTTTCATCAGGCGCGGCCGCACTTCCCCGATATGTGCTTTGACACCGCCCGCGCGCATAAAATGTTCGGCGCCTTCGATAAACTCGATGCGCTTGTCCGCCGCACCCGACAGATCAAACTCGGCGCGCACGTCGGTGACGAAAATATCCTGATCCGCCATCGCACCCACCACGAGCGTCGGCACCCTCACCTGCGGCAGGTTGCGCTCAAGATTCGCATAGGAGCTCGGGCCCGACCAGGTCGAGAGCCACGCCTCCGGCGTTACCACATGCCCCAGGCCAAACGCGTGATAGTTGAAGAGGTCGGGGCGCGGCGAAAATATGGATCCAACAACGCGCTCCGACGGATCGATCGTCAAATCCAGATACGCGGGATTCGCCTGAGTGCGATAGACCACCATGATCCGCGGCGCCATCGTACGCCGCTGCATATGCGCGCGATACGCGGCCGGCGCGGACGCGAAATCCGCGGCCTTGCTTGCCGTGCGGCCGATCGCAGCTTCCTCGACGTGACGCCGTGCGATCGCGTCGATGCGCATTGCACGCGCTTGCTGTGCGGCGCGATAACGCCCGAGCCATTCGCGATCGTAACGGCTCTCGGCCGGCGGCGTGCGAAAACCGTTGCGCTCGTCATACATGTCAAGCGTCACGTCGCTGGCGAACGGATCGTTCTCGTCGACCACCGCCGCATCGAGCGATACCATCAGCACGCGACCTTGCCCCGGATGCGCCGCGAGCAGGATCAGGCCGTCCGCCGTGGGCATTTCGAACTTGTTGAGATCGGGCGTCCCGCCCCCTGGCGGCGACTTTACACGCGAGCCGCCAGTCTTGCGCGCCTCGGCGTCGTAGTATGAAAACAGCGATCCGCCGCCTGAATTTCCGATCATCACGATGCGCTCGAAGCCCTGCTCCTCGCGCAGGTAGCGCATTCCCGCCGCGATATCGAGCAGCAGGTTCTCGTGAATCATCATCGTGTCGTTATTGAGATAGCGGGTGTTCTGAGCGAAGGCCGCAAAGCCCGCCTCGACCCAAAACGGTATCGAATAATGCTGTCCGAACTCGGCCCTCGGATGCGCCAAAATCACCGCGGTGCGAGCCTTGCCGCGCGCCGGTTGATACAGAATTCCACGCGACTTGCCGCCGTCGGCCGCGTATAGCTGCACGACGGTTTGCCGCACGGACGGGTCGATGTCGGCAAAATCGATCGGGTAACGGACCTGGTAGTCGGCCGGCGCTTGTGGCATCGCAATAGCCTCCTTGGCTGTGCTGCTCTCCTACCACAGCCTCGCGCGAATTGCGCGGTGCTGGCTTAATAAGCGCCAGTACCAATTGCGCGGCGGGGCTTACCTGCGCATCGCCGATATGCGAGTCTTGTACGTTTGGAGTACCCCCTTTGAAGAGTGGAATAATCGGCGCCCGCGGCGTCGGTAAATCGACGGTCTTTCATGCCCTGACCGGTTTAGCGCCGCTCGCCGGCCAAGGCGATTCGAAAAATCGCGCACGTCCGGGCCAGATCAAGGTCTCCGAGCCACGCCTCGATTTTCTCGAAGCCACCTACGGCTCGAAGAAGAAAGTCCCGGTCGAGCTGACCGTCCTCGACTTCGCGCCGAATCCCAAAGAGCAGAAAGAGGGCGCCGCGCTCGATCCGAGTCTGTTGCCGCTCATCCGCGACGTTGACGCGCTGATGATCGTCATTCCCGAGTTCGAGGCCCGCGAGACTCCGCTGCTCGCCGCGGTCGAGAGCGTCGAGAGCGAGTTGATTTTCGCCGACTTCGATCAGACCGAACGCCGTCTCGAACGTCTCAAGAAGGAAAAGGGCAACGTCGATTTCGAGCGCGCCGGGCTCGAAAAATGCCTGAAGTGGCTCGAAGAGGGCAAGCCACTGCGTTTGCTCGAAATGACGACGCAAGAGCTGCAAGCGTTTTCCAGCTTCGGTTTTCTCTCACGCAAACCGGTCCTCGCGGTCATCAACTGCGATGCCGATCGCGCGACCGCCGAGTTGCCCGCCAGCGATCGCGCTGCGCTCACCGCGCGCGGCCTCGACGCCTTCCGCCTCGCCGCCGCCTTCGAGTCCGAACTCTGGGAGCTCGATTCCGCCGGCCAGGCCGAGCTGCTCAAGGATGCGGGCCTGGAACAGCCCGCCCGCGATCGTCTGATCACCGCGCTCTACGAATACCTCGGACTGATCACCTTCTATACCGCCGGCGAACCCGAGGCCCACGCCTGGTCGTTGCGTCGTGGCGCAACCGCGCTCGAAGCCGCCGCCCGCATCCATAGCGATATCGCGCGCGGCTTTATTCGCGCCGAAGTCGTCAGCTACGGAGATTTTTTCGAGCTGCGCTCCGACCTCAAGGTCAAGGAAGCCGGAAAGCTCCGTCTCGAGGGCCGCGACTACGTGATGCAGGACGGCGACATCATCCACATCCGTTTCAAGGTGTGACCTGCCTGTTCGTCGCGCGCCTCTGTTTAATGCTGATTGCGGGGATCCTGGGCGGGATCGACGTAGGTGAACGCGAGCGGTCCGATACCATGAATCTGCACTGTGGTTGGACCTTTCGCCCACGCGAAGTGATGCATCCCCTGGGCCATCCGAACGAACCCGCCGGTTTTGATCAGCTGGCCTTTCGCCTGGTCTAGTTTATCGCCCATCCCGGCGCCCAGCGTTCCGCTCATCACGGTCACATTTTCGTCCGTCGGATGCGAATGTGCCGCAATCTTGTAGCCATCTGGCATCTTCAGCCGCACTGTGAACGGCGAGCCTTCTTTCATCGGATCGCCATCCAGTACTGCGAGCTGCCCACCCTTCGGCAGCATCGGCGGCACCGGTCCCCACTTAACGTCCTTGGGCGAGTCGAATATCTGCACACTCGCGGGCGTCGCGGATTCCTGCGCGAACCCGACACCCGCCGTAGCTAATAGTAGCAATGCCGCGCCAACTACGACCACTTCTCTGCTTTTCATCCTCGACCTCGCTTCTGCTTTTCGGCCCGCCAATTTATAGGGCCGATGCCATGCGCGCCACCGCCTTGTTCGTCCTCGACTGCCTTGCACACGCACCCCGCGACTGCGAGAATGGCGCGAAACGCGCGCGACTTCGCGGCATATCTGCTCCTCCCCGATGCGTCGATTCCAAACCCTGATCCTGCTCCTCGCGCTCTCCTTCTACGTCTGGTTCTTGCACCGTTTCGGTTTCGCCGACGTTCTTGCTTACATCCGCCTCGCTGGATGGGGACTGGCGTTGACGATCGCGCTCGAAGCGATTTCCCGGACCGCGAACACTCTCGGATGGCGAGTGACGATCAACGACTACCCCCGCCAACTCCGATTCGGAGAGCTATTCGTCGCGCGGATTTCCGGCGAAGCAATTGACTATGTGACGCCCACCGCCCAGCTCGGCGGCCAATTCGTGATGGCGATGATGGTCCGCCGCAAGTTAGCGATGGCGGTCGGTCTCGCGACCGTCGTGGTCGCCTCTCTCGCCGAAGCCGTCGGCCAAATAGGCTTTATCAGCACGGCACTCATAACCGCATTGCCCTTCGAAGCGCGTCTCCATCACCTGTTTTGGCCGATGGTGGCGGGACTCGCGATCGCCATCGGACTCGCCGTCGCTTTCTTTGCCATCCAGATGAGGCAGCCGTTCTCGATGCTCTGGAAGGGCGCTGCCAAACTCCATCTCGGCCATCTCGCCGATCCCGAAGTAAAAGCCGCCGCGGACGACGCCGACGCCCTGCTTATCGATTTCTACCGCCGCCATCGCGGCCGCCTTGCACTCTCGTGCATGTGTTATCTTTTCGCCTGGAGCATGGGGCCGCTCGAGATCTACATCCTGCTGACGCTCCTCCATCAGCGCGCCACCCTCGTCACCGTCTTGCTGGTCGAAGCGTTGGGTCTGCTCATCGAACGTGCGACCTTCCTGATACCCGCCAAGCTAGTCAGCCAGGAGGGTGGCAAGGCCCTGATTCTCTCTTTGCTCGGATATTCGGTCGACGTCGGCTTCGCCATCGGTGTGCTGCGCCGCCTAAAGGAAATGGTATGGGTACTATTGGGGCTCGCCGCGCTGACCGCCCATCGCATGTTCAATGAAAGGGCCGGCGCCGCGGCCGCCCGCCCGACTCGCAACGTAATCGAAGTTCCTAACGCGCACGGAGAACAATCACTATGATAAAAATTACCGCCGCTTTCGCGGCCCTCGCGATTTTCGCCGCCTCCGCTGTCGTCCACGCGGGCGTCGTCGTCACCGAGCAGGAGGTCATCGACCAGGGCAACGGCCATCCCGTCACGCGCAGCCGCACCGTGATGATCCAGGGCAACAAGCAGAAGATGGTCACCGACCGTGCTCAGGTCGTCACCGATCTCGACAATGGCAAGCTGTACTTGATAAATCCCGAGAAAAAACAGTACGTCGAGATGCCCTTCCCGCCGCAGGGTCCAATGGCCCAGATGATGGCTCAGCGCATGTCCACCTTGAGCTTCAAAAAGACCGGCGCCGCCAGCAAGACGATTTCCGGCTACTCCTGCGAACAATATTCCGGCGCCGGCTCGATGATGGGAAATCAGTATTCGGTCACCGGCTGCTTTTCGAACAAAGCGCCCGGCGCCGGCGATTTCAACGCGTTCCAGAAGACCATGGCGGCCAAGGTCAAGGGCACTGCCATGGCGATGCAGGGGCAAGTGCCCGACGGCGTCCCGATTCAGCTCGATTCCACCACCAAGATCACCAACTTCTCGATGCCCGGGATGTCGCCAGAGCAGTCCGCCAAGCTCAAGACGATGCTCGCCAACCGCCCACCCGTCGTGAGCAAGACTACCGTCCAGCAGATCGCCTCCAAGAATTTGCCGGCCGATACTTTCACGGTGCCCGACGGCTTCACCAAAGAGGAAATGCCTAGCGGCGCGGCGGGCGGCGGCGGCATGAGCCACATGGGTGGTGGCGGCATGGGCGGCGGCAATGGCGGAATGAGCGGCGGCGGCATGAGTGGTGGTGCATCCGCCCCGCCCCAGAAATCCCCGGAATAGCGATCGCACCGCGCACCGACCGCCTGTCACAACCATTGGCGTCGGCGCAGCACTGCTATTCTCGGATCTGACTGCGCAACTATTTGCGATCACACAAATGAGGCCGGGCGACGTTCACTCGCCCGGCCTCGTGTTAAGCTTCACTCGTGGTCGGCTCACTCACACAAATAGGCTTACTCACATATATTAATCAGCCTTCACGCCTCCCTAGCTCAGCCGATAGCTCAAACCTGCTCGATCATCCAATCCGATTTCGCGGGCGCCGGGGCGTTTAATGCGGCGCATGCGGAGTTCAGCCAGTTGCCGCTCGAAATCTCATCCTCGACGAACAGCTTCACCATTTCCCTGGTTTCGAGGTCTTCCTTGATCAGCTCGGCAAACTCGCAGATCGATTTGAACCGCGCCGCCGGATCGGGAACCAGCTGGTGATGTATCAAGAGCTTTTCAGTGTCCTTGATCGCCGGGTCGGAAATCGATTCGAGGAATTTGCGCCCATCCTCGCTCACCGGAGCGCTGCACTCGCCGCCCAATTCATGCAGCCGATTCTCGAACACCCGCGCATGATATCGCTCGCGCTCCGCTACCATCTTGATCCCGCTGCGGATGCAGTCGGTGGTGCAGAGTTTGGCCCAGTTGTCGAAAATCAACGCGCCGTTCGCTTCCGCCGCCTGCGCCATATCGAGAAAGTTCAGCACCGCTTCCCGCTCGGACGCATAGTTTTTGCCGAACGCGCGAAACCCGCCCGCACTTCCATTATTGCCGTTCGCGCCCACGCCATGCTCGAGCGCGGCCATCTCGGTCTCGAAGGTCTTCTCTGTGATAATCCCGGCGCGGTAGGCGCGCAGCAATTGTTTGAACTCGAAGTCGCGATTTATTGATGATTCCTTCGTCGTGGCTGCCGTTGTTGCGAGTGGTTTGTCCGTCGTGGCTGATTCCTCGGCGGGCAGCGCCGCTGCCGACTCGTCGGTCGCGAGGCTCGCCGGTTGCTCCTCGGTGGCGGGCGCCAGGGCCGGCCGCGCGCGTTTGGGACTCGGGCGACGGTTCCGTTCTCCCTTGGATTTTTGCCGCGATGCCATCTAACTTCCCTCAGTCATTAACGTCCTACCTTACCGCCATCACCGATGCCTACGATCCGCCAATCGTAAATTCCCGTTGAGAGCGCGTGACCAGCGGCGTCGCAGGACTATCGTTCTCGCTCGTTCTTCCAACCGGGAAGTCTGAAACCTTATGAGGTTTCAGAAGGAAATTATAATTCTGCCTGCTTTCCCCTACATCTACTCGTTTACTCGTTCATCGTGGCCATGCTGGTAGAGGCCGACGTCGTCGCGGCGGGAGCGTTGAGCGCGGCACAGGCATATTTCAGCCACTTGGTGCTCGAGAGTTCGTCTTCGGCGAACAGCCGCAGTGCTTCCTTGGTTTCGAGGTCTTCTTTAATCAGCTCCGCGAATTCGAAGATCGGCCGGATCAGCTCGTCCGGGTTCTTCAGAATCTTGTCGAAGTCCAGCAGCTTAGCGTTATCGCTCATCTTCGGATCGGAGGCGCACTCTTTGACCTTCAGCCCTTCCGCCGTCACCTCGGCGCGGCATTCGGCGCCGAGCTCGTGCAGGCGATTCTCGAAGATGCGCGCGTGATAAGCCTCGCGCTCCGCGATCATCTTGAGGCCGCTGCGGATACAGTCGGTCGTGCACACTTTCGCCCAGTTCTTGAAGATCTCGGCCCCGTTGGCCTCGCCCGCGCGGCTCTTGTCGAGAAAGCTGACGATCGCGTCGCGCTCGGACTTATAGGTCTTGCCCTGGTAGCGGAATCCACCAGCCGTACCGTTGCCGTTCGCACTGTCCGCATGCTCTATCTCGGCCATTTCAGACTCGAAGGTCTTTTCGTTGATAATTCCGGCGCGGTACGCGCGCAGCAGTTGTTTGAACTCAAAATCACGGTTCATGGCGGGTTCCTCCGTTAGGGCCAAAGGCGGCCGTCTTGGCAATCCCGACGATATTGCCAGATGCGTAAAATTGTCAACTACACTTGTAGCGACCCTAACCGCGTCAGGCCGCGCGAGTCTGCCGTCCGCGCGAAGGATACGGCGGTCGATCAGTTTTCCCGAATCGTTGTATGATCGCCTCGCAGATCGGCGCCGCGATAGCGCGGCCCGGGTTCGTGAAGCGAAAAAGGAGAGCGCCGGATGGGAATTGCGGACGGCAAGCGCGCGCTGATCGTGGGCGTCGCGAATGACAAGAGCCTCGCATGGTCGATCGCGCAGGAACTGCATGCACAGGGCGCCGAGGTCGCGTTGACGTTTCAGGGCGAAATCCTGGAGAAGCGCGTGCGTCCGTTGGCGCAGCAAATCGGCGCGCAGGTGGTCGGCGAACTCGACGTCACCAGCGATGAACAGATCGCCGCGGTCTTTGCGAACGTCAAACAAATCTGGGGCGGCCTCGACATGCTGGTGCATGCGGTGGCGTTCGCGGAGCGCGAGGACCTGCGCGATCGCTTCCTCAATGTGAACCGCGTGAATTTCGCGCGTGCACTCGAGATCAGCGCGTACTCGCTGGTCGCACTGGCACGGGCGGCGGAACCCTTGATGGAGGCGCGCGGCGGCGGATCGGTGGTGACGCTCAGTTACCTCGGGGCGGTGCGCGCGCTGCCCAACTACAACATTATGGGAGTGGCGAAGGCGGCACTGGAAGCCTGCGTGCGCTACCTGGCGATGGATCTCGGGCCGAAGAATATCCGCGTCAATGCGCTCAGTGCGGCGCCTGCGCGAACGTTGGCCTCTTCCGCGATTCGCGACTACCATTCGATGTCCCATGAGGTCGAGGAGCGGGCGCCGCTCAAGCGTGCGATGAAGCCGGAAGAAGTAGGCAAGATGGCCTCGGTGCTGCTCAGCGAGCTGTCGAGCGGCGTCACGGGCCAGACGGTTTACGTCGATGTCGGCTACAGCATCATGGGTTGAATGCGCAGCGCAGGACTCGGTTAAATGCGCAGCGCGGGATTGGGTTAAGTGCGCGGAGCGGATTTGGCGTTGTGCGCCGCGGTAGTCGGATGAGGGCGAAGCGGCGGAATTCGGATACTGCAAAACCGGCGGGCGGAATGCCCGGTGAAGGAGGCTGTCATGGCGATAATTGCGGTGCCGCAACTTTCCGATAATTACGCGTACCTGGTGATCGATGATGCGTCGAAGGAATGCGGCGTGGTCGATTGTTCGGAGGCGGGCAAGGTGCTCGACGAGGTCAAACGGCAAGGGCTGAAGCTGGTCGCGGTGCTGCCGACGCATTGGCATTTCGACCATGTCGGCGGCAACGAAGACCTGGTCAAGGCGATTCCCGGCCTGCGGGTGTACGGCGCGCGCAACGAAAACGGGCGCATCCCGGCGCAGACCGACGAGGTCGACGATGGTGGCACGGTCACGGTCGGCGCGCTCAAGGGGCGGGTGATCGGAATCCCGGCGCATACCAATGGCCACGTCGCTTATCATTTTCCGCAGCTCGACGCGGTCTTTACCGGCGACACGCTGTTTATCGCGGGATGCGGGCGCGTGTTCGAGGGCAAGGCGAACACGATGGTCGAGTCGTTGCGCAAGCTGGCGGCCTTGCCGGATTCGACGAAGGTCTATTGCGGGCATGAATACACGGCGAAGAACCTGCAATTCGCGCTGACGCTCGAGCCGAACAATGCGGCGCTGAAGGCCAAGCATGAGTGGGCTGTGGAGGCCCGCGCGGCGGGCAAATTCACGGTGCCGTCGTCGATCGGCGAGGAGAAGCAGATCAATCCTTTCATGCGCACCGACAGCGCCGAGTTGCGCGCGAACCTGAAGAAGATCGATCCGTCGATTGGTGACGATACAGTGGCGATATTTGCGCGGACGCGAGAGTTAAAGGACAAATTCTGACCACTCAATTTCCGATTATCCCAGCAAATCTGGGGGATAATTGGGTTCGTTATGTATCCTGCGATTGCGCTGCGATGCGCGGCTTGCTGCTCGACGCGGTTTTCGGGCGGCAACTTGAGGTCACTGGAAGATTGATGGTGAAGAGCCGTCATTTCCCTTGTGGCATCTCAGAGTTAGGCAAAGGGGAACTTGAAGTAGCGGCCGCGACGCGGTCGGCGGTCGCGGGGCTAGAGTAAAAGGCGCGACCTTCCGAGGGTCGAGTTCGACAGCATCGGCGCCGCGGACACCGGAGCGAGCAGTGGAGTCGCCCTCTTGTAGGAGTATACTCCTTCAGGGCGACGATGGACAGTGCGGCCGATCGAGGGCGCTGGTTCAGTCTCAAAACCGCACTAAATGCCGATCGAGTGTGGCGCGCAGGCTGCCTCTGCTTCCGTGCGCTGGCTGACCCCGCCTATCTCGATGACGGTGTGGGAGTCGGAGAGGGAGTTGAGGCCGCGGGCTTGGCGGGTTTTCCGGTCGATAGCAGGGCCTGCATGAACGCAGGATCCGCCACCACGTTCCGTACCGCGTCGTTCAGCGCGTAATCGAGCGCTTCCTGAGACGCAGCGCTTTGACTCATGTCCTCAATCACTAACGAAACCTTACCGCTGATTTCTTTGGAATATAAAACCGCTCCGGTCGTGCGGCTTACTTCGCTTTTCAGGATCGCTATTGCGCGCACGGTATGAGCGCCACTGAAGAATGAAATCTTGTCCCGGACAGTGATTTCATCCAAGTCAATTACAATGAGCGCGTTTCCTGAACCAAGTTCGAATCCGCGATTTATCAGCTCCGATTCAACTCCGGATTTAACTACTTCCGCCAAACTGTCGTGGGTGATTATTGGTAAACTTTGGAATCCGGCAGAGGTCTCTCCGAGGTTGTCTTTAACCCGCCTAACGTCATTCGCCGTCACTTCTATTTTAACCGATTCAGCTCCACTGATGGGTCGAACGGTTCGATTCGGCATGTAGGTAAATGATACTGGTAGTGGCTGGTCAGCGCAGGCGATACACACTGTCGCCAGAAGAAGTTTCCCTATTTGGCGCATAGCGACACGCGGGATAGGCAGAAGTCGGAAGGGCTTAGACCGAATCATCGCGGATTTGGTGGTCCCTGCTCGGCCGTGAGAATCGCAGCGATAAAGTTGGGGTCGGCGAACAAGTCTCGAAGGGCGCTTTGCATGGCACGATCTAGAGTCTGCTGGTCACTGTCCTTGTCGGAATCGTTCAGTCCGAAGATCAGGCGCGAATAAAGATGTTTGCCCCCGGCTCCCGTCACCCCCACATGCATCAGCACTTTGGCCTCGGAATTGTAGCTCTGCCGGGGGAATACTTGGTTCTGGTGCAATATAATGAGATGCTGCACGTCGAATTGACTCACGTCGATCTTTACCGAAGCTGTGCCTCCGCTCAAAGTAAAGCCACGGTTTCTGAGCTCGGATTCCATTGCGGTTTTGACGATCACCGTGACACTTTCGGCGCTAGTAATGACACCGTTTCCTGCTTTCGTGATCATTCCCGTTGTGTTGCCCACCTTGCCCTGATTAGCTCGTAGATCATTGACCGCGAGCGTAATCGCGCCAGCATCCTTGACGGGTTGGACCGCATTATCCGGCGTGTAGGAAATCGCCACTGTGGACGGCGCCGCTGTGGTAACGCAACTCATAAACAAGAGCGCTAAGGCCGCAGATCCCAGCGCCCGCAGACCTTGTCGACGAAACCACATCACCAAAGAACCCGTGCGCAAGCCAAGTTGCTATTCTGAGCTTGCAAAGAATCCCGAAAAACCGGCAGTGGGACCCATTCGCTACAGCAGCTTTCGAGCAGCCCAACGGTCTTGACCCGATTTTTTGGACTGCTCAGGGTGACACAGGCTCCTCGTGCAGAGGCTGGCGAGTCTGTGAGTCGGTTAAGATGCTAACTAGCTCGATTTCGGAATAGACAAAGGGCTTCGCGACCAAGGTGTTCCCAGCTTCTTACACGGTGATTGGCAGGACGTCTCTTCACACGGTGATGCGCATGCCGTCGTGGGCCATTTCCAACTTGACGTCGCGATCGCGGTCGAGCACTTCGCGACCGACGTGGGTCAAGACCATGCGTCCGACCTCGAAGCAATCGCGTTTCGCCGCGAGCAGGGGATAGTTCATGTGGAAGTCGAGTTCGGCGCTCTCGAAGTAGGTGCATTCGCAGAGAAAGAGGTCGACGCCGGCGACGAACGGGACCATCTTATCGGTCCAGCCGCTATCGCCGGAAAACGCGATAGTCTTGCCGCCGACCGCAATCCTATACGCCAGCGAGACGTCCGGCTTCATGTGCGGCGTGCGCATCGCGCGAATCCGCACCGGGCCAATTTTCTCGTCGCTGCCCGGCTCGAGGACGACAAAGCGGAGTTTGCTGAGCAGGCGGTCGAGATCGGGCTTGGTGCCCGGAAACATCGTGCGGAAAAGCTGCCAGGTCCGGTCTTCCAGGTGTCGTGGACCAACGATCGTGAGCGGCTTGCGCCGCGGACTCTCGTAAGTGTACTCGAGCAAAAGAAACGGCAGCCCGCCGAAGTGGTCGCCATGCGGATGGCTCACCAAGATGATATCGATATCGGCGGGCTTGAAATCCATGCGCTTCATCGCGCACAGCGCGGTCGGACCGGCTTCCATCAGGATTCGGCAATCGGGGCTTTCGATGATATATCCGGACTGGAAGCGGCCGTGGCTGGCGAAGGCGTCACCGCTGCCCAAAATCGTGACCTCGACGGCCTTTGGCGTGTCTGACGATCTACGCATATGATGGCGAATAACGCATATCAAGTTATTTATCACCGCGCCTTAGCAGCGCCTAGCCGGGAGTAAACGCATGAAGCAGGTAAAAGTCGGCGTCGGTTTCGGTCTGTTCCGCCTCGGGATGCCCACGGCGCAGGCCATCGCGCAAGTCGCGGAGCGCGCCGAGGAATGGGGGCTCGACTCATTCTGGCTCTCCGACCATCTGCTGGCGCCGTCGCCGGAACTCGACGTCGTCGCGACGTTGTCGTTGATCGCCTCGCGCACCTCGCGGATCAAGCTGGGACCCAGCGTGTTCCTGCTCAACCTGCGCCATCCGTTGATCACCGCCAAGGCGTTTTCGACGCTCGACTATCTTTCGAACGGGCGGATGGTGATGGCGGTCGGCACCGGGGCGAACCTCGCGGACTATGCGGCCTGCGGGATTCCGACCGAAGGACGGGGCCGGCGCCTCGATGAAGGCATCATGGTGCTGCGCAAGGTCTGGACCGAGGCGAATGCGAGCTTCCACGGCAAGTTTTTCAATTTCGATAACGTCACGATCGAGCCACGCCCGGCGCATCGGGAGCACAACAATTCGGGCACGATCGATCTTTGGATAGGCGGTAAATCAGACGCCGCATTGAAGCGGACCGCGCGGCTCGGCGACGGTTTCTTCGCGTCGTTCCAGGCGCCCGACGAATTTGCGCGCAGCATGGAAACAATCCATCGCTATGCCGCCGAAGCCGGCCGCGCCAACGCGCACATCGAATCGGGACTGATCCTGTTGTGCCGCCTCGCACCGACCCGTGAACGCGCGATGGAAGAGATGCGCCCGATGCTCAATACGATGGGACGAGGCGGCGACGCCTTCCTGCAGCGGACGGTCTTCGGATCGCCCGACGACATCATCGCGCGCCTGCAGGAGTACATCGACGTCGGCCTCGACAAGTTCGTGCTGTGGCCGGTGGCGGAGCCCGGCGCGTGGGCGGGTCAGATGGAATTGATCGGCCGCGAAATCGCCAACCATTACGCACGGCTCGCGAAGGCGGCATAGGCCCGCGCGACTGCGCGCGGTGAATTAGCGGCGAAGCGTCACCGGCGGTTCAGCATTGCAGCGCCCATCAGTATTACACCGATCGCAAGTAAGCCTCCGCTGACTAGCGGAGGAATCGCATGCGGCGTTTCTTCCTTCGCCTGAATGCTCAGATCGCCAATCTTCGCGACACTCTTGGTATCGGTGGTCGTGAAAATCGGCATCGCGAACCCGACCAATCCGAGCAACGCCAACGCCGCGCCGATTAGTAATATCCCTTTCATAGATATTCTCCGCAGTAATATCTGCCATTCGACAATGACTGGCTAAACCGCTCGCCAACCAGCGATCAGGTTGATCACGAAGAGCACGATAAAAATAAAGAAAAGCGTTCGCGCAATTTCGGCCGAAATGCCCGCGACTCCGTACATTCCGAGTAAACCCGCGACGAGCGCGACTACCGGAAATACCAATGCCCAGTGCAACATATGATGTTCCTCCTGTCGAATGACCGGATTTCAACGCCTGGTACGCGAGCGTCGAAATAGGCATCTCTCAAGGAAGATAGGGCAGCACCGATCGTGCCACCTCGAGGACTGAGATTTCCGCGGTTTCCGGTTCCCGAAATCGAAAACATCGCGAAACAGATAGGAAAAATTTTCACCATAACTGCCGCAGAGTAGTATTGAACGGGATTCCTTAATAAGTTCGCTCGTCCTCTTCCTGCAGCAAGGCGGTGGGTAATACTTCGGCTGAAAGGTCTTCCAGAAAACGCGACGGCCGCCCCATGACAAAGCCCATCGCACGATCGAACATGTGGATCGGATAAGACAAATATAGTTCGTCGCGCGCGCGCGTGCTCGCGACGTACATCAGGCGGCGTTCTTCCTCGATCTCGTCGGTTCCAACGCTCATCGGACCGGGGAAGCGTCCTTCCGCCGCCCAGATGATGAACACCACGCGCCATTCGAGACCCTTCGCCGAATGGATCGTGCTGAGCGTGACGTAACCCTCCTCGGGCTCGACCGCGAGGACGTCGCCGATCGAGTCATTGGGCGGCTCGAGCGCCATATCCGCGAGCATCGCGTCGAGGCTGCGATAGCGTTCGGCGAGGTTCTGAAAGTGTTCGAGGTCGCGCTCGCGCTTCGGATAGTCGTCGGGATAGGCCTCGCGCATGATCGGCCCGTAGTAGTCCATCACCTCGGCCAAGCTGATCGGCGGGCCGGCGGCCCTCCGTGCGCAAGCCGGATAGCAGATGGCCGAGCCGGGCGCATCCGTCGATTGCCGCTTGCGCGCGAATCCCGACCTTGGCTGCGCTCTCGATAACCGCACTGGCCGGGTCGGACGCGGCGACGACCTCTTCGATCAGACGCTCCGCGCGGCGACTACCGACGCCGTTGACCAACACCAGGATACGCATCCAGGAGACCGCGTCGATCGGATTGGTAATCACGCGCAGATGGGCCAGCACGTCCTTGATGTGCGCGGTCTCGATAAACTTGAAGCCGCCGCGCTTGATGAACGGAATGTCGCGGCGCTGCAGCTCGAGTTCGAGATCGAAGGCATGAAAGCTCGAGCGGAACAGCACCGCGATCTCGCTCAACTCGACGCCTTCCTCGCGCAATTCGAGGATGCGCTGGGCGATGAAGCGCGACTGGGTATGCTCGTCCTGCGCGCGCACCAGCAGCGGGCGCAGCTCGCCAGAGCGCTGCGTGAAGAGCGCCTTGGTGTACTTCTCGGAGGCGTGCGAAATGACTTCGTTGGCGAGATCGAGGATGCCCTGCAGCGAGCGATAGTTCTCCTCGAGCTTGACGACGCGCGCGCCGGCGAAGAGCTGCGGGAAGTCGAGAATGTTGCGAAAATTGGCGCCGCGAAAAGAGTAGATCGATTGCGCATCGTCGCCCACCGCCATCACGTTGCGATGGGTCATCGCGATCAGTTGCACGAGCTCGGCCTGGATTACGTTGGTATCCTGGTACTCATCGATCATGATGTAGCGATAGTTGTCGGACAGGCGGCGACGGGTGGGCTCGTGCTGTTGCAGAAGATCGGCGAGCCGGTAAAGCAGGTCGTCGTAGTCGAGCATCGCGCGCTCGCGCTTGTAGGTTTCGTAATTGGCGGCGAGCGCGAGAATCTCGGCCTCGTGCTCGAGCAGATGCGCGAAGTCGGTGTCGAGCTCGTCCTTGAGCTCGCGATGCTTGTTGCGCGCCATGCTGATCGCTTCGGCCAGCGTGGATTTCTTGGGAAAGCGCCGATCCTTGGACGCGAAACCCATCCGCGTGCGCAGCAGATTGATAACGTCTTCCATGTCGGAGCGGTCCAGAATGGTGAAGTTGGGCTGGAGTCCAATCGGGGCGCCGAAACGCCGCAATACGTTATTGGCAAACGAATGGAAGGTGCCGCCCGCGACCTCACCACCGCGGTCGCCGACGAGTTGCTCGACCCGCCGCAGCATCTCTTGCGCCGCGCGCCGGGTGAACGTCAGCAGCAGGATCGCGCCGGGCGGCACGCCGCTCTCGATCAGGCGCGCAACCCGATAAATCAGCGTGCGCGTCTTGCCCGAACCAGCGCCCGCGACGACCAGCATCGGACCGTCGCGATGGGTCACGGCACTGAGTTGCGCCGGGTTCAGCAGATCGGCGTACTTGATGCGGTAATTGCGCTCGTCCGCCGCAGAGTCGGGCGTCTTTCTGAGCTGGATTATCCGGTCGGCCACGGTGGCGCGAATTGTAGCACGGCGGACGTTGCGCTTGCCGCGCGCCCGAGCCTCGATCGTGATGGGCGAGACCGGTTCCGCAATCGTTAAGGACCGGTCTGATCGTCGGGCACGCTTTTGATGCCATAGCGCTGGATGTCGTCAATCACTTGATCGAACGATTGCCCGGCGAACGCGCCGGCCGCCGGACCGCTCGCCGTATAATCGTTGACGTCTCCGCCGCTGGCTCCACCCGGCGATCCACCGTGGCCGCCGGACTTGAGCTTGGCGATTTCCGGCTGAATCACGATGCGGTTGACGACCTCCGGCGGAGTCCCGCCGAGATGGGCGAGCGCTTTGGTTTCGGCATCGCTTTTACCCATTTGAGTCGCGACGTATCCATAGAGGACCAGGCGCCGCGCACCGGTGGACGCAGTGCCGATTTGCGCCCCGACCAGCGGCAATCGATTCTGCCGGAGGTAGTTGGTAAGCGCCTCGCTAGCAGTGGTGTCCACCGTGAAGCTCTGCGCAGACGCGGATCGCGGAGCGATCAGCAAAGCGATCACAATGATTCCCGCGCACAGTTTAGCGACCTGCGGTATCATGACCGCGCGATGCCGAGAGACCTTCGCAAGCTCCATCGTAAATCATCATATTCCGACAATGGCTCTGGCTCTATCGCGACAAACGCCGGCTCGCGCTGCCGCTTGATTTGAGAATGATTGTTGTGATTATACCGCCATGACTAAAGCCCTCGACGGCATTGTGGTAGTCGAATTCAGCTCCAATATGGCCGCTGCCTATGCCGCCATGCTGCTGGCGGAACAGGGTGCCAGCGTCATCAAAGTGGAACCGCCGGGTGGCGAGGCCCCGCGCGGCACGCCGCATTTTCACGCGCTCAATCGCAGCAAACGATCCGCTTTCATAGACATTGCGACTCGGGCAGGCAATACCGACGCAGCGAAGCTGATCGCCCGAGCCGATATCGTGGTCACCGGCTGGACCGGAGAGCGGGCGCGTCAGCTCGGGCTCGACAGCGCATCGATCGCCGCAATCAATCCGCTCGCGATCGCGCTGGAACTGCCGCCGTTTGGGAATCGCGGACCATACGCCGACTTCGAAGCGGGTGACGAGCTGGTCGCGGCGCTCGGGGCGATTTCCGGCACTCAATGGGCGCGTAGCGGGAACCCCGTGCCGCTCACTTTTCCCGCCACCACCTATGCCGCCGCGGTGCTCGGGGCGACGGGCGCAGCCGCAGCGTTGCTGACGCGTAGCGCTGAACGGGGACAAGCCGTCGAAGTCTCGATGCTGGCGGGCGCCTTCGCATTGCAGACCGGCGGCATCATGCGCCACGAGCAAATGACCTCGCTGTATCACGGGCCGCAGGATCCGCTGGGCCCGATTCCATGCTATCGGCTGTTCGAGGCGAGCGACAGCCGCTATCTGTTTATCGCCTGCGGCAACACCACCTTCTGGAACAAATTCACGCTTGCAATCGAGCGGCCGGAACTGGTCGCTGACCCGCGCTTCGAGGGTGCGCCGTGGGGCGTGCCGAAAGAAAACTGGCAGACGCTGAAGGAGATCCTGGCGGCGATCATCCGTACGCGGCCACGCGATGAGTGGCTCACAATTCTGCGCGAGGCCGATGTGCCATGCGCGCCGGTGATGACGCGCGACGAATTCATGAGCCATCGGCAAACGCGCGCGCTCGAGATGCGATGTGAACTCGACGATCCCACGCTCGGCGCGACCGTGCAGGCCGGTATCCCGATCAATTTACTGGCAACACCGGGCGAAATAACGGGACCCGCGCCCGCAGTCTCCAACGATGGGGTCGTCGAAGTGCTGCAATGGCTGGAAAGTGCGCCAAAAGGAGATCGCTTCGGATACGTTAACCTTTCGATGTCGGAGGAGGAGAGGCAGCGCTACGCGATCGCCAGATGTGCTCGCGGCCCGCTCACCGGCCTTCTCGTACTCGACTTTTGCAGCTATATCGCGGGCTCGTACGGCCCGATGATCCTCGCGCAAATGGGCGCGGATGTGATCAAGATCGAGAGCCTCGAGGGCGACGCCTTCCGTCATTTCGGCTTCGGCTTTCTTGGGTGGAACGAGGGCAAGCGCGGCCTGTCGCTCGATTTCACGACGCCCGCGGGCCGCGAAATAATCCATGGACTCGCCGCGCGCGCCGATATCATCGTCGAGAACCTCCGCCCCGGACGCATGCGGCGTTATGGCTTCGACTACGAGACGCTGGCGGCGATCAATCCGCGCCTCATCTATATGTCGGTCACCGCTTTCGGCAATCGCGGTCCCGAGCACGATCAGCCCGGCTTCGACCCGCTGCTCCAAGCGCGTTCCGGTGTGATGGCGGCGCAAGGGGGACCGCACGGCCATCCGGTTTATCTCACCTGCGCGATTTGCGATTATGGCGCCGCGATGCTCTCCGCGTATGGCTGTGTGCTGGCGCTCCATGCGCGCGAACAAACGCGTCGCGGTCAAATGTGCGAGACTTCCCTGCTGCAAGCCGCGATGGCATTCCAGCCGGGAGAGTTCATCTTCTATCCGGGCCGTGCCGACATAGAAAATGGTCACGCGGAATATCGTGGCGCTGCGGCCTTATGCCGTGCCTACGAATGTCGCGACGGCAACTGGCTGTTCATCGCGGCGAAGTCGCCGCTCGACTGGGAGGCGCTGCGCAAGCGGGCCGCGATTACCGCGCCGAGCGCCTTCGACGATGCCGCGCGCGAACCGAGTGAAGGCAAGCTCGCCGCTGCGTTGAGCGAGTATTTATGTCAATTCGATCGCGCTGCAGCGATCACGGTGCTGAGCGATGCGGGTGTTCCGGTAGTTCCAGTGAATCGTTTCGGCGATCTCTTCGACGCGCCGCAGGTGCTCGCCAGCGAACTGCTGCTCGATTTGCAACATTCAACGTGGGGCAAGGTGTCGCAGACCGGCATCCTCGCCAAGTTTGCCGTGACTCCCGGAAAGGTCGATGGCGCGGGCCCTTTGTTGGGCGAACATACGGCGCAGATACTCGCCGACATGCTCGCTTACCCGGCTGAACGAATCGCCGACCTGGCTGCACGCCGAATTATCCGGATGCCGTAAATCGACACGGTTTCATTAGCGCGATTAGCGGCGTTCGTGGCAACCTACGGAATAACCAGCGGTTTACGAGCACTCCAGGGTAGCGCTCGGGTAGCGCTGGTTAGCTCGGCATCACTAGATTGCAAGGGAGTGCGACGATGGCCAAATTCAATGCTGAAACCGTGAAACTGCTCGGTAGCGAGCTATTCGATTACGAATTCTCCGATGAGTCGGCGGCCTCGGTCGCACATATAATCGGCGCCATGTCGAGCTACTCGCGACGCCTGCACGGAATCGGCTTACTGGGCATCCAGCCCCCGTTCGGCTATCCGGCGCTCTGTGCCGAGGCCGATCGCATTCGCCGGATTCTGCCGTAATCTCCGCGAGGTAATGCCATGTCCACTCATGCTGAAATCATTGACTTCGATGTCGCCTCGCTGGCGGAAAAGATTCGCGGCTAAAGAGCTGTCTCCAATCGAGATAACCAACGCCTACCTGGAACGGATCGACGCGCTCGAACGAGCACATTCTCGCTTACATCACGATCACGGCCGACGACGCACGCGTCGCGGCGCGTCAAGGCGGAAGAGTGAAATCCTGCGCGGGCAACTGGCGCGGCCCGTTCCATGGCGTGCCGATCGCGCTGAAGGATCTCTGCAACACGCGCGGTATTCTGACGACTGGCGGCTCCAAGATTCTCGCGGATTTCGTACCGGATTTCGACTGCACCGTGTGGGCGCGGCTGCGCGAGCGGGCGCGATTCTCTTGGGCAAACTCAACCTGCATGAGTTCGCGAGCGGCGCGACCAACACCAACCCGCATTGGGGCACGTGCCGCAATCCGTACAACCTCGAACGCATCCCGGGCGGCTCGAGCGGCGGCTCCGGCGCCGCAATCGTCGCGAAGATGGCCGCTGCGACGATAGGCACCGACACCGGCGGTTCGATTCGCATCCCGGCGGCCTTTTGCGGATGCGTCGGCATGAAGCAGACCTGGGGCCGCGTCAGCCGCTATGGCGTGCTGCCCCTGGCCGATTCGCTCGATCACGCCGGCCCGATTACGCGCACTGTGCGCGACGCGGCAATGATGCTTCAAATCATCGCCGGGCACGATCTTCACGATTCGACCAGCAGCAACGAGCCGGTCCCGGATTACGTGCAGGCGCTGGACGGCGATCTCAAGGGCGTGCGCGTCGGAATCATCAAGGAGTTGCTGCGCGGTGTCTCCGATGAAGTTGCGCGCTCTTTCAATGCGGCGCTTGCGCGAAATGCGGATTCTCGGCGCTGAAGTGGAAGAGGTCTCGATTCCGCATATCGATATGGCGGCGACAATCGCGACCAATATCACGTTCGTCGAAGCCGCTGAGTATCACGAGCAGTGGATGCGCACGCGCCCGCATGAGTACGGCGCGGATGTCCGCCACATGCTCGAAGCCGGGATGATGACGCCGGCCATCTACTATGTTCGCGCGCAGCGCTCCCGCGCGGCGATTTTGGCTGAGGCGCTCAAGGCGCTGGAACAACTGCACGGTGCTTACCGCGCCGACCGCCGCGATTCTTGCACCACGCATCGACGTTGGAGGGCGCGCGTTGACCGACAATGGCGAGCAGGTCGATTTGGTAGCGACGGTGTTGCGCTTCACCGCGCCGTTCAACGTCACCGGCCAACCCGCGCTGGCAATTCCGACAGGACTCGCGCCCAATGGTCTGCCGGTCTCGATGCAAATCATCGGGAAGCCCTTCGACGAAGCGACGATCTTTCGGGTCGCCGATGTCTACGAGCGCGCGCGCGGCTCGATCGCCGAGCCGAAGTTATAGCCGCGCGTGAGATCTTCCACGATGGCCGATGAAACTGCGCAGCGGCTCTTCCTTCGTTAGCTTACGTCGGCGCGGGCGCGACAATTCTCGCCTTACGGCCGCCATCGAACTCGCGATGGGCCGCGGGATTTGGGGCGTCAGCGGACAGCCGGGTATCTGGTCGGGCGACGTCAATAGCTCGCACAACTCGCAGTATCTGACCGACCCATATTCTTTCAGCCACCTCACCCACGGTATCCTGTTTTACGGTTTGACCTGGCTAATTGCGCGGAAAATGCCACGCCCGGCGCCGCGCGCTAATCGCGCTGGCAGTGGAGAGCGCGTGGGAAATATTCGAGAACACCAACATGGTGATCGAGCGTTACCGCGCCGCAACGATTTCGCTGCACTATTACGGCGACAGCGTGATGAACTCGATGGCCGACATTCTCACTTGCATGGTTGGGTTCGCACTCGCGGCCATCCTGCCCACCCGCGTCACGATCGCCGCGGTGTTCGTCCTCGAAATCGGGCTGGCACTCTGGATTCGCGACGGCCTGCTGCTGAACATTGTGATGCTGATACATCCGATCGGCTCGATTCGCGCGTGGCAGGCGGGGAATTAGCGCCGCGAAGAGCAGGACCGCTCACAGGCGCACTTCGCACATCACGAAGTCATGGTCGGAGACGCGCGGTGCGAAGAACGACGAACGCGCCGTAATCACTCGCGCCGAACGCGGCACCGGCTGCAATTCGCGTAACGCAATCCAGTCGAGTTTCGGCCGCAGCAGCGGCGGAATCGCGCGATGGAAGGTGAAGGTCGGCTTGCCCGCGACGTTCGCGCCTTCGATCGCAAAGCCCGCCCGGCGCAAATGCTCGAAGAGCGGCTCGAAGCGTTCCGGATAGCGAAGCCGTCGCGGCTGGAGCGCCATCCGCATCGCCACCTTCGCGAACGCCGACGCGTCGATCGAGTCGGGTGGTAGTGGTGTTGAAGTCGCCGCCGAGGATCGTCGGACCGTCCGGCGCGATCCCGTCGATTACTGTCGCCATCTGCCGCGCACGCCCCGCCGGATTCCATCGGCTGTGCAGATGCGCGACGACGATCGTGATCGGGCGGCGCTCGAAGGTCGTCGTCGCGACCAACGCCCGCGGTTGGCCGAGCAGACGCGCATAGCGCCGGCTCATCGGGGTAGTCGGCAACGCAATCATCCGCGCGTCGGCGAGCGGCGCCGCACATAGGATCGCGTTGCCAAGGAAAGCCGGCGGTGCTCCGGCGGGTCGTCGCAGCGCGAATTCGGGGCCGTACGCGAAACTCATTCCCAGCTCTGCGGCAAGATCGGCGGCGATTTCACGGTCGAACGAGCGCCGCAAATGCCAATCCGCCTCGCACAGCATGATCACGTCCGCGTTGGCGAGCGGCGGGCGGCGCAGGCAGGCAAGGATGCCATCGAAGTGGGCTCCGGTGCGCGCGTTGAACGCGACCGCCTTGATCGTGCCGCGCGCCACACGCGCCGCCAGTGCGATTTACGATCGTCGTGCCGAAGGCCGGAGTGTTATCGAGCTGCTCGCCACTGACTTCAGCGATCGCTTGAGCGCGGACTGAACCGCTCTGCGCGGCGCTATCGCCCATCATCCTGATGCCGTAAACCACCGCGCGCGCGGCGTCAGTCGTCGAGCGCGGCGATCACCGCCTCGAAGCTCGTCATCGGCGCCGAACACGTTCGCTCGCGGCAGACATACGCCGTCAACCGTCCATCGAGCTGCGGCTTGCCGCGCGCCTGCTCCGGGATAAACCCGGTGCCGTCGCCCTTCGTATCGGCAACGAACAGCGCCCGGTTCGGCACATAGAGCAGTCCCGCACGCTCGACCCATTCGCGGAACTCCGCCGACGAGCGCTCGCCCACCAGCACGATTTCGGTCGGTCCGCGAAAATGCAGGTCTGCCGCCTCGAGCATATGGGCGAAGCCGAACGGTTGCTTCTCGATCAACTCCGCCAGGAGGTTGAGAGCGCGCGTCGCTTCGTTCGCATAGCGATCGTCGCCGGTATAGGCGTGCAGCCGCAACAGCGTCATCACCGCAGCACTGTTGCCCGACGGGGTCGATCCATCGAAGGCCGCCTTCGACCGCGTGATCAACTGCTCGTGATCGTCCGAGGTAAAGAAGAAGCCGCCGTTCTCGGGATCGAGAAAGCGCTCGAGAATGACGTCGGCAAGGGTGCGCGCCAGCGCGAGGTAGCGCGGGTCGAGCGACGCCTCGTAGGTATCGATCATCGCGCCGGCCATCAGCGCGTAGTCCTCGAGATACGCGTTGAAGCGCGCGACGCCGTCCTTGTACGAGCGCCGCAACGCACGCCCGTCCCACAACCGGGTCATCGCAAATTCGACGGCGCGCTCGGCCGCCGCCAGGTAGCGCGGGTCGCCCAGCGCGCGATAGCCCTCGGCGAACGCCGCGATCATCATCGCGTTCCACGCCGCGAGAATCTTTTCGTCGCGCCCCGGCTTGATGCGCTTTTCCCGGACGGCAAACATGCGCGACTTGATCGTCTCGACCGCGGCCGCGATCGTCATCAGCCGTC
The DNA here is from genome assembly GCA_963774705.1 of uncultured delta proteobacterium. Lineage (GTDB taxonomy): Bacteria > Desulfobacterota > Binatia > Binatales > Binataceae > JADMIL01. Next base: position 94,576 of record CAVZFW010000017.1, read on the forward strand.
TTACCGAACAGCTTAGCCGCATCGGACTGCGCGATCGTGCGGTTCAGGATATTACGCCCTTCGAAATTCCCTTCGTCGCTGATATCGAAATAGCGCGCCGCGATCTTCGTCAGCTCTTGGTCCGCGATCGCCTCACGCGCTTCGGCCGGCGTCCACAGAAAAAACTTGCCCTCTTCGCCCTCGCTGTCGGCGTCCTGCGACGAATAGAATCCGCCCTCCGGGCTGGTCATTTCGCGCAACACGTATTCCAGGATTTCGCGCGCGACGCGCAGAAACTCGGGCTCGTTCAAGGCCCGTCCCGCATCGAGGTAGAGCCGCGCCAGCAGCGCGTTGTCGTAGAGCATCTTTTCGAAATGGGGCACCAGCCAGCGCTCATCGACGCTGTAACGATGGAACCCGCCGCCGATCTGATCGTAAATCCCACCCTTCGCCATTTTGGTCAGCGTGTCGCGCACCATGTCGGCAAAATTGATGTCGCTGTCGGCATCGTACATCCGCAGGAAAAGCGAAAAGACAAAGGTGTTGGGAAACTTGGGCGCACCACCGATGCCGCCGTGGACGCTGTCATAATGTTTGCCCAGGGCGCGCGCCGCATTGAGCGGAGTGGAACTCGGAAGCTCGCTGCCGGATGCCTGCATAGTCGCCACCGAGTCCATCGCCGAGGTCAGCCGCTCGACGTTCTGCTGCACGTCGTCCGGCTGCTTGCGATAAGCGTCAGCGATCGCGGCCAGCAGCCGCGGAAAACCCGGCAGGCCATGGCGATCGACCGGCGGAAAATAGGTCCCGCCGTAAAACGGTCGTCCGTCCGGCAGCAGGAACATCGTCAGCGGCCATCCGCCGCGCCCGGTCAGCAATTGCACCGCGTCCATGTAGATCTGATCGAGGTCGGGCCGTTCCTCGCGATCGACCTTTGATCGAAACGAAATTCTCGTTCATCACGCGCGCGATCGCTTCGTTCTCGAAGGACTCGCGCTCCATCACGTGGCACCAATGGCACGCCGAGTAGCCGATCGACAGCAGGATCGGTTTATTCTCACTCTTTGCGCGCGCGAGCGCCTCGTCGCCCCACGGATACCAATCGACCGGGTTATGCGCATGCTGGCGCAAATAAGGGCTCTGCTCGTTGATCAGCCGGTTGGCCTTGGGCGCGGAACTATCGTGCGAGCTTTGGTCCTGGCTCATTGAATTATCGACTCACCGGAGGGATGCCCCGCAATCTATCATCCGCCGTCAGCACACGCATCCGCAGCGCGTGCCGACCGGCGAACCCCGCTTGCCATGATGAAATCAGACTGCGACTCTTTGCGCTGATGGAATCCGCTGAATCGAGACGCCCGAACAACGCTCCCGAGATGCGCGCTGATGGCGGCGCGAGCGACACTGCAATCGACGTCCTTCCCGCCGCAACCGACGACCTCCGCTGGCGCAAAATCGCGTGGGTCGTACTCGGTCTCGCTGCGATACTCTTCTTCGCTCGCCTCGGCGCGCGTGCTCTATGGGCCTCGGAATTTCGCTGGGCCGAAATCGCTCGCGAGATGCAGCTCACGTCCAACTACTTCTGGCCGACCATCAACGGACGCCCCTACTACGACAAGCCACTCGCCACCTATTGGCTGGTGGTCGCGTCGACCTGGCTCACCGGCGGGATGAACGAGGCCGCGGCACGCCTTCCGTGTGCGATCGCCGGAATGTTCTCGGTCGCTTTACTGATCGCGATGGGCAAACGCCTCTACGATCTCAAAACCGGCGTCGTCGCCGCGTTCATTTTGGCGACCAGCTTCAGCTTCGTGTTTTTTTCGCGTACCGCCTCCGCCGATGTCGAGACGATCGCCGGCGAGATGGCCGCACTGCTGCTGTTTCTGCGTCACGAGCGCGCTCAGGACGGATGGTGGGTTGTTGCGTTATGGATCCTGATGGCGTTGACGTCGCAGATGAAGGGCCTGCTCGGCTTCGTTCTGCCGATCGCCGTTATCGGCTCCTATTGCGTGCTTGCCGATGGCTGGGCCGAGCTCCGCCGCGCTCTCCTGAATGGACCGATTAGCCAACGTCTGCGCTGGATCATGGAGCGCAACGGCTGGTTCTTCAACTGGAAAACGCCGCTCGCGATCGCAATCGCCGCCGCGATTTACTACGTACCCTTTGCGATCTCGAATCTTGAAACCGGCTCGACCGCGGGCCTCTCAATGGTTTATCGCGAGAACGTCAAGCGCTACTTCGAGCCGTTCGATCATCGGGGTCCGATCTATCTTTACACTTACGTGATTTTTGCCTTGATGGCGCCGTGGAGCGTGCTTTTGCCGGCCGCGCTCGTCAATGCGCATACCCGAGTTTCCGCGGCCGAGCACGCCCGCAGCGATCGTTTCACGATGACTTTTTTCTGGGCGACCTTTGTTTTCTTTACGCTGTCGGGATCACGCCGCAGCTATTACATCCTGCCGATTCTTCCAGCCGCCGCGATCCTGATTGCACGCCTGCTCGATCAACCATTCGAGTGCGTGAGCCGCCTGGTGCGTGCACTGACAAAGCTCGGCTTCGGCGTAATCGTGGCCACGATCGCGATTGCGACACTCGCGTTCGTTCCACCTGCGCTTTTCCTGCCGCAACCGTGGTCGCAGCTTCCGCCGGCGCCAAATCCGGTCGCCTATGCGATCTTCTGGATCGGATCGGTTGCGGCCATCGCATTTGCGCTGCGCAGGTTACACCCGGAGCGCATCGGGATAGCCGTCGGCGCAAGCGCATGGCTCTTGATGCTCTATATTTTCGTCTTCGCGATGCCGGCAGGCGACACCTTTCGCAGCGAAAAGGCCTTCGCGGCTCAAGTGCGAACGTTAATCGGAAACGACGGCGCCGGGTTGGTTCTATTCCGCAACCAGGGGCCCGTCTTCTATCTCGGTCTGCCGCAACCGATTCCCGAATACGAGAAGCTCGCCGACCTAAACGGCGTCGTCGGAAGTGGAAACGTTAACTGGCTGATCATCCGCCGGCGCGACCTCGGACTGCTCAAGTTCGCGACCGCGCCGGCAGCTCGCGAGACTGTCTTTCCATGGGAATCGAAGGAACACGGCCTCAACGCGATGGTCCTCGTGCGCGTTACACCCCACCCGATTCACGAAGAAACGCGGTGACTCGTTGACATCCGCCGCCGACTAATTCGCACCACTTTCGTCGGCCCGCTTCAATCGTGGTTGGCTCAAAGGCGCATCGGCATTACGACATAGGTGAACTGACTATCGGCGTCCGTCTTGATAACGCCGGGGCTGACTTCGTCGCTGAGGCCCAGGATCGCGTCGGTCCCTTCGGGTATAACGCTGAGTACTTGCTGCACGTATGACGCGTTGAAACCGATCGAGAATTCGTCGCCGCCGAACTCCACATCGATCGTCTCGCTGGCCTCGCCCATCTCGGGACTGGCCGACGACACGGTCAGCGTGCCGCTCGAAAGTCCAAGCTTGACGCCATGATAGCGCTCGTTGGAGAAGATCGCCACGCGCTTGATCGCGCTCAGCAAGACGTCGCGGCCGACGCCAATCTGGTAGCGCGACTGTTTCGGAATCACTCCGCGATAGTCGGGAAATTCGCCCTCGACCAGGCGCATCGAGACTTCGGTCGCACCCCGCTTGATCCAGGCGAGCGCGCCGTCGAGCGTCAACTCGACTTCGCCGTCGCCCGCCTGGTCGAGCAGCTTACGCAGCTCCGCCATGCCCTTGCGCGGAATAATCGCGCCGCCGTTCATCGAAAAGCCCGCGACTTCGCGTTCGATTTTCGAGAGGCGATGGCCGTCGGTCGCAACCATGCATGCCAGGCCCGCCTCCGGCGACTCGATATAGACGCCGCTCAGGTTGTAGCGCGCCTCGTCCGGACTCACGGCGAAGAGCGTCTTGTCGATCATGGCCGCCAGCACCGTCGCCGGCAGTTTCAGGTCGCCCTTGACGGCCTTGCGCGCCGGCTCCGCACTGCCCTTGGTGGATTGAGACGGCATCGCCGGAAAGCTGCGCGGATCGAGACCCATCATTTTGAAACGAGCACGGCCGCATTTGAGCTCGATCCAGTCGTTGTCGAGCGATTTGAACGCGACCTCGTCGCCCTCGGCTTCGCGCACGATTTCAAACAGCTTGCGTGCATTGAGCGTGAGACTGCTCTTTTCGGACGCCTTGCAGGCGACTTCGGTACGGATACCGACCTCGAGATCGGTCGCCGAAAGCTTGAGCTTGTTGCCTTCCGGCTCAATCAGCACGTGTCCGAGAATCGGCACCGTGTTGCGCCGCTCGACGATCCCCTGAACCATCGCGAGACTGTTATGCAGCGAAGTCCGCTCGATAACCAGTTCCATTTATTATCCCGTTCCGTCGGCCCTGCTATTACTATTTGATCTTGATCTAAAAAGAGATGATCAGGATCAGCAGTAGGAGTTGTTGATTTGTTCAGCGATTCGTTAAGTCACCGTTAATAAAGCGAAATCTGCTGGGTATAACTTGTTGAGCGATCCTCCGCAAAGATGGTGTCACGAAGCGTGCCACCGATCCCTGTAGACAACGCTCGCAATTGTACCAAGCTTGTGCACAGCTTGCTCCATCTATCAAGCCGCGTTGGCGTGAGTCGCCTTTAACTCGCGTTCGATCTTCTCGATCGAAAAGCGAAACGCCGAGTCGTTCGCGATTCGCCGCGCGATCAGATTGTGCGCGTGAATCACGGTCGAATGATCGCGGCCGAAGGCCTCGCCGATCGCCGGAAACGAACTGTCGGTCATTTTGCGGCAGAGATACATCGCGACCTGCCGGCAGAACGCGATATGCTGCGTGCGCTTCTTCGATTTCAGATCGGCCAGCCGAATATGAAAAAAATCAGAGACGGTCTTCTGGATCGATTCGATATCGGGCTTTAAGTCGTGCGTGCGAATCAGATCGCGCAATGCCTGCCGGGCAAACTCCGTTGTGATGGCCAACTTATCCATCGAGGCGAGCGCCGCCAGACGCGTCAGGCAGCCCTCGAGTTCGCGCACATTGGCCGAGACATTCTGCGCGATATAGAGCGCCACGTCCGCGGGCAGCGGCAGATGTTCGAGCGCTGCCTTCTTCTGGATGATCGCGACCCGCGTCTCCAGATCCGGGCGGCGCGATATCGGCGATCAGGCCCGATTCGAACCGGTTACGCAGCCGATCTTCGAGGCCCGGGATGTCACGCGGAATCTTGTCCGACGTGAGCACGATCTGATGGCGGTCGTTGTGCAGCGAGTTGAAGGTATGGAAGAACTCCTCCTGCGTGCGCTCGCGACCGGCCAGGAACTGCACGTCGTCGAGGATTAGCGCATCGACACGCCGGAATTTCTCCTTGAATTCGCCCATCTTGTCGCGCCGCAGCGAGCTGATGAGTTCGTTCATGAAGACCTCCGCCGGCATGAACAGTACCTTGCGCCGCTGATTGCTGGTCGCCCACAGGTGATGTCCTATTGCCGTTGCCAGGTGGGTCTTGCCGAGGCCGACTCCGCCGTAGATGAAGAGCGGGTTATATTTTTCTCCTGGTTGATTAGCTACCGCCTGGGCTGCCGCGTGCGCAAACTGATTACTGGATCCAACTACGAACTCCGGAAAGGTGTAGCGCGGCGCCAGTCCCGGATGCAGTTCGCGCCGCGCGTTATCTGCGGTCGACGCGCCGCTCTTTAACGATGAAGCGGATTTCCCTTTGCTGACGGTGCTATTTTCAGCACGGTTGCCGACCCCATTCGAATGGCCGGAGCCGTTCGACTGAGCCTTCACAGGCGCCCCGACGTCCTTGCCAAAGGTGAGTTTGATATCGATCGGCTCGCCGACCTCGCTGGACAGCGAATGGCGAATCAAATCGAGGTAGCGATCGGCCACCCAATCGCGAAAAAACCGATTCGGCGCTTCGATCGTAGCCATACCGTTGCTCATCGCGACAAAACTGAGCGGCCCGATCCACGTCTCGTAACTGACCTGCCCGAGCGTATCGCGCATGCGGTCAGCAGTTTTTTGCCACACTTCCTTCATTCCCTTACCCCCTGCTCTCCGCGGACCTTTACCCCAGCGGCCCGCAATCGAAAGTCATGATTTAGATTCGAATTACTCACAGGTTTATCCACATCTGTTGATAAGCCATTTTTCTGCAACTTCCATCGGCTCAGTGTCGAAACCGCCGAAGCCAATTATCAACTCGCCGGCCGCGGTGCCGGGTAATTCCCTTCGGGTATCGCGCGTTCGATTCGCGCCGATCTCGTGAACAAATTGCGCGTGGAAAAATTGCTCGTGCCGGTAGGCCACGATCATTCATGCCTTCCCGCTTTACAACGCACTTGGTAGTGCGGTTACGAATTCAACGGTGAAGGCATATTCACTAAATTGTTTCCGTGGGCCATTCAAGCTTAGATCTGTGCGCGATGAAAAGTATGTGATTTCTTTGGGTAAATTTCGTGAAAAAAGTTTTCAAACTTTAGATCTTGTACCACCGTACGATCTGTGCATTTCGGGATGTTGGCTCTGGGAGCCATCGAGCGCGATCGTCCGGTCGCGGAATTTCGGGCGGCTTGATCCGATCCCGTGCTTGATCGACTGTCTAATCGGCGATCGCTGGTGACAAAATCGCATTTCAATGAAAATTTCTCAAAATAAATCTGCTGCTCTCTTCGCGCGCGCCGCAAAAAAGATTCCCGGCGCGGTTAATTCTCCTGTCCGCGCCTGGAAAGCGGTCGGCCAGACGCCCGCCTTCATCGCGCGCGGCGAAGGCGCTTCGCTCTTCGATGCGGACGGCAATCGCTTGATCGACTACGTCGGTTCCTATGGCCCGGCGATCCTCGGCCATGCACATCCGGCGGTGGTTGCGGCGATCGCCGATCAGGCGCGCAGAGGATTCTCCTATGGCGCGCCGACCGAACTCGAAGTCGAATTGGCCGAGCGCATCAGCGCGGCGATTCCCGTGGCTGAAAAGGTCCGCCTCGTGAGTTCCGGCACCGAGGCCGGCATGACCGCGCTGCGTCTTGCGCGCGCGGCGACGGGCCGCCCTGGCATCATCAAGTTCGACGGCTGCTATCATGGCCATAGCGATTCGCTGTTGGTTCGCGCCGGCTCGGGCGCGATGACGCTCGGACGTGCCCGACAGTGCCGGGGTGCCCGAAGCGCTTGCCGCGCTGACCCGCGTCGCACCCTACAATTCGCTCGACCGCGGTCGAGCGTTACTTGCAGGCCGAGCCAGGCCGTATCGCGGCGGTAATCGTCGAACCGCTCGCCGCCAATATGGGCGTGGTGCCGCCGGCCCGCGGGTTCCTCAAGGAACTCGGCACCATTGTCCATCGGCATGGCGCATTGCTCATCTGTGACGAGGTAATCATCGGGGTTCCGCTTGCGCTACGGCGCCGCTTACGAACTCTTCGACGCGGAGCCGGACCTCGTGATGCTAGGCAAGATTATCGGCGGCGGATTGCCGGTCGGCGCAATCGCCGGCCGTGCCCATCTGATGGATTTGCTGGCCCCGCTCGGACCGGTTTACCAGGCTGGGACGCTGTCGGGTAATCCGCTTTCCGTACGGGCCGGCCTCGAAACCCTGACGCTGCTCGAAGCGCCCGGCACTTATGAGCGGCTCGAGGCAGTCGGCGCCCGGCTCGAGGCCGGACTGCGCTCCGCACTGATTGCGAGCGGCCGTCCGGGATGCGTCAATCGCGCCGGATCGTTGCTCACGCTGTTTCTTGGGGTCGATGAAGTGACCGACGCGGATAGCGCACGCCGGTCCGATACTGCCGCGTTCGCGAAGTTCTTCCATGCGATGTTCGAACGCGGAATTAACCTGCCGCCGGCGCAGTTCGAGGCGATGTTCATTTCGCTCGCCCATTCCGACGCCGATATCGACGCGACGGTCGCTGCCGCCCACGAAGCGCTCGCGACCATCTGACTGACTTGATTCTGATTAACCTGATCGAGAGCATTGCCCGAATCGTACCAATCCTTAGACCCGCCGATGGCACCCGAAGCTAAACCCCCCGTCAGCCTCTGGCGCTTCGCCGCGATTGGCGCGGAATTCTTTTCTCCGATTCTCGGCGGTTCGTTGCTCGGCTATTATCTCGATGGCTATTTCCGCACCACGCCGGTGCTGGCGATAAGCGGCGTGCTGTTGGGCGTATTCCTCGGCATGTACCGACTGATAATCGAGTTGCGCGATTTTCAGCGCAGCCTTTAGTCTTCCGCTATACTCAAGCGCTGGCCTCGCGAATGAACCTCGGCATCAGCAACCCACCCGCCGCCTGCTTCGCGCGTGGGCTACAGCATCGATGAACTGGTCGATATCCACGATGCCGACGATCGGCGGAATCCAGCGTATGACCGGCGTCATCGCCGCGATCGCGACCGTGATGCTGGCTATTTTCGCATCATTGGCCGCCGCGCTGAGCTGCGTGATTGGGGCCGCCCTCATGATCGGAAATCTGTTTCTGCTGACTATCGTCGGGCGGGCGATCATCGCCTTGGCGCAGGGTGGTACTGGGAGCAAGGCCGGCGTCGTTCTCGCTCCGATGAAGCTTCTCTTATTCGTTGGAGTTGTCTATATTCTAGTTGCTTATACCCATCTGAACCTGATGGGCCTTATGATCGGAGCGACGACGCAGATCGTTGCGATTTTTGTCGAAACTTGGCACGCTTCGTCGCGCGCAACCCTGGTTCACCCTGCGGAGGACCCTAACGTTTGAAGCCGATTAATTTCATCGATCTCATTTCCGGCGCCCTTGGCGGTCTGCCGCCGTCGATTGTCGGCACCTGGATTGTGATGGGGTTGCTGTTGATTTTTGCGGTGATGGCGCGGCGGGCGCTCAATGCGGCAGCGGATCCGATGATTCCCGACAGCAGCATCAGCCTGCGCAGCGTCGGCGAGGTTGTCACCGAATGGCTCGACGGCTTCGTCGCCAACGTCTCCGAGCTTCACGGTTCGCGCAAATTCGTGCCGTTTTTCGGCAGCATTTTCATTTTCATCCTGACGGCTAACTTCTTTGGCTTGATTCCGGGAATGGAGCCTCCCACCGGCGACACCAATCTGACGCTTGCGCTTGGCGCGATCTGCTTCGCTTTCTACCTTTACCAGGGCTTCAAATCGCAGGGCGCCGGTTATCTCAAGAGCTTCCTCGGCCCGATGTTGGTGCTGGCGCCGCTGATGCTCCCAATCGAGGTGGCAGACAATCTCTTCCGGCCGTTTTCGCTCGGCGTTCGTCTTTTTGCCAATATGTTCGCCGACCATCAGGTGATGGCGATTTTCACCAGATACACCTACCTGGTGGTTCCGCTGGCATTTTACGCACTCGGCTCCCTGGTCTGTGTGGTGCAGGCGCTGGTGTTTACGATCCTTTCGATCACCTATGTGCGGATGGCCAGCGCTGCGCATCACTAACACCCCCGGAATCGTCATCGAAACTCCGCTCCTCGTGCCCAGGAGCGGGCCGGCGCGCCAAGCGTGCGGGAAAGTCAGGGCAGGAATCCGGCGGAGGGCCGGAAAAGCAAATCGAGTTTACACCGCGAACCCGGTAATCCGGTTCGGCCGAAGATGTGGAAGATGAGAAGGCTGGGTAAAATAGCTTGGGCTGAAGCAAAGGCGCGGTATTGAAGGAGGAACGTGGAATGCTTCGTAGGACCTGGACGTATTTGATAGTGGCGGTCGGCCTGCTGCTCGCCTCACCGCTCGGCGCGATGGCGCAAGAGGGTGCCGCAGCAGCCGGTGGCGAAGGCTCGCGCGCCGGCCTGATCGGCCTGGGAATCGGGCTTGGCCTTGGCATCGCGGCGTTCGGTTGCGGCATGGGACAGGGCAGGCTGGCGGCTTCGGCAATGGAATCGATCGGCCGTAATCCCAACAGCACCAGCCAGTTATTCGTCCCGATGATCATCGGACTCGCCTTCGTCGAGTCGCTGACGCTCTACTCGCTGGTCATCTCATTCCTGCTGCTCGGCAAGATGTAGATTCGGCGACCTGCGTTATTCGCGCAATTTTCGCTCGCACAAAAAACGGGGCTCCTCATTGGGGCCCCGTTACTTTTTTGACTAACAGGAAAGGGGAATCAGTCGCGGCGTTTGGCGCCCTGCAGGACGTCGAATTTGGCGCGCCGGCGATCGCGCCGCAGCAGCACGTACACCGCGCCGGCGCCGCCGTCGTTGGGCCGGGCGGTGGCAAACGCGAGGACGTAGCCGCCCGCGATTCCGTGGGACAGCCATTGCGCGGCCGCGTGCTTGAGCACAGGCAGTCCACCGGGCGAGCGCAGTCCGCGGCCATGCACGACCAGCACCGTGCGCAAGCCCTTGCGGACCGAATCGACGATGAAGTTCGTCACGGCTTCTTTGGCCGCCGGCTGGATCATCCCGTGGAGATCGAGATGCGCCTGCACCGAGAATTCGCCGCGGCGCAACTGGCTGAGGAGGCGCGGATCGAGTCCGAGGCGCGCGCCCTCGACGTACTCTTCGGTCTCGGTCAACTCGAAGGTGCCCTGGCCTGAGACCAGATCGGATAACTCCGCCAGCACCTCGGCGTCTTCGCTGATGATCTCGCGCGTCGGTTGCGGGACGAGCGCCATGCGTTCGGCACGCGGCTCGCCCAACGGCCGCACGCCCTCGAAGGCCTGCCGAAAGAGCGTTTCATCGTCAACCGCGGGGGGTGGTGCGGAAGTCGCCAAAGAGGTCCCATTAGTGGTTGGTGAGCGTGAAACGGTGGCGCGTGGTAGCGGCTTCGGGGGTGCAATCGGAGTCGGCTTGAGCAGCGTAGCGCGCTGATCGATCAGCTTCTTGAGATCCTTGAACGGCGACGCGAAAACCGGCTTGGCGACCTGATCGGGCTTGTCGGAAGGCTCCGACGGCGGACGCCGCGTGGTCGATTTCCGTTTTTTCGCCATTGAAAATATGAGAGCGAGAACGAATGCGGACTCCAGCCCTCAGCCGATCGCGCAGGTCAAATATGACGCCCCGCCGACCGTGATGCCATCGCGGGCGCGTGCCGCGGATCAAGATTATCCACACGCTGTTCGCCGCGTGATCGACTTTACTATACGAATACACCGATGCGCGATTCTCCTGACCGCGATTCACCCCAGGCACTTGCGACCGGCGAAGCGCTGGCGATCGGCGCCGATATCGATGCGCGCGTGCTCGCCTTCTGGCGGCGGGTCAATCGCTGTCGCGAATGTTCCACGATCGCGCCGTGGCGCAAATTCCCGCTCGGTCGCCGCGGCACGACGCGGTTCGGCCTGATGATCCTCGGTGAGGCGCCCGGCCGGGTCTCGCTGGAGAACGGCCGCCCGTTTTCGAATCCGCGCAACCTGGTAATTCGCCGGGCCTTCGCTCGTGCGGTTGCGCCGCGAAAAATTGAGCCCGAGCAACTCTGCTATTTCAGCGATACCGTGAAATGCTGGCCGCCGTCGCCGACGGGCGCGAATCGATCGCCCAGCGCGGCCGAGAATTCGACTTGCGTCGAGCGTCATCTGCGGCATGAACTGGAACTGGTCCGTCCACGCTTGATAATCGCCTTCGGCGCACGCGCCACGGCCGCCGCGCTCGGCGCGCCGGTGAAGCTCGCGGCGGTACATGCGCAACCGGTGGTCACCGACGGCGGTCTTCGAGTGATTCCGATGATGCATCCGTCAACGATCAATATCGCCGGGATGCGCCGCGTCGGTATCCGTTCGCTCGACGATTACGAGACGCAACTGGCCGAGTTGCTTCGCGCCGAAATCGCCGATGCATTGGCGCGTTTCGACAGGGAGTCAGTGTGAGCTGCGTTTCGGCGATGGCTTGACCGCGCGGGCATCGGGGCGGTTTGATTAAGGGGAGGCGGAAGTCATACGCGCAACCCCGAGGTGCCTCCCATGCGCAGAAGTCTTACTCGCGGCCGGCGGCGCTGATCGGCGTCGATTATCCTGATCGTCGTTGCCCTGATCGGTTATGCCTATTTCAACCTCAATTCGATAATCGCGTCTCAACCGCGCGCGCTTGCTGGCCCGCGCCAGCGACGCGATCGGCCGTCCGCTCGAGGCCGACGAGATCAAGGCGAGCCTCGGCCGCGGTGTTGCGATCGAGATCACCGGCGTCAAGCTGGCCGACGACCCGGCCTTCTCGCAGTTGCCCTTCGTGCAGGCCGACGAGGTTCTGCTGAAAGTCGAATTCCTGCCGCTGCTGAGCAAGGAACTCAAGGTCACGGAACTGGTGCTGCGCCAGCCGCAAATCAGGATTATCCGGAGCACTGCGGGCGCGATGAATGTGAGCACGATCGCGAAAAAGAGCGGCGAAAATAACCTGCCGAAATCGGGTGGCGGCGGTTCGTGGTGGAGCGGCGGTGGATCTGGGATCGGGCAATGCGGGCGGCACTGGCGGCGCGCCAAACGCGCCCCCGGTAAGCATCAAGACCCTTACCATCGAGGACGGGCGGATCTTCTATCTCGATCAGCAAACCGGCGGCGGCGCCCGTGACGATCAACGCGATCAATCTGAAGATCGAAAACTTCAGCCTGACGTCGGCGTTCGATATCGAGCTCGATCTGGCGGCCTTCGGCGACCACAAAAACGTTGAGCTCAGCGGCACCGCTGGTCCGATCATGCAAAACGGCGCGATCGATACGGGTGCGATTCAGATAGGCCTCGATACCACGGTTGGGCCGCTGGTACTGGCGCAATTGAAAGCGATTCCACAGATCGCGAAAGCGCTGCCGCGTGCGCTCACCTTCACCGACGCGACAGAGCTTAAGACCAAGATTTCCGGCACGCGTCGATGCGCTCCATTTCGAGGCGGCCGGCGACCTCACGCCGAACCGCGTCGTTTACGCACCGAGCTTCGATAAGCCCGCCGGGACTCCGTTCAAATTCACGGCCAGCGGGACGCACACAGGCGATAAGTTGACCATTCAGGAGGCCAACCTCACGCTCGCGAATCTGAAGGCGAAGATCACCCAGATCGCGATCGCCGCGGGCGCGGTGACGGCCCGCGTCGATACCAACAGATTCGACCTGGCGCCGCTTAGCGGGATGATCGCGGCCACCCGGCCATACGGTCCGACCGGTGCTGCCGAGGTGCATACCGGGGTCAGCCTCGGCGGGAAGCAACCGCGGTTCAACGGTCTGGTCACGCTCGCAAACGTCAATACCGCGGCCCCGGGTGGCAAGGCTCCGCCGGTCAGCGACTTCAACGGGACGATTCGACTCGCGGGAAACGTCGCCAACGTGGGTCCGGTGACCTTCAAGCTGGGCTCGGGCCACGCGCAGCTTCAGGCCAGCGCGGATTCGCTGCAGCCGATGCATGCGACATATCGTCTTGAACGTTGACAAAATAACCCTGGCCGAACTGGTGCCCAGCCGCCAGAACGAGGGCGACGAGAACCTGCTTCAAGTGTCGGCTACGGGCGTCGTCAGCAAGGGCGGCGGAGCCGTCAGCGGCTCGACCAAGTTCAGTGCGGTTTCCGGGATGATCGCGAACGTAGCCTTCAAGCAACTCGCGCTGGACGCGAGTTACGGCGGCGATCGCGTCAACGTAAATGCGCTGAAGCTGGCCGCATTCGATGGCGCGATCGAAGCGGCGGGACTTGCGACTCTTGGGCGCCGCACCGTCGTTCGACCTGCGCGTAAATACGCAGAACGTCAACCTGCAACAGGCACTCGCCTCGCAGCACGCCAAGGCGGCCGATACGATCCGCGGCAATCTGACTGCGACCGTGCAGCTCGCCGGGCAGGGCAAGGGTTTCGATCAGATCAAACCGACTTTGCGTGGATCTGGCCGAGCCAAAATGGATAACGGCAAACTGATTGGCGTGAACGTGGTTGCGCAGGCGCTCAACAAGGTCAATAACGTCCCAGGCATCGGAGCATTGGTGCCGGCAGCCGTGGTCGCGAATCATCCGGAGTTGTTTCAATCACCCGACACCGATATCCAGGCGGCCAGCCTGACCTTCACGATTCTCGGACCGAGGATAACATCGCCCGACATCGTGGTCGTCTCACCTGATTACTCGATCTTCGGCGACGGCTGGTTCGACATGGCCAAGAATATCGACGTGAAGGCGAAGATTAAGATGTCGAAAGCGTTCAGCGATGAACTCGTGGCCGCGCGGAAAAATGTCGTTTACGTCACGAATAGCGACGGCGTCGTCGAGATTCCGTTGATCGTGGCCGGCCAGCTACCGCATCCGAAGGTGGCGCCGGACCTGACGGTAATCGCGCAGCGCGCGGCGACTCATGAGGTGCAGAACCGGGTCGGGACTTTGATTCAGAAAAACGGCGTCGGCCGTATTCTCAAGAAAAACGGTCTCGGCGGATTGCTCGGCGGTTTGACGGGCGACAACTCCGGCGGGGGCGATCCGAATGGTGGCGGTGGAAATCCGCCACCGCCCGACAACGGCTCGGGTTCGGGCGGCTCCGGCAACATTCCGAACCCGTTCAAAGGGCTGTTTCACTAGCCGGGAGCTACCGTTTTTCCATCACGTAGAGCGTGCGCGGGATGTCCTTGAGTTCGCGGCGCTCGACGATGCGAAAGCGCTCCGCAAAGGCGCGCTCCTGCGTCGCGATGTTGAGATCGGTGTAGAGTTCCTGATTGCCGCGCGCGAGCCGTTGAAACATCGGATCGGAGCGATCGACCAGCTCGAGAATAAGATGGCGATTACTCAATCGCGCAATCAGATCGACGACCTCGTCGAGTGGAATCCGGTTGGTGACGAGCAGGTGATGCACCACCGCCAGCGCCATCACACAGTCGAAGCGGCACGCGCGCTCGAGAAACGATCGGCGCTCGCGATTCTTCCATCCGATCGCCGGACTGGGCGCGGCGATATCGATTCTGAGCGGGACGATGCGCGCATGTTGCTCGCGGGCGCGGTCGTAAACGACATCCACGCTCGCAAGGTCGAGGTCGATCGCGAGGACCTCGACGCCGTGTTGAGCCGCGATCAGGTCGAACTTGCCGAGATTGCATCCGAGATTGATCATGCGCGCGGGCTTGAGCGTCGCGCACGCGTTGCTCACGAATTCCTGCTTTAGCGCGGCGGCCGCCGCCGGATATGAATTGTCGGCCTCGTAGCCGGTCCAGTCGGAAGGACGCGCGTGCGGTTCCAGCCGTTCGATCAGACGCTCGAGGCGCCGCATCAGCCGCGAAAGGATATAGCGATCACGCTCGGGGTCGGTGCTCACCGGCGTCTGCGCGCCATGATCGAGCGCCGGTCCACGCTTGCTTTCGAGACCACGCAGGAGATAGGGCATCGTCACCAGGAACAGAAAGGGCGGCCTCCAGCGGCGCGCCCATCCGGTCATCCGATAGGCCGCGTCAGGATTGGCGCCTTCGAGGTCGGTGAGGAAATCGCCGCGATAATCATGTCCAAATTGCCGGTTAAGGAGGAGCGGCAGGGCAAAATGGCGGATGAACTGGTTGTGCGCCATCCAGATCGGCCGCGACGGTGCAGAATCGATCGAAGCGATATCGATGAAGACCGGCGACGGGCCGCGCGCAGTCGTCTCGAACTGGATGTTATAGGCGCTGGCGTCCTTTAGCGTAAAGCCATGCGCAACCAGCGCGGATTGAATTCGAAGGGTGCATTGCGCGGCCGCGTGCAACATCCGCGGCGACCATTCGTACGGATAACTGATGAGGTCGAGGCGGCGTTGACGCAGGTAGTGGCGGTCGTCGCGCCGCTCGAGACGGCTGAGCTGCGTGCGCTCGTCCGCGCTCGCAATGGTGATGGGTAACAGGTCTCCGCAATCGATCAGTTGGCGATAAATCGGCTCGGCGAGAAAGGCGCTCAGGCGTTCGAAGGTGGCGAAGTCGAGGGATCGGTAAACGGCGTCGCCATAGTGAATTACGTAGCCGGACGGATCGCGGAACGACCCCGGGTCGCGCGTCTCCGTCCCCATCGCGGCCTAGTGGGAGTCGGAGGTAGGTGTGGAGGTTTGAGACTGCTCTTTATCGCGTTGGAGCTGCGAGCGGCCAAGCATGCGGGCGGCGAATCTGGCGACCGAGCGGCGGAAATAAAACCATGCGCCGAGTAGCGCGCCGCCGATCATCTGGAGCATCAGGAAGCCGCTGCCCGGATCGACATAAGCGATAACAATCGCGAGTTCAGGTTTTGATATAATCACGGCTTGGCCCCCCTCTCTTCAATTCTGTTGCACGCTCAATTCTGTTGCACGCCAATATCGCCTAAGGTCTTGACCACGCTGGGGTCCATGCCGGTACGTGAACCACTGCTGCCACCACTGCCGCCGCCGTTGAATGGCGGACAGGCGGAAATCGGAACCGGGGGGAGAAAGGTGGCGGTGTTTTCATTAAGCCACCCGATCAGCTGCACCGGATCGGAAATATTGCCGCGAACCAACGACAGAATCATATCGTGCAGTACTTCCGTGTTGAATTTACGGGTGTAGCGCATCCCACCGTGCTGTCCGGGAAGCTTCACCAGCAAGGGCACATTGGCAAAGAGACCGTCCTCATGAGCACCCTGGGGGACGCGTTCGCGCTCGTCGATCGAACCCCACAGCCAGGTGCGGTACGGATGGTCCGAGCTGATGATCACGGTTGAGTCGTTCCAGGTACCGGCCGCCTGCATCACAGTGCGCATATCGCCAATCGTCTGATCGACCAGCGAAATGTTGTCCACGTAATCCCCGCTGCAATCGAATTGATGCCGGTCGGCGCGATAAAAGCCCGGTGGATGCGGAATGGGGAAATGAATGAACACCAAGTCGTATCGCGGGTCGCTTGAGAGTTTCTTCGCGCGATCGAGTATGTCTCCATAAACCCCCACCCGGTGTGCGCAGCGCGCGACCTTATCGATCTTCTTAAGCGCCTGCGTACCCAATGGTGCAGCATCGGCGGCATTCCATAATTGAGTCAATATATCGTCGGGGATCGTCGCTCCCGTTTTGAGCGAATTGCTGTACGCGGGGGCCCACCAGCAATAATTGAGGCTGTCCTTCAGGATGCGACAGTAGGGGATATACCAACCCACTACGGCGGTGGTGTAACCCTGACTCGTCGCCTGGGCAAACAGGTTGTTCCGCGTATTCCACTGCCCGGCAGGACCGGTGGCATGCGCCGCTCTTGTGATCACACCGGACGGCCCGGTGGGATCGAAGATGGAGATCTCGTGACCCGAGAGATAAGACGGGATCGACAGGCGGGTACAGAACGCCGGCGAGACCGCCTTGGTGGCGATTATAGATTCATGGCGCAAGCGATCGATTTCCGGAACGGCGACGCCGAAGCGATTGCTGCCGTCAACCATCCCGTTGTCGAGCTCGTCGAACAGGAGCCATACCACTCGCCCATGCGCCTTATGCGTCGGGCTCATCGCGACGGTCGGTTGATCGCGGAACTGGGTGACAAACTGATCGTAGTTCTTGAATAGCTTGCCTGCCTGAAAGAAGGTAATCAAAACAAAGGGGACTTCCAGCATGACAGCCGTTACCGCAAATTTTTCGATCTGCCGGCTATAGCGAACGACTATCGCTAAGAAAACGACGATCGCCGACGCTATCGCGAGGGGCGCGAGGCTTGGCGCGTGCTGCGCCGCACTGGCATACCAGAGAGTGGCGCGAGTCTCGAGCCACCAGAATTTCGGGACCCGGATAATCAGTGTGTGAATCGGGATCAGGAGGGTGACGAGGAAGGTCGTGCGCACGCCTCCCTTTAGCCATCGCGGACCGACCTCACGTGTCAGGGTCCCGACCGACCAAAACGCCGCGGTAAGAAAAAGCACGGCGGTAACCACCCCGACCAGGTCCATTCGGGTGGGTGGGTCCCGACGAAAAAAAAGGTCGCCTTGGCTGAGACCCAGGACTCGCGTCCACGGGTCCACCATGCACAAGTTTGCAAGCGATAGAGAAAGAAGAAAGTCCTTGCTTGCCTGGCTTGCCTGCTTCCCTAAGTTCATCGTGAATCCAGTTCGCCGATATTATGAGGTGTCCCGATTTAAATCAACAATTTCTCTGATGTTTCAGTATGCTACAACATCTTTACTGAGGACCAAGCTGAAGAATTGACGATATTGTAGTTCGCAATCGCACAGTTGGTCACAGCTATCCAAAATGTGACTCAAGCAAGGCTTCATGAAGCACTTTACGCGATTTTCATACCAGTGTTGATTGTTTGAGCTCAATGGAAATCCGAGTGATATCGTTACCCACAGTCGGCTCTAAGCCAACGTCGGAACTCGCGTGACAAGCGCTCAACTGACGCCCAATCCTAGCGAGCGCTTAGTGGAAATCGGGGCGAGGCCTTCGCTGTTGCGCTATTCACCCGCCCTGTTCGTTCTTGTGATCCTGATCGCCGACGCGTGGCAAATTGCCGATCCCGACTTGTGGGGTCACGTACGCTTCGGCCAAGCCGCGCTCGCTACACACAGCCTGATCGGGTCGCTCGTCGGCCAGGGAATCGCCAGACACGACATCTATTCGTATTCCGCGTTCGGCGATCGATGGCGCGATCCAGAATGGTTATCGGAAGTCGTGATGGCCGTGTTTTACAGCCATGCTGGAATAGTCGGGCTCAAAATCTGGAAGTTTGCCTGCGTTGCGGCGACGCTCGGTTTCCTGATGATCGGGCTGGTAGAGAGCGGCGCACCACCTACGACGCAATTAAAACTCCTGATGATCGCGGCGCTCGCGTTGTGGCCGCAGATTCAGTTTCGACCGCAGCTCTTCACCTTTGCGCTCCTTGCCGCGCTGCTCGCGATTCTCGCACGCGACAATTATCGGGGAGGAGCACGGCTATGGCTGATTCCTCCGATGATGATTCTGTGGAGCAACCTTCACGGCGGCTTCATCATCGGCATCGTCGCGCTAGCAGCTTATGCGGGAGTCGCGGGTTTCACCGATCTGATTGCGGGCAGGGGTCTGCGACGCGCGATGCCGCTCGGCCTCCTGACCGCAATTGCGACCATCGCGACCTTTGTAACTCCCTTCGGTCTCGATACTTGGAGCGCGGTGCTGCATTCCGTGGGTAATCAAACGACCCGCACCGCCATCATGGAATGGCAACCGTTGTGGCGTGCGATGGCGCATCAATGGCAACACTCCGTCTTTGGCGAATTAAGCTACCTGCTGGCGTTGGTCCCGATGGCCGTGCTGATGGTGAGCGTTGTGCGCAAGCCGCGGATCGCCGAGTTGCCGATGGTCGTAATCGCCGCGTTGATGAGCGCGGGGTCCTTCGTTGCAGCGCGTAACCTGCCGCTGGCTGTGATTGCCTGCATGATTCCGCTTGGTCGTGACGCCGCACACGCGATGGCGCGAACTGCCGCCGAAGATGGAGCGGTGGGGCGCGCGGATCTGCCGGAACGATCAGGTGTCAACCAGTGGATCGTGATAGCTCTCGCAGTTTTCGTGGTGATCTCGATGGGGCTGTTTTCGCCGCGACTCGAAGCCGATATGGCGCTGCCCAGCGGCGCCGTCGCTTTTATGCAGCAGCACGACCTTCGCGGCAACCTGCTCAACGATTACGATTGGGGCGCGTACCTGATCTGGCACGCCGAGCCACGGTCGAGGCTCTTTATCGACGGCCGGTGCGAAACCGTATATCCCGACGCCGTAATCAATGACTATGTCCAGTTCTATTTCAACTTCGCGCAGGCGGGACGAGTTCTACGCGGCTATCCGCATGACTTGATTCTGATTCCGCCCGAAGCGGCGGCTTATCGTTTCCTGCAGAACTCCCCGGAGTGGAAGCCAATCTACCGCGACGAGACGGCGGTCCTGTTTGCGCGCGCGAATTCCGCGGCGGCGAAAATTGAGGGCGTTCCGGTCGCGGGCGTCGCGCCGAAGATGAGCTATTTCCCGTAATCAGCGAGCGCCCCGCCGCATGGTCGACCGTTACGATGATTGAGCCACGTCGGGGTCACAATGGCGCCTCTTCAAGTGTTGATTTTTGCGATCGTCGCGCCGGCCCCGCCCTGATGCGGCTCGGCCTGATGGAAGCCTGCGCAGTAGGGCGAAGTTTCGAGGTACTCATGCACGGCTTTTTTCAGCGCGCCCGACCCGATGCCGTGAATCACGCGGACCTCGGCGCGATTCGTGAGGTAGGCCTGATCGAGGAATTCCTCAAGTTTCCGCAAGGCGTCACCGGTGCGCATCCCCACGAGGTTGAGCTCACCGCGATCGTTACTCGACGCGGTGACCGTTATGCGCGGTTCGTGCGCCGGGGCACTCGCCGCTCGCGCCCGCCGGATCCGATCTGCCGATACCTCGATCCGCAGTCCGCCGCGTCCGACCACCGCACGATCCTCATCCAGCGTGAGCAACTCGCCGCGAATCTCGCCCAATTCAACCTGGTCACCGATCTTCAACGGAACTTCGGTCTCTCGCGCCGCTCGATCCTGATCACGTGGCGCGATTCGCTCGATTCGGGCGGCGGCGTCCGCGAGCGTCTGGCCGAGGTCGCGCCGGCCCTTGGCGCCGGCCTTCAGCTCCGCCAGGACCGCTGAACCTTCGCGGCGTAATTCCTCGATTGCTCGCGCGCCCTCGCCGCGCACGCGATCCCGTTCCGCCTCGCTGCGGGTACGCGCGCGCTCCGCCGCATCGACTACCTCGCGTTCATGCTCGGCCAGCGTTAACTCGCGCTCGTGCATCCGCTCCGTATGAATGCGCAGGCGTTCGCGTTCCTCCTCGAGCCGCCGCAGGGCGGTGGCCAATTCCGCACTCCCCGCCGGCAGCGCCGCTTCGGCCGCTGCGACAATTTCCGGTGGCAATCCGAGCCGGCGCGCAACCGCCAGTCCGTAGCTCTGCCCGATCGTATGTGGTTTCAGCCGATAAAGCGGCGCGAGCCGCTCAGGATCGAAATCCACCGCTGCCGCGTCGAAACCAGCGCGCGAGTATGCGTGCAGCTTGACCGCCGTCGAATGAGTCGCGATCGCGACCAGGCAGTCGCGATCGCCCAGGTAATCCATCAGCCCGATTGCGAGCGCCGCGCCCTCCACCGGGTCGGTGCCGCCGCCGGGTTCGTCCAGGATAACCAGGGCGGGCTCGCGTAGCGCCTTGATAATCTCGCTCAGATTCGTGATATGCGCGGCGAAGCTCGACAGGCTCGCCTCGATCGATTGGGCATCGCCGATGTCCGCGAAAATGCTGCGGAAGACTCTGATCTTGCTGTGCTCGTCGGCCGGAATCAGGATACCCGCCTGCGCCATCAGCGCGAACAACCCGACCGTCTTGAGCGCGACCGTCTTGCCGCCGGTGTTCGGACCGGAGATCACTATGCCATGCTGGCCCGGCGCGATCGTGACGTCGATCGGCACGACCGCGCGCCCGCTGGTCTGCAACAGCGGATGACGCGCGGCGATCAGTTCGATGCCGTCGTCGGTTATCTCCGGCTCGATCCCGCCGAAGCGCTCGGCGAAAATCGCCCGCGCGTTGAGCGCATCCAGCGCGACCATCGCGTCAAACGTCATCTGCAGTTCGGGCAGGTAGCCTCGCACCATCGCGGTCAGCCGCATCAGCAGGCGATACTCCTCGGCTTCGGCTTCGCGCTCATACATCATCAGGCGGTTGTTTAAATCGACCGCCCATAGCGGTTCGACGAACAGCGTCTCGCCCGAGACCGAACGGTCCTGCACTATACCCTCGAGGCGATCCGCGTAATTGAGCTTGAGCGGCAGCACGAAGCGCCGATTGCGCACGGTCACGATGTAGTCCGAGACGAACGGCTCCATGCCGGAGGCGTTGAGCGAGCGTGCCAGCCGGGTCTCGAGTTCGAGCCGTTCATCGCGCAGGCGCGTCCGGATGCGCTTGAGTTCGGGGCTCGCGTCGTCGAGGATGCCGCCGTCGTCGGCCAGCGCGCGCAGCATCGCGTCGGCCAATTCTTTCGGCGCGACCAGGTTCTGCACGATCGCGGCTACCTGCGGACGGGCCTCGACCCGCGAGCGCAGGAAGGCCGCCGCCGTGCGCGACGCCAGCACGAAGTCGCGAATCCGCACCAGCGAAGCGCCGTTGAGCACCGCGTCCGCGGGCGCTGCGCCCAGCAGATGTTCGCGCTGGTCGTCGAAATCGTCGATCGGCACCGATCCCGAGCGACCTCGCAGTCCGGCCATTTCCGCCGTCGCACGCAGCCGTTCGCGCACGGTTGTGGCCTCGCCGGACGGGCGCAATGCTGCGATCGCGCGGCGCCCCGGCTCGGACACCGCGAACTCGCGCACCAGCGCGATCACCTTGTCGAATTCGAGCGCGGCTAAATCCCGATCACGCATTGCCGTTCACGTTGCTATTGTGCTCCCGCCGCGGCCGCGATTGAATCGCGCGCAGTGCGCCGCCAATCTTTCAGTTTATAAGAGATGTCGCGGACATCGAGAGTCGTGGTAGAGCATCGATGCCGGCCCGGCCAGCGGCGCAGCAGCAGGATTTGCATGGAACGAATTGAATCACGCGTCAGCCCCAACAGCCCCGACTTCAAGCGCAATCGCGAGGTCATGGAGGCGCAGGTCGTCGAACTGCGCGCCGCGATCGACCGCGTTCGCGAGGGCGGCCCTGAAAACGCGCGCCGCCGCCACGTCGAACGCGGCAAGTTGCTGGTGCGCGATCGCGTCAAGCGCCTGATCGATCCGCAGAGCCCGTTCGTCGAACTCTCGACACTCGCGGCCTGGGGCATGTACGACGACGAGGCGCCTGGCGCCGGGATCGTCACTGGCCTCGGTCGCATCCAGGGGCGCGAGGCGGTGATCGTCGCCAACGACGCCACCGTCAAGGGCGGCACCTATTATCCGATCACCGTGAAGAAGCATCTGCGCGCGCAGGAAATCGCGATCGAGAACCATCTGCCGTGCGTTTACCTGGTCGATTCGGGCGGCGCCTTTCTGCCGCTGCAATCCGAGGTCTTTCCCGATCGTGAACATTTCGGCCGTATTTTCTACAACATGGCGCAGATGTCCGCGCTGGGTATCGCGCAGGTCGCGGTGGTGATGGGCTCATGCACCGCCGGCGGCGCGTACGTTCCCGCGATGGCCGACGAGAGCATCATCGTGCGCGAGCAGGGCACGATCTTCCTCGCCGGACCCCCACTGGTACGCGCGGCGACCGGCGAGATCGTTACGGCCGAGGAGCTCGGCGGCGGCGACGTCCACACCCGTCTCTCCGGGGTCAGCGACCATCTGGCCGACGACGACGGTCACGCGCTCGAAATCGCGCGCTCGGTCTTCGCCAATCTCGGCGTGCGTCCGCCGTCAAGACGTTCTCCCCCAGGATTCGCCCGAAGATCCTTATTACGATCCCGCCGAACTCTACGGCATCGTCTCGCACGATTCGCGTAAACCGTACGAGGTCCGCGAAGTTATCGCGCGCCTCGTCGACGGCAGCCGGATGCATGAGTTCAAGCCACGCTACGGTACGTCGCTGGTCACCGGCTTCGCGCGCATCTACGGCTATCCGGTCGGCATCATCGCCAACAACGGCGTGCTTTTCAGCGAATCCGCGCTCAAGGCGACCCACTTTATCGAGTTGTGCTGCGCGCGCCGCATCCCGCTGCTCTTCCTGCAGAACATCACCGGGTTCATCGTCGGCAAGCGCTACGAGCAGGGCGGGATCGCCAAGGACGGCGCCAAGATGGTGAATGCGGTCGCGAACGCGCAGGTGCCGAAGTTCACGGTGATAATCGGCGCGTCGAATGGCGCCGGCAATTACGGCATGTGCGGGCGCGCCTATTCGCCGCGCCTCCTTTTCATGTGGCCCAATTCGCGCATCTCGGTGATGGGCGGGGAGCAGGCCGCCAACGTGTTGCTGACCGTCAAGCTCGATCAGATGGCGCGCGAGGGCGGCAGCATGTCGTCCGCGGAACAGGCCGAGTTCGTGCGTCCGACGCTGAATAAATATGGCCTCGAATCGAGTTGCTACTACGCCAGCGCGCGCCTCTGGGACGACGGTGTGATCGATCCGCTCGATACCCGCGCAACGCTCGCCCTCGGGATCGCCGCATCGCTCAACGCCGGCATTCCGCCCTCGACCAACTTCGGCGTCTTCAGGATGTGACCTCGATGAATTCGACCGATCGACCGAATATCGCGTTGCTCTTTCCGCCCTTGCACCTCGAAGCCGCACGGATGTTGAGCCGCGCCTTCATCGACGATCCGCTCATCTGCGCCATTATCGGTGACGTCGGCGATCGCCTCGAGCGCGCGAAGCGGATGGCCGGCCTGTTTGGTGTAATTCTCGCCGATCAATGCCACTCGGGACAGCCGGTGCTCGGCGTGATGCACGAGGGGCGCGTTGCGGCCGCCGCGATTATCGAACAGGTGAATCGCCCGTTGTCGGCCGCCGCGAACATCGTACATGGCCTCACCCAGTTGCCGGAGCTTCTTCACGCATGCGGTTACCGCGGTCTCCTTCGCGCGATCTCGACGCTCGATATGCTGGTGCGCAATCGTCCCGTGCAGACGCATATCTATCTCAACGTCCTCGGTGTCGAGCCCGATCTTCAGGGCCGCCATTTCGGCGTCGCACTGCTCGATTACCTGCGCGATCAGGCTGCGATGCGCCCCGATCTCGCCGGCGTCTATCTGGAAACTGCGAAGGAGGCCAACGTCGCCTACTACAGTCATGTCGGCTACCAGGTGATCGACGAAATCCGCCCGCTCGGCGTGCGCGTATGGCGCATGCTCCAGTCCCGGACAACCGGCTGATCAGTATCGTGCGTCGGTTGACTGACTATTTCCTACCACGAGCAAAGTAGTAGCCGACTGACTATTGGCGAAAGTGCGGTCGCGCCGGAGCAGTGAGTATTTATGCACCGCCCCGGCGCGTCGGAATAGCTATTTGCTGAATAGCTAGTTGTTATGGTTACGAGCCCGGCGTGAAAGAGACGCCGCGTAGTACTTCCAGATTGCCCGCGGCGCGCACTGTCGCGAAGCTCTCCGCCGCCGGCGGAGTGGGCCCTCCCGCAGTCAAAGTATCAGTTATGGCGACCAGCTTATTCGGATCCGCGCCCTGGTCGCCGTTTCCGCTAACCGTCGAGGTAATCGCATAGATGGTCGCGGTGCCATCTCCGTTGACGACGCCGGTTAAATTGCGCAGCCCATCAGTGGCCGGTGCCCAGGGCAGTCCGGTCGTCGCATTGAGCCCGGTTGGATAGCCGGCGATGGTGTACGGAGTACCCAGTGCCAGCCCGGCCTGCAAAGTATAGGCGAGATTCCAATTAGTGCCGTCGAAGATCCACTTCTGCAGGCCCGCGGCGGTCTGACCGGCTGCGGCAGTGTAAATACCGTTGTCAGTGCTGGTAGCCGTGGGATTGGCGTTGTTGGCGTCGCCCTCATCCGCGACGTACAAGGTGTTGGCGTCCGCGAACCATATCCCGAATGGAAATACGTTCGTCGTCGTTTTTGCCAATACCGTGTTGAAGCCCTTCAGGATGCACATATTGTAGGGCGTGACGCCTTCTGTCTGGAGCACTGAGGGGTCGAAGGGAATCCCTGCCGTCGGCAGCGTCGCGCCGCTTTGTGGAACACCAACGCCGCTGCTGGGACAAGCGTTGCCGGTGGTATCGATAAAATAGACAGTGTTGACGCCGTTGCCGCCGCTGCCCTTGGTCAAATAGACCACATTGTCGAAAATCGTGAGACCGCGGAAGTTGGTATCTTTCCCGACCTTGTCCGCCTTTTTGCCCAACTGTGTAATGCTGAAGCTGCCTACCGGCGTCGGATCTCCCGGATTCTGGGCGGCGAGTGCTTTGATCTGCGGCGTGATTATCTGCGTGCCGGCTCCTGTAATGATGCCGTCCGGCTGAGGATTTGCGCCATTGCCGGCGTTACCTGCGGTGTAAATGAAATTTCCGCCCTGGGTATTATTCAGAATCGCCGCGCGGCCGTTATTGCCGCTGTATGCGTTAGTTGCGGTGAAGTTGAATTGACCCTTCGCATTGACCTCGGCAACTGCGCGCAAAGCCTTCGCTCCAACCGGATTGGTCGGATCGACCGCCGCGGGAGTGTTGGCGTTGGATACATCGATCGCGTCGATCGGCGCAAGGTAGCCCATAAAGGTCAGAAAGTTGTGGTCGGTGGAAAGGTTCAGGGCCACTTCCGACTTCGAGCTGAAGCTCGTCACCATCTGGTCCCTGGGCAGCGGCATTCCAACTTGCGAGCTGTTGGGTACCTCGAGTGAGGTTACCAGCGAGCCTGCCGTCGTTATCTGGTCAAGGAAGATCTTCGAGGTGATGCCGAAGCTCGCATCAACGGTGTCGTTGTTGAAAACGAACGGATAAGTGCCGTCACTGATTGCGGTCACGACCGGGGTCGAGCAGGCGTTCGAGGTGGCGCGCAGTTAGGCGGCAGTCACGGTGACCCCAGCCTGCACGTTGTTCGGATTGTTGTCGTACACGCTGCGGCTGACCACGAGGTTGCCCGGAAAGAAGTAGTTACTATCGCTTTGCGCGAACTTGGCGGTGCCAGCGACCATCGCGGTGCTCAGCAAGGCTAGCGTCAATCGCCGTCCGACCACGCCACGACGGCCTGTTCTTCTCAAAATCCTCCTACTCATCGAGACTTCCTCCCAACGTTGATGCTTCGCGCGCAATCCCACTCGGTGCTCGCGAAGCGGATGATACATCGGCGCACTAACGCGGGCATGATTTTACGGAAGGATTGTTAATTCAGCGTGAACTCAGGATGGTCCTCGATTTAATGTTCGAGCTCCTTCCATTGTAGACATCCCCTCTCCCTGGACCGTGGATGGGTCAGCTTCGATGACACACGTTGCATAGTTGCAACGGACCGCGCGCAACAGCCGCGAGCATCGGAATTGAGAATTCGGGCGGTTTCGCCGAGTCTCATCCTAAATGCATCTTAGTAATGCAAACTTAGGTATTTCTTTGTCAAATTATCGTACTGCATGATTTCAGCCAGCGGCACGACTCCTGCTCCTTCTGGATAGGTAATTACTACTTCCGAGATGACTATAGGTGCGGAGGTGGAGTGGGGGTTTCAATGGCGTTACAAAAGTGGTTCAGACGGATTGAAGGCTATTTAGTCGCGATATTAATGATTCTCGGTGGTTTTGCCCCGCTGGCGAACGCCCAGGCGCCGACCGCCATGAGTGCGAAGCCGGGCAATCTCGGTCAGTCGCCGAAATCCGCCTCCGCCGCTGCCGATGCTGACGGCGAGCTCGAAATCCTGCACGAGGATCTCGATAATTACTCGAGCCGCTATCTCTATTTCCTGAAGAAGTCCAATGGGAGTCGGGTTCGCCTTCATTTCAAGTCCAAGGCCCCGACGAATTTGCTGACCGGCGATCATGTCCGCGTTCACGGCTCGCAATCGGGTGCAACGATCACTTTGGCTTCGGGCGGCAACGTCACGACCCTCTCGAATTCCTCGAAGCCGCAGCCGCCTCCGACTGCTGCGGGACCGCTACCCAATACCTTCGGCGCACAGTCCACGTTGGTCATCCTCGTAAATTTCCAGGACGCTCCGACCAATCAGCCTTATACCGTGGCCGATGCTCAAAGCCTGGTATTTGGTACAGTCAGTAACTTCTTTCTCGAAAACTCCTATCAGCAGACCTGGCTGACCGGCGATGTCGTCGGCTGGTACACGATTTCCGAGAGCAGCACCACCTGCAATATTACGAATATCGCCGCCGACGCTCAGGCCGCGGCAACCGCCGCCGGAATTAATCTCACCGCCTACAGCCACTTCGTGTACGCCTTTCCCCAGAACAGCGCTTGTGGATTCGGGGGCTCATCGTTTATAGGCGGGAGCCCTTCGCAGAGCTGGATCAATGGCACCAATGGCAGCGGCAGTCTGGACTTTCATATACTCGACCACGAGCTCGGGCATGCCCTTGGCCTCTGGCATTCTCATCTGCTCGACTGCGGCACCAGCGCCACGATCGGCTCGAACTGCGCCGTCGATGAGTACGGAGATATCCTGGACACGATGGGCGCTCCGCAGTCGGCGTCGCCCAATTACGACGCCTTTCAGAAGGAGCGGCTCGGCTGGTTGAATTACGGGACGTCGCCTTCGATCACGACAGTGACCACCGCGGGCACCTATGCGATCGGCGCCCACGAGGTCGCGGGATCGGGTCCGGATGCGCTTAAGATCCTGAAGTCAATCGATCCGATCACCGGGGCGAAGACTTGGTACTATCTCGAGGCTCGCCAGGCGCTAGGCTTCGATGCGTTTCTCACCAACGATCCAACCGAAAATGAAACCAACGGTGTGCTGGTCCATATCGGTACCGATGGTGACGGCAACTCCGGCGACCTGCTCGATATGACGCCCGCGACCCCGACTTATTACTTTTGGTTCGATCCCTCGCTCGTTGTCGGTCAAAGCTTCTCGGACTCCGCTGCAGGTGTGACGATCTCCACGGATTGGGTAACGTCCACCCAGGCCGCGGTGGATGTGCAATTCTCAGGCGGCGTGACGCTCGCGACCAATCAGTCGAGCTACATCCCCGGCCAGACCGTTTCTACCTCCGCCACAGCGACCTATGCGGGCGCGCCAATCGCTAATGTCTCAGTGAACTTCACACTCACCAAGGCGAACGGCAGTGTGGTCACGGGATCGGCGAACACCGGGAGCAATGGCATTGCGATGTACAAGGTCAGGCTTATGAAAAGCGATCCAGCTGGGGCGTATGTCGCCGGCGCAGTTGCGACGATCAAAGGAAACCCGCACAGCGCAAGTACCAACTTTACGGTTCAGTAAAACTCCACTATCTGAAAAAGAGGCGGCCCGGATTGCGTCATTCAAACGCAGTCCGGACCGCTCTGTTACCGATGTTTCTTGGGAGTCGCCCGCGAAAGCGGGCGACTCTTGCTCTCTATTGCGCCGACGGGACGAAACACTCGCTCACCGTGAGCGACCCGCCTGTATTGGAGACCGCCTCGCCTTCGTCACCTGCCAGTGTCGGCGTCACCACGTCCGTGGTCTGGATACCAGTGCAGGTGGTATTAGGACCGGTAGTGATTGTGGTGAGTGCGCCGCAGAACTGGGCGTCGAATTGGCACGTGTAGT
Source organism: uncultured delta proteobacterium (assembly GCA_963774705.1). GTDB lineage: Bacteria > Desulfobacterota > Binatia > Binatales > Binataceae > JADMIL01. The sequence goes on from CAVZFW010000017.1 coordinate 123,503, forward strand.
GGCCGTCTATCGCAATTGTCGTTGACAGAGTGCCGCCTCCGGTAGAGCCTGATAGCGACCCCAAGCCTGGCGAACCTGTCGCCACGCCGCAAGTCGTGCCCAGAACGCTGCCGCCGGAACCCTTCCCGAGCGTGGTGATGTTACCATACTGACTGTCGCTTAACGCCGACAGTGTCAGCACCTCATCCGCGGCGCTCGTGTTGTGCACATCCACGCCATATCTGACGGTCGCACAGCCAGCAGTGGTTGAGACCAGCGTCTTGGACGTCGTCGCCGTGCTTGCTGCCTCAGCAGACGTCACCGTGACCGAGTTAGACGTTCCAGAAAATGGCGTCCCATCGACCCCGACACCGTTGGCCGAGGCGATATCCATCACTATCGAACCTTCAGGCTGGCTCGCGGTGAAGGTACATTGGAAGTTTCCACCCGCCGCAATCGTCGCCGGCAGTGTGCAACTTACCGGGGTTGCCGTGGCGGTTCCCGGGGCACAATCCGGCTGGCCTGTGGCCTTGGCGATAGTGCCAAACACGTTGTCGCAGACCCGGTTCAGCGTCAGGTTGCCGAAATTCGAAGTGTTGTCCACCTCGACCGTGTAGGTCACCGTACCCGGGCTGCCCGTATCGTCGAGCGAGCACGACGTATTCAAGCCGGTGCTATTCGCGGTCGTGCAGCTCTTCTTCACCGTGGTGCTCGGCGACTGCACCGCGATTGGGACCGTGAAACCATTGTCACAGCTGCACTTCGACACTGTTCCCGGGAGTGCTCCTTTTACCCAAGGCCAGCCGCTACTGGGATCGCTCTGGCACACAATACCCGAGTTCTGCTGCCAGCTCGTACAGTTCGGGAGAGCCACGACTGGAGGATTTGAGCCAGCGGCAGCTACGCACAGAACGTTGTCCACCTCTATCGTAACCACTTCAGGATGTGCGGAGGTTGTATCTCCGCAGTTGTCCGGCGAGGGATCGACTTCGTTATAAGTGGCCGATCCTAGCTGAACCGTATCGAGTGGATTCGCGGCCGCGTGTAACGGCGAAATGATGTTATCGGAACAGGTACCCTTTAATGCGGTGCTCCCACCAGCAGTCTGGAAGTAAATGCCGATATTTTGTCGCGACGTGGCAGTCGTCACCACATGAAAGTCAGCGACGAACGAGAAGTGCGAGTTAGGGGTGCAAGAGGGGAGAGCGTGCCCGTTGAGGTCTCTGACATTGTCCACAAAGGAGACGGTGACATCGTTCGCCGTGCAGTTGAGCTTCTTGCTCCCGAATTCATCCTGCAGACAATTCGCTGCGGCGGCAGCGGGTGAGGCGCGCATTAAAAACAACAGCGCCACCGCAATGGTGAGAAAAGTGAGTGTGAATGACCGTAGGATTCCAACGGTTTTCATTCTTCGTAACCCCCTGACTGTAACTCGTTAAGCCCGTTGACACCTCCTACTTCCACCAGACCGTCCACTACCGGTACCGATTAATACATGGCGCCTAATAGAGGTCAAGGTAGAGAATAATAAGCTAACGTCTCCGCAAATAGACGAGTAGAGAACCTGAAGCGCGTTTACGTATGCTGTGTGGAGTCTGTTGATAACGAGTCGGATAAAAATATTTTTAGCGTGTCTAGCACTAAGGTTGGAGATAAATCGAGTTTCCACGTCCTCGTAGCGAGTTAAAGATATGAAGTAGCCTATTGACAAGCCCGTATCGACACTCGGATGACGCGCGAAGGAAGTGGACCAGCTAAGATGACCGCAATCGCGATAAGCGCACGATGCCAATTTCCGGCCAGCGTCGCCAGTTCAGCGGTACGAAACCCGATTCTGTCTCTTAGTTTATTTACTATACTAACTGATACGATGCGCTGCGACACCGGCCGTCAGTCGCCCGGGCGAATCATCTTCTCCGGCACCACCAGCCGATCGAAGTCCTCGCCCTTCAGGTAGCCGAGCTCCTCGCACGCATGCCGCAGCGTGACGCCGCGCTCATGCGCGTGCTTGGCGACCTTGGCCGCCTTGTCGTAACCGATATGCGGGCTGAGCGCCGTGACCAGCATCAGCGAGCTCTCCAGGTAATGCTTGATCTTCGGGCGATTCGGCTCGATCCCATCGACGCAGTATTTCGCGAACAGCACTGCCGAGTCCGCCAGCAGCGTGATCGAATGCAGCAGGTTGTGGATCATCACCGGCTTGAACACGTTGAGCTCGAAGTTGCCCTGCGTTCCCGCGATCGAAATCGCCGTGTCGTTGCCGATCACCTGCACGCATACCATCGTCATCGCCTCGGACTGCGTCGGATTCACCTTGCCCGGCATGATTGACGACCCCGGCTCGTTCTCCGGCAAAGTCAGCTCCGCCAATCCGCAGCGCGGCCCCGAGCCCATCCAGCGGATGTCGTTGGCCATCTTCATCAAGGAGCACGCGAGTGTCTTCAGCGCCCCGCTCGCCATCACCAGCGCGTCATGGCCCGCCAGCGCCGCGAACTTGTTCGGCGCCGAAGTGAACGGCAATCCGGTCAATTGCGCGATTCGCTTCGAGCAGCGCACGTCGAACTCCGGATGCGTATTCAGGCCGGTGCCGACCGCCGTGCCGCCGATCGCGAGCTCGTACACGTCCGGCAGCACCATCCTGATCCGCGCGATGTCGTATTCGAGTTGTGCGATATAGCCCGAGAACTCCTGCCCGAGCGTCAGCGGCACCGCATCCATCAGATGCGTCCGGCCAATCTTAACGATATCGGCGATTTCCGCCTGCTTGCGCTTGAGCGCTTCGACCAGCTTCGCCAGCGCCGGCAGCAGTTTGCGCTCCAGCTCTTCGGCCGCCGCAATATGCATCGCGGTCGGGAAGGTGTCGTTCGAGGACTGCGACATGTTGACGTGATCGTTGGGATGAATCGGCTTCTTGCTGCCCATCGCGCCGCCGGCCAGTTCGATCGCGCGGTTCGAGATGACCTCGTTGGCGTTCATGTTGGTCTGCGTGCCGCTCCCGGTCTGCCATACCCGCAGCGGAAATTCCGCGTCGAGCGTACCGTCGATCACCTCGTCAGCGGCCTTCACGATCAGCGCGGTCAGATCGGCGGGCAATTGTCCCAGATCGCGATTCACCTCGGCCGCCGCCTTCTTGAGCACGCCGAACGCGCGCACGATCGATCGCGGCATCCGGTCGTGACCGATCGCGAAATGCATCAGCGACCGTTCGGTTTGCGCGCCCCAGTAATGATCGGCGGGCACCTCGATCGCGCCCATGCTGTCGGTTTCGGTGCGGATGTTCTTGCCATTATTCATCGCGTTCGACTCCGTCGATGCCAAATCACAAACGATGAAATCCTAACCGCATTTCGGGCAGATAACCACACCATCCAAAACGGGCAAACCGTTGCCCGCGCAGGCTGCCTGGAGCTTTCGATCAGGTTATTGTCCGGGCTCGACCGAGCTGCCCGACTACTTAGCAGCATGCTAAACTCAGACGCTGAAACGCTAAGCCGCCATGGCTCCGTCGAGCGCGGCGCTACGAGTATGCGGAAAAAAGGGGCGCGGTGAGTCAGGACGCGAAGGCGATTTTACGCCCTTCCGCGCCCGTCAAAATGACTACTCGCCGGGGCGCGGAGGAATCGCGTTATAGTTGCCGGGATTCTCCGCCATCGACTTTTCCACGTCGGGATGTGCCTGAAAGAACGCTACGAGTTCCGGATGCTTCGACATGTAGCCATCGTCATTCATTAGCGACGGATGATACGCCAGGGCTTTCGCGATGCCCGGGTGTCCGGCGGCGAAATCACCCCACGTCTGTAATCGATCAACCTCGAGGTCGCGATTGTCCGCTGCGGCAAACACGATCGTCCTGTTGCCTTGTTCGACTCTCCCGAGTTCCGGAGCATTCGCTGACGGCTCACTAGCACCGGGGTTCTGCTCCTGAGCCACTACCGCGGGCGCGAACGCCAACGTTGCGAGAAGCGAAACGATCGCAAACGATGAACGTTTCATTGGTCCTCCGATTTTCCTTTAGCGTCCGACCACAGTGTAATGAATCGGCTTCTTGCGGTGCTGCGCGATGCTCCTCCCGTTACTGAAGGAGCATCGCGCCCTGTTACGCGTCAATCTTGTTCGACTTATGCAATTCTACTTCAGTAGCGCGGTGCCCAATGACAATGATGGCCGTCGGAATCGCACGCCCAGTACTGGTTGTGATTGCGCGGATTGACCATTCCTTGTCCATTCTCCGGAATGTATTGGTACCGGCGCTGGTAGCTATAAGCGTAAGCGGGCGGCGGGGTGTACGGATAACCGCGATAGTGGTCCTTGTCGTGTTCCCAGCGCCACGACTGATAGTGGCTGTCATGATGGGTATAACCATTGTCATCGGCGCTGGAGCGCGTGGGCAGCGCCATGCTTAGGCCAATCACCAACGCAAATGCTCCTGCCAGTAGCTTTTTTCGTTTCATCACTCGGGTATCTCCTTGTGCCGCGGGGCCCCAATCGAGAAAGCGTCGCCCGCTTCCTGAAGTAGGCGCCGTTTCTGTCGAATGGTTTTGCTCCTTCGATTATCGCCCGCGGCCCTGGCAGAGGCGATCGCCGTTCATCTCGAATTGATCCCCGCGTTACCAAACTGCGTGATTGGCTGCATTGTCGCCTGAAGTGAGAATTTGGCGTCAAAATGACGGAGTACTCCGCCCTTACCGACGGAGCACTCCGCTTTTACGTAGCTATCAGTTAGTTAGATCTTGGCAACGACCGGTTACCTGCGGCGCGCCCAATTGCAATGATGGCCATCAGAATCGCACGACCAGATCAGGCCAGGATGACGCGGATTTATCATGCCCTCGCCATTCTCCGGAATCGCTCGATAGCCCCGATAGCCGTACCGGTAGCCAGGGTTATAGGAATACGCGGGCGGCGGGGCATACGGATACGCCCGATAGTGATCATGGTCCCGGTCCCAGCGCCATTCATGGTGATCACGATGGTGGTCGCCATGATGGTGATCGTCCCAATCTGCCGACGCGCGCATCGGAAGCGCCATGCTGAGACCGATCATTATGGCTAAAATTCCAGCCAGAATTCTTTTCCTCATTGTTGTACCTCCTCATCTCTATCGAGAGCGCGGTATTGCTCGCTCGACGTTCGGCTCTAAACAGTAATACGCATCAAGCGTGCCGTCGGTTTCGTAACGCTATGGCGTATTTTTCGCCACCCCTTTGCCAGTTTCGGGCTGGTATTCTTGTAAATTTTTCGCTGAGATCGGAGTGTTTTCGATTTGACCGAATAGCAAAACGGCACCGGAAAACTGCCCCGGACAGCTCGACGAACGCGCACGAGAAACGGCCCACGAACCCGTCTGCGCTAAGCGGGTATCCGGCGTCGACGTCGCACCAATGCCGCGGCGGCCGGTGGATTTCCCACCAGCCGCCGCTTTCTTACGATTCGATTTCAGTGCACGCGCAGGATTGCGCCGATCGAATCAGGCGTGACCGTGACGGAGCAGCTTGCCCGGCGTCGCGCCGGTGCACTCGCCCTCCGCGAAGGTCTCGACGCCGTTGACGATGATCGAGCGATAGCCGGTCGCGCGTTGCACGCGACGCCATTCGCCGGCCGGCAGATCGTGCGCGATCTCGCCGACCCATTCCGGCTCTACGCCGAGCCCGTTGAGGTCGTACACCACGACGTCGGCCGCCGCGCCTTCGCGCAGCGTGCCGCGATCCTTGAATCCGGCGGCATGCGCGGGCAGCGCCGAGAGCCGATAGTGCGCCTCTTCGAGCGTGATCTTCTGTTCGTCGCGCACCAGCCAGCGCAGGAAATCGGTGGTGAACGATCCGCCGGTGAGGAACTTGGTATGCGCGCCGCCGTCCGACACGCCGGGGAACGTAAAGGTCGAGTCGTTGATGATCTCGGCCATGTACTCGGCGTTGAAGCGCGGCTCCGGCTGCAGGAACTCGGCCTTCAAATCCGTCGCGAGCGAAAGATCGATCATCACGTCCACTGGATGCTTGCCTTCTTCCTCGCCGATTTGCCGCAGCGACTTGCCGACGTACTTCTCGAGTTCGGGCTTGTTCTCGACCCACGACACGATCAGCTTCGGCAGGCGTCCTCCTATACCCGGCGCGTTGATATCCAGTGCGCGCATCGACTTCTCGCTCTTGACGGCGGCGCGAATCGTCGGGTCCTTCATCTTGGCGATTTTCTCGTCATGCGTGCCGGTCAACATGTTCCGCCATGCGGTCGCCACGTCGTAGAGATTCCAATGTTCGAGCGTCAACGCGAATCCGCTGCGCACCGTCGCACCCTGCCCGAAAATCGGCAGGCCCTTCGCGCGCGCCTTATGCAGCCACTTCAGGCTATTGCGATGAATCTCGGCGCTGGTCGGACTCGACGTAATCGCCTGGAACAGGATCGGCCGCCGCGCGACTTCCGCCAGCCGCTCGACGAATGCCGAAGTCTTCCTTGATATGGCCAGTCGCCTGCGTGATTTCGATGAAGCCCTCGTCGCGGGCCGCCAGCACGCGCGCGAGGTTCAGGATGTCCTCGTCGCACATCGTGTCGGTGACCATCGGCGAGCCGTCGAAGTCGGCCTGCGCCGAGTTGCGTCCGAGGCGCTGAATCGAAAAACCGCACAGGCCGGCGTCCATGCCTTCGTCGAGCAACCGCGCCATCTCGGCGCGTTCCTCCTCGGTCGCGACGCGGCTCTTCGCCGCGTCGAGGCCCATCACGTAGGTCATCAGCGACGCGGTCGGCATGTACTGGATGCAGTTGACGCCCTTCGGTGCGCGGTCGAGCGAATCGATGTACTCGCGGGATGGTCTCCCAGTCCCAGTTCATGCCCGCCTTCATCGCGCTCGTACGGAATCGCCTCGGTGCGCGTCATCGTCAGCATCGAGCGCTCGCGGAAATCCGGCTTGCACGGGCGCGAAGCCGAAGCCGCAGTTGCCCAGCACCAGCGAGGTCACGCCGTGCCAGCCGGAGATCGTGCAGTACGGATCCCAGCGAATCTGCGCATCGTAATGGGTGTGCAGATCGACGAAGCCCGGCGCGACGATCAGGCCGTCGGCGTCGATGGTTTTCTTGGCGAAGCCGGGCGAGCGGCCGCCGATTTGCGCGATCTTGCCGTCCTTGATCCAGACGTCGGCGCGATAACGCGGTACGCGCGTCCCGTCGACGACTGTGCCGCCTTTAATGTGAATGTCGATGTCAGCCATTCAGAGTTCCCTCCTCGATGGTAAGGACCGCATGAAAAAGCCCTGGCGAGTTGGCGCTTGCGCGCCGGTGTTCTCACTATTACGTACACCAATCCGCCCGCGAATTACAATTTAAATCGCACTTCATTGAACCCGGGCGATTGACCTTGCCGCGCCAATTCGCTTTTCTGGACGGCCACGTCAATATAGGTTAAACCGTGATTGATTTCAGGAGAGGATAAGCACCCATGCCGTGGACGATTACCCGCCTTTGCATCGATTGCATTGATACCGGCTGCGTCAGCGTTTGCCCGGTCGATTGCATCTACGAATATGTCGGCGAGGACCGCAAGAGTTTCCCCAACCAGCTCTACATCAATCCCGACGAATGTATCGACTGCGGCGCTTGCGAGCCTGAATGCCCGTGGCAGGCAATCTTCGAAGAACCGGCAGTGCCCGATGTCTTCAAGGACGACATTCCGCTCAATCACAAAACCGTCGATATGGCCGACCAGTTCAAGGTTATGGCCTTCAAGCAGATCGAACATCCAACGCCCGAGCAGATTGCGGCCAACAAGGCCAAGTGGGGTTGGACCGAGGGCTGAGGCGCGGCGCGAGGCGGAGCGCGCAAACGGACTATCGGATGCACCTCGCGTCGTGAGCGCACGACCTCACGCGCGAACGAAGAACGCCGTGTTCGCGAAGCGCTACGCGATCCATCCGAAGGTCGGCGCTCTCATAGATAACGGAGGGGGGACTTACTCGATGATGCGACGCCGCAGGCTCGCCGGATCAGCATTTGTGATCGGCGCCATGCTCACACTCGCGCCCCTGGCGAATTCGGCCGAGGGACCGAAGTCTGGCATGTGGAAAGTCGTCACTCGCGTCACCCGCGATGGGGCCGCCACGCCGCCCGATTCGCATACCAGTTGCGTGACCGCCGATCAGATGAAGGATCCCGGCCAATCGATCATGCCCCATCAGGCCTCGCCAGAAGAAAAATGTACGCGCACGCAATATGAATGGACCGGCACCAAACTGAGCTGGCAAATCGAGTGTACCGGGCAGATGAATCTCAAGGGGGGCGGCAAGATTACCTTCGACACGCCCGAGCATTATAGCGGCGAAATTACCTCGAACGGCTCGGTCAACGGCCACGACTTTAATTCGACCATCGTGCTCGAGGGTCAGCGCATCGGCGACTGCACCCAGTAGCCTCGGCCGTACCCGGACTTTCCAGCGCGCCTCAATGTGACAGCGTAATCGTGCCGAGCGAGGCGGGCAGGTTCTCGAAAGTTACGCCCTCGCCCGCTTCGGTGCCCTTCACCCCAAACGCGCCCACCGTTTGCATTGACGCCGGTGTCCCCGCCATCGCCAGTCCGGTCATCGTGGCGCCGAGCGTAAACGTCGCCATGCCCCCGCTGGCCGCAATCGAAATCGGCGGACTGAATGCGAACACCATCGTCTTGCCCTTCTTCGGCGTGACGGTCTGGCCACCGCTGCTCAGGCTGACCGATTTGAAAATCGACGGACGGCTGAGATTCACCGTCACCGAAGTCACTGTCAGGATCGAGCTCGAAGTGTTGGTGATCGTGAGATCGCCCGCATCGGGAATTGGAGTGTTTTTTGGTGCACTGGGGTTCGTCGCGGTCGCTGCGGCCGAACCGCCGTCGAGGAAAGAGATCAGCGTCTCGGTCATGTCCGGCGAGCCCCAGCCGGTAGTCTTGTCATAACCGATAAGGGCGGAGAAACCTGAGACTCCATTGAAGGAGTTGCTTCCGCTGATCACGTCGATCAGGCCGGAAGACGAGCCCATCGCCCCGAGGGTATAAAGCATCGGGTTGAAAGGGCCGAGCTTGGGTTGGTTAGCGACCGTCGCGATGATCCGCGAGTATCCCGCCCAGGCCGGTGACGATAGGCTGGTACCTCCGACCTTTCCAAGTCGGATGGCGCCGCTAGAGAAGGCCACGAAATAGAAGCCGGGGCTGTCCAGACTGGCACCGAGCGAAACGTCCGGAACCAGGCGCATCGTGCCCGCCAGCCCTAGTCCAGCCTGGTAAGACGGGCGGGTGAAGACCACGCTTTCGCCGCCCCCGGTCGCCCCGCTGCCATCGTCCCACGCCGACTCTAGGGCGGTATGGATCGTACTCGTGTCGCGGTTCTTCGAATCGTAGCTCGGGAAGAACTCGGTCCCGCCCACGCAGGTGACGTCGGGATTGGCACACAGCTCGTTAATATTGAGCGAGAACGCAGCGTGACAGGTGGAGTCGATTCCCGCCGCGCCTTGATCTCCCGAACTGACGAATACCGTCTGACCCTGCATCGCGGACTGGGTGAAAGTGTCCTTGAGCGTGGTGGAGATCAAGGACGGTATGCCGCAGTAGCCGAAGCTGATACTTAGGGTGCCGCAGGCGTTATCGGTCACCGCGCGAGTGATGGCATCCTGCAAGTCGTTCGCCCCTTTACCTATATAGAGGCGCAGGGGTGTCGAGGGCGCCATCGCGTGCGAATACTCGACGTCGAGCTCGGCCTCGATTTCCGCCCCGTTGAAGCCGGGGTTCCCGCCTACGCTCGCGAAGACCTTCGTCACATGCGCTGCCGGGAGCTTGAATTTGGACGTGAATGCGCCGATCGCTTTGTTGTGGATGTCGGAAACCGCCGCCAATGCGATACAATCCGGGGCCTTGGTGCCGGTGATTCCGCCGCTGATCAGTCCCGTTTCATTGTAATAGGTCCGAAAATCCGAGGGCGAAAATCCCAAGCCAAGCGGGCCTTTGAAATTGGGCGAGACGCTCAAATCCGCCGGCGTCGCCGGCAGCGGCGATCCGAACTCCAGCTCGCCGGACAACATCGGCTTCACCGCGAAGGTGTTGTTAAGTCCTTGGATATCCGCGATTACCGATGCCAGCGCGGCGGGCACCGCCGGTTCCGTGGTGTTCGCGAACTTGGTTCCGTTGCTGACAATCGCGACGTCGAGGGCGCGCGAGACTATCCCCGCGTTCGCATCGGCGACGACGCTATGCTCGGCGAGGTTGATTGATTTGACCGTGAACCCCTCCGAGGTCAGCCATTGCGCAACCGCGTCGGCGTCGGCCTGGGTCGGTCCGAAGCGCGCGTTGAATTGTTGCGGGGTGAGCCATTGATGGTAGCTCGGCGACGACGGATCCTGCTGGTCGCGCTTGAGCTGCTCCAGTTCGTCGGTATTGCGCAGGGCGAGCCGCACCACTAGCTCCATCGGCATCGAAGGAGCGGCCGCGGTCGCGTTCGGGATAGTCGCCGCGGCGGGAGACACGCTGTGCCCCAGGCGGACGGTCGATTGCGCTCGCGCGACCGTCGCAAGTGTCGGTATCGCCGAAATTGTAAATACAAAAATTGCCACCGCGAACCTGATGGCCGCACGGCAAAGCTTTGGTTTTGGAGCGCCGCAGAAATTTGCCTTGGTAAGCATTTGATCCGTTACCCTCATCGACAATAAATAGTGGCCCGCTAACTATGCCGCTTACGATCATTCCTCGGTCGCGATTGCAGTAGATTACACACTAAAACATCAAGTGTCACAACATACCATCGATAATTCGCAGGCCACGGCCCGTTTAGCCGTCGTTGCGGGATCGGTGTAGTAAAGCAAAAGACGGGACCGGCGGAGATTGCTTGAAGCTGACCTTGGACAGGTCACAATTCGCCACTGGGTAGAATTATACGCCTTCCTGAAGGCGTGGGATAGCGTGGCGCTACACGATGCGTTTTTGGCCGTGCTTGAAGCCACCCTGTTCGCCCAGCCCCGGCGTCGAGTCCTGATCGCGATCGCGTTCACGGCCGCGGCCCCGCCCGCGATTCTCACTGCCTCGTTCGTTCGGCGTGCGCCGTTCGTCAACCGGCAGGATCTCGATCGCGCGCAGAAAGCCGTCGCCAGTCGAGCGCGTGGTGATCATCGGATCGTCCTGCAGCGCGAGGTGCACGATGCGCCGGTCGCGCGGCGGCATCGGATCGATCATCACTGAGACGTGCTCCCGCTTGGCCTGCTCACCCTTGGACAAGGCCATCCGCTGCAACAGCCGACGGCGGCGCGCGCGGTAGGATTCGGTGTCGATCGAGAGCGGTGCGGCGTCTTTGATCTTGCGTGCGAGCAGCCGATTTACCATGTACTCGATCGCGTCGAGGGTCTGCCCGTGGCGGCCGATCAGGATGCCCGAGCCGTCGCCCTTGATGTTGAGTTCCAGCGTCTCCGGATCGTCGGACTCGGCGGGCTCGATAGTCGCTTTCTCGCCCATCAGTTCGAGTAAGCGTTCGAGGAAGAGCGTCGCTTCGCGCGCCTGCTCCTGCAAATCCGCACTCTTGCGGGTATCGTTGCCGGCTTCGTCCATCATGGCAAACGAATCGCGATCCTCGTCGCGGTCGTTGGTTTGCCCCGCGTACTCCGGCGCATTTTCCCGCGGTTGCACGGCGCGCTGCGGTATATTGTCAGGCTGACGACGGCCGCCGCGACCACGCCCGCGCCGGCCCCGCGAGCCGCCCTCACGATTACGTTCCTGAGGCGAATCCCCGACATCGCGATTGCCGTCGCGCATGCCTTCGGGTGCCTCGTCCTGACGCAGATCGGTGCGACGACGATCAGGTTGCCCGCGATCGGCCGCATCGGCGGCGTCCGCCGTCTGCGGGCTTGCGATGCCGCGCCCGGACGACGGCGTTTGCCGCGGCGCATTGCGGCCGCCGTCGCGACGATTCTCGCGCGGCCCGCCGCCCGTTCGCCCTTGCTCGCCCTCGTCGTCCTGGCGCCGAGGCTCGCGGCGCGGCGGCATCTCCCGCCGCTCGCGAGGCGCGCTCGGCGCGTCGCTCCGCTCCTCCGTGCGCACTTCGCTGCGCTCGTTTCCTTGCGCTTCGCCCGACGCCGGCCGCGCGACTTCACTCCGTTCGATGCGCGGCGGCTCGCGACGTGCGTCCGGCGGCTTCGCCGCCGGCTCCGGCCGTCGCATCTCGGGCGGCGTCGGCCGCAACGGCGGGGCGGGCGGCGGCGACATTACGCCGCTGCGCGCCCCTTCGCGCGCCCGTTTCGTGACGCGCACGCGGGCCTGACGCACGCCGAGTCCCAGCACGCCCGAACGCGGCGTACTCAGAACCTCGATCGTAACGTCGTCTTGTTCGGCGCCCAGTTCGGCGAGCGCCTGGCTGATCGCCTGATCAATTGTCGCTGCGGTGGTTTCTATCGATTCGCTTGAGCTCATGTCGCTGCGGGTACGGGAATTTGTTGGAACTCACGGTTGAGTATGAACTGCTGGACCACGCCGAGCAGGTTCGACGAAAAATAGTAAAGCGTCAGCCCGGCCGGCATATTCACGAAAATCAGGCTGAACACCACGGGCATATACATCATCATCTTCTGCTGATTCGGATCGGGCTGTCGCGGCATCATCCATTGTTGCACAAACGCGGTGATCGTCATCAGTATCACTAGCACCGGAATACCGTGGCATTGTGTGAACGGCAGCATCGGAATCCATGAGACCGGCAGACAGTCGGGCGCCGACAGGTCTTTGATCCAGCCGATGAACGGCGCGTGGCGCAATTCGATCGCGTTCAGCAGGGCCTCGTAAAGGCCGAAAAACACTGGTAATTGCACGGCCATCGGCAGGCATCCGCCGAGCGGATTAACATGATTGCGCTTGTACAGATCGACCATCTCACGGTTGAGCCGCTCCTGATCGTCCTTATGTTTCTCGCGGATGCGCTCGACCTGCGGTTGCAGCCGCTGCATTCGCATCATCGAGCGCTGGCCCTTGATTCCCATCGGCAGCGTGACCAGCCGCACGACGATAGTCAGCAGGATGATAGCAAGCCCGTAGTTAGGCGCAATCCGATAGAAAAGCTTCAGCAGCTTCAGAAACGGCAACGCGATAATGCTGGTCCAGCCGAAGTTGATGGTCTTTTTGAGCGACGGATTTACCGCCTCGAGCACGTCGAGTTCCTTGGGCCCGATAAAGACCGCGCTCGAAACCGTCGTCGCCCCGTCAAAGACCACCCGCGCGTCCGCCTCCTCACCGACGTAGTCCATCGCGAGCGTGCCGGCGACCGGTTTGATCGGCATCAGCGCCGAGAGGAAGTAACGATCGCCGAAGCCCGCATACGTAATCGTGCCGGCGACCGGGGCGACGCCTTTCTCGATCGCCTTTTGCGCCTCGTTGAGCACCTTGTCCTGGACGTCGGCCTGTAATTCGGGGACGTCGCGAAAACCTTCGTTCGCCTTGAGCGGTCGGCTCAATTGCAGGCCGAGGCCATCGATCTTCATGCCCGCAGGTGCGTTCACGGTGGCGGTCACTTCGAAGACGTAGCCGTCGGGCTTGAAGGCGAAGGTCTTGGTCAGGTTGAGGCCGTCAGCCGTGGCGCCGGTCAGCGTGACCGTGGCCCCGCCCGCGGCGACGTCGATCTGCGGCGGTGCATCGCTGCTGTAGATTATCTCCCCGTCGTCGGAAACCGCCGCGCCCCGCGCGATCACCACGCCCAACGGCAAGCGGTCGCCGCCCGCGACCGCCTCGTAAGGCGGACTGTCGAGCGCGCCGGTCTCCCGATAGTCCTTGAGCCTGAAACTCGCGAGCCGTCCGCCTCGCGCGGTCAATTCCGCCTTGAAGCGCTGCGTATCGATCGTAATCGTGCGCGCCGCCACCGTGTTCGCCGAGTTGGTCGCGGTCCCCGCCGCAGCGTCCGGCGTCGCCAGCTTGGCCGCTTCCTCCGCGGCGGACGGTGTGGCCGCGCTGGTGGGAGTCGCCGTCGCGCCAATCCGCGTCTGCCGATGCGCCAGTTCCGGATGTCGCCATTGCAGCAGCTGGTTGTAGATGACCACGATTGCCAGCGAGATGATCAGAAATGTGAGAAGCCGGGAGTTTTCCAAGAAATTCCTTACGTCAAGGCGCGCGCGCTATGTTCGTGCGGCACCGGAACTTTCGATAGCGGATTTTGCGGTACTGGATCGTGACCCCATCCGCCGGCCGGCCGGCAGCGCAGGAGGCGGCCGATCGCGAGCCGTCCGCCGAGGACGATTCCGTGGCGGCAGATCGCTTCGCGTGCATACGCAGAGCAGGTCGGTTCGAAGCGGCAAGCCGGTCCGATCGTTGCCGTGATTAGCGGTGACAACACCGCGCGGTAAATGTCGATTATTGCGATCAGGGCGCTGCGTGCGATCGACGCTGCGATCGCCATCGCGATTGCGACGCCACGTCCGACGCTGCGTGCGATACGCCTCATCCGCGCGCCTCGCGCTCCGCTCGCTCGAGCCGCGGGACGAGGTTCGCCGCCGCCTGCAGGAGTTCGCTCAGGATCGCCGGACTCGCGAGCACGCCCGCGCCCGCCCGCGCGATTACCACGATTGCGACGCCCTCGGGAAACAGCGGTCGGAGCCTCAGCCGATAACATTCGCGCACCCGCCGCCGCGTCCGATTCCGCACCACGGCCGATCCGATGCGCCGCGAGACGGTCATCCCGAGCCGCGAGCGATCGCTTTGCGCGAGCCTTCCGGCGTACATCACGAAATGCGCAGTCTGGTAGCGCGCACCGATCTTCTGCAGGCGCAGATATTCGGCGCGACGATGCAATCGATCGGCGGGACCGAACGACCACTCGCTGCGCGCGGGTTGCGTGGCGTCACGCTCTAGCCGGGCTGCTTGGGCGGAATCGAGATCGCCAGGCGCGCCCGGCCGCGCGCGCGCCGGCGTTTCAGTATTGCGCGTCCGCCGGGCGTGGCCATGCGGGCGAGGAAGCCGTGCGTGCGTACACGTTTGCGATTGTGCGGTTGATAGGTCCTTTTCATCGGTCGCGGCCAACTTATTCAAGCTTGCGGCTCGGGCGAATTGCGTTTCAATCCGTGGAGCCAGTCAGATGGTTGAGATTCTCAAAAAAGGGCCACCCCTGCGGCGAACCCCGATCCGACTATCGAACCATACCGCCCCGCCCGCCGCAAGTGTCTGCCAACGGCAGGTAGTGGGTCAGTTTGAAATTTGGTGCCGCAGCCAAGGGAGTTCTAAAAAGGCAGCCCGCTCAGCAGCCTCAGCCGAATCATAGAAACCGAGACGTGCGTCGGACTCCAGAATGCATCGTTATTCTCAACCTCAACAACATAGGTTTCCTCTTCGAAACAAAAGAGCTTTCTGGGCGTCGCCATAATACGCAGACGCTTCGTACCGTCCGCGCTCAGAACAAGCTTGATTTCTTTCCTTGCCATCATAGATTCGCCTTCTGATGGGCTTCCCATTCATCCACGATCCGCAAGATATGCTCAGGCGACCATAGCCGTTCCGTCACCTTCAGTTCCATCGCGTACCACAAAGTCAGATCGGTGGCATCGCGGAGCATTTCGTCGCGTTTCGCGAAACGATTCGAGAATCTTCGCATTAGCGCGATTACCTGCGATTTCGTCCAACATCCATGAATCCCCGCAAATGCCAATACAACGCAAGGTAATTCCAGTCGATGCCGTTTGATTCGCGCTTGGCACGGCATTCGCTCTGTTCCCCTTTCAACAGCACACACGCCAACCACCTCAGGAAGGCGCTAACGGCTAAAGTAGCACGGGGAGGATTATCGATATGAAGACCATCGGCACAGCAGCCACTCTGATCGGTGCGGTATCATTGATGTTCGCAATTATCGTCGCGCAGCAGGATTATCAGCGCAGTTGGACCGCAGACGGCGTCTCGCAGGCGAACGTCCAGAATACGACCGCGCCGGCGATGCCGGAGCGCCTCGCACAGGCCAACCAATAGCCAAGACTACTGAAGCCTCAATCAGGTTTCGGACTTCCGATTGTGATTGGCGAGCAGCCCAACCGTCCCGACCCGGTTTTTCGGCTGCTCGCGATGCTCGATGCGCACCCCAATCTGGCGTGCTACGATGATCGCGAGCGTCACTCTCATTGCGGGAGGTGAGCCATGGCTATCACCCTGAATCACACCATCGTTCCGGCGCGCGACAAGGAAGCGTCGGCAAAGTTCTTCGCCCAGATGTTCGGGCTCAAGTACGAGGGCGCTAGCGGTCACTTCGCCCCGGTTCGCGTCAATGAAACGCTCACCTTCGATTTCGACCACCGGGACCAGTTCGAGATGCATCACTATGCCTTTCGGGTGAGCGACGCCGAGTTCGACGCGATCTTCGGGAGAATCAAAGCGGCCGGCATTCCCTACGGCAGCGGCCCGTTCTCACAAGAGGATATGCAGACCAATAACTGGCACGGCGGGCGCGGCGTCTATTTCAAAGAGCCCAACGGCCACTTGCTGGAACTCCTGACCCGCGAGTAACCGCGCGCCGGGGCCGCTAGGGCGCCACCATCTGCTCTCACAGCTCGGCGAGCCCGGTAGCGCCACTCGATTGGGCGTCGCGCATGGACGAATTCGCTGACAGCGTGAGCCAGTTCGGATTAGCGCTCATCTTCACCTTTGTCGCAGGACTCAGCCGCCTATTCGAGCATCGCGAGCGTTCTTCACTGCGGGAAGCCTGAAACCTCCCCACTAGGCGAGCTTGCGAGCCGAGCTAACGAGTCCGCGAGGTGCGCACTTTTAGACTCTTTGTCGAGCGTGCGATCCTGCTAACTTCTCTCCATGTATCTTGCCGATACGATCGTCGCGCCGGCGACGCCGCCCGGCCCTGGTGCGGTTGGGATCGTGCGCCTGTCAGGCCCGCACGCGATCGAGATCGCGTGCCGGCTATGGCATCCGCTCGCGCATGCGCCGAACGATCGTGAACTGACGCCGCGCCGGCTCTATCTCGGCGAGATTCGCGACCCGCTCACCGACGCGCCGATCGACCGTGCGATGCTCGCCGTGTTTCCCGCGCCGCGCTCGTTCACCGGCGAGGATGTCGCCGAGCTGCAATGTCATGGCGGCAGCTACCTGGTGCGTAGGGTCGTCGCGCTCGCGACCGCGGCCGGCGCGCGCTTCGCCGAACCGGGCGAATTCAGCCGCCGCGCCTTTCTCAACGGACGCATCGACCTGACCGAGGCCGAGGCGATCGCGGACCTCGTTGCAGCGCGCGGCGAGGCGGGCCTGCGGATGGCGCTGGCGCAGATGTCCGGGGCGCTCGCCGACCGCGTCAACGGACTCCGCCGCCAGGTGATCGCGATTCGCGCGCATCTCGAAATCGAGATTGACTTCTCCGACGAGGACATTCGCCTGCCCACGCGCGACGACCTCGTGCGCGAAATCGATCGGCTCACCGCCGATCTGACCGAGTTGCACGACAGCTTCACGCACGGGCGAATCATTCGGGAGGGCGTGCGCGCCGCGATCATCGGCAAGCCCAACGCGGGCAAGTCGAGCGTGCTGAATCTGATGCTTGGTACGGATCGCGCGATCGTCACGCCGATTCCGGGGACCACCCGCGACGTCATCGAAGATGCGATCGCGCTCGGGCCGTGGCATCTCGTGATCGCCGACACCGCCGGCCTGCGCGCGAGCGACGACCCGGTCGAGCGCCTCGGCATCGAGCGCACGCGGCGTCATGCGGGCGACTCCGACCTCGTGATCGCGGTCTTCGATACGTCGCGCGCGCTCGATGCGGGCGACGCCGACGTCATCGCGACGTGTGCGGGTCGGCGCGGCGTCGCGATTCTCAACAAGCGCGACTTACCGGCACGTCTCGACGTCGAAATGCTCCGCGCGCGCGGCCTCGAGTTGCCCCTGGTCGATCTCTCCGCCCTAACGGGGACGGGCCTTTTCGAATTGCGCGATCGGCTCGAGCGCGTGGTTAGCGAATTGGCCGGTGGCGATCCTACCGCGCCCGCCGATCCTCCCGACAATAGAGCGGCAGCCCCAGACGCCGCGGCTATCGGTCGCACAACCGGACGAAACGCCAATCCGACTGACGGCTCAGCGGGACGCCGTGGCCAAACGATCGCGCACAGGAGCGAACTGAAGCTGGCCTCGGGCGAATCGATGATCGCGGCGAAATACGAGACTCTCGGTAGCTCTCCCGAGCCAACCAATTCGCCGATAGGCGAGCTCGTCCCGATTTCTCATGAACAGACCAGCGTGTCCAAGAGCGAGATCGTCGCGATCTCGCGCGAACGGCATCGCGAGGCGCTGGCCCGCGCGCTCGATTCGCTCGCCGCCGCCCGTCAGAGCGTGGTCTCCGCGATGCCGCCGGAGATCGTCGCGGTGGACGTGATGGCGGCGGCGGACGCGCTCGGCGCAATCACCGGTGTCGTCGGCACCGAGGACGTGCTCGACGCGCTCTTCCGCGAATTCTGCATCGGCAAGTAGTGTAGGGTAATATAACAAATAGTAACTATCGATCACCCGGCGACCTTGGAGTCGCCTACGCTGAAACCGGAAGTGCGGATGGGGCGAATGTGTGGTCGCTTACAGAAACGGCTGTCGCGGGCTTTCCGCCGGACCCATAGCGGAGCATAATCGGGCATTCGAGGTTCGTGGAGCGGAAAACCGAAAATAAGACGAAAATGTTTCACGTGAAACATTTTCGCCATTAATGCGCTTTTGATAGAGACCCGACGGAACAGATACGTGCTCTAAAGTTAGCAGCGTAACGCATGAACACTATTTATGATGTGATCGTGGTCGGCGCCGGCCACGCCGGCATCGAAGCTTCGCTGGCTGCCGCCCGGATGGGTGCGCGGACCCTGATGCTCACGCTCAACCTCGACCATATCGGCCAGATGTCCTGCAATCCCGCGATCGGCGGTATCGGCAAGGGCCATCTCGTCCGCGAAATCGACGCGCTCGGCGGCGAGATGGGCGTGGCGATCGACGAAACCGGCATCCAGTTCCGCTTTCTCAATACCCGCAAGGGCCCTGCCGTCCGCGCGCGCCGCGCCCAGGCCGACAAGGCTGCGTATCGCGCCCGCATGAAGCGCGTGCTCGAGGCGACGCCCAACCTGACGATTCGCCAGGCCAGCGTCGAGCGGGTGATCGTCGAGGATGGCGCGGTCCGCGCGGTCGAATCGCAGATCGGCGAGCTGTTCGCCGCCCGCACCGTCATTCTCACCACCGGCACCTTCCTCAAAGGCCTGGTCCATATCGGCCTGCGCAACTACAACGCGGGCCGCGCCGGCGACTTCGCCGCGATGGGTCTCAGCGACAGCCTCGCCAGCCTCGGCTTCCGCATCGGGCGCCTCGAAGACCGGGACCTGCCCGCGCCTCGACGCCCGCACTATCGATTACTCGGCGCTCGAGATTCAGCCCGGCGACGAGCCGCCGCCGCCGTTCTCGTTCCGCACCGCGCGCATCGCGCAGCCGCAGATCCCGTGTCATCTGACTTTCACCAACGAGAACGACCCACGAGATCATCCGTGGCGGCCTCGACCGCTCCCCGATGTACTCCGGCGTGATCCATAGCCGCGGACCGCGCTACTGCCCGTCGGTCGAGGACAAGGTGATGCGCTTTCGCGACAAGGAGCGCCATCAGATCTTCCTGGAGCCTGAGGGCCGCGACACCGTCGAGGTCTATCCCAATGGTCTCTCGACCAGCCTGCCGCTCGACGTGCAGGTCGCGATGGTCCATTCGATCAAGGGCCTGGAGCATGCCGAGATCATGCGGCCGGGCTATGCGATCGAGTACGACTTCGCCGATCCGACCCAGCTCCAGCCGTCGCTCGAAACGCGCCTGGTGGACGGCCTGTTCTTCGCCGGCCAGCTCAACGGTACCACCGGCTACGAGGAGGCGGGCGCGCAGGGCCTGATCGCCGGAATCAACGCGGTGCTCAAGACGCGCGACGAGCCGCCGCTGATCCTCGGGCGCGATCAGGCGCTATATCGGCGTGATGATCGATGATCTGGTGACCCGGGGCATCGGGGGCGAGCCGTACCGGATGTTCACCTCGCGCGCCGAGCACCGGCTGCTGCTGCGCGAGGACAACGCGGACCGCCGCCTGTCGCCGATCGGCGAACGCCTGGGCTTGATCGGTAATGAGGCGGCCAATCGTATCCGCGAACGGGGCGAACGCGTGGCGGCCGAGATCGTTCGGCTGCGTACGGCCTCGGTGGCCGCTGACGATGAGGTCAACGCGCTCCTTGCCGGGTCAGGTTCGAGTCCATTGCGTGAGGCGGCTCGTGCCCTCGAGCTGCTGCGTCGCCCGGAGCTTTCGTACGCCGACGTTATTCGGCTGGCCAGGCTGGAGTCGGCGCTCGACTTCGACCAGGCAGCGGAACTTGAAACCGAGGTCAAGTACGAAGGCTACGTGAGACGCCAGACCGAGGCGATCGAGCGAGCGAAGCGGCTCGAAGACGCCGACGATCCCCGAATGCGCTCGACTTCAATGCCAGTCACCGGCCTCTCGACCGAGGTGCGCGAGCGGCTCTCGAGTCTGCGGCCGCGTTCGCTCGGGCAAGCCGCGCGGATGCCAGGAATCACGCCGGCGGCGGTCTCGATACTCGCGGTGCACATCCACGCACGCGCCTCGCGCACCGGGCATTCGGCTGAAAAACGAAAAATAAGCGAAAATGTTTCACGTGAAACATTTTCGCCTTTCTCTCGCTTTTCTCACCGTGAATTGGAGCTTTAATAACCTTTGGTCATCAATAGCGAGCGGTCACGTTCGTCCCTACGAGGGCGATAGCCAAACTTGCCCGTCCCACAGACTGACGGTACCTCGATGAACCGGGCGAGCAAGGCGTCGACTGGCGCTCCAGAGCAACCGTCCGCGATTGGGCGGGCCGCGCGCACCATCGTCGCCCGCGAACTGGCAGACTGCGGATGCGAGACACTTCGGGCGGGCTTCCTCGACCGCGTCGAGACCTTCGCCACTGAGCTGGCGCTGTGGGGCTCGAAGCTCAATCTGACCGCGGCCCCCGATGACCCGGTCGAGATCGCCTTTCACGTTATCGACAGCCTCGCTCCGGTGATGCTCGCCCGGATGGCCGAGCACGCATCGCTTGGCCGACGGGTTCGCGAGCGGAGTGCGCGTCCTCGACCTCGGCAGTGGCGCTGGCTTCCCGGGCCTGATCCTGGCGGCCGCATGCGACGCCGGGTTCGTCCTGGTGGAAGCGCGGCGCAAGCGCGCGAGCTTCCTCAGCGTGACGGCCGCAGCGATGGGTCTGGGCAACGTCCGCGTGGAGTCGTCGCGCGCGGATTCGACAGCGCTGGAGCCGGTTTTCGACCTCGTGACCGCGCGCGCCTTTGCCGAACCCACGGTGGCGCTCAAAGCCGCCGCCAAGGCCCTCAGGCCAAGCGGGCATGCGATGCTCTATGCGACCCCCGCGCAACGGCCCGCGATCGAGGATGCCTGCATTGGATGCTTCGATCCGCCGAGGTTCTTCAGCTATGAGGTCGCCCGAGGGACGACTGGCGTGGCTCACGTCCTGGCGGTCGCGCGTCGCCGCTAACCTGAACCCGGAGGCTTCGGCAGTCACTGGCGACGGTCGAAGACCAGCCGAGCCGGGACTACCTGTGGATTAGTCGCTTTCAAGGTTTTGCTTTTCGGCCGATGGAGGCTATCATCATCCGAAGCGGTGGGTGCGGCCGCGCGCGCCAAAGCGAAGTAGAGGCGAAAATGTTTCACGTGAAACATTTTCGCTAGGAGATTCGCTTTTCAGAGGAAGATCGGACGGAATCTTGGCGGGTGACGGCTCCCGCCAGCGAGCATCATGTTCGCGTAAGAACCTAGCGGAGGCGGTTGTGGGGCGGCTGATCGTAATAGCCAACCAAAAAGGCGGAGTCGGCAAGACTACGACCGCGGTCAACCTCGCGATCGCGCTGGGCCAGCGTCCGCTCGCCAATGGAAGCAAAGGCGGGGCGGATGAGGAGCACGTCCTCAAGGCGCCTGCGAACCAGGATCCGCGGACGGACGGCACTCAAGCCGGAGTGAATGAGCACCGCGCCGTCGAGGTCGTGGCGAAAGAGTCGCGCGAGGCCGCTGCTCAAGAATCCTCCGGTTCGGTTAACGGGACCAACGGACATCGAGAGACGGCCCACGCAAAGCCCGATGGAGGGGCGCAAGAGACCAAGGCCGGGGCGCAGGAGATCGAGAACGGGCAGCAACCCGAGCGGGCAGCGGGCGGCCTCGGGAAGGTCCTGCTGGTCGACCTCGATCCGCAGGGCAATGCTTCGTCGGGGATGATCGCCGACACGCGGCTGGCCGAACTCAAAAGCTCGGGCAAGACGATCTACGAGGCCCTGGTCGGGCGGATACCGCTCGGTGATGCGATTCGATCGGCGCGCGAGCGGGTGTTTCTCGCGCCGTCGGGGCCGGACCTGGTCGGGGCGGAGATCGAACTCGCCACGCGGGAGGGCCGCGAACGCGTGCTGCGGGAGATGCTGGCGCCGGTGCGCGATGACTACGAGTACATCATCGTGGACACGCCGCCGTCGCTCGGGCTGCTGACGCTCAACGCGCTGGTCGCGGCGGACTCGGTGATCGTGCCGATGCAATGCGAGTACTACGCGCTCGAGGGTCTGAGCGCATTGCTCGGGACGATCAAGCGCGTCCGCACGTCGCTGAACTCAAGCCTACAAATTGACGGATTAGTGCTCACAATGTTTGATGCGCGAAATCGCCTGAGTCACGAGATCGCGCGCGAAGTCGAGAAACACTTCCCGGAGAAGGTTTTCCAGAACGTAATTCCGCGCAATGTGCGGCTCTCGGAAAGCCCGAGCCATGGCTTGTCGGTGCTCGAATACGATCCGAAGTCGGCGGGCGCGGAGGCGTATCGGAACCTGGCGGCGGAGCTGGTGGCGCGGCTCGAAGGCGGCGCGGCGGCGTCGAAGAACGAGGCGCGGGCCGAGGCGCCGGCGCGGCGGTCGTGGAATCTGCGCGCGCTGTTCGCGCGCGACAACGAACGAGGTAAGCGATGATGCGAAAACCGTTGGGGCGCGGGCTGGACGCCTTGATCGATCGCGGCCGCGAGGCCGCCGCAGACGGCGCGCCGGTGTTTCTGATGGTCGCACCCGAGCGAATCGTCGCGAGCCCGTTCCAGCCGCGACGCCATTTCGATCCCGAGAAGCTCGAAGAGCTGACCAACGCGATCCGCACCCAGGGCATTATCGAGCCCCTTATCGCGCGGCCGGTGGGCGGCGGCGATATCGACGAGCCGCTCTACGAGCTGATCGCGGGCGAGCGGCGTCTGCGTGCGGCGCGGGCGGCCGGGCTGGCGGTGGTGCCGCTGATCGTGCGCGAGCTTGGCGACCATGAGGCGCTCGAAATGTCGCTGGTCGAGAACCTCGTGCGCGAGGACCTGAACGCGATCGAAGAAGCGCGCGCCTTCGTGCGGCTGAGCAAGGAATTCAACCTGAGCCATGAGGAGATCGCGGCGCGAATCGGCAAGAGCCGGCCGTACGTGACCAATACGATGCGCCTGCTCGAGCTGCCGATCCCGGTGGTCGAACTGATCATGCGCGGTGCGTTGACGCCGGGGCAGGCGCGGCCGCTGCTGTCGATCGGCTCGGCGGACGAACAGATGGCGGCGGCCTCGCGGATGGCGGACGGCAGGATCTCGGCGCGCGCGGCCGAGCAGATGGCGACCGACAATCGGCCGATGAGCCGCACGGTGATCGCGAATCGAGAGCGAGCGCGCGGCGCGGCCAAGCTCCTTCGGCGTCGGGCGGCCGGACGCCAACCTCGGCTCGGTAGCGGAATCGATACAGAAGGCGCTCAAGCGCAAGGTGCGGATTGCGGCAAAACACGGCAAGGCGCCGGGCCGAATCGAGATCGAATACTACGACGACAACGATCTATCGGAAGTGGCGCGGATGCTGATCGTAGCCGGCACCGCGTACAACAGGGTCTAGTAGAAGAAGTATACAATAAGTAGATAGACTAGGAAAGTTGTTGAACGACTCAAAACTATAATTCTTCTGAAACCTCGCAGAGCCGAGGTCTGCGCACCTCGCGGACTCGTTAGCTCGGCTCGCAAGCTCGCCTAGTGATTAGGGTTTCAACGCGTCGCGATATCGATCCTAATCGAGTAAATCTCAGAAGCTGTTGGCTGATCAGGGTTAGTGCTGAGTTGGAGACGATGGATCTCCAATCATCCTGACGGCGGGCGAGGATGGTTACCTGGTCGCTCAATGCTCAGTTATCCCTGGCTGCATCAGTCAAGGGCGCACGCGAGAGGAAGCCTTCGCGAACATCCGCGAGACGATCGAGCTGTGTCTCGAAAATCGCAGTGAAGAGGGTTGAGAGGAATTGCCTGACGCCGGTGCTGCCCTCACCGGCGTTCGCGATGCTTACGCGACCTCTCCCTGGACAAGGAGAGGTGTGGGAGCTGGCGCTGAGTACCGCACCTACGTGGGCATGCTCTCCTTCAAAAGGGAAGTCTGAGCCCTCACTGAGGTTTCAGGAAAAAACTATAGTTTCGGGCTCCTCATCAATTTTCCCCTGACCTATTTACCTTATTGCTACTATTTCTGGCCGGTGTGATTTGTGCGCCTTAGCGGTGGGCGAGGGCTTTGCCGTGGCGGAGCAGGATGAGGCGCGGACGGCCCGAGGGCGCTTCGAGGACGGGTTCGAGGTCGAGCGCCTGATCCTTGAGGCGATGCCAGGTGTTGGCGGTGACGATGACGTAGCCCGGCGGGGCGTCGCCGAGCTTCCCCCAGATACGCGGCGCGGTGCGATCGAGATAGAAGAGCAGCGGCGCCGGTTCGTCGTCGAAGCCGAAGAGATAAAGCGGCTCGGCCGGGCCGACGATGCGATTGATTTGGGCGGCGGCCGGGCGGAGCGAGTCGCCCGCACAATCGCGGACTTCCTTACGTGGCAAATAGACGAAATTGACGGCGATGAGAATCGCGCAGACGGCGGCGACCGTGTTGCGCAGGATCTTGCCGGGGCGGGTGCGAGCGAACGCGGTTATCCACCATGCCAGCATGATGGCGGACGCCGGCCATAGCGGGAGCAAGTAGGCGCGGCGCTTATAGGCGGCGACCGTGAAGAAAAGGACGGTGACGATCCAGAAGATCGCAGACAGGCGCACGGCAAAGACGGCGCGGTAGCTGCCGTCGGGGGAGGCGGGCGAAAGATCAGCGGAATCCATCGGGGGCAGGAACATCATGCGGAGGGCCATCCAGATGGATAGGGGGTTTTGCGATGGGCGCGTGCCACTTTCGGCAGAGGCGGTAGCATCTCCGGAGGCGGGGCGAGTGGAGGTAGGGCGGCGATAAGTGCGCAGGGCGGCGACGACCGCGAAGGGGACTAGCAGGCTGAGCGGGGCCGAGTTCAGCAGGACGGGTTTGAGGTAGTACATCGGCGACATCGCGCCGAGCGCGCCGAAGAAGCGGCCAAAGTTCTCGCTGCCGATCTGGCGATCGAGGAAGCCATAGCGACGCCCGAAAAGACATGCGAGGTACCAGCTCGAGGCGATCGCGAGAGTGAGGCTGACGGTGGCGGGAGTCGCAAGTTTCCAGACGTCGGACAAGCGCCGTTCGGCGATGAGGAAAATGAGGATCGCGAGGCCGGGAAGCAGCGCGCCGACGGGGCCTTTCGCGAGAACGGCAAGACCGAGCGAAATCGCGAGCACGAGGCGAGCTAGCGAGCCGAAGGGCCGGTTGGGCGAGCTGCGGTCATGATGGGGTTGCGGCGCTCGCTGAACTCCCGAAACTTCGGATACCTCGGAAACTTCGGATACCGCCGAAACTTCGGGCACCGCCGAAACTTCGGGCACCGCCAAAACTTTGGAAAGCTCTGGGACATTCGAAACATTGGAATCTTTAGAATCTTTCGCGACGTCCCGAAGATGGAGAGGCGTTGAGGAGGAATGTTGGGTGGTGAACCACCATAGGAACGCGAAGAGCGCGAGGGATTCGAAGAAGCACAAGGTCATATCGACGCGGCCGATACGCGCGTTCTCGACGTATTGATAGGACGCGGTGAGGATGATGCCGGCGAGGATGGCGGCGTCAGCACCGAGTATCGCATAGGCGAAGGCGGTAGTTAGGATGACGCCCGCGATCGCATAGAGGGCGGCCGGCAGACGCAGGTTGAAGGCGGTGACTTTGGTGATGCCGGCGAGGCGATCGATGGCGACGGCGGTCCAGTGAAAGAGCGGCGGCTTGTACATCGGCGAGCGGCCGTTCTCGAGCGGGAAGAGCCAGGCGTCGTGCTCGACCATCTGCTGAAGGAAGACGGCTTCGACCGCCTCGTTGGAGCCGCAGACGTCGGCGGCGCCGAGGTGATGGAGCGTGGTCAGGGCGGCGATCGCGACGATCGCGACGCAGGCGACGAGGGTGCGCATCGGCGAGGTGGAAGAAATCGATGAAGAACTCAAAACTGTAAGCTTTGCTGAAACCTTATGAAGGTTTCAGACTTCCCTTTTGGATCAACGTCATCGAGTGGCGGTCGCGCTGCTCGGGTAAACTGCGAAGTCCAGCGATGCCGAATGAAAGCGGAGGTTTCAGACTTCCCGTTGATTGTGGAAAAGTCGCCGATTGACCAGCAGTCCAACAGACTTGATCCGATTTATAGGACTGCTCGCGATGCTCGGGTGGTGAATGTCGATCAACAGCCATCAACAACGTTTATCGAACTTCGAGGAGGATGACATGCTGGTAACGGGTTGCGCGATCCTGAGTACTGCAATTTTCAGCGGCGCAGCGATTTACGTCTCGCTAGTGGAACATCCGGCGCGCAGCGAAGTCACGACTGAATGCGCGATCGCGCAGTGGCGGCCGAGCTACCGGCGGGCGACAGTGATGCAGGCGTCGCTCGCGATCGTCGCGACGCTGTTCGCGATCGCGTCGTGGATTGGCGGCGCCGGCTGGAGCTGGCTGCTCGCCGCCGTGGTAATCGCGAGCGTGGTGCCGTTCACGTTGGTCGTGATGTGGCCGATCAACAAACAACTCGAAGATGGCGGCCTCGATGCGTCGAGCGAGCAAGTGCGCGTGTTGTTGAATCAATGGGGACGGTTGCATGCGGTCAGATCGGCGCTGAGTCTGGTGGCGTTGCTGCTGATGATCTTCGTCGCGGAGTAAGGGACGGAGGCAGGGAGGAGATCTTTTTCTGAAACCTCATAAGGTTTCAGACTTCCCGTTGGGTAAAGGTGATCGTCATATGCTCGCGATGCTCGGATGGGTGGCTGAGTAATGTGACTACTGATGAGATGCGAAGGTTGTAACTTCCCGTTTGGAACAGCGACGAGTGCACGAATCGAAATCGCGCGCATTGACCGGTGGCAGCTGCGTTTCAGCAACGTCGACGTGAAGACATTGCGAGCAGTCGGAAAAGTCAGCCCGAGCATCGCGAGCGTCGATCACGAAAAATCGCAGCGGAAGATGCTCAGGCGCGCGATGCGGGATTTTTCGTAGCCGCGCCATTTGTGCGGCGCGACCGATTTGGGGCCGACGCGGCGGAATTTCAGCTTGCCGATGCGAGACGCGCCGAAGAAGCGGGCGGCGCGTTCCTCAGAGGTGCAGGCGAAGACATAGGTGAGGCGGCGCGCCTGCGCCTCGGCGATGACTTCCTTGATGAGTTCGGAGGCGACGCCCTCGCCGAGGAAGCGGGTGAGCGTGTAGAGGCCGGTGATTTCGCCGGCGCGCTCGCGGCGGTAGGGCTCGGTCAGCAGGGCGCAGACGCCGGCGAGATGTTCGTCGCCGACGCGATAGCCGAAGCATGAGGGCAGCAGGTTGGCGATTTCGGTCGGGCTGCGCGGGAGCAGGAAGCCCTCGTTCTGGCCGCGCACGATGAGCGCTTCGACCTCTTCGAAATCGTCGATCGAGATCTGCTGGACGTTGGCATAGCGCTGCTCGGTGAACAGCGTGCCGGTGCCGACGAAGCTGAAGAGTTCCTCGTAGACCTGGCGCGGCGTGGTGAGATTGACCGAGGCGACGCCGTCCTCGAGCGGCGCGGCGGGCGGCGCGGATAATCGCGCGGCGCAGCGGCGCCTTCTCGCGCGCGAGGGCGCGGCGAACCTGGCGCAGGTCGACGAAGGAGTCGGTTTCGTCGTCGGCGTCGGTGAGGCCGCCGGCCCGATCGAGCATCACGAGCTTGAATACGCGCAGCCGGCTGGCGAGCTCCTGGGCGAAAACGACGAGGTCGATGGGGTCGTCGGTTTCGGCGGCGGCGACCACAATCGAACCGTCGCGCAGGCCGTGCCAGATTGCGGCGACGGCGGAATCGGGCGGATACGGTCGCGTGCGCAAGCCCGGTCGCGGGATTGAAGAGAGCGGGCTCATGCCGGAGCATCCGGCCGAGGCGCTTCACGAGACGCGGCAGCGCGTTGGCCGACGAGATGACGATACAGCGGGTCTGGTTGCGGCGGAATTGGCGCAGCGTGACGACCAGCGAATCGAGTTCGGAGAGGCGTTCGCCGCTCGGCGGAATCGAGCGCGAAGAGTATGCTCTTGCCGTAGAACTCCTCGAGGTAGAAGGTCTTTTCGGTGAAATTCGGCGCGGTCGGGCGCACGAGCTTGCGGCGGCGTTGGCAGTTCTTCGTTCAAGTCGTTCCCAGGGCGTATGTGAGTTAGGGGAGGCGATGCGAAGTTATGCGCTACTTCGACGGCGTTACAGGGGGCGTTGCGGATCAGCTCTTGGTCGGCGCGGCGGCGAGAGCCTCGGCGGCCGTGCGCGATTGCATCCGATTGTAGAAACTGGGCGACGGTTTCGACGACGCGATTTCGAGAATCGTGGTATGCGAGAAGATATCGAGCAGGCTGCGCTGGCCCTCTTCCCACACGCGGAACATGCGGCAGGTCGGCTGCAGACTGCATTGCGTACCGCCCTCGACGCAGAGGTTGAGCGCGATCGGCCCTTCGACGGCTTCGATGACGTCGCGAAAGGAAATGGTCTCGGGCGGACGCGCGAGGTGATAGCCGCCACCGGGACCGCGGCGCGCACGGACGAGTCCGCCGCGCATCAGATCGCGGATGACCTTCTCGAGATAGTACTTCGGGATATGTTCCTGGGTGGCGATTTCGGTGCCGCGTGCGACGCCGTCGGGATGGTCGGCGAGGTGAATCATGGCGCGCAGGGCGTACTCGATCTTGCGCGGAATCTGCATCAGGCTCATGGCGCGTCTCCCATCGCAGTGAGGGCGCCGACGGCGGCGCGAGCTTTGAGCGGTGGCGCGCTTGCGGCCATTGGCGGAGTTGACGCCGGGGACCGCGCCGAGAATGCGCTCGACGTATTTGACGAGCATGTCGCTCTCGACGTTGATGGAATCGCCGGGGCGTTTGAAGCCGAGCGTCGTCAGCTTGAGCGTGTGCGGAATCAGCGCGACGGAGAAGCGGCGGCCATGGATGCCGAAGACGGTCAGGCTGATGCCGTCGATCGCGACGGAGCCTTTTTCGACCAGGTAACGCGCCTGGGCGGCCGGCACTTCGAAGGTGTAGAGGCGCGAATCGCCCTCGGGTTTGATCGCGACGAGGCGGCCGACGCCGTCAACGTGGCCGGAAACCAGGTGGCCGCCGATGAGCTTGTCGAGGGTGAGGCAGCGTTCGAGATTGACGCGATCGCCGGGCTGCAGTTCGCCGAGCGTGGTGCGGCGCAGCGATTCGGCCGAGATATCCATCGCGAAGGTGCCGCGGCCCTTGCCGGTGACGGTCATGCAGGCGCCGTTGATGGCGATCGATTCACCGAGGGTGACGCGCGCGAGCGGTAGCATGGTGCGAATCGTGAGCACGGCGCCGGCGGGCGAGCGCTTGATGGCGGCGACGGTGCCGAGGTCCTCGATGATGCCGGTGAACACGCTGCGAAGCTCCGCGAGTAATCCAGAAAAATCATACTTTTTCGGCGGTGCGATAGCAACTGAGCATCGGCCAGAGCGCAGGGGGAGTTGTCGAGGAACTCGGAACTATAGTTTCTTCTGAAACCTTATGAAGGTTTCAGACTTCCCATTTGTGAAGAGCGACGAGCTGTGTAGGCAAAACGCGATGTGTCAAGCCACGATGCCCTCCGAAGACGATGAGGAGATAGATAAGGGGAGTGGACGGTGGGTTGCGACCGGGCGATGGCGGGACGGATAATCGCGTGAAATGGGAATAATCAAAGAAGCGTCCGAGAAATTCTGGAACGGCGAGATCACCGTCGCGCAACAGCATCCGCTGATTCCGACCGGCGAATACGAGGAAGTCGCGGCGGGAGTGATGTTCTATCGATGGTTCGCGAACTTCGTCGCGGTCAAGACTGAAGAAGGGATCGTGCTGGTCGATACCGGCGCGTATTTCAACCAGGCCGAGACGGTCGCGCTGGTGCGTCGCTTCGGGCCCGAGCGGATCAATACGGCGATTTACACGCATGGGCACGTCGATCACGCGCTGGGGATGGCGGCGTTTATCGCGGAGGGGCAGAAGAACAAGGTCGCACGGGCGCGCGTCGTGGGCCATCGCACGATCGCGGCGCGCTTCGATCGGTACAAACGGACGGCGGGATACAATGGAATAGTCAATTCGCGGCAGTTCAGCGGGCCGGCGGCGTGGCCGACTGACTACGTATATCCGGATACCTATTTCGACGATCGGTTTACGGTTTCGGCCGGGACGATCAAGTTCGAGTGCCATCATGGGCGCGGCGAGACCGATGACGCCTGCTGGGTCTATATTCCGCAGCGCAAAGTGTTATGCACCGGCGATTTTATCATTTGGGCTTCGCCCAACGCGGGTAATCCGCAGAAGGCGGTGCGGTATGCGCGCGAATGGGCGGAGGCGTTGCGCGCGATGGTAAAGGTCGGCGCGGAGGTGTTGTTGCCGGGGCATGGCGTGCCGGTGTTCGGCGCGTTGCGCGTGCGGCAGGTGCTGACCGACACGGCGGAGTACCTGCAGAGCTTGTATGATCAGACGGTCGCATTGATGAATACCGGGACGCCGCTCGATGAGATCGTGCAGAGCGTCGCGGCGCCGGCGAAGTTCACCGAGAAGCCTTATTTGCAGGCGGTGTACGACGAACCGGAATTTATCGTGCGCAATATCTGGCGGCTGGAAGCCGGATGGTATGACGGAGTGCCGTCGCATCTGAAGCCCGCGCCAATAGGAATTCAGGCGGGAGCGATCGCGGAGTTGGCCGGCGGAGTCGAGAAACTGGTCGAGCAGGCGGAGGCGAAATTCGCGGCACGCGATCTCGCGATGGCGGCACATTTAATTGATTGGGCAGTGATGGCAGTGCCGGAGAACCTCGCGGCGCATGCGCTGCGAATGAAGGTCTATGCGGCGCGCGCAGCGGACGCGCGATCGACGATGAGCCACGGGATCTTTCGTGCCGCCGCGATCGAATCGGCGCAAAGGGCTGGCCTCGCGGTACCGGATGATCCGAGAAAGATGTAGCGGGACACAAGCGCGCTTGAGCTCGAGCGTGCCGAAAACCGCGATTGACTAATCGTGCGAAGCAAATACGCGATGCGATGGTAGTCGGATGACTGACGAGGACGGCAGCAAAACCGAGGAAATGTACGTCCAGTGCTGTATCGCCGGCGGCGGACCGGCGGGAATGGTGCTGGGGTTGTTGCTGGCGCGCGCGGGCGTAAAGGTCGCGGTACTGGAAAAGCATGTGGATTTTTTACGCGACTTTCGCGGCGACACGATCCATCCGTCAACGCTCGAAATAATGCATGAACTGGGTATGCTCGAGGAATTTCTCAAGCGGCCGCATCAGGAAGCGCGCGAACTCGGCGCGCAAATCGGTGGTAACAGTTTCAAGGTGGTCGACTTTTCCCATCTGCCGACGCGGTGCAAGTTTATCGCCTTGATGCCGCAGTGGGATTTTTTGAACTTCATCGCCGAACACGCCAAGCGCTATGCAACTTTCCATCTGCGCATGGAGACTGAAGTTACCGACCTGCTGTGGGACCACGAAAGTGTAATCGGGGTTCGCGCAAAAACTCCAAACGGGCAATTGGAGATTCGCAGCGCGCTGGTGGTGGGCACCGATGGACGCCATTCGACGGTGCGGGAAAAGGCTGGTCTGGAGATCGTGGACCTTGGCGCACCGATGGACGTTCTGTGGATGCGCTTATCGCGGCGCGCGGACGATCCGGGACAGACGCTGGGCCGCTTCGATACCGGCAGGATCCTGGTGATGATCAATCGGGAGGATTATTGGCAGTGCGCATTCGTGATCAAGAAGGGGAGTTGGGCCGAGATTCAGCAGAAGGGTTTGCCGGCGCTGCGCGATGAACTGGTCAGGCTTGCGCCGTTTCTGAGCGATCGCGTGAATGAATTAGCTGGTTGGGACGAGATCAAGCTATTGACGGTGGCCGCTGACCGCCTGAAGCAATGGTATCGGCCGGGGTTACTCTGTATCGGCGACGCGGCCCACGCGATGTCACCGATCGGAGGAGTGGGAATCAATCTCGCGGTGCAGGATGCGGTCGCGACGGCGAATCTGCTGACGGCGCCCTTTTTACGCGGCGCGATTACGGCGGACGATCTGAGGCCAGGTTCAGCGGCGCCGGGAGTGGCCCACGAGGATGACGCAGCGGTTGCAGGCGGCGATTCAGAATCGCGTGATTGGGCGCGTGCTCGGCGGCGGCCAGCGTCCGTCGGCGCCGTTGGTGGTGAGACTGATGAACCGATGGGCGCTTTTGCGCAGAATTCCGGCGCGCCTGTTGGGCCTGGGGTTTAGGCGCGAACACGTGCGCACGGCCGATTCAGGGATCGCACAATCTCCTTCGAACTAAACCCGACGGAAGCGATTGGCGGTAAATCGGCTAGGACGCGAACAGGTGGGCGAAAAGCTGGTCGAAGTGCGCGCGTTGCCAGTCGCGTTCGGGACCGGGTGTAGTCCGTCCGTCAACCGCCCACATGGCTGACCGCGCCGCGGTGATTGCCGCATCCTGTGCTTCGCGCAAGGTCGTACCGAAGGCGGAAAATGCGGCCAGGCGCGCCTGTCCACTGGCTCCATCGGCGGCGTCGCGGACTCCAGCCAAGGCGGCTTGCAGTTCTTCTGCCGAAGCTTGGCCTCCGGCAAATCGGCGAGCGGCGTGGACCGCGTGGCGCAGGCGGCCGTCGCGCGGATAGCGATCTCCGTAAATCGTAAGCACGCGTTCGGCACAATCACAGGCGAAGCGCCGAAGTTCGGCGCGCACGTCAACCGCCGCGATCAGGGCTCTGACTTCGCTGATCTGTGAGGAAGGCCCATCTGCCGAGTCAGTAGTCGAGAGCGGTGTCGAAACTTCGACGAGGCACGCGACGGGCCCATTTGCCTGCATCAGCGCGTCCCACAACGTGTTGGATGAGTGATAGCCGGATTCGGTAATGAATTCGCCGCCACCGGAGGCTATTTTCACCGGCGTGTATATGCGCGTGTCACCGATGTGCCACGGTTCGTCGAGGCCAGCGACGATATCTTCATCGGCGCGCATGTCGTCGGGAAGAAAGTGGTAGGCCTTGATCATTCTTGTCGTGCGCATCGTGATGTTCCCGATCTGAAAGGAAGCCCGAATCCCGTTGCGCCAAGACCATACATATGCGAGCACATGCCGATTGATGCAAGGCAAGAAAAGCAGGTCGCGTCATCGTTGCGCACGATATGACCGCTTCCCGCTGGTCTTCAGTTGTTCGGCCGTGGAGATCGTCCGGGTGACACGTTGCACAGCGCTTTCTCGCGTTGAACCAACGACTCGGGTAACGCAGTCATTTAAAATCCGTCTTCGGTTGACGAGGCTAGCCATAAACGATATTGAAATGCAGAATCATTTTCAAACTGAACAATGGAATCCTAACAACCAGGCCTCGTGCGCCGGTCAGGGTCTTATCCCGGGAGTAGAAACACGTGCACAAGGAAATGACGACGGTTTATCGATTTCTGATGATCGCAGGGCTTGCCGCGATCGGACTATTAGCGACTAGGGGTAGCAGCCGCGCCCTAAGTTTAAATCCGTGCCCGCGATTTGCGGTGGGCAGCAACATCGTCGAACCGGAGGATCTATTCAGTCAGAACGGAACGCTGACGGTGAACTTCTCGTATCAGACAGTAGTCGATTCGAACGGATTGACGCGGTATTGCTACATGCTCGCCGACGGTACGCAATCGCCAACGCTCCATTTGAACCCGGGCGACACGCTGGTGCTGAACATTACGAACGATACGCCGGTCCGGACCACTTCGAGTGCAATGAAGATGCAGATGTCGGTGCCGCTCGATGGACAGTGCGGCGCGGCGACGATGGATACGTCGTCCACCAACGTGCATTTTCATGGGACCAATACGTCGCCGACCTGCGGACAGGACGAAGTGATTCACACGTTGATCAATTCGGGAGACAGCTTCACCTACAATGTGCAGTTCCCGGCCGACGAACCGCCCGGTCTCTATTGGTATCATCCGCACGTACACGGGCTCTCTGAAGCGGCGGTACAAGGCGGCGCGTCGGGTGCGATTGTAATCGAAGGGATCGAGGCGATTCAGCCGCAGGTTGCAGGGTTGCCGCAACAGATTCTGCTGGTGCGCGACAATCCGGTGCCGGGAGATCCGCAAGGCGACAAAGTTCCGGCATGGGACGTATCGCTGAACTACGTGCCGATTCCCTATCCGGATTATCCACCGGCGATGATCGCGATGAAGCCGCGTGAGAAGCAATTCTGGCGCGTAGTCAACGCGGCCGCGGGTACGATTCTCGACCTGGAGCTGAAGTACGACGGCGTGCCGCAATTACTGAAAGTGGTTGGGCTCGACGGCGTCCCGACCGGCTCTCAGGACGGCACCCGGCAAGGAAAGATAGTAGATCGGCATCATTTGCTGGTGCCGCCGGCGGGGCGCGTCGAGTTTATCGTCACGGGACCGGGGAAGAATATTCGCAAAGCGATACTGTTCACGCGCAAGGTTAATACTGGTGAGGAAGGCGACAATGATCCGGCGCGGCCGCTAGCCCAAATTGTGAAGACGGATTCGGTCTCGAGCAGCGCATTGGTTCACACCGCGGCCTCGACTGGTCCGGTACACGCGCAGCGCTTCGAGGGCCTCGCGATTGCGCCAGTCACCGCGAAGCGCAAGCTCTATTTTTCCGAGGACAGCGGCGGACCTGGCGGCGATGAGCGCTTCTTCATAACGGTCGACGGCGCCACGCCGGTCGTGTTCGACCCGAACAATCCGCCGGCGATCACGACGACGCAGGGCTCAGTGGAAGACTGGGTCGTGCAGAATCGATCGCTGGAGGCACACGAATTCCACATTCATCAGATTCACTTTCTGCTCCTGAGGCGCGATGGAAGAATCGTGCGGATGAAGGATCGGCAGCTGTTAGACATGGTTCACATACCCGCGTGGAAAGGAAATGGCGCCTTTCCCAGCGTGACGGTGCGAATGGATTTTCGTGGACCGGACATCGGCGACTTCGTCTATCATTGCCACATCCTGGAGCACGAGGACGGCGGGATGATGGCGATTATCAGAGTGATTCCAGGATCGGGAGCGAAGAGCCCGCATGCGAAACCTACGCAGCGGCGCGCCAGTGAGACGCCCGCGAACGCCCCTCGCACGTCGTCCCGGCAAGTTGCGGAGTTGACGGGCGCCGCGGCACGAATCGGCGGTCAACCGTAATCACGGATGATCCTCGTCCCGCTCGCACGGGCTTATGCTTTTGGCAGCGGGGCGGGGATTTCGGCCATGCGCGCGGTGGTGTCGCCGTCGTATTCGAGGTGCAGCGCGCGCACGATCAGGCCGTGCATTCGCCATAGCGCGATGACGTAAACCAGTTCCATGATCTGTTCGTCGCGGAAGTGGCGCTTGAGCTCGGCGAAGGTCGCGTCCTCGATCAGGTTGCGGCCGACGAGTTCGTCCGCTGCTGCCATCACGGCGCGTTCGGCGGCGTCGAACTTGTCGCTGGTGGCCCAGCCCTTGATCGCGGCGAGCTTTTCTTCGGTGATCCCAACCATGCGCGCGACCTTCATGTGTTGCGAGTATTCAAAGCGCGAGTCGCCGACGATGCCGGCGCGCAAGATAGCCAGTTCGCGAAAACGGGCATCGAGCGGGCGGCCGGGCGCAAGCATCCCCATCAGGGAGTCGCGCGACATAGTGAGTATCTCGGGGACGAGCGCGTAGGTGGTCCAATAGTCGCCCGGAGTACCGGTGGCGGTACCGGGCTCGGCAACCGGATCGCGATCGCCGAATAGCTCCTTGTAGATTTTCAGAACCTCCGGAGAGGCGTCGCGCTTGCTGACCTGGCGAAGTCGATTTCCCATGATGGTTTTCCCTGGGCGATGTGAAGAATCGCGCCTGCTTTTGCGCGAGCGTGGCATGTAACGGCGTTGAGACTCAAACGCCCGGGCCGCAGCGGGAGGCTAGTTGTTGCGGCCGTTGCGCCGGGCGAAGCCGCGATTACGCTTCTTGCGCAGGCGATTTTTCTCGGCGAAATCGATCAGGTATAGCTGGCAATTCAGGCTGGAATCGACACCACGATCGATGTAGGAGCCGTCAGACTGCATTTCCCATTGGCAACGGTTGGGCTTGAGCTGAGCGTCGATGACCACGCGCAATTCGCGGCGCAACTGCGGATCCTCGACCGGCGCAACGACCTCGACGCGGCTTTCGAGGTTACGCGTCATGCAATCGGCCGAGCCGATGTAGTATTCCTCGGCGCCGCTATTACGGAAGTAGTAAATGCGTCCGTGCTCGAGGAAGCGGCCGACGATGCTCACGACGCGCACGCTTTCGGAGAGCCCGGGAATGCCCGGCCGCAGCCGGCAGGTGTCGCGAACGATCAGATCGATTTTCACTCCGGCGCGCGCGGCGCGATAGAGGGCGCGGGTAATATCGACGTCCTCCAACGCATTCATCTTCATCTGGATGAGGCCGGGAGAGGACGCCGAGTGGACGCGGATTTCGCGGTCTATGCGATCGAGCAGGGCATTTTTGAGAATCGCGGGAGCCGGAAGAATCTTGGTGTAGTTGCGCTTCGGATGGTAGCCGCTGGTCAGGTAGTTGAAGAGCTCGGTCAGGTCGCGACCGATGGCGTCGTCGCTGGTAAGGATGCCGAAATCGGCATACAGACGAGCGGTGCCGGGATGATAATTGCCGGTGCCGATGTGAGCGTAGCGGCGAATGCCGTTGTAGTCCTGACGGACGACCAGAATCACCTTACTGTGGGTTTTGTAGCCGACGACACCGTAGGTGACGTGGATACCGAAGTCCTCGAGGCGGTTGGCGAACTCGATGTTGGCGGCCTCGTCGAAGCGCGCCTTGAGCTCGACGACGACTGCGACCTGTTTGCCGTTGCGGGCAGCATCGCACAGGTAGCCGATGATCTTGGCGTCGTGCGAGGTGCGGTAGAGCGTCATCTTGATGGCGCGAACCTTCGGATCGACGCTGGCCTCGCGCAGGAAACGTTCGACCGAGGTCGAGAACGATTCGTAAGGATGGGCCAGCAGGATCGAGCCCGTGTCGCGCAGGATGTGGAAAATGCTGCGCTGCGCTTCGGCCTGGAGCCGCGGCTGATCGATCGGGTGGTGCGGGGGATCGTGGAGTGCCGGCACGTCGAGCATCGCCAGCTCCATCAGGTCGCGAATCTGGATCATGCCGTCGGCCTCGAAGACGTCGGCATTTTCGTCGAGACCGAGTTCCGCCGCGAGCATCCCGCGATGCAGCGAATCCATTCCGGGGAGAACTTCGAGGCGCACGATCGGGGCGAAGCGGCGGTCGCGCAATTCGGTCTCGATCAGCGAGAGCAGGTCGTCGGCTTCTTCCTCGTCGCGCTCGGTATTGGCGTTGCGCGTAACGCGGAAAAGTTCGCAGGCCGCAACGCGGATGCCGGGCAGGAGCAGATCGAGATTATGCGCCATGACATCTTCCAGGCGCACAAAGCGATGGTTGGCACCAATTGGAATAAAGCGCGGGATGCCAAGCCCGACAGGGACTTTCACCCGTGCCATCGAGGGTTCCGACTCGCGCGGCTCGCGGATCGTGACGAGCAGGTTGAGCGAGAGATT
Source organism: uncultured delta proteobacterium (assembly GCA_963774705.1). Lineage (GTDB taxonomy): Bacteria > Desulfobacterota > Binatia > Binatales > Binataceae > JADMIL01. Next base: position 161,431 of record CAVZFW010000017.1, read on the forward strand.
GGACACGAACGGGAACGGATGCGCCGGGTCAATCGCCAGCGGCGTGACGAGGGGGAAGATGTTGCCGTAGTAATACTCGCGGACTTGGGCTTGCTCTTCGGACGAGAGTTCCTCGTAACCGACGACGGCGATGCGATGGGGAGCGAGGGCCGCGAGAAGCGCCTCGGCGACGATGCGCTGACGCCGTTGAAAGTCGCGGACCTCGGCATAGCATTCGGCGATCTGCTGATGCGGGGTGCGTCCGTCAACCGTGAGTTCGTGTACTCCGGCGGCGACCTGTTGCTTGAGACCGCCGATGCGCTTCATGAAGAATTCGTCGAGATTGGACGCGGTGATGGCGAGGAACTTGAGCCGCTCAAGCAGTGGATTGCGGGCGTCTTCCGCTTCGGCGAGCACGCGACGATTGAACTGCAGCCAGGTCAGCTCCCGATTGAGAAACAGATCGGGGGACTTGAGTGCCGGATCTATCCGGATAACGGATGGGGTCGCCTCACCATTGGGGGTCGCGGTCGCGAGAGGCTCGGTCTTTTGGGGCGGCTCGCTCGGGGCGGTCACGCCGTTCGCAATCAAGACGGTATGCGTCTCGGTCAGGGTATCGGGTGAACCGTCGGTGTCCATGAGTGCCACCGTGGTTTCAGTCTGATCGGCAGAAGCCGGAGTGGTGCCCATATAGTTTCGAAATGTCCCCGCTAAAGGATCCGGCGTCGGGCGCGTTGAGCAGATCGTTGCGCCGCGATCATAGCCGGGTAGAGCGTGTGATGGCTACTATAGCAAACAGTCAATTTCGATGCGCGAGGATAGCCACTATGTCGTGCGAATCCAAACGGCCCCTTTTGTCAGATAGCCTTTCTGAAGCTACGCGCAAATCGAAATAAAGGCGAAGGTTATATATTGGAGGGGTGCTTGTGATCGCTATACGGATGAGCTTTGCCTCGAAGCTGCCTCGACGGAGTGGCGCGCGGTGGCGGGAGTTGTGGGCGATTTGCTGTCGTGAGCGATTCGCTTGTGCGACGGCGCCATTCGTCCTCGTCTATGGCGCCAACGATCAGCGCGCAACAGTCGGAACAGAGCAACACGAGCATAGCAGGATTAGCGGCGTCATCAGATGAAGCACGGTCGCCGATCATAGCGGATGAGTCATCGCCGTTGTGACGCACGCGGGTCAGCCGCAAGCGCCGATGCGGACGCGACGCGGGCCGCTCGCAAAGCTCGCAGTTCAGCCATCCGGGTACGCGAGGGCGGGTGATCGAGTGCTTCGTTTCTGTTGTAGGTGCGGCGATTGGCATTGATGGTGGTTGCCGATGTTGGTTTGGTGAACCCTGAGGCACATTTCACAGCATTCCCGATGCCAATCGAGGTTTGGGCGATAACCAGCTAATCGCGGCTTTACAATCGTCGTCGACAGCGCGCAGCAACGCCGTTGCGACTGCGCAACAATCATGCGGGCGCGCTGAAATTACAATTGGGCCAAATTTTGTAGAAAGGATTTGAGGCGGCTATCGCGGGCGCCATCGATCGGGCTATGGTGGCAAAGTCGCCTTGTGGGAGGGTTTGGGCTTGCAAAGGGCAGTCGAACCGACCATTGCAAAGAACGACGTGCGTGGCCGGAGTGCGCCGTCTCGGTTGATTTCACCAACATTCGTTGCCGTTGCGCTGTTGGCCGTGGCTGGTTGTTCGAGCAATTCCCATAGTATCGCGAAGTCCGAGGCTCCGTTGTCAGAAGTTGCGGCGGCGCCGAATCCTTGGACGCCATTTTCATCGAATCCGGAAGTTACGCAGATTCTCGCCAGTGCCTGCTTCGATTGCCACTCGGAGGAGGGTCGGGCGGCTTGGTACGTGAAAATTGCACCGTCGTACTGGTTTTCCAGATCGGCGCGGGAGAATTTGAACTTCACCAAATGGACGGATTACGACGCGCGGCGGCGCAGCGACGAGATCGAGGCGATCGGGCGGGCGGTGAATCGGGGGGAGATGCCGCCATGGGATTACACGGTTTTCCGTCCAGGGGCGGAACTGACGAACGCGCAGAAAGACCTGGTGAGCGAGTGGGCAGCACATCAGGCGGAAGCACTGTCGGCGCATTGACGACCCCGTGGATTTGCAAAGCGCTCGACGCGCGGCGTCTCCAAATAGTCAAACCGCGCGTCGCGATGCTAATCGTAGAGGCGCGAAGCCCCGATAAGACCGACTACCAGGAAGGCGAGCCCCAAGGCGATGGTCGCGCATGACGGCCACAACGCGCTCGCGGGCGGCAGATTCCGGATCATCAGATTGTTGAAGGCGAGCATCGTCCAGGTGGTTGGCAGGAATTGGGCGAAGGCGCGCATCCAGGATGGCTCGAAATCGAGCGGCCACCAGCATCCGCCAATCGCCGACATAGCCATCGCGACCACTGCACCAAACGGCATCACAGAATCGTGGGTGCGCGCGATGCAGGCGATGATCAGGCCGAAGGCGGCGGCAGCAAAGGAAATTGCGGCGGCCGGCAGCAGCAACATCGCTGGATAGCGACCCAGCGAGACCCCGAACATCGAGTAGCCGATCGCCATCAGCACGACCATTTGGGCCAGCCCGACGACAAAGCGCGCGAGCAGCTTGCCGACGAGGGTGCCGGCCAGCGGGGCGCCGCTGACGCGCAGGCGCGCCAGCGTACCCCAGTCGCGCTCGTCGATAAGGCCGAGCGAGATGCCCATCAGCATCCCGATGAGCAGGAAGGTGATGCCGAATCCGGGAACGTATTGATCGAAGGAGTTGATGTTGGCGACACCGCCAGTGGCGGAGAGTTCGGTCCATCCGAGAGTGCCCGGAATGATCGGCAGGGCTGCGGGTGACAGGGCTTCGAGATCGGCGTGCAATTGCGTGGTTGGGAGCGCCGGCATCGGCGGCATCGCGGGCAGCTTGATCGACAACGTGGACCTCGTGGAAGCAGCGACGGCCGCCGAGTCGGGCAAATGCGGCGGCGGTATCGCGAGATCGATCGGCCTGGAGAGTTCGGCGAGGGCGGCCGGCGAAGGGGGCACGGGAAACGCGGGTGGCGGAGGAATCGCGCTCGCGTGCGAACCGGCGGCGGCCTTGAGCGCCGTGAACCATCGAGCGAAATCGCGCTCGCTCGCTTGCAATGCGATCAGGTAGTCGCGAACGCTGGCAAGAGCGTCGCGCCGGCTGCTGACTTCGGTCGCGAGCGCGGTTTGCGCTTGTGCGATCGATTGTTCGACAGCCGCCTGAGTTTGTGCGCGCAGGGCGTCGAGGGTCTCGCGCAGCTGGCGGTCGAGCTGTTCCTTGATCGAGGATTCGGCGTGCGCTTGCGCGAGCGCGATTTGGCGCGGGTAGTTGGTCACGCCAGCCTGCAGGGTGTTGAGATCGGCGGAAATGCGCGCAAGCCGCGCGCGGAGGTCGGCGCCGCCATCGGCCATGCGGCGACTTGCCTGATCGCGGCCGGCGGCGGTGATGCGCTGGCAGAGCTCAGCGACGCGAAACTCGATCGCGGAAACTTCGAGTCGCTTGATCGGATCGACGTAGAGTACGACGTTGGCGCTGCGGCCGGCGGCGAGCGCGGCAGTGGTGCCGGACGGAATCAGAATCGCCAGCGGCGCCCGATCGCGTCCGGTTACGATCGCGCGCGCGGCGTCGAGCGTCGCCACATGAGCGACGGTGATGGCGGACTCGCGATTGAGCGCATCGACGATCGCCTGGGCAACCGCACCGCGATCGTCGTCGACCAACGCGAGCGTATAGGTATTCGCGCCAAGACGGGCGCCGTAAATATTGCCGAGCGAAAAACCGGCAACGGCGATGATCACGATCGGAGCGAGCAGCAGCATAAAGAGGCCGATAGGATCGCGCCGGAGCAGGCGAAACTCATTGAGAAAAGTGAGGGCTACAGTCCGCGCCATCGGTTTGCCAAGTGGATGCGAATCAATGCCCGTCGCGGCCGGGATCGCGCAACGCGTGTCCGGTCAGCGCAATGAAGGCGTCGGAAAGGTTGGCGCTGTGGACTCTGAATTCGAGCACCTGCACACCGCAAAGGCGCGCACGTTCGAGTATTGGATCCACGAGGGCGAAGCTTTCAAGCTGCAGCGCGACCTTGCCGTCGGTGGCGTGAGCAGCTATCGGGGTGATGCCGGCGAGCCCATCGCACCAGTTGGGTGGGACGGTTTCGCGGAAGGTGATTTCCATCAGCGTCTGGCGCCCACCCAAGGCGATCAGCTCCGCGATCGTGCCACTGGCGACGACCTTGCCATTGTCGATGAGCAGTGCCCGGCTGCAGATGCGCTCGACCTCCTCCATATAATGCGTGCTGTAAACGACGGCGGCGCCGGCGGCGGCAACCCGGCGGATGGTCTCGAGAATCTGCTCGCGCGATTGCGGATCGACACCGACGGTTGGCTCGTCGAGCAACAACAAATCGGGTCCATGGACCATTCCGCACGCGAGATTGAGCCGCCGCTTCATCCCGCCGGAGAGTACCGCGATCGGATCATCGGCGCGCTCGGTCAAGCCGACTTCCTGCAGGACGCGCATACAATCCACGCGTGCCTGAGATTTGGAAGCGCCGTGAAGGCGCGAGAAAAGTTCGAGATTCTGGTAGCTGCTGAGCGCCGGATAGAGCGCTATGGTCTGCGGCACGAAGCCCATCCGGCGGCGCAGCGCGAAGTGTTTTGACGACGGTGTCGCGCCGCTGATACGCACGGTTCCGGCGTCGGGTTCGCGCAGCGTTGCGAGCAGTGAGAGGGTGGTGGTTTTGCCCGCACCGTTGGGACCGAGTAGGCCGACGACTTCACCGGCGTTGACCGCTATACTGACGCCATCGAGGACGAGGCGCGAACCGAAGCTCTTGCGCAGACCGATCGCTTCAAGCAGGGGCGGGCCATAGGGCACAGTTGCAATGTTGCCCGATCGCTGCGGGCTTAGCGAGAGATCCCTTGCGACTCGTGCTGCGATCGCAGAACGCGGTGCGGGAGCTTGAACTTAATCGAATCGAGATAAAACGAAGGTGAACGGCAGAGTAGCACGTGATTGTGGTCGAGTGTGGCTCGCGCAGACCGGCGATCGCTGAATGTCAGCCAACGTTGTTCTTTACGGAACCGATTGATCGTCTCGCCAGATGGGGGAATCGCCCCGTTGGAACGAGAACTGCTATATTAACCAACGGTCTATTGCGACAGTTTCTGCTCCCTTTGGTACCAGCCCACAAGGCGTTCGTCACCGACGCGATGATGTGGCCAAACTTTGATCAAGCAGGGAGGGGCGCCGGCGCCCATTGGAGTTTTTTTGGGATGAGAATTTTGAGCGTAGGCAGCGCCTTTCCCGAACACCTTTACCCGCAGGAAGTTATTACGGGCGCGATCAAACAACATTGGGGTGAGCGTCTCGAACATCCCGAATTGCTCGATCGGCTCCATTCGCGCGCGGGCGTGAAGCAGCGCTACCTGTCATTTCCACTCGAAAAGTACACCAGCTTCGAGACTTTCGGCGAGACCAATCGGGCATGGCTCGAAGTCGCCGCAGAGCTCGGTGAACGCGCAATCGACGGCGCGCTCGAGCGCGCGGGATTAGAGCGGCGCGACCTCGATGCGCTCTATGTGGTATCGGTGACCGGCGTCGCGAGCCCTTCACTCGACGCGCGGCTGATCAATCGGATGGGTTTGCGGCCGGATATCAAGCGGACGCCGATTTTTGGCGTCGGCTGCGTCGGTGGCGCGATCGGACTCACGCGCGCTGCTGATTATGTGCTCGCCTATCCCAAGCAGATCGCGGTGATTCTGTCGGTGGAATTATGTTCGCTGACGGTCCAGCGCGACGACCTTTCGACCGTCAACATGATCTCGATGGGGCTCTTTGCGGATGGTGCGGTGGCGGCAATTCTGGCCGGCGCCGAGCGCAGCAGTGCGGGTCCGGCAATCGTCGCCAACCGGTCGGTCTTCTACCCGGATACCGAAGAAATCATGGGCTGGGATATTTCGGAGAAAGGCTTCGCGATCGTGCTCTCACAACATTTACCGGAGCTGATCAAGCGGCGGCTCGGCGCGGATGTCGATGCTTTCCTGGCGGCGAATCACTTGACCCGAACGGACATCAAGAGTTGGATAATTCATCCAGGTGGTCCGAAGATTTTGCAGGCGGTCGAGACGGCTCTCGGCCTATGCCATCGCGAACTCGAGTTATCGTGGCAATGCCTCGCGGAATTCGGCAACCTATCGTCGGGTTCTGTACTGAAGGTGCTCGAGGCCGCGATGACGAGCCGGCGTCCCGAGCCTGGGGCTCCAGGACTCATCCTGGCAATGGGCCCCGGATTTTGTTCAGAAATGATGCTCGTCCGCTGGTAAGAGTTCGCTGACGATTCTTAACCTTGAAGCGCTACCAACTCCCCCTGTGCCCAGTTCAGATGCGGCGGAGGCGGCGAACGTCGGTGGCCGCGCCGATCTTCTCCAACACGCAAATCGCGAGGTAGCCGAGGTCGGGTTGGCGCCAAGTCCATCCGAGTTGCGCAGAACCGGGGCGCGCATGATGGTTACGATGCCAGTTCTCGCCCTGGAACAGATGCATCGCGGCGAGCCAGGTAATATTGCGGCTGGAGTCCTCGCCAATCGCGGCGGTCGGTTCAGTATGGCAGATGCTGTTCACGAAGCATTGCGCGTGCAGCGCGAAGACCAGACGGATCGAGCCGAGCCAGAAGAACGCCGGCCATCCGAACCAGAGGCCGCCGAAATAAGAGAGCGCGAGGATCGGCGGTTGCAGAAAATTCCAGATCCGAAACATCGGACGATCAAGATCCGAGCAGAAGCGCTTGATTTCCGGGATTCCGGCTTGCCAGAGCCAACGCAGATGAGACCAGAAAAAGCCGTGCCGGGGACTCGAAATGTCGTCGTCAGTATCGGCGGTCGCATGATGGAGTCGATGGCCGGAAACCCAGGTGATTGGCTTGCCGGAGCCGTTTAGCACGGCGAAGAAGGTCAACACTGCGAGCGCCCATGGTTTGAGCGTCAAGGATCGATGGGCGATCGCGCGATGATAGCAGACGGTCGTGCCTAGCCCGCCGATCCAGGCGAGGGCAATTGCGCCGAACAATAGACGCCATCCCGGCAAGGGGAACAGGATCAGGCCGATTGCAGCGGTTAGATGGATCAGGACGATCCATCCCAAGGTGAAAGAATCTTGCGCAGTAGTCCTCCACCACGGCCATTCCCACGGACGCTCGGCGATTTGCGCGCGAGACTGTGCGGCTATCAAGACCGATGCGTCCTTGAGTACTTGAAGAAGCCCAGTTTCGCTTTATCGTCGGATTGTGAGCCGCTCGCGAGCCGCTTGATTACCAGCGGCTGCCACCGCCGCGGTTACCGCCGCCACCGCTGCGATTTCCCCCGCCACCGCTGCGATTACCGCCACCACCACCCGCCTCGCGAGGCCGCGCTTCGTTGACTTTGATATTGCGGCCCTTGAGTTCGGTCTCATTGAACTGTTCGATAGCGCGAGCAGCATCGGCCGAGTCCGCCATCTCGACGAACCCGAAGCCCTTGGACTGGCCGGAGAACTTATCGGTGATGACCGCGACGCTTTCGACCGCGCCGGCCTGCGAGAACAGCGCTTCGAGATCGGCGTTGGTAACGGAGTAGGCGAGATTGCCTACGTAGAGCTTGCTGGCCATGTCTGGCCTCCTAAGGATATTGCGAGGAAGCAGCAGACAGAAAGCCGTACTTTTCGAGGCTTAACGGGGAGATGCGTCCTAGCGCTACTACAAGATACCGGTCGCGAGTTGGAATGTAAAGTAGCTGGCGTGTGAAGTCATTATTCTAATGAGGGTTCGCGATGCCGGATGTCGCGACCTTCAACCATGAAAACCACTGATTCCGCGATGTTAGTCGCGTGGTCAGCAATTTTTTCGAGCGAGCGCGAGACGAACACCAGCTTGGTGCCCTGACCGATTCCGGCCGGCACCTCGACCATCGCATTGAGCAAGAGGTCAAGCACGCGATGATGTAGTGCGTCAATTTCGTCGTCGGCGTCGATCACCGCTTTAGCCAACCTGCAATTACCATTACCGAGAGCTTCGAGACTGTTCTTGACCATCAAGCGCGCGGTCGCCGACATGCGCTCGATATCGGCGTCCACGCCAAACGCGCCACGGCTGGCGGAGTCGCTCAGACTGCTGCAGATGTTTACCGCCTGGTCGCCGATCCGTTCGAGGTCGGTGGTAATCTTGAGGCTCGCCATAATCATCCGCAGGTCACGCGCGGCGGGCTGGTGCAGGGCGAGCACCTGGACGCAGCGCTGATCGATTTCGCTATCGAGCCGATTCACTTCGGCGTCGCGCGCAGCGACCACATTGGCGCCTTCGACATCGCCGGCAAACAAGCAGCGAACGGCATCGCCGATTTGATCACAGACCAATTCGCCCATCTGCAGAAGCGCTGTCCACAGATCAGCGAGGTCTTGCTCATAACGGCTGCTGGTATGTTGTAACATTTGCGCCCTCCCGCCCCGGCACCCTATCACTGCCACGCGGGGCGCGGACGGCGATTGTGAGGCGTGCACGACGCGGTGCGACAGCGATGATGGTTAGATGATCGAGGTGTAGTGCGTTACCGCGGCCGACGCAATACGTTTTGAACGTGAGAGCATTCTGGTTGCTCCCAAAGCGTTCAAGCGGAGGTCTCGGGGAGGCGGTCGGCGACCTCGCGATGAATCCGCAGAACCTCCGCGAGCGTTTCCGGTTGACGCCGGCCGAGTCCACATTCGGTCGCGATACCAAAGGTTGCCAGATGACGGCGAGCGGTTTGTGCGCGCGTGAGCGACCCAGCGACGCCGTCCTGCAGATGAATCAGGCCGAGAAAGACCTTGCAGTTCGAGTGCTTCAGATCGTGCAGCGGGGCGAAGTAGGCGTCGTCCTTGCGGGCGATCGGGACGGGCAGATGAATCCAATCGACGCGGCGCCCAGCATTGTCGATCGCGAGGTTAGCCATCCGCACCGACAGCGCGAGTGTGTCGGGCTCGACCAGATGGCGATGAGCAAGGTCGCCGTAACAGAAATGGAAGCCGAGGGTGGTGCCGGGCAGAACGGTGCGCGAGATGAAATCGAACTGTGCGGCGGCGCGTGCAAACGGATCACCCGGCAGAGCGATCGCGCCGGTAACGACTTCGAGAATCTCGACGCAGACGTCCCATTGGATCGCAAGATCGTTTTGCGGGATACGCGCGCAGATGGCGGCGACCTCGCGGAGCATCGCGGATTCGTACAAACGGAGGATGAGTTCGCGCTCATGCGAGTCAGGAAAGAAGGTACCGCAGCCGCCGAAGGGCGTGGGCAGGCTTACCTGAAAACGCATGCCCGCGGGAATTACGCCGCGGTCGCGGAGCTCCCGGAATACCTCGTAAGACTCGATCGCCCAGCGCGCGTAGTGTAAGTCGGGGAACTCGATCGACTCGATACCCGGTTTTAGCCGGAATGCCCAGTTGTCGTCATAGGCACGGGCGAGGCCGTCGGGGGTGTTCGGACGGGCGACGGTTTCGATGCCCGGATGGCCGTTGAAGACCAGCAGCGCCTGGCACTGAATCCAGGTTTTGCGCGGGCCCACTTCGCCGTCCGGGATGGAGGCGAGATGCGATCCGAGCGCGGTCGCGCAAATGGTGAAGACTTCGCGCGCGGACTCGAGCGGCACGCTCCCGACAAGAAGGATGTCGCCCTGCCCTTGGCCTGGTGCTTGAGGCATTTATGGTGACCTCCCTTGGATGGACACGATTCTACGGACGCATCGGATGGTCGCGCGAACCGCCTGAGAATGTCGCCGACCGTAGGTTCGATTGCAACCGCGATCGGCTCCGGCGAAAATGCGACAACCTTCCCAGGCATCGCGCCGGCGGTCGATAGGGAAGTCTATTTTCAGAATTCCGGTCGGCCAGAACCAGTGAAGCTGCGCTCGTTGCGCAACTCAGAGGGCGTCGCGCCGAAGCGTTGACGGAACGCCCGGTTAAAATATGAGAGGTCACCGAACCCCGCATCATAGGCAATCGCGCTGATCTTGCTGTCGCGCTTGCTCGGGTTCAACAGAAGCTTTCGCGCCAAGAGCAGTCTCTGTTCATATCGTACGCATTAAAGGCGATGGTACAGCGGACCAGTTCCGGCAGATTCACGAAACCGTGATGAAGACTTCGCCCAACTATTTCAACCTCAGCCAGCCGATCGCGATCGATGCGGAGCTTCGCGTCGAGTAACTGGCCGAGGGAAGACGTTGGGAAGGTCCTTGGAATACGATGGCCCAAACTCAGTTTTAGTTACTCGCTGCGCGGCAGTTTTGCTGGGAGAACGAGCGGCGAGCGTGAGTAATTGGGCACGTCGATGAGGAACTAGGTCAAGTGCGGGCGACCGTGATCGTCGGTGCGCAGCCTTATTGGCTGCAGGCGCCGGCGGTCGAAACGGTATTCGCGCTCAAAGTCACTGCGCCGCTGGCCGTCACCGCGCCCGCAAGCGCCCGTCCTTGCAGACCTGCGGCGGCCGCCAGTGTGATCGTCGTGTCGGCCATAATGTTTCCCTGCGCCATGCATCCAGCGGCAAGCGTCGCGGAGCTGCCGACGCGCCAAAAGACGTTGGCAAACTGCGCGCCGTTGACCAGAACCACGCTGCAGGAGGGCGCGGTTAAGGTGAGGGTTGAGGCCGGCATCTCGAAGATCCAGATGCCGTTGGCGTCGCCCTTGGCGTCTAGCGTGAGAGTGCCGCCGGTAATCTCGAATGAATTCGCCGCGGAAATATAGAGGCCGGGCGCGAGGACCTGGGTCGCGAGGTTCTCGGCGATCGTAATCGGCCCGGCGCGGCCGGCCGCGTCCGCATAAGCGGTGCCGAGGGCGGACAACGCGGCGGTCGCAGGCGCGGTCCCGATTTGAATCGTGCCATTTACCATTCCCGCGGTAAATCCGGTCACTGAGGTACCTGGCGTCAAACCGATATCACCGTTGACCGCCGAAACCCCGGCATTGGTGATAGTGGCTTGAGCAAAAATCGCGAAGGGCGAGACCGCACCAAGATCCACCGGCAACAGACTCGGCGAGGAACCGGTGGTGAAACTCCATGAGACGTCGGCCGCGATCGGATTGCCCTCGAGGTCCTTGGCTCCGGTCGTGATGGTGGCAGTGTAGGTCGTGCCGGTAGCGAGATCGCTCCGCGGACTAAACGTCGCGATCCGGTTGGTCACATCGTAAGTGATTTTTCCCTCGATCGGAGCCGGCCCGGGTCCGGCCAGGGTAAAGGTTGCCGGCTCGAGCGTGGCAGGATCCATCGCCTTGCTGAAAGTCGCATTGATCCCGGCGTTGAGGGCGACCCCGATATCACCGTTAGCCGGAGTGTCGAGCGTGATCGATGGTGCGGCAGCGTCGGGGCCCAGCCCGGTAGTGAAGGTCCAGGTGAAATCGAGCGCGACCGGAACCCCGGCGAGGTCGACCGCCCCGGTGGCGATCGTCGCGGTATAGGTCACCCCGGTCGTCAAGGCGATCGTCGGGGTAAAGGTCGCGGTTACGCCAATCGGGGAATAGGTCACCGCGCCGGCCGCCGGCGTGAGGCCCGGCCCGGTGAGGGTGAAGCTCGTCGCGCTGAGAGTGGTGGAATCCATCGGCTCGCTGAAGGTCGCGGTGATTTTCTGATTGGTGGCTACGCTGGGGGCGAGCGCCGCCGGACTGGTTGAGAGGACGGTGGGCGCAGTGGTATCGAGGTCCGCGCTGGCGACGAAGGTCCAGACGAAATTAGCGGCGAGTGGAACTTCGGCGGCGCTCATCACGCCGGTGGTCAGCGTCGCGGTGAATGTAGCGCCGTCCGGGAGCGGGTCAGTCGGCGTAAAGCTCGCGATATCGTTGACGCTGTCGTAGCTCACGGCGCCCAGGACCGGCGTCAAGCCCGGCCCGGTCACGGTGAACGTCGCCATGGTGATGCTAGTGCCGTCCATCGGCTGACCGAAGCTGGCCGTAATTTTCCGGTTCGTCGCCACTCCCTGTCCCCCACAGCCGATGATTGGCGGACTGGTGGAAAACACCACAGGCGCTGCTGGAGTAGGCGTGGGTGTTGGTGAAGGCGTTGGCGATGGCGTCGGCGACGGCGTCGGCGTATCGGTCGGTGTGGGCGATGGCGTCGGTGACGGCGTCGGCGTGGGCGTTGGTGTCGGCGTCGGTGATGGTGTCGGTGTGGGCGATGGCGTCGGGGTCGGCGACGGCGTCGGCGATGGCGTGGGCGACGGGGTCGGTGTCGCCGTATCGGTCGGGGTCGGTGTGGGCGTCGGCGTGGGCGATGGCGTTGGTGTCGAGCTCGGGCTAGGTGTCGCAGTCGGTGACGGCGACGGCGAAGGTGACGGCGACGGCGCGGTGACGGCGACGGCGAAGGTGACAGCGTGGGCGTCGGTAAAGGGGAAGGATCGAAAGACAGCCCGCCATTGGCGTCGCCGCCGCAGCCGGCCAGCGCTACGGTCAACACGACTAAAAGTGGCAGAAACCACGGCTGGTATTTGCGCATAAGCGTGCTCGGCTGCCCTTGTCGCCATGATGGTTCCTCGACAGCAGTTATCGTTGACCGTTGAACCGTAAAGGGCGGTCATCGACCAGCCGGCCAGCCGCGCAGCTTGCACGCGCCGATGAAGGGGGCGCTCATTTCATTCGCGGCGAAACAACTTGTTGAAATTCTACGTTACAAAATGTAGCGCATTCAATTGAGAAAAGACGAGGCGCCTAAACTAGTCGTCGTCGGCCTAAATTCGATCGCCTGCGACTAGCGGAGGTCTCTCGGGAGACGGGAAGCCTCGATAAGAGCGGTCAAAATAGAATGGGCCGAGCTAGCCGCATTCTGCGGTGAAGCCGGCTGGCTTTAGCCGTGAACCATCGCGGAAAGACAAACTGTAGCATTCTCGAGAAACCGCAGTGGATTCCCTGCTAGAGGGTGCGCCAGGCGCGGCCGTCGCGCGCGATCAGGAGCGCGGATTCGGTCGGACCCCAACTGCCCGCCGCATAAGGAAAGGGATCGGCGTCGGATTGCTCCCAGACATCGAGGATGACCTGCACGAAACGCCACGCCGCCTCGACCGTATCGCGCCGCATGAAGAGCGTCTGATCGCCGACGATAACGTCGCTGAGCAGGGTTTCGTAGGCCTCGGGCGAGGCCGTCTTGTAATGGAAATCGACGTCTACCGGATTGAGCCGGAGGGTCTGTCCGGGAACCTTCGAGATGATATTGAGCGCGAGGCCCTCGTCGGGCTGAATGCGAATCGAGAGGTAGTTGGGCGGCAAGGTCGGCGCGGGCCGCGCATTGTAGAGGATGCGCGGGACCGGTTTGAAATAGATTGCGATTTCGCTCGCCCGGTGCGGCAGACGTTTTCCGGTGCGGAGGTAGAACGGCACGCCGGCCCAACGGAAGTTTTCGATATAGCATTTCAGCGCGACGAAGGTTTCAATCTTCGAGTCGGGCGCGATGTGTTCCTCGTCGCGATAGGACCGGGCTTTTTCGCCGCCGCACAAACCCTCGACGTATTGTCCGCGCACTGCGAGGCGCTCGACGTCGGCACGATCAATGGGGCGCAACGAGCGAATGACGTCGAGTTTGGAGTCGCGCACGGCGTCGGCGGCGGTCGAACGCGGGGGCTCGGAGGCGATCATGCAGAGCACCTGGAGGATGTGGCTCTGCACCATATCGCGCAACGCGCCGGCGTGGTCGTAATACGCCGCGCGCGTGCCGACGCCCTCCTGCTCGGCCACTGTGATCTGCACGTGGTCGATGAAGCGCGCGCTCCAGATGGGCTCGAAGATCGCGTTGGCAAAGCGGAGCACCATCAGGTTTTCGACCGTTTCCTTGCCGAGGTAGTGATCGATGCGGAAGATCTGGCTCTCGTCAAAATGGCGCGCCAGTTGGCTATTGATCTCGACCGCGCTCGCGAGGTCGCGTCCGATCGGCTTCTCGACCACCACGCGGGTAAAGCCTTTGTCCGATTCGGGCGGATTAATCAGGCCGGCCTCATTCATCCCGGACGAGCATTGGTCGATGAAGGCCGGCGGAATCGCGAAATAGAAAATGCGGTTGCCTGCGCTGCCGACTTCCCGATCGAGTTGCTCAAGGCGCCCACGGAGCTTGGTGTAGTCCGCGGCCTCGGTAAAGGTCCCAGACACGAAATGGAGCAGCGGTGCGAATTTCGCCCAGGTGTCTTCGTTCAGCTTCTGGCGCGAGAATTCCTCGACGCCGGTGCGTGCGAACTTGCGGTAGGCGTCGTCGTCGATATGTTCCATCGAGAAGCCGACGACGGCGAATTTCTTCGGCAGGTCGCCATCCACCATCAGGTTGTAGAGCGCGGGCAGGAGTTTGCGATGGCTCAAGTCGCCCGCCCCACCGAAAATTACGATGATGCAAGGGACGTCGGTGGATTTCGGATGCATCGAAGCCAGGACGTGGGGCGGAGGCAGCGAGCGGTTATTAAGCTGATCGGACATGGTGGTCGGTCACCTTTCTATTTACGCCAAGGCGGACGGGTTGCGGGATTCGCATGGTCGCCGATGGTCCAAGGCTAACCCAAGTACCGAAACCACGAAAGGCGCAGGGCTAGCGGTGGAGCGGGATGGAATCCTGCACGACTAACGTGTGCAAATCTTCGTGGCGGAAAATTCCCGCGACTGCGCGGGTCATCGCGACCGAGAGGACCTCGCCTGGCTGATCGTAAATCTCGGTTTCGTCCTCGGGGCGGGAACCGGAAGTGGGCGTGGGAGGGTCGTTATACTCGGCGGCGCTCTGCCCCTGCCAGAACGGGACGGCGAAGGGTGGCTTATAGATCGTCACGTAGAGGGCGACATCGGCCGCGCTGAACCAGGTTGGACCGCCCTCGGTCTCGGCGCCACGCTGCTTGACCACCCAGAGGCCGGTGATTTTGGCCTCGAGGACATAGCTCGCGCCGCGCGCCTTGAGCGCGGCCTCGAGCGGCAGTGGCGAGCTCGCCGAGACCATTCCGGCTTCTTTCGCCGATTGTACTATCGCGTCGCCGATGAGCGGGGCCAAATCGGGACCGTAGAATCGTTGCGCAACTTGGCCATGGCGGTCGAGGACGAGGCCGATCGCGGGATGGCCTTCGTATGGATCGTGGTTTGCACCGCCAGCGTCTTTGAAGGAACGCGAATCCGTCGCTGTCAGCACGATAATCTTCTTGCTCGGGAAGCTCTTTTGATAGCCCTTGACCTGGAAGGGATAGTACTGAAGCGATTGGATAGAGACCGGAGCCAGCCCCACGGTCCCGCCATTCGAGGCCGCGCAACCCGCAAGTAGCAGTAGCGCGCCCACGATAATCAACGCGCGAAATCCGCCGCGATGCGAGATGGCGGGTGCGCTGGGTTTCACCGCGATTAGCTCTGCGCTGCCTGCGCCCGATCGCGGAAAAGGAAGAGCGTGCCGCCGACTTCGACCCGGTCGCCGCTTTTGAGCGTATAGCGCCCGCTGACCGGCTGGCGATTGACGAGAACCTGTCCCCCACCGGTCGGACTGACGAAGAAATCCTTGCCCTCGTGGCGAATGATCGCGTGGTGGGCAAGGACGGCCTGATCGCCGAAGAGGCCAATATCGCTTTCCTCGGCGCGACCGATAATCGTGACGTTCTTGACCAGCGGATATTCGCGGCCCTCGCGGGCGTTGCGGCTTTGTGAGCGGACCACCATCAGCCATCCGCGTTTGAGCAGTTCGCTGACCAGGCCGATAAAAAAGCCGATCAGCGCGCCGATCAGGATGATTGCGATAGCGCGTCCGAAGGCCTGCGGAAAGGTCGCGGTAAGCGCCTGGTAGCAGAAGCCGCCGGTGGCGCCGCCGACCAAACCGCCGATGGCGCCATTGCGGCGTCGCGCGCCCGAACGGGTCGCCCAGCCGACGCCGAGACCGACAACCAATCCGAGTACCGCCCAGCCGAGGACGCGCCCGTTGAAGCCGCCGATTAGGTCGAAGGCGAACTCGCCGACCAGCAGGCCGGCCGCCCCGCCGATCGCGCCGAAAATCGCGCCAAACTGCATCCCGCGCGCAGCCTGCCGCCACTGGCCGACGCTGAGGGCCTCGATCGAGGCGAGGAAGGCGCCGATGAACAACCCTACCAGCGCGCCGAGAAGCATGTCGCGGCCGATAGACGAAATGGATTCCGAGGAACGGTTCCGACGCACCCCACGCAGCCAACCCACCGAGTCCGCCGGCGGCAGCATAGAAGAGCAATTTTTCGCGCGAAACGTTACTCGCCATCGGAACTCCACCAGAGCATAGAGACGCGAATCAGTCGATGTGGGTAGTCCAGGTGCCGTGGCCGCCGGAGGGCGTGCTATCGAAGGTGCCCCTCAACACGTCACGCTGGCGGGAGCCCTGGAAATCGAGGGTCTCAAGGCCGTACTGAACCTCGAACTGGATCTGGTTTCCGCGGCGGATGAATCCCTTGATCGACTGGACGCCGTAGCCCGCCTTGTGGACGACTAATTCGCCTTCGAGAAAGTCATTTGGCTGCGGGCGCAGACGCAACTCAATCGGCAGGCTGCCGCTGCCGAGGCCGTCGATGGTGCCGGTCGCGAGCGTGGGCGTCTCGATGCCGCTGGCGCTCGCAACGCTCGCACCCGCGCTCCCGCCGAGCGAGCCGCCACCACCGCTCATGCCTCCACCGCTCATCCCGCCGCTGCTATAGGGCGTTCCGGCATCAGCGACGACCCGGAATTTGCGCTGCGCGAAATATTGTCCGTTGAGGTAGAAATTCACGGTATAAACGCCGGGCAGAAAGGCGCCACCCGCCGAGTTGCCGACGCGACCACTGAAGATGGCTCGATCGTTGGTGCGTTTGACGGTCTGGATGTCGTCAACACTGCCGAGCGCGCTGCCGTCGGGACCGATGTATGCCGCATCGACGCGATACTGATTGTTGTCGAGACCGAACAGTCGATTTTCGAAGATCGCGCGCCAGCCGATAAAGAAGACCTTCGAGACATTGAAGGCGCTGCTGGGGCCAGAGAGCACGGTGCCGTCCTTGGTGCTGTTGACGAACTGGATATCCCGAATCGCCAGCGGCCGGCGCATTCGCTCCTGGATCATCGCCAGGCGCTCACCTTCGAGGCGACGCTTCTGCTCATCGGCGCGCGCCGCCGCGGCCGCGTCGGCCGTGGCCTTATCGATCGCCGCACGGGCCTTCAGGTCGGGCGCCACTTCGAAGCGCTGTTCAGTGAGCAACCGGTCATCGGAATAGAGAGCAACCTTGTAATTCCCGGGGGTGATTGGCGCCGCATTTGGAATCAGGGCGACGCCACTGAAATCGACGGCGGTCTCCTTCGGCCCGACGAAGCGCTGATCGGCGCTGGTCGCGATCTGATTGCCGGCGGGATCATAGAAACGCGCCTCGATCTTGTCGGTAAGCCCGTCGAGCCCGGCCATGTTGTTGCGGAAGGCCGCGTCCCATTTGACATACTGGGCGTTGGCGAGTTCGGTGTCGGTGAAGCTCGCCTTGGGCGGCGAAGTCGCGGTGCCGGAACGCGTCGAGAGCATCAGCGTCATGCGATCGAAGTCGAGCGGATGTTCACGCGCCTGGGACAGCAATTCGTCGTGCTTCCACGGCAGGTTGTTGACGAACTCGGTCAGCCCCATGCGCGACTGCAGCCCGGGATTTGAATAGACGTAGGTTGCGCCGAACGCGAGCCCTCCAATGAGAATGGTGAAAACACCAAACGCCAAGGCCCGCCGCTTTCCACTACGCGGTCGCCGATACGTCCGATGGTGCACCGCATCGGGCATATCGTGCGCCATCGCGACGCTAGCAAGTCCGGCGGTGCCGCTTCTGGAGGTGACGTGCGAACTGCCCGACGCCGAAAGCCCGCGTCCGTACAGCAGCATGTCGCGAAATTCCTGGATAGTCGCAGGCCGCCCGTCCATCTCGTAGGCCAGCGCGCGATCTATCGCGCCGGCGAGATTACTCGAAATATCGGGACGCAGATCGCGGATCGGTGGAAAGCTAAACGGCGGAAACTTCTCGGGGTCGCGCCCGGTCACGATGTAATGCAAGGTGGCGCCGAGCGAGTAGATGTCGCTGCGCGGATCGGCCACTCCCTGATACTGCTCGGGCGGCGCGAAGCCCAGCGTCCCAATCATGGTGCCCTTGCGCGCCGCCTTGAACAGCCGTGCGATGCCGAAATCCACCAGCACCACCCGCCCCTTCTCGGTCATCATCACGTTGGAGGGCTTCATGTCGCGATAGACGACCGGCGGCACCAGGCCATGAAGGTAGGCCAGCACGTCGCATAACTGACGCGCGATATCGATCACGAGGCCTTCCGGCAGCGGACCGCCGCGGACCGCGAATTCTTCTTCGAGGTTGCGCCCCTCGACGTACTCCATCACCAGGTAATGGCGATTCTGATCGTCGAAGCGGTCGCTGATTGCGGGAATCGCGGAGTGCTTCAGTTGTGCCAGCGTGTCGGCTTCGCGGGCAAAATAATCGTTGGCTTCGATACGCTGCTTAGGGTCGATAAAATGATCGACCATCTCTTTGATAGCGCAGGGGCGATTCGACAAGCGCTGATCGTGCGCCAGATAAACCATCCCCATGCCGCCGCCGCCGATCAGGCGCTGGATGGCATAGCGCCGCTGAAGTACGGTGCCTGGTTCGAGCGGACCCGGCAGCGGTCCCGAATTTCCAGGATTTTGCGGCGTGTTCTCCATCGAGGTCAGTCTATGAATATAACCACGACCGACACGTTATCGGTTCCGCCACCGGCATTGGCGGCCACTACGAGCTCGCGCGCGGCCTCATAAGGATCCGAATGACGCTGCAAGATAGAGCCGATCGCGGGATCCTCGACGTGCGTCGTCAGGCCGTCGCTACACAACAGCACGCGATCGCCACGCTTAAGACGCAGGGCAACCGATTCCGCCCCGGCTGGCCCGCTCTGGCGCGCTCCGAGCGATCGCGTGATCACGTTCTTGTGTTCGTGATGCCGCGCCTCTTCGGCAGTTATCTGGCCGATTTCGATTAGCCGCTGCACCAGGGAATGGTCCTTGGTAATTTGCCGGAGGCCGTTATGATCGTAAAAATATGCGCGACTGTCGCCCACCCACGCCACCACGGCCTCCGGCGGTATGATGAGTGCGGAGACCCCGGTCGATCCCATGCCGCGCGATTCGATATTCGCTGCCTGGTAGTCGAGAATTTTTCGATTCGCGTCTTCGAGGGCGTCCTGCAGTATCTGACGAAGGTCGGAAGGTCCGACGGTTGCGGGGCTTTGCAGTTTGCTTTCGACATAATTGCGCATCGCGCCGACGGCGATCGCGCTCGCCATCTCGCCCGCTTCCGCCCCACCCATCCCGTCAGCGACAACGTAGAGGAAATTCTGCGCGGGTTCGATAAGCGAGTCACGCTGGAACTCGACCGCCATAATTGAATCTTCATTGAGCTCACGAACCATGCCCACATCGGTCAGGACCGCCGCGCGCACCCGAATAATCCCTGCGAGGCGAACCAGCTCGGCCTTGAGCGTATCAACGTTGGCCCATCGCGCCGCCGGGTCGAAGAGCAACGCGCGCCGCACGGCTTGTTCTAGCGTGGGCGAAACCACGTGAGGCGGGTAAAAGCGAATCGGCCCAGCTTCCTCGCGCCAGGACTCCGACTCCAGCCGCTCCCCCGTAAGGCAGGTATAGAGCAGCGCTCCGATCGAGAAAACGTCGGCGCGTTTATCGACCTTGCGTGCTTTATAGATCTCGGGTGCGGTGTAGCCATCGTTGAAGATCGGCTCGGCTTGCATCTCGGTGTCGTTGCTCATGCAATCGAGGCCGGTCAGCTTGATGCGGCCGTCGGCGCCCCAAACGATCGATTGGGGACAAATATCGTTGACCCGCAGACCGCGCCGATGAACGAACGAGACGGCCTGACAGAGTTGAACCGCGACAGCGATCGCCTCGGCCTCGTTCATCCGGAGGCCGCCGCTGCTCCGGGCGAGCGGTGTCACAGGTTCGTCGCGATACGCGAGATAGACCCGTCCGTCGTCCGCGAAGCCCTCTACCGCTCGTTGCAGCGCCGGATGGTTGAGCGTCATCGAGAGGGCCATCACGCGGCCGAAAACCTCACCAAGGTCGTCGCCCAATTCGTGCGGTTCTGGCGCGCGATCGGCTGAAGGAGCGGGCGGTGCGTCGGCCGATGTTGCGGCCATCGAGTTTGCGCTCTCGGTATCGGGCGAGCCGTCTTGTAGCCGCTCCTGGCCGGCCGTTGCCGCATCTGTTTCGGCGCTCAATTCATCGCCCGATGTGGCGGCATCATCCGGGTCGACTGAACCATCGTTCGTGCTACCGTTGGTGGTCGATCGAGCTTCGCCGTTTGTGACGTTTGCGATGTTGTTATCGTTGGCGCTGGAGTCCTTCGCGGGTGTCGCTTCCGTTTCCGTCGCGAGACCACCGCTATCACCTGCTGCGGGAGCGGGGGCTGGTTTGAGCTTCAACTCTGCGGTCTTCGCCCGCGGGCCATTGGGATCCTCGTCGTCCGGCGTGGCGGCCGTTTCCAATGGAATTGCGTTCGGCGAGTCGGATTCCCCGGTCACTTTGGGTTGTCGGCCGACCTGCTCGCGCAATTGAAAGCGTTCGACCTTACCGTCCGCCACCGACCGCTCGGCGCGATAACGATTCTCATGCGCCGTCTGGCCGATAACCTCTACGATACGCAGGCCGCTCTTGAGCACCGTGCCAAGAGCCAATGGTGGCATCACGGCCGCAACGACCGTTCGCGCCGGTCCGCTTGTCAGACCCTGTCCGCAGCGATCGCAGAATTTCGTCTCGTCGCTATTCTGTGCGCCGCATTGGGGACAGCTAATCATCCGCGTGAGCCCTTCCGAAACTCCAGTTTTGCGCCACCCAGTACCACTTCGTCGTGGTCCTTCAATTGATAGAGCTGATCCCGTCCCAGCTTGCCACGGCCTGCGATATAAGTGCCGTTGAGGCTGCCGAGGTCACGGATAAAGTAGTCGTCGCCCCGTTGAATGATTTCCGCATGACGGCGTGAGACCCGTTCGACCCCGCGTTTGAGCCGCGATAAATCAATATCGATCGTATCCGCAGGATCAAGCGATCGCCCAATCACGACGCGCGCGCCGTCGATAGCAAAGCGCGCGCCGTCGGCGAGAGCTTCGAGACGTGCGCCATTGCTCGCGTCACGCGCCGCATTCGCGTGCCCGTTGCACGAAGCAGGGGAGTTCGCGGGCGATTGCTTCAACGCCGGATGCACCCGCGGGGAGATCGGGCTATGTGCCAACGCCGAGTTCGCGGCTGCACGCGGCCGCGGGTCGGGTACCGTCGGCGGCGACGACCGATGCGGGTTGGTGCTCGCGTTCGGCGTCGCTCGCGAGGGCGGTGCCGCGATCCGCACGGCCCTCGCGGGCTGCGCGCTAACTGCTGGTTTAATTCCCAAATCCTTGGTCTTGGCCGTGGACGAAATCCGCGCGCTCGCTGCGTTGTTCGCCGGGATTGGCGCAGGAGGATTGCGCTGCGCTTGCGATCGCTGCGGCGACGGCGTGGGCGATGCGACGACCGGCAGAATCAGACTGCGTTGGGTTTTCAACTGCGCGTCCGCACTGCGGTTTCCCCATCGCGCTACCGGGTGCTGCGACTGGCCGGTTGAGCACAATTGTTGACATCGCGGCCATCGAAGGAGTGCCGGATGCGCTCGAGCGCGGGGCCACCAGGCTGTCCGACGATGGACCGAGCGAGGTATTTATACCCGCTTCCTCAGCGGTCGGATGCGGTAGCAGGTCGCGCATCTCGCGCGCCGATCGCGGCCGCTTCTCGACATCCTTGTCAAGCGCGCTCGTGATCACTTTTTCGGTCTGCGCGGAAACCAGTGGGGCCAGCGACCGAAGCGGTGGAAAGCTGAAGGGTGGTTCCAACTGAGGATCGCGGCCCGTCAGCAAATGATGCATTGTCGCCGATAGCGAATAGAGATCCGAGCGCGGCTCCATCTTGCCGAGGTATTGCTCGGGCGGAGCGTAACCGACTGAGCCGATTTGCGTGCCACGGCCGCCCGGCGGCAGAAATCGCGCGATGCCGAAATCGACCAGCATCGCACGTCCGTGATGATCGATCATGATATTGCCGGGCTTAAGATCGCGATAAATGATCGGCGGACTTTGCGCGTGCAGAAATTGCAGCACGTCCAGCAACTGCCGCGCCCACCAGACCACCTTCGCTTCGGGCATCCGCGCGCCGATCCCTAGCTGATCAAGATGATGCTGCAGGTCGCCGCCCGCGACATATTCCATCACCAGGTAATGGCGTCCGCGCTCGCCGAAGTAATCGATTACCTGCGGGATAGCCGGATGCGACAGGCTCGCCAGAACGCGCGCCTCGCGATTGAAATCCTCGACCGCCTTTTGCTCCTGGATGCCGTCGCCAATGATCATTTCCTTGCAGGCGACGGGGCGATCGGCCAGCCGCGTGTCGTTCGCGAGATACACGCGTCCCATCCCGCCCTGGCCGAGCATCTTGCTGATGCGATAACGGCCGTCGAGCAGGTGATTGACGGCGAGCGGCTCACCGGTGTTCATGGCTTTGCAAAGACAATCAGGCCCATACTGCAGCACACGCCGATTCGCCCGCGGCGCGCTTCATTCGGCAAAATCGAGCGAGCGACGATCTGACGCGCCGCTCTCGCTGCCGGTTCTGTGCGAAAATCGGAACGAACGCCTGCCTTAAGCGTATACTCCGTCCGCTACGAAATCGGATCGACCACCAGCTTCAGGAAAGTTTTCCCGATAATAACTTCGTCGCCTGCCTTGATTTCGAGCGGCGTGCCCGGAATCAGGCGGTTGCCTCGATTGACGTAGGTGCCGTTGAGACTGCCGATATCCTCGATCGTGATCTTGCCGTTCTCGATAATGATCAGCGCGTGCTTGCGCGAGATCTTGGCTTCGGGGTCGTCCTGCTCGAGATCAACTTCGGGAAACGATCCGGTCTCCGGATCCCAGCGACCGATAAAGTTCTGTCCACCTTCGAGCGGAAATTCCTGGCCCTTGCGCCCGCCGCGCAGCAGCGACAACTTGGCCTTGAAATGCGGCGAAGCGGCGCGCGGCGCAGTAGCGGTGGCCGGGCGGAGGTGTGAGGTCGCCGGTTTTCACTTCCGAGGCCGGCGGCGGCTCGCCTGGCGTTTGCCCGGCGGCTTCATCGGCTCTTTCGAGTGCTGCGGCGGCCGGAGGCTGTATGTCTCCGCGGGATCGGGTCGCTACGTAGTCGCGGCCGCCTCGGCGGCGGTCGCTGTCGTGCGCAGGTGCGCGCCGGTGCGGCTGCCGGCGCTGGCGCACCTTCCGACCGCGGCCAATTTCGCACCGCAGCCGTCGCAATAGTCCAGATCCGTCCATATTCTCGTAGCCGCATTCAGTGCACTTGATCATCGTCGCTTCGAACCTCGTCCGCCGGCAGTCGCCGTGTGCATTCCTGGTTGCCGGGATTTTTTACTCGATTCGCTTTCCTGTAAATCCCTATTCGCCCTTTTGTAAATCCTTGAGCGCTTCGGGATCGAGCATCTGGGTCTTGCGCACGACTGCCTGCGCCTGCAAAAGCGTCGTCTTGGCGGCCTTGGTTTGCAAGGTCTGGGTCTTCTTCACCTGATCCATCAGGCCGACCAGCGCCTGCGTCGCCTTGATATTGCCCAGCCGCTGCGTGCCTTGAATCGCATTGCCCAACAGCCGGGTCGCGCGATCGACGTTGCCCGCCTTCAGTTCCTCTTCCGCCTTGGCCTGCAGCTTGGCGATCGAAACCTGATCGACCAGGTTCATCACGCGCCCGTTGCGCTTGCTGGTCAGCGTACGATCGAGCGTGTATTCCACCGTCACATCGGTGTTGACGATGCGCTCGCCGACGCCGGGCAGCTCGTAAGCGAAAGGCCGATTGCCCAATTCGCACTGGCCCGGGCTTGCGCGGCGGCAGCACGAGCGTCAGCAGGACCGATCCCGGCACTGCCGGCTTCGAGGTCGCCGATTTCGTAAGTGACCTTGCGATCCTCGCCGACCAGCGGTGCGCCCAGCGCATAAATCTCGGGGCTTGCGCGAAACGCCTCGCGCACCTGGACGCCCTGCGCCAGCGTCACTTCGATCCGGCCGTTGCGCACACTGACCGCGCGCAGCCCTTGCAGTTCGTCTTCGAAAATTCCCGGAATTTCGGCAGGATCGCCGATGAAGTGATATTTGCCGTGCGAGTCCTGTGTCATCCGCATCAGCAGCTTTTCGTTGAACTCGACGCCGACGCCCATCGCGGAGAACGACATCTGGTCACGATTTTGATTCGCTAGCTCGATGCACGCGGTCTCTTCGTAGGTTTGGCCGTCAGTCAACACCAGTACGCGATTAAGACGGTTGGGCGCGAGATTTTGTTTCACCTCGTCGATTGCCGCCCGCATCCCAAGCGCCATCTGCGTGCCGCCGCCAATTTCGAGCAGATCGATATCCTCGAGCGCGCGGCGCACTGCGTTTTTGTCGTGGATCTGATCCGGACGTACGATCACTTGCGCCTTGTCTGCGAAGGCGACGACCGCCACCTTGTCTTCAGGCGCGACGTTGCTCGGCGAGGAACTTGACCGCCTCGATCACGAACTCAAGGCGCCGCTCGTCGTACATCGAGCCCGACCGATCGAGCACCACGCCGAGGTTGAGCGGCAGGCGATTACCGCCCCCGCCGCTCACGCCGCCGCGATCGCCTCGAGCAGTACGTAGAGCACGAAATTCTCGGCCGTCGAGAGCACATATTCACTGCTCGCCAGCGCGTCGAAGGTTAACGGTTCGGCCATCTACTGTGTTCTCCAGCGTCCAATTCTAGGGGCAAGTTTCCTGTCATAGCAACATCGGCGCAAGGTCTCGGGTACCGATGCCAGCTCCCCCTTGGATTCCACGGGATTTCTTCGGGGCAGGTCCCTAGGTCATCAATATCATCATACGCCAGTGTATAGACGAGTCAGGTCGATCGAATATTCCGCTCGAAAACAAAGCTTGCGGTTCGTCGACATTTAGTTCTAAGATACTTAGGTGGGATAAGAGATGCTTGGACTAAGCAAACCGATTCCAGGCAACTCTGCAACGAAGGTACCTTTCCATGATCCGCACCGGAGCGGTGGATGCGAGTATCTACTTATGTGGACAACACACCAGAGCGCGCTTTCCCTGGGTCGAATTCTATGCCAATGGTGTGTTGTCGGGAGTGGTTAGATTAGAAGCAGAATCGATGCACGTCCATGACCACGGTGGGTTCGCGCCCGCCGGGCTAATTTTTCGGACGGCGTCAGAGGTTGTATTCACGAAACTCAGCGATCCAGTTACGCCGCCGAATCCTCCGGCTCCGCAACTCCGCCTGATTTTTATTCGATGTTCCCCGGTGAGGCGCTGCCGCCTCGTGTGGAGGTTCAACCAGCTCAAATGCTCACGCTCGATCAGAATTACCTCAAAACACTCATTGAAAGTTCGCCCGATATCATCATCGCCGTCGATCGCGACGGCACCATCATCTATTACAACGACGGTGCGCGACGGAACCTGCACTACAGCGCGCGGCGAGATCATCGGTCAAAAGGTTGACCGCATCTATTGCTCGATTGACGAGGCGCGCCGTGTAATGAAGGCGATGCGCGCGGCCGAGGGCGGACGCATCTCGAATTTCGAGACCATCCTGCGCGACAAAGACAATCAACAGATTGCCTGTGCGATTTCGGGTTCGATCATTTACGACGACGATCACAACGAAGTCGGATCGATCGGCTTCGCCCGCGATATTCGGCGGATGCGTCAGCGCGAGCAGCTGGCGACTTGCGGTGAAATCGCGGTCAGCCTCGCCCACGAGATCAACAACCCGCTCGAGACCATCACGAACAATATCGATCTTCTTGCACGTTGCGTGGAGTCGCGCCTGAGCGACGCCGAACTGGTGGTCGAGACCGAACGGCTGGATTCGATTCGCGCCGGCATCAGCCGCGTGCAGGCAATCGTCCGTCGGCTCGACGAGATGACGCGCAAGGGTGTTTACGAGACTCGCGACTATCTGCAGGGCAAGAAGATGGCCGATCTGGCGCCGCGCGAAAGCCCCGGCATCCCTGCCCTCGCCAACGGCGGCGTAGTCCACGACGATTGGGCGTTGAGCGGGATGTCCGTCCTCGTGCTCGACGACGACGTCTCGGTGGTGAGCTCGCTGGCCGACGTCCTGCGCGCCGAGCGTTGTATCGTGCACACCGCCACGCGGCCCAGCGCCGCGCTTTGGGCGTGCTCCGCAACGTGAAAGTCGACGCGGTCATCTCCGACGTTGTTATGCCCGAAATGGACGGCTACGAGTTCTACATGAAGGTCAAGGAGGAACTCCCGAACCTCCCGGTCATTCTGATGACCGCCTACTATTACGACAAGGATCACATCATCAAGCGCAGCCGTCTGCGCGGACTCGAAGCCGCACTCTTCAAGAAGCCGGTCAATCCGGCCAAACTGCGCGCCGTCCTGGTGCAGTCGCGGCAGAAGGCCAAGGCGGCGAAAATCGCGGCGGGCGCCACGGCGGCGGCGATCGACCGGCTTGCCTGCACCTCGATCAACCGCGGTTGATCCTCCGTAAGAACCCAGGCATCGGGTCTAAGCTGATTGGATCAACACGGGCCGTCGCGCGATCGAGCAAACCGCGCGCACCGCAGTTCCGACATCACCCATGAAAAGAGGAAATAGCAGTCTCAAATCTCCAGCGAGAGTAGTCAGTAACAGTCGGCTCTGAGCGTTCCGCCCAAGGAAGGATCGCTTTCGAGAGGTCTGCGGCGTCTCAGATCAGAAGCCCGCTGGTCGCGGGCATCCACCGACCATTGCAAGCAGATGCCTAGCGATATCGAGTGTCGTCCGATCCTCGAGATACGGTCCGGCAATCTGCACCCCGATCGGTAGTCCGCCGGGTAAAAGGCCGATCGGCACGACGGTCGCCGGCAGGTAGCATGCTCCTGCGGGCGCCATCCAGGTGATCAAACTCCAGTAGGAGCGCTGTTCACCTGCGATTTGCGCGACGCGGCTGGCTTGCGGCTCCGAATGATCGTGCGGGATCGCCGGGCAGGGCATCACGGGAAGCAGGATGGCATCCCAGCTGCGAAAGAACTCCTCCCATCGCTTGCGCATCTGCAGACGTCGCTCGTTCCAACCCAACCATTGCCGATGGCGCATCGCCAGCAGCCGACGCGTATGGGCAGCGGGCGTGTCGCCGGCGGTGTTCGCGTAGTCCTCGAGACGATCATTAGCGACTCCGCCGGCCAGCGCAGCCTGCAGCAGAGCTAAAAACGTATCCGTGACCTTTTCCAGCGTGAACTCGGGACGTGCCTCGTAGTTCACTTTTGCGCCGGCGCGCTCGAGCAACCTAGCGGCCTTTTCAAGCAGATCGCGCACTTCCGGCTCTACGCGACAGGCTGGATCATCGAGCCACGCCGCGATGCGATATTCCTTTAGCGTCCGGTGACGGGGCGGCGGCAGCTTAAGGCGCCAAGCGGGATGATCCCAGCGATTGGGACCGCTAATGAGATCGAGGGCGAGCTTAAGATCTTCCACCGTGCGCGCCATCGGACCAGCCACCGCCAAATCCGCCAACGTAAGTGTTCCCGGTGGTCCAGGAATCTGCCCGTGCGCAGGCACGATTCCGTAGCTCGGCTTGTGGCCCGCCACACCCGACATATGTGACGGCAACCTAATCGAGCCACCGATATCGCTACCGAGTTCCAGGGGAGTAAATCCGCAGGCCAGCGCGGCGGCCAATCCGCCCGACGACCCGCCCGGTGTGCGCGTCAAATCATAAGGGTTGTTGGTCGTGCCAAAGATTTCGTTGTAGCTCTGGAGGTCTCCCGCATAGATCGGCAAATTGGTTTTGCCGTACACGATAGCTCCCGCCTCACGCAGGCGAGCGATCGGCCACGCATCTTCGGTCGGCACAAATGAAGACAGTTCTGGCGCACCGGAAGTCGTGCGCATGCGCGCGGTCTGAAAAGAATCTTTGATCGTCATCGGAACGCCATGCAGCGGACCGCGCAACTCGCCGCGCGCGAGCATGGCGTCCGCGTCGTCCGCTTCAGCGCGCGCCCGATCGGCATCGATCGTCACAACACTGTTGATCGGCTGGTCGAGCGTCTCGACGCGCCTCAGAAAATAGTCGAGCGCTTCCCTGCTCGATATTTTGCGCTCGCGGATCTGCTTCGCGATTGCGATCGCGCTGCTATAGGCAAGCTCTGGCACCGGGCGCCCTCCTATGTGGATTCGGTAGTCGTGCGAGGTCGAACGCGGACAGATAGCACCTTGACGGGTGCCGCGAATTGTCGCGGCACCCTGACAGACTGAACTACTTCGAGGCTCCGCGCGCCGCGCCGGCGCCTTCTCCATTCGGATGCTTCTTGGCCGCGCGCTCTTCGGCGTGCTTCTGCATCATCGCGGCGGCGGCGTTCATCGCCTGGCCCATGAAATCCGTTGCATTCGACATCGTCCAGTCGTACGAGGCCTGGCGGCTCACGTTGGCATTCTTGAAGATCGGCGCAACATGCTCGGCCCATAGGTCAAACGACTTGATAGTGTTCTCGAAGCTCGCCCAATTGTGCGCGAGCTGTAAAAACGCACCGAACTCTCCCTGCTTGGCCTCGAGGCGCTGCAGTTGCGCGATCGCGTCGGCGGGCGTGCCGATTACCGCAGCGCCCGAATCGATCATATCGTCGATCGGATCCTTGCCGCTGTTTGACTTCGGTGCGAGCGGATTCAGCCGCGCAAAATATTCCATCCATGGACGAATACCATACTCGATATTCTTGCGCGCCTGCTCGCGAGTCTCGGCGATGTGCACCGGCCCGACCAGTCGCAGCCGGCTGCGATCCATGGTGCGCCCGTTTTCCGCAGCAATCTCGTTCGCCACCTGCCAGTTCGTCGCGAGCGCATCGAAGCCATACGCGTTGGTCGCCGCCACGCATAACATCCCGAAGCCATACTTGCCCGCCGCGCGTCCGCCCGAAGGACTCACCGCGCTCGCGACCGCGATCTCCGGATGCGGCTTGGTATAGGGCAGCAGATGCGCGCGCGCGTTGACCAGGTTGTACCACTCGCTCTTTTCAGTCACGACCTCGCCGTTGAAGAGCCGCATGATGACCTTGAGGCCCTCCATCATACGATCGCGCTGGATCATCGGATCGATCCCCAGCATCATCGCGTCGGACGGCAGCAGGCCAGGACCGACACCCAACATCACGCGGCCGCGCGTCTGATGGTCGAGCTGGATGATGCGATTCGCAGTCATCAGCGGGTTGTGATACGGCAACGACACCACGCCCGTGCCCAGGCGAATATTCTTCGTTCGCTCGGCCGCGGCCGCAATGAACACTTCGGGTGAGGCGATAATCTCGAAGCCGGCCGAATGATGTTCGCCGATCCAGGCTTCCTCGTAGCCCAGCCGGTCCAGGTTCTCGATCAGTTCGAGGTCGCGATGAAGCGATTCGGTCGGGTCCTGGTCGAGGGCGTGAAACGGCGCGAGGAAAATGCCATTGCGCATCGGAATTGTGCGGTTCATCGTCGGATGCCTCCTTTAGGCTTCCCGTTGGTCTAGGCTCCCAGCTATCGGCAGTAGTCAGGATATCGCACATTGGACCTGGCTAATACCATCACGAGCCTGCGGGCGTTTCAGCGCAAAGATTGCGATATGATGGCTTCCCAATTTTGACTGCTTCGTGGCAGTCTCGCGGGAACTCTGCCAAAAGGGAACTCGCATGAGCATGCCACTTCAAGGTTATCGCGTGATCGAACTCGCCCAAATTTATGCGGGTCCGTATTGCGGCCTCCAACTCGCGCATTTCGGCGCCGAAGTCATCAAGATCGAGCCTCCTGGGACCGGCGAGCTTCTGCGCCATCGCGCACCCGCCAAACATCGCACCAACTACGGCTTCCTCATGCTCAACACCGGCAAGAAGTCGGTCTGTCTCAACCTCAAAGAGCCACGCGGCCGCGACCTGCTCTTCCAGATACTCGCCGACGCCGACGTCATCCTAGAAAACTACGCCCCGGGCGCCCTCGAACGCCTCGGCCTTGGTTATGACGAACTCGCCCCACGTTTCCCACGCCTCATCTATGCCTCAAGCAAGGGCTATGGCCGCGACAGCCGCTTTGCTCAACTCGGCGCGATGGATTTCACGATTCAGGCCGCTGCCGGCATCATCAGCATGACCGGCTACGCCGACCGTCCGGGCGTGCGCGTCACTGCCGCCCTCATCGATACCAGCACCGGGATGCATCTCGCGGCGGGCATCCTTGCAGCGCTGCTCGAACGAGAGCGCACCGGTCGCGGCCGCAAGGTCGAGGTTGCGATGCTCGACGTCTGCATGCCCGCTATCAACGGCGCGCTCGGCCTCGTCCAGGATGGCCATAAGGTCCGCCGCCTCGGCAACCGCCATCCCACTACTTGTCCGTGCGATACCTATCCGTGTGCCGATGGCGAAATCTGGATTTATTGCCTGACCGAGGCAAACTGGCATCAGCTCGCGCGTCTGATGAACCGCGAGGATCTCGTGACGCATCCGGACTACCAGGACCATCGGAGCCGCTACAAATTGGTTGACCAACTAGACGCCCTCGTCGGTGAATGGTCCGCCACCTACCAGCGCGACGACCTGGTCGCCCTCCTGCTCGCCCACAACATCCCATGCGCACCGGTGCGCGAAATCGACGAGGTCGCGAACGACCCCGAGCTCCCCGCGCGCCACATCGTTCGCGACGGCACCATGGGCGATCACGACGACATCAAGGTGCTCGGTTCCGCCATCAAAATGTCCGGCCTGCGCGGCGACGAAATCCCGCCGCACGTCCCCGAGCTTGGCGAAGACACTGTCGAAGTCCTCGAACGCCTCGGCATCTCCGCGGACGAGCTCGAGACTTTGCGGCGCGACGGCATCATCTGAAGTGCGCACTTTTCGCGACGCGGGTGGCCGTTTTCGAACTTTCTGGTGCCGCGCAGCACACGCCACCAACTGTTCCTCTGTCTCCACGCGCGGCACGCGCGCAGCATAATGACGGAGGAAGCAAGACCATGTTCAAGCGATTAATTTTTGCGACCGTGATCGCGGCTGCGACACTCGGCCTGCAGGCGTGTGCGACCAGTTCGACCGAACAGACCGCAGCGACCGTTCCGACCTGCGCGCAAGGCCAAACCAATTGTCAATCCGAAACGACCAAGAGCTCCTGGGGATTTTTCTTTTAGCGGACACCGCGAGAGCCTGCGCTAATCCGCGCTGAAGGGCGCTCGTATAGACGGCGCCGACGGTTACTGACGGCGCGTGTTGCGCAGTTTCGCCATCAGCGAAAACATCTCGCCGATTGGTGGCGTCGGCACGCGCCCACCGGAAAACTCACTATAGAGCGACGCGACGTTGACCACGATTCGCTCGGCGTCGCCCCATGACGAATAGTCACTTAGCGAGATGTCCTGCGCGGCCTCGAACACCGGCATCCCGACATCGAATCGGCGGCGCGCCTCGCCCGCGATGTATTCGAGATAACCCTTCACTGCCGCAACGCCTGCCTTATCGGTAATCGGTCCATGGCCAGGTACGACCGTTTCAAGGTCGAGATCGATCATCAACTGGCAAGCCTTGATCCAGTTTCCTACCGGGCCCGCCCAGATAATCGGATGCCCGTCAACGAACAAAATGTCGCCGGTGAAGATGACGCGATTTTCAGGGACATACGCAAGGACGTCGCCGCGTGTATGCGCCGGGCCGACCTGGATCAGGCGAACGGTCTTCGCGCCGACTTTCCGCTCGAGGGTGCCCTCGAAGGTCCGCGTCGGCATCGTGACGTTGATGCCGTCGAAATCGAATGGCCTGAAGATTTCCTCGAAAAAGCGCCCTGCCTCGCCCATGCTCGCCGCGTTGTTCTTGAAATCGGCGAGGCGTTTCGCGCCGCCGTCATGAATCATTTCCTCCGCGCACGCTTGCGACGCAATAATTTCGGCGCCCGCAACTAGTTGATTGCCGAATACATGATCGCCGTTCGAGTGAGTGTTGACCAGAGTACCTATTCGCGCCGTCGCCTTGGGCTCCGCACGATGCATTGTGTCGAGCATCGCGCGAGTGAGCTTCAGGTCGAATAGCGTATCGATCAGCATCGACTCGTCGCCGTCAACCACCAGCCCCGCATTGCTCCAACCCCACGACCCATCGGGTTGCAGATAGCCATAACAGCCGTTGCCGAGATCATGCAGACCCTTGCTGTATTGCCATGCGTTCGCGCTTGGACTCATCGTGATTTCTCCCGCCGATGACGCCGGTCTTTCGCGTTGTCGTCTGATTCGCCAGTCATAGCACCGGCGTCTCCATCAGTACCACTAAGATCGACGACACAATTCGCTCAGGTCTTCGCGCGCACTTTGGCGGGTCCTTCGACGCGCGAAAGATTGTGCGCGGTATTAATCAGGAAGACGTGTGCGAAGGCTTGCGGGAAATTACCCAACTGACGTTTGCCGCGCGGATCGTATTCCTCGGAGAGCAATCCGACGTCGTTGCAAAGCGCAATCAGCCGTTGGAAAATTGCTCGCGCCTCGTCGTAGCGGCCCATCATCGCGAGGTTATCGACGAGCCAAAAGGTGCAAGGCAAAAACGCCCCTTCGCCCGGCGGCAGCCCATCGACGCCCGGGTCATCGGTCGCGTACCGACGCACCAGGGCTTCGTCCATCAGGTCACGCTGGATCGCCTCGACCGTGCCGATAACCCGCGGATCGTGCGCCGGCAGAAAACCCACCAGGGTTATCATCAGCAACGATGCATCCAGCCGGTCCGCGCCGTAATACTGCACGAATGCATTACGCTTCGTGTTGAAGCCGTTGATGCACACGTCGGCGTGAATCGTGTCGCGGAGCGCCCGCCACTTTTCGACCGGCCCCAGGCGTCCGTGCCGTTCGACAGCCTTCACCGCGCGATCCACCGCCACCCACGCCATCACCTTCGAATGTGTGAAATGCCGGCGCGGACCGCGCACCTCCCAAATGCCCTCGTCCGGTTCGTGCCAATGCTTTTCGACGAAATCCATCAACACGAGCACGACATTCCACGCATCATCGCTCGGATTCAGGTTGTAACGGCGCGCGGTGTGAAAAACATCGAGGATTTCGCCGTAAACGTCGAGCTGGAATTGATCATGCGCCGCATTCCCCATACGCACCGGACTGCTTCCCTCGTAGCCCGGCAGCCACGGCGCTTCGAACTCCGTCAGGCGCCGCTCGCCCGCGATGCCGTACATGATCTGGATTTGCTCGGGCTGTCCTGCTATCGCGCGCAACAGCCATTCACGCCACGCCGCCGCCTCGTCACTATAGCCGGAGCTCAGCAGTGCATAGAGCGTAAACGTCGCGTCACGCAGCCAGCAGTAACGATAATCCCAGTTGCGCGTGCTTCCGATCCACTCCGGGAGTGAAGTCGTTGGCGCCGCCACGATGCCGCCAGTGGGGCTGTAGG
Source organism: uncultured delta proteobacterium (assembly GCA_963774705.1). Lineage (GTDB taxonomy): Bacteria > Desulfobacterota > Binatia > Binatales > Binataceae > JADMIL01. The sequence goes on from CAVZFW010000017.1 coordinate 194,880, forward strand.
TCAACGCCTTCAGAGTGATTAGGGAGCGAATTACATATGGCCGCCACTCGCCGGCGTCATGGCAACGCGATGACCACTCGCTCCAGTATTCTTCCGTATCTTCGAGCAGCTCAATCGGATCGCGCTCCGATGATTCCTCCAAATGCGACGGATACCAGGTCAGCGTGAACGGGATCCGCTCGCCTTCTTTGACCTCGAAATCCGCTACCGTTTTCAGGTTCTCGCCGTGCATCGGCACCGGCGTCCGAAGTTGCAACGCGTCGGGACCCGCCACCGCGCTGATTCCCCATTTGCGACTGCGCACCCACGGCACGATGCGCCCGTAATCGAAACGAAACACCGCCTCCAGCCGCATCGGGACCACGCCGCCACGCCCCTCGACGATGCGGATCAGATCGATCCGTCCGTCGCGTTCGCAAATCGGCATGAAGTCGATGATCGCAACGCGCCTGGTATCCGTCAGTTCGAACTCGGTTTCGAGCACCAACGTATCGCCGCGATATTTGCGATTGACGGTGCGTACTTCCGCCGCCGGCGCGATCAGCCACCGGCCATTCTCCGCGGTCCCCAGCAGGGCCGCGAAACACGCTCCCGAATCGAAACGCGGCATGCATAGCCAGTCGATCGATCCGTCGCGCCCCACCAATGCCGCCGTATAAGTATTGCCGATGAGCGCGTAATCTTCGATCCGATTACTCATTTGAGTACCGCCCCGTTGCTCTGTGCTATCCAACATGATGCGGAATTCAGCCACCTCAATCGAGGGGTGCCCTTCGATCGATGATCTTCCACGTCGTGCAATCACGTGCGCGTTGCGGTATTTCTTGCGCGAAACTTCAGCGTCGCGCGCAGCGGACGCCGCGAAGGGGACTACTGCGAAGCCCGGCGCTGTGGAGGGATCTAACGATGGGACGCCTTGATGGTAAAATTGCCCTAATCGCGGGCGGCGGTGCCGACGGCCCGCCCAACGCGGGCGAAAAGCTCTCCATCGGCAACGGTCGCGCGACCGCGATCATGGCGGCGCGCGAAGGTGCCGTCGTGATGGCGGCTGATCTCAATCTCACGCTCGCCCAGCAGACCGCGGACGCCATCAAGGCTGAGGGCGGCAACGCCGCCGCGATTGCGTGCGACGTCAGTAATGAAGAGGATTGCCGCCGCTCTGTCGCCGACACCGTCAAGCAATTCGGCGCGCTCCATCTGCTCGTCAATAACGTTGGCATCGCAGCCGGCGGCTCGCTGCTCAACACCACCACCGATCAGTTTGAAAAGGTTTACTCAGTCAACTTGCGTAGTCACTTCCTGATGATGCGGTATGCCGTCCCCGACATCATCAAGTCCGGCGGCGGGGCGATCGTCAACGTCTCTTCTTTGTCCGCTTTGATCGCCGGCGCGGGCATCGCCTATGAGGCAACCAAGGCCGCCCTGCTCGGCCTCTCGCGCTCCGTTGCCGTGCGCCACGCACGCGATAATGTCCGCGTGAACACTATCCTGCCCGGCCTCATCAACTCCTCGATGGTGCGGCGCGAAATCGGCGATCGCGAGGCCCGCGTCGCCCCGCGCATCCCGATGGGCCGTCAGGGCACGCCCTGGGAAATCGCCAAGGCAATCGTTTTCCTGCTTTCGGACGACGCCGCCTACATCACCGGCACCGAGCTTATCGTTGACGGCGGCTTGCGCGCCGGCGAGGGTATCCGCCGCCGCAATACTCAGTCGCAATAGCTATCGCATCACTAACTATTTCCACGGAGACACCGTCAATGAAGCTGTTCACATTCGCCACCAGCCCGTACGCGCGTAAGGTTCGAATCATCCTCGATTACAAAGGCCTCGCCTACGAGCCCATCGAACGATGTTACTCGCTCGATCGCAAGGAGGATTTGCGCAGCACCTCGCAGCGCGCTGAAGTCCCCGTGCTGGTCCTCGACGACGGCCGCTCGATCGCCGACTCCACCATCATTTGCGAGTACCTCGAACAGGTTCACCCCAACCCGCCGGTGTACCCACGCGATGCCTTCGAGCGTTCCCGCATGCGCTCGATCGAGGACCTCTGCGATCGTACTTTCGACGCCGTCGGCTTCGGCTATTTTCTCGGTGTCCTGCGCAAGGACGCGCCCGAATCGGCCGGCATCCAGGACGCGGCCCGCGACGAATGTGCGGCGCTGATCGCCACGCTCGAGCGAGAACTCGGCGATCGCGATTATTTTTGCGGCGAATTGAGCCTCGCTGATTTTGCTGCGATTTGTCACGCGCCGATGGCGCGGACGATGAAGATCGATATGAGTAATCTCCCGCGGATGCGCGCCTGGATGGATCGCATGCGCAAGATCCCGGCCGTCACCGCCGATCACGAGCGCGCCGCCAAGGCTTGGCAGGGCGTTCACAACATTGCAGCCGAATTCGAGGGGCCCGACGGCCGGATCCATTGGCGCGACAGCCGCCTCGAATTCCCGGTGCGCCACGGCTTCATCGATCTGGTCGCGCGCGAGTTCCATGCGAAAAAGATGATGTTCCCGCCCAAAGCCAGTTGATATGATAGTTGTTGTCGAACGTTTTCAACGCCGTTGCAGGACTTGGCGGCAGGCCCGAGCATCGCGAACGTCAAAGCGCTAAAAAAATGCCAGTTGAGTACATCCCCCGTACCCGCGAACTATACAGTGGCTATGCGCCCTACCGATGGGTCGTCAACGCCGATACACCGCCGTGGACGCCGCTGCGCAAGCCTCTCGCGCAGTCGAAAGTCGCCGTGATGAGCTCCGGCGGCGTCCTTTATCGCGACCAGCCGCGCTTCCATCGCGAGGACGCGAGCTACCGTCTCATTCCGAAGAATGCGACGCAGGCCGATCTGAGTATCTGGCATTTCGGCTACCGCACCGCCGACGCGGAGTCCGATCACAACTGTGTCTTTCCCCTGGCGCGACTGCGCGAATTCGAGGCCGCAGGCGTGATTGGCGAGTTGGCGGATCCCGCCTACAGCTTCATGGGCGGGGTTTATTCCGCGCGCAAGGTTCGCGAGGAACTCGCGCCGCGCATCGCCGACGAACTGACCAGCGCGCACGTCGACGCCTTTTACCTGGTGCCCGCATGACCCGTCTGCCATCAGTCCGTTGGGCTGATCGCACGAGTGGTTGAAGCGGCTGGAATTCCTACGCTTTGTATGACTTCGGCGCTCGACATCACGCGGGCGGTGAATCCGCCGCGCGCCGTCTTCGTGAATTTTCCGTTGGGTCATCAAACCGGCAAACCGCATCAGTCGGATTTGCAGCGGCAGATCGTTCGCGATGCTCTGCATGCCTTCGAAACCATCTCGCGCCCCGGTACGATCGTCGAGCTGCCATACGTATGGGACCCCAACGACCGCGATTGGGAAACGACTGACTATACTGGCGATTTCCTGCCGCCGCGTCCGCCCAAGAAGGAAGCCGATCAAGCCGAAGCCGCACGCACGTCGCGCTTCGCCGTCCCGCCCGCAAAATAGAGCAGGAACGCGAAGCGAAGGGTTGCTTTTGGAAACCTACAAGGTTTCAAACTTCCCGTTTGGAGGAGCGGAAACGATTAGTGCGGAGGATGCCGGTCCGGCGGGCGCTTTTCAACCGCCATCGCCGGAAAATACCGGCCGCTTGCTGCATTCAGCCATGGGGCCGTGCGGATTGTGCGGCGTGTTCCTCTCGCCGGGCAGCCTGAAACCTTATGAGGTTTCAGAAACCTCTTCTCCTTTGACGTGAAACCATCCAGCTAAGTACTCCGCTGCGTCTGCCGGGGAATCGACCAGCGTCATCGGCTCGAAGATGCCCTCGGTGCGGATCAGCTGCGCGGTGAAAGCTTTGAAGAGTGCGCGCCAAATCGGCCCAACCAATACCAACGGTCGCCTCGGCACCATCCCGAGCTGTAGTTCCTGCCAGGTGAAGGTCACTTCGGCGAGCGTGCCGATCCCGCCGCCCATCGCTACATAGCCGTCAGCGCGATCGACCAGCCAATGAAAGCGTTCGTAAAAATTCGCGGTGCGAATCTCGTCCTTCACGTAGCGATTCACGCGGTTCTCGAAGCGTCCCATCGTAATTCCGACAACATGTGCGCCATTGCGACGGGCGCCACGGCTCGCCGCCTCCATCACGCCCGTGTAGCCGCCGGTCATCACGTCGAAGCCCGCGCGCCCGAGCAATGCGCCAATCTCGACGCTTGCTTCGTATAGCTCGTCGCCGTGGCGTGGTTGCGAACTGCCGAAGACCGTGATTATCGGACGCGCACCCAAGCCTGCGGTCTTGAGCGATCTATGAGCGTGCCGCTCATTCCCATTAACTGCTTCGCGCCCATTAACCGCTCGATGGTGGGCTTTTAAGGCGCCATTGGTCTTCGCCGTTGAAGTTCCGTTGGTCTTCGAATTTACGCTCCGCGATTTCTTCATGTGATTTTGCGGATCCCGGGACGTAGGTCGGATGCCAGCCTGCACGATTCGATTTTATTCCTGGGCCGCGGCAACCACCAGCACATCTGACCCAAGCCTTTTTCGATAACGATCGCGTCATCAATCGGTAAAGATCTCGCGCGGTTCGCTGCGCGATATACGCGGGGTCCCCTTTTGTTTCTCCGGAGGCTTCCCGCTTGTACGGCGCGGGCCGGAGCGGTTACAGTCGGAAGCCCAAGGATTTTTCTATCAAGGAGATACAGCTATGGCGCAAGAACGTGCCGGTGCCGTCACGATGCGCGGTAACCCTCTCACTCTGGTCGGTCCCGAACTCAAGGTCGGCGAGACCGCGCCCGCTTTCACGTTGATCGGCGCCGGGATGAAGCCGGTTTCGTTAGCCGATTACAAAGGTAAGGTCAAAATCATTTCGGCCATTCCGTCCGTCGACACGCCGGTATGCGACGCCGAGACCCGCCGCTTCAACGAGGAAGCCGCCAAACTGCCGCCCGACGTTGTAGTGCTCACGGTCTCGATGGATCTCCCGTTTGCGCAGGCGCGTTGGTGCGGAGCAGCGGGCGTGGACAAGGTGACTACGCTCAGCGACTATCGCGGTGCGCATTTCGGCGAAACCTACGGCGTCCTGATCAAGGAGCTGTTCCTGCTCGCGCGCGTGGTCTTTGTGGTAGATAAGAACGACAAAATCGTCCACGTCGAATACGTCAAGGAAGTCGCCAACCAGCCAAATTTCGAGTCCACTCTCGAGGCGGCGCGAAAGGCCGCGGCCTGAGGCCCCTGCGGCGCGAACGAAGCCGGGCGCCTTCGTTCGCGCCTCGACGAAACTGGTAGCGCTGTGTCGTAATCGATCCGGCAACTGATTCTAACGCCGCAGTTTTTATAACGTTAGTGAAACCCCACTTTTCGCCAGTCCCGCTGAATCGATCACCGCTGGAGGTTGCCGCCTACCCGAGCATCGCGAGCGTAGTGCAGTGAAGAACACTCGCCACGCCCTTCCCGCCGAGCATCAGCGCGGGCTTTACGAGGCCATTTTTCGACGCCGTGACATACGTAATTTTCTCTCCGACGAGGTCCCGGACGAAATTCTCGCACGTATCATCGTCGCGGCCCATCATGCGGCCAGTGTCGGCTACACGCAGCCGTGGGATTTCATCGTCGTGCGCGATCTGGAGCGGCGCCGCAAGGTCAAACGAGTCTTCGAAGAGGAGCGCGTCCGCAACGCCGCGCAGTTCACCGGCGAGCGTTTGCGCAAGTTTTTGGGCCTCAAGCTCGAGGGCATCCTCGAAGCCCCGCTAAACCTGGTCGTCACTTGCGCGCCCGACCGCTTCGGTCCGGCTGTGCTCGGCAAGGTCAGCATCCGCGACGTCGAGGTCTATTCGACCTGTCTCGCCGTTGGCAATCTATGGCTGGCGGCGCGCGCCGAGGGGCTCGGCGTCGGCTGGGTGAGTATTGTGCGCAACGATGTGCTGCGCGAGGTCTTCTCGATTCCGCCTGCCGTCATTCCGGTCGCATATCTGTGCATCGGCTTCGTCGCGACGTTCCCCGATCAACCCCTTTTGGAGAGCGCCGAATGGGCAGCACGGATGCCACCGCGCACCCTACTTCATTTCGATACGTGGGACGGCCGCGGCGAAGGCGCGGACAATAAGCTCGCCGAATTGGTGCAAGACCCAGCGATCTGGCGCGGCCTCCTCGATAAATAACTTCCAAATATCGAGCTCACAAATACTCCATTCGCGATAACGCGTTTCTTTCATTAGATAGTAGCGATGGCGAGGATCAGTCTGATTTTTTACCGGCAATTTAATATTCGCAAACGAACTCGTTTGATTACTTGCCAGGAGCGATGCGCGAATGAGTATCTACGACGAGAGCCTCGCCGCGATAGAAGCGCCCGATGAGGCCGCGGCGCGGCGCGCGCAGGTGCGCCTGGATGCACTGACCAAGCCGCGCGGCAGCCTCGGTTACCTGGAGGAGATCGTGCGCCGTTACGCGGCGATTCGTCATGATGCCGCCGCGACGTTGGGGCCGGGCGCGATCGCCGTTTTCGTGGCGGATCACGGCGTTGCCGCGGCCGGCGTCAGCGCTTATCCGAAGGCGGTGACGGTCGAGATGCTGCGCAATATCGGGGCCGGCGGCGCGGCTATAAGCGTGCTCGCGCGCCGGTTCGGTTACGAGTTGATCGTGACCGATGTTGGCGTGGAGACCGACACCAGTTCGACGCCGTTCAAAGGAGTACGCTACCGGCGGGTCGCAAACGGCACGAACAACTTGCTCGAAGGTCCAGCGATGACTGCGGCGCAGGCGCGCCAGGCAATCGAGATCGGGATCGAGACGGCGCAGAAGGCTGCAGTTGCTGGAGTCACCCTTCTCGGCATCGGCGAGATGGGTATCGCGAACAGCACGCCCGCAGCCGCGGTACTCGCCGCAGTTACAGGAATCGAACCGTCGCGCCTTTCGGGACGGGGTACCGGCGTTGACGACCGGGTCCTAGCGCACAAAATTGCAACGATCGAAACGGCGCTACAACTCCACCAGGGAAGCCTTGATGACGGCCTCTCGCTGCTCGCCGCGATCGGCGGGCTGGAGATCGCCGCGATGACGGGGGTATGCATCGGTGCGGCGGGGGCGCGCTTGCCAGTGGTGGTTGACGGCTTTATCGCGACGGCGGCGGCTGCTGCTGCAGAGAAGATTCGGCCGGGTGTTCGAGAGCATCTGATCTTTAGCCATCGATCGGCCGAAGGCGGGCACGCGCTGGCGCTGCAGGCGATGGGCGTGCGCGCGATACTCGACCTCGATATGCGGCTGGGCGAGGGCACGGGCGCCGCGATCGCGATGAGCGTGATCGAGTCCGCCTTGACGCTGTTTCACGAAATGGCGACGTTCGAAAGCGCGGGCGTCTCGGAGAAGATCGAATGAGCGATGTGCGCGACGATGCTAGCGTCGATCCCTCTCATCGCGAAGAGGTAGCCGCCTCGGTCGAGGCGACGGGCGATGCCACGGCTCCTGCATCAGGGACGGCGGCCGTTCACGGCGATCACGGATGTGACTCAGCGCGTTGGGTTGTGCAGATCCGGTTGGCCGCGTCGTTCCTGACGATTCTTCCGGTTGGTCCGACCAACGCCGCCTCGGCTGCCGATGTCGCAGCGTCGTTCGGCTGGTTTCCACTGGTCGGTTTCGGCCTTGGGTTGATGCTCTGCGGAGTGGACTGGATGCTCGCGCCAATCTTCGGCAATGCGATGCGCGCGGTCCTGATCGTGCTGATCCTGACAGTGCTGACCGGCGCGCTGCATCTCGATGGCCTGGCGGATACGGCGGATGCGCTCGGCGCCGGACGCGATCGCACGCGAGCGCTCGAGGTCCTGCGCGACAGCCGCATCGGCAGCTTCGGCGCGATCGCCCTGGTATTCGTGATTGTGCTCAAGGTCTTTGCGCTCGCCGGGGTCGGCGGAGCGCCTCGTTACGCCGCAATCTATATGGCGACTGGTTTGGGACGCTGGGCGATGGTCGCGCTGGCAAGCGGATTGGATTACCTGCGACCAGAAGGGGCAGGCGCCGCGATGCTATCGCGCGATCGCCGGCGTAATTTAAAGACCGCGACGCTTATTGCAGTGATCGCAATGGTTCCATTGGTGGCGCGGCATGCGTTGCGTTCGTGTATCATTGCCGCGCTAGTGACGCTCGCGCTGCGATCATTTTGCAGGCGCTGGCTGGGAGGCGTGACCGGCGATCTGATTGGTGCCGCTGGAGAGATCGTCGAGACCGCAGTACTGATCGCGGTCACGCTGTAAAATCCAAGATGGGGCGCTCGATTATTTGAGCCGCAGTGGATATCCCGCAGCCATCAGGAGAACCTCGTCGGCGACCTGCGCGACTTTCTGATTGGTCCATCCGAGCAGGTCGCGAAAACGCCGCGCGATTGGATGATCGGGCACGATACCCCATCCGACCTCATCGGTGACGACGACGAAATCGAATGATGCGCGACGAAGCGCAACCGCGAGTCTGTCTGCCCGTGACAGAATTGTCGCATCGTCGAGACCCGCACCCATCAGATTAGAAACCCACAACGTAAGGCAGTCGATGACGGCGACGTCGGCGCGCGATTCGAGCGCGGCGATCGCTGCTTCCAGATCGAGGGGCGCCTCGACGGTGACGAACTCGGGCGGGCGCGTCGCCTGGTGATGAGCGATGCGCGCGCGCATTTCGTCGTCGAGCCCCTCGGCGGTGGCTACGAAATACGGACGTGCGGCGGTGGCGCGAGCTGTTGCAAGCGAGATCGCATGCGCGCTTTTGCCGCTGCGGGCGCCGCCAGTCATGAGCGTGAGCGTGGGCATCGTAGTGGAGCAGCGTAACGGATTTCCGCGGCGTCGATAACCCGCGAGTGGATCTGACAGGATTGGTCGATCATCGCGGAACAATAGTTCCGTTCTCAAACTTCACACGGTTGACTCAGAGAAGAGACGCAAATAAGTATTCAGGCCGCATCCGGTGTTCGGGAAGCCGGTGAGATTCCGGCGCTGCCCCGCAACTGTATCGGGGGACGACGGCCCATCATGCCACTGCGCAAGCGGGAAGGCGGGCCCGAGTGAGAACCCCAAGTCAGGAGACCGGCCGGGTGACTTGGTGTCTGCTGTCCGCGGGGATGGTGGTGTCGGGTAAGCTTCCGCTGCCTGATCCTTTTACGAGGGTCGGGATTCGTCGAACCCGTCACTGACTTCCTTCGCCTGACGGCGACGCCATACCACGAGGGTGGCGATGCCGCGAAAATATCTATTGGCGTTAATGCTGGCGGTTGTGCTGATGGCGGTCCCATCGGCGAAAGCGCTTGCGGGTAGTGCAACTCCGTCGACGAGTGGCGTCGCGCGACTGCCGCCGCAACCGAACCATCCAGCGAATTCGACGCCGACAAAATCGACGCAAACGAAAAGCCCGTCGCGCGCCGGTAAAACGTCCGCGCCGATCGCGCTGAGCCAAACAGCAGAGGCGCCGGCGAAACTACCGCAAATGGTAATCGTCGTGACAGCGACACGGATGGCGACGCCGATCGGCGAGCTGGGCGTGGCGGCGTCGGTGGTCGGCGCGAAATCGATCGAAGCGCAGCAGATTCGCGAGGCGAACGATGCGTTGCGCGAGGTTCCCGGGGTACAGGTGCGGCAGAGCGGTTCGCCCGGATCGATCACCGAGGTTTCGATTCGCGGATCAACCTCGGCGCAAACGCTGATCATGATCGACGGCGTGCCGGTGAACGATTCGGCGACCGGGTCGTTCGATATGAGCCGGGTGACGACCGACGACCTGAACCGGATCGAAGTGGTGCGCGGTTCGGGCGGCGCGCTTTACGGATCGCAGGCGATCGGCGGCGTGGTCAATCTGATCACGCAGGAGGGAACGGGCACGCCGAAATTCAGCCTGCTGTCCGAAGGCGGAAATCGGGCGACGCAAAACCAGGTGGCGACGTTCAACGGCGCACAGGGGAAACTCGCCTACTCGGGTGCGGTGTCGTATTTTTCGACGACCGGCTATCGTATCCGCAACGATAGCTCCGACAATTTATCGGGTGCGTTGCGCCTCGATTACCATCTGGACGAGAACACGACCATCCGGGGCTTCGCGCGTTACACGCGGGCGAACGTGAGCCTGCCGGATTTTTCTGTGTTCAGCGGCATCGCGAACAACCCCAACGCGCACCAGCGCAACGAATTCATGTTGTACAAAGGCGAGGTCGATCACAACTTCGGTGAGCGATTAGTCACTCGGCTAAGTGGCTATTTCGTGCGCGATGAATTGCGTCTCAATGAGATTCCATTTCTGGAACAAACGAAGGTGCCGTTCGGGAGCCTGAATTCGGAGACCGACCACATACCGGACGAAACCCGTGGGGCAAATCTCGAGACGATTTACACGTGGGCAGAGGGGTTCCGAACGCTGATTGGATTCGATTTCAAGGATCGCTGGGCGCATTCGGAGAGCGACCTTTTCTTCATTGCGCCGCCTTTCGCGCTCAGTGGATGCGAGAAGATTGGCAAGGATTTTCTGTGTCCTTCGATCTTTAACGCGCGCCGCCAGGAATATGCGGGTTATGTCGAACAGGAGGCGCGGCTGTTCAATGGTCACCTGCTTGCCACGGGCGGATTTCGCGTTGACGGCAATAGTCAGTTCGGGAAGGAAGTGAGTCCAGCATGGTCGGTGGCAATTCCGCTGCAACACGGAGTGACGTTGCGCGGCAGTTATAGTGAGGGGTTTCGCGCGCCGAGTTTCAACGATTTGTATTTTCCGGGCTTTGGTAATCCGAACCTGAGTCCGGAAATTTCCTCGGAATACGACGGCGGCGTCACCAAGACGTTTGGCGAGACTATGGAAATCAGTGCGAATTACTTTTCGCGTCGTGTGCATAACCTGATTGTCGCCGTGCCGTGCGCGTTCAATCCGACGACATGCCCTTTCGGCTCGCTCGCGGGAAACACTGGCCGAGTCGATACGCAGGGCCTCGAATTGATTCCGTCGGTGCATCCGATACGCGGGCTGACCTTATCGAGCAGCATGACGTACCTGGATGAAACGCATGTCTCGAACTCGCCGACGACGCGGCCGACGCGAGTGCCGAAATATTCGGCGGAAGGGCTGATCGAGTACACGCACGCGGAGCTCTTCAGACCAAACGATCGAGTCGTAACAACGCTCGCGTATACGTTCGTCGGCGACCGCGACGACATCACGACATCGGGAGGCATCACTAGCCACGACGCGTATAATCGGTTCGATATCGCGGCGAGCTATACGGCGGGTATTCGATGGGGATGGGTGCGCGACGAGACTGTGGTCGCGCGCGTGCAGAACATGCTCGATCGCAATTATTCGGAAACGTTCGGATTCCGCTCGCCACCGGTTAATTTCCTGGCGGGTGTGAAGCTTGATTTTTAGCGAAAGGGCGCACCTCAGGATTTCTGTTCGCGCGCGAAACAAAAATCGAAGGCGGCACGAATGCGCGTGCGGCGAAGATCTAGCTCTTCGAGCAGGCGTCGAGCCGCATCGGCGCCGGCGTAACCCATGCGGCGCGCCAGCGGCATTAGATCGCGATGTGCGGTCGGCAGTGCCCAGGCCGCCTGATCGGATTCGATGCGCAGGCGATCCTCGAGGCGCAGAAGAAAGCGATAATCGGATTCGAGATCGGCGGCGGTCTGCCCGTCCATCAGGGCGGATTCGGCGAGGGCACGAATCAGCGCGACGGTGCCGCGCTGGCGCAGCGCGGGATGCTCGTGGCCATGGCGCAGAACCATCATCTGGGTGATGAATTCGACGTCGACCAGGCCTCCGCGACCCTGTTTGAGATTGAGGCGATGCTTGGTTTCGGTGCCGATCTCGCGTTCCATCCGTTCGCGCATCTCGGCGATTTCGGCGACCTCGACGGAGCAAAGGCCGCGCTCGAAGACGAATTCGCGGCGTGAAAGTTCGACCTCGCCGCTAAGCCACGCGTCACCACCGATGACGCGCGCGCGGACCAGAGCCTGCCGCTCCCAGACCGCGGAACTTTGGCGATGGTAATCGCGAAAGCCGGCGAGCGCGGCAACGAGCGGACCGGCGTTGCCGGAAGGGCGCAGGCGTAAATCGAGCTTATAGGCGATACCTTCGCGGGTGGGCGCCTCGAGCATCGCGATCAGCTTTTGCACCACGCGAGCAGCCGCTTCGCGAGCGCCGGCGGCCGCGTCACCGGCTTCGTGATAGACGAAAATAAGATCGAGGTCGGAATTGTACGACATCTCACCGGCGCCCAGACGGCCCATCGCGATCGCGCACAGCGCGAGTGTCGCGGCGGCCGGATAGCGTATCGCGACTTCGTCGCGCGCGAGCTGTAGAGCTTCGCGCAGAACGGCTTCGGCTAAGCTGGTCAGCTCGACCTGGACGCCTTCGAGATCGAGATCGCCGGCCAGATCGGCGATGGCGACGCGCAGAAACTCTTGCTGGCGGAACGAGCGAATGGCGTCGAGACGGGACTCGAAGTCGTCGCTTGCAGAGACGCGACCGGCGAGCTCGTCGCGCAAATCCGCGGCGGTGCGATGGACGCGCGCGAGATCGGAGCGCACGAGGGTATCAAGAATTTCTGGATGGCGGATGAAGAGCGAGGAGAGGTGGCTGCTCGACGCGAAGAGACTTAACAGTACGCGGCGTGTGGCGGGATGCTCTTCGAGCAGGGCGAGGAACGAGGTGCGCGCGCCGACTGAGGAGATGAAAGACGCGAGGTTCATGAGGGCGAGGTCGGGGTCGGCGAGGCCGCGGATTTCGTCGAGCAGTTCGGGCCCGAGGCGATCGAGGAGCTCGCGGCGATTGGGGCTGGCTGATGGATGCGCCGCGCCTTGAGCCAGAAGCGTCAGGTGGTTGGCGCTCTCTGCGGGGCGGCTGAAACCGAGTTCGAGTAGGGCGCCAACGGCGCGGTCGTGATCACCGGCCGCACGCCATGCGGTCTCGGCCAGGGCTGACACCTTGACCTCGTTGCGCTCTCCGCCGCCCGCAAGCATTTCGCGAAATTGCGTTGCGACAAATTCGCGATGATCGCGGAGCGTGGATTTGAAGCGCGTCGGCGCGTCGGTTGATTTGCCGAAGCCGAGACGCGCGGAAAGCACGGCAAAGCCGCTGGATGAATCAGGCAGCGCGTGGGTTTGGAGGCCGGCGGCGACTTGCAGCTTGTGCTCGGTATCGCGGAGGAAAAGGTAGGCGTCGCGAAGTTTTTCCGCACGGTCGCGCGCCAGGTAACCGTAAGTTTCGAGTCGATCGAGGGCCTCGAGGGTGCATCGCGGTGCGTAATCGGGCATCGCGCCCGCCGTAGATCAAAGTGAGCGATTGAACGATAAATTCGAGTTCGCGGATGCCGCCGCGGCCGAGCTTGATATTGCGCTCGATCAAATCGGGCGAACGCAGCTCCTGTTCGATCTGGCGCTTCATCGAGCGCAATTGACGCAAGGTGTCGAAATCGAGATAACGGCGATAGATGAAGCGCGCGAGTTCGTCGAGCAGGCGGTGGCCGGTAGCAATCGCGCCGGCGACGGGCCGCGCACGCAACAACACCGCTCGCTCCCACGTGTCGCCCATACTCTGGTAATAGCCGAGCGCGCCCTCGACCGGGATCACGAGTGGGGAACCACGTCCACCGGGCCGCAAACGCATATCGACGCGGAAACATTCGGCAGCAACGATCTCGGTCAGCGTCTCACCGATGCGATTGGCGATCTCGAGGCGCCTCGGATCGACATTACCGCCGAGCAGATAAATCAAGTCGATGTCGGAACTGAGATTGAGCTCCTGTGCGCCGAGCTTGCCCATCGCGAGCACGCAGAGATCGTCGCCCACCTGGGCGTTAGTTCCGGCGAGATGTGATGCGGCCGCTAGAGCACCACAAATACATTCGTCGGCGAGCCGCGAGAGCGCTCGCGTTGTGTTGACAACAGTGAAATGCCGAAGCAGGTCCGCGATCGCGAGGTGAAGAAACGCGCGGCGCTTGAACTCGCCTAGCGCTGCGGCGGCGTGGACCCGATCGGTCACCGGACGCGACTGGTAAGTGATCGATGCAATGAAAACATCCGGGGATGCGGTTCGCGCTTCGTCGAGAAAATCAACCCAGCGTTCTCCGATCGTGGACAAACCAGAGCCCACCAGTTCGGACGCGCCGAGACAATAGGCGAGGTCGCCAGCGCGCGATGAGTCGCTCAGAGCGCGCGTGAATTCGGCGGAGGACTGCTCGGCGAGCTTGAGCATGAAGGCCAGCGCGAGCCGCTCGTCGGGCGCTCGTTCGCGGACGGCGTTAAGCGCGCGCTCTGCGAGATCTTCGCTTGCGATCAGTCCTGCGAGCCGCGCGGCGAGTCCACGCAGGTCGGGGGCGAAGCCGCTGACGTCCATTGATGATCAGGATAGCAAAGGCCGCCCGCACTCGCCGCGACAAAACCCGTCGGCGCGAACGTGGCCGGCGATTGGCACAGATCAACGCTACTAAACGTCGCGAGCCGAGCGATTGTCGATTGCCTGGCGGCCGTCAGGAATCGTTATCGGAGGTTTGCTCGTCGGCGACGACCGGCTTGCTCTGCGCGTGGTGATTCGGATGGTGGGCGACCTTCACGATACCGGCGCCTCGTTTCACTGCGTGAGTATTGCGTGCCTGATGGACTGTATGGCTGTGGTGTGGAGAATGCCGGCCGTGGTGCGCGACTACACGGTGCAGCGATCCGTGATGCGAATGACGCGAGCGCGGCGGGGCGAAATCCGTCTTTATGGCCGGAGGTGTGGGCACCTCAGCATACTTCAGATTGGGAAAATATTTTTCCTCATCTTGATGAATCTGCAGGGCGGCGAGGAATTCTGAATAGTAGTTGCGAGCGGCGAAACCAAAATGCGGTCCGTTGTAGCTGCGAACTATCCGATCGTAGTCGCCACCGTATTCGGAGGCCGCTGCCGAAGTGCCCCCAGTGCCATAGTTGTAGGCGGTAATGGCGAGCGGCCAACTGCCGAGTGCATCGTAATTGGAGCGCAGCAACTCGGCCGCCGCATGAGTTTCGGTCGTTGGGTCGAAGCGGTCGTCATGATAGCGGGAGATCCGCATGTACTGTTTGCCGGTACCACGGGTAAATTGCCAAATGCCGACCGCACCCGCGCTCGATTTGGCGCGGCTGTAAAAGCCCGATTCGACCGTCGCCAGGGTAACCAGCTCCGGCGGAAGGCCCGCGCTGCTGAAGATGCGCTCCATCGTCGGCCGGTAGTACTTGCTCCGCAGCAGGCCTTCGCGAAACTGCTCGCGCAGGCCTTCCTGAACACGTAAATTCTGCGCTGCCGCGGCGTAAGCTGCCGGCGTCTGGCCCTTGAACATGTCGGCAATGCGCTGTTCTTCGGAATTGGCTGGCTGCTGGCCAGCGGCCAGACGGTCGAGGAGCGAGGCGTATTTGTTCTTGAGATAGTCGTTGACCTCTGCGATTTCGCCACGGCTCGGATCGCCGTCGCCGGGCAGATGCATCACTTGATAAACGCGGTCCACCTGATCACGGTCATGGACGATGAAGTCGCGCCCACCGTATGTGGCGAATACGTCCACCCAGAACTTGACGTTAGGTTCGATTACTGGCGGGCGTGGAAACCGGAGTTCGGATCCGGCGATAGCGCGTGAATGATTGGCGCAAAGGAGAAACGAGCAAATCAGCCCGCCCGTGACTATACACTTGGCAAATCGAGTCAGTTTTGAATCTGGGCGCAACACAATCCCTCCCCAAGTCTCCGCGACCTTCACCACATCCCAAAATCGCACAAAGGGCGGAATGAACCCTCATCACGCGACACCATTAAGGAGTAGGTACTTGGCAGTGCATAGTCAATGCCGTTATTGAATTGCTGTAGATGAGATTTGGCGGAATTATCTATTAGATTCCCTCGATTGCTCATGCTGTTCCCACTGTCTAATCCGGTTGATCGCGGCATGCATCGCAAGTTGTCTCGAGGGTTGCACACGTAACATCAGCGAGCAGTCCCGCCCATTTTTTGGACGATTGCGGGGCGCTTGACGTTTAGGGTCGAGTCGAGTAAGAAATTGAGAGTCATTCTCAATATCAAGACCGCAGGAGCTAATAATGCCCCGCAGGCCACATCTGAATTCAATCGCACTCGTCACCGCCGTGATCGCTTCGATCGCCCTGAGCGCGCCGTCTTTCGCATCGGACGGCGACGCGAGCCAAATTCATTTCCGCAACGGCCGCTTCGAGCCGGCGCAATTGGTGGTGCCGGCCAATACGCCCTTCAGGGTGCAGGTAACGAACTCGGACACGGCCGCGATCGAGTTCGAGAGCTTCGAGTTGCATCGCGAACGGGTCGTGCGGCCCGGTCAAACGATCAGCGTGCTGATGGCCCCGGTAGCTCCGGGTACCTATAAATTCTTCGACGATTTTCATCACGGCACGGCCGAGGGCGCGATCGTCGCGAAGTGAGCAGACGCGGCGGGCTGGCGATTGCCCTGGTGGCGATGGTCCTGGGGGCGGCGCAGTTCGCGCAAATTCGGCGCACCAATCCGCCAGTCATGGGAAACCTCGCAGCACCGGCTGATGTCAGCAAGATCATCCGAAACGCCTGCTACGACTGTCATTCGAACGAAACGCAATGGCCGTGGTACAGCCAAATCGCACCCGCCTCATGGCTCGCATACCGCCATGTTATGGAGGCGCGGGTGCGCCTCAATTTCTCCGAATGGGCGGATTACGCCTACGATCCCGGCACCGAAGCGCACAAGCTCGAAGAGATCGAAAAGCTGATCAGGAGTGGGGCGATGCCACCGTGGTATTACCGCATGATGCATGCGAGGGGGCGGCTTACTGATGCGCAGCGGAGAACGCTGCTGCGATGGATCGCAGGTGAGCAATCGGCGCTCGCGGCGAAGCTTCGCTGACGCGCAATGAATAACGCACCGCTGCATCCTGCCACCGACCGCGCAAAAGAATTACGAATGCGATTTAGATCTCCAACGATACTCGCCGCGGTCCTTTGCGCCGGGGCAATATTGATAACGACCGGCGACGGTCGCGCGCAGGTCGATCCGTTCGAATTCGAAGTTTATCAGACGCAGACCTACGGCGCCGGGATGTTCGAGCTCGAATGGCACAACAGCGTGGTTCCTGACGGACATACCCAGGGCGATCGCGGCACTTCGTCCGGCGACTACGCGAGCAATCTGATGTATCGAACGTCGCTTGAGTTTGCTTATGGCATAACCGACCGGATCGAGGCCGCCGCTTACGCCTCGTTCGCGCGGCCGAATGGCGCTTCGTTTCAATTTGCGGGGTCGAAGTATCGTCTGCGCGGAAGCCTTTTCGAGCAGGGTGAGCTGCCCGTTGACCTCGGCTGGTACGTCGAACTCGAATGGCATCGGATCCATCAATTCGACGAGAACGAACTCGAGCTCGAGTTCAAGCCGCTGATTGAAAAGAACATCGGCAAAGTCGAAATCGATCTGAACCCGATCTTCGAAAAGGCTGTATTTGTGGGCCCGGACAAAAATCGCGGGTTCGAATTCGGCTACGCCTGCGGCATCTATTACAACTGGATGCGCGACTTGAGTCCGGGGGTGGAATTCTACGGCGGCGTCGGGCTGATCGACGATAACGATCCGCTCCACGATCAGCAGCACTATATATTCCCGGTCCTGCGCGGCGAATTTGGCGGCATCGAATACAACATCGGGCCCGGTATCGGGCTGACGCGTGGCTCCGATCAGGTGATCACCAAGGTCAATCTGGAATTCGAGCATTTCATCGGCGCGCTCTTCGACTAGGCGGACGTCACGAAGCGCTGACACGATTATGTATTGAGCCTGCTTCTGCCGCGCAGATAAGCTCGAACGATCGTGGCCGCCAATGAAATCGAAATCGTTCCGATTACCCATCCGCTGGCAGCGACCGTCGCAGTTCCCGGCTCGAAGAGCATCACGAATCGCGCGCTGCTGTTGGCGGCGATGGCGCACGGCCGCTCGATCATCGAGTCGGTTCTGATCAGCGACGACACGCGCCGGATGGCCGCGGCGCTATCGACATTGGGTTTCTCGGTTGACGTTGACGAGGTGGCGCGGCGCATCAAAGTGGACGGCCGCGGTGGCAAGATTCCCGAGCCGAAGGCGAATCTCGACGCTGGGGGGGCGGGCACCGCGATGCGGTTCCTCGCGGGATTCCTTACGCTCGGATGCGGACGCTACCGCCTCGACGGCAACGTACGCATGCGGCAGCGGCCGATTGCCGCGTTGATCGACGCTATGCGCGCGCTCGGCCTCGAGGTAGCAAGCGAACTCGGCAACGGCTGCCCGCCGATCGTTATCGATACGACTGCGCGTGCCTTTACGGGCGGTGCCGTTTCAATCGACGCGAGCCTTTCTTCGCAATTCGTTTCGGCGCTACTAATGCCCGCGCCACTATGGCGCGACGGCCTCATGCTCACGGCAACGGGCGACGCTGCGCGCCCGTTTATCGAGATGACCCTCAACTTGATCGAGGCGTGGGGCGCGTCGTTTTCGGTCGCCGGCGACCTAATCGCGGTTCCGGGCGGGCAGAATTATCAAGCGATGAATTTCAAGGTCGAGCCCGACGCTACCGCAGCGAGCTATTTTGCCGCAGCGGCGGCATTGATTGGCGGGACAGTGACGCTTCCAGGTATTACAAATACGTCGATCCAGGGTGACGCAGGCTTTCTGGAGATTCTCGTAAAAATGGGTGCGCGCGTGACGTGGCAAGCCGACGCGGTCGCAGTCGCCGGGACCGGCGAGCTGCACGGCGTGGACGTCGCGATGAACGCGATGCCTGACGTAGTGCCGACGCTCGCCGCACTCGCCCCGTTCGCTGATTCGCCGACCCGAATTCGCGGTGTCGGCTTCATTCGCCATCACGAGAGCGATCGTATTGGCGCACTTGCGACGGAGTTGCGGCGCCTCGGCGCGGCGGTGCAGGAATTCGACGACGGCCTCGAGATCGCGCCGTCGTCGCTGCATGCAGCGGCGATCGAGACCTACGACGACCATCGCATTGCGATGGCGTTCGCGGTGGCTGGCT
Source organism: uncultured delta proteobacterium (assembly GCA_963774705.1). Taxonomy (GTDB): domain Bacteria; phylum Desulfobacterota; class Binatia; order Binatales; family Binataceae; genus JADMIL01. The sequence goes on from CAVZFW010000017.1 coordinate 213,855, forward strand.
TGAAGATGGCGGGCGTGCGCATCAAAAATCCCGGTTGCGTAGCAAAGACCTATCCCGAGTTTTTCGACGATTTGGAACGGCTCCGCGGCGCCTGATCGTGAACCTTTGCGCGGTAGCGTCACAATCTCTCGATCCGGTTGCGGCGCTTGCGGTCGTGTCCGAAATTTTTAAGGATGGTAGATGCGCGTAAGGCGCGGCCCGGGGATAAGGAGACAGCGATGCAACTCGATCCGCAAATGAAGGCACTACTGGATAAGGTCGGAGCGGCCGGAGGAAAGCCCTTTCACGCCGGGACGCCACAGGAAGCGCGCGCGGGCATTAACGCGTTGATCTCGCTGGTGGCAGGGCCGCCGGAAAATGTCGCGAAGGTCGAAGACCGCAAAATTCCGGGGCCGGGCGGAGCGATTTCAGTCAGGATTTACACACCTGCGGGCGCCTCGCCGATGGGCGCGTTGGTCTATTTTCATGGCGGCGGATGGGTCGTCGGCGACATCGCGTCGCACGACGTGCTCTGCCGATCGCTGGCGAACGGCGCCGGCTGCGTGACGATTTCGGTGGACTATCGGCTCGCGCCGGAGCACAAGTTTCCGGCCGCCGCGGAGGACAGTTACGCCGCCACCAAGTGGGTCGCCGACAATGCGCCGGCACTTGGCGTCGATGCGAAGCGCATCGCGGTCGGCGGGGACAGTGCCGGCGGTAATCTGGCGGCGGTGGTCTCGCAAATGGCCCGCGATCGCAGCGGTCCGCAAATCGCATTTCAACTTTTGATTTATCCCGCGACGGACTGGGCTCATGAGAGCGCCTCGCAGCGGGAGTTCACAGAGGACGGCTATATTCTTTCGCGCGCCGACATGGTGTGGTTTTACGGCCATTACATGAAGGCGGATAGCGACCGCGTGAATCCCTACCTGAGTCCGGCATGTGCGAAAAGCCTGGCAGGATTGCCGCCCGCATATGTGATGACCTGCGAGGTTGACCCGTTGCGCGACGAGGGCGAGGCGTACGCGGAGGCGCTGCGCAAGGCGGGCGTCAAGGTCAAGTCGAAGCGCTACGCGGGAGTGTGCCACGGCTTCGTGATGATGCCGGGAGTGATCGACGCGGCTAAGGTAGGCATCGCGGAGTGTTGCGCGGAGTTGCGCCAGGCGATCGGACGCTAGCGAGCGCGCGACATCGATGTGAGTGAGGAAAATCTCGAACTGCGAATCCTGGGCGTGGACCCCGGCGAGGAAATTGCTGGGGCGCTCAGGCTCACGATTCGGACAAACCGCGGCGAGATCCCGGTAATCCTGCACGCGCCGGATGCCGCCGCGCGGGCGGTGGTTTGCATCAGCGGTGCGATCGGCGGCTTCGATGGGCCGGCGAAGCTCTACGAGCGGCTCGGAATGGAACTGCCCGGCAAGGGCACCACCGTCGCGCGCATGAATTATCGCGCACCCAACGATTTCAACGAATGCCTGCTCGATACGCTCGCGACGTTGGCCTTTCTAAAGGCCACCGGGCATGAACGCGCGGCCATCATCGGGCACTCGTTCGGCGGCGCGGTCGCCATCAACGCGGGCACCATCAGTCCAATCGCGACAGTGGTTATCGCGATTTCGAGCCAACTCGCCGGTGCGCATGTGGTCGCCGATCTCAAGCCCAAGCCGCTGTTGCTGATTCACGGTACAGCGGACAATATCCTGTCGCATCATAGCTCCGAGCTTATCTACGAGCGTGCGGAGGAGCCGAAGAAAATGATCCTCTTGGAAGGCGCGGACCATCGTATGAGCGGTAGGGGCGATGAGCTTTTCGCGCTGGTCGATGAGTGGCTCGCGACAAAGCTTTGAGCGCGCACGATCTCGCTGGCCGCGTCGTTGAATCCAAAATATCGAATCCGTCCGGTACCGCGGCTATTATGGACGCGCCAACCGCGCGCCTGTACGCTCGGTAGTCGGATCGGCGAACAATTGAAACAGGGCGCGAGCGCATTCGTGAACGAAACGTAATTCGATGAAGATTCCAGTTGCAGTAGTGGGAGCCACCGGTATCGCCGGGCAGCAGGTCCTGGCCGCGCTCGACGGCCATCCCTATTTCGAGATCGTGGCCCTGGCCGCCTCCGAGCGATCGGCGAGCAAGACTTTCGCCGAGGCGATTACTGACGCGGACAGCGGCATGCGCCGCTGGTATGTCGATAGCGGCGAACCGCCGAGCGCCGCACTCGCGCTCGAGGTGCAGGACGCCAAATCGATGCGCCTTGACGGCGTCGGCGTGGTTTTCGCGGCGGTCGAATCGGAAGCCGCGCGCGAACTCGAACCGCTGTACGCCAAACACGTTCCGACGATCAGCACTGCGCGTCCGTTTCGCATGGAGGCCGACGTCCCGCTGGTAATCCCAGGCGTCAATCTCGACCATCTGGCGATTGTCAAAGAGCAACAGCGGCGCCGCGGCTGGAAAGGCTTCATCGCGACGCTGCCGAATTGCACGGCAACGGGACTGGCGGTGACGCTCAAAGCGCTCGATCAACGCTTCGGCGTCGAGGCGACAATCGTCACCACCATGCAGGGAATTTCGGGCGCCGGACGCGACCTGCCCGCGCTCGACATCGTCGAGAACATCGTGCCGTACATTCCGCGCGAAGAGGAACGCGTGACGATCGAGACGCGCAAGATTCTCGGACGGATGGGCGAAGGCGCGATCACGGAACTGGCGATGCGAATCGGCGCGACCTGCACGCGCGCATCGGTGCTTGCCGGTCATACTGAGGCGGTAACCGTTGCGCTCAAACGCGAAGCTTCGGTCGACGAAGTGATCGCGGCAATGGAGGAGTTCGGCCGCGAGTTCACTTCGATCGGCCTGCCGACCGCGCCAAAGAATATGATCACGGTGCATCGCAATCCGATGCGCCCGCAGCCGCGGCTCGATCGCGATGCCGATCGCGGCATGACGACTTCGGTCGGTCGCGTGCGCACCGATGAGGTGCTGCCCAACGGAATCAAGTACATGTTGGTCAGCCACAACGCTGCGATGGGTGCGGGACGCGGCGCGGTCCTGCTCGCGGAGTATCTGAAGCACACCGGCTATCTCGGCTGACCGAATTCTAGCTTGAGGCCCGCGACGATCGTGCGTTCACCTGCCGCTGAAATGCGGTGAAATTTGCTCGGTCGCCGATCAGGCTTGCGTTGCACCCGTCGCGAGAGCAAGGAAGTCAGCGAGATGCATCACGCGGATTTTCGCGCCGCGACGCCGAAGTTCCGCGGCGATTTGCATCTCGCATCCCGGGTTTCCGAGGACAACGTAATCCGCCCCGGTCGCCACCACGTTATCGGCCTTGCGCCGCGCCAGTTCGCCCGCCATCGCGCGCTCGGTCAGATTGTAGCTGCCGGCTGAACCGCAACAGAGGTCAGCTTCCGCCAATTCGATTAGCTCGACGCCGGGAATCGAGCGCAACAACTCGCGCGGCGTTTCGCGGATGCCAAGTCCGTGCGCCAGATGACACGAGTCGTGATAGGTGACCCGCGCGCGGAACTCGCGCGTGAAGCGTGACCTGCGCGCGATCATCAGCGAACTTAGATCAGCGACCCGCGCAGAAAATTCGCGGGCGTCCTCCGCAAATACGAGGTCGTCTTTCAGCAGATCGCCATATGCGGCGAAGACCGCGGCGCATCCCGAAGCCGCGGATAGAATCTTTTCGGCGCCGGACTTTTTGAATTCGCGCAGATTGGTGCGAGCAAATTCGCGCGCGCGTTCGACGTTGCCGTTGTGCAAGTCCAACGCCCCGCAACAAACGGTTTGCTCGAGTTTCGCGACGGAAAAGCCCGCTGCCGTGAGCGCGTGTTCGGTGTTCCAATTTTCGGAATCGGTCAGCACCTGCGCGACGCATCCGTGATGCACGACGGCGGTCGGCGCGTCATTCGAGAGTTCCTGTGGGAGCTCTTGCGGCGCGAGAGACGGCCAGGCCGCGGCGCCGCGGTGGTTGCGCTGATCGCGCGGAGGCAGCAGGTCGAGCCAATCGCGGAGCGCGCGCGGCGCTAAGCTTTTCCATCAGCGATCGCAGGCCCAAGCGATCGGCCAGTCGCAGCGGGGCGAGCAGCAGACGCAAGCGCGAGGGATAGGGAAAGATCGTATTGATGGCCCAGTTGCGTGTGCGCTCGACGATGCCGCGCCGGTAATTATGCTCGACGTAAACGCGCGTCTGCTCGATCAGCTTCCCGTAATGCACCCCAGAGGGACAGGCGGTCTCGCAGCCGCGGCACTCGAGGCAAAGATCGAGATGGCGCACGGCGTCGGCGTCGAGTTCGAGCGTGCGGTCGGCGAGTGCCTTCATCAGGTAGATGCGCCCGCGTGGCGAATCCATCTCGGCGCGCGTCAGCACGTAGGTCGGGCACGCCTCGAGGCACAACCCGCAATGCACGCAATCGAGCAGCAGATTGTAGTCCACGACGTCGCGCGGCGGCCCGGAGACCATCGGCGCGACTGCGTGCGGCGCGTTCGCGAGGGACCTCGACGTCTGCGCAGTGCCGGTGGCAAGTTCCGATTTCAGGGTCGTCGCCATCGGCGGAAAATCAGAGTCCTCCGACGAAGCATCCGGGATTGAAGATTCCGCGCGGATCGAAGGTGGTCTTGAGCCGGCGCATCAGACTCGAGTGCGCGGCTTCGGTGGATCATCGAACATCCGCACGCCGTCGCGAAATTCGTCGGCCACGCGGAGCACGCGCAGGTGCCGCGTGCGCCCGATGAGCGATTTCGCGCCATCGCGCGATACCGTCCGCTGCAGGTCGTCCGCATCATTCAGATCGCAGGCGAACACTTGTGCGACGCCGCAGCCCGCGTGAGCGCGATATTCGGCACGGCATTGAGGCAGGCACGACGCGAGTTCCGCCGGCGGCACCGCGATTTGCGCGACCAGCGGCGCGTCGGGCGCATCGAAATCGCGCAGGCGCTGGTTGGCCGCCGATCGCTTCCGCATCGACGACGAGATTCGGAGTGCGCGCCGAGGATCGCATGTCACCTGGGTCTTGCAGAAATGCGACTTCCTGCGCATTGCCGCCGAATCCCGCAATCACGCGTGCACCGATTCGCTGAAACCGAGACGCGCTCGCGACCGCCGCGCTTACGACCTCCAGATGAATCAGCGGGATCGCGTCGTGCAGCGCGCACCGCCGCGGCGAAGGCGGTCTGCCGCGTCGCGAAAGGCGCGCTCGCAATCGTGTAACGTGCCGGAATCGGCACGCACCTTGAAGGTCGTCTCCGTAATAATGCCGAGTGTGCCAAACGAACCGGTCATCACCTTCATCAAATCATAGCCGGCGACATTTTTGACCACGCGGCCGCCGCCATGAATCAGACGCGCATCGTGACCGACAAAGCGCACGCCGATCAGCAGGTCGCGGACGGTGCCCTCGGACAACCGCAACGGTCCGGCGTGCGCGGCGGCGACCAGCGCGCCGAGCGTGACTCGATCGCGGATGCGCTGGATCGACCGGAAGACGTTGCGCGTGCGCACCGCGCGAGGTCATTGAGTGCGCCGAGCGTCAGACCGGCCTCCGCGATAACGGTCATATCGTCGGGTTCGTAGGCGATTACGCGATTCATCCGCGTCAGCGAAATGCCGACGGCGACCGGCGTCGGACGAATCTGCGCGAGCGTGCGCGCCGCGCCCATCGGGGCGAGCGCGATCGAGTCGGCCTCGCATTTGCGGACGAGTTCGGCGACCTCATCGGCGTCGCGCGGCTCGACGACGATCGACGCGGCGCGCGACTCATGACGGCGCGGCGCGCGCACGTGCGCATCGCCGACGATCGCACCGACTTGGCGCGCAAGTTCGGAAGCGTCGCGAACATTCATCGGGAGCGAAGCATCAGAGCGCGACCTGCCGGCGCGGCGCCGCGACTTCGACGCAGGACGCCGGGTACCGGGATGATTTTGTTGGGATTGGCGCGCTGGTCGGGATCGAAGACGCGGCGCAATTCGCTCATCACGATCAGATCTTCGGGCGAAAAGATCAGCGGCATCTCGGCCATTTTTTCGACGCCGATACCATGCTCGCCGGTGAGGCTGCCGCCCATCTCGACGCACGCCTTGAGGATGTCGCGGCCCGCCTCGACTGCGCGACTGGTCTCGTCGGCGTCGCGCTCATCGTAGAGCACAATCGGATGGATATTGCCGTCGCCGGCATGAAACACATTGCCGATACGAAGGTTGTGCCGGCGGCTGATTTCGATGAATCGCGCGCAGAATGTCGGGCAGCCGCGTGCGCGGAACGACGCCGTCCTGCGTGGCGTAATTGGGCGCCAGCCGGCCGACTGCGCCGAACGCGCGTTTGCGCGCCTTCCACAGGATCGTGCGCTCAGCTTCGTCGCGCGCGAGGCGAACGTCGTTGGCGCCGGCGCCGCGCACCAGTTCGGTGACGATGCCGCGTGATCATCGAGGCCGGCGGCGATGCCGTCGAGCTCGATGATCAGGACAGCGCCGGCGTCTTCGGGCAGGCCGGCGTGAAAGGCGGCTTCGACCGCGCGGATGATCATCTGGTCCATCATTTCGATCGCGCCCGGGATGATTCCGGCGGCGATGATGGCGGAGACCGCGCGCGTCGCATTGTCGACGTCGGCGAAGATCGCGAGCAGCGTGCGATGCTCCTCGGGTTCGCGCGTGAGCTTCAGGGTGGCGCGCGTGACGATTCCGGTCGTGCCTTCCGAACCGACGATCGCGCCCACCAGGTCGTAGCCGCAACAGTTCCTCGGCGGCGCCGCCGAGTTCGACGATCTCGCCATCGGGCAGAACCAGTTCGACGCCGAGCACATGATTAGTGGTGACGCCGTATTTGAGGGTGTGCGGACCGCCGGAGTTTTCCGCGATATTGCCGCCGATGGTGCATGCGACCTGCGACGACGGATCGGGCGCATAGACCATCCCGCGCGAGCCTTCACCGCGTTGGTCACGTGCAGGTTGACGACACCGCTTTCGACTTCGATGCGGCGGCTGGCGTAATCGATTTGCAGGATGCGGTTCATCCGCGAAGTGCAGATCATCACCGGCGCGTCCAGCGGCAGGCATCCGCCGGAGAGGCCGGTGCCGGCGCCGCGCGGCACGAACGCGATGCCGCGGCGATGCAGCAGTTTCAGAATCGCGCTGACTTCGGCGGTGGTGCGCGGCCGCAGCAGAATTTCGGGCGAACTCTTCTCCATCGTCCAGCCGTCGCATTCGTAAACCTTGAGCTCGGTCGCGCGCAGCACCATGCCGTTTTCGCCGATTATCTGACACAAATCGGCGATCAGGCTCGCGTCAACGGGGCTCTCGTTAGCATTTCTCACGGCGCGCGAGTCTAGCATGGATGACTAAAACGTCGAGTCAAAGGGGTGAAAAATTGGGTTTGTTATGTATTTTTTCAAAATGGCTTCGCAAGCGGGCTGGTGGGTAAGCGCGACAGGCTATTCGCGTCGCTGGCCCTTCAATGGCGCAAGATCGAGGATAGCACATCTGTGAGGATCGGCCCAAAAAAATTTCGCCGTGGCGAACATCACAGCGGTCACCAACATACGAGCTCTGCAACCGATCGGCGGAGTGCCGTCATCGGTAGCGGCCTAATTTCGGACGCTACCCGGTCATCGCAAGCCTGTTCACATCGTGCAGCAACCGTTCATAATGTAGCGCTGAAAATCCGATACGGCCGAGCGCAGATTGCGAGTCGATTGAAGTTCGAATTGCGCGCGGCAAATCGAGGTGCGTGCGATGGCCGATAAGGCGACCGCGGGAAATTCCGAACAGGCGATATCGTTTCCGGAACTGCAGCCGCATAGCCGCGTGCTGATGGGACCGGGACCATCGAACGTGAGTTCGCGCGTGATGCGGGCGATGGCCGCGCCCGTCGTCGGTCATCTGGACCCCGATTTCGTGCGCGTGATGGACGATATCAAGAAGCTCCTGCGGATGGTTTTCCGCACCGCCAACGAAATCACCTTTCCGGTCTCGGCGACGGGCTCGGCCGGGATGGAAACCGCGCTGATGAATCTGCTCGAAGACGGCGACGACGTCGTGATCGGCGTCAATGGCGTGTTCGGCGAGCGGATGGCGGATGCGGCCGGACGCCTGGGCGCGAAAGTCCATCGGGTGGAAGCCGAATGGGGCCGCGTGATCGAGCCGGAACGAATCGAGGCGGCGCTGAAGGCTGCGGGCAAGCCCAAGCTGCTCGGTATCGTGCATGCGGAAACGTCAACTGGAGCGTTGCAGCCGGTCGAGACGCTCGGCGCGATGGCGCATCGCTATGGCGCGCTGATGTTGCTCGACGCGGTGACCTCGCTCGCCTGCGTGCCGGTCGAAATCGACGCGCTGGGAAGTCGATGCCTGCTATAGCTGCACGCAAAAGGGACTCAGCGCGCCGCCGGGACTCGCGCCGGTCACATTCAGCGAGCGCGCACTGCAGGTCGTTCGCAGCCGCAAGACCAAATCGCGCTCGTGGTACTTCGACCTCGCGATGATCGAGAAGTACTGGGGCGCCGAGCGCGTGTACCATCATACGGCGCCGATCACGATGAATTATGCGCTCTACGAGGCGCTGCGGATCGTGGTCGAGGAAGGCCTCGAAGCGCGCTTCCGGCGCCATCGCGAGAACGCCGCCGCTCTGCAGGCGGGACTGAGCGCGCTGGGTCTCGAACCGGCCGCGCAGGAAGGCTATCGGTTGCCGCAACTCGCGGTGGTGAAGGTGCCCGCAGGGGATCGACGACGCCAAAGTGCGCGGCGAATTGTTGCGCAACTTCAACGTCGAGATCGCGGGCGGGCTGGGTCCGTTCAAGGGCAAGGTCTGGCGTATCGGCACGCTCGGCGAGTCGTCGCGGCGCGAACACGTCACGCTGGTGCTGGGCGCGCTTGGAGACGATTCTTTCGTCGATGGGCGTCGAGCTTGCGCGCGGCGCGGCGCTCGCACGCGGCGGAGCGCGCATACCGGCAGTGTGGAGGAATAGTTGATGAGGAGCGCAAAATTTTTAGCTTTTTCAGGAAACTGAAACCGACAAGAGTCTGTATTTTAACGCACCTCGCAGACTCGTTAGCTCGGCTCGCAAGCTCGCCTAGTGCAGGTTTCAGACTTCCCATCGGTAAGAGATGGACTGGGGTATGCGCTCGCGATGCTCGGTAGTTTCCGCCCGAAATAGTTTACGGCGTTCTGCGCTCCCAAGATGGACGCGAGAAGCGGGCATCGCAAAGCTTGAGATGCCCGCAATCGCGCCGCGACGACAACGATTTCGTTTAGCCCTAATGGTCTCGCTCAGCCCTTGTTGTATTGGTCGTGGTGGCGCCACCAATAGCCGGTCTCGTTGCGCCCTTTGGGTGCGCGGTCGAGCCATTGGTAGGCGCCCCAAAGACCGTCGAGTCCGCGCGCATAGGTCGAGTATGCGTGGTAGATGATGCCGTCCTCGAGCACGAAGGCGCTCATGCCCGGCCGCTCGCGCGCGTAGGTGGCGACGTCGGTGCCGGTCATCGCGGCGCCCTTCGCGGGTCCTTCGGGTGTTTTGCGCGAGGGTATCGCAGGTTCGTTGGCGCGTAACGCCGGCTGGAGCCGATAGTTGTATTCGACGGTTCCCTCGCGCTGTTGCTCCTCGGTGAGCGAGACGTTGAAGTCGAAATTGAAGTCTCCGCCGATCGAGGAGGCCCACGGAAAGCTCCAACCCATCCGCTCCTTGAATGCTTGCAGCTTCGCGAGCGGCGCCCGCGACACAGCCGTAAGCGTGACGTCGTGGTTCGCCATATGGACGACGAAACCGTCGAACCCGTCAGCGATCGCCGAACAGGATGGACATCCCGCCGTGTAGTCGGGCCCGAACATGAAATGATAGACGAGGAGCTGCGAGCGTCCTCCGAAGAGATCCGCCAGCGAGACTTTGCCCGCTTCGGTCTCAAACCGATACTCCTTGTCGGTTCGGACCCACGGCAGTTCCTGCCGGCGCCGCGCCAACTCGTCGCTGCGCCGCGTCAGTTCCTTCTCGGCCTTGAGCAGTTCGAGTCGCGCTGCCAGCCATTCGTCACGTGTCGCGGTCGTATGTTTCGTCATCGCGCTCTCTCCTTCGTGTGGTTATATGCGTGGCCGTTAGTCCAGCCGTTCGATCGCGCTGAGCCGCCACCCGATGGTTTCGGTCAGGCCGGCAGCCGCTGGTCGTATTCCTTGCGCAAGCGGCTCAGGCCGTCCCAGAAGGGCGCCGGCTCCTTGCCGGTTACGCGGGCGAGCAGAACGTCGAGATGCGCGTGCCATCCGGCGCCGACGCCGAGCAGATTTGGGCGGTCGGGCAAGCGCCGATGGGTAACGGTGAGCATCACCTGGTCGCCCCGCGGGTCCAGCTCGAAGGAAACGTCGCCGCTGTTCTCCCATGCGATGGATAGCTTGCGGGGTGGATCGAGCTCGGTGATCCGGCTCTGCATGCGGCGCTCGCCGGAAGAGCCGGGCGGCCGTTCGCCGGGCGGGTTGGTCAGTTCGTTGTTGCGCCAGACGAGTTCGAGTGGCGCGCCGACCTTCATCTCCATGTGGCCCGCCGCCAGCCATTTCTGCCGCAGGTCGCTTTCGGTGAGAAACGCCCAGATGCGCTCGATGGGGCCGGGCAGCAGGCGCTGGATCTTCAGCGTGTCAGGTGCGGTCAGCAAGCCATAGGCGTCCGGTGTTGCGAGCTCGCTCATTGGTTATCTCCTTTCCTTAGGGGTGGGCGATTTGCGTTGGTCCTCCTGGCGGAGGAGCAGTTCGAGTGCGTCAAGACGCTCGGTCCAGAAGCGCTCGTAGGAGCTCAGCCATTGGTGGGCGCTGGCGAGCGGACCGGGGTCGAGGCGGCACAGATGAGTGCGGCCGCGCACCTCGCGATGGATCAGGCCGGCGTGCTCCAGCGCCTTGATGTGCTTCGAGGCGGCCGCTAGCGAAATGGCGAAGGGTTGCGCCAGCTCGCCGACCGTTCGCTCGCCGCGCGCTAGTTCACGCAGCATCCGCCGGCGGGTGACGTCGCCGAGGGCGTGAAAGACGGAATTCAGCTGAGCCGCCTGTCGTTCAACCATGTGGTTGAATATAGGCGAATGCTGCTAGATAGTCAACCGATCGGTTGAATGATTGGATTATTGAAAGGTCGTCCTTCTTCCCAGAAAACTGCCCTCACCCGCGTTCGCGATGCTCACGCGACTTCTCGCTGGACAAGGAGAGGTATGGGAGAGGCCGCAGTGGTGTTCGCGTTGGCTAGAAGGGTTTCACCATGACCAGCACCAGGATCAGCAGGAGCAGCAGGCTGAAGATGCCGTGAAGGATGGTGAACTCGCGGCGGGTCGCGCTGCCGGGGTCGCTCTCGAGTGCGATGACCCGCCAATAGAGCCGGACGTGAAAGACCAGCAGAACGAGCACCAGCGCGATCTTCGCATGCATCCAGCCTTGCAACATGACGGCCGGGTCGAGCAAGACCATGAAGATGCCGAAAACGACGGTGACGATCGCGCCGATGTTCGAGCTGACGTGAAACAGACGCCGCGCGATGACGACGATCCGTTCGCGCGCCGCGCCGACCTCGTCGGGCAGCAACGCCATCATCGAGCTGATGACCAGCAGGCTGCCCATCCAGAGGATCACGCCGAAGATGTGAAAGACGAGCACCCAGTTATACGTGACGATCTCTCCTAAGGCGCCTGCGTTATGCGTCGGGCGCTGGCCGATTCATTCAGGCTACGCGCGGCGCATTCCGCGTCATCAGCAGCGCGCCCAGCGCGACGATTCCGGCGCCGACATAAGCGGTGGCCGGACCAGAGTTCTGGTAGGCGAAACCGGCGGCGAGCGGGCCGAAAATTCGCGCGAGCGACAACGCCGATTGATTGATGCCGAGAACTTCGCCCTGCTAGCCGGCGTTCGGTGCGTTTTGAGATTAGGCTGGCGACGGAAGGACTTGCAAAGCCATAACCGATCGCGACCAGTGCGAGCAGGACGAGCAGGATGGCGTGCGACGACACCGACGCCATCGGGGCAAGCCCGATCGCAAGCACGATGATGCCGCCGCGAATCAGCGTCAACTCGCCGGTGCGCTTGACGATCTTGCCGAGCAGATAACCTTGCACGAGCGCCTGGAGGAGTCCGGCGTACGCAAGTAGATTCGCCGACACCCGACGGTCCGTAGCCGAAGCGCGCAAAGACCATGATGGCGAAGGTGGCCTCAAACGCAGCCATCGCAAAGGTCGCGAGAAACGCGATGGTGAAGAGTCCGGTCAGATGATGGCGGCGCAATTGGCGCGGCAGTCCGACGATGGGGTCGGCGAGCCGGGCGAAATCGAGGGTCGCGCGCGGATCGGGCGGATGCGATTCGGGCAGGCGCGTCGCGGCGAAAATCAGATTGGCGAAGGTCAACGCGGCGGCGAAAAAAACCGGCGTGCGCAGGCTCGCGTGGCCGAGTAATCCGCCGAGCGCGGGACCGAGGACGAAGCCGAGACCGAAGGCGGCGCCGATCATGCCCATCCCATGCGCGCGGTTGGATTCGTCGGTGGTGTCGGCGACGTAAGCCTGCGCGGTCGAAACCGTGGCGGCGCATGCGCCGTGTATCGCGCGCGAAAACAGCAGCATCGCGAACGACGAAGCGAACCCATAGATCACGTAGCTGGCGGCCGATCCAAGCAGGCCGAGCATGATGATCGGGCGGCGGCCGACGTGGTCGGAGATGCGGCCGAGCACCGGGGCGAACACCAACTGCATCACGGAGTAGATCGAAAGGACGAGGCCGATGCCGAACGCACCGACGTGCATCTGCTGGGCGTAGAGCGGCAGAAAAGGAATGACGATGCCGAAGCCGAGCAGGTCGATGGCGACCGTCAGAAACAGCACCAGCAATGCGGCGCGGCGCTGGTCCGTCGGCGGCGCCTCGGTCACGGGTTCAGGATTAGGCATTGATTTGAATCGCGGGTTGAAACAAATCTTAAGCCAGTGCGGTAGTCAAGCAGGAGGCGTCGAAGAAGGCAGGGAAAGGAAGTTGATGTGGAACTCGGAACTACAGCTTTTTACTGAAACTGACCTGTATGATAACGCACCTCGCGGACTCGTTAGCTCGGTTCGCGAGCTGCGCATAGTGGCAGGTTTCAGACTTCTCATTGGTAGGAGTGAGCGTGATCATGATTGTGCTCGCGATGCTCGGATAGATGGCGGCGTCCGGCGTTGCGGAAATTTGTCGATAAACAAGTCAGCGGGAGAATAAATCGGGATGGCATCTTCGTTTGAAGCGGAACTGAAACGCAAGACGGTTGGCGCGGAACGAGGCGGCGGCGATCGTGAAGTCGGGCCAGTGGATCGACTACGGCTTCGGCATCGGGCAGCCCGACGTGTTCGATCACGCGCTCGCCGTCGCGTATCCCGCAACTGACGGGTCTCAAGATTCGCGGGACGCTCGCGCTCAAGCCGCGCGCGGCGATCGAGGCCGATCCGGAGGCGACGTCACGCGGCGTATTTCTCGTGGTACTTCTCGGGGCTCGAGCGCAAGCTCCACGACCGCGAGCTGTGCAGCCATATCCCGATGAACTTCGGCGAGGCGCCGGACTACTATCGGCGTTTCGTCGACGTGGATGTCGCGATTATCAAAACCGCGCCGATGGATGAGCACGGCTTTTTCAATTTCGGCGGGTCGGTCTCGTATCTCAAGGCGGTGACCGAAAAGGCGCGCAAGGTGATCGTCGAGACCGATGCGGCGATGCCGTACGTGTTCGGGGTCGAGAACGCGGTGCATATCGGCGACGTCGATTTCGTGATCGAGGCGGATACCGGCAGCGCTGCCGGAGCTGAAGAATGCGCCGGCGGGGCCGATCGAGCGGAAGATCGCGCAAACGATCGCAGCGGAGATCGAAGACGGCGCATGCCTGCAGATCGGCATCGGCGCGATGCCCAACGCGGTGTGCGAATTGCTGCTCGATTCGCCGATCAAGGATCTCGGCGTGCATACCGAGATGTTCGTCGACTCGCTGATGAAGCTCTACCAGGCGGGCAAGGTGACGGGCGCGCACAAGGCGCTCGATCGCTACCAGATGGCGTATTGCTTTGCGGCGGGATCGTCGGAGCTGTACGCATTTCTCGATCGCAATCCGGCGTGCTTTGCGGGGCCGGTGGACTATACGAACCTGCCGCATCGAATCATGCAGAACGAGCGGATGGTCGCGATCTGCAATGCCGCGCAAATCGATCTGACCGGGCAGGTCTGCGCGGAATCGGCCGGCGTGCGGCAGATCAGCGGCACCGGCGGCCAGCTACAATTCATGCGCGGGGCGTACGCGTCGCGCGGCGGCAAGGCGTTTCTGTGCCTGGCTTCGACCTACGAGCGCGAAGGCCGCCGCGAAAGCCGGATCGTGGCGCGGATCGCGGATTCGAATATCATCACGACGCCGCGCACCGACGTGATGTACGTGGTGACCGAGTACGGCATCACGAATCTCAAGGGCAAATCGGTGCCCGAGCGCGTGCGCGCGCTGATCGACCTGGCGCATCCGGATTTTCGCGAGGACCTCGAACGCACCGCGCGCGAGTATCGTTTGATTCCGCGCCGCGTCTTCTGACGATCCCGCGAAGCGCAGTTCGCTTTCCTTAACAAAATGACGTGAAACAGTACTTATTGATTCGGGTCATTATCCGCATGCGGGAAGCGATAGACCAATTCGTCGTCGCGCGCATAGCCGAGTTCGCGGCGAATCAGGCGTTGGAGATAGGCGTCATCCGATTGCAGGCGCTGCGTGCGTGCGGCGAGTTCGCTGTTTTTGGCGATCAGCCGGTCACGCACGGCTTCGAGGCGCGTGCCGATGTTCGCGCAGCAGGGCGAGGTCGCGCGGACCCATCGGGGCGACCCAGCAACTAATCACCAGCAGCACGAGCACAACGGCGAGAAGCAGGTTGAGCCACGCCCGGCGCAGGAAAATCGTTAGCCTGGCCATCGCAAGGATCGTAAGCGATGAGCCATTCGCAATTCAAGAGCGCTAATGACTGAACATCATTCTAAACCGGGAAAGCGCCCAATCTGCCGAACGAACTATGAATATAAAATTTCTTTATAAAAAACTTGGCAAGTGCTTGCTTACCGCATAACGTGTTTCTATAATGCGGTTAGTTGATGAGCACGAAACCGAAAAAAGTTTTGCGCTTATCCCAGCAGCAGCGACCGCAGAGGAGGATACTCTATGCCGATGAAGAAGAAGCCCGGTACGAAAGCAGCCAAATCCAAACCGAAGCTGAAGAGCACCATGGCAAAGAAGAAGGCGACCAAGAAGCCCGTCAAAAAGAAGTAAGCAAACGAATTTACCCTCCGGGCTGCATTACCCGGAGGCTCACAACCGATGCCGGGCTTGCTGCTGTGATGAGCCGGGGCTCAATGCCTCGTTAAACGGAAAGGGCCCCCTTGAAAGAGGGGGCCTTTTCTTTTGCGGCGGCGGGGACGGCGCGTCGTTCAGTAGCGTCGCATTTTCGTTCAGTAAACTCGCATCGTGGATAGAGCAGGCGATCGATTGGGGCGCCGGCGGACAGCATGGACTCCGAGATCGGACGATTTCCCACGCAGATAGAACGGCCGACGCCGATCAGGTTCGGGTCGCCGATCGTGCTGGTGCCGGAGCTTTTCACCACACGGATCCATCTGGCGGCGTTGACCGGATTTCTTGCGAACAACGGCTGGGAAGTTTACGCGCCGGATTTTCGTGCGGTGGCGGGACTCGGCGGCAGGCGTGCACTTGCGCGACTGGATTTTCATGGAGCGGCGGCGCTCGTTGAGGAAGCGATCACGTCGATCGGGCGCGAGGTGATCGTGATCGGACATGGGATTGGCGGGTTGACGGCGCTGGCGATGGCGGAGCGTCGGCATGTGCGCGCGGCGATCGCGCTGGCGCCGGCGCTGCCGGGATTTCCGTCGCCCCTGTTGCTGCGCCCGGCGACGTTCCTCGCACTGTTGCTGCGTCGTCCGCTGAGCCCGCCGACAACGCGGCGGCTGACGAGTTTTATGGCGAGTGCGGAAACCTTTCAGCGTCAGGGACTAATCGATGCGCTGGTGCCGGACGCGGCTCGGGTGGCACTGGAATGCGCACGCGGCCGGATTCGCCTCGCGCGATTCGGGGAGGCGGCGCCGCGCCTGATCATCGTGGGCGACGCGGATCCGTTCGCGCCCATCGAGCGGGCGCGCATGCTGGCGGGCGAAATCGGTGCACGCCTGGTCACGCTGACGGGCCGCGGCCATTGGCTAATTGGAGGGCGGGCAATCGACACGGTGGTCGGCGAAGCGGAGCGCTTCCTGATACGCACGCTCGGCGATGAACTGATGATCGGGTAGTGCGCGATGTGGTACGCGCCTGGCGTAATGCGAGACCGACGGTGCTTGTCTCACGAAATAGGATACCCTGGCACTGACATTAGGACAGCGCACGCGGCGCACCTCGAATTGCGCGGGGCGCGGGCATTTGTTAAATACAGCTATGGCGCTACCGGATCGCAAATCCGGATCACATTCCGAATGTTCCCTCAGCCCGCGGCACCTCTGCGGGTTTTTTCGTATCTGTTCTAATGGCGCGACCTGCGCTGGATTGCTGAATAACGGCGCGACACGCGCCGGATTGGAGAAATAAGATGCCGTACCAGGAGCTTCGCGACGGACTCACCTTTGACGACGTGCTCTTGCTGCCGCAGTTCTCCGATCTGCTGCCGTCGAACTGCGACGTTTCCACCGCGCTCAGCCAGCGCATTCGACTGCGGATCCCGTTGGTGGCGAGCCCGATGGACACGGTGACCGAGTCGCGCAGCGCGATCGTGATTGCACAACTCGGTGGGCTCGGCTTTATCCATCGCAATCTGACGATCGAGCGTCAGGCGGCGGAAGTCGCGGCGGTGAAGAAGTTCGAGAGCGGGATGATCGCGGACCCGGTCACGGTGCATCCGGAACAGAAGATCGGTGACGCGTTCGCGATCATGGAGCGATATGGAATTTCGGGACTGCCGGTGGTGGCTGACGAGCGGCTGGTCGGAATCCTGACGAATCGCGATTTGCGCTTCGAACGGCGGCTCGACCGGCAGGTGCGCGAGGTGATGACCAAGAAGGTGATCACGGCGCGACCCGGAATCAGCCTGGAAGCGGCGAAGGAGATTCTGCAAGAACATCGAATTGAGAAACTGCCGCTAGTCGATGAGCAAAACCGCTTGCGCGGTTTGATCACGGTCAAGGACATGGACAAGGCCACGCGACATCCGTTTTCGAGCAAGGACGCGCGGGGGCGGCTGCGCGTGGGTGCGGCGATCGGCGTCAGCCCGGAACGCGAGGAGCGGGCGGCGGCGTTGATGCGTGCGGGTGTCGATGTGTTGTGCATCGACACCGCGCATGGGCATTCG
This sequence comes from uncultured delta proteobacterium, assembly GCA_963774705.1. Classification (GTDB taxonomy): domain Bacteria; phylum Desulfobacterota; class Binatia; order Binatales; family Binataceae; genus JADMIL01. The sequence continues at coordinate 231,169 of CAVZFW010000017.1, forward strand.
CAGAACGTGATCGATCGCGGTGCGCGCGACCAAGCGCGAGTGCCCCGATATCGATGTGGTCGCCGGCAGCGTCGCGACGTCGGAGGGCGCGAAGGCGTTAATCGATGCGGGTGCCGACGCCTTGCGGGTCGGCATGGGACCGGGATCGATTTGCACGACGCGCATGGTGGCGGGCGTCGGAGTGCCGCAGATTACCGCGATCATGGATTGCGTCGCGGTGGCGGAACCGCGCCGGGTGGCGGTGATTGCGGACGGCGGCATCCGCTTTTCCGGCGATATCACGAAGGCGCTCGCCGCAGGCGCGTCGAGCGTGATGATCGGGTCGTTGTTCGCAGGTACCGAAGAGAGTCCGGGCGAGACGATTCTGTACCAGGGGCGGACCTACAAACTGTACCGCGGGATGGGCTCGCTCGGCGCGATGAGCGAGCGCGTACGCGATCGCTACGGCCAGCACGACGTGACCGATGGCACCAAGCTGGTGCCGGAGGGAATCGAGGGCCGCGTGCCGCATCGCGGACCGCTCGGGAGCAATATCGAGCAACTGGTGGGCGGGCTGCAATCGGGCATGGGTTACATCGGCGCGGCGAACCTGCTCGAGTTGCGCAAACGGGCGAAGTTCATCCGGGTGACCGATGCCGGTCAGCGCGAGAGTCATGTCCACGACGTGTTCATCACGAAAGAGGCGCCCAACTACCGGCCGTAGGGCGCCGCCTTAATGAGAAAATTCGGGCCGCGTCTCATCCGCAGGGGTAAGGCGCGGCCTTTTGTTTTGCGCCGAACCACCCGGCAAGCGATGAACGATCTGGAAGAAATGAGCAGAAGTCGCCAAAAAGCGCTTGCAGTTGTTTGCCAGGCGATGGAGCAGAGCCCAATTTCGGGTGCCGACTCGAACCGACCATAATGACATGGCACAATCTGAGCGGCCCGCATTTCAAACAAATGATGGGTCATGTGGATTGAGGCGACCGCGACGGCGCGGGCGCGCGATGGGTGGTGTGGAGCAGCGAAGAAGCGATGGCGCGTACCAGAGAAAAATTCGCGTGGGAGTGTTGTTCGGCGGACGGTCGGGCGAGCATGAGATATCGCTGCGGTCGGCATTGACCGTAATGTCGGCGATGGATCCGCAGCGCTACGAAATCGTGCCGATCGGAATCGGACGCGACGGCCGATGGTATCTGCGCAACGACGCGATCGCGATGCTGCGACAGGCGACGCCGAAGCTGCGCGCGCTCGGCCGCGGCGGGATGGCGGTCAGTCTGCTGCCCTGAGCCGCAGGGACGCTCGCTGGTGCGATCGCCATCGGGCAACGGCGTCGCCGCGAAGGCGAAGAGGCGAAGCCAAGATCCCGCGATGCCGGGCCGCTCGACGTGGTTTTCCCGGTGCTGCACGGAACTTATCGGCGAGGATGGAACCGTGCAGGGACTGCTCGACCTGACCGGGATTCCTTACGTCGGGGCGGGGGTCTTGGGTCGGCGCTCGGGCATGGACAAGGATGCACAGAAGCGAATTTTGCGCGCTTCGGGAATTCCGGTCGTGCGCCATTTCGCGTTAACGCGCGCCGAGGCCGACGACGATCCTCGCGCGGCGCGGCGCATCGCCGAGGAACTGGGCTACCCGGTCTTCGTCAAGCCCAACGCGTTGGGGTCTTCGATCGGGATCAACAAGGTCAAGAATTCGCGCGCGCTGGGGGCGGCGATTGCCGATGCGTTCCAGTACGACCGCAAGATTCTGATTGAGGAGTCATGTGCGGGCCGCGAGTTTGAGTGCGCGGTGCTCGGCAACGATCGGCCGGAGGCGTCAATCGCGGGCGAGATCGTGATCAAGGGTCACGAGTTTTATAGCTACGAATCGAAGTACGTCGATCCCGCCGGCGCCGAAGTGCGCATTCCGGCGGAGATTCCAGCGATCGTCAGCAAGCGCATTCGCGAGGTCTCGATGGCGGCGTTCAAGGCGTTCTCGTTGCGCGGCATGGCGCGGGTGGATTTCCTGGCGCGCGCCGACTTGAGCGAAATCTTCGTTAACGAGGTCAACACGATTCCGGGCTTTACGTCGATCAGCATGTATCCGAAATTGTGGGAGGCGAGCGGGATCGCGCTTCCGCAGTTGATCGATCGGCTGATCGATCTGGCGCTCGAGGACGCGCACGATCGCTCGCGGCTCAAGTTCACTTATCAACCGAAGGCTTAACCGATCGAGCGATGAACCGGCTGCTGATCGCAACCACCAATTGGCGCCAAGCTCGCAGAGTATCGCCTGCTACTGCGGGGGTACGATCTCGAAGTAGTGTCGCTGCGCGATCTGGAGATCGACGCCGAAGCGCCCGAGGATGGCGCTGAGTTTCGCGGCGAACGCGCTCAGCAAGGCGCGGTTCTATTTCGATCGGGCGGGGATCGCGACGCTGGCCGACGATGGCGGGCTGGAGGTGGATGCGCTCGGCGGCGCACCGGGCGTGAATTCGCATCGATGGCTCGGTGCGAATGCCGATGATCGGATGCTCGCTGAAGAAATCGTGCGGCGGATGGAGGGAATCGAGCCGGCGCGGCGGACCGCGCGACTGCGCGCCGCGTCGGCATTGATCTTTACAGAAGGCGGCGTGCGGCGTGAACGCGTCATCGAGGCCGCCTGCGAAGGAGTCATCGCGGAGCACTGTTATGCGCCAGTCCAGGCAGGGTTCCCATATCGCGCAGTGCTGTTGATCCCAGAGCGCGGATGCTACCTGGCCGAACTCAGCGAAGATGAGGCGGCGCGGCTGAGCCAGCGCCGAATCGCGCTCGAAGGGCTGGCCGAGGACCTAAGGCGAATCGCCGCCAGTTGAGATGTGCACAGTCTCACGGCTACCGCACGCCGTACGAACGCAGTAGAATCTCGCCGATCGAGGCGCTTTGGCTCGACGTCAGGAATGGTGACGCGACGAGGTCAGCACCAAACGTTGAGAGGAACGGGCGCATCCGCGCCGTGACGGTTCGCCCACAAGAATAATGCATCCGACGCCGCTACAAACGATGCTGGGGCTGGGTTTGCTGACCCTCAACGCGCGGATGATTTTCGACGAGCTGGTCCTCACTGGCCTGGTGCTGCTCGCGGTCGCGATCCGGCAGCGTTGGAAGATCGTCCCGATGACCGGCATCGTTATGAGCGCGGTTGGATTCGCGTTCGACCTGATTGCGACACCGCCGATCGCGACGCAGATGGGCTGGGCGCAGTGGTCGGGTGGAGTTGGCATCGTTCTGGCCAGCTGGGGCGTTGTTCACCTGGCGCTGGCGACGGCCGACGCCGCCGCGCATCGGACGCGCGCGCATTTTTCGACCATCTTCAAAGACATCCTGATGCTCACCTTGTGGGGCCTGATCCTGCTGGTAGTGTTGCGCCAGGATTTTACTGTCGATTTGACGCCGCTTCTCGCGAGTACGGCGGTGGTCGCGGTGGTCGTCGGTCTGGCGCTGCAGGAGAGCCTGGGCAACATCTTCAGCGGACTTACGCTGCAATTGAGCAAGTCGTTTGCGCCGGGCGACTGGGTACGGTCGGGCAATGCGGTCGGACGGGTACAAGGGATCGGATGGCGCTCAACGACGTTGATCACGCGCGCGAACGAGAAGCTCGATATACCTAACGCATTGCTGGCGAAGGACGCGCTGGTGAATTATTCGATCGGGGCGGTCGCCGACGACGTCAAGATTGGGCTCAGCTACACAGCGCCTCCGAACTACGTTCGCGAGGTGATTCTGGAGACGCTGCGCAATCTGCCGGGGGTGATGCAGTATCCGCCGCCCGAGGTTTATACGTGGGAATTCAGCGATTCGGCAATCCACTATCGCGTGCGTTACTGGATGAGCGATTTCGACGAAGCCGATCGTCTGCGTGACATGGTCTCGACCGGCCTCTGGTATGTGCTGCGGCGCAAGGCGATTGAGATTCCGTATCCACAACTGGTGATCCGGGCCTCACATGAACTACCTGCCAATACCGAAAGAGCGGTCTTCGAGCAGGGGATCATGGAAGGATTGCGGCAGGTCGATTTTCTGCGCAGCTTGCGCGACGAAGAGTTGAAAATGCTGGTGCCGGGCGTGATTGTACAGCGATTCGGCGTCGGCGAATTGATCGTGCGTGAGGGCGACGAAGGCGATTCGTTGTTTATCATCCGCGCTGGCACGGTCGAGGTGGTCGCGGCGAAGAACGGCCGCGAGGTTCACATCACGGACTTGGTAGCACCGGCGTTTTTCGGCGAGATGGCGCTGATGACCGGGGAAAGACGCACCGCGACGATTCGCGCACGCACGGACATCGAACTGTTGGAGCTTAATCGGGACGCGTTCGGCGAACTCTTCAAGAACCATCCGGAAACGGCCGCTCAGATGGGCGAGGTAATGGCGCTGCGCATGAGTGAGCGGAGTGAACTGCTGAACGCGGCCGGGAGCGGCGACGGTGCGCATAATCGTGCGAATTGGCTGATCAGCCGGATTCGCGCGGCCTTCAACATGTCGGCGCCGCATTGAAGGCGATCGAATCAACACCCGCGCGCTACTTGGTATCGAACTCGAAAACCATCTCGTGCGCGAGCTTGCCGTCGGGTGTTTGCAGGCGCTCCAGGCACATCGCGATGACTCGATCGTCGGGACGATCCTTGAGCAGATCGCGGAGATCGCGTTCCGGCGATAAGCCCCTCCGCAGTAATTCGAGCGCGCTGGCGAAACGCTGGTAGTACGCAGGATCGACGCCATCCCCTTCGAAGGCGACCACTTCGATCACCGGCACCAATTGGTCTTTGCCCTTGACCTTGACCAGCCCGATTTCGCGGGTAAGAAAGCCCGCGCCGGCTTCCTCAAGCGTGGGGCGGTTGGCGAGGATACCGACCTTGAAGGGGCGAGTGAGGCCTTCGAGGCGTGAGGCGAGGTTGACGGTATCGCCGATGACCGAGTAGTCGAAGCGCTGTTCCCCGCCGAAATTGCCGACGACGGCGTCGCCGGTGCACAGGCCGATGCCGATTTTCAAGTCGGCGAAGCGTTCGTCGCGCTTTGCCAGCCCGTCGAGTTCCGCCATCATGCGGAGCGCACACTTCATCGCTTCGCGTGCGGGATTTTCGATCATCAAAGGCGCGCCCCAGAAGGCCATGATGCCGTCGCCCATGAGCTTGTCCACGACCCCGCCGCTTTCGAGAATCAGGTTGGTCATGACCGTCATATAGGTGTTGAGCAGAGCGACCAGCGGCTCGGGATCGGTGCGCTCGGCGCGCGAGGTAAAGTTGACGATATCGGAAAAGAGGATCGTCAAGTGCCGGCGCTCGCCGCCGAGTTTGAGTCCGGTCGGATTATCCACGACGGAAGCGATGACGTCTGGATTCAGATAATGCTCGAAGACGTGGCGCAGATGACGTTTCTCGGCGCCCTCCGCGAAATAGCGCCAGCTCATGACGAAAACGTAGGTGAGCGCGAGCACCATCAGCGGGAAAACGACGCCAAGGATCTCGCCGTCGGCGTTCAGCAGATGCAGCGCATAGAGGAAGTATCCGGCACCGAGAATCACGGCGAGAGTCGCGCCGTAAATCGCCGTCATGTAGGCGGCGATGAAACTGATAGTGATGCCGATGAGGATGCCGGCCCATTCCTCTTCGCTCCACAGGGGCTGGTCGTGCACCAGGTAGTCGCCCAGCAGGACGTTGTCGGCAGCGTTAGCCTGGATTTCGACGCCGGGAAAATCGGCGCCAACCGGCGTGACAAAACGATCGCCAACCGCGTGGGCGGTCAATCCAACCAGGACAATGCGATCCTTTAGAGCATCTGGAGGGATGTGGTGCTTGATGATGTCCGAAATCGAAAACCACGGGATGGAGCCGGTGGCGCCGCGAAAATGCACCACCATACGACCGAGCTCATCGACCGGAATCCGGGTGCCGCCGACGCTGATGTTGGACACGCCTTGCGCGTCGAAGCGCAGTCCAATCGGAGTGTGATGCGAATAGGCGTCGACGAGGGCGAGAAATAGCGGCACGCAATAGCGCCCATTGAAGCGCACTACCGTCGGGTAAGAGCGGGCCTCGCCGTCCTTATCGAGATCGATGTTGACGTAAGCCACGCCGCGCGCGGCACTGTTCAGAGCCGGAATCGGAGGCAGATAGCCATCCGCCTTCATCGTGATGTCATTGGCGCCGGCAGCCTTCATCACACGGTTGTAAAAGACGGGCCGGGGCTCGAGGAAGGTGCTGCGGAAGCCGACCAGATCCTGACCCTTGACCTGCTCGATTTCGAGACCGCTAAAGGCATAGCCGAGATAGGTCGAGCCGTGCGCGCGGATGGCATCGGCGAGCATGGTGTCATTGCTTTGCGCGAGCATTGCGCGCAAAGCCGCATCGCCCCGGCCTTTAAGCTCACTCGAAATCTGTTGACGTTGAATGTCGGCGGAATCACGCTCGGGCAGCATCACGTCAAAGCCGATGACGGCCGCGTGATAATCGGTCAGGGCGCGGACCAGCTGCGCCTGAACGTCGCGGCCCCACGGCCAGCGTCCCAGCTCGGCGATGCTCTTGTCGTCAATACGGGCGACGACGACCGCGCCGGAGGGAGATTGGTACGCGCCGGGCCGATAAATCAGCCGATCGGAAGCGCTGAGTTCGATCGATTCAAGGCCGCCGTGACGATTCGCAAAGGTCAGTGCGGCGACCACGGCCAAGCCGATGCCGACGGTGACGTAGGCACTTTTCCAAAATTGCTTCCCGGTTGAGTTCGCCATGGCGGAACACTGAGCCTAGCGCGACGAGGCAGGAAATGTCAGCAACCTTCGCGATCCGCTGCGTGCGGCGGTCGCGGGCGTCAGCCGGTGATTGCTCCGCCCGGCGACGGAGCTGAGGGGTCCAGCCGAGCACCAATTAAGAATCGGAGGACGTCAGCCTTATTGCATCGGACTGACGGGAAGACCGCCAGAGCCGCCGCCGAAGCCTCCGGTCGCGCCGACAACGGTCACCGCGATGCCGCCTGCTCCGAGCAGCCCCAACAGACCGAGCGACGCGGTGCTCGCAAACGAGGACGCGCCAAAAGTCGGGGCCAGACCGCAAGGTATGGTTACTTTCTGCCCTTCCTTGACCTCCACCGGAGGGGCGCTCGGGTTGGTCGGATTGTAAACCTGGACGTCGCCTTGGTAGACCGCCACGTGGCTGAATTCCGTGCAGCCTTTGTACTTGTCGTCCTGTACGCCAGTCTGATGATCGACGTCGTAGCCGGTGCCCCGTGCCGAAGCGACCGCGTTCGGGGTGTGGACCTCGTAATTCGGCGGCGTGCCGGGGGTCGATTTCACCAACGATCGGACTAATCCATTGACTAGCGAGAGCTTGGTGCTGGCGCGAGAGCCGTCCGGGTTCAGAGTATTCTGGTCGATCGTCAAGTCGCTCGAGTCGGTCACCTCGACCTGACTGCCATCGGTGAGCGTAATCGTCACGTTGCTGGCCGCAGCGGTAACGATCTTGTCGCCAACGTTCACCTTCGTGCCATAAGCCGCAGGAATAGTTGCGCCAGCGCGCTGGATCGTCGCAGTGCCGGAGATCGCAGAAATCGACCCGGCTGCGGCCTGCGCCCACGCGGATGGCGTGATGGGGGGCGAGATTGACACAAGCAGTAAAATTGCGAGCGCAAAAACGGTTGGGAAGACTGATACTCGGTCGCTCACAATACTCCTACAAGGCTCAACCTATGGCTACCAGTGCACCGCAGATTTGAATTGCTTTGCGCAATACCATCTTAATTGGGCGCTGATTTCCAGTTCGCCCAAACCTTGCCACATTGCATTATGCGATGCAAATCCAATCTACGTGATCGCAAGGTCTTTCAGGCCATCTGCATCAGGCCACGTTCGAGTTCATGCAGATTCTCACATGAAATCAGCGCGGAGCATTCCCGCGCATACTGGCGGATAGCGCTATCGCCGGTGTTCCATCGCACTTGCTGCTCGGGAATTAGCCAGAGTGTGGCACGGCTGAGGCGCGCAAGATCGCGCAGCAAATCGGCGCGTGCGGGATGCCGGTTGTTGCGGCCGTCGCCCATGATCACGATAACCGTGGCGCGCGAGATCAGGGCAGCGCGGCGGTCCCATAGCTCTGACAGCACGCGCCCAAAGTCGGAACGGGCGAAAAGATCTAGGTGCGGCGACATCGCGAGATGCCCATACTCGAAACTGACCTCGGCCAGCCGGTCGATAAAAACAAAGCTGCGCAAACGACGGAAGCAGGCGGCCGCGCCGAATACGATTTCGAGCATCAGGGTGGAGGCGTATTTCATCGATCCGGAGATGTCGGCGAGGATGAACAAATCAATATGGCGCGGCCGGCGGGCGCGAAAACGCAGATCGCCCAGTGCACCGCCGTGCTGAAGTGAGGCGCGGATGGTGCGGCGGAAATCGATGCGGCCCGCACCGGCGACACGCAATCGGCGGGACACCCGCAGGCGGAAGCGCCGCTTGAGCGCGCCGAGCACGTCGCGCGCAGTCTCGAATTCGAGGTCGGAATAATTCGCAAACGGCATTCGCTCGATCGTGCGCAAAGCGGCTGCGCGCCCTGCTTCGAGGCCGGGGGTTTCAGTCTCCGCGCGATAGCCATCGTATCCCGCCGTGACAGTATCCCGCAGCAACTCTGAAGCCGGGTCCGAGACGCCCGCTTTTGGATCGGCGGCCTCGCCGATGGTAGCTTCCTTGCCTTCGGATTCGTGCCGCGGTGAAGGTCGCGGCGGATCGGAGTCCGGCGACAATGGTTTGCGCGCAGCGGCGGCGCCAGCCGGCGCCTCGTCGTCATGCCGATCACGGGGCGGGCTGAGAGCCGCTGATTCGGTAAGACCGCCGGAAGATCCGTGCATACCAGCTCGATCGCCTCGGCTGCGATGCGCGTTGGCGAAAGTTGGCGGGGCACCCGCGAAACGTCGCGCGAAGGTCTCATCGAAGGTCGCGCGATCGTCCTCTTCCTTGATTAGTGCGGCGGCCAGCGCTTCGCGCATTCGCGGACGCTCGATTCCGGCGGCGGCAACCGCGCGCATCGCGTCGAGCGATTCGGCCACGGAAATGCGCACACCTGCGATGCGCAGATCGGCGATAAGTTCCAGGATTGCGTCACGCAGCGCGATCATCGGGGGCGGCCGATCAGCGCGGTAACTTTTGCTTCGACGCGCGTGCGATCGTCCTCATGCTTCAACAGCACGCCGAGCGTTGCGCGAACCGCGGGAGTGTCGAGCTCCTTCACTCCGAGCCGCACCAATGCGCGCGTCCAGTCGAGCGTCTCGGCGATCGAGGGCGGCTTGCGCAAGTCGAGTTTGCGCATCGCATTGACCATGCGGGCGGCTTCGTGGGCCAGGCGCGCATCGAGGCCCGGCACCTTGAGCTCAACGATTCGCCGTTCCTGCTCGATGCCGGGAAAATCGATGAACAGATGGAGGCATCGCCGACGCAGCGCCTCCGACAATTCCCGGGCGCGGTTTGAAGTTAGAACCACGGCCGGGCGCTCGTGCGCCCGTACAGTTCCGAGCTCCGGCACGCTCACCTGGAAATCAGATAGCAGCTCAAGCAGGAAGGCTTCGAACTCCTCGTCGGCCTTGTCGATTTCATCGATCAGCAGCACGACCTTGCGCGGCGCGGAAATCGCGCGCAGCAGCGGCCGCTCGAGCAAGTACTCGCGCGAAAACAGATGCTCGGACAGTTCCTCCCAATGGAGTCCCTGATGCTTGTCGGACTGCAATCGCAGCAACTGTTTCTGATAGTTCCATTCGTAGAGCGCGCGCGCCTCGTCGAGCCCCTCGTAGCATTGCAGGCGAATGAGTTCGGTTTGCAGGAGTTCCGCGATGACCTTGGCGACCTCGGTCTTGCCGGCGCCGGCGGGTCCCTCGATCAGCAGCGGCTTATCGAGTGCGAGCGCCAGGAAAACCGCAGTCTCGACGCGCTGATTGGTGATGTAGAGCGCGCGGCGCAGCCCGCTCGCGACGAACTCCTGTGTCACGTCCATTAGGTTGGAGCATTGCGGGCGCGCGGGTCGCGGTCAATCGGCGATCGGCGCGTGCAGCAGTTTCGCGAGGCGTCTGAAATCGCGCGCGTAACGGCGCTCGGAGTATGATCCGCGGATGACGTAGGCGGGGTGGTACATCGGGAACAGCCACCGCGCGCCGATTCGCAGCGGCGGAGCATCAACCGGCGAGAACTCCGCGGTGCGTCCCGCCAGCTCACGCCATGCGATACGGCCGAGAGCAACGATCAGGCGCGGGCGGGCCACTGTGAGTTCGGCCTCGAGGTGAGTGCGGCAGTTGGCGATCTCCTGCGCATCCGGGTCGCGATTGCGTCCGCGGCTATCGCGGGGATTACAGCGGACCACGTTGGTGATGAATACGCGCTGCAGGTCTGCGCGGAGGATCATGCGGCGGAGCAGGTCGCCCGAGCGATCGCCGCTGAACGGAATCCCCGTACGATCGCCACCGAACCGGCCGGGCGCCAGTCCCACGAATGCGACGTCGGTAGGAATCTCACCGGCGCCGGGCACGACCCGCGATCGCGATAACACCAGTGCGGGGCAACGGACGCATCCGAGCATCGCACCGCGCAAATTCGTGTGTATCGTGAGTGCCGACGGCGCGTCCGCTTCAGGACAGACAAACTTGTGGGTTGGTTGTTCCATCGCCGCAGATTTCGGGATCGACTTCATCAACGATGCTCGCAGCAAAGTGAGTTCGCCAGCGGTCGCACGAGGAAAGCGTGCCTTGCCGACCGCAGCATCGTATGATCGTGCGCAGGCTCTCGGCGAACGATTCCCCGGACCCGACAGCCGTCTTGGGGGGAACCACGCGATGAAAATGGCTGTCGTTACCGGAGTCTCGAGTGGAATTGGCCTGGCCACGGCCGCGATGCTAGCGCGCCGCGGCGTTCACGTGTTTGGCAGTATCAGGCGGGAGTCCGACGCCGAGCGTGTTGCCGCGCAGTGCGATGGTAACTTCACTCCGCTGGTGTTCGATATAACCAATGAAAATCTTATCGAGCAGGCGGCGCACGAGGTACGCGATCGACTTGGCGGGCAGCGGCTTTTCGGACTGGTCAATAACGCCGGCATTGCCGTGCCTGGGCCCACGCTCCATCTGAGCGTCGCCGATTTTCGTCATCAGCTCGAAGTCAATCTGATCGGGGCGTTCGCGGTCACCAAGAGCTTCCTTCCGCTGCTCGGCGCGGATCGCACACTAACCGGTCCGCCTGGACGAATCGTCAACGTCAGCTCCGTCGGCGGCCGGCGTGGGCTTCCATTCATGGGTGCGTACGGCGCGTCGAAGTTCGCGCTCGAAGGATGGTCGGAAAGTCTGCGGCGCGAACTGATGCTCTACGGAATCGACGTGGTCGTGGTCGGCCCAGGCTCGGTGATTACACCAATCTGGGACAAGGCCGAGGCGATTGATCTGAGTCCGCTAGAGCACAGTGACTACCGCACGGCCATGTACAAGTTCCGTGAACAAATGCTGCGCGACGGGCGTCGCGGTCATCCTCGGGAACGGATCGCCGCGGTTATCTGCGAGGCGCTGACGGCGCGTCGCCCGCGCACCCGCTACGCGGTCGTGCCGAACAGATTAATTAACTGGACCATACCGGGAATTTTGCCGTCGCGGATGGTTGATCGGATTATCGCGGGGTTTCTCGGCCTGCGCGCATCGCGTCGCGCCGAATAGCACACCGATTCTTGTTGAAGGAATTCAAGCGGCAGAGTTGCCGAAGATGCGGCGGCCGAAAACTTTCCGTACCAGCGCACGACGGATGGGTCCGCGGGGAACGTCATGAAAGCGCCGCCACATGCATCGTCCGCAGAGCAGGTACAGTACTTCTTCGGGCAAGTCGGGCCACGCCACGCACCAGACCCCTTCGGCAACGCCGCAATGCGCGCAGGGATCGATCGGGCGCGTCGCGCCCGGTACGGTGGATTCGATAATTCCCACGACTATTAATTCCTGTCCGGCTACCGAAATCTCATAGTCCGCGAGCCAAGGCAAGCCGCGCAGGGGCGCGGACGTGACGGCGCTATCGAATTGGTTGCGTAGCTAGAGCTGTTCCTTTTCCTCGACGGCGCGGAATTCTTCCTCGCTGAGTGCGCGCGACTTGCGTTTGCCATGAAGCTCATACATCTCGAACAGCGACGACTTGTGCGGACGTACTTTACCGAGCGGGCACTTCGCCCATTCGTCAAGCGATTCGTCGCAATAGCCCATCCGATTCTCGCCACATTTCGGCTGCAGGAAGACCGCAATCTCAGGGAGGATTTTCTTAATCTCCGCGCGCATCAAGGCGACCATTCGGCGGATTTCCCATTGCGCGCGTACGCATAGGCGCAGGTCGCAGATATGCAGCATCTCGGCGAAATTGACCATCACGTGGAAGTTGGTCGGCGCCGCGTTGGGCAGAATGAAGCGGGCGTCCTCGGCTGGAATCCCGGCCTTGAGCGCACGTGCGTAAAGCTCGGACGTATGCGCCAGCAGTTGCGAAAACTCGTCGTCGAGGCCTGCGCGCGACCACGATTCCGGCAGGACGAAGGCGAGCTTGTCCTGCTTGAATTTCACGTAGCGCTGGCTCTGCTGCTCGAAGCTGATGCCGATGCGATGGCGCACGAACTGATGCGAGAGCGATCGCGAGACACCCGAAATGCCGAACCAGAAGACCACCTGCTCGAGCGGCGAGGCGTGGCCGGTTTTCAGGCGCTCGGTGATGAATTCGCGGATTTTGTCGTGGCTGATTTTCTCGGCCTCGATTTTCTCCCAAATCTCGATCGGGGTGTCGGCCGAGTAGCAGGTGCGAAACGCCGCATAGAGTTTTTCGAGCGGCGCGCTCGCATAGTCGATCAGCTTCACCTGCATTTTCGCCTGATTATTCATGGCACATTTTCGTGGCCGCCCATCACTGAATCATAGAATCATATCATTTCGACGATTCTTTATCTTTTGCGCACCACGCGGACTCGTTAGCTCGGCTCGCAAGCGTCACGCCTCACTTCTATCTTGCGGCACTCGTCCGACCAAGATCGTGCGCGATCGGCAATCCACTCTGTCCACAGGTCCACAACCTGCGGATTGCACCGGGCTGTGCGGGCGTCGCAAGATCCGGGTCGCGATGCCGACCAAAGACCGAAACTGGTACACCCGGCTGGTGCGTCCGCTGATGTTCCGGCTCGATCCCGAGACCGCGCATCGATTGACGATTGCGGTGGTCAGCCTGATGCCGCCAAAGCAACCCGCCAGCGATCCTCCCGGAGCTGGCGAATACGATTTTCGGTATCAAATTCGCTAATCCGATTGGATTGGCGGCAGGATTGGATAAGGACGCGCGCGCGATTCGCGCGTGGAATGCGCTTGGTTTCGGCTTCGCGGAACTCGGGACCGTCACGCCGCGATCGCAACCGGGTAATCGCGCCGCCGCGGATGTGGCACTTGCCGGCGCATCGCGCGCTGATCAACCGGCTCGGCTTTCCGGGCGAAGGGATGGAGGCGGTCGCCGCGCGGCTCGCCCGTCGTTACAGGAGAAGACCGCCTTGCGATGCGCATCGCGCTGAACTTTGGCCCGAACAAGGATACGCCGCCAGAGCGCGTCGTCGAGGACTACGCCGCGTTGACGCGCCGCCTCGCGCGCTTTGCGGATTTCATTGTGGTGAATCTCTCTTCACCCAATACGCCCGGTCTGCGTGAATGGCAGGCCCCAGAGCGCATCCGCGCGATTGTCGAGGCGGTGCGTACGGCGATGCCGTCGACGGTGCCTGCCGAGTTGACCACGATGACGCCCGCCGCCGCGTCCGCCGATTCTGGTGAAAGATCGCACCCGATCTCGATCATCGCAGGTACGCGAAGTCTGCGCCGCGGCGCTGGAATCACATCGACGGCATCGTCGCGACCAACACCACGTTGAAGCGCGAGGAGTAGGCGTCAGCGCGGCGTTCGCAGGTGGGCTGAGCGGCGCACCGTCTGCGGAATCGCGCGAGCAGTCGCGCAGGTGTATCGTGAACACGGGCGGTCGCATTCCGATTGTCGGAGTCGGCGGAATCGCCAGCGCCGAGGACGCCTACGGCCATCTGTGCGCCGGTGCGAGCCTGGTCGAGTTTTACACCGGTATGATTTATCGCGGGCCGGGACTGGCGGGCGAAATCAAGCGCGGCCTCGTGCGCTTGCTCGCACGCGACGGATTTCGCTCTATTAGCGAAGCGGTCGGCAGCGAACGAAGGCTCGAAGCGCATGTGAACTTCGCGGCGAGCCCGCCGATTGACCGCTGGAGGCGAAATGGCTCTGGCAGATAACAACGGAATTTCTGGTTGACGCGCGGTGGCTCGCGGAACATCGCGACGACCCCAATGTGATTCTGATCGATACGCGCGCACCGGCCGATTACTGGGCCGGCCATCTGGCGGGAGCGCGCCATTTCGATCCATTTCCGTTTCACCATAGCGACACCTCAGAAGGCTCGTTGCGCGAGTTTCGCGGCCAGCTTGAATGGATCTTCTCGGCGCTCGGAATCGCCACGAGAACGACGGTGGTGTGTTACGAAAACGACTCTGGAATGCGCGCGACGCGGCTGGCATGGGCGCTCGACTACATGGGCCGTCCGGCGGTGCGCATCCTCGATGGCGGACTGGAAAACGCGGGCAGTGAAAAACTGCTCACAACCACGACCCCGTATGAGCCGGTAAATTTCAAGGGCATGGTGCGCGAAGAGACCATCGCTTCGCGCGGCTACATCGTCGAGAATCTCGGGCGCGCGGGTGTGCAAATCTTCGACGTCCGTTCCGACGAGGAATATTTCGGCGAGCGGGTGCGCTCGAAGCATGCCGGCGCCGTTCCCGGCGCGATCCATCGCGACTGGACGCATAGCGTGGCTGCCGACGGCCGCTTCAAGCCTGCCGCTCAGTTACGCGACGAATTCGCGCAGCTCGGTCTCGACCCGCAAAGCGAGATCATTCCGTATTGCCAGGGCGGATATCGTTCCGCCAACGCCTACGTCGCGCTGCGCATGGCGGGTTATCCGCGAGTGCGCAACTATCTCGGCTCGTGGGGCGAATGGGGTAATCGCGACGACCTGCCGATCGAGCATCCGCGGCGCAAAGGGAGTGCGGGCTGATGTCGCGCACGTTTCTACTGACCGGCTTCGAACCTTTTGGCGGCGACCGCACCAACCCTTCGTGGGAAGTCGCCGCGTGGCTCGACGGCAAGGAAGTCGGCGGGGTGACGATTCATACGTTGGAGTTGCCGGTGAACTGCAAGCGGGCGGCGAAGATGATCACCGACGCGATTGCGCGCGACAAGCCTGCGGCGGTGCTCGGATTGGGGCAGGCAGGCGGACGCTCGGCGCTCTCGATCGAACGGATTGCAGTCAATCTCGCGGACGAACGGCCGAGCCACGAAACCGGCAGTGGCGCGAGTGCCAAGCCAGTAATTGCGAAAGGTCCCGATGCCTACTTCGCCCGCCTGCCGATTGCACCGTTGCTGCAGGCGCTCGGGCGCGCGGCGATTCCGTCGGCGATGTCGCTCAGCGCCGGCATTTATGTCTGCAATACCGTCATGTATGCGACGCTGCACGCATTGAGGCAGCGCCCCGCGGTGCCCGCCGGGTTCATCCATTTGCCCTACACGACGGCGCAGGCGGCGCGACACGCCGGC
This sequence comes from uncultured delta proteobacterium, assembly GCA_963774705.1. Taxonomy (GTDB): domain Bacteria; phylum Desulfobacterota; class Binatia; order Binatales; family Binataceae; genus JADMIL01. Next base: position 246,792 of record CAVZFW010000017.1, read on the forward strand.
GCGCCGAGCATGTCCGTCGATCTGATGACCGCCGGCGTCGAGATCGCACTCGGGGTAATCGCACGCACCAAGTAATTCGGTCGTCAAGCCCAAGCGGCTCGCGACGTGGATATTTGATTGCGACCGCACACTAACGGAGCGAGGCGCAGTCGAGCTAAGAAGTCTGCGACATCCGCATCGTGAGCGGGGCGAGCAATTTTAGAAATCGGGACCGGCCGAATGCGGTTGCTATTTTATAGCAACGGCATTCGGGGGCGACGCGATTCCGCCGCGCAGATGCAACGGCACCGAGACCATCATGAATTCCCAACGCCCGTCCGCGGCGCAATCATCGGCCAGCTTGTCGAGCACGAACTGTTCGCCCAACGGCAGTCCGAGCAGCGACAGCGTGCGGTAATGGAGCGCGCCGTCGTCCTTGAAATCCCACGGCCACGGCTCGACCGCGGGGCAATCGGTGCCGATCGCGGCGACGTGATTGTCCCACAGCCAGGCGACCATTTCGCGGCTATCGTCGAGGCCGCACGCCTTCAGCTTGTCCATCGGCGCCATCGCGGTTTTGGCTGCCGATGACGACGCCAGATAAGCCCCCATCCAGCCGGTCCGCACCAGCATGATCGAGCCGGGCTTGAGCTCGGTTTTCTGCGCTTGGAGCGCGGCCTTGAGGTCGTCTAGAGGGTATTTTTCGTCGTTCAAGGGATTGACCGGCCGCCCGGCCCCGGTGCGATAGCGAAAGACATCGATCAGCACGCCGCGGCCAACGAAACGATCGTTCCAGTTGTGGATGCCGAGCTTTTCCGAGCCCTTGATCGCGTCATTCTTGACGCCATTGTAAAACGACTGCGCACGGAGATTGCCGACGTGGCCCAGGCCGTCCCATTGGCTGCCTTCCTGCGTGTTGTAGGAATCGAGCACGTCGTCGTAGCCGAGCAGGCCGAAGCTCTCAAAGCTCTTCTTGGTGTGATGGACGGGATCGCGCTGGAACAAGGGCGGACTCGCGTAGTTGATCGGCGTATCGAGGCGGAAGACCTTGCCGTTGCGCACCAGCTTGGCCGCCTCGACGATACCCTCGGGCGTGAGGAAGTTGACGCATCCCACCTCGTCGTCGTCGCCGAAGACACCCCAGTTCGAGTCGGCCGGAGCGCCCGCTTTGACCGGGAGCTGGGAAAACTTGGGGATTTTGGTGAAGTCGATTTTGGCCATGGCTCGTCCTCCGAAAGTGTTTGCGCACGAAGTATGGGAGCGATTGTTGTCTTCGATTTCAGCGGCCAACACGCCACGCACACGATGGTAATGTCAAGCACGAAAGACAGTTCCACAACGCTGACCATGGTATAAACTCAGGCGCGATGAACCGTTCCGCCAACAATTCAAACTGCCGGCTGCAATGCGGTACGGTTGCGGGCGAAAGCCGCGGGAGTGTTCGGCTCGGGTGGATGCTGCGGCTGGTGCCGACGCTCGCAACGCTGGCGCTGTGCGGCGCGCTAGCCGGGGCGTGCGGACGGTCGCCCTATGCGATTGCTAACGGCTCGCCCACACCGACCGCGACCATCACGACTTCGCCCAGTGTGGGCAATTTTCTTTACAGCTCGAATTTTGGGGACGGCAAAGTCGGCGTATTCACGCGCAACGTCAGTACCGGCGTATTGGCGTTCGTCGGGCCGGCCGGCGCCGGATCGATAAACGGGCCGTTGGGAATCGCCAATGGACCGTCGGCGAAATTTCTCTACGTAGCAAATTCCGCCGACAACAATATCCGCCAGTACAAGATCAACGCGACCACCGGGCAGCTCGCCAAGATTGGCAGCGGCACGGTCGCGGCTGGTAGTTCCCCGCAATGGATTGCGGTTACGCCTAACGGGCAGTTTGCCTACGCGGTCAACTTCGGCGACGGCACCATTACGCCGTACACGGTTAATGCGACCACCGGCGCGTTAAGTGCTAACGGCACTGCGGTCTCGTCGGCGCAGCTCAAGAAGCCGGCTGCGGCGGTCGCCAGCAACAGTTGGTTGTACGTCACCGATACTTCCAAAGGCACGATTGTAAGCTTCCCGATTGGTGGGACCGGTACACTCGCGCCCGGTACCACGACAGCAATTAGCGGGAGCGCGGTGCCGGGGCCCGTTATCATGGACCCAAGTGGGCAATTCGTTTACGCGACCGATGAAAATAGCGGTTTAACTTACTATTTCACGGTGGGCACGGGCGTCCTCTCGCTGGCCGCATCGCCCTATACAACTTCGACCGCCGGCGAAGCTGGATTGGCGTTTGCGACCAGTACGCTCGGAAATATGTTCCTCTACGTCGCGAATCAGTTGGCCTCGACGCCCTCGATAACCGGCTTTCAGGTCCAGGGAAATGGATCGCTCAGTCTCCTGTCAGGAGCGCCGTTCACGGACGTAAGCCTCGGTCAGCCGACTGGAGTAGCGGTCGACCCGACAGGCAGCTTTCTTTACGTGGCCAACCAGAGCAAAGGCACCATCTCGCGGTTCACTATCGATCCCACGACCGGAGCGCTAAGCGCCGGCGCGCCGATTCCGACTGAAAGCACATCGAGCGGGCCGAGTTTCCTCGCGCTCGGGCAGTAGCGCTCAACGCCTCAGAGATTCCTGGGAGCGGGCGTTGCGGCCAAAGACGCAGCTGGCGATACTTCGGCACCCGGCGGATTTACCGGCGTGCCCCCCGGGGCCAGAGGACTCGCGAGCGGCGAGGCGGCTGGAGTGGGGCTTTCGCTCGGCATCGAGGTGGCTGATGGAGGAGCCTCGGGCGACGGTGAGATGCCGACTGGAGACGAAGACGCCGCCGGCGATGGCGTTACTTCAGGCGTAGGTGAAGCGCTTGGGTTGAAGACCGTAGGCAGCGAAGCCGGTGCGGCCGGCGTTACACTCGGCTCTGCTTGTGGCGATGCGGTCGCCGTGGAGGTGGGCATCAGCGCGGTGCCAACACCGTAGTCGTACACCAAGTCCCCACCCAGGCTCCCTTGATAAATAAGAACGCCGCCGGCGACCACTCCGATCATCAGATAAATCGGGCGAGTACCGGCGACGAATCCAAAAACTTGAATTCCGAGCCGCCACACCGCAAGTACGAGGAACACCCAGGGAAGGTAGTCGCCCAGCCACGCGTGGCGCTTGAGCACCTCGAGCGCGGGCCCCTTGACGTTCTCCCAGACCCTCCCGGCTTCCCAACCACCCGTCAGCTGCGACCCCCACGCAGCTGCAGTACCCAAAATCATGATGGTGAGAGCGGAATAACGCAGCCAGATGCGGGTCGGCAGAATACTGGCGACCAGGTCGAACAGGATCGCGACGATTATCAGTGCGACGGTGAAATGATCGACGACCGGATGAAGTTGCCAGGCTTTGATCGTCTCGGCGAGCGCTTGCATCTGAACTCCTGCTGCTAGTTGGGCAAAAAGCGCTACCTGGAGAGCCGGGATATGCGCAATTCCTTGCGCATCTTTATCGCAAACGACACTTGCGTAGGCAATCGCGTCAATGTCGGCTATTGACCGGGGGTGAGGATGACGGTCGGTGCGCCGGACGACGGGTTACGAACGATGATCGTAATGTCGGTGGTCGTCACTGGTCCCCAAATTTTGCCGCCGAGCAGAAAGCGCAGCACCTCGGAGGTTGTTGCCACCGCAAAATCCGGGCTCCATTGTTCCGCATAGTCGAAGTGATAGACCACCGCCGGCTGCGACTCCGGAGCGACGGTCGAGGTCGTAACGACCACTGTCGCAGCGTCGGCGGCGCTCACCGGACGAAGGTTGCGCAGGTACCATCGGAGCGGAGCCGCGATTTTGCCGTCGAAAAAAGCGGTCGCGGAGACCGGTGGAAGTCCGGCCGCCGCCTGATGCGCATATAGCCGAGCCTGTTCGGTCGTTGCTTGATTACCCCAGAAGAGGTTCGCGTGGCGCGCCCAGGGCGCTTCGCTGGCATCAGGCACCGCACAGAGAAAATTGGCGACCGCTCCGACATAGAGCGTGATCGCAGCGAGGGCCGCCAATGGCAGTCGAAACAAACGCCAGGCTTCGCGATGATGAAGCCAGTCGATGCCGATCGCGCCGACGATCGCCATGGGCAAGAGAATCGCCACAATCGATTCGGTGGTGCGAACCGGCGTCCACAGAAAAAACGCCGTGCTAATCGCTGCCCAGATAAGGCACCATGACGGGAAGCGCGAGCGGATTCGCGCGGCGATAATCGTCACCGCACCCACCAGTCCCACGAGCGCAATCAAAAATTCGTAGAGTGTCATCACTGGGAGGTAGAAGCGCAGGCCCGCGATGAATCCCGGCTGACTACCGTCGCCCAATGACCTTCTGATCCCGCGCTCGACTCCCGCCGGGTCCCAACCGCCGGGCACCATCAGTTGCGAGAGCGCACAGGCGGCCGCCATCGTCACGATCACGATTACGAGAAGCTTGCTGTAGCGGTCGAACCACACGCGGATTGCGAGGCCCCGATTTCTGGCGGTGACCAGTTCCCGCAGACTCAGCGGAATCAGCGTCGCGAGAAAAATCATCCCGGTCGCGAGTCCGCTCGGGTTAGCGACGATCATCAGACCGGAAAATAAGCCAAGCACGGCAGCGCGGCGAACGCTTGGCTGAGCGACGAGCGCCATGAACACCGCGATAGTGACCAGCGCCATTGCCGCCGCGGGGAGGGTATTCGCGCTCGCGCGCGAGTACCAGGTCACGCTCGGCGACAAAGTGAGCATCGCGGCCAACGCGAGTCCCCCGGCCCGGCCCAGGTAGTGACGGAGTTCGAACGCCATTGCGATCAGGAGTAAACCGCTGAGCGCGAAGACCAGTCGCGTGGTGAAATCGTTGGCCCCACCGACCGCGAAGATTCCGGCCGTGAACAAGTGAAGCCAACCGCCGTACGAGGGCTCAGACATCACGCCGAGAGGCGCCCCTGGGCTCACGAGGTCTAACGCATAGAGCGCGCGGCGGGCTTCGTTCGCACCGAGCGGCCGCGCACCCAGCGCAAGCAAACGGGTGAATGTCGCATAGGCCGCAATTGCGGCCCATCCGAGATTTTCGAGGGTGACGACGTGGAGTGGACGATCGAGGCGTTCGCGGCTCAGATTGCGCTGCGGCGCATCGGTGCCCGTCTCGTCCGTGTGATGCTCATGGTCATCGTCGAGTTCGATGCCGAGACGCCAATCGTCGCCGTGCTCATCCTTTGGTGCGCTAGCCACCACCAGAATCGCTATTTGCCGCCACCCTGGTTGTCAACCGCGAGCCACCCGCGAGTTTCCACAGTAGAATTCCCGTAAAGATCCCGTAACAAAATATTTGCTGTTGACGGTGGTGAAGTTGATGCATTGCGGTTTCAGGTTGGCCTCGACGCGGCTATTCTGAGGAGTTCGGATTCTTAGTTATGGCGACGCAACCCACCACCGCAAAGCGCGCGACCGGCATCCTCGTGTCGCTGCTAATCGTGGCCGTCGTGCTGGCGTTGTTCTTCGCATATCGGCACCCTGGCGGCTTGCGTCATTTGCGCGGGCCACGGCTCCAGGTGTCGCTTCGGCAACTGCCGTACTATGCGGTCTGTTCGCTCGCTCGAATGACGGCAGCCTACGTGCTCGCGCTAATTTTTTCTCTGGTCTATGGCCTCTTGGCGGCGCGCGGCCGGAGGTGGGAGCGCGTGATGCTCCCCGCTATCGATATCGCACAGTCGGTGCCGGTGGTGGGGTTCTTCCCCGCAGCGATCTATTTCTTCGTTGCGCTCGCCCACGGCCGCTTCGGAGTGGAGATGGCGGCGGTGTTTCTGATTTTCACCAGCCAGGCGTGGAACATGGCGCTGGGCGTTTTCGAATCCGTGCGCACGCTGCCCGACCGATTCGCTGGAAGCGCTCGATGCGTTCGGCGCCACCGGATGGTTGCGGTTGCGCCGGCTGCTCCTGCCCGCCTGCGTACCCAAGCTGGTTTATAACTCGATTCTGTCGTGGGTGGCGGGATGGTACTACCTCATTGCCTGCGAGATTATCGCGGTCGGCCCGGCGCATTATGAATTGCCTGGACTGGGCAGTTACCTGATGAAGGCGGCCGACAAGGGTCGCACGGGGGAGTTGGTCGCGGGGCTGTTGACGTTGCTCGCGATAATCGTGCTGATGGACGGCATCGTGTGGCAGCCATTATCCGAGTGGGCGGAGAAGTTTCGCTATGAATTCGCCGCCTCGAGCGAGCCGTCGCGAAACCTTGGGGCGCTCAACGTGCTGGGCTCGGTCGGGCCTGCGGTGCTGCAATTTTTCCGCGCGCTGGGAAGGCCGATTATCCGTGGATATCGACGTGCGCTCGCGGCCACGCCCCCGTTCGAGCCGGCCCAATACCCGGCTCTCCATAGCGTGTGGCGCTGGTTGCGGATTGGACTCGTGGCAGCGGCCATCTTTGTCGTGGCGATGGGCGCAATCAACGGAACGGTCGCGCTACTGCGGACATTGATGGAACCGTGGCCGGCCGCGGTTCACCAGATTCCGCTCGCCACCGGGGCCTCGCTGCTGCGCTTGATCGCAGCCTACGCGCTCTCGCTCGCGTGGACGATTCCGTGTGCGATTGCGGCCAGCGAAAGCCCGCGCTTCGCGCGGCGATTGGCGCCATTTGCGGAAATCTTCGGTTCGATGCCGGCGACGGCGCTCTTTCCGCTCATCGTGATTTTCGTCATCCACGTGACCGGCGGTATGAACTTCGCGTCGATCCTGCTCATTTTGACCGGAATGCAATGGTACGTGCTGTTCAACCTGCTTGCCGGCGTCAGCCAGATTCCCGCTGACCTTAAAGAAGCGAGTCGCGCGTTTGGACTGAGCCGCTTCGCAACCTGGCGTCTGCTCACACTACCGGCGCTCCTGCCATCGTTGATAACCGGCAGCATTACGGCTTGGGGCGGCGGCTGGAATGCGTTGATCCTCTCGGAATATTTCGTTTACCGCGGGACCACATACAAGGTCTTTGGACTTGGCGCTATGCTGGACGACGCGACCTATCAGACCGGCAACGGTTTAATGATTCTGCTGACGCTGCTATCGATGGTTTTGGTGGTGATAACTTTGAACCGGCTGGTCTGGCGGCGCCTCTACGACATCACCACGGATCGCTATCGAATCGATTACTAAAGGGGATAATGATGCGATGAATGAGCCGGAAGCAGCTGACCCATGGCCCTGCTCGAACTCAAGCACGTTTGCCAAAACTTCCCACACGCAAAGGGCACGTTGCCGGTCATCGAAGACCTCTCTTTCACTGTGGAACAGGGTGAGTTTGTCGCGATCGTCGGTCCCTCAGGATGCGGCAAATCGACCATGCTGCGAATCATCAACGGGCTGATGCCGCCGACTTCGGGGCAGGTGCTCTACAAGGGTCGCCAGATTGACGGGATCAATCTGGAGTGCGCGCTGGTGTTTCAATCGTTCGCGCTGATGCCGTGGCTGTCGGTCAAGGCTAACGTCGAACTCGGTCTCGAGGCGCGTGGATTGCCGCCGGTTGAGCGCGAAAAGCGCGCTAGTGTGTATATTGATAAGGTTGGACTCGATGGCTTCGAAGAGGCGTACCCGCGCGAACTGTCGGGCGGAATGAAGCAGCGCGTCGGGCTCGCGCGGGCATTGGCCGTCGAGCCGCAGCTGCTCCTGATGGACGAGCCGTTTTCGGCGCTCGACGCCCTCACGGCGATTACGCTACGCGAGGAGTTGCTTGACATCTGGCAGTCGACCGACATGCCGGTCCATAACATCATCATCGTGACGCACATCATCGAGGAAGCCGTCGAGCTGGCGGATCGGATACTGGTGCTTTCTTCGGGACCGGGACGTCTGGTCGCCGATTTGAAGGTTGAGCTGCCGCGTCCGCGTGATCGTCGCAAGGAAAGCTTCAACGCGCTCACTGACAAGGTTTTCTCGCTCATCGAGGAACGCGGCTGATGCCGACCAGCGCCGTAAATCCGATACCGGATTGCCAGATGACCTGGGTCTTCGGTCTACTCGAGACGCTCGAAGATCGTGGCGGCAGGGACGACGGCTACAAGATCGCGCGCGATTTGCAATTCAAGTTCAGCGACTTGCTCAAAGTGATGAAGACAGCTGAAATTCTCAGCTTCGTCTCGACCCCCGATGGCGATGTAGTGCTCGAACCACTGGGCAAACAATTCATTGAAAGCGACATCAACCAGCGCAAGCTGATCGTGCGCGAACAGCTCAAGCAGATCGGTCTCTTTGCCTATCTGATGCGCCTGCTCCACGCGCAGGAGGATCGCTCGCTAAGCAAAGAATTAGTGCTGGAACACCTGGCGATGCTCCTACCTAACGAACGGCCCGAGACGATGTTCTCGACCATCGTCAACTGGGGACGCTATGCCGAGCTTTTCGGCTATAACAAGGACGAAGACCGCTTCTATCTCGACCACGACGACTGACCGATTTGTTCAAGCGGGTAGCAAGCGGTCTCATAACCGGTAACTGGAGGACAGACTGATGGCAGTGCAAGCTGAAAAGGTGGTTTCGGATTTTTGCGGCGCATGGTCAAAGCTCAACGTTGAGGAGATAATGAGCTTCTTTACCGAGGACGCCGTCTATCACAACATCCCGATGCCCGTCGCCAAGGGCAAGGCCGTCATCCGCAAGACGATCGAAGGTTTGCTCAAAGGCACCGTCTCGATCAAGTTCGACATCGTGCACACGGCCGCCGCTGGTAACATCGTGATGAACGAGCGGGTCGATTCGTTCGAGGCCAATGGCAAACACGTCTCGCTGCCGGTGATGGGCGTGTTCGAAATCACCGACGACGGCAAGATCAAGGCATGGCGCGACTATTTCGATCTCGAGATGCTACATGAAGCAGGTCCGCTAAGACGCTACGTGTCGGGCTGGCGGTGCGGAAGTTCGCAGTGTGCGGATCGCGTCGCAGAGCAAATTAAGCTAAGCGAATGACCGCGCAAGTTACGCACGCGATTATCGGCACCGCCGGCCATATCGATCACGGCAAGAGCGCGCTGGTCCGCGCACTCACCGGTCAGGAGACCGACCGGCTGAAGGAAGAGCAGGAACGCGGCATCTCGATCGATCTCGGGTTTGCCTACTTCACGCTTGCCGACGGGACGCGCGCCGGCGTAATCGACGTCCCCGGCCACGAGCGCTTTATCCGCAACATGCTCGCCGGGCGCGCACGGGATGGACCTCGTGCTGTTCACGATCGCGGCCGACGACGGCGTCATGCCGCAAAGCGAGGAGCATCTCGACATCCTCCATTTGCTCGGCGCGCAGGCGCGGCATTTTCGTTATCACCAAGGCCGATCTCGCCGACGATGCGCGCCTGGCCGAAGTTCGCGACGAGATCGAATTGCTCGCCGACGGCACCACGCTCGAGGGCTCGCCAGTCGTCGCGGTCTCCTCGCTCAGCGGGATGGGACTCGCTCTGCTACGCGGCGAGATTGCTCGCCAACTCGACGGCTTCGAGGCGCGGCGCGCTACCGGATTGTTTCGCTTGCCGCTGGATCGCGCCTTCGTCATCAAGGGCCACGGCACCGTAGTGACCGGCACTGCGATGGGCGCCGAGGTGCGTCTCGGGCAGAAGCTTCGTGTACTGCCGGGCGGGGCCGAAGTGCGCGTGCGATCTATCCAGGTTCATGGCGAAACGCTCGAGCACGCGGGCCTCTGCCAGCGGGTCGCACTGAATCTGAGCGGCGCGGAACGGATGGAACTGAAGCGCGGCGACGTGCTGGCCGACGAACGATTGGAATTGACCACTACACGCCTCGACGCCGTCCTCGAAATTCGGCCGGCCGCCAAACGAGCGCTCAAGAATAATCAGCGTGTGCGTTTCTACCTCGGAACCGCCGAGACTATCGGGCGCGTGATCGTGATGGAGGAGCCAGGCGAGATTCCGCCCAAGCGGCGCGCGCTGGTCCAGATCGTGTTGAACGATCCGATGGTCGCCCTGGCCGGCGATCGCTTCGTCATCCGCGATGAGACGAATATCCGCACGCTCGGCGGCGGCGGCGTGCTGAATCCATTGGGACGACGCATGCGCAAGCCGCTCGAACTTTATCTGAAAAATCTTGCCGCTCTCGGCGAGCCCTTCGGACCACCGGCGGTCGAGGCGATGCTGAGTCTGCAGGACAGCCTTGCGATGCCGCCAGCGCGGCTCGCCCAGCTCTTCAATACGCCGCCGGCGGAAGTCACTACGGCGTTGAAGGACCCGCGCTTTGTCCGGCTGACGCTCGGCGACGAGGAGGGTTTCACTACCGTCTCGAAGTGGGAAGAAATCAAGCGGTTCGCGACCGCCGCCCTCGGGACCCACCATCGTGATGAGCCGCTGGCGACTGGTCTCGAGATGGAGGCGCTGCGTGCGCGACTTCCATACGATGTGGCGCCACGAGCCTTTCGCGCGCTGGTCGATCGAATCTGCCGCGAAACCGGGATCGTACGCGAGGAGAGTTCGTTGCGGCTGGCCGATCATCGGGTCAAGCTTGGTGGCGACGATGGCAAAATCGGCGCGCGCGTCGAAGCGCTGTTAAAGGAGGCGAGCTTCCAACCGCCGGATTTGAAGCAGTTGCTCGAGTCGCTGAAGCTGCCGGCAACCGAACTCGCGCGCGTCCGCATCCTGCTAAGCGCAATGGAACGCGAGGGCCGCGTGGTCAAAGTCGCGACCGATCTCTATTTTGATCGCGGCGCACTGGAAAACGCGCAGACCCGGCTCACCGAACGGCTTAAGGCCGACGGCGAGATCACCGCCGCCATCTACCGCGACATGCTTGGGGCCTCGCGCAAGTTCGCGATTGCGCTGCTCGATTACTTTGACCATGCCGGGCTGACGACGCGCGTCGGCGACCTCCGCAAACTACGCCCACACTGATTGTTCGATTGTGGCGATAAGCACCTCTTCGCGGACGCCACGCATCTCGCCAGTCTTGTCGTTGTGACGACCAACCACCCGGCGCTAGACTAACTCCCGATGTCCAACGAAGGAGACAACAACGCCACTCGGGGCGAGATGATTCGCCTGACCGAGCGGTGCAAGGCTGCGGGTTGAGCCGGCAAGCTGGGTCCGGCGGACCTGGAGTCCGTGCTCTCGCATCTTGACCTTGGGCACCATCCCGAGGTGCTCGTCGGTATCGCCACCGGCGACGACGCCGGCGTGTATCTTCTGCGCGACGATCTCGCGATCGTCAACACCGTCGATTTTTTCACGCCGGTGGTGGACGATCCATTTACCTACGGCCAGATTGCCGCGGCCAATGCGCTCTCCGACGTTTACGCGATGGGCGGAACGCCGAAGACTGCGCTCAACATCGTCTGCTGGCCGCAGTCCGGAGTACCGAATGCGATGCTCGGCGAAATTCTTCGCGGCGGCAGCGAGAAAGCGCGCGAGGCCGGCGTGGCAATCGTCGGTGGTCATAGCGTAGCCGACGAAGAGGTGAAGTACGGTATGGCCGTGACTGGCGTGATCGATCCGCGCCGGATTATCCGCAATGTCGGTGCGCGGCCCGGCGACTCCCTGCTGCTCAGCAAGCCGCTCGGCACCGGTATGCTGATGACCGCGTTAAAGCGTGGCCAAGTTGCCTGAAGATCAGTACGAGGCTGCGGTGCGCTGGATGTGCGAACTCAACGCGGCGACCGCGCTCGCGATGCTCAAGTACGAGGTTCATGCCGCCACCGACATCACCGGGTTCGGGCTCATCGGCCATGCCTCGAAGATGGCCGATGGCAGTGGCGTCACCCTGCGTATCGAGGAGTCCGATCTCCCGCTGATGGCTGGCGCGCTCGAATGTTGCCGCGCCGGGATGATTCCCGGCGGCGGCAAGCGCAATCGCGAATTTTACGCACCCTGCGTGCGCATTGCCGACGAAGTCGCCGACGAAATCGGCGAACTGATTTTCGATCCGCAGACCTCCGGCGGCCTCTTGATCGCCTTGCCGCCGAGCGACGCGTTGAAGCTGCTCGCCGAACTTCAGGCAGCCGGCAACATGGACGCTGCGATCGTCGGGCGCGTGGATCCGCGCGGCGAATTTCTGATCGAAGTCGTCTGATTGCGAACAGCTCCCTCGCTCGACCCGTCGCTATGCGGCGAACTCCTCGCTCCACTCGTCAATCAATCGGTAGCCGACTGCGAGCAACGCGGGTCCGATGAAGACGCCGATGAAGCCGAAAATGATCGCGCCGCCGAGCACCCCGAACATGACGATGAGAAACGGGGTACCGCCGGTGCGTGCGATTATGATCGGCTTGAGCACGTTCTCCACCAGCGTATTGGTGATGAGTGACCACGCCACAATGAAAATCGCCCATCCGGTGTTGCCTTCATAATAAAGCCATCCGGCAACGGGCAGCCATAGCAGCCCCGGCCCCATCGGGACGAACGACAGTATGAAAGTCGACGAAGCCGAGCAGGAATGCGCCGGGCACGCCGGCAATCCAGAAACCGATTCCGCCAGTTACGCCCTGGATCAGCGAAGTGCCGAGGATACCGTGGACGACACCCGTCACGGTGGTGCGCGCGACCTCGAGCAGATCGCAGTCCGCGCTCACCTGCCAGGCGACGCGACGCCGTATCCAAACGGGCGGCGGCCGCCTCGCCATCGCGGTATAGGAAAAAGCACACCACGAGGCTCAAGCTGATCTCGAAGACGCCGTGGCCGAGCGCCTTGCCGAGTTCCAACGCGACGTTCTTCAGCGGACTGATCAGGTCATGCAGCAGCGATTTCTGCGCCGCCTGATCTCTAGCGCAGGTGATTCACATAATCCTGAATGTGCGGACCGATCACCGGTACATCGACGAGCCATTGGGGCGGCGACGGTAGTCCAGTCGTGAAGAGGCGCCGGATAAGCTCGATGACGTCCGTGACGTTATCGGCCAGGCTGCTGCCCACGATAATAAACGGAGCGACTACAATTGCCGCGAGCAGCAACGTCATCAGCAATGCCGCCAGAGAGGACCTGTCGCCGACCGCCGCCGAAGGCGACAAAAGATGCCCCACGTCGAGAACGACAGAAGTGATCGCCCACAAAATTGCCGATGAAAACGGGACCAGAATCAGTACGCATCCGATCAACAGCAAGCCCATGACAGCGATCGCAATCGTCGTTTGAATCGGTGCGCTGTTCTTCACCGCGGCGCTTCCCGAATCGGTTTCGTCGATCATTATGTTAGCGCTCCCTATGTTAGCGCTCACCTCGATATTCCCCCCATAATTTGGTCAGATTTGCCCGCGAAACTATGAAGCGCTCTCGGCGATCGGCGGCAGAAGTGGGAATTTCATAGCGCTATTTCGGTCAAAGTATGGCAAAATTTCGCACTGTCCTCTTAAAGCCGGTGGTGCGGGAGCGTCGATGGCGCAGGAAATCAAAACCAAAGCATTGGACCTGGCCCTCAGCCAGATCGAAAAACAATTCGGCAAAGGCTCGATCATGAAGCTCGGCGAGCAGGCGATCGCGGCCGATATCGCGGTGATCCCGACCGGTTCGCTGGGCCTCGACCTCGCGCTCGGCGTCGGCGGATTGCCGCGTGGACGCGTGGTCGAGATTTACGGCCCCGAGTCGTCGGGCAAGACCACGCTCGCCCTCGAATGTATCGCCGAGGCGCAGAAGCGCGGCGGTATCGGCGCCTTCATCGATGCCGAGCACGCGCTCGACGCCGGCTATGCGCGCAAGCTCGGGCGTGGTCGTCGAGGACTTGCTGATTTCGCAGCCCGACAATGGCGAGCAGGCGCTCGAAATCGTCGAGACCCTGGTGCAATCGGGTGCGATCGACGTTCTCGTTATCGACTCGGTGGCGGCGCTGGTGCCGCGCGCGGAGATCGAGGGCGAGATGGGCGAGCCGCAAATGGGCTTGCAGGCACGGCTGATGTCGCAGGCCCTGCGCAAGCTGACATCGATCATTTCGCGTTCGCGCACGGTGGTCGTTTTCATCAACCAGATTCGCATGAAGATCGGCGTCATGTTCGGTAATCCCGAAACCACCACCGGCGGCAACGCGCTCAAGTTCTACTCTTCGGTGCGCATCGACATTCGCCGCATCGGCACGATCAAGAGCGGCACCGAGGTAATCGGTTCGCGGACCAAGGTGAAGGTCGTCAAGAACAAGGTCGCGCCGCCGTTTCGCGAGGCTGAGTTCGACATTCTCTACGGCTCCGGCATCTCGAAAGAGGGCGAGCTGGTGGACATGGCGTCCGAGCACAACATCATCGAGAAACTCGGCGCATGGTACTCGTACGGCGGCGAACGAATCGGGCAGGGGCGCGAAAACGCGCGCGATCTGCTCAGGGCGAATCCGCATATCGCCGACGAGATTGAGGACAAACTGCGCGCCAAGCTCGCCACCAAGCCGATTCCGCTCGATGCCGTTGCGACCGACGGTCCGATGAGGACGTCCTGAGGAGCTGCCGGCGCACCGCCCAAGCGTAAAGGCTGAAGTGTGGACCTGCGTAACGTTTCGACAATTCGGGATTTCCGCCTGTCACATCAAGGGAAAATTATGATCGAGTCCCGCGGATGGTTTGCGGTGCTTACGCTGATGACGCTCGCACTCTTCGCGACCGCTGCCGCGGACGCCCAGACTTCGACCGTTAAGCCAATTCCGCTCACGCTGCGGCGGGTCGCAACAGTGAACCTCGCGCAGGTCGCACGTGAGGGTGCCGGGCAGCCGCGGACCGCATCCGCATTCGACCCGTTCCTCCGTACGACCGTGGTGAATCGGCGGATTCCGCGCGCGGCATTGTTGAAAGCGATCGGCAGTAACCCCTTGCCACCCACTGCGCCGTTGGCTGTGCCCGAGGCCATCAGTGTCCCGATCTCGCCCTCAAGCGCGCCGCAAATCTTCGGCTTTTCCGGCCTCGACGCGCTCGATTCCGGATCGGTAACGGGGATAAGCCCGTCGAGCCGCCCGATCAGGGACTGTGCGTCGGCAATGGCACCGTCATCGAGATGACCAACCTGGAATATCGGGAGTACAACACCAGCGGCACGCCGCTCGGTACGGCGATCAACCTGAGCACTGTATTCGGCATATCCTCTTCGGATTTTCTTTCCGATCCCAAGTGTTATTACGACTCGCCGACCAATACCTTCTTCATGATTGCGACCGATCTCACGGACCTGACCGACAAGTCGTTCTTGCTCGTCGGCGTGATGCCCGCGGGTTCGACCACGGTCACGACCTACGAATTCGCACCACCAACGACGGCACCGATATGACGCCGACGGACTCTGGCTGTCCGTGCTTCGGCGATCAACCGTTGCTCGGCGCGGACGCCAATGCGATCTGTCGTTAGCCTTAACGAGTTCTCGCAGCCCCAAAACCCGGCAAACGCTTTCAACGGCTCGGAAATTTACCTCATTAGCAAGTCCGATCTGGTTGCCAGTCTGACCGCCCGCGCCTTTCTGTTTCACGCTCCGATTCCGCTCGCCGAGGCCATTGGGATTTCGATGCAGCCGGCGACCTCACCTGACGGCGCTTTCGACACCGCCAACGGCGGGACCGAGTTTCTGATGAATTCGCTCGACTTCTTTGGCCTTGGCGACAAGCGCATCGCGGTTTGGGCGATTATCGACACTTGCGCAGTTGGCGAGTTCGCCATGCGCCGAATGCCGTCGATTTCCCTGAACCCGCCCATCCTGCGAGTTCGCCCTTATCAGGATCCGCCGTCTGCCAATCAACTTGCGACGACCACCGAGATTCCGTACGGCAACTCGATCGGCAACTTTGCTGTCGAACAAATCGACGCCAACGACGATCGGCTGGGGCAATTGGTTTACGCGAAGGGTAAGCTCTATGCCGCACTCGGTACGCCATGCAAGGTTGGCGGTGCATTCCATGCGGGCCTTGAGTACTTCGTCGTGAAGCCCTCATTCACGCACAATTCGGCAGATGCTGCATATTCTCGGCAGTCGGAACGATCACCTACGTTGCTCACAAAGGACTCGACCTGTCTTATCCATCGATTGGCGTAACCACTGCCGGCAAGGCGGTGATGGCATTCTCGTTGATGGGGTCGTTGATGAATCCGAGTGCCGGCTGGATGCCGATCGCCAAGGCGGGAGTGAAGCAGATTCACATCGCCGCGGCCGGCGCAGGTCCGTATGACGGTCTGAGCGGGTATGCGAATCAGTCTGGCAGTAGCGTGGCACGCTGGGGCGATTACAGCGCGGCAGTCGCCGACGGGAACGACATCTGGATGGCTGCCGAATACGTTCCCTCGGCTTGCACCGATGCCACCTACGCGGGCGACCCGACGTGCGGTGGAACCCGCGCGCCCGAAGCGAACTGGGGCACCTTCATTAGTGAACTACCATTGCCCTGAGTTTCGCTCAAGCCGTGGTCTGGCCGATAACGTAATGAGGCTCGCGCCTTCACGTGGCGTCTGATCGACGCCACCGACGAACGTAATCCGGCAATTCGACTTCTGCTGCCAACCGGTCATCGCGCTGCGGCGGCCCGGGTGTCAGCGTTAGCGGCACCACGCCGGCCCAGATCGGCAGCTGCGTAGTCATCTTCGGCGTCGATCGGGCCGCCCGTGCGGACCTTCGCCGAGGCCTCAGTCAAGGGCAGTTCGAGAATTAAGGTGCCAGCTATTTCGCCGGCCGTGGGCTGGCGAGCCTCATCCCACCTACCGGGCATCAGATGTTCCACCAACACACGCATCGCGGCCACCTTCGCCGCCGTGTCCGTGACTTCGTTGGGCCGTGCCGAGGACGACGACCGAGCGGTAGTTCATCGAATGATGAAAGGCCGAACGCGCGAGCACGATACCGTCGTGCAGCGTGACCGTCAGGCACAGCGGTACGCCCGCTGCGGCTTCGCGCAGCATCCGGCTCATCGGCGAGCCGTGGATGATAGACTCGTTCACCATCGCGGGCGTGAATCGTCGGGATCACGTATGGCTGCCCGTCGACCACGAACCCCACATGACAGACCATCGCTTCGTCGAGAATCGCTTCGATCGTCGGTGCGTTCGTAACTCCCGCGCGCCGGATAGCGATTGATGAGCGTGCGTGGGGTCGGCGCGATTCGAGCGCCTGTCACGATACGCTCCGCGGTCGAGTGCCGCTGCATTCGATGATGATACGGTTGATCGTGGTCATTTCTCATACTTACTTATACGGGGGCGAGTCTCGGTGTGGCCTGCCGCGCGCGCTACAATCGGAGAGATTTTAACGAAATGTCAGCCAATCCCGAAGCGCTTCGCCGAGGACCGCACCGACGCAGAGTCGTGTCTTGGGAAACTTGCCACGGTATGGCAGGCTTTGGAGGGTCGTCAAACTCGTAAAACCTCGCATCGGAGATTGTCAATGGCCGATCTCAACGAACTAAACAGCACGGCAGTTGCGAATATCGCACGCATGATCGCTGACGAGATTCAGCTTTCGATGAATCGAAATACCGCGGCGATCCTGGCCATAGGGATCGAGATTATCAAATCAATGAGTGGACATGCGGCAGTAACAACCCAAAGTATAGAACAACGCGTTCTAGAAACATTTAATCACGAGTTTGGGAAGATAGTGAATCCGGCAGCAACGGCTCAACAGGAGAGTTGAACAACGGGCTGACGCATCCACAACTGAGTTTTCAAAAGCATTTCGCGGTGCAGGATTAGATCTCCAGCCGTGTCAAAGGGGTGGCCGCTGAGAAGCCGTATCAACCCGCAAGCCAAATTGCTGCGCGGATTTCAAAATTAGGACACTACCCACGTGAAGCCCCGCCACGCCGCCGCGCTCGCGCTTGCCGTACTGACATGATGCGCGATTGGTTTATACCGCGAGGGGCACCTTTAACCGCATGGGGGGATCGCGACTCGGGTCTTAGCATTCCTCATGCTCAGCCTGTTTGCCTTCGTCGTCGTTGGGTTTATGAACTGGGGATTGTGATTCTTCTTCGGTTCGGCAGCTTCGTTCGTTTGTGCTGGCTACTCCGCAAGCAAAGAGCTAAACGAAATTAAGACACTCCCCATTTCAAATTCAGACCCTCAAAGCCGAATTAAGCCAGTACCTGTGGGTGGGGGATTGTGTCGCTGCTTCATATCGTATAAGAATGCATATCAGAAGTCTTTATGATTGATACGCAGCTCGCGAATCACGAGCGCTTTTCCCCCTCAACCATACACAACGGTGCGGCACGGTGTCGCCCGAAATTCCCCGACTTCCCACGTAGGATACATTGTCGTTTTCCGCCTTCGAACTCTCTCCAGAGATCCATCGCTCAATCCGTGACCGCGGCCATCATCAGGCCACGCCGATTCAAACCGGCGCGATTCCGGTAATTCTGAGCGGCCATGACGTCGTCGCCACTGCCGAAACCGGCAGCGGCAAGACCGCCGCGTTTCTTATTCCGCTCATCGATCGGCTCCATCGCGAACCGCCGCAAGGCCCGGCCGCGTTGATTATCGAGCCGACGCGTGAGCTAGCCGCGCAGGTGTTGCGCGAATTCATGATTCTGGCGCGCCACACCAAGCTGCGCGCGGTGCTGGTCGTCGGCGGCGAATCGATGCGCCACCAGATCGACGATCTGCGCAAGGGCGCTCACGTCCTCATCGCCTGCCCGGGCCGCCTGATCGATCACGTCGAACGCGGCACCACTTCGCTCGACCGGATCAAGGTCCTGGTCATCGACGAGGCCGACCGTCTGCTCGACATGGGCTTCATGCCGCAATTGCGCCGTATCGTGAAAATGGTGCCGGCCAAGCGGCAGACCCTGATGTTCTCGGCCACGATGGAAGGGGCCGCGGCGCGCATGGCGCGTGAGTTTCTGAACTCATCCCGAGCGCATCAGTATTGGTGACAAAGCTGCGCCGCCGTCGTCCATCAGCCAGATGATCTGCGCGGTCGGAGTCAGCCAGAAGGGCGAATTGCTGCTCGCGCTGCTGAAGCGGCCGGAAGTCGAGAGCGCGATCGTCTTTACCCGCACGCGCGACCGTACCGATCGCGTGGCCAAGATGCTGACGCGCGAAGGAATCCGCGCAGTGCCGATTCATGGCGACCGCTCGCAGGGTCAGCGTAATGCGGCGCTGGCGGGTTTTCGCAAGGGCACTTTCCGCGTGATGGTCGCGACCGACGTGGCAGCGCGCGGACTCGATATCCAGGGCGTCTCGCACGTCATCAATTTCGACCTGCCCGACGAGCCGGACAATTACATCCATCGGATCGGACGCACCGCGCGGATGGGCCGCGAGGGCTGCGCGATCAGCATGGTGACGCCGGACGATCGGGTGAACCTCGGGCGTATCGAACGCGCACTTGGGATCACGCTCGAACGCGAATCGGTGGAGGGGATCGAGCAGCCGGAAATCTCGGCGCCCAAGCCGGTGAAAGTGTTTCGCACGACCGGCAGCCGCGCGCCACGCAAACGCGCACGCTCGCGCTGGGCGTAAAGCCGAACGATTGCGGCACGCGGATGCCCGGTCCCGCTCCCTGACAGAATTGCACACTCATGTGAAAAGAAGGGCTCGCGTAATGCACGCGAGCCCTTGTTCAGTCGGCATTCGCGCCGACGGCAGGTCCTTATCGACTGACGGTCGATGGACCGCTGCGCCGTCAGCGGCCGAACGCAGCCGTCACCAGTTCGGTATCGAGATACTCGGTTATCTCTTTGATCTTGCCTTCGATCACCTTGTAAACGAGGCAGTAACGTATTGTTGTACGAATTGCCGGTTTTGGTCTTGCGCCCGGTCGCATGCTGCTGCACCACGACGTAATCGCCTTCCGCGATGACGTTGTCGACGTGGTTGCTACCCATGCTTTCCAATTGCGCGAAAATCGGATGCAGCAGCTTGTCGATGATCTCCTTTTTGCCGTTCATCATATGGGAGTATTTGGTGGTTCCGATGATCGTCCAGCGGACATCGTCAGCTCATGGCCGCGAGCATCGGCTCGAGACCTTTCGCCTCGCGCATCTGGCGGACAATTTCCTTGTTCTCGGCTATACCCATCGGACGTTACCTCCTTAGTGAAATCGGTGTTGCCGACTCGCCTCAGGCAGCGGGGGCGGGACGCTGGGCCAATTCGATAAAGTTGCCATCGGGATCGCGCACGAAGGCGATGCGCGCGACCGTTCCGAAATTCACCGGGGCCAACGCCGCGGCTGCACCCGCATCGTCAGCGCGGCGAAGGCGGCGTCGCAGTCTTTCACGCCCAGCGTGATGTAGCGGATGCCGAGTCCAGCCATCCCTTTGACCACTTCGAGCGCATTGGCAAACGGTGTCGCCGGCACGTTCTTGGTCTCGGCCTCGTGGAACACCGCGATGATGGTCTCGCCGAGCTTGAAACGATTGCCGCTGATTGGCGTCGCGCCGAGCGCCTTGGTATAGAAGCGGCGAAGGCGTCCGGGATCGGTCACGCCGATGCGGATCTTCGAGTTGCGTAACATCGTCGTGACCGGTCGGGATCAGTTCGACGGTGTTATGGTCGGGATCGGGCAGGAAGCGTGGGATCTTGACGGTCGACGATGCGATCATGATGGTCTCGTAGCCGCCCGGATGACGTCGCGAGAGCGGCTCGGTCGTATGCATCAGCTTGATAACGGATCCATTCGCAAGGTAGCGATACTGCTTGATACCGCCACCGACGGGTATCACTGATTCAAACGGCAAGCCGATGGTTTTGCCGTAGAATTCCTGCATCGATTCGAGATTGTTGGTGAAAATGCCGACGTCAACGGTTTGCTTGGCCAGATCCATGCACTCGCCTCCAGCGGCCGCAGCCGCACTACTTTGCCGCTGCATCTAGCAGATCGGCGGAAAATATAAAACCAGCACTGCGAACGGCCCGTCGAACCTTACGGTTTGTTCATCACGGATTTGGGGTCGCGGATACCATTTTGTGTAAATTCGCCCAATGTTGCATGCAGCAGAGGACGACTTATTGGCGAAAACGCGAATTTTCTTCATCACCAGCCAGCGCGGCACACTTGGTGCTCTACCTGCAGTTATCAGACGGAACGCAAGGGCCTTCGCCAGACTAGGGCGCGCGTCTGAATTCGACAGGAGGTGTCCGGCGGTGATTACAAAAAAGGCGATTTTAGCGTGGGTTTTCTCTGTGATTGTGAGCGTCGGCATGCTTGCGATACCGAGCCGGGCGCTGGCGCACGACCACGATGGCGACGGGTGGCACGGCCACGACAGGGGCTTGCATCGCGGCTGGGATCATCATTCCGGCTGGGATAATCATCGCGGTCGCGGCTGGGGCGAGAATGAAGAGGAGGAAGAGGAAGAGCAGCACGAGCACGGGGGCTATTATCGGCAGCCCTACGGATATGGGTACCAGCCGTATGGATTCAGTTACCAGGCGCCTTATGCATATGGCAACCAACGGCGCTATGGTTACCGCCTGCCCAGCAATGGCGCCGGCATGGTGAATCCACGCCATCCGGGCTTGATCTGGGCCTGTGATGCGCAGGGCCATCACTGTCATTGGGCGCGGCGGTACGGGTACAACAACTATAGCTACCCCCAGACGAATCTGAACCCCTTCGCGTTTAATGGCGCATATAACGGGAGCGGATACTATGGCAACAATTATGGCGGTAACGGCAGCGGGTACTATGGAAACCCGCCGATGGGCGGTTTGGGTACGTTGTTGGGACCGCTGTTCGGACAACCGTATTAGAGCACAGTAATAGTAGTTAGAGTCGATTCAGCCGGAAATCAGACAGATAGACAGAACGCCCCGCCAAGCACGGCGGGGCGTTTCTCTTTTCGGTTCATACGGTGGCTGTTAGGTACGCTGGGGCGACGCTTCTATTTCCGGGCGCGCTGGATTATCTAGTTACCACGGGTCAACCCAAGCCAGAGCATCGACGCACGAGGAACCAAATGGATTTCGCACTTTCGCCCAAAGTCCAGGACCTGCAGAAGAAGGTCTCGGACTTCATGAATCAATACGTTTACTCAATCGAGCATCAAGTCGAGCAGGAGCAGAGCGTTCCCGGTAAGGAACATACCGAGCCGCAGGTAATGAAAGAGGTTCGCGCCAAGGCCAAGGCGGCCGGCCTGTGGAACCTGTTCCTCCCCGACGAGGTGCATGGCAAGGGGTTGAAGGTTTCCGAGTACGCGCCGCTCTCCGAAATCATGGGGCGCAGCCCGATCGGCTCGCGCGCCTTCAATTGCATGGCGCCCGATACCGGCAACATGGAAATCCTCGAGGAATTCGCCACGCCCGCGCAGAAGAAGGCCTGGCTGGAGCCTTGCCTCGCGGGTGAGATGCGCACCTGCTTCTCGATGACGGAGCCTGAGACTTCCGGCGCCGATCCGACGCAACTCGCGACCCGCGCAGTTCGCGAAGGCGACTATTACAACATCAACGGGCACAAGTGGTTTACTTCCAATGGCATCGGCTCGAGCTTCGCGATCGCGATGGTCGTGACCGATCCCAACGCCGAGCCGCACAGGCGCGCGAGCATGATTATCGTGCCGACGGATACGCCCGGCTTCAATCTGATCCGCGCGGTGTCGGTGATGGGTCATGCGGCGGGCGGTGGCCATTGCGAGATCATCTATAAGGACTGCCGCGTGCCGGTGACGAATGTGCTCGGAAAGGAAGGCGACGGCTTCGCGATTGCGCAGGCGCGTCTCGGCCCGGGCCGCATCCATCATTGCATGCGCAACATCGGCGTGGCGGAGCGTGCGCTGGAATTGATGTGCAAGCGGGCCAATACGCGTTTCACGCACGGCAGCCTGCTCGCCGACAAAGCTAACGTGCAGCAATGGATCGCCGATTCGCGCATCGAAATCGATTCGACGCGGCTCGCAGTCATGCACGCCGCATGGAAAATCGATACGGTGGGCAAGCGCGAGGCGCGCCAGGAAATCGCTATGATCAAGGTGCAGGCGGCGAACATGGTGATGAACGTGCTCGATCGCGCGATTCAGTTGCACGGCGCTCTCGGCATGAGCGACGATCTGCCGATCGCGCGGTTCTGGCGCGAGAATCGTTCGATGCGGATCGTGGACGGACCCGACGAGGTTCATCGTATGACGATCGCGCGGCGCGAATGCCGCAAATGGCGCTAGCGTAACGTATCGGCGACCTCATATCCGGGGCTGCAGGTACATGGCAGAGGAACTCGACGATAAGGATCAACCGCTTCCCGAATACGGCGAACGTGCGGGATGAGGAACAGCTCGATTGGCCCAAGCTGGTCGCCTACTTGCGTGAACATGAGGTGGCGCACGTCGACGAGCCGCTCGAGGTGTAGCAGTTTCACGGCGGCCATTCGAATCTCACGTATCTGCTGCGCTTCGGTGCTCACGAATGGGTCGTGCGGCGGCCGCCGTTCGGTCCGCTGCCGCCCTCGGCCCACGACATGGCGCGCGAATATCGCGTGCTCTCGCGCCTGTGGGAGGCCTATGAGCCGGCGCCGCGCGCGATCCTGCTATGCGAGGACAAGGAGATCGTCGGTGCGCCGTTTTTCGTGATGCAGCGGCGCAGTGGCTTCGTCGTGCCTAATCGCCGCCCGCTGCCCGATGGCATCACGCAGACGCCCGCAGACCTTCCGCGCGAATGTCGGAGGGCTTTATCGACGCGCTCGCCGACCTTCATTCGGTCGATTACGAGAAGCTCGGCCTCGCGGGCACTGGGCCGTCCCGACGGTTTCGTGCGGCGGCAGATTACCGGCTGGATGGATCGCTGGGAGAAGGCCAAGACCAGCGAAGTGCCGCTGATGAATCAAGCTCGGCGCGTGGTTTCTCGAGAATATGCCGCCGACGCAGCCGGCGACCCTGCTGCATAACGACTTCTTCCTGCACAATGTCATGTTCGCGCCGGACAACTCGGGCAAGGTCGTGGGCGTCTTCGACTGGGAGATGTCCACGGTCGGCGATCCGATGATCGACCTCGGTACTTCGTTCAATTATTGGCGCGAGGCGACCGACCTGGCGGAAGTGCTCGAAATGACCGAGGGTTACGCGCATACCGCGCGCCCGGGCTTCATGACTCGCGACGAACTGGCCGAGCGCTACGCGCGCCGCAGCGGACGCGACCTGACGCATATCGATTACTATCGCGCGTGGGGACTGTGGAAGACGGCGACTGTGCTCCAGCAGATTTACGTGCGTTTCGTCCGCGGCCAGACCACCGATCCACGCTTCGAGCGAATGGGTGCGCATCCGCCGATACTGGCGCGCGCAGCCGCGGGGGTCGTTGCCAAGCACGGATTCGTGGAGTAAGCAGAAAGTATCGGACCTACCTTGGGCGCATATCGCGGCCGACTTTCGGGTTGGCGTTTTCGCGGCCCGTTGCGCTACAGTGCGCGTTTGAAATGAAGTGGCGGTGTATCCGCCGCCTTAGTGGGAGGCTTTGCGACTTTGCACGCGATTAACTACGAATCCCCCAAAACCGTCGCCGACGCGGTGAAACTGCTTGCTGCGCATGGCGAGAAGGCGCGCCCGCTGGTCGGTGGCACCGACCTGATTATCCAGTTGCGCGCCGGCACCCGCCGTCCCGAATATGTGGTTGACGTGAAGCATATCCCAGAGATGTCGCGCATCTCGTTCAGTATGCAGCACGGCCTCCATTTAGGCGCCGCGGTCTCGTGCATCGAGATTCACGAGAATGCCGACATGCGCCGCTACTACCCCGGCCTGACCGAAGCGGCCCATCTGATCGGCTCGCTGCAGATTCAGAGCCGCGCCAGCGTGGGCGGTAATCTGTGTAACGGTTCGCCGGCGGGTGATTCGACTCCGGCGCTGATAGCACTGGGCGCCAAGGCGCGTCTGGTCGGTCCCAAGGGCGAACGGACCGTCCCAGTCGAGACCTTCATCACTGCTCCCGGGCGCACCGTACTGCAGCCCGGCGAATTGCTCGTCGAACTCCTGATTGACGCGCCCGCGAGGCATTCTTCGGACGCCTATCTGCGATTCATCCCGCGCAACGAAATGGATATCGCGGTGGTGGGCGTTGGCGGCTCGATTACTCTCGATCTCGACGACGATCGAGTAGTTGACGCGCGCATCGCGCTCGGGGCGGTTGGCCCGACGCCGATTGTTGCAACTGAGGCGGCCAAGGCAATCATCGGCAAGAAGCTCGATGCGGCCGCGCTCGATAACGCCGCGCGCCTGGCAACCTCGGTTGCGACGCCGATAGACGATATGCGCGGGACTGCCGAATTTCGCCGTCACATCGTTGGCGTATTGACGCGTCGCGTAATGACAATTGCTGCCGATCGCGCGCGGCAAAATGAGCAACGCTGATCTGGAATCCAATTTTGCCGCTGACTATCCAGTTCATTAACCAGTTGAGTATTTATCGGCATCTATCATGGTAAAGAAAGTTATTGTCGAAGCGATGATTAACGGCGATTCCGTCGAACTCCTGTGCGAGCCCCGCCAGAGCCTGCTCGAGGTCCTGCGCGACGAACTCGACATGACGGGCAGCAAGGAGGGATGCCTGACTGGCGATTGCGGTGCGTGTACTGTCGTCGTCGATGGGCGCGCGGTATGCTCGTGCCTGATGCTTGGTGTGGAGGCCGCAGGTAAGAAGATCACCACGATTGAGGGTCTCGCCAATGGCGCCAACCTGCATGTGTTGCAACAGAAGTTCCTCGAACACGCCAGTCTCCAATGCGGCATCTGCACACCCGGCTTCCTGATGTCGGCCAAGGCGTTGCTCGATCACAATCCGAAGCCGACTGAGCCCGAGATTCGCTACGCGCTGGCGGGAAATCTCTGTCGCTGCACGGGCTATGACAAGATCGTGAAGGCGGTCGTCGACGCGGCGAAAACCCTGTCGGATGGTCCGGGCACCGTTCGTGGCAAGGTTCCGCGCCAAACGGCATCGGGAGCCACCGCGGACATGCTGGCAAAGGGAGAAGAGGTGAAGTAAATGGCAGCAACTACGAATGGTAATGGCTATAAAGTTATCGGCACTCGTCCGATCCGCCACGACGGCGTGGACAAGGTGACCGGCCGTGCAAAGTATGGCGCCGATTACTCATTTCCGGGGATGCTTTTCGGCAAAGTGTTGCGCAGTCCGCATGCCCATGCGGTGATCAAATCGATAAAGACCGACAAGGCTGCCGCGCTGCCCGGCGTCAAGGCCATCATGACCTCCGCCGACTTGCCCGAACTCGCCGACAAGATGGAAGCGGCGGGCGAGCAGGCAATTAACCTCGCGCATCTGTCGTCTAATATCCTCGCGCGCGGCAAGGTGCTTTACGACGGCCATCCGGTCGCCGTGGTTGCCGCGACCAGCGTGCATATCGCCGAAGAAGCGTTGCGCTTGATCGAGGTCGAATACGAAACGCTGTCGCCGGTAATGAGCGTCGAGGACGCAATGAAGCCCGGGGCTGCGATTTTGCTACCGACCCTGCGCAACAAGGAAGAAGGCGCCGACAAGCCGACCAACGTGGCTTCGCACCTGCAATTCAAGCGTGGCGATATCGCCGAGGGCTTTAAGCAGGCCGATTTCGTCGTCGAGCGTGAATTCAAGACCGCGATGGTGCATCAGGGTTACATCGAGCCGCACAATGCGGTCGGCATCTACAACGCCGACGGTCACGCGACGATTTATTGCTCGACCCAGGGCACTTTCGTGGTGCGCTCGCTCTGTTCCGCAGTGCTGGGTATTCCCGAAGGCAAGATTAAGGTCGTCCCCGCCGAAATCGGTGGCGGCTTCGGCGGCAAGACCACCGTTTACCTCGAACCTCTTTCGGTGTTGCTCTCCAAGCAGACCGGTGCCCCGGTCAAGCTCGTGATGACGCGCGGTGAGATCCTTCGCGCCACCGGACCGACCTCCGGCTCGACCATCCGCTGCAAAATGGGTGCGACTAAGGACGGCAAGCTCGTCGCTGCCGAATGTTGGTTGGCTTACGAGGCCGGTGCATACCCAGGCTCGCCGGTGGGTGCGGGTGCGATGACGATCGTGACCCCTTACAACATCCCGAACATTCTGATCGACGCTTACGATGTCGTCGTCAACCGGCCCAAAACCGCCGCCTATCGCGCTCCGGGTGCAACGAACGCAGCGATGGCGTCGGAAACCGTGGTTGACGAACTAGCCGAGAAATGCGGTATTGATCCGATCGAGTTTCGTCGGATGAACGGCTCGCACGAAGGCACTCCGCAGACCGTCGGACCTCCGTTCAAGGCGGTCGGCTTCCTCGAAACTCTTGAAGCAATCAAAAACAGTCCGCACTACAAGTCCAAACTCACCGGCCCGAATCGCGGGCGCGGAGTGGCCTCGGGCTTCTGGTTTAACGTTGGCCTGCAGTCTTCGGCTACAGTGAATGTCCACACCGATGGCACCGTCAGCGTAGTGACCGGCTCCGTCGATATCGGCGGAACCCGAGCCGCGCAAGCGATGATTGTGGCGGAGGTCCTGGGCGTCGATGTCAATGATGTTCGCCCGGTTGTGGCGGACACCGATTCCGTTGGTTACACCGATGTGACAGCCGGCAGCCGCACCGCGTTCGCGACCGGATGGGCGGTCTACGACGCCGCGCAGGATACACTGCGGCAACTGAAGGAACGCGTTGCCAAGACTTGGGAAAAGAAGCCCGAGGAAGTAGCTTTCGAAAACGGACGCTTCGTTCCGGTTTCGGGGAACGGCGTCAAACCGATGACCCTGAAGGAACTCGCACCAAGATTAGCGCGCACGGGCGGCCCGATCATCGGAAGCGCCACGGTCAACGCTCGCGGCGTCGGTCCTTCCTTCATCACCACGCTGATCGATGTGGAAGTCGATCCTGACACCGGCAAAGTAACCATCCTGCGTATCACGGTGGCGCAGGACGTTGGTAAAGCGATTCATCCGTCCTATGTCGAGGGTCAGATGCATGGCGGCACTGCGCAAGGCATCGGGTGGGCGCTCAATGAGGAGTACTTCTACGACGACAAGGGCATCCTGCGGAACACCGGGCTGCTCGACTATCGGATGCCGACCTGCCTCGATTTGCCGGAGATGGAAACCATCATGGTCGAGGTTCCGACCCCGGGCCATCCGCTGGGCATTCGCGGAGTCGGCGAGGTTCCGATCGTGCCGCCGCCAGCTGCAATCGCCAACGCGATTTACAAGGCGACGGGAGTACGCATGTTGGAATTGCCGATGTCGCCGCCGAAGGTTATGAAAGCGATTCTGAAGAAGCGCGCTTCGGGGGATACCCAAGCCGCCGCGGCCGACTGATTACTCTCATTACGAGGGGCCGGATCCCAAGGGATCCGGCCCTGCTTCAAGATGGCTACGGTCGTAATTCCCGCCCTGCTCCGCAAATTTACTGACGGTAAAGATCGGATAAGCGCGAGCGGCCGCAACGTCGGCCAGCTTATCGATGACTTGGAACGCCAATATCCCGGCCTCCGCGAACATATAATCGAGGACGGCGAGGTGAAGCCCTCAGTCGCCATCTCGATCGACGGTGAGATGGGCACCGGCGGCGTGCTTGAACCGGTTCGCGAATCGAGCGAGGTCTTCATTCTCCCGGCCATCGGCGGCGGCTAAATTTCCTGGTGTGCAACGCCTCTACTCCGAGCGCCCGCATTCGTTCAGTCATCGGTTCTCTCCGTCAGCCATCAGGAGAATGAAAACAATGCGAGTTATCGTGATAGGCGCAGGAATCGGCGGCCTCGCGACCGCACTGACGCTTCGCCGAGCGGGCGTCGAGGTTTCGGTGTACGAACAAGCGCCCCAACTGCGCGAGATCGGCGCGGGTATCCAGATTAGTCCCAACGCCACCCGAATCTTGTACAGGCTCGGCTTGACCGACATGTTGTGCAGAGTCGCGGTGCGCCCGCTTGCGATTGAAATCCATCGGTGGGACAACGGCCGTCTTCTCGCTCGCCAGCGCTTGGCCGACCTGTGCGAGCAAAACTTCGGTGCACCTTACTATCACCTTCATCGCCCCGACCTGCTCGACGTTCTGAGCGCCGCACTCCCCGACGGTGTGCTTCATCTCGATCATCGATGTGTCGGCCTCGTCCAACACGCGAATAAGGTCGAAGTAAAATTCCACAACCGAGTTGCTGACGACGCTGATCTTGTCGTCGGCGCCGATGGCATCCACTCGATCATTCGCGCCCTGATACTTGGACCCGAATCGCCGCGCTTCTCCGGACATGTTGCTTACCGAGGGTTGGTCCCGGCCGCCCGCCTCGCGCATCTCGGACTGGAGGTGAATGCCTCTATGTGGTGGGGTCCGGATCATCACTTCGTGCAGTACTTCGTTGGCGAAGGCGCTCGCTACGTGAATTGGGTGGCGATCGGGCGCGGCGAATGGCGCATCGAGTCGTGGACCGCTCGCGGAGAAATCGCCGACGCTTTGCAGGAGTTCGCGGGCTGGCATCCTCAGATCGGTGCGATTATCAGCGCTGCCGAATTCACCAATCGCTGGGCGCTTTACGACCGCGACCCGTTGCCGCAATGGACCGTTGGCCGCGTGACGTTGCTCGGCGACGCCGCGCACGCGATGCTTCCCTATATGGCGCAGGGTGCAGTGCAATCGATCGAGGATGCCGCCGTCCTCGCGAAATGCCTTGCGTGCGTTGATGAAACGAATGATGTGAGTGCAGCTTTGCGCCGTTACGAGGAGATTCGCAGGCCGCGCACGTCGCGATGCCAGGACGGTTCGCGTGCCAACGGCGTCAACTACCACCTGCCCGACGGTGAAGCGCAGCACCGGCGTGATTCTAACTTGTCTTCGTCGTTGACCGCTCCGTTGCCGCAGAACTCGTGGCTCTATGGCCACGACGTTGAAGCGGAATTCGATAGTCAGTCGTCGTAACCAGCTGCGCAAATCCCGTCACCATAGCAGCACGGTAGAGTTAGACGTGTTCAGGCTTTTGGAGTTTAGTAGAAACACGGACTAGAATCGAAAACCGAGTATGGAAGGAGGCGTCTTATGATTCATGCTGAACGGATTGGCCACGTGGTCATCAAGGTTCGCAACCTTGAACGCTCGCGCAGGTTCTACACCGAAATTCTGGGAATGGATGTGATGATGGAAATCCCGGCGATCCGCGGGTTGTTCCTCGCCAACAATCGCCGCGATCATCACGAAATAGCTCTTTTTGAGGTCGGACCGGAAGCTGACGGATTACATGGTAAGCAGATTGGCCTTTCGCACATAGCCTTTCGCTTGCGTAGCGAGCAAGATCTGCGCGCCGCTTACAAGGAATTCAAAGAAAAGGACGTGCCGATCTCCTTTACCGTTGATCACGGTGTTACCAAGAGTATCTATTTTCGCGATCCCGACGGGCACGAGTTAGAAGTATACGTCGATAACTCCCCCGAGGAGATGGCCAAATTCCAAAATCCATACATGGGTACGGCTAAGCTCGACTTTGCCCAGGAGGAGCCCGGCCTGATGGATGCCATCGCAACCTTGGGGGTAGGAAACTCGTAAAAGGAATTGACTACTGGTTTTGCTCACCCAGTTTCGTTGACGATTTGACGGGATTGTTTGTCGGCAAATCGGATTAGCGATTTAATTGCGGTTAATACGTTAGAGATGATCATCGCGAGTATCTGATCGAGATACTCACTCGCCCATAATTTCGGCCGGAGGTTTCCCCGTGGCGGATTCCAATTCGACTTCAGATTTCAAAGTAATCGGTACCCGGCCAATTCGTCCGGACGGCGTTGCCAAGGTCACCGGCCGCGCGCTCTATGGCGCCGACTACTCATTGCCGGGGATGCTTCACGGCTGCGTTCTCCGCAGTCCTCACGCGCACGCTCGGATCAAATCGATCAATATTGCGAAGGCGCTCAAGCATCCGGGCGTAAAGGCGATAGTTACTGCCGACGACTTTCCCGAGGTCAAGGGCGTGATGGCCCAGGTTGGCGAATTGGTCGTCAATACTCATTACCTCTCGCTCAATATTATGGCGCGTGAAAAGGTTCTCTACGACGGCCATGCGGTTGCCGCTGTCGCCGCGACCAACCGGCATATAGCGCAGGAAGCGCTGGAATTGATTGAGGTCGAGTACGAAGTGCTTGAACCGGTTATGACCGCGGAAGACGCGATGAAACCTGACGCGCCGATTCTGCTCGACGAACTGCGCACAAAACTGATGGAGAATCGCACCGATCCCGGTTCGCTCGAAGGTCCGGATCGCGCGAGCAACGTTCCTGGTCATATTCGCTTCGAACGAGGCGATCTGAAGGCTGGCTTTCACGAAGCCGATTTCATTGTCGAGCACGAATTTATTACTGCTGCCATTCATCAGGGCTACATCGAGCCGCAAAATGCATTAGCGGTGTGGAGCACCGATGGTCATTTAACTATCTATTGTTCGACGCAAGGTTCCTTCAACGTCCGCACGCTCACTTCGAGTGTACTATGTATTCCGGAAGGCATGATTCGGGTGGTGCCGGCCGAAATCGGCGGCGGCTTCGGCGGCAAGACCACCGTTTACCTCGAACCGGTCGCAGCGCTTCTTTCAAAAAAGAGTGGACGCCCGGTCAAAATGGTAATGACACGCGCTGAAGTATTACGCGCTACCGGTCCGACTTCCGGCACCAAAATGAAAGTGAAAATCGGCGCCTCCCGCGACGGCAAAATCACCGCCGCGGAGGTTTGGCTCGCTTACGAGGCCGGTGCGTTTCCCGGCTCTCCATTCGCTCCCGGCGCAATGTGCGCCCTCGGCCCCTATGTCGTCGAAAATTTGCGAATCGATTCGTTCGACGTAGTCGTCAATCGGCCCAAAGTTGCAGCCTATCGCGCACCCGGCGCGCCTGCTTCCGCGTTCGCGTGCGAAACGGCTATCGATGAGCTCGCGGAGAAATGCGGCATCGATCCACTCGAGTTTCGCGGCCGCAACGGCGCGCATGAGGGCACGCCGCAACCGGCCGGCCCCGAATTCAAGAAAATCGGTTTCGTCGATACGCTCGAAGCCCTTCGCAACAGCGATCATTATCGCTCCCGACTCGAGGGGCTCAACCGCGGCCGTGGGGTTGCTTCCGGCTTCTGGTTCAACGGCGGCCTGCAATCCTCGGCTACTGTTAATATCCATACCGATGGCACTGTCAGCGTTGTCACCGGATCGGTCGATATTGGCGGGAGCCGCGCAACACAAGCTATGATCGCAGCCGAGGTTCTGGGCGCCGAAATTGACGATGTCCGCGCCGTGGTCGCAGACACTGACACCAGCGGGCATACCGACGTCACCGGTGGCAGCCGTATCGCGCTCGCCACAGGGATGGCGGTGTACGAGGCCGCCCAGGACGCGCTGACCCAGCTCAAAGGCCGCGCGGCTAAATTGTGGGAGAAGCAACCCAGCGAGGTCGCGTTCAGCGATGGCACTTTCACTGCCATCGGCAACGGCATGCCGCCCCTCACCCTCAAGCAACTGGCCACTCGGCTCGCCCGTACTGGTGGCCCAGTTACGGGTCGGGCGACCCTTAACGCCGGCGCTGTTGGCGCAGTGGGTAATGCTTTCGCTACTGTTTGCGTAGATGTCGAAGTCGATCCTGAAACCGGCAAGGTTCGTATCCTGCGATGTACCATCGTCCAAGACGTCGGCCGCGCCCTTCACCCAAGTTACGTCGAAGGTCAGATGCAGGGGGCGATGGCGCAAGGCATCGGCTGGGCCTTGAGCGAGGAGTACTTTTACGACCAGCACGGCATTTTGCGGAACTCAGGATTGCTTGATTATCGCATGCCCACCTGTCTCGACCTCCCTATGATCGAAGCGCTCATCGTCGAGGTGCCCAACCCCAGTCATCCACTCGGTGTGCGCGGTGTCGGCGAAGTGGGAATCGTACCGCCGATGGCTGCGGTCGCCAACGCAATTTATCGCGCTATCGGAGTACGAATGACCGAACTGCCGATGTCACCGCCTCATGTATTGAAGGCGATTCTCGATCGGGATAACAATTCTGCAACACATGCCGCGGCGGCTGCTGACTGAGAGATACTGTTTGCTAACCGACAGTCGACGAAATTTCACGGTTGAGTTTTGCAAGGCAACGTGCTCAGATTAAGCAAGCGCGTGAATGGTTGCCACCTATTTACGTCAGGAGACCTCTTGCAAGTCACTTAAAGTTGCGTACAATAGAGATCGCTAGCCGGGGTTTGCCCCCCCTTTTCCCGGTTGGTGGAGGGCCGAGCGGAGCAATCCGTTCGGTCCTCGTTTTTGCGAACACCATTACATTTGGGCAAGGGTCAAAGCCGCCAAGAGGGCTCCCGATGGGGGCGCTATTCTGGCGAGCCTTGTTCTTACGCAACGAGCAGCCTTTGCGGATCCGGGCCGTTTGCGAACGGGGGAAAATCGAGGCAATGGGTTCAAGGAGCAGAGCCGTCGGTTCGGATGATGGCCGAATGGGCTACTGATCGCGTCCCGCCCCGCGGCCGCCGCCCCCGCCGACCGGTCCGCGCCTGTGCCTCATTGACGCGAATCGGGCGACCCTTAATCTCCCGTGCCATTGAGTTTCTGAATCGCCGTGTCCGCCGCTTCATCGGTCGCCATTTCGACGAAACCGAAACCGCGCGAGCGGTTCGTCGCGCGGTCCATGATTACCTGGGAGCTATCCACTGGCCCGGCTTCGGCAAATACGTCCCGCAAATCCTGATCCGTGACAGTCCACGCTAGATTTCCAACGTACAGTCTGCGGCTCATTCTACTCTCCTCGGGGACCTAAATGCCCCACGTGCGGTGAGACATTCGATTTGTTCCGGTGCCGTTGGAGTCACTTTCAAGGGTCACGACCAGACGGCTCAGCGCACGGATCGCAACGGGTTTCGAGCCCCAATCCGCAATTTTTATAGCACTCAGACCCACCGTTGCATAGCAGCAGAACCCTTGGCGTCAAGTAGTCGCTGGCATCATATCGCATTGGAAGGATAGATTCCGTGGGGCCTTATCGCCCGCAAATTAATGTTTAGAACAACACCTCTCCCGTTTGTCACCATCGCCCCTAGCGATTATTGGCCCGTGACGTGACGCCAGTCGCTCTCCAGAATCGCATTGTATGGTTCGCTTTTGCCTACTCGATTTCGTCAGTTCGCAAAATCATCTCAATTTGCCTGCCATCTGAATCGGCAGCCGGTAGTTGACATTCTGATTGCTATGGTCTTCTCGATCGAAATTGACGGTAGCAAATTCGATCCACATGTTTTTGAAAACGCAATTCCGCAGTTTGATCCCGATAAATAGTCATGGAAGTGATTCGTACGATGTTAGGAAATGCTCAGTCGGGCGTCGAGTAGTGTTTCTGAGTATTGCTCTGTCAAGTAAAATGTACTTGTTTTGACGGATTTGCTGTGTATATTGATTAGTCAGTAAGGTCCGGAAGGAGAGTGATGGATGCCGCGATCGAAAAAATCGAGACCCGGTTGACTTCAGCACTGCAACAAGTTCAAAAGCAGGCTCGCGCCTTGCTGATCAGCCTGCGCAAGGAAATTCTCGCGAAGGAACAGGAACTACTTCACCTGAAGAATGAGGAAGCGAGCCTAGGACGGCTGACAGGAGTCGCAAATCGAAAGCCAATACGCGAGGCGCCGCTGCGAAGGCGACTACTACAGGGCGGCACGCGCAGCAGCGCGGCGGACGGGTCAACTGGCAAGTTGGTATTGGAGCAATTACCCAAACAATTCAAGGCCGCGGAAGTTCGCGAGATTCGCGGCCTCAAAGGCAAACGTCCTTCCGAAATCTTCGCAGCAATCACGCGATGGATCGAAGGCGGCATCGTGAGGCGCAAGGCCCGCGGCTTATACGAGCGGGTGTAGGCTCTGTCCGCTCGTTCAATACGCAGTATTTCGAATCTCCCGGATACCGGCGGGCGTATTACGAATTCAAACGAGTCGCCCCATCTTCGCATTCTCAGTAGAATAGTCAGAATGACAGTGGCGGACGGCCGGGCAGGTTTGATTGCGTCAGGGGCGATGCCTGCATTTCGGGAGAATACATCGAGCGTGGCAGTAAAGACTATCGAATGGCGAGCCAATTGTGTGCGGATGATCGATCAGCGTTTGCTGCCGAGCCGCGAAATTGTTCGCTCTTATCGCGACTATCGCGGCGTGGCGCAGGCCATTCGTACGATGGTAATTCGCGGCGCGCCGGCAATCGGCGTAGCGGCCGCCATGGGGGTGGCGCTTGGGGTAAATGGCTATGCGGGTAAGCGCGCGCGGCCACGTTTCGAATCTCGTCGCCAGAACTTTGATGGCGACTCGGCCAACCGCGGTTAATCTGGCGTGGGCGTTGACGCGGATGCGCCAAGTGTTCGAGGAGAACCACGACCTTGACGCGCCCGCACTGTTTCGCCGGATGCGTGCCGAAGCGATCGCAATCCACGACGAGGACATCGCCGCCAACGGTTATTGGGTAGTCACGGCGCAACGCTCATCGGAAACACCGCGACTGTACTGACGCATTGCAATGCAGGAGCATTGGCAACCGCCGGTTACGGGACGGCGCTCGGTGTGGTTCGTGCCGCTCACGAGGCGGGGAAGAAGATTGACGTTTTTGCTGATGAAACGCGGCCTTTCTTACAGGGTGCCAGACTAACAGCCTGGGAACTGCGCAAGGATCGGATTCCGGTAACTGTAATTGCCGATAATATGGCCGGGAGCCTACTTAGTAGCGGACGCGTTGACTGCGTAATCGTCGGTACCGATCGGACGGCGGCCAATGGCGATGTTGCGAATAAAATCGGCACATATCCGTTGGCAGTATTGGCGCAGGCGGCATAACGTGCCGTTTTATGTCGCGGCGCCGCTCTCTTCGATCGATCTCGATTGCACGAGCGGCGAGCAAATTCCTATCGAGCAGCGTCCGGC
Source organism: uncultured delta proteobacterium (assembly GCA_963774705.1). Lineage (GTDB taxonomy): Bacteria > Desulfobacterota > Binatia > Binatales > Binataceae > JADMIL01. The sequence goes on from CAVZFW010000017.1 coordinate 282,478, forward strand.
GGAAGAACTGAGTGAGTTTGCGGGAAAGCAGCTTACGCCCAAAGGTGTGGCGATTTTCAATCCTGCATTCGATGTCACACCAGCGGAGTTAGTGACTGCGATTATTACGGAGCGTGGAATCGCATATCCACCATTCAGCAAGAGCCTGGTCAAGCTGAAAAGCGGCACCTGATATCTCAGTTCGGATCGAATCGGTTACTGGCTATTACCTGAGCGAGCACGTCGCGCAGCTAAGAGAAATTCGAATTCGGGAAGACTAATGCTACTTTCCGGCGCGGCAGTGAGCAGTGGCGCGACCAGCGAGAACGCGCGATCCCGAGTCAAAATGCTCACCCAGCTTGCCTGTAAAGACACCGCCTGCGCGGCTGATGCGCCGCCATTCGAGGCGGGAACGACGCCCCCAAGGTTCCATTCTGCTCGCGTCGTGGCAGAGCAAAAAGAGGAAAATAAACTATGACGCAAGCATGGCGTACGAAAGTAGCTATACGGCAGGGTGATCTGACTGACGCAAAGGTTGACGCCATCGTTAATGCGGCGAACAACGATCTGCTATTGGGTGGCGGAGTCGCGGGTGCGATTCGGATTAAGGGCGGCCCGTCGATCCAGGAAGAATGCAGTCGCCTTGGGCCGATCCGGATTGGCGAAGCGGCGATGACAAGTGGCGGTAAGTTGGCAGCGCGTTTGTCATTCACGCTGCGAGCATGGCGCTCGGCGGTTATACGGTGGAGACGGGATTGCGCGAGGCGACGCGCAATTCGCTTGGCGCGCGCGGAAGAAAAACGGCTCGAGTCGATCGCTTTTCCAGCGATCGGTACTGGCATCGCCGGCTTCCCGATGGATCGTTGCGCCGAAGTGATGCTCGAGGAAATTCGAACGCATCTCACCGGAGAGACCACACTCCAGCGCGTTGAAATCGTACTTTTCGACGCGCCATCATTCGAAGTCTTCGAACATACTTTCGCGGAGATGAACGATTAAGGAGATACCGAAAGACACAAGCCGAAGAGCAATTTTCAGTGCACTGCGGAGCCGCCACCGGTCGCGGGACGCGCACCTCTGAAGAACAAGAACGAAGGGATCATAAGCAGTGTGATCACGGCAAGGATGCGGTAGATATCATTGAACGCGAGAATCGACGCCTGCGCCTGGATGAGGCCGTATACCATGCCGAGTCCTTGCTTTTGGCCGCTGACGATTTGCGGCAAGTATTGGAAAATCGGGGCGCCGGGCGAATGCGGAGTCATCGTGCTCATGCGCCATGCGTCGAAGACCGAAAAATGTTCGACGAGCCGCGACTGATGAATCTGCTGATTACGAATAAGGGTATTGGTCATGTACGCAATGCCAACTGCAGCGCCCGTGTTACGCATCATGTTGTAGAGGCTCGCAGCGTAACCCATGCGCTCGCGCTCGACGCATGTGAGGGCGGCGGCGGAAAGAATTGGAAAGCACAGACCGAGGCCCATTCCGAGTACGAGGCCAGGCCAGATCACCTGCCACATGCCGACCTGCAAATTCCAATGCGCCATCGACCAGAGGCCGAATGCCATCAGGGTAAAGCTGATTCCGATGAGGCGTTTGTTGTCGTAGCCGGCGCGCGCGACCTGCCCGGCAATCATCATGGAAGTCATCGCGGCCATCGCGCGCGGGGCCATGATCAGGCCTGCTCGCCAAGCGGTATAGCCCATGAATTCCTGCAGAAAGATTGGATTGAGCAATCCGGTGCCGAAGAGCACGAAGCTCAGGACAACTACCAGGGAGAGGGCGATCGAGAACTGCCTGAATCTTGAGAACGCGCAATTCCAGTATGGGATCGCTGAAGCGTAATTCATGGACGACCAGCAATATCATCGCCGAAGCGGAAGCAACGCTCGCCCATACTACCCAAGGCGAACTGAACCAATCCGCGCGCTGACCGCGATCCACGACAATCTGCAAAAGTCCCAGCGAAACCACGAGTAGGAGGATGCCCAGGTAATCGACACGCCGGCCGGCTATGCGATTTTTCATGTAAGGCGGATCGTGGACGAAGGCGGAGACCATCGCGAAGGCGATCGCGCCAATCGGGAGGTTGATATAAAAGTTCCAGCGCCAATCCCAGTTGTCGGTGATCCATCCGCCGAGCGTCGGACCGAGGATCGGCGCGCACATCAAGCCCACGCCCCAGGTAGCCATTGCGAGTTGCTGCTCCTCGGGCGGGAAGGTCTCCATCAGGATCGCCTGCGACGACGGCAACATCGCGGCGCCGGCGGCGCCTTGAATCAGCCGGAAGACGACCATCTGGGTCAACGATCCGGCCGCTCCGCAAAGGCCAGACGCGATCACAAATAACAACACGGAGAGAAGGAAATAGCGCTTACGGCCGATGCGTGAGGAAATCCAGCCGGTCATCGGAATCATGATGCCGTTGGCGACCAGATAGCTCGTCAACACCCACGCGATTTCGTCGACGCTCGCGGAGAAGGTGCCCTGCATATGAGGGAGCGAGACATTGACGATTGAACTATCGAGCACTTCCAGGGTGGTGCCCAGCATCACGGCAACGGCGATCAGCCACTTGTGCTGATGTTTCGCCTCTTCTTCGACCGGGATCCGGGTAGCGACCGTCGCCGCAACCATAGATACTCCTGCTCTGGCAGAGGTAAGCCGCCAGTGCGGCGTATATTAGTCTGATTGCAGGACTTGTGAAGGGGTATTGCGGAAATGGACGTGGCCAGATTTCATACGGAGAAAATTACCGCGAGGGCGGGTCGATCGGCAACTGTACAATAAGATTGAGGCCCCAACCGTCCTCGACGCGCGCCTGTATCTTACCTCCGTCGGCCTCGACCAGCGCGTGCGCGATGTAGCGCCCGAGCGCCGACGATCGTGCGCCTTCGATGGCGAGATTGGGTCGCGAGAAGATCGCTTCGATCTCATTGGGCGTGGCTTCGGGGCCAGTGTCGCTGACCTCGATCACAATCCAGTCACCACGCTGTGATGTTTGGCATCGCACTTCACCGGCGGGGGTGCGGCGTACGGCGCTGGTCAGCAAGTTCGCGATGATTCGCTCGAGGTGTAGCGGATCGAGGTTGGCCTTGGGCAGGCCACCGAGATCTACACGCATGCGCAACCCCTTAAGGCGAGCCTCAATATTGCAGTGCTCGGCTGTTTCCGACACGACCGAATTCGCGTCAACGATGCGCCAATTCGGACGCAACCGCTGCTCTTCCAACAGGTACAAGTCGAGTACGTTCTTCACCAGCAGGTCCATCGAAGTCGTCGTTGACCAGACGCGCGCTAGCAAATTGCTTCGTTCCTTGTCATCCAGTTCGTCTTCGACGAGCAGTGTCACCAGTCCCACCAGCGTCGCCAATGGATTGCGAATGTCATGCGTCATCGTTGCGATCTGAGTTTCGCGAAATGCCGCGGCTTCGGCCAATTGCATTAGCTGACGCCGCAACCGGCGCCGGTATCGATCGAGAAACACCGCGGTGAATTGCGATAGCGTCAATGCCGCGACCAGTCCGAGCATCCGATGGATGTCGAATTGCGGGCGCATCGGAATGATGGCTTCAGCCAAAATCTCGAGCAGGAAGCAGGCGACGATTAATGATAGCTGCCAACGCCATCCCCAGATGACGAACGCAGCGGTCGCGAACGGGCACAGGATAATTGTGATATAGCGGGTCTCGCCTTCATGCGTGATCGCGCTGATGCGAATCACCAGAATGATCATCGCGATGCAGGTCAAAAGCGACCAACCGCGCCAATGCGCACGGAATCCGGGCAGCCATGTCAGACCGAAAAACGCGAGAACCGTGGCAAGAGCGAGCCAGTGGTAGGTTGAAACCAGTACGAAGCTTGTGCCGGCGTGCGCGTGCCAATCGATCGCAATGTAAGCGAGAAGAAAGAAAATCCCGACCGGCCCCGACTTCTTGAGGATGTCGATGGCTTCGAGGTTGTCGTCGAATTGCTCCTCGATCTGTCGAGGGGTTACCCGCGGCGGGCGCACGATCGGCGCTCCGGCGCCTGTTTTACGAGCGCCACCCGCGCCGTTTCTCGATATTGGGATAGCCCCCACCGCTATAACCCCTACGCGCCCGCGCGAATCGCTTCAAGAGCGTTGCGCATAACGTTGAGTCCAAACGCTATTTCATCTGCTTTGATTGTCAACGGTGGCGCCACCCGCACGACTCGATCGGCATTCAGGGTCCAGTTCACAATCACCCCCCGCGCGATAGTTTCCCCGACGAATCGACGGGCCCACGAGGCGGAGTTGAATTCGATTCCAACCAGTGCGCCAAGTCCGCGTATTGCGACTATTTCTTTGCCGTCAAATTGGCTGAGTCCGGCGCGAAGCTGAACCCCTGCTCGATCGGCAGCTTCCCATAGGCGTCCGTCGATAATCACTCCGAGTGATGCGAGCCCAGCGGCACACGAAAGCGGATGACCGCCGAAGGTCGTAATGTGTCCCAGCGGAGGATCGTGCGCCAGTGTGCCGATCAATTCGTCGCAACCGCAAAATGCCCCCAGTGGAAGACCCCCGCCGAGCGCTTTCGCCAGCACAATAATATCCGGGACGACGTCGAAATGCTCCAGCGCAAACAGCCGGCCCGTACGTCCGAAGCCAGTCAGCACCTCATCGAAAATCAATACCGTGCCAACGTTATCGCAATGATCGCGCAAGGCCTTCATGAACTCGCGATCGGGAATACGCACGCCTCCTTCGGCCTGCACCGGCTCGATGACTACCGCGGCAACCGTTTCATCGATTGCGGCGAGAGCGCTCGAATCATTGTAAGGCAAGTGGCGCACTGGGCCTGGCAGCGGCTCAAACGGGGTGCGAAAGGCCCGATTTCCCATCAGAGCGAGCGCAGCCATTGTGTCGCCGTGATACGCCCCTTCGAAAGCCAGGAATCCGGCGCGTCCGGTATGCTTCCGCGCGGCCTTGAGCGCGCCCTCGATCGCCTCGGTGCCGCTATTAGTGAAATAGATTCGTCCAAGGCTGGGCGGCAGCGATTCCGCCAGCCGCGCGGCGAGTTTCGCCTGCGCCTCGATAACGTATTCGCCATACACCATCACGTGCAGGTGGCGCCGAGCTTGATCAGCAATCGCCGCGAGCACAGCCGGATTAGCGTGACCGAGCGCGCTCACGCCAATCCCCGCAATCAGGTCGAGGTAACGGCGTCCGTCGGTGGTATAGATCCAGGAGCCGTCGGTCCGGTCGATCTCGAGGCCGATCGGCGCCGCCGAGGTTTGTGCTACGTGACGATCGAAATTGTCGCGTGCGGAACTCATCATGAACCGGCGAGCGCGTGCAAGAACACACCACCGCCGTGATTCCAGTCGAGTGGCGGCGATTGCATCGCGCCGGGCGCACAGATGTAGCAGACGTCCAATGCAGCCAGGAATTTTTGGAGCGATTCGAATCGGGCTCCCGGCGCCGCGATCGCAAACGCCTCGATGCGGCCCACAACCGGCGTCAGCCGCCGCTCTAGATCCTCGAGATTGCCAAACGCTGAGACAGTTACCGTGCGATATCCGGGCGAAACCGTGAAGTTCGCGTCATCGTCGTACACCACTGTCCAGCCGAAGCTGTCACCTTCGATCAGTGCGACTGGGCTTCCGCCAATTCCCTGCCATCGCGCACTTTCGCGGACCCGGCGCACCGCCGCGGCTTCCTCCAAGCCGTAGCGGCTTGGCGGTAGTGCGTATTCCGCGACCCGTGCGAGCGCCATGGCTAGTTCGCGCGCAAATTCATGCGCCGCGCCGGTGTGCGACGACTCGACGAAAATATGATGCGGCGAGAGACAACCTTGTTGCTCGAACAAGCTCACATCGCGCGCTATCGCGTCCGCTACTGCGATTGCAGCGGGCCCGGCAGCAAGCTCGGATACGACGAGCGCGCCGCTCACTCGGTTGCCAAAGCCGACCCGCACCCCGCTGGCGTCGCCATTTTCAGCATCTCCACTTGCATCTACCCACTTGAGCCGGGAGATAGTGTCGTCATTGCCGAAGGCCGCAATCCAGTCACATCCGCTGCGAAAGGCGCTGGCAATGCTGTTGCTTTCACGACTCCAATTCAATACCGCGACTCGTGCTCCGACTTCAGGGTCAACCGCACACAAGGTCTGCGTAAAGCGCACGAAAAAAAACGGCTCTGCGGTTGCCGTCTTGATCATCATAGCGCAACCGGCGAGTAAGCCGAGCGCATATTCATGGATTCCGGCCCCCGGTATATTCCCCGGCATGATCACGCCAATCACATCATGACGGCGCGGCACTCCGCGAGCGAGGTTTTCTAAAGCGAATCTATTCAGCGGGGCTATCAGTGCATCGATCGATTCTTCTATCAGCGATTCACTCCAACCCCAGGCCGCGGCGATTGCACCGACAGTTTCGCGGCGATCAGGATGATCGCGGTTGCGCCAGCGCTCGGCCACGGTGCCCACCGCGACTGCCACTCTACTCGCTGGTATCGTTGCCGCTGCGATTCTCCGCAATCTCGCCAACGTCGCGGCGACCTGCACCTCCGTGACTTGCTCTTCGAGTTTTGTGGACACCTCAATCTCAACTTCGCCCCCAGGACGTGGGTGCGACTTGCGGATCGCTGAAATCGATTGTTTCTTCGTCATGGCCCATTTCGCGCAAGGTGCTCGCGATGAGCGAACTCGTCGATGCTCAAGGCGCATCCACGCGCGCCTCCGGCGGCGGCCCTTCCCAATATCGCCACGGCGCCGTCGTGCACGAAGCCGAAATCTTCAGTTATCAAAGCCGAAATCGAACCGACGTTAGCCAGATCGAAGAATCCGATCAGTCCGACCTGGCCTTCCGCGACGGGCCTCAATGTGACCGGGTCGAAAATCGTCGGATGCAGCCATGGTGGTGCCAACTTGACCCGGTATCTGCCGTCGCCGGCGAAATCAGAGTTGAAAGGCGTCGCGTCATATAGTTGAGAGCACATCTCGGTCATGCCGTACTCATTGATGACCAGCGCCGGTTCGATCCCGAGGCATGTATGTGCCCGCCCGACGACTTCGACCGGTGTCAACGGGATCAACTGCCCCTTGGCCCCGCCGGTATCCATGAGACGGGATCCCGCCGGGAGTCGAAGCGTTCGTCTGTCCACTTCGATCGACTCAAACAGCTTTGCCGATGCGGCAGTCGTCCCGATGATACAGACTGGCAACCGCTGCGCCTCGATGCCCTCCAAAAAATCGATTGCAGCCTTCGTATCGACGTCGTTTCGTGTCGCGGCGCATAGAACGCTCTTCGTGCCAAACTGTTCGATACACCACGTCAACATCGTCGACAGCGACGATTCGCACATCAGATCAGCGGTCGGATGCAATGCCAGCATTGCCATTCGCGCAGCATCGGGGAACAGCATTCGCCGCAAATGCCCGACGGCGGATGCGCGATATACCTGCGGGCGTGGCACCCTGTGCGTTCCGCGTTCGGTGAAACCTTTGCTCGTACCGCTCGTAGAGAAGGTAATGGCGGTCGCGGAGTCGCGTTCCCCAGTGTTGTGAACCTCAGCGTACTTGAAGGCAACCGTGCTCACGGCCGGAATTTGATCGAAGAAGCTCACTTTTTCAGGTGAGGCGCCATAGGCCACGCAATATTGCCGATAGACCGGGACATTTTCGAACTGATAACGAAATACCGCCAGTGCCAATCGCTCGAAGATCTCAGGGCGTGGTGCTTCGATATATGACAGGACCTCGTCGTAAATTGACATACAAAACGTTAGCCGCTCGCACCACAAAAATGATGGATCAGGACACGTAGCCGTTCAACGCCGCCTTCGATGCGCGATTCACCCTCTTTGTCAGGGAAAATCTCCGTACATCAGTATTTAACACGGCGTTCAAATTTGATATATCACTTCAAGTTCCGATGCAGCCTTGGAGGGCTCATCATCCAGATGAAAAAGTTTATCGCAGGCGTGGTCGTGGGGTTTGTGGCGAGTTGTGGAGTGGGGTTTGCAGCGTCCAGCTTCGATCACAACGGGGTCTTCTGGAACAAGCTGAACGGCAACGCCAAGACCGGTTATGTCAACGGTTACGGTGATGCGATGCAAGTTAGCATCGGTAAGCTCGATAGTCTGAGCATCGCGGGTGAACTTTTCCACTGGCGTGGGTCGAACAAGATTATCAAGCAATTATCGCGTGAACTTTCCACCGCGGAATTGACTCCGGACCAGGCAGTAAAGAAGCTCGACGCGCTTTACGCCAATCCGAAATATGCCGAACTGGATCTTGGACAGGCGCTGCAATTGCTCACGACGAGCACGCCAGCGGAAGAGGCAATGAGCGGCACCAAGGCCCCGCCAGCCAAGGCTGCGAACTCGACGGTGCCACACGCGAAATAAGTCGCGCGACGACGGTACACGTAAATCCGGCAGTTCGAAGTCGTCCGCATTATGGGCGCCTTTTCTTTTGAGACTTGCGCACCGCACCTCGCAAGTCTGATTATCACGAAAGGGGAGAGCGAGCCGATCATGCACCAGACGACAGCGCAATTGCGCAAACTGCTCGACGGTCCCGGGATGTTACTGGCGCCGTTCGTTTACGATGGCCTCCAGGCGAAAATCGCCGAGCGCATTGGCTTCGAAGCAGTGTACATGACCGGCTTCGGTACTGCTGCCGCGCGTGGATATCCTGATCTCGGCCTGCTCACGATGACTGAGATGGTGCAGAACGTGCGCGCCATTTCACACGCGGTAAATCTACCGGTCATCTGCGACGCGGATACCGGCTATGGTAACGCCATCAACGTATGGCGCACGGTTCGAGAGTATGAGGATGCAGGAGCCGCGGCGCTCCATATCGAGGACCAGGTCTTTCCGAAGCGATGCGGATTTCTCGCCGGCAAGCAGGTCATCGCGATGGAGGAAATGGTGCCGAAGGTGCGAGCCGCTTGCGACGCCCGTCGCGACCCGAACTTCGTCATAATCGCGCGTACCGACGCGCTCGCAGTCAACGGCTGGGAAGATGTAGCGCGGCGCGCGCATGCATATCGCGCAGCAGGTGCAGACCTGATTTTCGTCGACGGCATCCGCAACGCTCGACGATCTCAAACGCTACACCGACGAACTCGGTGACCTGCCGCTCCTCTATAACGGCTCCTTGTTGCCCGTCGCGGAACTGGCGCGTCACGGCTTCAAACTGACCATCCACACTGGCACCCTGATGGCAGTATTCGTGGCTATCCGCGATGCGATGCGACAGCTCAAGGAGACCGGAGTGCTCGACGTCCCGATAACTGGGCATCTGTTCGGCGATTTGATCGAAACGCTCGGCGTGCCCGAGATGGAAGCGCTCTCGAAGAAGTACACTAGCTGATCTCGATGGCAGACATCGCCGAAATCAGATTCTATTTCGCCTATACCAGCCCGTTCGCGTACCTCGCGATGGAGCCGGCGTACGCGCTAGAGCGCACGCATCGCGTACACCTGCGGTTCATTCCGTATGGCGTGAACATTCGGCGCGTCTATGGCGACGTACCGACGCGATCGGATCGCGATGCCCTGAAAGTGAAATATCTCTATCTCGACGCTCGCCGCTTCGCCCGGGAACGCGGACTGACTATTTACCCACCGAAAAAGATCTATAGTGCGCGCTTCGCTTTTTATGGCGGCATGTGCGCCGAGGATCAGGGGTTGTTCCGGCCCTACGCAGATCGGGTTTTCGAGCGTTTCTGGAAGCACGAGCTCGACGTCGAAAACGTCGATGCGCTCAGCGCGATCCTGAACGAGGTCGGCGCCAATACCGACCAGTTCCTGAGATATGTCGGCGATGAGGCCGTGGAAGCCAAGCCGCGCCTGAAGCGATGCTTCGCCGAAGCCGATCGCGACCAGGTATTCGGCGTGCCGACTTTCGTGATCGAGGGCGAACGGTTCTGGGGCTACGACCGAATGGACTGGCTAATCAAGAAGCTCGACGCGTATGAACTTGCGCCGCTGACCAATTGTCCCTTCATCGGTGAACTGACTATGTCAGCGGAAACTCAGTTCGTCGCCTCACTCGTCCTGACGGCCGCGAGGAATTCAGTCAGGTTCATGATGCGGAAGTTATCCATTCCGACGCGAGCCAGTGCGTCACGCAGGCGCGAGTCGTCGCTGACGAATACTTCGGCAGTCGCGGCCGCTGCCGGAGCCTGAAGATAGTCGATCGGATCGCCCAACTCGGGCGTCCGAGACTCGAAGCTCTGATCGTAGCTATAGGACAGTGCAGTTCCGATCGCCGAACGGACGCTCGGGATAGCGAGCAACCCTTCGATGCCACGATCGCGGCAGCCTTCCAGAACGCTGGCGCGTTGTGCAAATGCTGCAGCGACTCGCGGAGCCGTCAGCTTGAAGTAATCATTGAATGGAACGCCGGCCGTTTCGATTGACGACAAAATTTCGGTCAGCGTGGCATTTATACCTTGAACAAAGCGTTCTTTGCGCCTTGTCGTGTCCGCGAGCGCTTCGGCGATCTCCTCGGAAAACTCCTCGCCGTCGCTCTCGATCAACTCGCCAATTCCTTGCGTGATCGCGTTCTGGATTTGCACGTCAACGAATGGGCGAGCCGGCGCGCCATTCGCCGCGTAGCTGCGAATGTCATCGGCGAGAAGTTGATCGCAGGGCTTAACCATCCGCCTGATGCTCGCAAGCGAGAGCGTCAGCTTGATGCGGGCGACGAGTTCCTGCGGCGACGCCCGTCGATTCAGCAGCATCTCTTCGAGGACGTGGATGCCCAACGTGATTGAGAGATCGCGACCGTAAATCGCTTTGCGCAAATCCGCGATGTCCGCGCTGGTACACCCGACCTTCTTATAGAGATGGTCAAAGACGTTGGTGTCCAGGTACGCGATCATCGCGAATCGATTACATCATAGGTCGGGGCTCGCCGGCAAAAACGTCTCGCCCATCAGGTACGCGTCCACCGCCCGCGCGCATTCGCGACCTTCCCAAATCGCCCACACTACGAGCGACTGGCCGCGGCGCGAATCTCCGGCGGCGAATACGTCGGGCGCGCTCGCATGGTAGTTGTCGCAAGCAATGTTGCCGCGCTGGTCGAGCTTGAGGCCTAGTTCGGCGATGATGCCATCGGGCTCAGGACCGAGAAAGCCCAGCGCGAGCAGCACCAGATCGCATTCGATGACAAATTCGCTGCCCGCTACTTCTTCCATCACCATGCGGCCGTCATCGCGCTTCCAGTTGAGGCGCGACGCCGTGAAGTTCCTTCACTTGACCGTTCTCGCCGGAGAAGTATTTGGTGTTGATGCTCCAGTCGCGCTTTACGCCCTCCTCGTGCGAGGTCGAGGTGCGCAGAATCATCGGCCAGTCCGGCCACGGCATCTCGGCGGTACGCCGATCGGGCGGCATCGGCAGCAACTCGAATTGACTGACCTCCTTCGCCCCTTGGCGATTCGAAGTGCCGAGGCAATCGGATCCAGTATCTCCACCGCCGAGAATGACGACCCGCTTGTCCTTTGCGACGATCGAAATGTCAGGCGAAATCGTATCACCGGCGTTGCGCTTGTTCTGTTGCGGCAGGAAGTCCATCGCGAAATGAATTCCCGCGAGATCACGTCCCGGCACCGGCAGATCGCGCGGCTTGGTCGAGCCGATCGTCAGCACGATAGCGTCATGCTTCGCGCGCAATTCGTCGGCATGGAGGTCGGTGCCGACGCGGCAACTGGTGACGAATTCGACGCCTTCGACTTTCATCTGTTCGACGCGGCGATTGACTTGCCACTTCTCGAGTTTGAAGTCGGGAATGCCATACATCAGAAGGCCGCCGACGCGATCCGATCGCTCATAGAGCGTGACCGCGTGGCCCGCTCGCGCCAACTGCTGTGCACACGCCATTCCCGAGGGTCCCGATCCCACCACCGCGACGCTCTTGCCGGTCTTGCGCGGATTCGGCTGCGGCGCCACCCAGCCCTCGGCCCAAGCGTGATCGATGATGTTCTTTTCAATCTGCTTAATCGTGACCGGATCATTGTTAATATTCAGTACGCAGGCTTCCTCACACGGGGCCGGACAGATGCGGCCGGTGAACTCGGGAAAATTGTTGGTCCAGTGGAGGCGGTCGATCGCCTCGCGCCAGCGCCCCCGATAGACCAGATCGTTCCAATCGGGAATTATGTTGCCGAGCGGACAACCCTTGTGGCAGAAGGGGATTCCGCAATCCATGCAACGTGCGCCCTGCGCGCGCAACTTCTCTTCGGGCAACTTGAGGTCGTATTCGTGCCAGTCCTTGACGCGCTCGCCCACCGGCCGTCGCGGCGAGGTCTCGCGCCCGATCTCCATGAAGCCCGTAATTTTGCCCATCGATACCCGATCTCCTGACTGACTATCTGACTGACTATCCCGCTCGCGGCAGCTCTGCCGCGACGCCCAGAACGCGCCTTCACCGCTCCCCATCCAGTTCCCTCGCTTGCGAATCTTTGCGACGCTATACCGCCGCCAGCCGCGACATATCCGACTGCATATTGAGCTGACGCTCGAGCACCCGCCGATACTCAGTCGGCATCACCTTGACGAACTTGCCTACGTACGCGTCCCAGTCGTCGAGGATACGCCGCGCCACCGTGCTGCCGGTGTACTGCTGATGGCGCACGAGCAGCGCATGAATATGACTCGCTCTCCGCCGCATCGCCGAGGTCGTGCAATTCGACCATGCCCATGTTGCAGCGCGACTTGAAGCTGCCATCCTCGTCGAGCACGTAGGCGAGGCCGCCACTCATGCCGGCGGCGAAGTTGCGCCCGGTCTTGCCCAGTACGACCACGGTGCCGCGCGTCATGTACTCGCAACCGTGATCGCCCACGCCTTCGACCACCGCGGTCGCGCCGCTGTTGCGCACCGCGAAGCGCTCACCCGCCATCCCGCGCACGAAGACCTCGCCGCCGGTCGCGCCGTAGAGTGCGACGTTGCCGATGATGATGTTTTCCTCGGCCTTGAAGGTCGCTTCCTGCGGCGGCCGCACCGCGATAAATCCGCCCGACAGACCCTTGCCGAAATAGTCATTCGCGTCGCCTTCGAGATAGAGCGCGACGCCAGTCGCGAGCCACGCACCGAAGCTTTGTCCCGCCGTGCCCTTGAGGTGAACCTGGATCGTGTAGGGCGGCAGTGCGTGCTCACCGTGACGGCGTGAAACTTCCGCCGAGAGCATCGTGCCGACGGTGCGATTGACGTTGCGAATCGGCAGGCGCACCTCGACCGGCTTCTTGTGCTCGATCGCGTCCTTGCACAACTCGATGAGTTGCTGGTCGAGCGCCTTTTCGAGCCCGTGGTCCTGCGCTTCGACGCGATGCAGCGGCCAGTCGGCCGGAACGTCGGGCCGATGCAGGATCGCGCTCAAATCGACGTGGCGCGCTTTCCAATGGTCGATCGCTTCGTTGGCGTCGAGGCACTCGACGCGCCCGACCATCTCATCGATCGTGCGGAAGCCCAACTGCGCCATGTGTTCGCGCACTTCCTCCGCGATGAACATCATCATGTTGACGACGTGCTCCGGCTTGCCCTCGAACTTCTTGCGCAGCTCCGGATCCTGCGTCGCGATGCCGACCGGGCACGTATTGAGATGGCACACGCGCATCATGATGCAGCCCGAGGCGACCAGCGCCGCGCTCGCGAAACCGAACTCCTCCGCCCCGAGCATCGCGGCGATCGCGACATCGCGACCGGTCTTGAGCTGGCCATCGGTCTCGACGTAGATGCGCCCGCGCAGGTTGTTCATCACGAGGATTTGCTGGGTCTCGGCGAGACCGAGCTCCCACGGAATGCCCGCGTGCTTGATCGACTGGAGCGGTGACGCGCCGGTGCCGCCATCATAGCCGCTGATCAGCACGACGTCGGCCTTGGCTTTGGCGACGCCCGCCGCGATCGTGCCGACGCCGACTTCGGCGACGAGCTTGACGCTGATACGCGCGCGGTCGTTCGAATTCTTCAGATCGTGAATCAGCTGCGCGAGATCCTCGATCGAATAGATGTCGTGATGCGGCGGCGGCGAAATCAGTCCGACGCCGGGCGTCGAATAGCGAATCTTCGCGATATAGTCATCGACCTTGTGGCCGGGCAGCTGACCGCCCTCGCCCGGCTTCGCGCCCTGCGCCATCTTGATTTGCAGCTCGTCCGCGTTGACCAGGTAGTTGCTCGTCACACCGAACCGTGCCGACGCCACCTGTTTGATCGCGCTACGGCGCCAATCGCCATTCGGGTCGCGCAGAAAACGCTCCGGGTCCTCGCCGCCCTCGCCGGTGTTGCTCTTGCCGCCGAGCCGGTTCATCGCGATCGCGAGGTTCTCGTGCGCCTCTTTGCTGATCGATCCGAACGACATCGCGCCGGTCTTGAAGCGCTTGACGATTTTCGCCGCCGGCTCGACCTCTTCGATCGGCACCGGCTCGCGATTCGGCTTGAACTTGAGCAGGCTGCGCAAGCGTAGCGAGATTGCGGCTGTGCTCATCGACCAGCCGCGTGTACTCCTTGAACAGCCGATAGTTGCCGGAGCGCACCGAGTGCTGCAGCTTCGCGATGGTGTTCGGATTGTACATGTGGAACTCGCCGCGCCGGCGCCATTGATACTGGCCGCCGACGTCGAGTTCGCCGTCGAGATTAGGATCCGCCGCGAATGCCAAGCCGATGGCGATTCGCAGATTCGCGCGCGATCGCATCGAGTCCGACGCCGCCGACGCGCGATGCGGTCCAGGTGAAATACTTGTCGATCGATCTCGCGATTGAGGCCGATCGCTTCGAAAATCTGCGCGCCGCGATAGCTCTGAATGGTCGAGATTCCCATCTTCGAGGCGACCTTGGTCAGGCTCTTGGTACCCGCCTTGATGAAATGTTCGACCGCCTCTTCCTCGCTTACATCCTTGAGCTGACCGTCATGGATCATGCCGGCGAGCGTCGCGAACGCGAGATACGGATTGATCGCGCCTGCGCCGTAGCCGATCAGCAGACAGAGATGCATCACCTCGCGCGGCTCGCCCGATTCGACGACGAGGCCGCAACGCGTGCGCGTGCCTTCGCGAATCAGATGATGATGCACGGCGGCCGTCGCGAGCAGGCTCGGAATCGGCGCCCATTCGGCGTTCACGCCGCGATCCGAAAGCACGATGATGGTGTAGCCTTGATCGATCGCGGCGGAGGCCTGCCGGCACAATTCGTCGAGCGATTCGCGCAGGCCTTTTTCGCCGTCGGCGACGGGAAAGAGCGTCGAAAGCGTTGCGGTCGCGAGGCCCGGCTGCGCCAATTGCTTGATCTGTTCGAGTTGCGTGTTGGTCAGGATCGGCTGCTTCAGGCGCAACTGCCGGCAATGAATCGGCGTCTCTTCGAACAGGTTTTGCTCGGAGCCGATGGTGGTCTCGGCCGACATCACCATCTCTTCGCGAATCGGATCGACCGGCGGATTGGTCACCTGCGCGAACAATTGCTTGAAGTAATTGAAGAGCAGCGGCGACTTGTCCGAGAGCACCGCGAGCGGCGTATCGGTGCCCATCGAGCCGACCGGTTCCTGCCCGTTCGCCGCCATCGGCGCGAGGATCATTTTCAGATCCTCGATGGTGTAGCCAAAGGCCTGCTGCTGCTTGAGCAGATCGAACGGCTCGATAGCCGTTGACCGATGGCGACGATGGCGGTGGCGGCAGCGACTCCAGATTCGACCAGATCGTCGTTGAGCCAGGTGCGATACGGCTTGCGCGCGGCGAAGCCTTCCTTGATCTCTTCGTCCTGCACGATGCGGCCTTCAGTCGTATCGACGAAGAACATGCGACCCGGCTGCAGCCGCCCTTTGAGCGCGATCTGATCCTGCGGCAGATCGAGCACGCCGGCTTCCGAAGCCATCACGACGAGGCCGTCCTTGGTCACCCAGTAGCGCGAGGGACGCAGGCCATTGCGATCGAGCACGGCGCCGATGCGGCGGCCGTCGGTGAACGTGATCGAAGCGGGACCATCCCACGGCTCCATCATGGTCGAATGGTACTGGTAGAAGGCGCGCTTGGTGTCGCTCATCAGCGGATCGTTTTGCCACGCCTCGGGAATCATCATCATCGCGGCATGCGCGAGCGGACGTCCGGTACGCACCAGCAGTTCGAGGCAATTATCGAAGACCGCGGAGTCGCTGCCGTTGGGCTCGACGATCGGCAGTATCTTCTTGATGTCGTCGCCGAACAGCGGCGAGGCGAACAGCTTCTCGCGCGCGCGCATCCAGTTGATATTGCCGCGCAGAGTGTTGATTTCGCCGTTGTGCGAAAGGAACCGATACGGATGCGCGCGATCCCAGCTCGGAAACGTATTGGTCGAGAACCGCTGATGGACCATCGCGAGCGCGGTCTTCATCTGCGGATCGGTCAAATCGGGATAGAAGCGCGCGAATCTGATACGAGATCAGTTGGCCCTTGTACACCAGCGTCGCGCTGGAGAGGCTGCAAACGTAGAACAGCTCGCCGTCGCTGAAACGCATCTCAGCGGCCGCATTGGTAACTCGTTTGCGGATGACATACAGCTTGCGTTCGAGCGTTTCCTCGTCGCCGATATCGTTGCCGCGCGCGATGAAGATTTGCCGAATCGAAGGCATACCCTGGCGCGCGATCTCGCCGCATTGGGTGTCGTCAACCGGCACCGTGCGCCAGCCGAGCACGTGTTGCCCTTCTTCGCGCACGATCCGCTCGAAGATTTCCTCGCAAGCATTGCGCTTTTCGATGTCGAGCGGCATGAAGACCATCCCGACGCCATATTCGCCGCGCGCGGGCAGCGTGAAGCGCAGCTGCCGCGGCCTCCTTGCTCAGAAACTCGTGCGGAATCTGCATTAACAGGCCGGCGCCATCGCCGGTCAGCGGATCGCATCCGCACGCGCCTCGATGTTCGAGGTTACGTAGAACTTCCAGGCCTTTCTCAAGAATCTCGTGCGATTTCTCGCCCTTGATGTTGACCACGAAACCGGTGCCGCACGAGTCGTGCTCGTGACTCGGATCGTAGAGACCCTGGCGGTGGCGGAAGGCTGTGGTATGGATGCATCATCGTGCCCTCGAGTTGTCGGAGACTACGCCTTTGGCGACACCGTGGCGGATGCGTTTGCCATTGCCGGCGTCGTTCGATTCCCTGTTCGTCCTGACCGAAATCTGCGTGCGCTCCGTATGCGTCGACAACACCACCATCGTTTCCGTCCGCGTCACCCCGTCGATAGCCCGGATCGTCCTGATCAATTCCTCTAAAGTCGCGGTGTTGCAGGTTTTGACCTTCAGCAACACCGTATGTTCGCCCGTGACGTGATGGCATTCGAGCACTTCTTCGATGCTGATCGACCCTCTCTTCGAACGTTGCAATCGTTCGAGGATGGCTAATCGAGACGCCGATAAACGCCGTTACGTCCTTGCCCATCTGCCTTGCGTCAACCGACGCGTGATAGCCCGTGATCACACCACCATCTTCGAGCTTCTTGACCCGCTCGATCACCGACGGCGCCGAGAGTCCGACTTGCTCTCCAAGCTTGACCAGCGGAATCCTACCGTGCTCTTGGAGAATCGCGATGATCTGCAAGTCTATCGTATCGGGCTCGAAGGCCTCGGTTCCGGGCTTCATATGGCAAACCTCTGGGCGAGCCTGCCAAGCTAGCGACCAACCCTGAACCAGTCAAGGGATTCAAAGGTAAATCAACAAGAAAAAGGACGTTTCACCTAAAATAATCCGATCCAGCCCTTATTCGGTGAGGTCTTTTACCTCAAATGCCTTATTTTTAGCTGTTCGAGCCAAGCCGCGTGCCTTTCCAGCTGCGAAGGTTATGGAATCCGACCTCCCGCGGACTCGGCTATGGCGCCGCCGGCGGATACGGGTTCGCCAGCCAGATTAGAAACGCAACTACCATTGCCATCGAGAAGAAAAGGACTGTGCTCCACACCACTGCGCGGAAATTTTGACTGTGCCGGCTGCGAGGACGCAATCCGGACGCACGTCCAGTAATTGCAACTTGTGCTGCATTTTCGAGATCGTGTCGCATCTCGGCGGCGCTCGCATAACGGCGGCGCGGCACCCGTTCAATCGCGTGAAGGATGATCTCTTCAAGGTGGGTATCGAGTTCGTGAAGATAATGGGTGGGCGGTTCCGGGTCTTCCAGCGTCTTCGCGCGAAGGATGCTGTAAACGCTGTCGCCTTCGTAGGGCAACTTGCCGGTTAGCATTTCGTAGAGAATGACACCTAACGAATAGATATCCGTGCGGACGTCACCGCGTCCACCGGCGATTTGCTCTGGCGCCATGTAGTCCGGCGTGCCGATTGAGGACGATTCTCCGGACCAGGTTATACGCCGCGCCAATTCGTCGAGCGCGATACCGAAATCCATGATTTTCACCACGCCGGTGGTCGTGATCAAAATATTCTCGGGCTTGAGGTCGCGATGGATCACGTGCTGCTCGTGCAGATAGACCAGCGCTTTGCATATCTGACCAGCGTAGTCGATTGCGTGGTCGCGGGAGAAAGCTCCCTTGGCGGCCAACTCATCCCGCACCGAAACGCCTTCCACGTATTCCATTGCGATATATATGCGGCTTTTGTGCCGAGGCGTGAAGTCCTTGATAATGTTCGGATGGTCGAGTCGGCGGACGACTTCCTCCTCGCGCTGGAACCGGGTGTGGAAGATCACGTCGTTCTCGAACTGTTCGTACGGAATCTTGATCGCGACGGTCCGCCCGTTGTCGCGGTCAATGGCTTTGAAAATCGAAGCCATCCCGCTCCTGGCGATAAGATCCGTCAGTTCGTACTGGTCGATCGTGTCGCCGACGTTAACCTCGCGCATTTCTCTCCTATCTACAGGTCGCGCGACGTTAACATTCGGTAATGCGGCGAATCAACGCACTTCACTGTCCCGACTGCGATTTTCGGGGCTCCCCCGATTGAGGGAACGCCAGACGGCCGGACGGTGCGGCGGGGTACCTTCTATTGCGAGTCGGACTCAGGAGTACGACGAAGGTGTTCCCATGATTTCGCGCTCGGCGGCTAGCCAATCGGACAACTCGTCGCCGGACAGGCTGTCGCGGGTCATGAAGATCTCAAAGGCACGCAATCGAATCATTTCCGCTGTCGCCGCACCGTTGCCGGTGCCATTCGCCGCAGGCGATTTCGTCACGGCTGGCGATTCTGTCGCTGCCTCCCGAGCCTTCGGTTCCATGGCCGTCGCTGGCGATGACTTCGCGGCCGCGCCCTTCGTCTTTTCCTTCCGCACGCCCGCTGATTTCAGTTTTTTGGGCGCCCCCATTTCCTTTCCTCCCGTGCAAAGCCCTAATAGAGTGAATTCCCTCAGCCGATCATCCAGTTCTAATCTTCGCCATCGCGTCGTTCGCGATTCAAGTGGCCGCGCCTCAATTGAATCCACAATTTGATTTCACAATTTGTCAGTCCACCTGTAGCCAGCCGGGCTATGAAAATTGGACCGGCGGGCCCGTCTGCTGCGGACCCGCCGGTATGAGTGCAAAGCCCTTTCAGCGCGGCGATTAGAACGAATATACCGCAGCCGCCATGAACGTATCCTGTCCGTTGTAGGTATGACTCGGGTTCGGGAAGTTCGGGCTGTTGGCTGGCGCGATATTACTGCCGAAGAAAGGTGCCGCATTCGACTCGTCATGCCGATACTCGAGCCGCGCCAGCAATCCGGTCACCGCCGGCACCTTGTAGTTGATCGTTTCGGTGACCTCGCCGAGCGTCTGACGCAGGCCAGTGCGGGCGCCTTCACTGTCGCGGAACCATTCACCGCGTGTCGCGAATTCGAGATGATCGTTCCAGTCGTAGACGATATAACCCGCCGCTCCGCTCCACTGCGCGCTCTTTGTGATCAGCACGAAACCGGGGTTGTACGGATCAGGCGGCGCCGCGAAAAGACCGTTACCATGAGCGCTAAACGCCGGCGCCACGCTGATCGGGTTACCTTCATCGCCATATAGATACTCGCCCACCAGCTGTAAGCCCGGTATTGGCGTGTGCCAGGTGGCGATCGGATCGATCGCCCACCGCTGCGAATTGCCGTGATTGACCTGTTCCGGACCGTAAATGCCGTTCAGCACGAACGAAATGTTCGAGGTCGGCGCCAGGGTTAATTCGCCTTCGACGCTCTGCCCATCGTTATTATCAGTGACATCGTCCCAACCATTGTTTACGCCCAGTACCGCAGTCACCTTGTCGTTGAACGCGTATGTCGCCCGCAATCCTGTATGTGTGAGCGGTTCGCCTAATGTGAACAGCAGACCGCGGGACTCGTTGAAGTTCTGATTCGAGTAGGTCGGGATGACTTCCTCGCCCAGCAACGTCACGAATCGGCCGGCCTGCAAATTGATCCCAGCGCCGAACGGCACCGTGTAGGTCAGGTACGCTTGCGTTAGGTCGATTACGTCGTTGCTCGTCGCCGCCGGATTCACATTGGAATTCCGTGTCGAGAGGCGCATAACGTTCGCGACCTGCCCAAAGTTCAGGTCGGTCACGAAACCGACGCCGCCGTCCGACACCCGCGCGATATGCAGATTGAACTGGTTCAGGTTCCAGCTATTGCAATCCGCATCAAACGCATGGAGCTGGTTGACGCAACCACCCGCGGCAGTCGGATTCGGTCCTCCCTTGCTGCCAAAGCTGGTGTTCGGGTGGTTCAGATTGTAGTCATACCCGGCGTCGGCCAGCCCATGCACCTGAATTCCCAGATTGGTCGCCAGATTGGTCCTGATATCCTCGACGCCCTTCCCTAGCGACCCGACCGTCTCGCCGATCGTCTGCGGCTTCTGATCGGCAGGTGGCGGCGGCACTAAAGCCTGCTGCGTCCTGACTGTTTGAACTTCGCCTTTGAGTTCGTGAATCTCCTTTTGCAGTTCTCGGACCTCGCTGCGGAGGTCGCTGACCGATTCGCTCGAAGCATCCTGCGCCCATGCCGCAGTGCCGAGACTTAGCAGCATCGCTAATGCCACCGGTCCCGCCAGCTTCGCAGTAAATCCGACTGTTATCCTCATTTCCTCTCTTCCTCCCGGCGACCTCCTTGTCGCCTCCGGTTCGTGTTGATGAATGTCCGTGATTTCGTTAGGTAAAACTCCCCCGTCCGGCATTGGGCGGCGCCCGAGTTGTGATCAAGATTCGTGCCTTCGGGTAACGGGCAAATCTGTAATCCATTTGGTAATTTGGTCCGTACCGAAGCCCATCGGAGCGGCAGTTGCCGCATCAATATGCAGCGCGTTTTGCAAAGCCGACAAAATCCCATGAGTTGTTTCGATTAGCTGCAGCCACCCGAAAAAAAGAGCTGCGACAGTTGCGCATTGTCCAGGGTTCTGAGAATCTCAGGCTGCAAAAGATGGCCTCCGCATACGATAGGTTCTATCTGCCCGAACTAGACGCCCTGCGCTTTTTCGCGTTCTTGGCGGTCTTCTCCTGTCACTCTTGGGATTTCAGGCATGGGATTAACCAGCTTGTTGATATCGGCACTTTCGGTGTTGATCTCTTTTTTACCTTGAGCGCCTTTCTGATCACGGAACTGCTCGTTCAGGAGAAGCAGCGCTTCGCCACAATTGACATTCCAGCGTTCTATGTTCGCCGCATTTTTAGAATCTGGCCGCTTTATTTCGCGTTTTTGACGATCGCCTTTTCGACGGCTTCCTGGTGGTCGTCACCGCGCGTTTCGTGGCTCTATTTCGCATCGTGTGCGGGGTTCGTTGGCAACTTCGGGTTCTACTGGCTAGGGCCGCCAGGCCCGGTCATTGGCTCGCTTTGGAGCATCTCAGTCGAAGAACAGTTCTACCTCTCGTGGCCGATCCTCCTGCGCAAGCTGAACCAGCGCGGACTAATCTTCGCGGGGGTCTTGATTTGGGCGTTCTCGATATGCTCGCGCTGGTTTCTGGTGCGAGAAGGCCCCACCTCTCTGATCGAATTCGGCACCATCGGCCGTTTAGATCCGATAGCTTGCGGAATCCTGCTCTCTGCATTTCGGAGCAGCCGAGCTTGGCGAAACCCATCCAATGCTCTCCGACTCGCGTTGCTGCCCGCCGGTCTCTGGCTATGGCTTATGGCCGATCTACTGGCGGCAAAGGGGATGATGGTCCCCGTTTACCTTATCGTCGCAATTGGATGCGCGGCGTTCATGGTGGCGATAATTGGGTTCGAGGGCTGGGCTCGTAACGAATGGCTATGCTATCTCGGCAAAATCTCCTATGGCCTTTACGTGCTCCATGGTGCCGTACTGGTCCTCGTAATTTCGGTCCTGGACGGAAATCATCGAAACTGGATAGTACCGCCGATCGCCCTCACTTTGACGATATTGCTCGCAGCCGCGTCCTATCGCTGGTTAGAAATGCCGTTCCTGAAGATTAAGGCACGTTTTCAAAGGATTCACTCGGGCGGCGTTGGCGAAAATCCGGTACCTCTAATCGATCGCCGAATTCCATCGCGAGGCTACCAGGCAGTACCTGCGACTGTCCGCCTTGACGAAGTTTCCTTCGGGAATTAGCCGCCGCACCAAAGGGCATCTCGAGCAGTCCGAGAGGGTCAGGTCAGGGCAGTTGGGTTAGCACTCGACGCCAGGAACTTTAGGCACACCGACGGCGACGATCAGGATTGGATTCTTGCCCGCCGCGTGCGGTGAAAAAAACCCGGTGGCGTCGTCGTCATAGAAGGTCAGTCCGCTCGCACCGCGTCCGAGCGCGTATGCGGCGAGGTAGGCACGGCCTCCAAGAATGCCGGCTTCAAGATGAGCATCACGATAACCGCGATTCCCGAGCGCTTCGAGGGTCAGCTCGAGGTTCGCCATATAGCAGATGAGCGCGCTGCAATCGGCGCCGAGCGATTGTTCGAGGCAAATGTAACCAGCCTCGCCCCGAAAATCGCCGGCTTTCAGAAGTTCGAAGGTTCCTCTTTCGCGCCGATAGTAGTAGGTGCCAGTCCCGATCCCGTCGACCGCATTGATGATCAGGTAGCTATCGATCAACGGTGGGAAATCGACCTCGAGCGGAACTCGCGACGTCGCCATGATCGTGGCGAGTTCCTTGCTCGTAATTGCCTCGCGAGCGAAAACCCGCGTCGAGCCGCGCCGCAGAATCGTCTCGCCGAGTCCTAGGGCATCGGTAGGCGGCAGGACCGCCTGCGCGATCGATTCGCTTCCCGGGGGTGCCGGTTCGGTCGCTAGCACCGCCTCGGCAACGGCGCGCACTTCGTCAATCGATTCGAGGTGTGACGCGTGATGGATTTTGACCAGGTCGTCGTAAACTTTCTCCCGCGCCGAGAGCGGGACGGTATCGAGATCCAGGGGCGGGAGCGCGGTCGTTGATGGTGTTGCCGTGACCTCTTCAGAAGCTACGGGGATGCGCCCGGACCGCCCTAGCGCGACCAGGCAAATGATCCCCTCGCGATCGGCGTCAATGTCTATCAAGCGCTCGATCGGCGCGTCTTCGAAGGCGGTTACGATTTCAATCGGGACGCCTTCCGCATTGGCCGCAGCTGTGAGGTTAGCGAGGATCGTGCCGGCGTCCCAGAAGCAATAGCGATAGGCACGCGCGCGATACTTCCACGCGCTGCGCCAGAAGATCGCGGAAAGCACCAGGATCGCTCGAGCCTCAACCAATGCTGGACGCCTTGCCGCCGCATCGGCGATGTACTCGCGCCACTCACCACGCCGCAGTCCACGCAGCTTCAAGTCGGCCGGTGAAAAGTGATACAGCCCCTGCGTTAACTCAGCGACGTCAGTTGCTGCGAGATAAATCTCGATTGGATAGAGTGCGCCCGCTGAGGCCGCCGCACGAAAATGATAGGCCTCGCCAGCCACCGATTTGCTTCGTGTCAAACCGGCGGCGCAAAACAGGATTCTGGTGAGAGTTTCCAGGCCGAGCGGCTCGTCTGCGGCCGTGTTCTCCACAGAGTCGCCGATGACGCGGGCGATCGCCGCAGTCGCTGGCATTGGCGACAAATCCAGTTCTCGCGGCATCGCGATCGAGCCGGCCGCGGGATAAATCTTGTACACGAGCGGACGGTTCTCCCAGTCGAGCGTATGCGGATCGCTGCGGACGCTGGTGTACGAATGCTTCGTAACTTCGTGATAATGCCGCGCCGCGTCGCGATCACTGTTACTCACTTTACCGTTCTCCTAGGCGTAGGTTCGCTGTCGACTATGATCACAGTTCCGGCTTCTTAACCAACACCGCTTCGCGATTCGTTCTACCCAACTTGTCGGTTGACCTTGTGTGGCCACCCCATGCTAAACACGGACGACTGGCTCGAAGCGCCACTCAGGAGGGTGCATTCAATGGCATCGCGGTTGACCGCTCAGGAAGTCAAGGCTTCATTCGAAAAAATCAGCAACTGGGGAAAATGGGGTGCCGAGGACGAGCGCGGCGCGCTCAATTTCATCACGGCGGAAAAGCGTGCTCGCGCGGCGAAGCTGGTGCAGACCGGCGATATCGTCTCGCTGGCGCTGCCACTCTCGACCAAGACCACGCCCGATAACCCGCAGCCGGTGCAACATATGATGCTCCACGCGGGACCGCCGGGAGTCGCTTCGCTCGATTACTTCGGGATGGCGCCGCATGGGATGGCTTTCACGCACCTCGACGCCCTGTGCCACGTCTTCTGGCAGGGCAAGATGTACAACGGTTTCAGTGACCGCGAGGTCGGCCGCTTCGGCGCGCGCAAGTGCGCGATCGACGTCACGCGCGACGGTGTGATGAGCCGCGGCGTGCTGCTGGACATTCCCAAGGCGAGAAAGGTCGATTACCTCGATCCGGGCGATGCAATTTATCCCGAAGACCTCGAAGCGGCGGAAAAGCTCGGCAAGTTTCGCGTCGAAGAGGGCGACGTGTTTCTGCTCCGCACCGGACGGCATCAGCGGCGCAAGCTCAAGGGCGCATGGGATCCGCGGCGCGAGGGACTGCCGGGGATGGACGCCTCATGCCTCGAGTGGATTCATGAGCGTCGCGTCGCCGTTATCGGATGTGATGCGGTCAGCGATATCGCACCCAGTCCCTACGGCGCAGAACTTGGCCTGCCAATTCACGTCGGGACGCTCGTGATGATGGGCATCCACCTTGTCGACAACGCTGACTTCGACGCGCTGGCGGAAACTGCCGCACGACTTGGGCGTTACGAATTCCTCTTTACGATGGCGCCCCTGATCCTCGAACACGCAACTGCTTCCCCGGTAAATCCTCTCGCACTGTTCTAGGGTCGAGTGAGTATTGGGGATAGTAAAGGGAGCACCTGAGTATTGCGGAGAAGACTAAATGAAGAGTGAAGCGATGGTCATCGATGCGGACGGTCACATCCTCGAGCCGCCGGATCTGTGGGAGAAGTACACTGAGCCGAAGTACCGCGATCGTGCGATCCGTATTCGCGTCGGCGACGACGGCTATGAGTATCTGCAAGTCGACGGGAACCGCGCCAAGATGACGCGGCAAGGGCAGCTTGGCACGCTCGGCGGTATGGGCAAGATGGTCGAGGAATCGCGGCGCCGCCGCGAACAGTTCATCAACGCGGGCCGGGCGTCGGAGTTGCGTTACGAAAAACCCAAGCCGGAAGATACCTACCTGAAGGGCGCGGCCTTCGGCACGATGAATATGAAGGAGCGCCTCCAACTGCTCGACAAAGAGGGGATGGCCAAGACGATCCTCTATCCGACCATCGGACTGCTGTGGGAATGCGAGACGATGGACGTGGAGCTTTCTGCGGCCTATGCCACCGCCTACAACCGATGGATTGCGGACTTCTGCCGCGACTCAGGCGGACGGTTGGTGCCGATCGCGCACCTATCGCTCGGCGATCCGGATGCGGCGGCGTGCGAACTGGAGCGTGCGATCAAGGACGGCTGCAAGGGCGCGTTCGTCGCTCCGTTCACGATTTCGCGGCGTCCGCACGCGGATTCCGCGCATGATCGCATTTTTGCGATCGCGCAGGACGCGGGAATCCCGTTCGCGATTCATCCGACGATCGAACCGCCCTCTTATGGCGTGCACCATCGCTACGAGGGCTTCGCCTGGGCCGCTTGGTACTACGATCTTTTTGCGGCTCAAGGCGTGCAGCATGCCTTCGCGACTTTCTTCCAACTCGGCGTATTCGATCGCTTCCCTAATCTGAAAGTCGTCGTGCTGGAGTCGGGCGCCGGCTGGATTGGCTATTTCCTCGATCGTGCGGATGCGATCTTCAGCGGAACCACGATCGCGCAAACGGTCCGCCTCAAGGAGAAGCCTTCATACTATTTCAAGAAGAGCTGCTTTATTTCTGCGGATCCCGACGAACGTACGATTGCAGCGATGATGCAGCACGTCGGCGAAACCAAGTTCTTCTGGGCGAGTGACTATCCGCATCCTGACCATCCGGGGAATTATCTTGAAGAGCTGGCTGGGCTAGTCAAGCCGATGACGGACTCGGGCCGGCGCGGAATCCTGGGCGAGAATGTTGCGCGCGCTTACAATCTGATCTGACCAAAATAAACCGCGAGTTGATACCAAACGGGACGGAGCGAATTAGCTTCGTCCCGTTTCGATTTCGCTATCTTCTATTTCACTCGCCCTTATGACGTTGATAGTGGCGTCGAGCCTTCGCGCGATTGCCGCACATCTGCATCGAGCACCAGCGGCGTGAGCCATTCTTGCTATCATCGAGAAATAGCCACAGGCAGCGGTGATTAGCGCATTCTCGAACGCGCGCCGAATCTGGCCCGACGATTACATCGGCAGCCGACCACAGCATCGGAGCCAGGATCTCAGGCGCGACAGGCTTCGCTTCTATGCGCCATCCGTAGCTGCCATCGGTCCGTTCGATGAGTTCGCGGGGCGGCGAGGCCCGCAAAGCATTGTTTAATTGATGCAGATCGGCGGTGTCGGGAGTTGCCGCCGTCGCAATGCCGTGTAGCAGCCGGTAGATCGCCTCGCGAATTTGGATCGCGTCACGCAAAAAAGTGGCGGCATGCTCAGGATGCGCGTCGAACCATCTGCTCAGATCGTCTAGCGCGCCGGTTGGTACCGCCTGGTTTGCCGACAACCAGGCAATAACGTCGCCGGCAGTTTGAAGACTTTCGGCGGGAGCGCTTCCTCGCCACATCAGGGTGTTCGCAAATTCAATCGCCAGATCCCGACGCGGAATGACAAATAGGTTGAGAGTTTTGTTTGAGCTTTGCGCTTTGGCTGCGGTGGACATTTTCTGAAACCACTCTAACCGGCTTGGCGGTTGACATCCATCACCGCTTTTTATAAATAACCATCATGCAGGTTAGATTCTAAACGGCGGGTTGCCGCTCAAAACGGAGGAACGACGATGATCAGTCATGTTTCGGTGGGTGTTCGGGATATCGCGAAGGCGGGCCGATTTTACGATGCAGCGTTGGCGCCGTTGGGTTACAAGCGCCTATACGACAGCGCGGCAGCGCTCGGTTACGGTGCGGAGGGTCCCCAGCTATGGGTGATGAAGGTCGAACGGCCGGTGCCTGCTGACGCCGCCTCCGGGCTGCATTTCTGTTTCGACGCACCGAATCGCGAAGGGGTGGAACAGTTCCATGCTGCTGCTCTGAAGGCCGGCGGGAAGGACAATGGCAAGCCAGGTCTGCGCAAAGACTACGGCGATAATTACTATGCGGCGTTCGTCACGGACCCGGAAGGTTATCGGCTTGAGGCATACTGCGGACGTTAGAAACGATGAGATTAATCGCGCGATGACTCGCCGGTGAAAGGAACGGGGCGCGGACGATCTTTGAGTAGGCGTCCGCGCCTCCGATCGTTGCACTGCGAAATCAGGACAATCGCGAAGAGGAACCCCTATGGATTTGGAAGGCGGCTGTGCATGCCGAAGTATCCGCTACAAACTGACCGCGAGTCCGCTGATCGTTCACGCGTGCCACTGTCGGGATTGTCAACGCATCACGGGGAGCGCGTTCGTTATCAATATCTGGATCGAAAAGAAATTTGTCGAAGCGGGTCCGCAGGCGCCGAAGTCATTTCGGCTGGCTGGCGGCAGTGGACGAAAGCATGACGTGTTCTTTTGTGGTGATTGCGGAACTTATCTGTGGAGCTATTACCACGGTGCGCCAGGCGACGCTTTATTCGTACGCGCCGGGACGCTCGACCAGCCGGAAACGGTGCGGCCCGACGTTCACATCTTCACGAGAAGCAAGCTGCCATGGCTGAAGCTGCCGGAGGACGCTCGCGCATTCGAGGCGTTCTATCCGATGGAGAAGGTATGGTCGGTCGAAAGCAAAGAGCGATTGCGCCGCAATCGCGCCGAAGCAAAATGACTGGTTGGCCATTGCCAACCAGCATCGCCGCGCGTAGTCCATCGCGACCGGATTTGGTATTCGAGCCGGATTACGCCGGCGGATCGATCTTGATTGGAAGCTCGAAGCGCACGGCCTGCGGCGGTTTACACATCGAGTCGTTACAGAGTTGAAAATTGAAGGTACCCGGAATCGAATAGTCACCCGGTTTGACTTTCTGATTCAGCACCAGGTTACCGAGCGCTTTGAAGTTCCCCGTGTAAACCGGGTAGGTCTGATTCAGAATCTCGAACCGTAGCGGCGTCGGCTTGGGAAGATTAAGCGTCTGTCGCGCCAGCAGATCGCTCTCGAACTTAATCGATGTGGGAGTCAGTCCTTCACCGTCCGGCAAAGGCTCGCCATAGATATGCCATCCTGGCGCAACCGCGACGTCCACTGCGAAACCAAGTTGTCGTCCCGCGGCCGCGTGATCTGCCGAGAGCCGGATATGCGCCACGACGTCACTGCCTTCGATCGCCACCGGAGTACCTTCGGACGCTGCTGTTACCGGAGTTACACCGGCGACGATCGCCAAGGCGAATGCCAACACAATGGCGAAGTGTCCGACTGATCGAGCGGCCGCAGCCGTCGCGTCGCGCACGCATTGCAATCGAGTTTTCATTACCAGGCACTGATAGGGCAAAACGTAGCGGACGTAGACGGTCGTTACTAATGAGTGCTCGTGGTATGCGCGGATCCGCTCGCCGGCAGTTTCCCGATTCGAATCAGCTCTTCGCGCAAACTCGCTCGTGATAGCGGTTTGCAAAGTACCGCCGAGGCGCCAAGTTCGTAACTCTGCGCGATATCCTGGTCATAGAGCGAACTGGTGATAACGAAGGTCGGCACGGTTGAGCAGGCTTCGCTGGCTCGCGCCGCCGTGAGCACCGAGAATCCACCGTTATCGGGCAGGCGGAGATCGACCAGCATCAAATCAGGCCGATCGTTTTCGGTGAATTGTCCGATGAGTCCGACCGCCTCTTCGGCATTTTCCGCTACAATTACTTCACTCGCTTCGCCTAGCAGTTGCCGAATCACGGTCACCGCAATAAAGGAGTGCTCCGCATTGTCCTCAACCAGGAAAACGCGAACCCCGAATTCCGGCATAAACTTGTCGTTGGTATCCATCGGCTCCCCTCACCCTCAGGCAGTATACACAATTGTCGCTTCAATCAACGCTAATTTTGTTACGGTTCAACCTGCGCAGTGACAGTCATTTTGACAATGTCTGCAGACTGTCTCCGACCGGTCTGGTTAATTGTGGAGACTCCAATTGTCGTGCCAGTAAGGTTCGCGCAGTCCGCCCAGGTTGAACGCATGTTCCGGGCGTTTTCAATCAGATTGTGTCGATGGAATTGCGGGGCGTCGCTAGCGAGACCATTCGGATGCGTCAGTAGCAGCTACCGAATTGTATGAAGAATACAAATTCTCCGCTTCACCCCCGACTTACCAATTTGGCCAGCGAGATATGCCTTTGCGTCAGCCGGTGTGCCGCATCGGCACAATTCAGGCGAAATGCGGCATCACTCGATCCGCGAATAGGCGCATCGAGTCGAGCACGTTGCCATGTCCACTAAGACCGCCGGTCTCCACCCAGCACACCAGCCGAGTAAAGCCGAAGCGCTCCTTCAGTTCTGCGATACGATCGATGCAATACGCGGGGTCGCCAAAAACTCCCATCAGCGAATCGATCGTTTCATATTTCATGTCGCGCAGCCGCGCGCGAACTTTTTCGAATTCGGCGGCCGACGCGCTCAGGGTCTCAGGCCGCACGATATCGCTTACTGACTCGAAGTAATTGCGCAGGCTGCCTTCGATCATCGAGCGAACCGTGGCGCGGTCGCGTCCGGCGAAGACCATCAGGAGCGCCGCGAACCAATCGTCCGGTGTCTGTGCGCCAGCGGCCTTGAGCGCGTTCTGGTAAATCGCCAGGCGCTCGCCGAGTACGTTGAGTGGATTAACCGGACCGCCGGCAAAAATCGGATAGCCTTTCTCGCCAGCGAATTTGAAGGTGTCGGGGGTGTTCGCTGCGATGCGAATCGTCGGATAGGGCTGCTGCACTGGCTTTGGCGTGACTGGCAGATTCTCGACGTCGAAGTAACGTCCATGGAACGTCAGCTGGTCCTGGGTCCACGCCTGCTTCACGAACTCCAGCATCTCGGTGAAGATCTCGCGGCTTTCACGAATATCGACGCCGAAGCCATGATAGTTGATCGGAAATCCACCGCGGCCCGCGCCAAACGCGAGGCGTCCGTTGGAGAGTACGTCGAGCGTGGCGGCTTCTTCCGCAAGGCGCGTCGGATGATGCAGTGGAAGCAGGTTCACCGCCTGGCCGAGCTTGATGCGTTGGGTGCGTTCGGCAATTGCCGCGAGCAGCATCATCGGCACGGGCATCGTGCAGAAGCGCGGCAGGAAATGAATCTCTGCCAACCAGACCGTGTCATAACCGAGGCGATCGGCTTCGACGGCCTCCTCGATTAATTCGCGATATCGATCGGCGGGTCGCTGCGTTTCAGCGGCGGGGAGTTGGTAGAAAATATCAAATTTCACGGCTGCTCCGTCCGCGACCGAATCGATTCCACAGGAGCCGCCGCGAACCACGGCCAGCATAGTCAAAACCGATTCAACGTCAAAAGGAATCGCGCCGTGTCTGCTGAATGTGAACCGCGCTATTGCAGTTCAGCGTGCTGCGCGTTTATATCGGGCTTTCGCGCGCGATCGAATACCCCTGCGCGAGTAGGCGGCTGCGCAACTCGTCCAGATGGCCGGCGCTACGCGTCTCGAGTTCGAGAATCACTCGAGCGCTGCCGATCGGTACGTCGCGCCGTGTACGATCGTGCTCGATCGATCTGACGTTCGCGCCGGTCTCGCCGATCAGAACGAGCAGCTTTTGCAGCTCACTTGGACG
This sequence comes from uncultured delta proteobacterium, assembly GCA_963774705.1. GTDB lineage: Bacteria > Desulfobacterota > Binatia > Binatales > Binataceae > JADMIL01. The sequence goes on from CAVZFW010000017.1 coordinate 313,607, forward strand.
ATCGTGCAGGTCCACCGCGAAACGCATCAGGCGGCCCGCTTTCGCCAGGCCGTATCCGATAATCCGATCGAGCAGATTGATATCGATATTGCCGCCGCTGAGACAGATCACGACGCGCTTGCCGGTCAGTTCCGCCTTGAGCTTGAGCGCCGCCGCGAGCGCCGTGGCGCCCGCGCCTTCGACCAGCAACTTCATTCGCTCGAGCAGCAGGAGCAGTGCTTCACCGATCTCGAAATCATCGACGGTCACCGCGCGCCGCACACGTCCGCGGATCAACTCGAACGGGAGTTGCCCGATGCGTCCGGTGGCCAAGCCATCGGCAATCGTGTCGACCGGCTTGGTCACGGCGGTCGGCGTGCCGTCGGCGAGACTCAGACTGAGTTGCGGTGAACCCGCTGCTTCCGCGCCGATGATTTCCGCAATGCGGCGCACGCGCCGCCAGCGCCGTCGCGATTCCAGCGATCAACCCGCCGCCACCCACGGGAACGATCACCACGTCAGGCGTGATCTCGTCGGCAATTTCAAGACCGATGGTGCCTTGACCGGCGATCACGTGCGCGTCGTCGTAAGCATCGACGAAGATCGCGCCGGTGCGCTGGCGAAGCTCCTGGGCAGCGTGCCGCGCGGCCTGGTAGTCGCCGCCCGCGAGCATCACCTCCTGGCCGTAACTGCGCGTTGCATCGACTTTTGCGATCGCCGCCGTCGTCGGCATTACGATCGTCGCCTTGATGCCCGCGCGGGTGGCCGCATACGCGAGTGCCTGCCCGTGATTACCGGCTGACGCCGCGACTACGCCATGCCCCGCCTCGGATGGAGAGAGTGCCGCGATTCGATTGTAGGCGCCGCGAATTTTGAACGATCCGGTCTTCTGCAGATTCTCCGGTTTGAGGTACACCTCCGCTTCCAGCACGCGATCGAGCGTCGCACTGCGCATCAGCGGGGTCGCCTTGGCGATGCCCGCTAGTCGCCGTCGCGCGCGCTCGATGTCGTCAACAGTTAACGCCATCGCGCTAGTTGCGATACCGACTAAATTGTCAGCGGTCGAAGGCGTCGAACAAGTGCGCATCGCCATGCCCTAGTATCAGTCATGGCGATGCGCGGCGACGAACTGACGCTCCGTACCGGTGCCGAAAGCGTCGCCCTCGAAGTCGATCTGTTTGCAAAGCCCGGTATGGTAATCGAGGTCGAGCAGCGCGTAGCGAATCGGCCGGCGTTTCATCGCCGCGATCAGGGCCGCGATGCTCTCGCGATCGTCGGTCGCGAGCGAGGCGATTTCGGCGACCTCGAGATGACTCAGCTCGACGAATCGACGCGCCAGTTCCTCGCTCGAAAACACCAGCGCCCCCGCCCACGACTGATCCTTTTCCTGAAACGCAATCAGCGCGCCGTCGGCGTCGAGCAGAAAATGCAGCTCCTTCAGAGTCCGAGCGCGTTCACGCCGCTTCGATCCGCAGCCGACCCTGCCGAATCGCCTCAGCACGTTCGCGCACCAGCGCCGGATAGGTGTAGTAATGCTCGCCGGTCAGGCGCAGAAACGATTCGATATCGACGTCGTCGAGCTCGAGGTCGCCGATTTCGCTTCTTCTGCGGCGGCCTCGCGGCTCGACGCGCCTAAGATGATTTCGTAAAGGCGCTGACCCTGCACCGATTGAAAATCCTCGCGCGGCGGAATCGCGGACGGGTCGATTTTGCCCGCATGATAGTTGTCGAGGATGAAACGCAACGCCTTGAGTTCGTGGCGCAGAATATCGATTCGTTTGAGCGGGCGGGAGTCCATCGTGGTTAAAGCTTATCGCCGCCGGTCGCGCGGATTCAACCGAGACGCCGCGCCGTTCTCGCGCAACGGAATCCTGCGCCGCAGCACGTCACGTTGAAATGTCGGACTCGCCCGACCTGTGGTATCCGCGCAGCACCACCGCCGACGGCAAACGCCTGCTTGCGACGCGCGCGTTGCGCGGACTCGCCGATGGCGCCGTCAGCGTGCTGTTGCCGAGTTATCTGACCGCGATCGGCTTCAGCTCGCTGCGGCGTGGGCGCGATCGTGTTCGGCACGCTGTTCGGTTCCGCCGCCCTGACGCTCTGGGTTGGCCTCGCGGCGCATCGGCTCGGCCGGCGGCGCGTGATGCTCGCCGCTTGCGCCCTGATGTTCGCGACCGGCATCGGCTTCGCCACTGTCACCGCGTTCTGGCCGCTCTTCATCATCGCGGTGGTCGGCACGCTCAATCCCTCGGCGGGCGACGTCAGCCTCTTTCTGCCGGTCGAACAGGCGGCGCTGGCCGAGACCGTCGCGGCGACGCGACCTTACGGCGATTTTCTCTCGCTACAATGTAGCGGGCGCATTGACGGGTGCGTTGGGCGCGCTTGCCAGCGGACTCCCTGCGACGATCGCCGCACGCATGCATTGGAATGCGGTCGCCGCCGAGCGTTCGGGCTTCATCGCCTATTCCGCCATCGCCCTGATCGCCGCGACCATCTACTGGTCGCTGACACCTGCGATCGAAGCCGAGCCGATCCCGCTGGGCACCGCGCCGCTCGCACAATCGCGCGCGATCGTGATTCGCCTGGCCGCGCTCTTCAGCCTCGATTCGTTCGGCGGCGGACTCGCGATTCAGTCGCTGCTCGCCTTGTGGCTGTTCCGCCGCTTTCAGCTATCGGTTCAGACCGCAGGCATATTTTTCTTTGTCACCGGATTGCTCGGCGCGTTCTCGCAACTCGCCTCGTCGTGGTTTGTCGCGCGGATCGGACGCATCCGCACGATGGCCTATACGCACATCCCCGCGAACATATACCTGATGCTCGCCGGGATGATGCCGACCGCCCCGCTGGCACTGACTTTCCTGCTGTTGCGCGTCATCGATGTCTTCGATGGACGTGCCCGCGCGGCAGTCCTACGTGATGGCGGTGGTCCCGCCCGAGGAGCGTGCAGCGGCGGCGAGCGTCACCAACGTGCCGCGCAGTCTCGCGAGCGCGTTGGCGCCGCTGCCCGCCGGTGCGCTGTTCGATTACTCACTCTTCGGCTGGCCGCTGATTCTTGGCGGCGCGTGCAAGCTGGTTTACGACGCCCTGCTCCTGATCCAGTTCCGCTCCGTCACGCCCCGCCGACGAACAAGGTTAAATCGTGCCGAGCCATCAATAGGATTGCCGACGATTCGCGCAGCCCGCGTGCATCAAACCGATAGCGCAATCTGGACTGGAATCGGAGCGGCCTCTCCGGCGTCAAGCTCCGAATGAGGCACCTCTCTTTCGGAACCCAAGGTCAGGGCTTTTCGACAAGCGCGGCGAGTTGATCGGCGCACATCGCCCAACCCTGATGAAAGCCGATCTTTTCGTGGGCTTCGCGATCGGCAACGGTCCAGTGATGCACGCGGGCAGTGTACATCGTCTTGCCGGCTTGATCCTCGAAGGTCAGTTCCACGGTCATGAAGGGCTTTTCGGAAGGTACCCAGGCTTTCGTGAACGCATCGGTGAAAACGAGCCGCTCATTCATGACGACTTCGAGATAGACGCCTCGATTCGGAAACTCGTTGCCGTCGGGACCACGCATCACAATCAGGCTGGACCCGCCCACCAGCACGTCGGTCTCCACCACAGGTGTCGTCCACGGCCGCGGCGCAAACCATTGTTTAAGCAGCTCCGGATCGGTCCAGGCCTTGAACACTTTCTCCCGCGGTGCGTCGAAGATTCGCGTGAGAATGAGATCGCGTCCTTCGGCTGAAGTATTCGTCTTGTTGGTACTCACGATTAGTACCTTCCGGTGATCGCTCGTTAGTTGTTGTCGTTGCTCAGGCGGTGGATCGCGCTCAGATGGCGCATCGCGTCGCGCTTGCGCCCGCTGAGTTCGTAGAGCTCGGCGAGATTGCGATGCGCTTCGATCGACAACGGATCGCATTCCGACGGCGCGCAGGTAGCTCTGCAACGCATTCTCGGTTTCGTCGCGCCGCCGATAGAGCGCGCCGAGCCGCAGATTCACGTCGGCGTTGGCCGGGACGATTACGGCCGCGCCCAGCAGATGGCGCAGCGCACTTGCCAGATCGCCCTCGCGCTCGAACAGCGTCGCCATCCGCATGTGCGCTTCGAAGTTGCTCGGCTCGCGCCCGAGCAGATCGCTATAGAGCGGTGAGCGCACGCAGCGGATCGGTCTCGGCCATCCGGCGCGCCTCTTCGAACCGCTCGCGTACGCGCGCCGGCCCGAAACGATCTTCGACCTTACCGGCCTCGCGCTGCGGTCCGAAGCGCAGCAACATCTGGCCGGTCTCGATTTCGATCAGCGCGTCGCCGTCGCTGAGCACGATGCGTCCTTCGTCGTTATGCAGCTTGAGCGAGGTGACCGCGCGCTCGGGTTCGAGCAACTCGCGCACGCGATCGAAGCATCGTTGGAAGAGTCCGACGTGATGGCGGCTCGGCAACAACTCCTTCGCCATCCGCATCAGCAGCAAGTCGTTGAAGGCGAAGCGAAAGCGCGTGCCGCGACGGGCGCTCGGCTCGACCAGACGGCGCTTGACCCAATAGCGAATGCGGTCAGGCGACACGGCCAATATCCGGGCCGCAGAACGTGTTGAAAACGTCTGCACCCGGGGCACTCCACCTTCCTCCGTCGTCACCGCCACGCGCAGAAGTATAGGAAGTAACGGCGCGCGTCTCAACGTGGCGTGCGTCGGTTTCTTAACAGATTGCGAACGACAGGAGCTAGACAGGATGGTTGTTCAAGAACGCAAAACCTATAGTTTCTCTGAAACCTCACGAAGGTTTCAGACTTCCCTTTTGAGGATGCGGCAGGCCTCACGCTACTAATGTCACCACGAGCGCATCGATTGGTATCGGTGCGAAGCTATCATGGAGATTCCTCACCAGCTCAGAATTACGAAGGTGACGTTCCCATAGGAATGCAGGCCTAACAGACGGTCGGTTAGTCGAGTTCCTTCAGGGTGCGGAGCATGCGCACCACCGACTCCGCCGCGTTCTTGGCGTTGTCGATGCGATCGAGCGCCTGCATCCGATCCATCCCGGGGCCGGTCACGCCGAGGCCCACCGGCTTGTCGAATTCGAGCGACGAGATCGACCGCCGCGCCGGCCGTCGCACCCGCGATCAGTTCGTCGTGATTGGTGTCGCCCTTGATCACCGACACCGACCATCACGACGCCATCGATGTCCTTGCGCCGCAGCAGTTTCTTCACCGCGAGCGGCATGTCGAAGACGCCCGGCACGTGGACGACGCGCGCGACTTCGGCGCCGAGAAATTCCAGGTGGCGCCGCGCGCGCTCAGCCATCACCGAGGTCACGTCGAAGTTGAAGTCCGAAACTACCAGCGCAATTTTCAATTGGCGCTCCTTTCCATTCCCACCGTGTCACGCACCTCGACTCCGCGGCCGCGCAGATAGCGCTTGAGGTCGGGAAGCGGATGCTCGCCGTAATGGACAATCGAGGCGACGATCGCGGCGTCGGCCGCGCCCGCGGTGAAGGCCTCGTACAAATGTTTAGGCTCGCCGGCGCCGCCCGAGGCGATCACCGGAATCGAAACCGATTCGCTTATCAGCCGCGTGACTTCGAGATCGTAGCCGGCCTTGGTGCCGTCGCGATCGATCGAGTTGATGCACAGTTCGCCGGCGCCGAGATGCTCTCCCTCGCGCGCCCACGCCAGCGCGTCGCGTCCGGTGGGAGTGCGTCCGCCGTCGATGACGACCTCGCAGCACGAGGGAAATCCGTCGCGCGGCTGCGCCGCGCTTCACCTGCATCGAGAGCACGATACATTGGCTGCCAAATGCGCGCGCACCCTCGGCGATGATTTGTGGATTGCGCACCGCGCCCGAATCGATCGAGACCTTCTCGGCGCCCTGCCAGCAACACCGCGCGCATATCTTCGAGCGTGCGCAAACCGCCGCCGACGCTGAACGGGATGAAGATATCGCGGGCGACGGCGCGGACCACGTCGATCATGATGCCGCGCCGCTCGTTGGACGCCGTGATGTCATAGAAGACGATCTCGTCGGCGCCTTGCTCGTAGTAGTAGCGCGCCATCGCGGCCGGATCGCCGACATCGACGTTGTCGAGAAACTGGATGCCCTTGGTGACTTTGCCCGCCCTCACGTCGAGGCATGGGATGATGCGCTTGGCGAGCATGACGTCAGGCCTTCAGCCGGCAGAAGTTATCGAGCATCCGCAGGCCAGCCGCGCCGCTTTTCTCGAGATGGAATTGCGTCGCGATGACGTTCTCGTGCGCGATCGCGGCGGTGAAGGTCACGCCGTAATCGCTGGTCGCAATCGTGACCGCCGGATCGGCCGGCATCGGATAGTACGAATTGACGAAATAGAAGTGCGCGTTGTCGGGCACGCCCGGCGAACATCGGATGCGATCGCGTCTGGCGCACGCGGTTCCAGCCGATCTGCGGCACCTTGAGCGGGCGCCCATCGACTGAGGACGGGAACTTGACGACGTTACCGGGGATGACGCCGAGGCATTCGGCGTCGTCCTCGGCGCTGCGATCGAGCAATACCTGGATGCCGATGCAGATGCCCAGAAAGAGCTTGCCGGCGCGGGCAATATCGTCACGCAGGACCGTCGCAAGCTCCAATGTGTGCAGGTTCTCCATCGTCGCGCCGGCGGCACCGACGCCGGGAATGATGACGCGGTCGGCGGCGCGGATCCGATCGGGCCGATCGGTGATTTCGCAGCGATGGCCAAGGTGATCGAGCGCGCGCGCCACGCTGGTCAGGTTGCCGGCCTTATAATCGACGATTGCGATCATCAGTTTTGCTTGATTCGAAAATTGGCTTTGTTATGTACCGGCGTTTTGCGCAAGTGCTTCCTGCCGGAAGGCGAATCATAGCCGCATTCGGTTCGCCATAACAGGGCAAAGCGCGTGAGAAATCTCTCCATAATTGACTTGCCCGGGCCCATTATACTGCGAAATCGAACCGTTTTGCGCTCATCTTTTACGCTAATCGGAAGCGCGATAATCGGAACCGCGATAATCGAAACGGCGCTGGGGAGCTTTGCGACCAGCGGGAGCAGCCGGTGGTTCCTCAGAGCAATGATCAGCATGAGAGTTGAGTTGCTGAATGCGCTGATTCGAAAGGGCGCGCGGCGGTTGAGGGTTGCGATCGGACGACGATGAACGATATCAAGGGAGCGCGCCGCACGCGGAGTACACCCCATAAAGGACAGATGACGATGACTAAAATTGCACTCGCCTTTTCGATCATGCCGGACAGCCCGCTGCCCACGATTATCGATTGGGCGAAAGCGGCCGAGGATGCCGGCTTCGATGGCGTTTTCATGACCGAGGCCAACAACGATTCGCTGGCCTGCTCGCTGGGAATCGGTTTCAATACGCAGACGCGTGACGCTCGGCACCGCGATCACCAATATCTACCTGCGACATCCGAACCTGCTCGCCAACGAGGTCGCCGCGCTGCATGAACTGACGGGCGGGCGGTTTATCCTGGGGCTGGGCACCGGCCATCGGGAGGGCAACAGCGCGCTCGGCATCGAGATGGGCGGTCCGGCCGATCCGATGAAGAAGATGCGCGAGACGGTGGCGACGCTGCGCCGCATGATCGAAGGCGGCAAGACCAATCCCAAGGTCAACGGCAAGACGCCGCTCTACCTGGCGGGAGTGTCGCGGCCGATGGTGCGGCTGGCGGGCGAGATCGCCGATGGCGTCATCTTCAATTTCTTTCCGCCCGCGCGAATCAAGGAGGCGCTCGGCGAGATCGCGGAAGGGGCGCAGAAGGCGGGGCGCAAGGCGACTGAGATAGTGCCGACGATGTTCGCGACGGCATTTATCTCGGACGACGTCGAGCTCGCCCGCAAACCCGCTCGCACACTGCTCTCGCGCTACGGCGCATTGCGTTTCTACGGCAACATGTTCGCGCATGCGGGTTTCGAGCGCGAAATCGAAGGGATCCGCGCGGCGGCCGGCGACGGCAAGGCGGCGATCGCGGCGGTCACCGACAAGATGATCGATTCGACGCTGCTGGTGGGCTCGGAAGGACGGGTGCGCGAGCGGCTGGCCGAACTGGCCGCGCCCGGGATCGGCTGGGCAATCGTCTTTGCGAATCCGGTGGGCGAGGATCGGGCCAGTGCGATGAAGCGGGCGATGCGCGCGCTGAAACCGTCGTAAGGCTGAAATTGCGGGATACAGGGGAGTCTTTCGCTTGCCGCCGAGCACGGCGCGAGAACCCAGGCAGGAAAGGGATGGCCACCGCGGATTCGCGGTATTGCCACCCAGTAGCAGTATGCTCCTATTGGGAGTCCAAAGAAAGAGGTCCGGCCAAGCGACGAAAATCGTGGCCAGCCGCCGATACGCAGAAAAGAATTAATCTCTCCAGTTCAAGTGCCGAGAAAGCGGGCCAGCAGTTCGTAGATCTCGTCGACATAAATGTCTGAATGCTGGCCCGAAAACCCGTCGGATACGGTCCGGTCTCTGGCGAGTCGCGCTTGATGAAGCGGCGTAAGATCCGCCACCACAAACTGTCCAGTCGGCGCCGGGACGCTTCCAGGACCAATCGCGATGGTGTGAATGTTGGCTGGCGCAGGCTTATCGACAAAGCCTTTCGCACCCAGGGCGAAAACGGGATCCTTGAACAGGTGGGCGAGTTTCTGCGCCGCCGGATACCACTCGTTCAGGGCCTTGTCGTTAGCGGAGACGGTGGCCAGCATTTTGATGTGCGGGAAACCCGTCAAGATATCTTTGTAGAGTTTTTCCGGCGCCAGTGAATCGTAATCGGCGGCCGCCTGGATCAGAACAACCTTGAACTGCGCTCTTTGGGCTAACGCCATCGTCGCTGGATCGGCGGTCAATTGTTGCAACGTCGACAGCACAACCCGGCAGCCGAAACTGTGACCAAGCAAATGGAATCTGAAAGGCGCGGCGCTCTTCCTGCTTTCGAGCAGGAGGCGGATCAATGCATAACCGGCAGTCTGGCCGACATCGTCGGCGCGAAATTCCATAGTGAAAAACGATGCCGCCTCAACAAAATTGACCACCGAGCGGGAATCTTCGGAGAGCATCGAAGGCCAATGCAACCCGATGCTGAGGGCGGAAAATCCCGCCGGGAACTGCGGAACCGAGTTAGAACTTTTCTCGATCAAATTATGAAGAGTGCGCGCGAAGCCAATTGAGAAATTATTGTAGTCGGCCATCGACGCCACGGCAGTGGTCCACCATCCATGCGAATAAAAAAAGACGTCGGTAAATGCGAATGGCGAAACCGCCGCGTATTTGATCTCGTCGTCAATGTGCCCGTCGGTGATTATCCCGTTTTCATTGATCGGAACCGTGAGAAAATGAGCCATGTTCGCCCCCTGCTCGATGCACGATTTATGATGTGTGGCGTCGCGCGAAATAATTAGCAGAAAATTTTCGGAAGAGAAGGTTCGCGGAATTTTGTTCGAGGCGTCAGAAGGGCTGCGGGGCGAGCTTGCTTAGCGGCGGCCGAGGACCTGGAAGGTGCGGCCTTTGAAGACGACGTCAAAGTTATCGAAGGCGCGGACCATTTCCGGCCAGGCGTAAATCGGATCGCCGATGCTGACGGAGACGGGCCGCACGACGAAATCGGCCGCCTTGATCTGCTCGATGACGCGAGCGACTTCGGCGGGCGTAGCCTCGTCGCGGACCAGATACGCGCCGAGCGGCTTTTCGAATTCCGGAAATAGAATCGAAGCGGCTCCGGCGACCCCAATCGCGACCGCCCGTGGGCTTGCGGTGGCGACCGATCGAAGGAAGTTCGAGGTGGGCGAACGCGGGGCGGTGATGAGGTGCGTGACGGTGCTCCATTCGGCGCGATCCGCTGCGTCGGCCCAGAGGCTTGCGGTCAAAGCGCTGGGGGTGGACGTTTTCCATTGCGAACCCGCGATGACGAGGCTGGCATCCAGAGCGACGAAGGCCACGAAGACGAGCAACATCGTGATCCGCATAGTGACGGCATTCATCATGGAAGCCGCAGCCACGCCCATCACGACGATATACGGGTAATAAGTCCAGGAGGCCGGCGGGCCGAAAAAGCGCAGTACGAATAACGTTTGAAGAACGGCGCAGCAGAGAACGATTTCGTTGCGCAAATGATCGACACGGGCGTCATTTGGCGGCGAGGACGACGAGTGCGATCCGGCGAAGGTGGCGGCGTCGTCATCGGGTAAGGGAGATCGCGAGGGCGCAAACAAGTGCGATTTACTGAGGTGCGATACGGCGAGGAGGCCGGCGAATGCGAGCCATACAGTTGACGCCAGCCAGAAGGGCGCGACAGTCGCTAAATAGAGGCCGAGCGGCTGGCTGCGCGGATCCCAAAAAGTCCGGGCCCACGGAGTAAAGAAACTGAAGTGCTGCGACCGGTAGATTTTCATCCCGCTGAGCGGCAGCAGGCTCGCGATCAAGGGATGCACGCCAAAGACCGGACCGACGATAGCGAGGAGAATCAGGGCGGTGACGACCGCCGGCATCAGCATGCGACGCAGCATAGGCCAATCGAAGCTGGCGGGTCGGTAGGAGGCGTCGCCGGAGGTGGTGCCGAGGTTCGTCGCGGAGCGTCGGCAATGGGCGACGATCATCAGGACGAGCAGGAATCCGTAGAGGTAACCGAGCGCGGCCTTGGCGAAACATGCGACGGTTGCGAGCGCGAGCGCCGCACCGCGGTTGCCGCCGGCGTGTTCGCCGATCGCCAGGCATAGCGCGACCGCTTCGAGCAGATGCGAAAACCCGGGCATCGAGGATTGAATCGCGACGGGTAGCGCTACGACGATCAGGAGCTGGCCGGTGCGGTTGAGGCGCATTGCGTTGGCGAAGCGCGCCATACCGAACGCCATCGCGACACCGCCGGCCATCATCGCGGCGTTAAAGGCGGACGGAGTCAGGCCGAAAATCGCGAACCAGGCGCGGCCGAATAACAGGGGCAAGAGCCCGTAGGGAAAGCCGAAGTCGATGGTGGGGCGAGCGCCGTGGGCATCGAGATATTGGGCCACCAGCCAACTGCCGCGATCGCCAAAGGCGAACATGAAGAGGCCGAGGTCGTGAGGGATGCGCAGAATTCCGATCGCGACGACTTCGAGGGCATAGAGCGCCCACAAGGTCATCACCGAGGCGGGGGCGCGGGCGGTTGCGGGGGCGGTGGATTCGGATCCCAGCGGCCCAGCGGCTCCCGAGGGGTTGCCGGGCGGATTATTTCCGCTGGGATCAATCGGCACGCCGGCCCACCTCCTCCACATCTTCGACGGCCGACGCCCGGCCAATTGCCTATATCGCGGTTAAGGTTGCACCTGGGCGGAACCCGGCGCCGGGTTCTGCGGTCCGGTTTTCACCAGAGCCAGGAAGCTCATGATGCGGTGGTAGTTGGCGCCGAGATCGCCCTTGCCGTCGCGCGATTTCGAGCGCATCTCGACGAGGCTGCCGCCGCCGTCGGCGGGCCGCACTTCAATAATGAAGTCGTCGTGGAACCTGAATAACCCGGAGGTCGCGATGCCCTCGAGCGAATGGACTTGAGGATCATTGCGCGTGATCACCCAGGACGGGATACGCCCGGCGAGAATGGCCATTTTCGCGAAGACCTCATCGAGCGAACCGGCCATTTTCAGCGGCGCCAGATCGGCATAGGCGGGCGTGCCCTTTTGAACCGCTACCAGGTCCGGATTGTAGGACATGTTGCGTCCGGGCTGCAGTTCGAGGGCCTTGACGAACACCGGCGGGTGGTCGGGGTCGGTGGTGATGTCGTTAATCAGGGGATAGCTACGGGTCTGCATAATCACCACAACCACCGGGACGAGGATCGCGAGGGCGAGAACGGCGCCGACCAGGGCGCGGCCGCGGGCGGCCTTGCGTTTGGCCGAAAAGGCGGTAATCGGGACGGCGAACAAGGCGCAGACCAGACCGAGCGCGGCGAAGGCGAGGCCGGCGATCATCATCTGGAATCCGTAGAAAGGCGCGATCAGCTCGAAGTGCGCGGCGACGATTCCGGCCGCGACCAAGCCGACGGCGAGCAGCGCGTCGTAGTAGCACACCCAGGCAAGTACCATGGCCCCTCCGTTCGCCGGCGGGCATGACCGGCGCGTGCGCGTGGCGCGCAAAATCCTGACCATTTCGTTACAGGAAGGAGCGCGCGAATAAAAGCCTCTTTTTTTGCGGCATGCGGGCGGCCACGAGTTCAAGGTCGCGGGGGCGAGCAGTGGCGCAGGTGGAAATTTGCGACAGTGGTGACCGTCGGATACTCTAATAGTTCACGGCGACGCGTTTGGGCGTTCCTAATAGATGATGGCCACCACCGGCGAACGAATCAAAATTCTGCGCGAGTTGCTCGCGAAACGAATCGTGGTGCTCGACGGCGCCACCGGAACTTCGATCCAGGGCATGAACCTGCATGCGGGCTACTTCGGCGGTCCGCAGCTGGACGGCTGCAACGAAAACCTGGTGCTGACGAGCCCCGAAAAGATCAGCGAACTGCATCGGAGTTTCCTCGAGGCGGGCGCCGACATAATCGAGACCAACAGCTTCGGATCGACGTCGGTGGTGCTGGCGGAATATGGCCTCGAGCGGCAGGCGCGCGAACTGAATCGGACGGCGGCGAAACTCGCGCGCGAGCAGGCTGATGCGTTCAGCACGCCGGAGCTTCCGCGCTTCGTGGCGGGATCGATGGGGCCGACCACCAAGAGTATTTCGGTGACGGGCGGCGTCACCTTCGATCAGCTCGCCGATTCGTACCAGGAACAGGCCGAGGGGTTGATCGAAGGTGGTGCGGATATCCTGCTGCTGGAGACGGTGCAGGATGCGATCAACTGCAAGGCGGGTCTACTGGGTATCGAGCGGGCGATCGAGCGGACCGGGGTGCTGGCGGGAATCGCGGTGTCGGGCACGATCGAGACGATGGGCACGCTGCTCGCGGGCCAGGATATCGAGGCGTTTTATACCGCGATCGAGAATCACGACCTGCTGTGGATCGGGCTGAACTGCGCGACTGGCCCGGATTTCATGACCGATCATCTGCGCACGCTGGCCGAAATCTCGCGTTTTCCGGTGGCGTGCGTGCCGAACGCGGGGCTGCCCGACGAAGAGGGTAATTACAACGAGACGCCGGAGTCGCTAAGCGCCAAGATCGAGCGCTTCGTGGCGAACGGATGGGTCAACCTGGTGGGTGGCTGCTGCGGCACGACGCCGGTGCACGTGGGTGCGTTGGCGAGCATGGCGGCGGGCCGCACGCATCGCGAGATCGCACCGCCGCGCCGCGCGATCGTCTCGGGTATCGAAGTCGCTGGTAATCGACGAGAGCACGCGGCCGGTGATCGTCGGCGAGCGCACCAACGTGCTCGGCAGCCGCAAGTTCAAGCGGCTGATCGGCGGCGCCAAATTCGAGGAAGCGGCGGAACTGGGGCGACTGCAGGTGCGGCGTGGCGCGCATATCCTGGACGTCTGCGTGCAAGATCCGGATCGCGACGAAATCGCCGACATGAGCGCATTGCTTCACACCCTGGTCAAAAAGGTGAAGGTGCCGTTGATGATCGACTCGACCGACGCACATGTGATCGAGGAGTCGCTCAAACGCACGCCCGGTAAGTCGATCATCAATTCGATCAACCTCGAAGATGGCGAAGAGCGCTTCGAGCGCGTGGTGCCAATCGCGCGGCGCTACGGAGCGGCGCTGGTGGTCGGGTGTATCGACGAGGACAAGCAACAGGCGCAAGCCGTCACCCGTGAGCGCAAACTGCAGATCGCTGAGCGCTCGTTCAGGCTGCTGACGGAGAAATACGGCGTCGAGCCGGAGGACATTATTTTCGACCTGCTGGTATTTCCGGTCGGTACCGGCGATCGCAATTATATCGGCTCGGGGGTCGAGACTATCGAGGGTATCCGGATGGTCAAGGCCGCGCTGCCGCGCTGCAAGACGATCCTGGGAGTTTCGAACGTATCATTCGGACTGCCCGAGGCCGGGCGCGAAGTGCTGAACTCCGTGATGCTCTATCACGCGGTGCAGGCGGGGCTCGATCTCGCGATCGTCAACTCGGAGAAGCTCGAGCGTTATCCTTCAATACCCGAGGAGGAGCGCCGGCTGGCCGAGGATTTGATCTGGTGGCGCGGCGACGATCCGATAGCAGCGTTTGCCGCGTACTTCCGGGAGCGCAAGGCGAAGCCTACGCGCGAGGATCGCAAGGCGCTGCCGCTCGATGAACGCCTGGCGCTCTATATCCTGGAAGGTTCACGCGACGGCCTCACCGACGATCTCGACGAGGCGCTGACGACGCGCAAACCGCTCGAAATCATCAACGGCCCGTTGATGAAGGGGATGGACGAGGTCGGGCGCCTGTTCAACGCCAACCAGATGATCGTGGCCGAGGTGCTGCAGTCGGCGGAGGCGATGAAGGCGGCCGTCGCCCATCTCGAACCGCACATGGACAAGGCGGATTCGGCGAACCGGGGCACGATCGTGCTCGCGACGGTCAAGGGCGACGTCCACGACATCGGCAAGAATCTGGTCGATATTATTTTGACCAACAACGGCTATCGGGTGGTCAACCTCGGTATCAAGATACCGCCCGATGAATTGATCAAGGCGTATCAACAGCATCAGCCGAACGCGATCGGGCTCTCTGGCCTGCTGGTGAAATCGGCGCAGATGATGGTGACGACGGCGCAGGACCTGAAGACGGCGGGCGTGCGCTGTCCGATCATGGTGGGCGGTGCGGCGCTTTCGTCGCGGTTCACGCGAATCAAGATTGCGCCAGAATACGACGGCGTTGTCGCGTATGCGAATGACGCGATGGAAGGGCTCGACCTCGCGAACCAGTTGATGGATCCGCAACGGCGCGAGGCGTTAACGGTCACGCTGGCGGAGCAGACGCGCAAGTTGCAGCTGGCGGCGTCGCGCATCGTCGAGGCTAAGGCCCGTCCCGTGCGGCGCGGTCCCGCGGTCAGCTACGATGGTCCGATTCCCGAGCCGCCCGACTTGAAGCTGCATCTGATTCGCGACTACGACCTCGAAGAGATATTCCGTTACATCAACCCGGTGATGCTCTACACGCGCCATCTCGGCTTCAAGAATTTCGAGCGTGCGCTCGCCGACGGCGATCCCAAGGCGCAGGAACTGGACGCCATCGTCAGGGCGGTCGAGGACGAGATTCTCGCGCGATCGGAGATCACTGCGCGCGCGGCGTATCGCTTTTTCCCGGCGCATTCGGACGGCGATCGCACGCTGATGATTTATGCGCAGGACGGTAAACGCGTGCTCGAGAGCTTCACGTTCGGACGCCAGACCGAGGAGCCCGGTCTATGCCTGGCCGACTACGTGACGCCGATGGCGTCCGGTCGCGCCGATTACGTCGCGATGATGCTGACGACGATCGGCGAGGGCGTCCGTACGCTTGCCGAAGAATGGAAAAACCAAGGCGAGTACCTGCGCTCGCACGTCCTGCAAATTCTCGCGCTCGAAGGCGCGGAGGCATTTGCCGAACTGCTGCATCAGAAGATTCGCCAGATGTGGGGTTTCGGCGATCCCGCCGACATCACGCATAAGGACCTCTTCCAGGCGCGCTATCATGGCAAGCGATTCTCGTTCGGCTACCCGGCGTGTCCGCGGCTCGAAGATCAGGCGCAGCTGTTTCGACTGCTCGAACTCGAACAGAGCGGACTCGGCGTGCGGCTGACCGAGGGCTACATGATGGATCCCGAGAGTTCGGTCAGCGCGCTGATCTTTCATAATCCGCTAGCCAAATATTTCACGCTCTCGCCCGCGGACATCGAAGCGCTCGACCGCGAACTGAACGCTGCCCCAGCCGCCCTCGCCGCCAGCTAAGCCAGGAGAACGGAACCCAGAACGGGAGATCATTGAAACCTCAGTGAGGTTTCAAACTTCCCATTGGGTAAAGTGTGGGGGGACTCGCGGCCGCGGCCGCGATGCAGCCGGGTGTGACTGAGCAAGGCCCGGGCATCGCGAGCATGCAATTTATCGCGATATAAGCCTGAACCCTCACTGAGGTTTCAGAAAGAAACCAAAGGTTTTTGCGCTCCCAAACTGCTTAATTGCAGCGGCCGGTTAGCCGAGGCTGCGTTTTTCGCGCTCTGCCAATTCGAGGTCGCTATCGACCATCATCGCGACCAGTTCCTTGAAGCGCACGCGCGGCTCCCATCCGAGGAGGCGCTTGGCCTTCGAATAATCGCCTATAAGGATGTCCACTTCGGCCGGTCGCATGAAGCGCGGATCGAAATCGACGTAGCGCTTCGGATCGAGTTTGAGCCGGTCGAATACGAGGTCGAGAAACTCGCGCACCGAATGAGTCTCGCCGGTGGCCACGACATAGTCGTCGGGGCGCTCCTGCTGCAACATCAGCCACATCGCCTCGACGTAATCGCCGGCGAAGCCCCAGTCGCGCTTCGCTTCGAGATTGCCGAGGGTGAGCTTGTCCTGGAGGCCGAGCTTGATGCGGGTGGCGCTGCGGGTGATTTTGCGCGTGACGAAATTCTCGCCGCGGCGCGGCGACTCGTGATTGAACAGGATGCCGTTGGCTGCGAACAAGCCGTAGGCCTCGCGATGGTTCACGGTCTGCCAATGCGCGTAGCATTTGGCGCAAGCATAGGGGCTGCGCGGATGGAACGGGGTGGTCTCGCGCTGCGGAATCTCCGCCTACCTCGCCGAACATTTCCGATGAACCGGCCTGATAGTAACGCACCGGACGCCGGGTGTGCTGAACATGGTCGCGAATCGCTTCGAGCAGGCGCAAGGCGCCGACTCCGACCACGTCGGCGGTATATTCGGGCTGATCGAAGGAAATCCGCACATGGGATTGCGCGGCGAGATTGTAAACCTCGTCCGGCAGGGTCTGCTCGATTATGCGCCGCAGCCCGGTAGCGTCGCCGAGGTCGCCGTAATGCAATCGCAGCCCGGACGCTTTTCCGCCGTAGCCCTGATGCAGATGGTCGATACGGCCGGTGGTGAAAGTCGAACTGCGCCGAACGATACCGTGGACTTCGTAGCCTTTCTTCAGCAACAGTTCCGCGAGATAGGATCCATCCTGCCCGGTAACGCCGGTGATAAGCGCAACTTTAGCCATGAAGGATCAATCGCCGCGCACGAGTCGATAGGAATCGGTGTCGAAGTGCTGGGTCGAGAACTCGTACAGCTCGGCGTCCTCGAGCGCTTCCATCTGATGGACCAACCCGATCGGAATGTCCATGCATTGGCCGGCTTCCAGAATGAACTCCTCGACAGTTTCGGCATCGGGCGATTCCTTGACGCGAACTACGAGGCGCCCGGCGCGCAGATAGAACGATTCGGTCTTGATCTTGTGGTAGTGCAGGGAAAGCCGCTTGCCTTTGGTGATTTCAAGGATTTTGCCGCAGTACAGATCGCCGTTGGCGATCCACACCTCGCGCCCCCAGCCCTTCGGCACGATCCGGACCGGCTCACGAACTCGGCTCATCTTGCACCACCCCCATTCCCCGCTCCTTGCTATCGCAACACTCCGTATAAGGGCTTTTACAGTACGTAAACGCCAGAGATCATGCTACACCGGTCGCGCCCGGTCTTTCCGTGATGATCGGGCCGGCGCGCTCCACCGCCCGGCCATCGACGGACGGTCCGAGATCGTTCAGGCGGATCGAAAAGCGTTGCATAGTGAGCTGCCGGTTATTGGCAAATTGCCAGAGCTGCTCCATGCGCTCGCGCGGTAACGTCTCGATTGCGACGAGAACCTGGCTGAAGTGCCTGGTGGCATAAATACGTTCGAGGTCCGCGAGGGTGCCGAGCACTCGTCGTCCGTGCACGAGCTTGCCCAGCGTGAAGCTGTCATCGTCGACGAATCCGACCAGCTTGAAGCGCCGGTTGCGATGCGTGGTGAGGTAACGTGCGGCCGCCTCGGCCAGTTCTCCGGCGCCGACGATCAGCACGCGCTCATCGGGCATCGCGAGCATCGCGACGCCGCGGCGCAGCGCCCGAAACGACATGCGGCTGGCGACCAACAGATTCATCAGGAGGATCACGTAGAGCACCGCAATTGAGCCCGAGAGCTCAATTCGGGTAACCATCGATATCAGCACCACGAAAACGCCGGCGAGTACCGATCCGTTGGCGAAACGAATGACGTCGGAGACGCTCGCATAGCGCCACATCCCGCGATAAATGCCGGCGATGAAGAAGGCGACATAGGTGGCGACCATCACGGTCGGCAGCGTGCTGATGATGCTCGCCAGCAGCGCATCATTCATTCTGAAGTCCAGCCGAATCAGGAACGCGCCGAAGTAAGATGCCGGAATCAGCGCGAGGTCGAGCGCGCATTCGGCCAGCCGGCGCTTGTAACTGAAGGTCAGGATAAACCGGGCCGGTCCGCGCAAATTATCGTAAGCGAGGCCGGGCGAGTTGACGTCGAAGGTCAGGTCGATCATGAACAAACCGACCACGCCAAAGGCCAAAATAATCGCCGGCAGAGTCGGCAATAAATAGGTGTGCGGGAGCCAGGTGAGCACCACCGCGAATGCCGCTGCAACGGCGGCTAACCCCCAAGCGATCGCGACGGCCCGCGGATCGGTCAGACCAAGCGAGAGCAGTCGATGATGCGAATGGTCGAGGCCGCGGCGAGAGACTGGCGTCCCGGTCGCCATGCGGCTGACGCTGACGATCGCGGTGTCGAGCAGCGGCACCAGCATGATCAGAATCGGCACGACGTAGCGGGACAAACGCGAATTTCCCGCAAGGTCGCCCGCATGTAAAGCCATCGCACCGAGCAGCAAGCCGAGCGGCAGCGCCCCGCTGTCGCCCATGAAAATCGACGCCGGATGACCGTTATAAATGAGGAAGCCGGCCAGCGCCCCGGCGATGACCAGGGCCTGTGCGGTGCCGGTCATATCGCCATGCAGGTACGAGATTGTGGCAGCGCCGATCGCCACGATTATGCCGACGCCGGCCGCCAGGCCGTCGAGTCCGTCGATCAGGTTGAACGCATTCACGGTTGCGAGCAGAAAGAATCCAGTCAGCGCTGTATTGATTAGCGTCCATGGCGCCAAGCGAAAGGCTGGACCGGCGGCGAGCACGAAGGTAACGATGACCAACTGAAGAAGAAATTTCCGTGACGGACGCAAGACGATCGCGTCGTCGACCAGTCCAATCACGAAGAGTCCGGCCGCTCCTATCAAGAGCCAAAACGGCAGAATTCGGCCTAGCGCAAGGGTAATCAGGATAGCTGCGATGATGGCTGCGCCGCCCAGCAAGGGCATTTGTTGCAGATGACGTGATTCGCTGTAAGGAACGGAGACGATACCAGCGCGTGCGGCGATCCGTTTCGCCAAAGGCGTGGTGAGCGCCACGAGCGCGAACGCGATCAGCGGCAGCAGCGGGATCATCGGAATCGTCATCAACGATTACTTGGCCGCGCGACCGACAATTTTCATGTGCTGAAGTGAAGTAACCATAGCGCCTTTTAAACTCTGTATGAGTGTCATAGTAAGCGCAAGGGCCTGCTCATTCTTTTGCAGGATAGTTTATCCTGTAATGGGAGTCACGTCTCTAATTTCCCTTTGATTTGCTCCTGATCCGCTCCTTTGTTGATCTTCGCTCTCCGGCCAAACAATTGGCGTCGACCGCAAAAGCGAGGCCCATTAGATTAATCTTCGATCTGAATGGAGAATCGTGCCGATGCGCGGAACTTGCAGTTCTCAGCGTGGCGGGGGCGCGGCGTCGCTGGCCGGGGCGATCGATGCGGAGGTGGCGGCGGTATCGACGAGCATCGGGGCGCCGCGGAGCATCACGGCGTAGGTATTGCAGACTTCGCGCGCGGTGGCGTCCCATGAGAATTCGGCGGCCATCCATTCGCGGCCGCGCTGTCCCATCTCTTCAAGTGGCATCGAGCGCATTTGCACGATCGCGTCCGCCAACGATTCCGGAGCGTTGTCGATCCATAGGCCGCATCCGTGTTCGACCAATCGCGACCATGGGGTTCCCTGGCTCGCGATTACCGGAATCGCGCACGCGAGTGATTCGGCCACAGCGGTCGCCGAGCTTTCTCCATGCGAGGGCATTACCAACAGATCGATGGACTCGAAGAACTCGCGCTTGGCGGCACCGTGAACGTCGCCGATCATTCGCACGGCATCATGGAGCCCGAGCTTCGCGATTCTGCGAGCGAGCCGGCGCGTGTAACGCGGGCGACCCGCACCGGCGATTACGAGCGAAAACGTGAAGCCCTGAGTTTTCAGGATGCGGCTGGCGTCGAGCAGGTTGTCGAGTCCTTTCTTCGCATGCAATCGGCCCAGATAGCCCAGCCGCAATGATCCGTCACTCGCGCTATGTTTGATGTTAGCCGGCAGGCGAACGGCGTCGGGGATGACGGTCGTAGCGAATTTCGGCAAGCGGTTGAGGCTCGCGGGAAGTTCCTCATCGGAAGCCAGATGGAGCATGGTTGTGCGCGGTGCTGCGACGCGGCACGCAAGCTCCCAGACCCGCTTCGCGATACGCCCACGGCTCCCCTTCCAACGCATCAGATCGCCACGTGGCGACCACATCAGGGGCTTGCGCAAAAGCTTGCACGCAAGCAACGTTGGAATAGTTGGAAACGAGTAAACCCCAGTCAGATGAATGAGGTCGGCGTGGTGGATCTCGAACGGCAGCCGTAACAGTAATCCCGGCGCGACTGCATGGCGCGCGAGGCGGCCGAGGTAGGTTACCTCGAAGCCCGCGGCGACCGCGACCCTGCTCCCGGTCTCGACCGCCAGGACTTTGCCAGGGCCGTCGCCGTTGGTGGCGAGGACCCGCACTTCGCAACCGAGGCGTGCGAGATTGAGGCACAGTCGGTAAAGCGATTCCGTTCGGCCACCGTATGCGCGTGCGGGCTTGAAATAGGGGCTGACGTGCAGAATCTTCAAGATTCGGTGGCCGCCAGCGAGTTCTTCCGAATGGGCATTACATCAACCGTTATTCCTGTTGTAACGCAATTTGCAACACCCTTTTTATAACTTATGTTCGATTTAATTTGCGCGAATCGGGCCAAATTTGGCAATCACTGCGAAGGATCTCGCAGCATAGATATCGCACGCTACTACCGAACCGGGAGCGAGTACGCGATGAATCCGCAGGATCTCACAGGCGATTAAGACGACCAGCGCCGGATACGAGATAGTCTGGATGCGGGACGGTCAGTGTTATGAGAACCGCGTAACGGCGGATGCGGGAAGCACCACGCGGAGCCCCTCCGCATCGATCGCACTCAGCAGAATCGCGATCCGCTCGGCGCCCGAAAGATAGCGCTCGAAGATCGCCTCGAAGCCGCGGAAGGGACCCTCGACCACGCGGAGATGTTCGCCACTACCGAAGTTCTTTTCCTCGATCTTCACGACGCCGTTGACTCCGCGCTGGCGAATTTCCTCGATTACCCGGGGAGGCACCGCGATCGGCTCGTTGCCCGCGCAAACGAGGCCCTGCACGCCAGACATGTAGCGCACGTCGAAGTATTGTTTCTGCGGATCAAGGCGAGCAAAGAGATAACCGGGGAAGAGCGGCACGATGGTCCACGCGAGCCTGCCCCAGCGCGGCGTGCGCGCCTCGAGCAACGGCAGGAAGACATCGGGCACTTGTGCGCTCAGTTGATCGCGCACCCAGCGCTCTTTGCCGCTCTTGGTCCGAACCAGATACCAATCCATTTCAGTTACTACGCCGCGCGTCGATCTACTCCGCTCTCATCCAATAACATCGAGCTTGCATCGCACCGCCGCGCCTGTCAATCGAGGCCCATCGCGCGCATGGGTTTTCGGCTATCCGAGTTATGCGCAGAGGTAATTCGGTCGATACTTCAGTCTGCTAATTCGGCTAATGAAAGGGAAGCGAAAAACAGCGGTGCTCGCTGTAATGGAAATTCGAGTACGCGTACCGTCGAGGTTCCTCGGGGGACTCTTCAGCCGATACTAAATTTTTATTTTCGTGGCGTACGGCGCTCCACTGAAATCGGTTTCGAACAAAACCTGCGTCAAACATCGTCGAGGTCGGTGGCGAGGGCTTTCGCGATCGGGCCGGTAATCAACGCGCGTTGGGTGAGCTGCGGATGGTCCATCTCGATTGCGATTTTGCCTTCGGCGGTAAACTTCACGAATTCGTCGTGGTCGAGACCGCCGAGCGGGAAGCGCACGAAGTGCACGGCGCTTATCCGGTCGGTAGCGAACTGCCGGGCGTCGAAACGGGCCGGCTCGCGACGCTCTCCGATGCGAATCCAAAGGTGGCGCTCGAGGCCGACCAGCGCGCGCAAGGCGATGTTGCGCTCGGCTTCGTCGGCATATTCGACCAGCATCGTGGCGGTCAGCTCGCCGGGACGCGGAAGCAGTTCGTTGTAGGTGTCGATCTCGTGGCGGATGGCGTCTTCGGCGCTGATGCGCTCGGCACGAACCATCTCCTCGACCTGGTACCAGACGGTCTGCCCATTCTCGAATAACAGCGTGAGATTCTCGCCGACCGCCAGCCGGCGGCGCTCCTTTTCGGCGATAATCAACGGCCGCAGGCGCGGCCGCAGAATTTCGTATTGCGCGAACGGCAGGATTTCCTTGAGCGTGACGGGCTTCACGATGGCTGTTCCTCGGCTTCGACGGGAGGCTCGGGCGGCGGTACCGGATGCGCGAAACCCACGGGGGCGTACGCCCGTGCCAGCAATTCGATCGGATTGAACGGACGCACTCCCGTGCCCTGCTCGATCTGGATCGCGGCGAGCGGACAGTCGGTGGCCATGAATTCGGCCTCAGCCTCGCGCATCCCGGCGAAGGCTTTCTCGCCCCATTTCATCGAGAGCTCGAAGTACTCGCGCTTCATCGCCCAGGTCCCGTCATGCGCGGTGCACGCGTCAATGGTGGTGACCTCGGCGCCGGGAATCTGGCGTAGCAGATCGCGTCCGCGCAGCCCGACCGCCTGCGCCTTTAGATGACAGGGGACGTGATAGGCGACCTTGCCGGGCGTGGTTTTGAAATCGCGATTGAATTTGCCCGCGCGGCGCAGCTCGTAGAGTACTTCGCCCGGATCGACGACCGCGGCGGCCAGCTCGCGCGCCTCAGGGGTGCCGAGCAACGTCGGATACTCGAGGCGCATCGTCATCGAACAGGTCGGATTGATCGCGGCGATGCGGTAGCCGTCACGCGCCAGCGGCAACAACGAGGCGACATTCGCACGCGCCTGTTTCTGCGCAAACTCGACGTCGCCGCCGTCGAGCGCGGGCATCCCGCAACAATTCTGCGGCGGACTCGCGATCGCGCACTGGTTTTTTGCCAGCACCGCGACCAGTGCCTTACCCGGTTCGGTATCGTAGTAATTGACGAAGCAGGTGTGGAAAATCGCGACCTTGGAGGCGGGTTCGGCGGGCGCTTGGGGCAGACCGTGGTGCGCGATCCATTGCTCGAAGGTTTCCCCGGCGAACTGCGGCAGTTGCTTGTCGCGATGAATGCCGAGCAGTTTTTCCATCATGCGGCGCTGCAGGGTATTGCGGCATGACCAGTTCGCGAGCGCCGGCAATTTGGTACCGAGCTTGCCCGTGCGGTCGGGATTACCAAGCAGCTTCTCGCGCAACCCGATGCCATCCTCGCGTCCTTTGATCGCGCGGGCGCGCAGGACGAGGGCGGGGAAGTCAAGTTGAAAGTCGTGCTTATCGCGCGGGGTATAAGGACACTTGACCTCGCACAACTTGCATCCGTAGCAGAGGTCGATGACGCGGTCTCTTTCTGCGCGCGAGAGATTGCGCACATCGTCGCCTTTGGCATCGACGGTCTTGAAGAGGTCGGGAAACGACGGGCACAAATTGAAGCACAGCCGGCAGCCGTGACAAATGTCGAAGACCCGATCGATCTCGACGTCAAGTTTCGCGCGTTCCCAATACTTGGGCTCGTTTGGATCATAGGAGAGGGCATCGGTGGGGCGCGCTTCGATTCGACTCATGGTCAATTCCAGGATTCATACGCACAACCCGCGTGGGGTCAGGTGCGGAAAAAATCGATTTGTGAGGCAAAATTTGAAAAATCGAGCGGCGGAACGGTTTCCACGAAGTTGATCTTAGCCGTCCGGACTTGCAGCAGAACTTTGCTCCTTCTGGATCTCTCGCGGCGGCCGGCCTCCAACTTGAAGCGGAGGCCGGCGATGCTTGGAGTTACCGATTGATTTAGGTTAGAGGGTGTCCGCCGCCTTGGCGAAACGGCCTGCGTGCGACTTCTCAGCCTTCGCCAGGGTTTCGAACCAGTCGGCGATTTCGCTGAAGCCCTCGTCGCGCGCGGTTTTGGCCATCCCGGGGTACATGTCGGTGTACTCATGGGTCTCGCCGTGAACGGCGGCCTTCAGGTTGAGCATCGAGTCGCCCAGCGGCAACCCGGTGGCCGGATCGCCGACCGACTTCAGATAATCCAAATGGCCATGCGCATGGCCGGTCTCGCCCTCGGCGGTATCGCGGAAGAGGCCGGCGATTTCCGGCTGGCCCTCGACGTCGGCGACCTTGGCGAAGTACAGATAGCGGCGATTTGCCTGGCTCTCGCCGGCAAACGCGGCCTTCAGATTCTCGTGGGTTTTGGTTCCTTTCAGACTGGCCATTCTTCGTAGCTCCCTTTTGAATTTAACGTTGACGGTGCGCCAATTCGCACCTTTATTTCAGCGGGTCGTGCCGGCGTGGGCGGACCGCACCTGAATCCAATTTGTGGCAATCATCGCAAAGCGCCTGAATTTCGAGCGACCAGCCTAGCGGCTGGAAGCCCTTCAGTGCGGCGTGGCCTTCTTCGATGACTCGCTCGAGGCCGGAGATTTCGACGTCGCGAATCCGCCGGCAGCGCACGCAGACCACGTGATGATGCGGCGCGAGATTACCGTCGTAGCGCGCGCTATCGTGCAGCGTTGTGACCTTGCGCGCTTCGCCGATCTGGCAGAGCGTTTCGAGCGTGCGATGGACGGTCGCCAGCGAGATATGCGGATGCCGTTTGCGCACGGCCGCGAAAATAGTCTCGGCGCGCGGATGATCGGTGGTCGCGAGCAGCGCTTCGATAATCGCGAGTCGCTGCGGCGTCACGGCGAGTCCGCCATTGCGGCAGCGTTCGGCAAAATGCGCCATCCGCTCGCGCGCGCAGGCATCGCGCCGGTTATCGTTGACGATTTGAAGTTCCACGCTAGATGGTAATTATTATCATTTGAGAATAATAGTCGTCAAGCGGCCGAGCGGATGAACCGCAAACGGATCTCGACCGGTCAGTGCCGAACACCCCACCTTTCCCGGTGCGAAGATTCAGGAAGCAAGAGCCAGCCTCGGAAGTTGGCGCTATTTATGCGCACAGCTCAAAGGCAGAAGGGCTCGTGACGGGACCGAGAGGGCGACGAAGGCGCTTGGAGAGCTCTCACACGGAGCTCTCGGTTTGGAGGGGTTTATCAGTGGTTAACAGATCGATGGGGAAGCCAGTTACAACAGTGATCGTTGACGATTCACCCGACTCGCGAGGATGGCTAAGGCGAAAGCTCGAGGGTTTAGGCTGCCTGGTGGTCGGCGAAGCCGAAAGCACTGCAGACGGTCTGAAGCGGTTCGACGCATTGCATCCGCGGCTGGTTACGCTGGATATCGTGATGCCTGAAAGCGACGGAATGACCGCGCTAGATCTGCTCCGCCACATCGCGCGTAAGGATCACGAGGTAGCGGTCTTGATGGTCAGTATCAGGCCGGCGGCTGATGCCCACGACTATTTGAGGCTCGGCGCGATCGGTTACCTGGAGAAGCCCTTCGTTAATTTCGCCGAGGCTGCCGGGGTACTCCGAGCTTATTTTCCTGAACTCAGAGCAGCAGAGACCGCAAAGAAGCTTGGATTGTCGGCCCGTCTGGCCCACAAATCCTGAGTTTCAGGGTGCCGAGCTCAAGCGAACCGCGCCCCAGTGAATCGCGTCGTGCGGAAAGTTACGCGGCCTTGACCCCGCGCTGTCCATTTTTTGTCGCTGAGACATCTGATTGGCGAAGACCCCAGCACTAACGGCGCGCGAAGAGTATCGTCCATATCGAAGATGCCATTCACCACGCGGTTCGCAGAAAAATCTGGCCCGATGGCGATCGCCGGTGCGCGGGTGAAGTTCAGGTTGAATTAAAAATCTCTTTTAGTAGCATACGCGTTCAACCCCAACGCAGAGAGGGAGCCACGTATGCAGATCGGATTTTTCGCCATCGGCATCGGTCCCAGCGCTGATCCGGAACTCCTTGCCCTTGCTGCCCGCGCGGTAGAGCAATGCGCGTTTCACTCATTGTGGACCGGTGAGCACGTCGTCCTCGTCAGCCAGTACGCCTCCAAGTACCCATATGCTCAGGACGGCAGGATGCCGCTTCCGACCACCAAGGTCGATTTTCTCGACCCATTTGCCACGCTGACCTTCGCCGCGGCGCATACCAAGACGGTCCGGCTGGGCACCGGCATCTGCCTGGTGCCCGAGCACAATCCTGTTGTGTTAGCGAAACAGGTGGCCAGTCTCGACAAGCTCTCCGGCGGTCGATTTGACTTCGGCGTCGGCATCGGCTGGCTTGCCGAGGAATTCGCTGCCGTCGGCGTACCATGGGAGCGGCGCGCAGAGCGCACGCGAGAATATCTCGAAGCGATGAAGCGGCTGTGGACTGAAGAAGAACCGGAATTCAAGGGTGAGTTCTGCAGTTATCCAAAAGTTTGCTCGTACCCGAAACCCGTGCAAAAGCCGCATCCGCCGATCGTCTTTGGTGGCGAGAGCGGGCCGGCGCTCAAGCGGGTGGGTGAAGTGGGCGACGGCTGGTTCGGGGTAGGCATCACGCCTGATCAGGCGAAAGCCAAGATCGAACGGATGCGCCAGTACGCGCAAGCGGCAGGTCGCGACCCGGGAAAGTTGCATTTTTCCGTCTCCTCCGGCATCGGCGCGCCGATTGGGTTAGACGAAGTGAAACGTTACCGCGACGCCGGGGTCCATCAGGTGGTGGTGGGAACGATACCGCGCGACCCCGAGACGGTGCAGGCAGACGTGGAGCGGTTGGCTGAGAAGATCGTTGTTCCTGCCGCAAGGCTCTAGGCGGTTCGGTTTCTCGGTGCGTGGAGCATTATTAGGGCATCGCTTGATGTGAGAGACGAAAGCTCATTTCGCAAAAGGAGCATGTCATGAAACTCGGGTATTTTGACTTCAATCCTGATTATTCGATTCGGCCGGATGATCTCGCGCGCGCCTGCGAGGAACGGGGTTATGACTCCTTGTGGCTCGGCGAACACATCAACATTCCGGTCAGCCGGCGCACGCCCTACCCGTTGGGCGGGGAACTCCCCAAGTACTATTCGCATATGCGCGATCCTTTTGTTTCCCTGATGGCCGCCGGCGCCGCGACGAAAAATCTCAAGCTCGCCACCGGCATCTGTCTGATGATCGAGCGGGATCCGATCACCACGGCGAAAGAAGTGGCCACGCTCGACAGCCTGACGAACGGGCGAGTCATTTTTGGGATTGGCGGCGGATGGAATGCGGAAGAGATGGAAAACCATGGCACGCGTTTCGACCGGCGATGGAAAGTGCTGCGCGAGCGAGTGCTCGCGATGAAGAAGATATGGACCGAAGACGAACCCTCATTTCATGGCGAGTTTGTCAATTTCGATCGACTCTGGTCCTATCCCAAACCGGTCCAGAAACCGCATCCGCCGATCATCATGGGCAGTGTCAAGCCACAAGGTCTGCAGCGGATTGTTGACTACTGCGATGGCTGGTGCCCGGCCGACATGGCGATCGAGGATTTTCGGCGGGTTATGGCCGAACTCGAGGAGCGCTGCAAAAAGGCTGGACGTGATCCGCGCTCGCTCTCGATCTCCATCTTTGCCATGGGTGATCCGGAGGAATCGAAACTGCAAGGGTATCGAGAATTAGGCGTCGAACGAGTGGTGCTTGGGGTCGGGCGTGCCGATGTCGATGTAAAGGAAAAGGTGCTGCCGTTTCTGGATCGCTACGCGAAGCTCATCCCGCACCTCGCTTGATCGCGTCTGCCCGCTGGGAGTGTTCAGTCGGGAGCTGAAGTGCCGCAGCTCTTGGAATAGACGGGAGACGCATGATATCGAATATTAGCGAAATGCTCGAAGCACCTGAGCCAGCTGAGCACGGCACATCAAGTGTTGAGAGCTGCGGCCAGAAAGGCTCAGATTTTCGCTAAGAGAACCGTTCTAACCGACGAGGAACCCAGAGAGGAACTCGAATGAGCACTGCAATAGGAATCGACCCTGAGACCGGCCGTAAAGTCTTCAACACGCGAGCCGCCAAGGCGTCCGAAAAGATTACCGGCAAGGGCTATTCCGTCGTCACCGATCAGAAGCTGACGGAACTGCCGACAATGCCCGCCGGCGCGACCTTCAACGCGGAAGAGCAGGCCAAATACCGCGCATTCAAGGAAGCTCGACAAGGCGCCGCCGACTACATGGGCATGGAAGGCGAGTTCAAGAAATACCTGGACGACGTCTATTCCGAGCCACCGATTCCGCGAGAAGCGCTGGACGATGAGTGCGAAATTCTGGTAGTCGGTGCCGGCTTCGGCGGACTGCTGCTATGGCAGAAGCTAAGCCAGGCTGGCTTCACTGACGTGCGTTTTTGCGAAAAGGGCGGCGACGTCGGCGGCACCTGGTACTGGAACCGCTATCCCGGCATCGCCTGCGACGTCGAATCCTATAGCTACCTGCCCTTACTCGATGAGACCGGTTACATCCCGTCGATGAAGTTCGCCTCGGGCTTCGAGATCCTCGAACACTGCCAGAGGATGGCCCAGAAGTTCGGGTTTTACGACCATTGCCTGTTCCACACGACGGTCGAGGGGACGACCTGGGACGAGGCCTCAGGGCGCTGGATCGTCGAGACCGATCGCGGCGACAAGATGCGTGCGCGTTTCGTTGTCCTGGCCAACGGCATTCTGACGACGCCGAAGCTGGCGCGCATCGCTGGTATGGAGACGTTTAAGGGCGAGTCGTTCCACACCTCGCGCTGGGACTACAACATCGACCTGAGCGGCAAGCGCGTGGGGATTATCGGGACCGGCGCGACTGCCGTGCAAGCGATCCCGGAGCTCGCCAAGGTTGTCGGGGCAGCTCCACGTGTTCCAACGCACACCGTCGTCGATCGACGTGCGCGACCAGCGTGAGACGACTGAAGAAGAGCGCGCGACCTGGGCCACGGAGCCCGGATGGGCCCGAGCGAGGCGCGAGCGCTTCGCGAGGATTTCGGAAGTGCGCGCTGCCGTCCTCGCAAACGACGACTACCTGGCGGGCAAGATCCAGGATTTCAAGGAACGCAAGAAATACGACCGTCGAGTTGACGCGCGAAGAGCTGATGCAGAAGCAGCTCGACTCCAGCTTCCGGCTGATGGAGCAGATTCGGGCGCGGGTGGACGCAATCGTCAAGGACCCGAAGACGGCGGCGGCACTGAAGCCGTACTACCCGTATGGCTGCAAGCGGCCGACCTTCCACGACGAATATCTGCCGACGTTCAACCTGCCGAACGTCCATTTGGTGGACACCGCTCCGCGCGGCGTGAGCGAGATCAACGAACGCGGCGTGGTCCATGAGGGGGTCGAATACCCGCTCGACGTGCTGATCTACGCGACGGGGTTCCAGTGGATGGGGACCTCGACCTTCAACAAGATTACCGGCCGCGGCGGCCGCACCTTGAAGGAGAAGTGGGAGACCGAAGGAACCAAGACGTTCCTCGGATTGCATAACCGCGGCTTTCCCAACCTGTTTATCGTCACTGGTCCCCAGGGCGGCGGCGGCAGCTTCAACTTCACCGACGTGATCTACGCGCACGCCGACTATCTCGTATGGGTGCTGCAAACCATGCGCGAGCGCGGCGCGTGCATCGTCGATATCCGCAAGGAACCGGAAGACAGGTATGCAGAGCATTGCCGCGAGGTCGACATCGCGACTGCGCCGCTGCGCGATTGCATCTCCTACTATAACGGTGAAGGTAAGGCGGCGCCGGGCAGCCTGGCCTATTACGGGGGCCGACAGTGGGATAGGTTCCGCACGGAAGCGCAGACGTCGCTTGAGCCGTACGTGTTCGAAGGGGATCCGAACTGAGGCCGTTTCGCCCGCGATAGATTCAGAGTCGGGACATCGTATTTTCCGGCCCAGAGGCTCACGTCTCTGGGCCGGAAGTATTACAGGGCGCGGACCGAGGCCACCTCAGGTGGTGAAAGTGCCGGGACCGTTTTCATTAGGCGCGCCAAACGTTCAACGCAGCAGCATCCTGAACAGGTC
This sequence comes from uncultured delta proteobacterium, assembly GCA_963774705.1. Taxonomy (GTDB): domain Bacteria; phylum Desulfobacterota; class Binatia; order Binatales; family Binataceae; genus JADMIL01. Next base: position 343,785 of record CAVZFW010000017.1, read on the forward strand.
CTGCTCGAGGATTCTCACTCCACGACCAGATCTTCGCGGAAGTACGGCCTTACGACGGGACTCGCTATCGCTTCTGGATCGCCAGATTGCTCCCCGTGGACGTGGCCATCGAGCGGGTTGCGCAGCCAGGTCCAGATCTTCCTTATATCGACGGGGTTGTTGGCCGCTGACCGTCCGCTGTCATTCTTGTAATAGTTATGGGCACGCGGGTCTTTATACATCATCAGAGCTTCGGCCCGATCGACCTCGTCGTTATAACGCCAATAGGCATCGAGCGAGATATCGATCGTACGTTTCCTCTGCGTGATCAAGCCGCCGATGCATTGGAGCGCAAATCTCGTCACCATTTCTTCGAAATCGACAATTTGAAGGCCACCGAAGTTATTTGTGTTGGGCCCATAAATCATGAAGAAGTTGGGGAACCCCGGCAGCATCGTGCCGAGATACGCACGGGCGCCGTCCTTTTCCCAAAGTTCCTCGACGCGTTTGCCGCCGCGCCCGCGAATTTCCATCGGCCATAGGAAGTCGTTGGCCTTGAACCCGGTGGCATAGACGATAATGTCAACCGGGTACTCGCCGCCGCCTTGTACCTCGATCCCGTTTGGTTTGATCTTCAAAATCGGTTCGGTGACCAGGGTGACGTCGTCGCGCAGCAATGCATCGTAGATGGAGTAATCGGTATCGATGATGATCGGCCGAGCTGAATACGGCGGAGCCACCGGAGTCATTTTCTCGATGAGCTCCGGGCGAGTTGCGAGTTTTCTCTCGATAAACGCGAGCTGTTGCTCTCGGATTTTTTTGTTGAGTGCACTCCTGGCGTGCTGATCTTCGAATTGAGGATCGATCCGCATGATCTGAGAGAAAGTGTCCGGCCCCGCAAGCCAACTGAGCCGGAAGCGGATGAAATTTCGAATGTAGGGAAAGTTGCGATCCAGCCAGTTCACCTGCGCGGGAAACGGATCAAGATAACTCTTTGTGTCGAAGCACCAGTTCGGCGTGCGCTGAAATACATAGGTATGACCGGCCAATCTCGAGAGCTCCGGGACCAACTGGTATCCGGTAGCGCCGGTCCCAATCACCGCAACCCGCTTGCCCTTGAGATCGAGGCCGGCCGGCCATCTGGCGGTATGGAATGCCTTGCCCGCAAACGTTTCCATGCCTTCGATGCTCGGCAGGTTCGGGCGCGATAAAAATCCGACGCTCGCGATAACCGCGTTTGCATGCCAAACGCGTGGACCGTCAGGGCCGTCCGCCTTGATTTCCCAGAACTTAGTGCTCTCGTCCCAAACGACAGACTTGACCTCGGTCTTGAACGTAATGTCAGGGCGAATATCAAAGTGGTCGGCCACCCACTTGAAATACCGCAGGTTTTCGCGCCGCAGGCAGAATGCATTCGGATATTCGAAATCAACGCCGTAGATATGCGTGTAGGTGCGGCTAGGGGAATCAACCCGGGCTCCAGGATACTGGTTTTCATACCAGGTACCGCCAACTTCATCGTTCTTTTCGATGACAAAGTATGGGATGCCGGCATGCTTCAGTTGAACGGCGGCGTTCAGACCTCCCATGCCAGCGCCAATAACGGCGACGACGAAATTCCACAAATCCTTCGCAGGCGGCGGATTCAGCCAGTCCAGTCCCCGCGCCCAAGGGTCCAGGGCCAGTTGCTCAAGCCACATTTCCAGCTCGGAAGAGGGAATATCGGATCCAGCGACAAGGTTGAGGCTGCGAGAAAGACGCTCCGGCGCACCGCAAGGAATGTTGGGGGCACCCTGGTCCCGATAGGACTTTAGAAATGCGGCTGCCTTGGATTGAATCATCGCCAAGTCCGACGGGTTCGAGACGTCGGCCTTGGACTGAACCAGAGCGAAATCTTTCGAGGCGCCCTCTGGATCGGAGTCTCTGGTATCCGCCGTTGTGGCCTGAGTGGCCGCGATGCTCTCGTCACCAGTCAGTTGATAAAGGAGACCGCGAAGAACCATGGGGTCGGCATACTTCACCGCGTCATCGATAGTTTCATCTGTTGCCGTAAGTAATTCAGATTTGTCGTTCATCTTATGCAGCCTCTCTTGAAATCAGTCTGCAGACTTACCCGCGCGACAAGCGATGGTCCTAGCCGGAGTTCCATTGTACGTCAAGGTGAACGTCCACGCGCCTTTCGGGAACTCAGTAAATAAGCACGTTCTCGACGCAGGATCGCTCTGACGCGGACAAATGCGCGACGGTGGTGTGCGAGATGGTGTTGTACTGCGGAACTCGATTTTGAACTCGACGTCGATCCGTCGGATACGCTTCAGACCGGTTGGCCTGACGAGCGCGCCTCACTTTTGACGCACTGCGAAATTAACTGTTCGAGCGGTCACTCCAACATCCGCACTGATGGAACGACGTGACGATGGCGGCTGCTGGATGCCCTCATCAGTATTTGCACCTCGATCTATTTCACGACTGCTATAGAGGCGGCGCAGCCGAGCGCAGCCCACGATCCACCAAGCTAGATCAGCAGTGCGCAGAAAATACCATATTAGCCAGAAATGACTATTGCGAGCGGACCGCCACTGAGATTTGACTAATTGCTCAATCACAGGGCATCTGCTGCTCGCTGCTTTCGCATATTGTCAATGCGATTCAGTGCATCGTTGACCTATAGTTTGCGGTGCTGATCGGTACCGTCCGGCACATCATATGCTCACGAAACTAAATTTATAATTTGTTGTGAATGTATACTTTGCAGCATTGATCTTCGGTTGGTAACAACCTACGGTCTAACTCTCGCGGCGTGCATTCGCAGACACAAATATATTTGCACTGCACGTTGATCCAAAACATCAGTGCACGTTTGTGATTCGCATTTACCAGCTCTTTGTCAGCATGGGATGGCGGACGCGTGGACGAAACCCTTTCTCTCCCAAGGTAAATGGCTTACTCGACGAATTCACAAAACTATACACCAGCAAGTAACGGATCTGAGAAAGCGGTCGGTCGTTCCTACTTTATTATCGTCTATACCAACTACTCCGGGGCAACGGTGCCTGTTTGACAAATACTCAGTGTTAAGGAAACGCAATACTCAATTGATGAAAAAGACCTCGCCGCGCGACGCCGTCGGATTGCACGATTGTTCGAATTAGTATTTGTGCGCCGCACCTCTCACTTGATGCTCTTTCGCATATCTCTTCGTTTTGCACCAAATAGTAATAAGAGGCGGTCGGAATGAGAGTCCGATGGTAGCGTATGCGTCCGCGGCCAAGATTAGCTCGATGAAGGTAATGAGAAGAGATAGTGCGAGACGAAAGTGGTATGCGACAGTGCTGATTGCGACGCTATGCGCCGGATGTGCGGCGAGTCCGGAGCCGAATCGCGAGCAGAGCACTGCGTCGCGCGCCTCAGGATTCGATACGGCGCTGCTTGGTGCACGCGGGGCCCAGTGCGAAACGGAGGGGCCGCTCAAGGAACTGCGCTCACAACGGATGAGCTCGGCGGGCTCCTACGATTATCCGCTCGGCCCGGGTGACATATTACGGATCGCCGCCGCCGAATTACCCGAGTTGAACGATGCCACGGCGCGCGTCGACGGGGAGGGCAATATCGACCTGCCACTGCTGGGCGGTATGCGGGTCGGCGGCCTTTCCGAGGGCGAAGTAACCCGGTTGATCGACGAGGACGCGCGCAAATTCCAGAAAGAACCGCGAATTCACTTATTTATTCGCCATTTTGCCGGACGCAACGTGGAAGTGATGGGGATGGTGGCGCAGCCGGGTTCCTACGCGCTGGACAGCCCGGACGAGTCGCTGCTTGGAGTGCTTGGCCGAGCCGGTGGAATCAAGGGCGTGGGCAACGAGGATGCGGCGGATATGCTGGTTTTGTTTCCCGCCCGGATTGGCGATGCAGCGGGATCGCAACGGCCGATCGCGCAGGATTGCGCCGAAGCCGGCGGGGCTTCGGCCACCGATGCGTCGATCGGCTGCACCAGCGCCGCGATGCTCAAAGGAATCAGTGCCGACCGAGCGCCGCACGGCCCGGGTGCCAATGTTGAACCGATCATCATCGATTTAAGCAAACCGGAGATGGCAGGTTGTCTCGATACGCCTGCGCGTCCTGGCGACGTGATCGTGGTTCCCCCAGCGGGCCAAGTCGGAGTTTATGGCTGGGTTTCAAAACCGGGGTCGTTCAACATCACACCGGGGTTGACGGTATTGGGTGCGATTACAGCCGCAGGCGGAGCGATGTTCAGCTCGAACGTCGAAGTGAAGCGCACCGAGCATGGCGCGCGCGTCTCGATACCGCTCGATCTCTCGAAAGTCGAAGAAGGGTCCGACCGGGACATGACGATCCGCGCCGGCGACGTGGTGCTGGTGCGAGGCTCGGTAGCGGGCGCTGTGCCCTACGCGGTGTACACGTTATTCAGCAAATTCGGGACTGGCCTCTACATGGCCCCGGCGGCATTCTGATGAAGCATTTAGCACCGTACATTACCGAGCGGGCGATTGACCAGGTAGTGCCGTATCGGGCGGACACGGTCCATGCGAGCGCCAACGAGATCGCGGGAATTGGCCTCGCGGAATGCTGGCGAGTCGTGTGGGCGCACTGGCGGCTGATCGGTGGAATCGTCGGCGTGGCGTTGACGGTAACTGCAGTCTTCCTGTTGATGATGACGCCACGCTACGTCGCGACCGCCAAGCTGCTAATTGAGCCCGAGCCACCACGCCTGATGGACGTTTCGAGCCTGCAGCAGATGATGCAGAGCGATCATCCCGACGACGATTACGCCAAGACCCAGTATTCGCTATTGCGCGATGAGCAACTCGTCGCGCAGGTCATCAATGAGCTCCATCTCGAATCAAACCGGCATTTCGCGGGTCGCCCGGGCATGATCAGGCGGCTTATCGGTCGAGTCCTGCCGAACGTACGCGCGACTGCTAAAGATCGGCTCGGTGTCAGCACAGCGGCGATCGACAACTACCTTGCCCATCTTGCCGTGGCGCCAGAGAACGGCACGCGACTGGTGAAGGTGCGTTTCGACAATCCGGATCCGGAGTTAGCGGCGCGCATCGTTAATACTCACGTCGCGGATTTTCTGACGCTCAGCCAGCAGGTTCGTGCAGACGCGGGCAGCGCGGCACGGGCGTTTCTCGAAAAGGAACTCGCGCGGATTAAAGTGCGCGTCGAAAAATCCGAGGCAGCGCTGAACGCCTACCGCGATCGGACGGGAATCCTGTCGTTCGGCGAGAAGGACCAGGAGAGCAACGAAGTCGCGCAACGCCGAATGGAAGAGCTCGACAAGGCGCTGACCGCCGCACAGGACGCGAGAATCAAGGCGGAAGCCGAAATGCAGCTGGTGAAGGCCGGCGCGTTCGATTCGCTGCCCGACGTGGTCAACAACCTCATGATCCAGAACCTGACGCCGCAGTATGACCGCCTGCAGACCGAGTACGCCGAGATGGCCGCCAAGTATAACGACGCCTATCCCCCACTGCGCGAGGTGCGGGCGAAGCTCAACGCGGCCCACGCGCGTCTGGGCGAGGAGATGGCGGCGATCGCGCATTCGACGGAACGCAGATACAACGCGGCGGCGGCCAGTGAGAAAAATCTCGAGGGCAAGGTCGAAGAAGAGCGCCAGCGCGATTTCGCCCGCAACGACGCCTCGCTCCAGGACGCGGTGCTGGCGCGCGACGTTGACGCGAACCGCGAGATTTACGAGGCCGTGCTCAAGCGGATGAACGAGATCGGAGTCAGCGGTTCGGCGCCCATCTCGAATATCGAATTAGTCGAACAGGCGGTTCCGCCGCCGCTGCCGTCGCTGCCCCAGAAGATCAAATCGATGCTGATCGCCGGAGTCGGTTCGACCCTGCTGGGAATCGCCTTGGCATTCATGTTGGAGCAATTCGACGATCGCCTCAAAAGCGCGGAAGAGATTCAGGCGTACCTGCACCTGCCGGAGCTGGCGATTCTGCCCGATTTCGGCAAGCTGACGAGCCGCCTGATCGAGGCACCGAACGGCGCGATCGCAAAGCTGCTGAATCCCGGGGAACCGGATTCTGACGGCGCGGTTGTCGGGCAGCCGTCATCGGCGACGCTCGAAGCCTATAAGGCGCTCAGAAACTCGCTGCTCTATTCGCGCGCGGGAAGCGCACCGAGAACAATCCTGTTCGTCAGTGCTCTGCCCGGTGAGGGCAAGACGATGGCGGCGTCAGGCACCGCGCTGGCCTTTGCGCAGACCGGCGCGCGCACACTGCTGATCGATGCGGACTTACGCCGCCCCCGCTGCCATCGAATTTTCAATTCCCGCCCCACCCCGGGCCTGAGCGAAGCGCTGGTTGGACGGGTTGAACCATGGCGGACCGTACGGCGACTGGATAGCTGGCCGGAGCACGATTACCAGGGGCTCTTTCTCGTTGGCGCCGGCCGCCCGGTGCCGAACCCCGGCGAACTGCTGACCTCGCGCCGCATGTTTGAAATGGTTCAAGGCCTTAGCGCCGACTTCGATTTCACGTTGATCGATGCGGCGCCATATGCGTCGGCCAGCGACACAATCGGGCTCGCCACGATGGTCGAAGGGGTGGTCGTGGTGGCGGCGGTGGATACTCCCAAGCGGACGATTCGAGCCGTGTGCGAGCGCCTGTCAGATGCCGGCGCGAAGACGCTCGGGGTCGTGCTTAATCGAGTCGACCCGCGCGATTCTGCCTTCATTAATTTAAGCCACAGATACGGCAACTATAATTTCGATTCGACGATCTACGATCGGGCGTACATCGACTCGGCGACCGCCGACTAGCCGGCCATTTGCCGCAATCAGACCTGGGAGACGGAGTATGAGCGCAGGAGGGAACAGCTCCTTTGGCGAGCGCTTCGGTACGGCGCGATTCGACGCCGGTATTGCTGCTCCGAAGATGCGCTTCGACGCGACCTCGGACGGGGTATCGGCGAGCGGCGGACGCGAGGTCTTCGACCGGAGCGCGGTCGGCAGCTTCAAGCGCGTCGCCGTCAGCGCGATGGATTGCGCGGTGGCGCATTGGTATATGGTGCCCGGACTCGAGTTTCAACGGTTTCGAGTTCGCCTCGGGGTAAAGAGTCTCTTTTGGCGCGCACGGCTGCCGAATGCCGCAGCGGCGATGGCGCTGCAGCCGACACCGAGCCCGAGTTCCTATCTCGGATTTCATTTTGCGTCGCGCTTCCTCCCGGGTGAAAACCTTGGCAATTACCTCGACGTTTCATCGCCATGGCTCTTTCCGCTCGCCCTGCTTTCGAACCGCCCGGCAGTCAGTGCGACGATTCTGTCGGCGGAGGCGCCCCGGCTGCGCAATCTGCTGAGTGCGACGAAGCTTCGCTTGGAGCATGGAATTCGATGCGAAGCGGGAGATCTGCGGCTCGACGATGAATCTTATGACACGGTCACGAGCCTGTGGTGTTCCGCGGGAGTGCAGCACAACGCACGCGGCGTCCGCAATCTGTGGCGCGTGCTCAAACCAGGCGGCACGCTGCTCCTCTCGATGCCGTGTCTCGGGACCGGCGCGCAAGCCGCGGCTGAAAATCGGCCGGGTGAAAAATCGCCGTCCGGCGATCGGCGTGACTTTTACGACGCGCGGACGCTCGAGCGCGATATCTTCCAGGTAATTGGACAGCCCAAGCGCTACGCGATCTATGGCGCAGAAACGTCAACCGCTGAGAATGATTCGAGCGCCGGTGACAATTTTGATGCGCCGTCCGCAACGCGCGGTGCGCTCGCAATCGGGCGCGAATGGCGCTGCTATGCGAATCTTCACGAATTGCCAGGCACGGGTGTGATCGTGTTGAAGTTCACGCGTCACTCTTCGGGGGCTGGTCTGTCAGCTTTTAAGGCGCACGCCTAGCGCGAAAACCCGCGCGACGCGATTGCGCGCCCTCCCGTGCGCACAGCAAAGCTCTCAGTATGTTGAGTAATTACAAAGCGGCCGACGCGCTACGGCGATTGGCCGATTGCGCCGGTATTGTCGTCGGTTACTTGATCGCCTTGCGTATCGCGTCATGGCTGGATCATCGCGGTCGCTTCGTTTTTTCTCCCGACTGGCAGTATCAATACGGGGCTTTTCTGGCGGTGGCGCTGTTGACCTGGAGCGCGCTCGCGGCCAACGCACGAATCTATCGATCGCATCGGGCGGAACGGCTTGATTTTGCGGCATACAAGCTGCTGCGGACGCTGGCCTTGTGGGCGATGGTAACGACGGCTGGCGTTTTTCTCTTGAAGCTCTCGAATTTAAGTAGGCAATTTATACTGTATGTATTTACGCTGTCGGGAGTTCTGATACTTGGACGCCAGGCCTTGACGATGCTCGTGCTGAGGCGCCTGCGACGTTTCGGTTACGATTGGCGCGCGGCAATGATAATCGGGCAACGGCAGGACTGCGAGCGCTTCGCCGAGATCCTGACCAAGACCTTTCCCAATGGGTACCAGGTCGTGATCGCTCCAGTCGATGAACTCTCCGCTGAAGGATCGTCCGCGAAGAACGCGGACGACTATCCCGAAGTCGAGGACGCCTTCATAGTCTCTGGTACTGCCCGCGGCGAGCTCCATGCCCTCCGGTTTCTCAAGGAAGGAAAGTCGGTGCATATCGTGCCGGAACTGCTCGATGCGAGGCTGTTTCATCAAGAGCTCGGCGACGTCGCCGGTATTCCGGTCTTGTCGCTGCTCAACGGCGGGCTGACGTCGGCAGAGGCTGCGATCAAGCGCGTCACGGATATTGCGGGATCCGTCGTACTGCTGACGCTGACCGCGCCGTTGTTCGCCGCCGTCGCTATCCTCAATAAGCTTACGTCGCCCGGCCGCGTATTTTTCGCGCAGAAAAGAGTCGGTCAGAACGGCAAGCCCTTCATGGTGTTAAAATTCCGCACCATGGTGACCAACGCCGAGGAAGTACTGAAGCGCACGCCCGGTCTTTACCAGAAATACCGGGAGAATAATTACAAGCTATCTGAAGGCGAAGACCCGCGTATCACCCCTGCCGGGCGTTTCCTGCGCGCGACCAGCCTGGACGAGTTGCCGCAACTGTACAATGTGCTGAGAGGCGAGATGAGCCTGGTCGGGCCCCGTCCAGTGGTGCCGTCAGAAGTCGAGAATTACGCCGACTATGCGACCCTGTTCCTCTCGGCCAAGCCGGGGATGACGGGACACTGGCAGGTCAATGGGCGCAGCGAAATCAAGGAATACGCGCGGCGCGTCGAACTCGATCTCGAATACATCCGCGACCAATCGATGCGTAAGGACCTGGAGATCCTCCTGCGGACGCTGCCGGCGGTGCTTCTGCGCCGCGGTGCGCATTGAACGCCTGATGTACATCACGGCGATTGGCGCCGTCCTGATACCGGCGAGCGTGGCTATTTTTTTCCTCCGCCCCGACGCCCTCGGTCCGTGGGCGATTATTCTTTCGGCCTTTCAAGCTGCATCGGTAATCAACATCGACGGTGGATTTCCGATCGGCGTCACACCTTACTTTTTAGTTTTGCTGCTGATTGCGGTGCGCTTCATTCCGATGTGGCTCAGCGGCCGATGCGGCTTCACACGCGCAGACGTGGCGATAGGAATCACCCAACCGCTCCTCGTCCTCACGATATGGGCGGTTGCGTCCGCGTTCATCCTGCCGATTCTGTTTGCAGGCGTCGGCGTGAACACTCCACGGGCTGGGATGGATTCGCCCGAGACCGTGCCGTTGCAATGGACGATGAGCAATGCCGCGCAGGCGATCTATCTCGCCCTCAATGCGATCTTCGTCGTCCATGTGCTATGGCACAGCCGCATAAACGGTTACTTCGAGCGGCTGATCAGGGCGTTCGTGATTTGCGGACTCGTCGCAGCTCTGGTCGGCATCTATCAATACGTCGCGCATTATTCGGGTTTGCCCTACCCCACCGAATTCTTCAACAGCAACTCCGGCTGGCGCCAGTTGATGACCGAGGAACTTTCCGGCGTATGGCGCCTCTCCGCGACCTTCAGCGAACCATCCGCGGCCGGCGCCTTCTTCGCGGTGTGGTCGACGCTGTTGTTGTTTCTCGCCGCCGATGATCGCGGCAAGGCGTATTGGGCCTGGCCGCTTTTTCTTGTAGGCATGCTCATGATCCTGCTGACCACCTCGACCACCGGCTACATCGCCGGTGGGTTGGTCATCGCCTTGTTCATGTGGAAGGAGTTCGCGCGCATCTTCACCGTCGGCAAGATCAGTGGGCGCGGCTTGTTCTTGCTATTTGTGATTGCCGGGGCAATCGGGGCAGCGGCCGTATTCATTCCTCATCTGAACGAATTGTTGACGAAAATTGTCTGGCACAAGAGCCAATCGCAATCGAGTCGCGATCGCGCGACGACGATTTGGGAGGCGTTGCGCATCACGAAGGAGACCTACGGGATGGGCGTGGGCCTCGGCTCCAATCGGCCTTCCGGCATGCTCTTTTACATCGCCAGCAATCTGGGAATTCCGGGCTTGATTGCGTTCGCCGCGATGATTTTCACGATCTACCGGCTCTTCGCCACCGCTTTACGCGCGTACCCGGTACGCGATCGTGCGGCAGTTTACCTGGGTGCCGCGGGTTGGGCCTGCGCTATCGAATTGCTCGCGATGGCCAGTGCGGGGGGCGACATGAGCGGCCCCTTGTTGTGGAATTGCATCGGCATGTGGGCCGCCGGAAGTCATGCAATATGGTTGCGCGGCCACGGCGCGGCCGACGCGATCGAATTGCCTGAGCGCCGCCGCCACATCCTCCCATCCAGCGGTCTCATAATCTTGCGCGAGGAGTCTTCGATTTGACCAATCTCACCGCACAAAGGGCGCGCTCGCGATGACCGTAAAAGCCGTAACCACCCGGAATTCGATCGCTGCCGACCTCGCGCCCGGTATGCTCCTCGCACGCAGCACGGTCTGGAACCTCGTCGGCTACAGCGTGCCGCTCCTCGTCGCCATCGTCGCAATTCCTGTCCTGATTAAACGCCTCGGCACGGCAGAATACGGCGTTCTCACGATCGCCTGGGGCATCGTTGGATATTTCGGCGTGTTCGACATGGGCCTCAGCAATGCGCTCACCAAATTCGTCGCCGAACGCATCGGACGCGAATCGCACGACGAAATCGACGATGTCTTTCACACCGGATTCGCTCTGCTAATGGCCTCCAGTCTCTGCGGCGCTTTGTTGCTCGCGCTCTGCGCCCACCCTTTGGCCTACTCATGGCTGACCGTGCCGCTTCAATTACGTGCCCAGACCTGTGTTGTCTTCTGTCTCTTCGCGCTTGCGTTGCCCTTTGTCGTCAGCGTCGCCTGCTTTCGTGGCACCCTCGGCGCCTATCAGCGTTTCGACGTCATCAACAAGATCCAGATCGCCGTCGGAACGCTTTCATTCGCCGGGCCTGCGATCATTTCCCTGTACTCGCGCAACCTGATCCCGATTGTCGCATTTCTCGTCGCCAGCCGCGCCGCCGCCTGGTTGATCTATCTCTACTGTTGCATCAAGGTCGTGCCGTTTCTCTCCCTGCGCTTTCGCATCAGCCGCTCGATGATTCGCCCGCTTGTCACTTTTGGCGGCTGGATGTCGATCTGTAATATCACTGACCCGCTGTTTCTTTATTCGGATCGATTCATTCTCGGGGTCATGGTTTCGATGAATGCGGTCGCGTATTACGCTACTCCCTTCGACATGGTGAGCCGCCTGTGGCTGATCCCCGACGCGTTGAACAGCGCGCTCTTTCCGGCGTACGCCTCGAGCATGAAAGGGGACGGACGCCGCGCCACGGCTTTGCTGGAGAAGGCCGGTCATTATATTTTTCCGTTGATCTTCACGCCGGTCCTGATCGTGTTGTTGTTCGCGCGCCGGATTCTCGCGCTGTGGATTAACACCGGGTTTGCCGCTCACAGCGGCGTCGTCCTCGAGTGGCTCGCAGTTGGAGTCTTGTTCAGCAGTCTCGCGCGGATGCCGTGGACTCTGCTGGTAGCTCATCGCCCCGATTTTCCTGCGAAGCTCGTGTTATGCGAGGCACCGGTCTATCTGCCGCTACTCTACATCCTGATCCGGCTCTACGGCCTGGAGGGCGCGGCCATCGCCTGGACTTGTCGCAGCGCCTTCAATTGCCTGGTGCTGCACGCGATGACCTTGCGCTGCCTGCCGGAGTCTTATCGCGCGATTAAAAAAAATGCCGCGATGCTTGCGATTGGCATGTCGATCCTGGCGGGCGCCGCGTTCCTGCCGGCCACGCTCGGTCTGCGCGCGCTCTACCTTATATTCGGTTTAGCGGTCGTCGGCAGCGCGGTATGGTTCGGCGTGATGTCGGCGGACGAGCGCGGCGAACTCGTACCAGCTTTGCATTTTTCCTGAGACCCAAGTGATGGCCGCTCTTCACAATCGCCGCGAAATCGCCGACCCGCCGAACCACTACGCACTGGACCGAAGAATCGTCGTTAATCTGCGGTCGCTGAGCGCCGACCTGAGCGGTGTTCAGCGCTATGTCGGTGAACTGTGCACCCGCTTTGGCGAGCGGCTCGAAAGGATAGCCCCGGCCAAACCGTTGCAGGGCATCAAGGGACATCTTTGGGAGCAATGCTGGCTCCCCGCGCACATTCATTCGCGCTTACTCTGGAGTCCTGCGAACACTGGTCCACTATTTCTCCGCCGTCAGGTTGTCACCGTCCACGACCTCGCGGCGCTGGATCATCCAGAATGGTTTTCGGCGAAATTTTCCGCTTGGTATCGGTGGATGGTGCCTCGGCTCGTCAGACGCGCATCCCGCGTGATTGCGGTCTCCGAGTTCACCAAAAACCGGCTGGTCGCGGCGGCCGGCGTGGACCGCTCGAGGATCGAAGTCGTTCACAACGGCGTCGATCGGCGCTTTCGGCCATGCTCGGCCGAAGAGGTCGGCGCCGTGCGTATGCGTTTGGGCATTCCGTCGCCTCGGTATGTTCTGAGCGTCGGAACCCTCGAGCCGCGCAAAAACCTGAGCCGGCAACTCGAGGCATGGTCGCACTGCGTCGAGCGTCTGCCCGCCGATACGTGGCTGGTGATCGCCGGACGGGCGGGCCGCACCCATATCTTCGTGGGCGCAGATGCGGGTCGCGTCCCGGACCGCGTTCACTTCACCGGCTTCGTCCCCGAGGCGGATCTGCCGGCGCTCTATAGCGGTGCGATCGCGCTGCTCTATCCCTCGATCTACGAGGGCTTCGGTCTGCCGGCGCTCGAGGCGATGGCATCGGGCACCGTGCCGATCGTTTCCAATTCCACCGCTCTGCCCGAAGTGGTTGGCGACGCAGCCCTGACGATCGATCCGTACAACCCCTGCGCGATTGCCGATGCAATTGAACTATTGGTGTCCAACCCGGAAACGCGAACAGAGTTGCGCGAGCGCGCACTCCGCCGGTCACGAGACTTCAACTGGGAAACCGCGGCCGAAAAAACCTGGAACCTCCTGCAGCGCGCAAGCGTCGAGTAGTCGGCGGATCGCGTAAGGTTCTCGTTCCCTTAATCATTAGTCATCAAAATTCGCGCCAGCAGTCGTAACTGCGTAATGCGGATCGCCTGCCGGGCCGCCTGGTTTTGTTGATTTGTTCCTCATGAAAGTTGCCGTAATTCACGAATGGCTCGACACTTATGCGGGTTCCGAGCGGGTGTTGGAAGAAATACTGGCGCTATATCCGCAAGCCGACCTCTTCGTGCTCGTGGATTTCCTCTCCGCGAACCGTCGCAGGTTTCTCGACGGACGCCGCGTAACGACTTCTTTCATTCAGAATCTGCCGTTCGCGCGCAAGCGTTTTCGGTGGTACCTGCCCTTGATGCCTTTTGCCGTCGAGCAATTCGATCTGTCCGGTTACGATCTCATCATTTCCAGTTCGCACGCCGTGGCCAAGGGCGCGATCAGCCGGCCGCATCAGCCGCACATCAGCTACGTGCACAGTCCGATGCGCTATGCGTGGGACCTGCAGCACGATTACCTCGGCGGGCCCGCGCTCCGATCGCTTCCGTCGCGCATGCTGATGCATTACCTGCGGATGTGGGATACCCGCACCGCCAACGGCGTTGACCATTTCGTCGCCAACAGCGGCTTTATCGCCCAGCGGATCTTGAAGACCTATCGGCGCAGCGCCGAGGTCATTTATCCACCGGTTGACGTCGATCAGTTCAGCGTTGCCGTGAAGCGGGACGATTATTACGTCACTTTGTCGCGATTGGTGCCGTACAAGCGAGTCGATCTGGTCGTGGACGCGTTTGCGCAAACTCAGGAGCGGCGGCTGGTTGTGATCGGCGATGGCCCCGGGCTTGAATCGCTGAAATCCCGTGCTTCGCGCAATGTCGAATTTCTCGGCCACGTCTCGAACGAAGTCCGGCATCATTATCTCGCGCACGCCAAGGCTTTCGTCTTTGCTGGCGAGGAGGATTTCGGCATCGCCCTGGTCGAGGCGCAAGCGAGCGGCACACCGGTCATCGCGTTCGGCCGCGGCGGCGCGGCTGAAATCGTGCTGCCGGGGCGCACCGGTATTCTTTTCAATCAGCAAAGCGTAGCGAGCGTTATCGAAGCGCTCGATCGTTTCGAGCGGATGCCCTCGATGGATTCGCGCGAAATTCGAAGGAACGCCACCCGCTTCGGCGTCGCTCGTTTCCGCCGCGAATTTCGTGCCCTCGTGACTCGCGCGACGAACCGGCTCGCCACCGCTTTGTTGGTGGCCGATGGCATAGGCGACGCGCGATTCCACGACGGTATCTCGATCGACGCACGCTGACGGCCAGAAGTCAGCGCCACCCTGAAGATCGCTTCGCAATTTTCCGTTCACGTCGTCAAGGAAAAAGGCATGAGCAGGCCTGCGTATCGAATTAAGCCAAATCCGGTGACCGGCGCTCCGCTGCGCGTCTTTGTCCTTCTGGCGCATTCGTTTGGGGCGCGGCGTTGGCAGGAACGATGGGCGCGCGGAGAACTCGCGGGCATCCACGAACGCCTGCCTTATGGTTACTTCCATTGTGCAGGCAGCCATTGCGAAGTCGAGTATTCCGAGGACGCAGATGAGTCCCGCCTGACCCGGCTGGTGCGGATGTGCTGTCGGCGTTTGCTCGGATTCGACTTGATTCACGCCTGGCGCCATCGTGAAAACATAGCGCGAGCCGATGTGGTCTGGACTCACACCGAGCTCGAATACCTTGCGATTCTGTTGCTCTTCCAGCTCGGCGTGATGAGCGCGCGACCGCGGCTGATCGCACAGAGCGTATGGTTGTTCGATCGTTGGCCGCGGATGTCGCGACTG
Organism: uncultured delta proteobacterium; assembly: GCA_963774705.1. Taxonomy (GTDB): domain Bacteria; phylum Desulfobacterota; class Binatia; order Binatales; family Binataceae; genus JADMIL01. The sequence goes on from CAVZFW010000017.1 coordinate 359,021, forward strand.
CGGCGATGGGCGTATCGGCGCTTGATCGAAGAGGCCGACATCCTGACTGTGCATTCGCCCGAAAACCTGCGGATTGCGCGCGAGTTGTTCCCGCACAAACGCTCCGAGCTCATCCGCTTCGGCATTGATTCGAGCTGCGTTCGGCCGGTGCGTAGGCGCGAGATGAAACGTCCTCTGCGTGTGCTGTCGCTTGGCAACGACATGCATCGCGATTGGGATACGCTGATCAAGGCGTTCGGCGGCCGGAGCGAAATCCAGGTCCGCATGGGCGGCAAGCGGATTGGGCGGCGGCTGCGGCGCCAAACCGGTCGCTTGGCCAATCTCGAAATCGTCACGCCGGCGACCGCCGCTGAAAGCGACCGGCTCTATCAATGGGCCGACTTCGTCGTTGTCCCGCTCAAGCCTAACTTGCACGCCTCGGGCATTACCGTAGTCACCGAAGCGGTGCTCTTCGGCGTTGCGGTTATCTGCACCGATACCGGTGGCCTGCGCACATATTTTTCCGACGACGAGATCCGTTATGTTCCGATCGCCTCGCCCGAACATCTGCGCAGTGCGGTCGAGCAGTTGTCTCGCGATTCCGAGCTGCGCACTGCGATGTCGCGCCGGGCTCAAGCTCGCATCGCACGGTCGGAGCTTGACTCACGGACCTTTGCCAGGCGTCATTTCGAGCTTTCGCAGCTTCTCATCCGATCGCCGGCTGAGCCGCGGCCGTTGGGTGGCCGTGCCACCAGCGATCGATTGGCCGACGATCCGATTCGCGTTTTCGTATTCCTCGGGCACGGTTTCGATACGAGCTGGGCGCGCGGCGATTTGCCTGGCATCAACGAGGCGTTGCCGTACGGCTACTATCATGCGCGGGACCATGGGTGCGTCGTCGCCTATTCCAAAGACGCGGCAGAAAATCGGCTGATCGGCTTCGCCCGAATGGCCCTGCGCCGCGGCCTCGGCTTCGATCTCATCCACACGTGGCGCAACCGGCGCGCGATGCGCAACGCGGACGTGGTCTGGACGCACACCGAACTCGAGTGTCTCGCCGCCTTGGCCCTGTTGCGAACCTTCCCGCCCGCGTCACGCCCACACATCATCGCGCAGAGTGTATGGCTGTTTGGCCGCTGGCACGAATTCTGGGCGCTCAAGCGATGGCTCTATATTTGGCTGTTGCGCCGGGCGGATCTCCTGACGGTGCAATGTGAGGCCAATCTCGCGGCTGCCCGCCGCATCCTACCCGAGGTCCCGTTGCGCGTCGTGCGCTATGGCATCGATCTCGAAAAACTGGTCCCGGTGCGGTCACGGCCGATGCATAACCCCATTCGCATACTTTCGCTTGGCCGCGATATGCATCGCGACTGGGAAACTCTCTTTGCCGCCACCGCCGAACGGCCCGAATTTGACGTGCTCATCGGCGCCAAGAGAATGCGCCGGAGAGCACTCGCACCGGGCGGAAATTTAGCCTTGGTGAACCCGACCGCGACGGACCTACCCGAACTATATCAATGGGCAGACTTCGTGGTGATCGCGCTCAAGCCCAATCTACATGCCTCCGGTATCACAGTGCTGGCCGAAGCTGCGCTCTTTGGCGTCCCGGTCATCTGCACCGGCACCGGCGGCCTCGAAGAATACTTCGACGACGAATGCGTGAAATACGTCGCGGCGGGCGACTCCGCCGCGATCCGCTGTGCGATCGATGAACTGGCCGGCGACGAGCGCCTGCGCTTCGAACTGGCGCGCAACTCTCAGGCGCGGCTGCTCGAAGAGGATTTGAGCACGCGCGCTCGCGCCAAACGGCTCGCCGCTATCAGCCGAGAATTGATCAGCGGGAAACCGTTGTCGTCTGACGTCGATCTGGACCGACTCTCGCGAAAGACGCGCGCTCCGCGCGCCGTCTCGATCGCCGTTGCGATCGGTCTTTTGTCCGTTGCTGCCGCTCGCCCATGTTTCGGCAGGGAATTCGGTCGCGGTACTGCGATCGACTCATCCCTTGCGGTGAGCGCCGAACCGATTCAGCTGCGGGGCCTTGGCATGGTCGTGAAGCTGGGCCATTCGCGTGAAATTGACGATCGGCAAGTCGAGTTAATGCGGGCGCTGGGCGTCACCGCGGTGGTTTGGCCTCCCGGCGAATGGGCAGAAAACGAAAAAACCCCGGGCCACTATGCGTTCTCGCCCGAGGTCACGCACGTTATCCAGGAACTCGCTCAAGCCCGCATTCAGTTAATCGTCGTACTTTTTCGCAAAAACAGTCTCTATCCGAACCCGCTCGATCCCGACGCCTTCGCACGTTACTGCACTTGGATCGTCCACGCGTTGAAAAATGTCCCCGTTGCCGACTGGCAAATCTGGAACGAACCCTCGAATTTCGATTTTCGCGCGCAGTACGGCGGCTCCTGGAACGGCCGCGGCGATGCGCCTTGGCTCGACAACTTCGCCACATTAACCGGTAAAGCCGCACACGCCATCAAGCAGGCCGATCCGCGAGCGACCGTTTCGGTGAATCTCGAGGGGCCTGCGTTGGTTTATGCACTCCGCGACCGTCCGCAGGACTTCGCAGAGATCGACGGCGTATCGATCCATCCGTACTCCGGACATTTCCCCGCTGAACAGGTGCCATGGGGCGGGATGAAAAATTTCGTCCGCGACGGCGTCGCAGTTGCCGATTCCAACGGCAGTATGGTTTCAAGTTTGCGCGAACAATCTTACGATTATCCTCGGCAATATCTCGGCCGACCACTAGTTACGTGGATAACCGAATACGGCTTTCCCACCTGTGAGACTGCCACGCGCCCAGAACAATTCAATTGCGTCTCTGAGCCGGAACAGGCGGCATTTCACGCGCGGGGCATGATCCTTGGTTTCAGCCAGGGAGCGCGCGTGTGGTCGGTCTATGAAATTGCTGACGAACGGAACAATCGTGCCGATCCCGAGCAAAATTTCGGTATCACCTCGAGCGCAGCGACCGGAAACATTCCCAAACCGGCATTCCTGACGATTCAACGAATCGCTCGAATTCTTGGCCCTGACTGGAAATATCTTCACGATCCACCTGCGACTCTAGCCGTTTCGAACATTGTCACTGGCGCGCGGCAGGATTTGGAATCCTCCAGATCGGCGACCGTTAGTGGCCCGCAGATGGCGTGGTTTTCAACCGCGCATGGCTACGTCGGATTTATCTGGAAAGCGGGGCCCTACGACGATACCACAACCGCCAAGGCCACCCTGATACTAGGCGACAACCTGAGTTCCCGGCCGGCCCGGGTCATCGCGACTGACGTGGTCACGGGCCAAACGCTTCATCCAATCCTTGGCGCCAAGCGCGATGTCCTGATGGTCGATCAACTCGCTCTAAGTTCTCGGCCAGTTGCTGTTGAGCTGCAGTGGCGGTGACCGCCGGCCTTGATCGGGAGATAACGAAAATGGATTCCACCCTGCCGAGTCTTCTCACCAGCGCACGCTTGCTCGACGCGATGATGCTACATTTGGTTGGTCTTCCATACACGATGCTCACGCGGGACTGGCTGATTCACGAACGCGCTCAATACCTCGCAGATTGGGCGGGGCGCTTGCCGGGTCCGCTGCGGATTCTCGACGCGGGCTGCGGTGCGGGTCTCTCCTTCCTGTACCTTCAACACGGCCACGCGCCCAATGTTAAGTATTACGCAGGCCTCGACCTCGACACGAGCCGTTTGCGCCATCGCTACCGCAACGCGACCATTCACCACGATTTTATTGACGTCGACCTGGACTCACCCTGGCGGCTCGGAAAGTTCGACCTGATCTTCGCCTCCGAAGTTCTGGAGCATATCGTTGAAGATCGACGTCTTTTCGCACGCCTGTGCGAACACTTGACCGACCGTGGCCGATTAGTCGTTACCGCCCCCCATACGACATTCGTGCGGCAGACCGCCAAGCTCCTGCCCGGCTTCGACGCTGTAAGCGCGTCGCAAGATGGCGGTCACGTTCGTGTGGGCTACGAGCCCAGCGAATTGATAGCGCTCGCCCTCGAGAATTCGATGCGCGCAAGTTCGGAGTCCTATCTCGGAAGAATCAGCATTTCGGAGTTAGGCAAACGGAACACTCTGCGCCGCCATGGCGATTTCGCAAACACAGCCAGGTTCAACTTGCCATGGTTCCTGCGCCGCGCCTTGCAAGGGAGGCTCGACGATGGGCCCAAAGGCCAATGCTGGTCGCTTGCAATGGCATTCCAGAAGGGGGCGGAGCAACGGGACGCGAGCGCTGGAGCGCGAGCCTGAGGTGCCAGCATGACTGCTACCGCAATGATACCAAAAATCCGTACCGCGCTCGTCACTGGCGGCGCAGGCTTCATCGGCTCTCATTTGGTTGATGGGCTACTCGAACAAGGGGTTCGGGTCCGGGTGATCGACAACCTCTCCACCGGTAAGCGTGAGCAGGTTGCCGCCGCCGCCGAGTTCATCGAAGCGGACGTTCGAAACGCCGATTCATTTCGCGATGTGCTCGTGGGAGTCGACTGCGTTTTTCATGTGGCCGCACTGGCGCGTGTGCCGCTGTCGATTGAACGGCCGGTCGAAACACATCAAGTGAACGTCCTCGGTACTCTCAATGTTTTGGTAGCAGCGCGTGATGCGGGAGTGCGGCGCTTTGTCTTCTCAGGTTCCTCTTCAGTGTATGGCGAACAGCCGACGCTGCCGTTGCACGAGGAGATGCCGCCGAATCCGTTGAGTCCCTATGCGCTTCAGAAACTCGCAGGCGAACAATATACGCGGCTGTTTAACCAACTCTATGGCTTGGAGACGCTGACGTTGCGTTATTTCAACGTGTTCGGCCCGCGCATGATCCTAAAAGGGGCTTATCGTACCGTTATCGGAGTGTTTCTGGATGCGCGGCGTAACCAACGTCCCCTGACAGTCTGCGGTGATGGTGAGCAGACGCGCGACTTTACCTTCGTCAGCGACGTCGTCCGGGCCAATCTGCTCGCCGCGCGTTGCAGTGTCGCCGATGGCCGTGCGATCAACATCGGGCGCGGATGTGGGGTCACCGTCAACCGCATCGCGGCACTGATTGGCGGTGAAAAGGTGCACGTCGCCGAGCGGGCGGGCGAGCCGCGCCGTACGTTGGCCGATTTACGGCGGGCGGAGTCATTCCTGGGATGGCGGCCGCGAGTTTCGATCGAGCAAGGTCTCGCGGAATTGATGCGCACAGATTTGGCTGTGCCGACGCACTTTGCAGCGGGCTCCGATTGAGAACCGACAGGATGAACCCTTCTCCGGCGTCGGCCCATACCTATGGAGCGAAATTCTACGCGCAGCAGGCTCCGGGGTCCCTACAGTCGGCCCGCATTGTTGCTGCCCTCATCGCCGAACTGCTGACGCCACGCAAAGTTGTCGACGTCGGCTGCGGACTTGGCGGATGGCTCCTCGCGTTGTCTGAAACGGGCGCGCACGAGCTTCTCGGAATCGACGGCGACCACGTCGATCGTTCTAAGCTCTACATCGATCCGGCCTGCTTCACCGCAATGGATCTATCGCGGCCATTCAAAGTTGAAGGCCGCTTCGATCTCGCGATTTGTATCGAGGTCGCCGAGCACGTCCCGCACGCCCATAGCGAAGACCTGGTTAACGCGCTCTGCGGCGCCGCCCCGGTGGTGCTCTTCTCAGCGGCGCTTCCCGGACAGGGCGGCAGCGGCCATGTGAACGAGCAATGGCCCGAATATTGGCATCGGCGTTTTCACCAGCGTGGATTCCGCATGTTCGATTCGATCAGACCGCGCATCCGCGAGGAACCACGCGTGCGCTGGTGGTATCGCCAGAACCTCGTGCTCTATGCCAATGACGCAGGGCGGGCCGCACATCCGCTCCTCGGTGCCGCGGCGGCATCCGGCTATCCCGGACTGGGATGGGTCCACGTCAACATGCTGCGTGACACGGGCGTGCGGAATCTTATGCACCACCTGCGCCCCGCCTTGGTCAGCGCGATTCGTCGCCGAGTCGGCCTACCCGACCTGAAGCCTCAGCCGTTGAGGGAGACAAAATGCTGAAACCTATGCAGTCCAAAGCAATTCGGCCGAGCAAACAAAGTGTTGCTGAGATGTCAGATGATCAGCAGACCGTACCGAAACGACATCGGGCGCCCGTAAGAGTTGTGCCGAAAGGATGGGGCCGCGAAGTCTGGCTCGTGAACAACGAGCTCTATTGCGGCAAAATACTCGAAATTATGAAGGGCAAACGCTGCTCTCTTCATTTCCATAAGCTTAAAACTGAATCGTTTTACTTGCGTGCCGGCCGGCTCAGGGTTTTCGTCAAAGAGTCCCCCACTGCCGAGACCGTAGAGGACTTCGTGTTGAGCGCTGGCGAGTGCATGGATATCCCATGCGGGTTGGTCCATCAGATGTTGGCCCTGGAAGACTCCGAGTTGTTTGAATTTTCGACCCAGCACTTCGACAGCGATTCGCATCGTCTTGCGGCAGGCGATTGAAGCCATTTGCGGCAATGATACGAGAATCCACCAACCTACCGGGTAGGTTATGTACACCCGCCGTGATCGAGGGTGGACATCCATACCGCTAGAGCCAGTTAGGCGCTCGGGAACCGCATGTTCCGAGCGCCTTTTGTTTTTTTCCGAAAAAAATGGGTCTGCTTAGACCTGGAACCACGACGCCCCACCACCAACTGGTACTGGCGCTGACCAAAGGGTTCTCCTCATTGGCGACGCCAGCGTTCCGTGTAACTGCCATAAACCAACCCCTTATATAGACTTAGAATCGTGTAGTTGTTCCATTCGAGATTGGTCGTGAGAGCAGCCGTAGAGCTCATCCAAGGCACGGCGAGATCGTCGGGACCGCGCTCATGATTTCCGTTCGTGCGCCGCATCCGGTGCCGAAAGTTGCGTTTGTCAAAATTCTCCTCACGAAAGTTCACGGGCAAAACCTCGTTGCTAGTTGCCCAATTCGCCAAGCAGAGCCCTGGCATCCTTCAAATCAGCCGTGTCGAAGCCTTCGGTGAACCAACTGTAAATATCGTAGAGCATCGCGCGGGCTTCGTCCCGGCGACCCCGCTTCGCGAGCAGTCGGGCCAGACTCATCGTCGCGCGCAATTCGAGCGATTTGGCGCACTGCTTCTGCGCAACCTCGATCGCCCGCACAAAGCAACTCTGAGCTTGCGTAGCATTGGATTCGGCGTTCCGATGCGCAGTCTGCACATGCGACTTTTCATGCGGAGGTCGGCGACCCTTCTGCGCGCCCCGCGTTCCTTCGCCAGTGAGATTTCCATTTTCTTCCGCATCGCGCTTCAGCAGCAGTTCACCCTTCAGCCGATGCGTCTCAGCTTCATAGAAACGGTTGTCGTTCTCATCGGCGGCGGCGAGCGCTTCCGTCAAGGCACTTAGCGCGTCGTCGAGGTGGCCGGTATCCATGCACGCCTCGGCCAGTAAGCACAGAAAATATGGCCGACACAGTTCCGCGCCCGTCGCGCGAGTCGCGGCCAGGCCTTCCTGGATCTTCGCGATGCCCTCTTCGTTGCGGTCCTGCTCGACCATCGTCCAGCCGTGCAGGATAGTTGCAAATGCCAAAAAGTCAGTTAGCCCGTGTTCGGCGGAGAGTGCGCTGAGACCTTCCGCAGTCTCTTGAGCTGCCCGTACTTCTCCTCGAAGTTGACGCAAAACGTCAACAAAAACTTTGGCCCAAGCCAGACTAAAGGGATGGGATAGCGCTTGAGCCAACGCGAGCGCTTCACTGGCCCGCTTGAGAGCCTGGTCGGGATAGCCGAGCTGCCAGAGAGTCCATGCCGCATAGGAGAGGCAACGTACTCCGGCATCAGCCCCGCCGTAGCGAAAGGCAAGCGGCCGATGACGCTCAGGATCATAGAGAGAGATCGCTTTCTCGAAATGTTCCCTGGCCGAAGCGAACTCGCCCATGAAATACGAGGTCGATCCCCGAGCCATCCGAGCGTAAATCACTCGCACTGGATCGTCGGCGCTCTGTGCCCGCCGCAAAAGCTGTTCGGCAAGTTCATAGGCTCTCCGCAACTCGCCTCGCACCAGGTGCACGGCCCACAAGCCCCATACAGGCGGGGAAAAGCTCCGGCGGGTCGCCCAGTACGCTCACAAAGCTCCCGCGCGCGAGTGTAAGCCCGCTCCACTTCCGGCGCCGCCAACCCGTTAACGGCGATTAAAGCGGGGCCAAGGGCCAGCTGAAGGAGCAATTCCCGCTGAACGCGCTTCGGGGCTCGTCCGGCAGCCTCTGGAGCAGATTTAGCGCCGCACTCAGACTACTGATCGCATCAGCATAGGCCGAGCGCTGCAGCGCCTGCTGGCCCGCGCGCCCCAGGTACTCGATCGCCTTGGCGACGTTATCGCTGCGGCTGTAATGATGCGCCAGTTCGTCCAGATGGTCTTCCAACTGCTCGGCGAACATCGACTCCAGCGCCAGTCCGGCGCGCTCGTGCAAGAGCTTGCGGCGCTCGATCAGCAGCGCGTTGTAGGCGACCTCCTGCGTCAGCGCATGCTTGAAGATGTATTCGACATCGCCGGCCGCCGGCTGCTCGTAGATGAACTCCGCCGATCTGCAGTTCGCGCGAGCATCCGCTCCAACTCGTCTTCCGGCTTGAGCGTCACGCGCCGCACCAGCCCGAGCGGAAATTCTCGTCCCAGCACCGCCAGGGTCTGCAGCAACTCCTTCTCCTCCGCGCGGCAGACGATCGATGCGCGAGGCGAGCACCGCCTGCACCGTGGCGGGAACCTTCACCGCGTTCATCGACCTGGCGAGCTTCACCGCCCCGTTGCGCTGCAGCACGCCATCTTCGAAGAGGGCCTGCACCATCTCCTCCATGAAGAAGGGCGTGCCCTCGGTCCGTTCGATGATCAGCCGCTTGAGCGGAATCAGATCCTTGCCGTCGCCCAACAGCGCCGAGAGCATCTCGTCGGCGCTCTCCTTGCCGAGCGGGTCGAGCCGCAACTGAGTGTAATAGGTCTTGTTGATTCCATTGATGCGAATACTCGGGACGGTAGTTCACCAACAGCAGGAATTTCGCGGTACCGATCGAATCGGCCAGCAGGTTCAGCAACTCCTGGGTCTGCTCGTCGATCCAGTGGAGGTCCTCGAAGATCACCATCAGCGGCTGATTGAGGCTCTCGCGCAGCACGATGCGCTTGATCGCGTCCAGCGTGCGCCGCTTCTTGATCTGCCCGTCCATCTGCGCCAGCGGATCGTCGCCCTCGACGATGCCGAGCAGACTGAACAGATAGGGCAGCGTGTCTTCCAGACTTCGATCGAGCGCGAGCACGCGTCCGGTTACCTTCTCGCGGCGCTTGCGTTCATCGTCCTCGGGCGCAATGTCGAAGTAGTTGCGCAGCAGATCGATCACCGGCAGATAGGCGGACGCCTTGCCGTGCGAAACCGAAAACGTCTCCAGCACCATCCAGCCCGATTGCGAGGTCGCCTTGAACTCGAAGAACAGCCGCGACTTGCCGACTCCCGGCTCGGCCATCGCGGCGACGATCTGCCCGCGCCCCGCCTTGGCCTGCTCGGCCGCGATGCTTGAGCGCCTCCATCTCGCGCTCGCGCCCGACGAACTTGGTCAGCCCGCGCCCGGCCGAACGCTGCAACCGCGTGCGCAGCGGTCCGAGCCCCGTCACTTCGTAAACGTTGACCGGCTCGCTGACGCCTTTGACTCTGGTCGGACCCAGCGGCTTGAGGAGGAAGTAGCCCTCGCAGAACTTCCTGACCTGCTCGGTCACCGCGATGGAACCGATGCGGCGCCAGCAGCTCTGCATCCGCGAAGCGAGATTGGTCGTATGCCCGATCGGAGTGTACTCGGTATGCGCGTCGCCGGTCTGGATCGAGCGCACCACCACCTCTCCGGTGTTCACTCCGACCCGCACCTGCAGCGGCAGACGGCCTTCCGCCGCATGCGGTCCGAATAGCGCTTCAGCTCCTCCTGCAGCCTGAGCGCGGCGTACAGAGCTCGCTGCGGATGGTCCTCATGCGCGACCGGCGCGCCGAACAACGCGAAGATGCCATCGCCGGTCGATTGCACGACGTAGCCGTCGTAGCGACGCACCGCGTCGATCATCAGCTTGCAGCGCCGGATCGATCATCGCGCGCGCCTCCTCCGGGTCGAGGTCCTCCATCAGCTCCATCGAGCCCTTGATGTCGGCGAACAGCGCGGTGACGGTCTTGCGCTCACCTTCGAGCGTCGTAAAGGCCTCTTCCGCAACGACATGCAACGCCGCTGCGGGCTTAGGCCCGGCCGATTTGCCATCAGTTTTTTCGAGGTCGCTGTGAAGCGCGGTGGCGCATTTGCCGCAAAAATCGAATCCCGGGGGATTTTCGAAGGAGCAGCTGGGGCAGGGTAAGCCGAGCGCTGTTCTGCACTTCCCGCAGAACTTCATGCCGGCCGGATTCTCAAATTCGCACTTCGCGCAGCGCATCGGCGATCTTCTCCAATATCCGCGGGCCGATACGCGAGTATCGCCGGTATGCTGGCCAAAGAAAATACTCGAGCAGCGCGACCAGAAGAGGCGACCGAAGCTGTCTTGAGAACGAAATGCGTGAGCGGGTGAGCGCGGTGAACTCACTCTCTTTACCCCGGCTGTCGAACTAGCTGCTCGGAATCGAAATCCGACGTGACCGCAGCTCGGTTCGGGACCGTGCCGTCGGTGATTATCGGCGGGGCTGGCACCGTCGTGGGCTTTGAGGTCAGAGGGAGCATGGCCACTTAAAAAAGTGGGCACTCCGTGGGCACTCTGGCCCGATCCTGGGATTGTGCAAAGCGCCGTAAGTGCCTAATAAATAAACAGTGGAGGACGAAGGGGCCCGGTGGCTCCACCGGTCTTCAAAACGCGTGCGCAACGTTCTCCCGCGCTACGTGAGGTTATCCTGTTAGCGAAATCGGGAGTTTTTCGCCGATCCTGGTTAGGGTAGATTACGCTGCGGAAGCTAGAAAGTGGGCACTCAGTGGGCACTGCACCCGCTCCGAACGACCGGGGTATTCCACGACGGTGTCCATCATTGCCGATACACAGTCAATCGTCTAGTAAGTCGACTCGACAAAGGTAAACGCCTGGCGTTTCTGTTTGGGTTACCTCGTCGAAGCACTGTTAAGATCTCTCTGGTGCAGTGACTACTCCTCGCGCGCGCTACATCAGACGAGACGAAGTCTAGCTGCGGTACCGGTCACCTCGCATCGGTCACCTGAGGCGAGGAGTAGGTTTCGTGGCCTGCGAGTCCTTCTCCTCGAGCGCTCTTTGCGCAGCCTTGAGATAGGTCTCTTCAACCGATTCCGTCGCTAGGTGAAAGGCTTCGTGGTCCCTATCAATAGCTTCGCGGTAAGCGGCGGATTCGTTTTGACGGCCGTGCACCAGGCCCAACTGATAGGCATCATAGGCCGCAAGGTCGACCAGAAAGTCGATGTCCTTGTTCTTTTCGCTCGAGTAAGGCACATCGAACAATGAGGCGCGCTTCTCGCGAATCCAGTACCATCCGCCTCCGGCAAGATTGACAAGGTCGTAGGCCGAGCCATCGAGGCCTGGCCAAAAGACTTGGCGAACTTCGCGCAGCCAAAGTTGAAGGGAGGGTTGAAACTGGTAATAGGCGGTTGCCGGCTGATCGTACTGCTTCAACTCCATTATGCGGCGTAAATGAGTCCGGTCTTCAACCAGAACCCAAATACGAAGGTCGCTTACGCTCCCCCCTCGAGTACGCGGACGAATAGCCAGATCAATGACAATCTCGTTGGTAAATACGCTCTCAATCGTCGCGCGACCGATTGACGCATTGTAAACCTGGATCGCTCCGTCCTTGAGCTTAAAGCCATGCTGTGCGGAATCCTTTCGGACGTACTCGCTTGCGATGTCGTCGTAGTCAGAGACGCTCATCTCGAGAAGATGCTTAATCTTCTTCGGAGGATCCATCTCCTTGCCCGCGAGACCCGCGCGATAGGCTGCTTCCAATGGGCGCTTATGGACGTCGCTGCTTATTGACTTCACGGCGATCACATAGCGAACAAAGTCGAGCACGAAGGGCCCGCGGCCGGCATCATCAAAATCGACGTTGACAAATCTCATTTTCCGAGGCCCGTCGGCCGCCTTAATCGGGACGACAGCGAAATTACCCAGGTGAGGATCACCCGCAAGCATGCCTTCGAATCGTAAGTAACGCTGAAGACCGAGAAGGTCCGACTGGCTCTTCATGTAATTCCAGTAGTGAGCCGTATTGCTGCGGATTAATTGCGAAAGGTTCTTGGAGTCGTCGATTTGATTGAACTTATCGGCGTCGACGTTCCTATTCATGGGTTGCCTCCGATGGCTCGAGTGGAACCAATCTATCGTAACCTGCATCACCGATCTGCTTGCCCGAACCACCACGGATCTGCCCGTCCGCCTGCAATGCCAGGAGAAATTGCCCTGACCGGCGTCATCCGAGCGACCAACGCGTAACGCCGTTTCCGCCTAGCCGGGAGGGAATTACTCGGCAGCTTGTGAAACCCACGGTCCGATTCCAGTGAAGCGCGTCGGCGTAATTCGGGTGATGTAACCCGGAGTGTTACGCATGGAGGCTAGTGGAAAATCAACGGTCGGGCCCAGGTAGATTCGCGCCAGGCGTTGTAAAAGGTCCACCGCACCTCTAATGGCTCGACGCCATACCATGTTGCTAGCTGTGTCCATTAATTGACCGACATTACGTCGGAACGACGACTATCGAATCGGATGGGTTTTATGCTTCGTCGAAGTCTTGAACAAGGTGATCGCGACGCCTCGCGAGCCAGTATAGTTCCCGCTGACGTGCTTTCCATTGTGATCTAATTCGCGCCGTTTTTGCATCCGCGCCTCGCAATTGCTCCAGCGGTTCTCGAGATCACACTTGGATATTCCATGTATGCTCTTGAGCTGATCGTTTTCCGCTTGTAGGAGCCGATTGGCTTCAGAAATACGGCCCAGCTCCGCCTTCAGCCGGTCATGGCTGTCCTTCAAATAGCTGACTTCGGGTTCCTTGCCAGACTAGCGGACGCCCATCGCGGTGGAGCTCTTTTGCTCTTCTCTAACTTCACGCTCATCGGTTTATCTCTTAGACGTGATGTGGCTGTCTGAGCAACGCCCGCATGACCGGATTACCTCGCGTGTGCGCCTTGTATGGGAAGGCGAAAGCGGCGGCGATCTTCCGCTGCTGGTATATTCCAATAAATTAGCTCATGTCCGGCAGGAAAAGCGGTTAGTCTTCGTGAAACCGTTTGTATTCACCCACCATAGCGCGCAGTGTCAGTACACTATTTGGAAGGCGGACCGATTCTTTCGCTAGCTTCGTTCCGCCTGACGTGCAATCGGAGGTGCGGAATGAGAATCACGATACAGACGCCGGCTGATGGTGGCACGGAATTGGAGACGGACCGAGAACTTCACCGAGCCTTTGTTGTCTTGCACAACGTTTTTATTCGGACACGCGGCGGGGGCAGATTTGCAGACAGCTCAGCTGCAATTATTCTCGCACGGGAAACCGACGCGCCTGGGGCGCTCGCCGCGCTAAAGCGGGCCGGAATACGAGCGCTGGCGTCCTGATTTGACCAGGTGCGGCGGCCGGACTACCACGATTCGATAGGGCGTTTTTCCGAATCGTGAAGCGACGCAATCAAAGAGGCGGTCATGAGTGTGTGCGTCTGTTGCAACAGGGAGAGAGCGGACGTCAGGATTCGGGTCGGACTGCGTACTTTGGATACCTTCGGCAAAACCACGACGAAGCCCTTTCACGGACCACTGTGCGATGATTGCCTGGTCAGAGTGACCAGGATCGGCTCAGTAGAGCAGCGCTGGTTACTCAAACAGATCCTGCAGGGGAAACCGGAAAGGCCAGTTTTCCAGAAGCCGAACGCAACGTCGCGACGCGAAGTAGCTGTGTCCTTTCGGCCTGTTCGCGGCAAGCCGAGAGCACCTCGACCGTAGGTCTTAAGTGACCTCGGTGTGAATTTTCTTAACCTTCGATTCCGACTTCGCCATGCGCCCTTCGTGCAATGCGCCTGTTAAAGGTCCTGTAGTAGTTAGCAATGCAGGGCCCGAAGAGTCCCATGCCGCGCTATGGTCTCCCCCTATCCAAATCCAAACCGCAGCGACAGAATTTTGAGTGCGCAACGTGCCCACTTCGTGAACGCGAGACATGGCGACAAGGCGCGCGATTCGGCTAACTTCTACTCGCACACTCTCGGCGGATTCTGAAAGAGGGCGAAGCGGCTTGCCCATCCACCCGAACGTTTACAGACAAGGAGACACAACCAATGAGCCAAAATCGAACGATGAACTTGCAAGGCAAGCCAGTCGCTGTGGTGGTAGGCGCCACTTCCAAGTGGCAATCGAATGGACGTAATACCTTGTTAGCACACGGCAGGATCCTGGATGACAGCGGCCTTCCGGTCGGCGCACGCTGGGGCGTCGGGGGCGCCATCGCACAGAAGTTCGCTCAAGAGGGCTTTTTCGTTGTACTGACGACCCGAAACGAGGGTAACGCGTCATCATTGGCCCAGGCGATTTGGGAGCGGGGCGGTGAATCTATGATCGTCGAACTAGATCTCGTCTCGCAGGAGTCGATCTCCGCTGCGTTCGCCACGATCCGCCGTGAAGCTGGCGATCCCGACGTTCTGGTTTACAACGCGGGTTACCTCGAAGGCCGTGAACTTCCTCCTGAGAAAGAATTGCTCGAACACATACCCGTGGAAATGTTCGATACCGCACAGCATATTTCCAGCCGGGGGCCATTTCTCGTCGCCAAGGAGGTGCTGCCGACGATGCGGAAGAAAGGACAAGGGTCATTTTTTTTCAGCAACAACTCCAGCTCGCTCCGCGGTCGTAAGCGAATGACCGGGCAGTCGCTGTACTATCCAAGAGTCATGATGCGCACGCTGGCGCAGGTACTCACCGAGGAGTACTCCGAGCACGGCGTACATGTGGCCAACGTGGTGATTGACGGTTTGATCGACTCACCTGGAACACGGGAGCTGCCGATGGCTCAGAAGCGACCCGATATCGTGATGAATCCCGAAAAGATCGCCGAGGCATTCTATTACCTCCACACCCAGGACCGGTCGTGCTGGACACATGAGCTTCAGCTCACACCATTTCCGACTAAGCCGAGCTTCTGATAGCAGATCGTTGCGCCCCTTTTCGGATCATGATGTCGGGCGTTGAAGCTGGTCTGATTTTCCGGCAAAGGCTGCCCGATGTTGCAGAAAGTAGAATTCATGAAACAGGATAAAAAGGTTTATTCAGACTGCTGTCCTGAACAGAAAAACGCATGACGCTTTTGCGCACGGGTCAGTGTCTATCTGCGGGCTTAATTGCGCGCAGCGAATTGTCGTCGGTCTCCAGAGTGATTGTCCCCTCTACGGCGACTTAGCGGAGTTGACCGACTTATTCACGACATTGCATAGGCATTTTGCTTCGCTCGGCGCCGCCGACGCGGCTTTCGAGAAGGAGGCGGCTCATCTGGCGACGCTCGAAGGACAGATTCAAATGCTGACTGGAAGCGCCGAGTCCCAGACCTGAAGACCGTCGAATGCCGGCGTGCTGACTCAGTCGTCCGAGAAACCCTTGGCCGAAGGAGAAAGCTCAGGACCAGCCGACGATGATGGGAGAAAATTTGGCACGCACTGCGGCCGACGTGCCCCACGGTTTGGGTCTCGGCAACACGATCTGCTAGGCTCTACACCTGCGAGGCTGCACCAGGCTTCGCCCTCTCCGGAACCTCAGAGATTCCTCCATCCTCGTACCAGGCAGCCTCGGCGGGAGCGCAACGCAAGCGAGGAGGACTAAGCTCATGGGTACGAATCCGGAAGTCAGCCAACACTATCCGAAAACCATCGCGTTGGACGAAACCCTGGTGCAGACCGGACCGCAGTTCTTGCGCCTCAAGCCGGGTGGCGCGCCGCAGGTCCGGCAGGTTCCACTACGGACGATGGGTGCGGGAGACAAGGCCAAAATCCTTGAATTCGCCGATGCGCTGCCCGAGGAGGATTTGCTCTTTTTACGCAGCGATATCAGCGATCCGGCGGCGGTCGACGACTGGATCGAAGATATTGAGCGAGGAACGACGGTCACTCTGCTAGCCGAGCCGGACGGTGTCCCGGCAGGTTACGCGAGTCTTCACGCAAATCCGCTCCGATGGACGCACAAAGTCGGCGAGATCAGCATGCACATCGCCCCGGACTGGCGCTCGCGGGGCCTCGGCGAGGGTCTTTGCACAGAGGTTGTGGCGCTGGCCGGCATACTGGATCTCAGAAAAATTACGGCTCAGATGGTCGCCGACCACAAGAGTGCGCGGGCACTGTTTGAGCGGCAAGGCTTTCACGTTGAAGCGCTGCTGCCGGACTGGGTTGAGGATCGCAATGGTAACTCCCGCGATCTACTCCTGATGGCTTTTGAATTGCGCATTCCCGGGCATCATGGCCACGAGCTGAGGCATTAGCTAGGGATCGGATCGATGCGGCCCTCATGAAGCAACGAGGGCGGTACAAAGATGGCGTAGAAAACGACTACAAAGCGATAGCACCAACCGGTAGTTGTCTCCTGATGTCACCTACCCGAGAAGGAGTGCAGTATGCCAACCTACATATTGCTAAGCACTTTGACCCCCGAAGGCCGCCAGACCCTGCACAAGGATCCCGACCGCATGGAAAAGGTCAACAAGGAAATCGCCGAGTTCGGGTGCAAGGTGATTTCCCAGTATGCGGTGCTAGGGCAATGCGACTTCGTTACCATTGTCGAGGCCGCTGACAATGCCACAGTGGCGCATCTGTCCGTCGATCTGGGCTCGCGGGGCACTGTGAATATCACCACGCTACCGGCGATTCCACTCACTGAGCTGCGCGCCAAGATGAAGGGCGCCAAGCAGATGGGCCGAGCCTGACTAAACTGAGCGGCGCCTGTACGTGACGCGGACGTCCAGTTGGCGCTTCTTGTCGAGGGAGGAGCCATGGCGATCACGGACAAACTTGAAGCCAGCCTGATTTATCCGAGGGAAGTCAAAATCAGGGACGGGCGGGCGGCATAGGTCATTTTCTTCCTGTCAGAGTCAATGAAGCGCTTGGGGTGGATTTCGACAACTGAGCCACTTCGAGATGCGTCACTACGCCTTCCTCTTGGGCGACGCGGAGTTCGACGCCATCTTCGGTCGCATCAAAGATGCCGGCATTCCGGATGGGAGCGGTTCATTCTCACAAGAGGACATGCACACCAACACCTGGCGTGACGCGTCTACTTCAGGGGTCCCAGCGGCCATCCGCAGTAGCAGCTGACCCGGTAAGCGCGGCAATAAACCTATGCCTGCAAGGAGAGCGATCACGCGTTTTCGGCGAAGGACAGCAACTATCTCAAACGCCGGCGTTTCGCCGGAATCGCCACTGCCGGAAAAGCCCTGGCAACCCGAGGCCGCGCTCTTGATCTTCTACGCGAGGCGATCTATATCGCCTGCAAGGGTCCTGATTGACGGAGGTGAGCGCTCCACCAATCGCTGGAATTATCTGGAATTACCTCTCCCTGTACTTTCTTCAACATTTGCGGGACTTGAAGCTGCACGACTAGCTTGATGATTGTGTCCGTATGCTCCGTGTTGGATCAAATTAAAGAGCGATCAAGCGCGAAAAGGAGTTTACCATGCTGGACCATATAGGCTTGATGGTGTCGGACTTCGGCCGCAGCAAGAGCTTTTTCGAACGAGCGCTCGCACCGCTGGGCTACACGAAGTTGATGGAATTCAGCGGTGCCGCCGGATTCGGAATGGCTGGAAAACCCGATTTCTGGATCTCGCAAGGACAGTCACCGAAGCCCGTGCACGTGGCCTTTGCCGCCTCGGATCGCAAGATTGTTGACGCGTTCCATAGGGCCGCGCTGGCAGCCGGCGGAGGCGACAATGGTGCGCCTGGGGTGCGAAAGGAGTATCACCCCAACTATTATGGAGCATTCATAATCGATCCTGATGGTAACAACATCGAGGCGGTTTGCCACAATCCGACGTAAGCACGGCAACCGGGCCTGAATTGAGTCGTTTTCGATTTCACCGGAGACATCTGGGCGACGGGGATCGGATCGCTATGTAGTGATCGGGATGGGGACCTCGATTTGCTTACGGTAGCGCTTTTGCCTACTCCGATTTCAAGATAAAAAATAGGAAGTAACCAACCAGCTACCCTCCGGACGCTGCCAACTCGAAGGAACGAGATACTTCAACTGGCCGCTGACTTAGGTCCGTGTAGCCGAACCATTTCAAATTGATCGTCCACAGTCGCCATTTTTGCACGTCCGCCGTGATTCGCTTTTTGGAGAGTGAATTTAAGTTGATGCCGTTGAAGCGATAGAGTCGGAGACTCAAAGAGAGAGGAATAAGATGATGCCGCTGACAGGCAGGGATGTCTGGGAAGCTATCGTGAAGGCGGGCTTGTTGAGCGGTCCGTATGACCCGAGGACAAACCGTCACTGCGCGAACGCTGACGTGCTAGCGAGCTTGCTCAACGAGGTACTGACTAAGCGCCAAAACTGGTTGCCGAACCTGCTCGAGACCGAGGACGCAATGCGAGTGTGGGAAGACAGCACGCCGCGTGAGTACGTGCTGCGCCTGTACAGGTTCCTCAACCAGATCGGCTACAGTGTCATCGGCATCGATGCCGCGATCGAGCGCGAAGCAAAGCAGCGCAAAGCCGCCAAGGCTGCGGATTTCGCAACCAAAAAGATGCGGCCATGAAGCGGCGCGCGCCTTAAAGGTACATGCCCTTCGCAGCGGACCATGGTGCCGTTGGGTCCTTGAATAGGCAGGCAGCACTTTCCTCTCGCGAAGGCTTCCGCCTTCGTCTTCCACGCTTTGCAGCGCTGGATTACGATCCTCTGGTGAATCCGACGTTCGGTGAGCGGATTGGTCGTCTGACTTTTTCAAGGTCGTGGATTTTTCCTTTCGCCGGCGCAAACGCTGCACTGGTCGGTTATGCCAACCCAACAAACTGAGATTTCCGGCTTTCGCGTTCACTTCCGCAACCCGAGAGGCTTTCTGGGACGGATTGCCGGATTGCTTATGGTAATAACAAACCGGCCGCTCAATCGCTTCGTGGTCGAGATGTTGGACGTGCAGCCACGCGATCGCGTTCTCGAGATTGGCTTCGGCCCCGGAGCGTGCATCGGGATGCTCGCCCAACGCGCCACCGACGGTTTAGTCGCGGGCGTGGACCCGTCACCGACGATGATCGCGCAGGCCACCGCGCGCAATCGTCCCTTCTTGCGGAGCGGCCGCGTGGAGCTCAAGGTCGGTAGCGTTTCTGCGATCCCCTATCCCAACGCGAGCTTCGACAAGGTTTGCAGTATCAACAACATCTACTTCTGGCCCTCGCGCGGCGACGACCTGCGGGAAATCCGGCGTGTGATGAAAGAAGGTGGCACGGTGGCGCTGGCTTTCAGGATTGCGCCGAATCCCGCTTCGCATTCCAAGCTCCCGAGCTTCGATCCCGACGAAGCGAAGCTGCTCCTTGGTGCCGTGGGCTTTCGTGACGCCCGCGCGGAAGTGCGCGAGACCGCGCCCTGGACCGCCGCATGCGTGCTCGCGTCGAAGTAAGACCTTTTTGCTTGGCCGCGAAATTGAAATTTGAAGTGTCCAAGCACGGGGTTGCCCCTCAGGGCAACGCATAATTCGGTAAAGTTTTCTTCTGCTGCATACGTCGGCTTACAAGGCCGCCGGTGATTCAGAAAAATGGGTCTGGATCGCAGTAGGTACCGAGGCCGAGTGGAGCGCACTGTGCCCATGTGATGAGCAAACCGGAGCTCGCCGACGATCCCCGCTTCAAAACCGCCGCGCTGCGCAAGCGCAACGAAGCATCGCTCGACCAGGCGGTTACCAGTTGGACCAGCGAGCGCGGTCGCTGGGAGGTGACGCGGCTGCTGCAAGACGCAGGGATCGCTGCGTTCCCGTCGATGAGCAGTAAGGATTTAACGGACCATCGGCATTTGCAAGCGCGCAACTACCTAGTTCGGCTCGAGCATCCCGAAGTGAGTCGCGGCATCCATGCAGGTATTCCGTGGAAGATGTCCGAAACACCATGCCAAGTCAAAGCTCCGGCGCGGTTGCTAGGCGCTGATACCAAGTCAGTGTTGACCTCGCTTCTCAAGCTGACTGAGAGGGACCTGGAGCGGCTGGGTAAGGCGGAAGTGCTAATCTGAAGATGGTTGTTTTTCGCGCTTAGTTCGGAATCCAGGTGGTCGCGGACATCCACCGGCTTTGGAAGCAGAGGGGAATCGTCCGTGTCAAACCAAGTTGCACAGAATCGAGCGATTGACGAAGAGGGGGGGTAGGCTCATTCAACCGCGCGAGGAGCGGAGATGAGGCAGCGTTCTTCTGCAGTCTTCGCCAGTCGGTTTACTCGAAGTATATTCGGTAATCAAACTCATGACTCCGAATTTCATGAAAATTCCTTCGCTCTATAACGGCCATAGCAGCAGAACGTCCGCGGCCACGACGCCGGCTATCAGTACGAGGCCAACCGCGATTCCGATTACGCGTGCGTTCATTTTCGTGCTCCGGGCAGTTTCAGCGATTAGGGAGACCTTAACACGACTGGCCCAGCACCCGTGAGCGTCGTCGTTGCGAAAGGCGGCACGCGTCTCAACAGTAGGTCCCGCTGTCGTTTTCTTCGCAAGGCTGCCTCGCGCTCAGAGAAAAAGATCAAGGATCGGGACGCCGAGTTGAGCGGAACCGGAGAGTCGGGCGGCGGGGTCCGGATTCATTGCGGTATGATGAGTCATCGCCGTGATGTCCTCGAAGCGGCGCTGAAGTGGATGGTCGGAGAAGATGGGCATGACCGCCGCCACGCTGGAAGAGGCGATCGACAGCAGCAGCGGCGAGTTCGGCTGACCGCGTTGGCGAGTGCGCCGGAGCTTCGCTCGGTTGGAGTTGTCTGCCGGCTCCGCAACGATAGCTAGGGCGAAAATCAAGACCATCGGCGCCAGCGGTGATCCCCTTCCGTGACGATTTAGCGAAAGGTCAAATCGAATCCTGCGTATCTCGCGCGATCTGTACACGATTGAGGTTTAATCCCAAGCTGGCAATGCGCTAGCACTGTCCCTAAAAACCAAGCCAAAGGTCAGCGAATTAATGGAAATAGACGCGATTTGTCGTGGTCTATAGCAAATTAACGCTGATGATTGCCTGTTAGAATAGAATTGTTCTATTTAAATCTTTCCCATCGCTCGACGGTCATGAAAGAATAGGTCTATGAAGGATTCCGGACAGGTCGTCCGTATCAGGCCTGGAGTTGTGCTCCGGCGTGAACTTGGCACCTGCCCCGATCTGCTGGTCTTCGCGGAAAGTTCCGACCGCATGATTTCTTTCAAGTGCGGACGGACGAAGCACCATCCTGGAAGGCACCTTTCTATGGGCGTGAGCGACGACCGTAGTTGGGAGCTGACATGGCGCGCGAGCTCCCGACCTGGGCCCAGGCGGAAATGAATCACCTCTGGCGATGCACGAGAGAGTCCGCCCGCTCGCTCAGCCGCCTCGCCCGAATCTGTCTCCGCTTTCAATCTCATCGTTCGCTTCTTGCGCGGTGAAGATGTGCAAAAGACCCTCTTCGTCAATAGCTTCATTCCGTGCGACTTGTGCCGACAGGCTAGATGCTGGAACCTTGGCCGCTATTAGCCTTCAAGCTTGCATAATGCCCACCACGGGCAGCAAAGGAGTGCAGGGAATACTTAAGCGATGGGATCCAGAACATAGGGCTTGGGTGGGCGTTCGGTATTGATGAACAAGACGCCTTTTCATTTCTGCTGGCTCGACTTCACATAGTTTCGAGCAGTCTTGCTCCTGCTGATGCCGAGCTCTCAAACGCCGTGTTCGCCAAATTTCGACCGCTCGATCAGGCGGCTGCGCGCGTTTGGGTGAAGCGCACCGGCATGTGCTTGATCCCCGCGATTAGATTCGATTTGAGCCGCTCGACCTTGCCGGCCAACTCAACGTGCTCGATTCGGCTTAGCAGATCCGTCAGCATCAGCCGCAATTCCAGGCGCGCCAGATGAGCGCCGGCACAGAAATGCTCGCCCTTACCAAAGGCAATGTGTTCGTTAGGACGGCGCGCGATATCGAACCGGTAAGGATCGGCGAATAAGCTCTCATCCCGATTCGCTGACGGAATCCAGAGCGCGACCCGGTCGCCCTCCTTGATTTTCGTGCCCGCCAGTTCGGTATCCCGGGTCGCGACGCGCGCGATATGCGTGATCGGACTCGTCCAGCGCAGGATCTCTTCGATCGCAGTTGGCATAAGTGCAGGATCGTTCAGTAGCCGTGTGCGCTCCTCCGGATGTTCAATCAGCGCGAGCAAACCGCCTGAGATCGCATTGCGCGTCGTTTCGAGACCGCCGATGACATATAGCCAGCCGTTATGAAAGAGCTGGAGCTCGGTCAGCTTCTGTCCGTTGACTTCGGCGTTGCCGAGTACGCTCAACAGGTCCTCGCCGTCACCCCCACGCCGTTGCAGGGCGAGTTCGGCGCAGTAGGTACCAAGATTCATCACTCCCAGTCGGCGCGTTTCCATCGGCGAGGCTGATTCAGTCTGGTATTCCGCGTCCTCGAAGCCGATCGACATGTTGCCCCACTTGAACACGTCGGCCCAATCTTTTCGCGGAATCCCCATTATCTCGCAGATGAAAGCCATCGGCAGCCGCGCCGCCACGTCCACGACGAAGTCGCACTTCCCGTCTTTCATGACCTCGTCGAGAATTTCCGCGACCAGCATATGACCCGGGCTTTCGTATTTGCCGACCGGACGCGGCAGAAACAACCGGTTGAACGCTCGCCGCATCGCGCCATGCAGCGGCGGATCGGTCATGATCATCATCTGGCCGGCGCCCATCATCTCCGGCGTCAATTGCTCCATCTCGGGACTGGACGGAACGATCAGACCCCGCGTCGAGCTGAATAGGTTGGGTTCGCAAAACACTGAGACGATATCGTCGTAGCGGGTTATTGACCAAAATGGGCGGACCGATCCCTGCGTCCAATGGATGGGGTCTTCCTGGCGCAAGCGTTGCCAGATTGAATGCGGATCGTTTGTGACAAAGAAGGCCGGATCGGTCAGCGCATGGTCAATGTTCATTTCCAAATGACGAGCCTCCCTTTGAAACTATTGCGGCGCTTTGGAAGATTATCATCAGGGGAGGACAGCTTGCCGCCAATTCCCCAAGCGGATTGTGACACACCTTGCATCGAGCAACGCAAGCCAATTCGACAATCGCCCCGTTGAATTCGGGCGGTCAACGCGGACTTCTGCGGACGAACTGCCCCGCAATTTTAGCAAGGTCCGGACGTCCATGGACTATCATCGGAAGAGGCCACGGGGTGATTACTTAAATGAAGGATTTCTCCTACTGTTTGGAGCTGCCTGCTATCTACCGAGGTGGGCGATGGCATTGCGCAGCGGAGCGTCAGAAAGCTGAAGTAGCCCCGCAAACGGCCGATCCAGCTCTAGGATCAAATAGATCGCACCCGACACGGAAAGCGCGCACAGCAACAGCGTAACAATCACGGTCGCGTTCGGGGGCGCGAAAAGCCCGAAGCTGAGAAAAATGATGGTTACCCAAAAGACCAGCAATACCAAAAATGGCATCGGTATCGAGCTGCCCGACTGCTCGAACAGCAGCCAGCGTATCTGTCCAAGATCGATGGTCATTTTCTGCGCCTGGGTTTGGAGCGAGTGCTGAGCTTCATTCTGCGGCGATAGTTCCTGGACCTCGTCATAAAACTTTTCGCCGAGGCCTGCCGCCGGCTCCGAGTCGGCAGGTTGGGAAGGGCTCTCGGGCCACATCTGATCGTGGGCACGAGCAACATAGCGGCGGAGCAGTTCGCGGGCTGCCGTGGTCGCTGGCCCGTAATGGGCTAACACCCGATCGAGGAGGATAACATTAGCGGAAATCTGTGTGATCTCGTTTCTCTTCGCATCGAAAGAACTCTTTGCCGAGGCGATCAGCAGCGCGAGGACAAGCGCCGCCATTGTCGCGGTCAGCCCCGTTCCCATCTTGATTAGATCCTTGGAATCCGTGTTCAGATGGTGCTCGGGCAGAATCAGCCGAAGAGCCATCCCCATCAGTGCACCGGCAAACACACACGCGAACACGATCCAACCTATGTTCATCGGGCTCATATCGAGACCTTACATATTCTTGCCGCATTGTTGATAGGGAGGGTTGGGCTCCTTTGGAGTAATTGCGCTATTTGCTGCTTACACTCGCAGCCTCTTTCGCCAGCTTGACGAGCTTCAATGGCGTCAGGGGTTATCGGCTGGATCCGGATACTGAGACTTCCCGCCGAAAATCCAGGCGGGCCGTCGTACGATATCGATTCCTGCACGTTTGGTCGCGGACCTGAAACGATGGAAATTGCAGTGCGCTCAGTCCGAAGAAGGCCTGGTGTTCCCGACGCTCGAAGGTAAACCCGTGTGCGGGGATTGGCTGCTTCGCGTGGCTTTCTACCCGGCCCTTTCAAGAGCCCGACTAAAGCGATGTGACCTTCCATACGCTTCGTCATAGTTGCGCCTCAGCTATGATCGCAGGAGGCGCGCCCATCACCGAAGTCCAGCATCGCCCCGGCCACGCCAATCCGGCGATCACGCTGCAGGTGTACTCGCACTTCTTCAAGCACACCGAGGGCAGCACCGAATGAAATGGCCGAGCTGATCCTGAATGATAATGGCCGTTTGAGGAAACTTGAGAAAAGTGGGCACTCAAACCAATATTCCGGTTGTGCCGATCTGGCCTAAGTGCCTAATAAATAAAGGGTGGAGGAGGAAAGGACCCGGTGGTCCTACCGGTCTTCAAA